>CACYKH010000067.1:3176-4400 GCA_902774915.1 uncultured Lachnospiraceae bacterium | reverse complement strand
TGAATCTTTCTATAAGAAAATGGAGAATCGAAGACAAGTCAGATCTCGCAATAAACCTGAATAATCTAAAGGTTTTGAATAACCTTAGGGATGGACTGCCATATCCGTACACAGAAGATGACGCAGAGGATTTTATCCAGATCATGCTATCGGCTGACCCAGACAGTACATTTGCGTTTGCCATAACACTTGATGATAAGGTAATTGGAAGCATTGGAGTATTTCGAAAGGATAATATCCATTGCAGGACCGCTGAAATGGGTTATTATATAGGAGAACCTTACTGGGGAAATGGCTATGTGACCAATGCTATTAAAATGGTTTGTGAGTATGTATTTGAGAATACAGATATTATTCGTATATTTGCTGAACCATTTGCGCATAACATAGCTTCATGTAGAGCATTGGAAAAGGCGGGGTTCCAATATGAAGGGACATTAAAGAGCAATGCTGTAAAATGTGGCAAAATCATTGATATGAAAATGTATGCACTTGTAAGAGAGTAATCCGGTTGTTGAATGGTCTCGATTTTCTTTCCCAATGAACTATTCTGTAAAATATAGTGTATAATTGGTTTAAAAATTTAAACCAAAGGAGAAAACGCTATGCATACAGGGAAAGAATTTATGAAACTGGCTGAAGACTTTAGAATATGCAGACCGGTTCTCGTTGCATTAGGTGATGAAAACAGGCTGCATATACTTTATCAGATGATGATTTCTGCTGAACCTCGTGGAATGAGAGTGGGACAGATTGTTAAGATGTCAAGTTTGTCGCGTCCGGCAGTTTCACATCATATGAGAATATTAAAGGATGCCGGAGTTATAAATGTCAGAAAGGAAGGTACGAAGAATTATTACTATCTTGATCCTGATATGAAATCATTTAAGGCTCTTATATCAGTATTGGAGAGGTCCGTTGAGTATTCCTCAGAACTTCCATACAGAGGGGAGGAGTAATCATGGAGTTTGATAAATATGCTGAAAGCTATGATTCAAGTTTTATGGGGAAGGGTAGTGGAAGATTCTATTCGGATCTTATAAAAGAGCTTGATATAAATGATGGTGACTGCGTTCTTGATGTCGGATGTGGAACAGGTAATGTACTTGCTTTTGTCAGTAAACAAAAGAAAATAAATGGATTTGGTATTGATGTAAGTCCTAATATGATTACCATTGCTCAGGATAAGAATCCTAATTTTGAATTTGTAACAGGAGATTCAGG
>CACYKH010000067.1:0-3171 GCA_902774915.1 uncultured Lachnospiraceae bacterium | reverse complement strand
CTCTTTATATAAGTGATCCGAGATTTCCGGGAATTATAAGAGGGTTCTTCAATACCTGCTTTAAAGATGCAGGATTTCATAGTACAAAGAAGAATTCATTGGATTTTGAAAAAATCGGTTTCAGGACTAAGAGTATTATCAAGGATAAATATGTTCAGGTTCTTCATTTAGAAAAGGAAGATTAGATGAATAAAAGACTATCAGGAATTGTATATGCTTCTCTTGCGGCATTGTTTTACGCGATTAGCATACCTTGTTCTAAACCTATGTTAAGTAGTGCTTCGCCAACAATGACGGCAGCTTTTCTTTATCTGGGAGCAGGTCTTGGTGTCGGTATCATGTACATTTTTAATTATTCAAATGAACATGAAAAAAATCGATTAAAGAAAAAAGATATTCCTTATACAATAGCCATGGTGGTGCTTGATATTATAGCTCCAATACTTCTTATGACAGGAATAAACATTGGAACAGCGGCGAATGCATCTCTGCTTGGCAACTTTGAGATTGTTGCTACAACACTAATAGCATTTTTGATATTTAAGGAAAAGATATCAGAAAAACTATGGGCAGCTATTATTCTTGTTACCATATCGAGTATAATCCTCTCTTTTTCCGGAAAAGGAAGCTTAAAGTTTTCAGTGGGTTCATTACTTGTATTAGGTGCAACTATGTGCTGGGGAATAGAGAATAACTGTACCAGAAAAATATCTGAGAAGAGTACATATCAGATAGTATTTATAAAGGGATTAGGATCGGGCATTGGATCGTTTGTTATAGCTTCTGCAATCGGAGAAAAACTGCCGGAAATCAAAAGTATAGCGCTAATTCTATTATTAGGTTATGTGGCATATGGACTTAGTATATTTACATACATAAGGGCTCAGAAAACCCTTGGAGCAGCAAGAACAAGTTCTTACTATGCACTTGCTCCATTCATAGGTGTAGCATTATAAGAAAGACTTACTTTGTTATTTATTGTAGCATTGGTTATTATGATTGCAGGAACAGTTATTATAATTTATGATACACTACTCCATAGTCATAGACATGCACATACACACGTAATAACTCATACACATGATGGAACGACTCATACACATGTTATAGAGCATACCCATGAACATAATCATGTTATTAGTGAAAATAAACATGGGCATACACATAGTATTGATGAACTGGAATTATACTTAAAACATGAAATGGTTTAATATGTGTTTTAGGTACTGTAAATGTAATCCGAGATTACTGACGATGATAATTGAAATTTGCGAGGGAATCAGATGGATAAGATTAAAGAACTTCAAGGCGCTAATATGGATACACGTATTTTTATGGCAAAAGAATATGATTTTGAGACGGTAAAGGATATAACACAGACTACAATAAAACTGGTGTATCCTAAATACTATCCAGAAGGAGCAGTGCAGTTTTTTTGCAATCATCACGCTGATGATAGAATATTGAATGATATAGCAGCTGGGAAGGTGTATCTTCTTGAAGCGGATGATGTTTGTGTAGGAACTGTTACCATCTCCAATAATGAGATCTGCCGTTTGTTTGTACTTCCTGAGTATCAGCATAAAGGTTACGGTAGATTATTAATGGATTATGCAGAGAAAATGATTAGTAAAACAAACAAAACTGTAGTTCTTGATGCATCATTTCCAGCAAAAAAGATTTATATAAAGCGTGGATATGAACCGACAGAGTATAATATGATTGAAACTGAAAACGGGGATTATCTGTGCTTTGACGTTATGGAGAAAAGTATATGAAAGTGCTGTTGTTTTGCTGTAAGGGATTTGAAACTATGGAGTTCGCGCCATTTGTTGATGTTATGGGATGGGCGAGAAATGATTATGGTATGTCGGCCGAAGTTGTTACAGCCGGCTTCTCTAAGACTGTAGTATCAGCATTCGGAATTCCTGTTTTGGTTGATAAAATCTATGATGAAATAGATGTATCCGAATATGACGCACTCGCAATTCCCGGTGGATTTGAAGAATTTGGGTTCTATGAGGATGCTTATGATGAACGGTTTTTAAATCTTATACGAGAATTCAATTGTTCTCATAAATATATAGCTTCTGTCTGTGTTGGGGCGCTTCCGGTTGGCGCAAGTGGAATACTTAAGGGAAGAAAAGCCACAACATATCATCTTGGAGCTGGAAAAAGGAGCCACAACATATCATCTTGGAGCTGGAAAAAGGCAGAAGCAACTTGCAGAGTTTGGCGCAGAAGTGATACCTGATCAGAGTGTTGTGACAGATATAAATGTGATAACAAGTTTTTGCCCCCAAACAGCGCCTCATGTTGCAATTACCTTGTTAGGCATGCTTATGGGTGATGAAAAAGCTCGGGTAGTTGCGACGGCAATGGGATATGAATATTCTTAAATAATTTGGAAAGACAACTTCAAATTTTGTGGAGGTGTGCTATGCGTTTAGACGGATTTGGATTATTTGTTGAAGATATGGCAAAAATGATTAAATTTTATAGAGATGTGCTTGGCTTTGAGATTAAGGAAAGCGAAGATACATCAAATGTTTATCTTGTAAAGGATGGAACACTGTTTTTGTTATATGGAAGAAAAGATTTTGAAAATATGACACATAGAAGGTATGAGTATATAAAAGGCTTAAATGGTCATAGTGAAATGGCACTTTATGTTGATACTTTTGAAGAAGTTGATGCTGCATATAACAATGCCATAAAAAATGGTGCAACATCTGTATTAGAACCAGAACTTGAACCTTGGGGACAGAGAACTTGCTATATTGCTGACCCTGAAGGTAATTTGATTGAGATTGGGTCTTGGAATAAACCATACGAAGAAAAAGATTTATAATTCCAGTTTAGCTGTGAAGGAGAAATGTAAATGGCATTCGATTTTAAGAAAGAATATAAAGAGTTCTATATGCCAAAGAATAAACCAGAGATAGTTACTGTTCCAAAGGCAAATTATATTGCTGTAAGAGGTAAAGGTAATCCGAATGAAGAAGGTGGAGCATATCAGCAAGCTATAAGTGTTTTATATGCTGTAGCCTATACACTTAAAATGAGTTATAAGACTGATTATAAAATAGAGGGATTCTTTGAATATGTTGTGCCACCACTTGAAGGATTTTGGTGGCAGGATAATGTTGCTGGTGTAGATTATTCCAACAA
>CACYKH010000066.1 GCA_902774915.1 uncultured Lachnospiraceae bacterium | reverse complement strand
GACTATATAAGCCACAAGTGCCGTAAATAGAAGTCTCTCTGCTTTCACCCAGAAATCTTCTCCTGACTGAGCGCCTTCACCCTTGGTATTTGCTATAAGTGTATTAACAAACTTTAATATATCCTGCTCCGTCTTTATATATGCAAAAGGATTATAGTGTAGTGACTTTTTGAAATTGATTGTATTAAATACTTTAATCTTATATGGTATACGGATAGGCTTTCCAGTCTTCCTAGATAAAACTCTACCTGACTTATCTCTTGGATAACTCTTATACTGTTTCTTCTGTGCTTTGGTAAGGTCTTTATAGAAAAGATAATAACCTCTCTGAAGCATCTTCCCCGTTTCGACCAAAACTGTTCCTTTCGGATCTGTAACACAAAATGAACTATGCATCTGCATTAGATTTGGTTTAACAAAACCCCTCGTTTTACCTGCGCCGGATCCTCCGACAATAAGTATATTTTTATTTCTATCATACTTAGGGAAAAGTGGTCTTGTCATCCTCAGCCATTCTGTAGCCGTAAGTGGTATGTTGTTCCATTTGTTAGAGTCCATATAAGGATCAACTGCTTTGCATTTTTCTTTCTTGAATTCAGATATAGTTTAAAAATAACGCCTGCTGCAATTCCACCAATCAAAGGTAATGCCTTAAAACATGGTATCGCAACTGGTGGCACCTGAAAGATAAGGGTGAATGCCTCAATGCATTTATCAAAAGCATCAGTCTTTGTACTTGCACATACTGCTTGCAAATACTTGTTTGTAAAATAAAACAGAATCGAGAAAGGTATCAAATCTATAGCGACCTTATTTTTGTTAATCTTCCCATTTCTCATATATGGCTTAAGTGCTTTCTTTGGAAGTATCTTTAAGTCACTAAGAATACCGCTTATAATCTTATTACCGTTCATAAGCGCTACCTCGTCCGATTCTTTGACTTTTGTTTAACCTTTTCACGTTGTCTCTGTTTATCTTTCTTAGCCACCTGCTCCTTTTTATCCTTGATAGTATCCTTAAGAGATTTCTTCTGTTTAGGATTTAGCTTTTTAGCTTTCTCCTTTGTCTTATTTTTAATATCCTCTCCAGGAACTAAACTATCCTTGTCGAGAACTTTTCCCTGGCTGTCCTTTATTTCAAGTTTTACCGCAGTTTCACCTGCCTCTGCGAGTTTCTCATAATCTATATCTGTATCCTTTACGAATTCCTGCGAGAATATAGGTTCATCAGCTTCGTTAGTCAGTACAATTTCTTTGGTCATCGCTCTTTGTTCTTCTAACACCTGTTCCGACGCCATCTTCAAAATCCCTGTAAGTTGATCAACATTCTTCACTTCACAGAATGCGACGTAACTGCACGTACCATCAGCTCTTGGTTTCTCCTTCATATCAATCGGAATATGACTCTTTTTACAAACATCTTTGATGATATCCGCAGTTCTCTCATCAGTCACATCAAGATGAGCCACTTCCTTCCCATCTCTATTGAATGCCTTTAGAGAACCATGAGTTTCCTTATAATTATCAGTTACAAAGCCAACAACCTTTTTTAACACGCCATCCTTCTGCTCAGCATTCAGCTTTTTATTCTCTTGAGATTTCTTACAAGCTTCTGCAATAGCCTGAATAAGGTCAACACTAACTGTTACAATAGCCTTACCGGTCTGAAAACTCTCATTAGTTAATTCATCGACCATAGTAATGCTCCTTTTTTTCTGTGATGTATTTATCCTTTTATCTGATCCTTTGCATAGTTCTATACCTCACCTTCGTTCTTATGTGCTTCCTGCAATCCATATAGTAATTCAAATAAAGATGTATCTATTTTTCTATCTTCAGAGATACTAGATAAAACTCTTCTCTTTTTTCTATATAATCCACCATTTTCTATATAAGAATGCTCAACCGTATAAAAATCATATTTATTAGTCATCCATATTTCTATATCTTCACCATATGTCGTTCCACCAATTGTTGTTATGGATTCATATCTACTTGAAATACAGATTGCTGGATCTTCAAACAGCAAAGATGCATCATCTTTAATCTTCACATTATTCTCTTCATCATAAACAATATAATCTTCTATCATTTGGAATTGTTCTTCCTTGATTGCTAAAACATGTGTTAATATGTTTTCCACCTCACAATAACGAATATAATCAGCACTTGCATTCTTTGGATACATTAATTCCTCTGATTCATATGCAGTATCATTAACCATATCAAAAACATCATCATCACTAAAACAATCCATTGCTCTAAGCAACCTTGTAAATACGACTTCATTAGTTATTTCTTCATCGTTTTTATACATTTGATTTCTCCCTTCATTTCAACTTTAGGACTTTTCGTCCAGAAGTTATCCCTTACTACACCATCCAGTATCATCACCACAGTGTCTGATACCTTTAAAGTTATCTTCACCATCATAAAATCTTGGATATGACTCTGTTTCATCCAAGGCTCTAAGCAATCCCGCTTCTGTAAGTGCCATAAATGGAATGTTATGAATTACGTTTTTACCATCATTATCCATAACGGCCTCATAATCCTTGACTGGAATAACAGCCTTTACAGAATACATACCAAGCAGCTCAGGAACTTCTGTATTTTTAATTTTGAAAGCCGAACCATCCTGCATAGTTACAGTAGCAACTCCAAACTTATCCTGAACAATATGAGATATATAATCCACATTCACATAAGTGTTATCTCCGATTAGTTCAAACCTAGCCATGGACTCCCTCCTTTCCATTATTTTTATCTTTTGGACTTTTCGTCCAGAAGTTCATGATTATCATTTTCTTTTACCTGTGCTTCGCTTTTTGTTACAAAGTAACCACAAGCCAAGAGAAAGAATCCTGTTAACAATATCAAAGCCTTTATAACTATGGGTAATTCCATAACCCAATCCATGTTCCACATAGCAACTCCTTTCCACAAAAAAACGCTACAAGTATTTCTACTCATAGCGCCTTATCGCTGTA
>CACYKH010000065.1 GCA_902774915.1 uncultured Lachnospiraceae bacterium | reverse complement strand
AAAATACAGCATGACTCCATGACCGACATTCGGCCAAATATGTTCTTCATAGTTCTTTAAGTACTTTTTCAAAATCTCATGGGATTTTATGGCATAAGGTTCCTTGCTGCCACACCAGAGATATACTTTTGTTTCGGTCTTGCTGATATCTTCATTCACGCGATACGTATAATTCTCGATAAGATTAGCCTGCATACACTCTTTGCTACTTCCCCAGTACAGTAACGAAAACTCAGCGAGATCTTCTTTGCCAAGTCCCATAAGTTTACTCACGACCTGCATTCGTTTTGAAATCTGTCCGCCGTTTTTCTGCATCTTCAGAAATGCCTTCAGCCCCAGCTTGGCACATATTTTCCCCTGATGCGCCAGATATACTCCGTCGAGGATTGCTTTTTCTATACTAATCCTGTTTCTTGCAAGAAGCTCTGTCAGTACGGTTGCACCCTGAGAAGCGCCCCAAACGGCATAGAGTTCGCCGCCAAGATTCTCCGTAACATAGGCCTCAATCTGCTCACTTTCTTTTGCAAAAGAAACAAAATTCTCTGAACCGTCATAGCATCCGGTCATTGCGGGATATATGACATAATATGTTTCTTCCAACGGTTTAAGCAATTCCCGGAATTTCTGCCAGTCGCAAAGCATTCCGTGCAATGCCAGTATCGTCTTATTCTTTTTATCTCCATATGAATGAAACTGCATTCTTTTTCTCTCCATGGAAAGTTTTACTGGAATTATATCTTCCGACTCAGCAGCTTTATCCACTTTTTCTGTCTATGGGTATAAAAGCAATTCGCCCACATCCATACGAAGATTGTTTTCCAGCCGGCATCTATATCAACTTTATCCGTATATCTGCATCTGTTTCCCTGTAATTCTTCGAGAATGATCTCATGGTTCCATGTCGGAACATGCTCATTTCCTTCATGAGTATAGATTCCCTCATCCAATCCAAATCGAATCACATGAATCGTATGAGTTCCGAAAGGAATAACGCCGAACAACCGAAACTTAAATCGTGAAGTACTTCCGACCTCCCACGACATGCTATCTGCTCCGTCCATCGGAGTAAAGGTTGCATACGGATATGCAATGTATTGAAGTGTTTTCAATTTCAACAAGCGGCTGAATACCTTCTTTTTACTTGCCGGAAAGATGCTTGTCTTTTTAACTGTCTTCATGATAGATACCTCTCTGTGCTTAGTCAGTTTTACTGAAATTAATCTTACACAGGGCACATCATCTGAAGGTCAAATGGTTCTTCTTCAGCAATTTCTTTTATTGGTAAACATTTACAGGAAAATAAATAATCCCAAATACATAATTGCTCCTGCAATATTACCTTTTGCCGGCAAAAAAGCATTAATGGCAAAGTATTAAAAATGCATGTCCAAACAGGAAGAGTAGTTCTGCCCATCACTACCATCACAAATAATGTAATAACATAAATCACTAGTCCAAGATATCCAACAAACATAGTTGCTATTGTTTTCATCTGAAACTCTAATGCTACCGTCCTGGCTTCATCCGTTCTTCCCATTCTCACATATAACCATTCCACCAGTCCACAAATAATATGATGAACAACTATAGATATCAGAAAAAACACCGCTGATATGTACATTATTACAGATGCTATTTTAGAATAATCCTCCATCCACCTGCTTAATCCCAAATATCCAAAACCAAATGCCGTAATCGCATAAACTCCTAAAATGATTGATATAAGAGGCCACTTAAGCGGCATATCTTCAAATGTTGTTCTCATTTTTACTGGATCTTTAAGGGCTGATTTTAAATCAAGCCTTCCGCTTGGAGAATAGCCAAGCAGGCAGTTACATATACCACATAGCACATGTCCTACACATGCGATAAGCAACACCATTTTCATCACATTATTACCTCACTTCAAATACAAACTTCTTATCTTGAATTATCTTGGTCGATTAACTTCCGAGATAACGCTCTATCGTTCATCCCGGGGAATTTGAATTTAGCGATTCAGCCATTCTTTTAGTCGAATAAATACTTCTTCCTTATCTTTAGCAGGTATTACCCCGCTCTTTTTCAACGCATAATGATGTCCAAACTCGCTATCAGTATAAATGCTCTCGTTTAGCATTATGGGCTTATCATATCTTGGTCTTACATGAATATGAATGTGAGGATTCGGTGCTGCCTCTTTATAGAAATTATTCATCAAGCAACTCCAATTACATAGAGTTGCGCCTAAAACAGTCTTTAAACACGCCTCCACTTTACAAACCAGATTGCGAAGCTCTTCCCATTCATCGTCTGTCAGCTCTGACATTGAACCGCAGTGACGCTTCAAG
>CACYKH010000064.1 GCA_902774915.1 uncultured Lachnospiraceae bacterium | reverse complement strand
GTCCGGATGCTCAAGCAAACGTTTCTCCACGTCAAGCCAACTCAGTTCCATATGAAGATTCATATTATCCTGAAACCTCGCTTTTAATATTTCTAACATATTTTCCCCTCCAATCCCCCGATTTGTCATCGTCCAAAAAACTTATATATAATTTCATAAATAATTTGCTATGTTCATAAATGAAAATCATATTCTTCTGGTTCATTCGTCCCAATGCAAACGTATCTAACCTTGCCATTTAATGACATTGCCTCATCCCCAAAATACCAACCTCGAACTTTGGTGAATTGTTTATTCAGTAACCTACGGACTGCATTAAAAATCTCCTTTGAAAAAGCATTTTCCTCCATTGTCGAAAAAATGCCATGAATCAAACAACTTCCATCCTCACTAAAACCACTAGGATCAAAACCAACTGATTCTAAATTCTCACCTTGAATCACTTTCACCCCTCTAGGAGTCTTCTTCTTTAATGGTACGGCACCTTGCCGCATAATTAAAAACATTTTTTCACTATGTTTCTTACGCAGATTGTCCAAATTAGGTATGCTTTCAACACTGCTATACTCCAGTATCTTATTGCTGATAACCTTTGTGTCATAAGAAAGAACATATTTAACTTCAAACGATATCTCTAACTCTTTAAGTAGTAATACCATATCATTTCTTGTTGCGAAAAAATTGATTCTTTTGGCCATTACACCTCCGCATTATTGAAAAACAAAACTGAAATTTAATTACTTAGTATTTCTTACTTTTTTCTAATTACTGTATTCACTCTATCATTAGTGAATCCAACACCAAGTGCAGTATATTTCGAACCTTCATTTGCTATAGCATGAGCCCATACAGGCTTCTTCCCCTGAGATATTATCTCCCTGCACATTCTGTCAGCAACTACCTTCGCTAGTCCCTGATTCCGGTAGTTTTCATCCGTCTCAACACCTATATCTACCTCATCAGAACTAACTGCAGCTGAAAATGCAACTGCAATAACTTTGTCTCCATCAAGCGCGACAAATCCGAATCC
The DNA here is from genome assembly GCA_902774915.1 of uncultured Lachnospiraceae bacterium. Classification (GTDB taxonomy): domain Bacteria; phylum Bacillota; class Clostridia; order Lachnospirales; family Lachnospiraceae; genus Eubacterium_Q. The sequence continues at coordinate 1,439 of CACYKH010000064.1, read as the reverse complement.
ATTTTTAAGAAACTGTTCTTTACTCGCCCAAGAAAATGTGGGAATAATATTTCCATGTATCCTGTCATAATTATTTGCAGATATTGGCTCTACTTTGTATTTACATTCCGGAACACTCTGCGGCAAATCTGCGAAGCGATACTCCACTCTTTTGTCGGTCACAATATCATCTTTATCGGAGAAGAATTCTATCGCCTTCGAATTATCTGTTATGAGAACAAATCTTCTATCCTGTTTTTTCACAAAATAATCCTGATATATTTTCTCAAGAAATGAATCCTCTACGCTACCTGATAAATACGCAAAACCACAGTAATGCCAGAACAACGCAGTCTTGGAGTCATCAGAAAAGATTACATTTCCATCCTGAAAACCTTCCGTTATAGAAAGAGGATATACGACATTGCTCGTGCAATTTCTTGCAAATATTTCATCTTTATATTTCTCAAGTAATTCACGCGAATACTCTTTGGGTCTCACTATTTTCCATAGAGCCGCCGCAGCCTTAAGGCGTTCATTAAAAACTAAAGTCGCTTCGTCTGCACAGAAATCGTGCACGAACTTATTCCACTGAAGCATTGACTTATCATACTTTGCATAGGTTTTCTTTCCGTAGTAAATATCCAGCAGATCACCTAATGTAAATGACTCATCGCTCGTTTCTTTAACCGCCTTTGCAGTTGCCACCATATCCACATTGAACTTGAATCTTTCTTCTCCTGTCTGCTTAGAGAAGAAATCCCTAAATCTTGGGCCAAATGTAAAACCACATTCTATAAGTCCGGTATCCAAAGTAAGCTCCGTTACAACCTTCTTTCGACCGGCTCCTGGCTTCTTATTCTTCTTACTCTGTGGAAGTATCTTCTCTCCGGCAAAATATGCTTCTATCACTTTGTATAATTCAATCTTGCTGCCATCAGCTTTAAGACCATGAGCCTTACATATCTTAATTAGTTCCTCGCGGTACCAGTAATATTTATTAAATTCTTCAAAGCTCTTGACGCTATCAAACTCAGGTCTTTCCACTTTGAAACCTCCTCTTGTCTGTTTTCTCATAACTAGAATTAAAACATACAATCTTATTAAGCTTTCTACTTTATCTTGAGTGTTTTAAGATACTCCTTCTGCTCCGGTGTTATACGATAACTCTCCACAGACTTTTGAATAGCTTTATTGTGAGTCCATTTATCAAGTTTCTTTTCTTCGATGAATGGAAGAACCGCGTCATACTGTTTAGCGAGAGCTGTAGCAAAATACCATGCAATCATCATATTAATGTAGTACTCATCTGAGCGGAGCTTCGCCACCATTTCCGGATACTGGATATCAAAATCCTCATTAAGAAAATGTTCCATCAGCATCCCAACAGCAAAACGAACTGTATATGTTTCTTTCGATTTGATCCATTTCTTTATCTTCTTTAATAGTTCAGGACGGTG
>CACYKH010000063.1 GCA_902774915.1 uncultured Lachnospiraceae bacterium | reverse complement strand
TGAGTGAGGTCCTGTTACACGAATTTCTTAACTCTCAGTTACCAATGATTAAGATCCAAAAGTCTTTGGATGCTTTGGGCTGTTATGCCAAAACAATTCGGTTCAATAAATATTTCTGTGGGAATGCTTAAATAAGGTTACAAAGTAAAAGAGGATTTTCTTGTATAATTTAATAAACCAATAACAACTAACAAGAGAAATCCTCAATATGAATATTAGTACATTAGATTTAAATTGTCACGACGTTAATACCATTAATGCTGCACTTTTAGGCTATGAGAGTGTTTTAGATAGAGATTATCTTATTATCCCTGGTTTGGAAGGGTTTAAGCAGACAGGAGCGCCAACATACACGTCAGACTCACCAAGAGAACACAATGTAGAATCGCATCAACCTCAGCCGTGTATTCTAATAAATGGGGTGGTACGTAGTAATCTTGGTAGCGATGATGAGATGATATGCCCACACTGTGGCTGCAGGATGCATTTAAATGCGCATTTATCCTGTAAGATACGGCATGTTCCAATAGGATTTAATCCAACGGTGCTGGATGTTGGGACAAAACAGTATCTGTGTCCTAACTGTAAGAAAGTTTACAGAGAGCAGGTCCCCTTTAAGGCTTGTGGGCATATGATTACAGAACACCTTCAGACATTTGTTGCAACCAGTAGTAAAGGACATAGACAAAAACAGATTAAACAGGAAATATACCGTCAACGGTGAAGGAAAGGAATTCATCAAACCTGAGATTACTAGTACCAAACTAGGGATAGACGAGTTTTTGCTTCATAGCGGGCACAAATATGCCACAGTGATTATAGATCTGGATACAGGTCATGTACTTTGGCTATATCACGGTAAGTCTAAGGAGGCGGTATACAAGTTCATTGAGCATGTGGGTATGGACTGGATGAAGAATGTACAGTGCGTAGTATCTGATATGAATGCTGATTTTCAGTCGGCATTCAAGGAAAAATGCCCATGGCTCAAAGAGGTTTATGACAGGTTTCATCTAGTCAAAAACTTCAATGACAAGGTTATATCTGAGGTCAGAAAAGACGAACAGAAAAGGCTGATACAAGAAGGAAGACTTGAGGATGCTGCAAGGTTAAAAGGCTCAAAGTATATTCTGACTACCTCAGCGGAAACCCGCAGACAAAATGATAACAAGGAAGAGATGAAAGATGGTGCCTTAAGGAAGCGCAAACGCTCCAACGATAAGGAAGAGACAATCTTTGATGCACCTCCAAAGAAAAAGACATATCAGGATTTAGAGGCAACATATCAGAATATTATCAAGGACAATAAGCTTCTATTGGGGCTGGATTTTGTGAAAAACGCTATCACTGATGCATATAACACCGCTTATTCATACGAAGTGATGAAAGAACAGATAGTCAGCATTATCGATTATTGCAGAGGTATAGATAACAAGCATTTTAACTGGTTTGCCAACCTGTTAGAGAATCATATAGATGGAATATGTAACTATGCGCTGTTTCATATAACATCGGGTAAAGTAGAAGGCACCAATAACATGATTAAAACATTAAGAAGAAGACATTTTGGTATTCCTGATGATGATTACCTATTTCTAAAGATTATGGATGAATCTAGAAGATGATCCCACAGAAATATTTATTGAACCAGAATTATTTTGAGACCGCACAGTTTTGAACTGAACCTCCACACTGTTTTCTTAACGGTATCGAACAGTCACGAAGCCTTGTATTACTTGATTATAAAGATGATTAACGGAGCTTCTAAAATAAGAAAGCACACGCAAATGAATACGTGTGCTTGATGAGAAATGCTATGCTTTTAATTATTTCTTATAGTTTTCATATCGGGCGATAAGCGTGTTTTTGCTGTCAATGATTTTAAGCAACTCTTTGTTTTTATATTCCAGATCTTGCATTCTTGCCTTGAGTGTCATGGCTTTTTTCATAGTCTGGAGATTTTCTTTAGTTAAAGCATTGGTGCGGTGCTGTAGCAGGGTATTTAGTTCTTCCTGATTTTTTAGCTTTAACTTAAGAGTACAGAGTTCCTTAAGGTCTTGCTTATTAGCAATCTTCTTCATGCCATTGATATAGGTACAGAGGATTTCTGCAAGGCCCGCTGAGGACACGAACTGTAGATACTGAGCGAGTAATTCCGTTGTTATTTCCTTTTTGTTTTCATAGGTTTCCTCGATTAGTTGCTCTAAAATCAGAATATTGTAATTATTCATGTTATGCTTTTCCTCTGATTTCGTCACTCATCCCCCTCCATGACGAGCCACTCAGCACAATTTCTTTATCACTTTCACGTAAGAGTCTATCGATAAAAGCATCTCTAATACCGCCTTCCGGTAGGCAGTTCTTAAAGTTATTTTTCTTTAGCTGACTTGTAACTATAATGGCGCCTTTCATGTAGCGTTCGTCAATTATTTCAAAAAGTCTCAATGTAAATTTATCTGACAGTTTGATAAGGCCAAAATCATCCAGACAAAGCAA
>CACYKH010000062.1 GCA_902774915.1 uncultured Lachnospiraceae bacterium | reverse complement strand
ATATCCATAACGCTCTGAAGAGTATTGGCGAGTCTGGAAATTTCAACGAGAGAAGTAAATACAGGTGTATTATATTTATCCATGATATATCCTCCTGATTAAAATATGCTGTATACTGCATAAATATGTTTGAACGTAGTATATATGCAGTATACTGCATTTGTCAAGAAAAAATAAAATGATATAATAAACATGACATACAGTTGTCGTGATTGGGGTGCTAAGATTATACAAAAAAGAAAGGGGTAAATCTAACGGTTTTACAGAGATGTACTTGGTTTTGAGATAAAGGAAGAAGAGGATTCATCAAATGTATATCTTGTTAAAGACGGGACTTTATTTCTTCTATATGGACGAAAAGACTTTGAGGATATGACGAGCCGTAAATATGAATATATTAAAGGACTGAATGGACATTTTGAGATTGCTCTCTATGTTGATACCTTTGAGGAAGTGGATGAGGCATTTAAGAAAGCAGTTGAAAATGGTGCAGAACCGGTACTGGAACCAGAACTTGAGCCATGGGGACAGAGAACATGTTATATTGCTGATCCTGAAGGAAACCTTATTGAGATCGGTTCATGGAATAAACCATTCGAAGAGAAGGATGCGGAGAGGTAGATTGAAATGGCATTTGATTTCAAAAAAGAATATAAAGAATTTTATATGCCTAAAGCGAGGCCTGAGATTGTTACAGTTCCTAAGATGAACTATATAGCAGTTCGTGGAAGCGGTGATCCGAATGAAGAGGATGGCGATTATAAGAAGGCAATCGGGCTTCTGTATGGAATCGCCTTCACTATCAAGATGAGCAAGAAGGGTGACCATCGGATTGAAGGTTATTTTGATTATGTGGTTCCACCACTGGAGGGCTTCTGGTGGCAGGGTGATAATTCAGCAGAGCCGAATCCTGATGTAGTGACAGGTGTGATCGACTATTCGCACAAAGAGGATTTCCATTGGATATCAGTGATAAAGACTTCCTGATTTTGTAACTGAGGAAGACTTTAAATGGGCTGTAGATGAAGCAACCACAAAGAAGAAGATGGATTTTTCCAAGGTTGAGTTTCTTACTATTGAGGAAGGCCTGTCAGTTCAGTGCATGCATATAGGTTCCTATGATGATGAACCGGCAACAGTTGCCAGGATGCATGAGTTTATGGGGAAGGAAGGCTATGCACTGGATATAACAGAGAAAAGACTGCATCATGAGATATACCTGAGTGATGCAAGGAAGGTTGCCCCGGAGAAACTGCGAACTGTGATCAGGCATCCAATCAGAAAAAAATAGATTTACTGTTGACAGATATAAAGAAGCAGAGTATCCTAGACACATTATTATTTTGAAACAAGTAATACGATAAAAAAAATGAGGAGTTTATTCATGCGTAAGTTCAATCTCGTAAATGCATACGTCACATTAAGACCAGCACATGTCATGCCAGTGAATGGTCTAAATTTTGTATGCAAATATCCGGGATTTAAATCATGAGTGGATTTCCATAGTAATATAGTATTAGCTATTATAGACCACCTATCGTCTCGGATGGGTGGTCTTTTTGCATATAACTACTGTTACAAGATGATAGAGGAAATACAGAAGGAGTGATAACAATTATGGAGATAAAACTATACACTGATAATATTGAGTCATACTTAAAATCTGACAACGTAATAAACTATGATAATACAAAGGTTTCTGATCTGGCGAATACTTTATATGAATCTTCAGAAAGTGAGACTGATTATATAAGGAAAGCGTATGAGTATGTAAGGGATAACATATCGCACTCTGTAGATGTCAGTGTAGATGAAGTGACCTGCAGGGCTTCGGAAGTACTTGAAGCGGGACATGGTTTATGCTTTGCTAAGTCACATCTTTTGGCGGCACTTCTTCGTGCAAAGTCAATTCCTACAGGATTCTGTTATCAAAAACTAAATATTGGTGATGAAACAGCATCTGTGCTGGTCTATCATGGTTTGAATGGTGTTTATATCAAAGAATATAATAAATGGATAAGGCTTGATGCAAGAGGGAATAAGCCAGGAATTAATGCTCAGTTTTTTATAGAATCTGAGCAACTGGCGTATCCTATTCGTCCTGAAAAAGGTGAGGAAGATGGATTTATTATCTATCCAGATCCGGATTTGGGAATAGTAAAAGCACTGAAGGAGAATACATCAAGAACTAAACTATTGGAGAAATTACCGATGAAACTGGAATATAGACAAACGATTTTTTGAAAAGGAATAATTAGGAATAAAATATGAGATTAGTACAAACAGATAACTTAGTAATTTTGAGAAAAAAATATATAGAGGTTATTGAACAAACACCAGATTTTATGCGTAATGTACGGTGGATATATGGACAGCATCCCAAAGATGAAATGATACAGAATTATATGGATAATGGAGAAATGTATGCATTAATGAATGGTAATGAGATAGTTGGAATGGTTGCGGTTGTTATGCATCAAGATGATAATTATAAGGCTGTTCCGTGGCAGGCTGATCTACGGAATGATGAGGTTGCAACGATTCATATTCTCGCTATATGTCCAGAGTATCAAGGTAGATCATTGGGGATTCAATTAATTAATCAAATTGAAAAGCTATCGAAAAATAATGGTAAGAAAGCAGTAAGATTAGATGTGCTTAAATCCAATATTCCGGCACGAAAAATGTATGAAAGAGCTGGCTATTCACTCAGAGGAGAACAGAAACTGTATGCTGAAAATACTGGTATAACGGATTTTCTGTTTTATGAAAAAATATTCTAATGAAATTGAATAAATATACAATTAATAATTAATAATAGTAATTGGATGGAGTAAAAGATGAAGATACATCAGGTAAAAATAGATTTTAATGTTACGGTGGAGATCACTCGTTTTGTATATGTATATATAATTGAAGCAGAATTTCTTTATCTAATAGATTCAGGTGTGTTTGGATGTGAAAAGCAGATTATTGATTATCTTGATACTATTGGCAGAGATATATCTGAGATTAAGGGCATTTTTCTAACACATGCACATCCGGATCATATTGGTTCTGCAGCATGGTTTCAAGAGAATACAGGCTGCAAGATATATGCCAGTGAAGGTGATAAAAGATGGATTGAGGACATTGATCTTGAGTTTAAGGAAAGACCTATTCCTAACTTCTATAAGCTGGCAGGTAGATCATCAAAGGTTGATGTCGTGGTTAAAGATGGAGATGTGATTGAACTAGAGGATGGTATTAAGGTTCGGGTTATAAGAACTGCCGGACATTCCTGTGATGAGGTTTCCTATCATATTGATGATAATATGTTTATTGGAGATTCGGTTCCTGTTAAGGGAGATATTCCGATATTTATAGATGAGCAGGAAATGAAAAAAACACTGGATATACTTGAAGTGATTGAAGGAGTAGAAACCTATTATCCAGCATGGGATCATATATATAGTAAGGCTGAGATGCAGCAGAAAATCACTGAGGCAAAGGAACTGATAAACATGCTAAAAAAGACAGTTACAGAACTGGATGATGGAGGAGCTATAGAAGGATTGGTAGATAAGGTCTGTGATAAGTTAGGGATGCC
>CACYKH010000061.1:624-2741 GCA_902774915.1 uncultured Lachnospiraceae bacterium | reverse complement strand
AGGCATGATAAAAAGTACTTCGGGAAGGAAAAGGTTAAGACTGGTAAGATGCCTGTGAAAAAACTCATTAAGCAGGGCAAAGGTGCTCAGAAGATAGAGCTGGATGGAGAAGATATCCATTTGTTTAATCGCCTTGCCAAGAAGTACGGAGTTGATTATGCAGTGGTAAAAGACAAAGAAGCTGGTACGTATAAGATCTTTTTCAAGGCTCAGGATGCAGATGCTATCTCTGATCTGGTAGCAGATTACACCAAGAGAACCCTTGGAAAAGAAAAAGGTGCAAAGGAGAGCGTACTTGGTAAGCTTAAGAAACTTAAGGAAAAGGTTGCTTCTATACCTCGCAAGGTAGTAGAGAAGAGGAAGGAGCAGACACGATGAATCAGAAATTAAAAAAGAAGATTATCCTGAATATCCCTTATGTTGCAATAGGCCTGTTTGCTACCAATTTAGGGGAGGCCTGGCGCATAGCAGACGGGATAAATGCTTCAGAAAAGCTTCAGGGGCTTATTATCGGAGGTGGATTTCAAAACGCATTTACGAATCCGCTTCCTAGTTTACATCCCTTTGATATGCTTGTTGGCGCAGCGTGTGGAGCAGCACTAAGACTTGCAGTTTATCTAAAGGGAAAGAATGCTAAGAAATTTCGGCATGGCTCAGAATATGGTTCAGCTAGATGGGGGAAGCCCTCCGACATAGAACCTTTCAAAGATCCTGATCCGAAGAATAATGTGATTCTGTCCCAGACGGAGCAGATTACACTAAGTTCCAGACCATCACAGCCAAAGTACGCAAGAAATAAGAATGTGCTGGTTGTAGGTGGTTCCGGCTCAGGTAAAACACGCTTTTTTATTAAACCAAACTTGCTGCAGTGCGACAGTAAGGATTACCCTTGTTCGTTTGTAGTAACTGATCCAAAGGGAAGCGTGGTTCTTGAATGTGGCAATGCACTTTTGAAGAAGGGGTATCGAATTAAAATCTTCAATACCATCAACTTTAACAAGAGTATGCATTACAATCCTTTCGCTTATATTCATAGTGAGAAGGATATCCTAAAGCTTGTAACTACGCTGATAGCTAACACCAAAGGTGAAGGAAAAGGCGGTGATGAATTCTGGGAAAAGGCCGAAAAATTGCTGTATTCAGCGCTTATAGGCTACATCCATTATGAGGCTCCGATAGAGGAACAGAACTTCACAACACTTCTTGAAATGATCAACGCAATGGAGGTCAGAGAAGATGATGAGGAGTTCAAAAACGCAGTCGATATGCTCTTTGATGAGCTGGAAGAAAAAGATCCAAATCATTTTGCAGTTCGCCAATATAAGAAATACAAATTGGCAGCTGGAAAGACAGCTAAGTCAATCCTTGTAAGCTGTGGTGCCAGACTGGCTCCATTCGATATCAAGGAACTTCGAGAGATTACAGCTTATGATGAATTACAACTGGATACTATCGGTGATAAGAAGACAGCGTTGTTTCTGATTATGTCAGATACGGACGCCACTTTTAATTTCCTGATATCCATGGTGTATACGCAGCTGTTTAATCTCCTTTGTGAGAAAGCTGATGATGTTTACGGTGGAAGGCTTCCGGTTCATGTACGGTGCCTTGTAGATGAGTGTGCCAATATCGGACAGATCCCTAACCTGGAGAAGCTGGTTGCAACCATCCGCTCCCGTGAGATTAGTGCCTGCCTGGTGCTTCAGGCAAAGTCACAGCTTAAGGCAATCTACAAAGATAATGCTGATACCATTATCGGTAACATGGATTCACAGATCTTCCTTGGTGGAACTGAGAAGACAACGCTTAAGGATCTTACAGAGATTCTTGGCAAGGAAACTATTGATATGTACACCACAGGAAATACTAAGGGTTCTCAGGAGTCCTACAATATGAATTATCAGAAGCTCGGAAAAGAGCTGATGAGTATGGATGAGCTTGCTGTTATGGATGGCAGTAAATGTATCGTGCAGGTGAGAGGTGTGAGACCTTTTCTTTCAGATAAGTATGACCTGACGAAGCATCCAAACTATCCGCTGACAGCAGATTATGACAAGAAGAACTGGTTCGATATTGAGAAGTACCTAAACAGAAAGCTTGTCCTTCATCCAAATGAT
>CACYKH010000061.1:0-599 GCA_902774915.1 uncultured Lachnospiraceae bacterium | reverse complement strand
ATACGAAGTATTTAACGATGCCTAGGCTAATGGAGTATAAGAGAAGAAATTTTTCACTGACATTTTTAAAATTCATCCCGTATAATTGAGGATGAGTTATTTAACTTATACTTAGTATATTCGCTGGAGGAATGAGATTCATGAAATTTGCTATGTTACTGTGGAGTTTTGGATTTTTTGAGTAACTACCATATCTTTTAAATAACAGAATCAATGTAGCAAAGGAGATTATAGATATGGAATTTAATAAAGTTATTCAGAAGAGAGAGTCTGTTCGTAAGTATAGCGATACAAAGCCAACAGAAGATCAAGTGAAATATATTCTGGAAGCAGGGCGCTTAGCACCAACAGCTTTTAATAAACAACCACAACGAGTGTATATACTAAAAAGTGAAGAAGCTCTTCAGAGGATGGACAGTGTTCATCCATGCCGTTATGGAGCACCGATGGTAATTCTAGTATGTTCCGATAAAAATGCTGCAAGTAATTTTCAGGGTGGAAATAGCTATTTGACAGATGGTGTTATTGCAGCAACACATATGATGCTGGCAGCAACAGATATAGGATTGGATACATGTTGGGCTGGAGTGAATGATGTT
>CACYKH010000060.1 GCA_902774915.1 uncultured Lachnospiraceae bacterium | reverse complement strand
AATAAGAAAAGAAAAAGGTCTGACTCAAAAACAGCTTGCTGACAGAATCGGAGTATCAAATGCGACTATTTCTAAATGGGAAACAGCAAAGGGTTTTCCTGATATTTCACTAATTGAACCGTTAGCCGAGGTGCTTGATATATCTGTTTCTGAAATAATTGCCGGAGAAAGACTGGAGAGCAGCCCCAAGACGGATGATATAATATCTGATTTAGTAGATATTTCTATCAATGAGCAGAATCGAAAAAAGAAAATATATAATTGGATCATTGCTATTACTGTTGCAATATTATATCTCATCATCAGTCTTATTACCCAAAAATGGGAATACACGTGGCTTATATGGATGGCTTATTGCTTTTTTAGAGTGGCTACGGAATATGTATTTAAGAAATAAATATGACCCATCGAAAGATAAACAGGAATTTATAGATTTCACTTATAGATAGGAGCTATGAAATGAAGGCATTTATAGTTTATTGTCATCCTTCAAAGGATTCATTTACAAAAAATATGTGTGATGCATTTATAAAAGGTATAACTGATTCCGGAAATGAGTTTATATTGTCGGATCTCTATGAGATGGGCTTTGATCCGGTTATGAAAGAGGAAGAGTATTTGAGAGATGCAAATTACAGAACTACACCTGAGGTCGCAAAGGATGTACATATGGAACAGGAAAAAATCAATGCAGCAGATGCAATAGTATTTATTTATCCTGTTTTTTGGACAGAAGCTCCGGCAAGGCTTGTTGGCTGGTTTGACAGGGTGTGGTCTTACGGATTCGCATATGGTAATAAAACAATGAAAATACTTGATAAGGCTATAGTCCTATGCTCGGCTGGAAATCCTATAGAACGGCTGGAACAGTTTGGCCTTCTTGAAAGTATGAAAAAGGTTATGTTAGGCGATAGGCTGTTTGGACGGGTTAAGGAATCTGAGTTTGTCGTGTTTGATTGTACTTCCAGGGAGAATGAGCTTAGAGAAAAGAACTGGGACACGAATCTTAGCAAAGCATATGAACTGGGAAAAACCTTATTCAGTTAGTTAGATAAATTCTGGGCTTAGTTAGTGGCAGTTTGTCGGGATGAACGTTGGAGTATAAAATCGGAATAGAACTGAGAAAAAATATATACGGATTAGATAATTATGGAATTGGTAAAATACAATGGAAATCTTAAAAGTGAACTGTTTCGCTTTACCACTGAGTGTTTTGCTGAATTAGGAAAATCTTTTGAACCTTATGGCAGACACAGTTTTTATAATGAAATAGATAATTACTTTGAACGGTTCTGGTGCCTTGTTGATGAGGATAAAGTTAAAGGTACAGTAGCAATTGTAAGACTAGATGATATCACTGTTGAACTAAAGGCTTTGTATCTTGACAGTCCACTCCGAGGTTTTGGATGGGGATATAAGCTTTTGGATGAAGCTGTATCTTTTGCTAGAGAAAACGGTTTTTCTAGGGTAGTGCTTGATTCTATGTCTCAGTATAAAGATGCAGAAAGACTTTACAGATATTACGGATTTACAGATATCGATCGTTATAATGATAATGTTCATGCCAATGTATTTATGCAGTTGATCTTAGCTTACACTATGGAATATAAAAATCCGGTCGATGAATCACCTTCTGTCAGGTTGATTCCATTTTTACCAGAATATCAGGAACGATATAAAGAATTATACAATGACTGTTATCATGAGATGCGGGAAACATTGAATATAAAGCCTTATGATTATATCCAGAATGATTCATTCTTCGATTCCGGATTGAAAGATGTTTATATACTGATAAATGGAAATGATATTATCGGAAGTGTCGCGCTGAAAGGTGAAGAAATAGATGATCTTATCGTGAATTCTAAGTATCAGGGAAGGGGATATGGAAGACAAATTCTTTTATGGGCACTGGAAAATATAAACAGTAAGCGGATAATACTGCGTGTGGCCGCATGGAACAAAAGAGCTATTAGTTTATATGAGAAAAATGGATTTGAGATAGTAGGTAAAGCGTAATATTTCAGAATAATTGACTAATGTGAGGAAGGATGATGCCATGGACATCAAAGAAAGTATAAATGATACCCGAAAAGGGTTTGAAGAAAGCTTTGCTAC
>CACYKH010000059.1 GCA_902774915.1 uncultured Lachnospiraceae bacterium | reverse complement strand
GAATTAAATCTGTCTTGGCGGCTCGGAGAGTAATCATCGAGCCTTTATTACATGCTTCCATGAACAATTATCAAACGCCAAGTAGATCCTGTAAATCGGAAGTGCTCAAGATAGTTACAAGAGGCGGATTATAAGAGATAATGTTCTCATCTTCCATTTTTTTTAACTCTCTATGTAGTGATGGACGTGAAACATTCATGATCATTGCCCAATTTGAAACGGATCCTGGAATCTTAATGACATCCCTGCCTGTCTGCCTGGCTTGCATTAACAGCCAGAATGCAGCTTTCTGCGCTATTCCGCTGTAGGATAACAATTCAAGCCTCTGTTGCAGCATGTAGGTGGCAGAAGCTATTTCTGATGTGAAATTCTCCAGGATTCGAATATCCTTCTGCATTAATACCAGAGCATCTTCTTTTCGAAAAACAATGAGCGTAACAGGCTCCAGGGAAACAACGTCACATGGATATTTATGGCTATGAGAAAAAGCTGCGGCAGGACCGATCATTTCCCCAGCGCCTCGTACAGAAACATTTATCTGGCTTCCATTTGGAAAAGACTTCTGTGCTTCGACACTTCCTTTAAGAACTATGCCTATCCGGTCAGCATCATCCATAAGATGGAAAATAGTTTCTCCTTTGTCATAGCCTTCAATGTGATGAGGAGCTTCTTCTAATATCTTCTTTATTTCTTTTGCTGAAATCCCCTTGAACAAAGTACTTGTCTCCAGTACAGAATAATCCATCACAGTTCTCCCTTCATTCAGATCATAGTTATAGTATACACGAAAAAAGTTATAAATATGTATCTGTGGATACAGATTTTTTTGGCGCGGAGGGATATACTTATCACAGAACGAAAGAAAAAATGCATACTAAAGGAAGGAGTACCGGGTTATGAGTTATACAGAATGGAAAGATAAAACAGAAGGATTCAGGACTATAGATGTAAGAGGCATTCAGGGGAATTTTTTCCAGGGATTGAAGAAACAGGCAATTGAGCTTCCGGCAGGAGAAGGACTTGAGATCATCCAGAGTTTTGACCCGATTCCGCTCTATGAGGTCATGGAGGGGCTTGGATATGAGCATTATACCAAGCAGGCTGGCGATTCAGAGTACCATGCATATTTCTACAGAACTGAAGTAAAGCAGGAAGAAAAGGATATCCCGATGAGACCTGCAGCTCTGACAAATATGCCGCTTATTGATGAAAAGCTTGGGAATATTGCAGTGAACTTCTGGGACCTGACCTGGAATGATGATAATCGCTATCTGCCGTATGAAACAAGACTTCTGCTATCCCTGACGAATGCAGTCGGGGCAGGAAGAATGCGCCAGGCTACAAGAGAGCTGGTGAAAGCATATATCCACGGATTAGATAGTGCTGCCCTTGATGATGTTTTTGAACTCCTTGCCTGGAATCAAGGTATTGGGTATTTCAGTTCCGAGATTGGACCATCCACTCTATTTGCGGCATATAAGACAATCAAAAATATGGAGAAACTGGGAAAAGGGCGCGATGAGATTTGTGGAATATTAAAAGAAAAGTTTGGCGAAAAAAATCCTGATGTAAGAGTCGGATAAGGAGGTGAGCTATGAAAGAAAAAGTAGGAGAGGTCTTTTCAATAGCGCAGGATAATAAGCCTGTTCCGGGATGCACAATATCAAAAGAGGTACATGGCGGAGAGAATTATATAGCATATTTTTCTCTTGCAAAAGCCACAGATATTAGTGCTGAGATCTATCCTTATCACAAACTTCTGATTATTGCAGAAGGCAGCGTGGAGATATATGGAACGGATGGATTCAGTAAAAAGCTGAAGAGTGGTGAGTGTATAGTAACAGATACTGACGTTCCGGTTGGAATAAGAACATCTGAAGGCGCAGTATACACAGAGATAGCATTAAGGAGGTACGATAAGATGAATGAAGCAGTAAGAGCAGGCGAGGTATTTAAACTGGCAGAACTTGTACCATATCAGGATGGTAAAATAGTAAATATGGATGTGGTCCATAATGACAAAATGAAATTTGTAGTCATGGCGTTTGATGAAGGTACCGGGCTTTCGGAACATGCAGCACCGGGAGAGGCTATTATCTTCGCATTGGATGGCGAGGGAATTATCGGATATGAGGGAAAAGAACATCCGATAAAAGCCGGTGAGAATTTCCATTTTGCGAAGGAAGGTATTCATTCCGTAAAAGCAATAAAGAAGTTCAAGATGGCGCTTCTTTTGACGCTGGAATAAGTTTTTTGAATCTGC
>CACYKH010000058.1 GCA_902774915.1 uncultured Lachnospiraceae bacterium | reverse complement strand
AGCTATATTTCCACCTGCCGACGTAGCTTACTCCATATGTACTAAAAAGCTTACCAGCTGCACGTAGCTCGTCAACAGCTTTCTCTTTATCTTTAACAGTTGGAAGTTTCATAAGCAAATTCACTTTTGAAGCAAGTCCCATCATTGATTTACGCACAACTTCCGGAGAACTCTCAGCACGAGTAAGTTCACGATATATTGTGCACTGCTCTTTAAAGTCCAGTTTTTGAATATCTTTACTATATTCTATTCGTACCATAGATATGCAGTTATGACTGCTTTTTGCTACTCCCAGCATGGGCCGGCAGTTTATAAAATAATAACCAACCGGTGATTTATCACATTCTGGATGAACACTTGCTATAGCACGAGCCATAAGAAGAGTTATCATATTTCCAGGAGTTGCTCCATATTCAGAAGCAAATCTGACAAACTCAGCTTCTGGTATCGCTATATCATAAAACATATGTTCACCTGATTCGGAACCACCATCAGCCACACATTTGAATGCAGCATGCTGTTCTTCTGGTTTCTTCGAACTATATGATGAGCATTCAGCACTGTCTGCAAATAATTTTTCTATTGGATCATCAGTTTCTTCGTCTGAAATAGGAACTTCCAACGTTAATATATCCTGTACTTCAACATCTCCATACCGTTCACTCATATAATAATACAGGAGTGTAGAAAGCATACGATACATTTGATTTCCATCGGCCAGCCCATGAAAGACATCAAAATATATATAATCGTCTTTATAGCATACCTAATTGTCATAACTGGAAGAGGATTATCCTCCAGATAATACTCTCTATCATTTTGCGCAAATCTCACACAAAAATATGGATATCGCTTTGCTGTTTTTTCTGTTGCTACTTTTAATATCTGTCCATCTATTGTATCATCCAGTCTAACACATAGACGTACACCCAAATAATCGCCACTACAATAGACAGCCGTGAAATCTCCAATAGTAATTCTCATTTTATTTACTTTCTCTACAAACTTTAAGTTACCGAAGGATTAATCTTAAACATTACCATAGACGCCTTAACACTGTATATAAATTATTAAGTTATCTTCCGGGATAAACTGCTATCGCTTTATCAAACATACTTGAATTCAGTGCTTATCATTTCTTTTTAATCTAATTTTGCCTGTCATGCGTTCCACAATCAACTTGAAAACTGTCGTGCGAGGCATAACTCCCTTATTGAACGGGAAAGTCTCCATATGATAGTGTTTCATCAATATACAAAGGGCATCATATTTTTCATCCTCAGATAAAATCTCAATATGTCCTCTACCTATAACACTTTGATATTCCATAGTGCAACTCCCATGTTCAATATCTGAAACCAGATTGTGCTCACAATCCATTTCAAAACTTGCTCGGTTATCTTTTGCAATCAAATCCAACTTAGTACCTTCTGTCGCTCCGTGGAAATACAGTTCCAGCACATTTTCTTCCGTGATATTCATACCAAAGTTAAGAGGTAATATATACGGATAATTTTCATCATTTAAAGCAAGCCTGCAAACATCGCATTTTTCAATAATGGAAACTATATCTGTAAATTCTGTTACCTCTCGATCACTACGTCTCAATTGAATTCCTCCTACAAATCTGATTTACCATCATCGTCTATAAAACTGTAATAAACATTTATAAATTACTCGTTTTATCCATCTCTTTTTACAACTATCACTATTCAAGTGAAACAATCAATAAAAGTTTCATTGTTTTCCTGCAACAATATCTATTCCAAAGATTACAGCAACACCTATAGTAGCACTGAGTATTGCATATAGAAAAGCTATTCCCATATGACCACCTTTAATAAGATCAGTTGTTTCCAGTGCAAATGTTGAAAATGTAGTAAATCCACCACAGATTCCGGCTTTCAGGAAAAGTATCCATTTCGGATTAATTTCCGGATTTCTGGACGCCAGAACCGTTATAAGTCCAATCAAAAGGCATCCAATAATATTTATACAAAATGTTTTGACTGGAAATACCATTGTTTCTTTAACCGGTATTAGTCCAATAAGGTAACGAAGCACCGCACCTATGAAGCCACCCATACCTACTGCTATTATGTTCAAAGCTACATCCTCTCCGCCTTATAAAACGGGCATCTTTCTTTTATACATTGTTGATTCTGATTCGAAAACTCACATTCCTGATCTTCATATTCCAGTTTTACATCGTAATGCGAATTAACGTATTCCGTACCATTTTTAAATGCTACCATAGCATCTCTTTTACAACATCTAGGTCCATTGATTTTTCCTAGTTCACTAATAGCTTTTGAAGTAAATGACATATGTTTCCCCCATGTACCATCTGTAGACAAGGGGCCTGTACCATCAATTATTGCTAAAGCTGCTCCAATCGAAGTGATAGCACCGCATACTCCCCATAATCCACACATAGCTCCTGGCATCCTTAGCCCTTCCTTTACCAGCTGTTCCAGACTAGTATCTATATCAATCTTTCCACCAGCATTATAAAACGCCATAAGAAGGCATGCTCCATCAAGCACATGATGTTCTGGGCCGTGCATATTTATATATTCTTTTTTAGCGATTATCTTAAAAATATGCACAGGATTATTCCCCTGTTCCTGCTTTATATCATCTATGATAAGCTGTGCTTTCTCTTCAATAGTCATTATCACAATTTCTCCAAATCTAATATTCTATCTTTATTCGTAACACTTTCCACCATGAGAACATTCATGTCCCTCGTGGTGATTATGATGATCACAAGTTGCTTCTCCTATTTCAGGAAGCGAACCATCTATAAATGCCTTTACTACTTCATCAGCATCACCAGATGCACCTGCATAAAGTCGAATACCAGCTTCAGCCATTGCCATTTGAGCACCGCCACCTATACCACCACAAATCAAAACTTCTGCACCAAGATTCATAAGGAATCCTGCTAATGCACCATGACCTGTCCCATTCGTATCTATCACTTCACTTGAAATGATATTTCCATCCGTTATATCATATACTTTAAACT
>CACYKH010000057.1 GCA_902774915.1 uncultured Lachnospiraceae bacterium | reverse complement strand
ATGACGGACAGCGTATAGAGATTCCGATAGTGGATGTATTCTATGCTGAATCGGTGGATAATAGACTATTTATCTATACATCGAAAGATAGTTATGAGATAAAACTTAAACTATATGAGTTGGAAGACATGCTGCAAGGTAAAACATTTATCAGGATTCAGAAGGGAATGCTTTTAAACTTGATGAAGGTAAAGTCTATAAAACCTGCGCTTAGCGGCAGATACACAGCACTCCTAAAGAATAATGAAGAGGTTGTGATTTCCAGAAAATACGTTTCTGACTTAAAGAATGCATTGAAGGGTGGTGGTGACAAGTGAAAAATAAATATGGAATAAAGGAAAGATTAGGTGAAGCCTTTAGATTATATTTTATTCTTGTAACTATGATCACTATACTTCTAATGGTTGTTGGACTTATATTTGATAGTGGCAGAACCTTCAGTTACGAAGCCTTTTTCTCGCCTCTTTTTTATGCATTTATTGGTGTGATTCCAGTATTCTTTTTTCAATCAGATAAAGAGCTGAGCATGAAAAGACTTATTATAAGAAACGTTCTTTATGTGCTTATAGTTGAGGCGGCAATACTTTTGATAGTATTCAAAGCGCCGAATATACCGTCAGATAGGATAGAAGTTGTTATAAGTATTGCGGTTGGAGTGCTCGTTGTTTTTATATTATCGCTAATAGTTGAATATATCTTTGAGCTTACCCAGGCGAATGAAATGAATACTTATCTGGAGGAGTATCAAAAGAACAAATAACTATAAGAAATGTCGAAAGGCATTTCTTTTTTTGTTGACAAATAAGATAGGATGTATTAACATATGAACAGATGAACATATAAAACAAATGTTTGATAAGGAGTTAATAGAGATGGCAAGTAAGTTAGCAAGTAAATATATGTATAAGATAATGTCACCAAGTTATGACATTTTAGATAAGACTTTCTTCAGAAATAACGGAAGAAAGGATGGCAGGAATCCAAGAGAGGTTTTGGCTGAACTTATTCCAAATGAAAAGAGTATGGTACTTGATATGTGTTGTGGAACCGGATTGAACGGGATTAATGTTGCAATCAATAATACGCATGTGACGGTTATGGGACTGGACAGATCAAAATCTATGCTGCTTAAGGCGAGACAGAAGGTAAATAGTCTTGGACTTAATAATGTGAAGCTTATCTGTAGAGATGCTACAGATACAGGACTTAAGAGTGAGATATTTGATTACATTATCATAGGTCTGGCTCTTCATGAATGTAATCCCGACCTCTGGAATGGGATTCTGTCAGAAGTCCACAGGCTCCTTAAGAAGGATGGATATCTTATAATTCTTGATTGGGAAAGACAAAAAGGTATATCTAACAAGATAAAATTCGCTCCTATGTATATCACTGAAACTATATGTACTCCTAAATATTTCCGGGAATATTTTAATAGTGATAAGGAGGTATTTTTCTCGAGATTCGGGTTTAAGGCGGAAAAGAATATCAGATGTAAATATACATTTGTGATGAGTTTGAAGAAATATGATGTAAGTAGTGGTGATAAAGAAGAGGAAAACGAAATGAATAATGAATATTTGTCCCAAACTCATATGCTAGATTATGATAATTACAAGATTCAGGAGCTTATAAGGAAACGTGGATGGAGAGAACTTCCAGAGTTCGAAAGAATACGTTCGATTTATAATTATATCAGAGATGAGATTCGCTTTGGATACAATGTGGATGACAGTATTCCTGCCTCAAAGGTTCTGAAGGATGGATATGGACAGTGCAATACTAAGGGTACACTTTTTATGGCACTTCTAAGAGCGGTTGGTGTTCCCTGTAGAGTTCACGGCTTTACTATTAGAAAAGAACTTCAGGAAGGAGCCATGACAGGCTTTGTTTATAAGCAGGCTCCGAAGAATATATTCCATAGCTGGGTAGAGGTTTACTTAGAAGACAATTGGTATGAGCTGGAGGCATTTATTATAGATAAGGATTATCTCGGAAAACTGCAGCAGAAGAATAGTAATTGCACTGGCGAATTCTGTAAATATGGAGTTGGGGTTGAGGATTTTAAGAATCCGGTTATAGATTTCAATCGTAATAACACTTATATTCAGAGTACAGGAATCAATCAGGATTTCGGAATCTACGATTCTCCAGATGCGCTTCTAAAAAAACATCATCAAGAGATGGGATTTATTAAAAAATTTGCCTTTAGATATTATGGCAGACATATGATGAATCGAAATGTGAAAAAGATTAGAGGTGGTTTTTGACATGAAAAACTATGTTAAAGATAGTCAGAAACT
>CACYKH010000056.1 GCA_902774915.1 uncultured Lachnospiraceae bacterium | reverse complement strand
CATGTAATAATCCTTCTTTCATAGAATACCAGACAGCGTCTGGCAAATCTAACTTTGATTTTGTCACTTTCTTTTTTCTTTCCATGATGTTCCTTCAATGCTTCATCCAGATACTGCTAACCTCAGGAGCCTCAAGCAGCATACGTGCTATCTCCGTTTCATACTCATCAAAACCATAATCGCAGTCCTCATATATCATATAATCACTTAGCATATCATAGGCATTATTATACTTCCATTTCAGTCCATATCTGCAATGCACGGGACAGCCAAAATAACGATCATCTTCATGGACTTCCTCCGGATGAGAAACTATATAATCAACCTTTTCAGACACTCGTGATACAATATTTTTTCTGAGAGCCTCTTTTATTCTAAAATAGTTTATCTCAGAATTGCATTTCGATTCATATATTACGACGCCATTTCCATCCTGATATAAACGAAGTGTATACTCATATTCAGGAATTACCCTTTTCCTGATATGTAATATATACTCATCGTCTTCTTTTGCCCATTCAAGCAGAAGACTATTTTCCTTTATTTTTTCTTCTGTCGCTTTTTCAAGAAGTTTTTTTGTTTTATCAACTCTATCAGCAGCTGCTCTATAATGGATGTAGGTATTTTTCCCTCTGACAGCTTCAAGCATAAGGGCAGAATCCAATTCATCTTCGATATTGTAACTATCATCGGTCAACCAGACTTCTTCGCTGGATGTTTCATCTAAATAATGACTTAGTGCCAAGAATTTGGGACTATTCTTTAATGCTTTTTCAAGCTCTTCAGAGAGCATTTCTTGTCCGTTCTTCCCCGCAACATCGATCATTATATAGGCTGCCAGATAATCTTCTTTTATTTGTTTTATTCTTTCTTCTACCTTTGTCGGAAGGTTTAAAACTTCTATATCTTCTCTATCTCTTTCCATGACGATCCCCCAATGATTCTACAACTTCGATGTTCTTTCATACCAATTATCGCATGCATCTCTCTCTTCTTGGAATAGTCTGGTTTTCATACTGTTATATACTGCTTCATCGTCATATAGAATTACAATATCACTGGGCTTCTTCACGATACATATGGACAAGTCCAATTCATCTCTGAACTCATCTTCATTATCGACAGTACTTGTTAGACAAACGTCATCTACCGTTGCATGAAGATCATTGTCAATCAAGTCAAACTTCATTTCCCAATTGACACTGTCTACTCCATAGAAAAAGCACTTCATACAACCACTATTTAAAATATGTCTTGCCACCGTCTCGATATATTGATTCGAATAATGTCTCGTCAAAAACGTAAAGAACGTATAACAATCTCCAGTATATCCAAGAATTTGCTTAGTCTTTATAGCTTTGACATAATCATCATAAAAAATTGGTTCAAACATATGATATCTCCCGCTAATCAAAATATTCCTGATTTGTCTTAGTCATATGCATTCCGTCCTTTTGAGTTTTCAATTTGTGACCTCAAAAGTAATTATTTATACTATAATTTCGTTTAGGCGAAATTTCAAGATGAGGTCAGATTATCATTACAATCATTTACCACAAGTCCTCCGAAAGAAGACTTGTGGTGATCTTCTTTAATTACCACGCTCCCTAATCATCGATCCAGCATAGTTGCCGGGAACTATATCGTTCTTTAATTGCAAGGCGAATGTAGAATTCACGTTCCTCATCACTCTTGCTACTTGACATGATCAGCAAATGATTCGTCCAACTCAATTGTGTCAGCAGTGCTGACACTTTTTCATTCCCGGCATAAGTTTCATAAAACTGCTTCATGCGATAAAGTCCACGGCGATTGAAACCCTTAATGCCGGGGAACTGTTCCGTAATATATACAGCAAGGGCATCGATGTACCCGTCACCATAGCTGGCCTCTTGCGATTTTTCAGAAAGGAACTTCCCTACCTTCTGGTACATGAGAATCAGCTCTTCGTTTACCTTGCGATAAGCGTTTTCACGTGCATTCTCTATGACCTGCGATATTTCAACGAAAGTACAATCAATCTCGTTCATAGCACTTTCCTTTCGATTTAGTTTGTGTCATCACTGCTGTCACTTTTTCTTTTTAATTGGTTGCACGTACATTTATTTTCACAAACATCGCTAATACTATTATTTTCGCTTTTTTCGACTGTACACCGGACCTTTGTCCCAGTATCTTAATAAATCTCCGGCAGAAAACTGCAGATCCGTATAGCCATTCTCTTCCAGCAAATCTTTAACAAGCTTAGCATCCACCTTATCTTCATACCCCCACTTCCCCACATGAATTTCAAAAGCCACTCTATCCAGCAAACGG
>CACYKH010000055.1 GCA_902774915.1 uncultured Lachnospiraceae bacterium | reverse complement strand
CATACCTCCCAGCATATTCAGCACAGTAGACTTACCTGCTCCTGACTGCCCCAGTATAACTACAAACTCGCCTTCATCTATGGTAAAGTCTATGTGATTCACCGCAATCTGCTTACCATCACCCTCACCATATTCCTTTAGAACATCTTTAAATTCTACAACTGTCTTTCCCTTATTCATATTTTCCTCCATATTTTTCCTTCCTGCTCACATGAAAATCGCAATAATCATCTCCATTTGCAAGTGTATGATTTCTGATCAGCTTTGCTCCACCTTTATCAAAACTAATAAAATCAGTCATGCATAGATACTTGATAAGATGAAAACAGCCTTCTCTTCTACCAAGTTCACAAAGTCCGCATTTTGTATAAGTGAATTCATAGTTATCTTTATCAATTCTTCTGAATGTAGATTTCCAATCCATTTCATAGGAGGATGTCTGTGATTTTCTTGCTGCTTCTTCACGGGTTCTGATATTCTTCTCCGAAAATGAACTTTCATCCTCTTTCTGTCTGCGAATCATTTCGTCACAAAGATATTTGACGAGCCCCTCAAAACATTTTTCATCTATAACATCCGGAGTCGCTTTATGAAATGATATCATGTAACAGCCTATATAAAGAATTTTGGTTAGACTATTCCCTTTACCCAGCGCTGGAGTTCTAGCTACTATTTCCTTATACTCTTTTCTTATCCTCTTCTTTAACTCAGCAGTAACTTCTATCCCGTAATCCCTTAAAAACGCATATACTGCTTTATCCATAATGAGCGGCATAGCCATACCCATAAATCCGTATCTCATTTTATCTTAATCACCCTTCTCTTATAAGCTCGTACATGTGAAAACTTATGATCTTCTGTATATAAACCCGCTTCGTTAGTTGTATCTAATCATATATAGTATCATATAACTCAAAATATTACAAAACAAAAAGGCTGTCATACGCGAGCTGACAGCCATGATTTTAAAAAACACTCGATAAAATCGATATATATATAAGATCAAAAAATGCAAAAAGCGGTATTGATATAGATAAGCCTAAAAGGGTACTAATATCACCTCTTAACCCACTGGTTTCTTTCGGATTATGTGGATTTATCTTTATTGTAGGATTATCACCTTTAGAATATTTACTTCTATCACTATACGTACGAGTCGTATCATACTCTTGACCATTATAATCGTATGTAAAAGTCACATTATAATAATATCTATATTCAGTTTTACCTGTTTTAGAATCTTCATATCTTTTCTGTTCATCTATTACTGACGTCACTTTAGCAACCACTTTTTCCGTACATACAATCATACTTTTGATACCTGTGATTATAAAATATAATATAAGCAACTGTATCAACAATAAAATTATACCTACTACAATAACAAAAATATCTGAAATATCCATGGTTTTATGCTCCCTTTTGTTTTAATGATGATGCTAATCCACCCAGAACTTTACGATTTCCGCAAAACGTGGAAGTATAAGTGATATGTGTCCATAATTTGAAGTATTAATAAGTCCTTTACGTTTCAGACGATCTCTATATACAGATAACTTACTGCCCGTTAAACCTAATTGCTCCTTGATATCGCCTGTTTTCATTTCACCATTTTCTACTAATAATGCGATTACTTTCTTTTCAGTAGCTGGTAGTTCGTACCATATTTTTTCGTATACATATTCACCTAGTGTTCTATCATAATCACTAATAATGTCATCCAGGCTCGTGCTAGACTTTTCTTCTATAATCTTCTCCCAATATAAATATCCAAGAACCTGATACGCATAAGCATATCCGCTGGTAAGCTTCGACATTTCTTTCGCTGTATCATCATTTACTTTTAGAATCGATTTATAACTAGTAGCTATTGAAAATGAATTAAGCGGTTCCAGATAAATCTTAGGAGCTCGGTAAAGAAATGTTAGAGTTTTTTCATTTTGAAGGTTGTTTATATTTTCATATAGTCCTGTCATTAGCAAGAATAATGGAAGCTTCTTTCTGAGCAGGAGCTGAAACACACTTGAAAAAGCACGAACATTTTGATTATTTACTATCTCATCTATAGAAATGAGTACCTTATATCCCTTTTTATTCAGTGTCACAAGTAACTTTTCGAGTGCAAAGGTAATATCAAATATTGGGGTTGCATTCTTAAGTGAAACTCCTATACCTAATCCCGACAGATCGATCTGCGCATCTGTAAACAAGTTATGAATGGACTGTTTACTGTATAAATATGCTGCAATAGAATTAAGAATATCTGTATCTGGCGAAACATTTATAACAATCCATTTTTTCATTCCTTCAAAATGGTTAGTTAAGTTAGATA
>CACYKH010000054.1 GCA_902774915.1 uncultured Lachnospiraceae bacterium | reverse complement strand
CGCTGCTATCACTATTTCTTCTGCATCAGCAAACTGATTTGCCAGTTTGAACATCGGATTATCAAACTCATTTCCATAAGCCAGCCTATCCCTCTCATGCAGAAAATCTTCATCTACTACTGGAAACTGGATATCCTTAAGGCATACCTCATCATATGTTTTATTTATCTTTTCTAACAGCTTATCTGCAAGCCTCCTGGTTCTTGATTCATCCCTTACACACGCATTTACAAATAATAACCCCATATATGTTTCCCCTTTCTTTATTTTATTTTTCCAGGTATACAAACTCGATTTCATCATCTACTTTTCTTGTATCAAATGAGTTATAGCCCATTCTCTCATACATTCTTATATTAGCCAGGCTTCTGGTACTGGTAAAGAGTTCAAATCTTTTCTCCGGGAAATACTTCTCTATACTAAGGAGAAGTCTTGTTCCATAGCCCTTTTTCTGATAATCCGGATGAACCATCAGCTTACCTACATAAACTGTCCCCTCTTCTTCTTTTGCTCTTACTGAGCCGATTATCCCGCCATCAGAGTCAGTCATTTTGAGTATTATGCCCTGCTCATATTCCGCTTCTATTTCTTCCGGAGTTTCTGTAAGAGGTGGTATCTTCTTTCCGCCAAAAAGTGCAGCTTCGCTCTGATAAGCCAGATACTGAAGTTCAAGAATTTCTTTTAGATCAGCCTTGTCTGCTTTTTTGATTTCTGCAAAGCGGCCTTTTTCCATAATCTCGTAGATCATTACTTCGCCATCTCCGATATCATGTTTTCTATGTTCTACAGTCCTAAAACCGCGATGCTCATAGAACATCGTTGCGGGAAGTGAGGCATCCAGATTCGCAATTTCATATTCAGAAAAAATCTCTTCCTCAAGATGATCCATAATAATTGAGCCGTAGCCTTTTCCTTCATATTCCGGAAGTACATAAACTCTGGTTATATGATTTTCATCTCTGCTTCCGGTTCCAACTATAGTTCCATCCACCTTTAGTATATCTACCTTCCCAGCCTTTATATCCCTGGTAATATTCTCCAGGCTGTGAAGTCTTCCAAAGAAGTCTACTACAGCCTGAGTATAATAATGCGGATAGATTACCGCCTTGGTTCCCCGGACAATATTACAAACAGTCTCAGCATCACTTTCTGTTGCTTTTATATATTCTATTCTACTCATTATTCTTTATTCTTTCACCTTCAAATCTGCAATTGATACATAATGCTTCACCGTAAAGTTCTCCGGTGCATTTTCCATCATCATCTGCATATGTTCCTTATCCCAGGCTTCAATATCTGCTTCTGATAAGGACGCTCCAACCCCTCTACATGCACGTATTCTTCCATGCCATGAATCTCTCGTAAATGGAACATCGACTCTGAACTCATTCTGTGATACAAGATCAAATGTAGCCAAATATTCATCTGGTACCCAAACAGGATGAACTGTATCTCCACAACCATTCCAGGTCGGATTATATTTCAAAACAATCTCTTCACTCTTGCCTGCTATCTCATCTTCGAAAGGAAGCCATCCCATATAGAGAATCAGGAAATGTCCTCCCGGTTTCAGCATCTTTGCAAACTGAGGCGCTGTCACTTCATGTTTCAGATACCAGATACACTGGCATGCTGTAATAACATCAAATGTATTATCAGGAAATGATACATCCTCCGCTTTTGCTGCAAAGAATTCGATATTCATTCCTGCTTCAGTAGCAAGGACTTTAGCCTGCTCAATCTGATTCTCAGCTATATCAGTTCCAACCCATGTAGCTCCGTACTTATACATATTTCTTGGAAGTACACCGGTTCCTGTTCCAATATCCAGAACCTTCTGACCATCCTTACAAAGTCCGAGATTTAATATGTAATCGTAGAATTCCTGTGGATATATATCTCTATACTTTGCATAATCCTTTGAAGTTTTTCCCCAGTCAAAAGCTTTTCCCTTATCTATATCTTTTATAATCATTATCTTATACCTCCAATCTTAAATATATCACTTTATTCTCCTGCCGGAATCTCATCATTCAGACTCTTATTTCTATAGTTGAGATTAGTCCTTAGTGAATATCCCTGACTTTCCCAAAATGAATTTGCCGGATCATTATCCTTAAATACCAGTCCGAAGATTTTTTGAATTCCTTCTTTCTTCAGTGCCTCCTCTGCAGTAGAAACAAGACTTTCAGCTATACCCATCCTACGAAAATCCGGATGCACACATAGGTGATGGACTATGGCACGGCGTCCGTCATGCCCTGTAAGGATTACTCCTATTATCTTTTCGTCTGACACTGCAGCAAAACAGGTATTAGGATTACGCTTCAGGTATCTCTCAATTCCATCATAGGAATCGTCCACAGGATTTAAAGCCCTTCGACTCTGCTCTGTAGCATTCCATAAATCATATATCGCATCATAGTCCTCTATAGTTATCAGTCTTATATCAAAATCTTTACTCATTTATATATACATCTCCATATCTATACATTTCCAATTACCAACCGGCAGCTCACAGTCCCTTATATTATACTCTTTGAAACCCACTGCTTCGTAGCAGTGCTTTGCACTTTCATTATTCTCGAATACTCCAAGGTCGATCCTGTTTGCACTTAAAGTTTCCTTTACATACTCTACTCCCAGAAGAAGCATCTCTTTTCCATAGCCTCTTCCACGAAACTTAGGATCAACTATTACAAATCCGAATCTAACACTGCTGTCATCATCTTCTCTTGGGTATCTTATAATAAAATGTCCTATAACATTTCCCTCTTCATCTTCTGCTGTAAGCGGGAAGAATCTGCCTGATTCAATCTGCGGAGCATAATTTTCTTCTATATCATTTTCTTCAAGAGGATACTTATTAAACCTATCAGCTGACCATTTATATAGCTCCTCCTCTGTTCTCAGCCATGTGGCAATTATGGGGGAATCTTCTTTCTTATAATTTCGTAGTATCATATTCATTTCTCCTTTGTAATCAAAAAACCACCTATCCGAATTAGATAGGTGGTTTGAAAATACTAATATATTAAAAACAAAAAATTATATAGTATATTACACTTTTCTAATTCCTGAACTTTCACATATCAAATTAAAACCATTCACTAGTCTGACTAGAGATGATCTCATCCACTGATGTGAAGTTGCGGGAACAAATCTACGCATGTAATATAACTCCTTAGATTTAAAATGATGTTCTTAGGTTACTCTCCTTTTATTAATCTGTCAACACATTTTATATCTACTCTATTGTTTCAACTGTTATATTCAGCATTCTCATAAGTATTCTACTCCTAATGCTGTTAACTGCTGTCTCATGTTCTGGACTTTCTTCTCTGGAAATCTGCTGCCGATACATTCTACCAGCATTTTCACATTGATTCCTGTCTTTACTGCCCCCTTTGCTGTAGCTCCCACACAGCCACATTCATCAAGTCCTGAAAGGACAACCTCACTATATCCTGCCTTTTCCATATGCTCTCTAAAGGCTCTGCTCCTTCAGTTCCCTTAATCGAAAAGCCAACTCCCCACATCACCTTAGGTAAAATGTGTTTGATATATATGATGTCGTAGCCCGCTTCCTTATAAGAAGCTATGGCTTTATTTACATTTCCTACAAGTTTATCTGTATCATAAGTAAACATGGACTTTCTCTTGTCCCACAAATAATCCTTCTGCAGATCTATAACTATGAATGCTTTTTTATCTGACATGTCAGTCTATTCTCCCTTTATATCTACCAACGGATCATTTCCTTCAGCCGCTTCCTTCACTAGCCTGCATAATTCATTTTCAGATAATATCCCCTTATTTATAAGTGCGTCTGTCATTCCATTTTCGATCATATAATCCACTCCTACCATCTGCATAATATCTATGGCCTCGATCATCTTTCGTCCACGCCTCTCGGTTATCGAATACTCGACGCGAAGGGGATATCCATCGAAGGACTTCTTCTCCACAAGACCGAATTCAATAAGTTCCTTTAGCTGTTCGAGAAGCATCTTCTGCGTAATGCCTTCTATCTCTCGCTCCAGTTCAGCAAGTCCCTTTGGACCATCCTTCATCTGATATAAGATTATTGTTTTCCATTTACCTTTTATAATGTCATGAACTATTTCAAGCGGACAGGTATAGTCATCCCTTATTTTCATATTTTTCCATCCTATTTTTTCCTAATATCCGATAAGTATTTCTCCGTTTTAATTACATTTGCGAATCCGTCAGCAAGCGATGCCATATATACAGCATGTACCGTCTCAGCATCTATCTTTTTCCCATCATGTTTAAGCGACAAAGTAGTACAAGCATCATCTATTAAAGTAACATTATATCCATAATCCTGACAAGCTCTTACTGTCGAATCTACACACATGTGGGACATCATCCCAGCAACTACTATGTCTGTTATCTCATTCTCCTGCAAATACTCACGAAGCTCAGTTCCAAGAAATGAACTCGGGTATTCCTTATGAATTATCTTCTCACCTTCTATCGGTTTCACAAGTCTATGAATCCGCGATAAAACCTTAAAGTTATGCTGGACATGAATTACTGTCTTACCCTCAGATCTGAACTTCTCCAAAATCTGCACCGCATTCTTGGCTGCACACCTTGGATTATGTAGAAGCATAGGACCTGGTGTGAAATAAATATCCTGGATATCAATCAGTAGTAATGCTTCTTTTTTCATCTTAGTTCTCCTCCTGTAAATGACTTACAAATTCTTCTTCTGTTTTTATACCGAAAGAATATCGCAGTTTCCAGGAATTGAACATTACCCACTTTTTTGTGGGTATAATAAACCCGGCCCAAACGGCCGGGTCAAGCATATTATTACCCATTATATTCGTAAAACATTTCATCTAGCATTTTATCCATTCCGGTTTTGTCTCCCATAGCTGCCTTTAAAAGCATTCCTGCATTCTTGATCATTAGCTTGAGATATAACCAGTCACCCAAATCATCGTACTTCCTGGTAGAATTAATAAGATAGTTCCGTCGAAGAGTTGTATATTTCTTCCCTTTCTTTCTTCCATATTTTTTCAGTAGCTTTGCTGTGGCCACGTCCTCCATTGCCCTCTTATCCACAAAACCTCCAATTGCATCAAATGTTCCTTTTTCCGTC
>CACYKH010000053.1 GCA_902774915.1 uncultured Lachnospiraceae bacterium | reverse complement strand
GAATATAATTATATACCAAATTTATCATAATTCTTGACGAAATCAATGGGATTAGGTATAGTCAAAGCGAGCTGGACAACGGTAATCTTACCGCCATACAGCTCGTCAATTATCTTAGGATATCTTATTTACAGAAAAACTTTCACACACTCTATAAACACGATAGCCCATACCCCATAATAATTATTACACAGAAAATTATCTTTTTCTAACCTCATTTATGTATTGATTAATCTCTTCTAGTGTTAATTCTGGATTATTATGTTCTTGGTCATATTTTCTTTGTCGATCCCACATTTCTTTCCAAGTCATATTAGCATCTTTTTTTCTTTCCTCATTTATTTCAGATTTTTCTTTCATCATCATTCTTATCCCTTTCCGTGATGATAATTTTTTTAATATTTGTTTTATTATACAATCATTTCTCTTACTTTATTCATTTACATTTTCCTTCTATATATAGTATGAAATCATTTCTACAATATCCTGAGCATAAAATGCCATCATGAATATTCCAATCGAAAGGGCCATTGTTACTAGATAGCTGAACATATTCTTACTTTCGGTGTACATTGATACCAGAAACATAAATCCTGAAATCAATATAAAAACTGCAGAAAAAATCATCACAATTATCTGCATCCAGCTAAGATGCAGCTGCGCTATCTTTGAATATAGTAGTAAAAGTCTAAATATCATACGCATCCCCCTTTCTTTATAACTCCTATTTATGATTTCATCCTAAACAAAGCACCATTAAACGCTTCATAGTTCTTCTCGTCTCCGCGTCTTGTATAGATGGCATATTCTATGGTTTCAAATGCATTTAAGTAGTCTGGCAGAACATTTCGCGCAGCATTTGCTACAACTCTAGGATCATTCTGGAATGCTCCGCAACCAAAGGCACCTAGTATTACCACTTCACATCCCTCATTAACTGCCACATCTAGTATCCTTCTTAGCTTCTTCTCGTGCAGTTCCTGTAATTCATTATCAGATAGTTTTACAGCATCTCCATCATGAGGATTATAAATATTGGATGGATTACTCCTTAAATTAGGAGCAGCGCAAGTGATTACATCTACGTTATACCAATCTTTGTCATCCATCAACTTTGGACTATATGTATCTGTCTTGAATACTGTAACATCAGGTGTATAGATGATATCGTCATTATGAAGTGGATTATGAGCTTTTCGGTGTGGGGTATAGAAACCATCCCACATGAGTTTAGTATCCAGAGCAAAATAAAGAGTCGAACACCTGCAAAGGCATTCCTCCTGAGCTCCGGCACCTCTTACCACTCCACCACCAGGATTTGAAGCAGATGCAAAGTTGAGTACAGCTACCTTCTTTCCTTTATAAGCCGATGCAGCTTCATATGTTCTCTTCTGTGAGACAATCAGCTTAGCCCTTGCCTGGTATTTCTTTAAATCAGGAGCAGGTATCTTATCTGTCTCTAAGATCAACTTCTGCTTCTTGATGCTGTTATCTATACTTTCTTTAAGTTTTTCATTTGTTTCACATAGTTTCTCAGTATCATTAAATATAATAATATTTTCTTCTCTTCCCATTTTCTAATTCTCCTCAAATAAAAATGTATCAGTATATATATGCGCAAAAAAGGGTAAAAAAAGAGCGCAATAAAAAAGCTTTGAACGAAGAATCCTATCCTGAATTCCTAATTTTGTTCTTATTAATGGGATTTAAACCATTAATCATTTGGCATTTCTGCCTGCTTTTTTATCACACCGCATACGAATTACTCGTACAAACATAATTATAATGTTCACTTGTTCCTTTTTCAAGTCTGACAAGCGATAATTCATATAATTTTCGCATAACTATTTTGATTTCTATAAATAAAAAAGAGAGACCAACAATCGGTCTCTCTTCAGTCATCAAAATATCTATCTTAATAAATCCCGTTAAATGTAATGATCACAAGTCCTTTTCCTTCAAGGCTATCTGTAAACCAAACTTCGCCATCGGCCATCATAACGCCCTGTCCGTTTGCCATCATGCCTGTGCAGCTTTCACCCTTGATCTTACTAATGAATTCATCAGATACGCCCTTCTCATTAATACTGCTAAGAAGCTCGTCCTTGCTTGCAACCTGTGCACCATTTACCATTACAGGATACTGAGCCATATCTGCAAGAGTTTCCCAATCGCTATCTTCAACTGCTGTACGGATTTTTAATGCAAATGCCTCTACAGTTGCTGCATCCTCTGTTGTTCCAGCAGAATAATCTGTCTGAGATGGTTCTGAAGATTCATTCGAATCAGTCTCTGCTTCTGCCTCAGTTGCTGCTTCAGTTGTCTCATTAGCTGCAGCTGTAGTTGCCTCTGTCACAGCCTCTGTCTTAGCTTCAGTAGCATCTTCCTTCTCTTCTCCACAAGCACACAATGCACTCGCCATAATAACTCCTGCTAATAAAACCGCCAAAACCTTTTTTGTTCTTCTCATTATTTTCACGTATAATCCAATTATCAGTTAATGCTTGGATTTTTTCCTTTCTCCCAGGTTCTACTGGGTAATTCAATATCTATCTGATATATTTATTAAGGCGC
>CACYKH010000052.1 GCA_902774915.1 uncultured Lachnospiraceae bacterium | reverse complement strand
TCCTGGAAACACAGAATCTGCCTTCTTTATGGAATCTATACATCTCTTTATATATTTTTCTTCATTATGAGCCGGTATAATAACCGAAATATGCGTTTTTATATCTCTATTCTTCAAATCTTTATCCAACATTTTCTTCAACATGCATCCTACCATTCACAAAATGCGCAAACATATGAGCCAATTTCAGGTTAAGCATCATAAAAAGAATGCTCGCAACTATGATAAGGATTGTTACCATATCAAAATTCATAGTCCTAGTACACCTAAGTAGTATATTCACGCTGACCGGTAAACATATCAGACTTGTAATAAAACTCGGTATGTATTTTCTTAGATAAACCGTCTGACCAATATGAATTATAAAATGTCCTGCCAACGCAAGGAACAGTCCGTACCACATGGAAAGAAGTATTTTATTGGGAAAATAATACGCCAGCAGACTTACTCCAAAAAACGGAATAAATTCCTCATATACTGCCGCCGCAAAGCCTTCCGTCTTAAAGTTTCGATATGCTTTCAAAACTTTCGGAAATCTATCATATAGATCCGGATTTCTCCTGAAGAACCATTCAAACCCAACAATTTCCTCCATATCATGAAATATAAATATAATAGGTAAAAGTAAAATGTATTCTTTCATAAATCCCTCCAATTACACACTTGTGTAACTTGTATCTTTATGATACTCTTGATTGGTATTTCCGTAAACACTTCCAGAGAATGTTACTCAATCTTGTGAATCTGTGTAAGTTCAGATCATGCACAAATGTTTACTGTAATCTACTAATAACTAAATCAAATTGGAGTATATTATGAATAAGTCTTCAAATCCCTCTTCCATAAGATCAAAAAAAGAGATCACCGATGCATTACTAAAACTAATGCAGGATCACCCTTATTCTGAGATATCCGTAAAGCAGATAGTCCTTGAAACACCACTGGAAAGAAAAACATTTTATAATAACTTTTCTTCGAAAGATGATGTTCTGGATTCAATTATAACTAACGCAATACATGAATATGTTGTTGCACTGACTTCATCTCCGGAAGGTCCCCTTTCCGTAATCTTTGAATTCTGCGATAAGAACAGATATCTGCTCGAACTACTTCACAAGAACAATCTTCTATATCTACTTTTATTAAAACTAAATGTAGTAATTCCGGATGGAAATCCATTTGCCCAGATGATTGGAGATCTTGATCCCGACTACCTGATAGCATTTAATATTGGAGCCATATGGAATATCATCTTCAAATGGGTCGACCGCGGAATGACTGATTCTCCTGATGAAATCAAGGCCACACTAGAAGAATACTTAAAACGCATTAATCCGTAATGAAAATCCTGCAATACGACGAGAAATAACAATAAGTATAACAAAGATTAAATGTACTTATTTCTGAATATGGTATCCACCATCCGCAAATACACAAGTCCCGTTAATGTAGTCAGCCATATCAGATAGCAGGAACATAACAACCTTTGAAATATCCTCTGGCATTCCAAGTCTTCCTTCAGGAATGAGCGCTTCAGACTGTCTTCTCACCTCTTCATTATCAAAGGATGCCTTTGTCATCCCGGTATATGTAAATCCGGGAGCCACTGAATTTACCTGTATATTATAAGGAGCCAGATCCAGTGCCATAGCTGAAGTAAGCGCCGTAACACCACCCTTAGAAGCTGCATAATCAGTCATGTTGTTTCTGAATATCGAAGATCTGATACAACTGATATTCACTATTTTTCCATGCTTCTGCGGAATCATAACACGAGATACATACTTTGACAAAATATACATTCCTGTAAGATTTACTGAGAGAACATTCTCCCAATCAGCAGTTTCTATTTCATAAAAAGGCTTACTATTTCCCCATCTTCCTGCCGCATTAACAAGTCCATCTATTCTTCCAAACTTTTCTACAACTTCATTTACAACATTTTCAATATCATTTTCATTAGTTATGTCAACCTGATAATGGGTATATAACGGACTTATTTCACTACTCTCTTGTTTATCAATCCCTATTACAATGGCTTCAGATTGGATAAGCATTTCAGAACAGCTTTTTCCAATACCTGATGCAGAGCCAGAGATTATGTAAACCTTATCCTTAAAACTCATCATTTCATCCATTTTCATTAACTCCTGTTTATTATACCTATTTAGCAGCATTTTTTTGTAGATTCATTCTCCGTTGCACCCTTGCAAAGACCGCGAATGAATACACAGAATTCAGTCATTACCTCTTTATTAACTGAATAATAATGCCACTTGCCTTCCTTTCTGTCATTCACAAGCCCTGACTCCACAAGAATCTTCATGTGATGAGAAAGTGTTGGCTGTGTGATACTGAACTTCTCCAGAATCTTACATCCACATTTTTCTCCATCTGAGATCATCTTAACTATCTCGAGTCTATTAGAATCTCCAAGTGCCTTACAAACTAAAGCTACATCCATTTCTTTCATATTATTCACCTCACATTGATATTTATCTATGTGTTGTAATATACATCATACATAGATGTTTGTCAATGTGTTTTTGCTTATAATATTGAAAATGTTGACACCGGAAAACTAAGTCTCATGCCGTGTCAAAATTCCACTATAAGACCAACATGAAGCTGCTGGAGTCTGTCACCTAATATCTCTTTCATTATTCCATAGGCTCTGTCCTTAGTACAGTGGCCAGTGCATACATAATCGATTCCTGTATCCAGGATATTTCGAGCTACATTTCTTACTTCTTCTTCGGACTTATTAAAAAGATGGAAACCGCCGATCAAGCCATAGATATGTTTATCCGGAAATGTCTGCTTCACCTCATTTATTATATTGACAGCTCCTCCGTGAGAGCAGCTATTGATTATCACGAGCCCTTTATCTGTTTCAAAAACAAGACTCTGCTCATGTGAGAAGTTGTCAGGTTTCCAACCATCCTTTGTCTTTTGATACATCATTTCTCGCTGGCCTATTCTTTCAAGGCCAGGAGTCTTATGAGGTATAAGATATGCGCCCTCACAGAGCTTATAGTCACCTGATACATATTCTATCCTGTCCGAATAATTCTTGGTCATCTTCTTCGGAATTCCTATATATTTTTTGAAAATGAACATCTTAGCATAACAGTTTTCGGCAGTAGTTTCTCTGAGATAGAACTTTGCCTTTTTATTCTCTTCGAAAAATCTCGGTATACCATTTGCATGATCATAATGCGCGTGACTTAGAACTCCGTAATCCACATCAGCTATATTTTTACCCAAAGCTTTCATATTCTCGACAAAAAGGTCTGATGCACCTGCATCTACCAGGATATTCTTTCCATCATGTTCCACTAGAATAGACAGGCCCCACTCACCACTTAAGCCATTATATGGTGTATTATCTACTATTACTGTCATCTTGTTATTCAATATCATTTCCACCCTTCTGTCATATTAATTATATCCATATACCGTGTCATTCACTCCAAATGTATTATTTCTTTCTTGGGAACCACATAATACATCTGTTCACCTGTGACTTATATTCCATATACTCCTCTCCGTACAGATTTTCAAGCCACTTCTCTTCTGTATTCTTCAAAACTATGGTCATAATCCCCCAGTTGATAATCTGGATTACTATAAGCCACCAATTATGACACATCAGTCCTATTCCTATGATTGTATACCACACGCCACTATACATTGGATTTCTTACCCAGGCATATATACCACCTGTTTGAAGTCTGTTCTCGATAATGCTGTCGTCCATATC
>CACYKH010000051.1 GCA_902774915.1 uncultured Lachnospiraceae bacterium | reverse complement strand
TGAGAAGCCCTGAAGTGATCACTGCATCACCACCAGCCTGAACATATTCCCTAAGCTTATTTATAAGGTCTGGATCAGCAGACGCACTTTCAGTCAGGATCATCATATCATTATCAGCAGGAAAATCAGGAGTCGCTTCTATAGGAATACCAAGCATTCCAAGCCTCATCTCCAGATGATTTTCTCCACTTGACGCATATGGAATATATACAGGAACTCCTGTCGGATCTCCAATTCCATCCATCAGCTTATCTATCTTTTCAAGCTGGATCTTCATCCCTCCAACAAAATGATTATCCACCAGATTACTCCACTGGAAATGCATAAGCTCTTTAGCCTTCGCAAAGGCAGTCAGATAAGCCTGTTCAAGATATCTGTCTGCAGACCAGCACTGGAAGGTATCGAACCAGCCGCCACCATTACGACCCGGCCATGCATTTTCGATATAACGAACCAGCGAATAGCTTAAATACTCAGGCAGATGCTGATCTGTATACCTTGGATTTCTTGTCTCTGTTCCAATGTAGGTCTCATCGAATATATCCTTCTCCGCATCAGGAAGATAACCTGTGAAATGGAAGGATTCACGCCAGTTAGGATACTTAACGATCATCTTGATATTAGGATTAACAGCCTTTGAAGGACCAACAACAAGGTTCTTTGAAACATCCGCCATAAGTGCACGTCTGAAAGTAACCCAGTCCCTGTCACCCTTTTCCTTAATACATCTGTCACAGCAGCAATTAGTGAAATAGTAATCATCAAGGATCACTTCATCAAAGATTCCAGCTGCATATTCGGAAAGAGCCTTTACCTTATCTCTCATGGCAGGATCTGTATAACAGAAGGTATTGAAGATTCTTCTTTTTCCAGCTTCTGTGCCTTCAAAATCATCTACCGTAAATGTAATTCCACCCGCTACTGTAACGCCTCTTTCCTCAAGATAGTTTTTCATCATGAGAATACGTTCTTTTTCTATATCAATATCATCTCTGTGAGTCTCAATATAGACCTTATCGAGACCAATATACTTCTCGATAAACTCATATCCATACTCCAGCTTTTCCGGAGTCATGTGACGCGCTATCCACGCAGGGATATAAACTGCTGTCTTAAAGTTCTTATAATGCATGTGAAAACCCTCCCAATTGACTTAACAAGAGTGACATACTCCCACCACTTTCGCTTCGCTAAGAAGTGGGGGCTTCTCGTTCGAGTGATCTAACGATCACAGCATACACGAGCTATCCCCGTCTGTCCGACGGTTCTATCTATACTTAAATACTTAAGTATTTGATTCCTTCATTTCGTATATTTATTGCAGCATTTACGTCACGGTCATGTTCATTTTTACACTTTGGACATGTCCATTTTCTTATTGCAAAATCCTTTATTTCTTCATTCTTGAAGCCACAACAATGACATATCTGACTTGAAGGATAGAATTTATCTATCTTTACATAGTGTTTGCCTCTATCTCGCAGTTTATACTCGAGATAGTTCGTAAACAGTCCCCATCCATTGTCAGATATAGTCTTTCCAAAATTATACTCTTGAGACATCTTTTTCATATCAAGATTTTCTATACATACAGTATCAACTCGATTGGCTATCTCGGTTGATTGCTTATGTAGAAAATCTTTTCTCTGATTAGATATATGTTTATGTAGTCTGGCTACCTTTTTTCTTTGTTTGTAATAGTTGTTTGAACCCTTTTCCATTTTTGAGAGTTTTCTCTGCTCTCTTGCCAGTCTGCCTAATGCCTGTTTGTAAAACTTCGGATAACCACAGGAATTGCCATCGCTATCCACATATAATGATGACATAGAATAATCAAGCCCCAGAATAGTTTTTGAAGGAACTTCTACGATACTTGTTACATATTCGAAAAGTACAGAAACGTAATACTTTCCATCTGGTTCCTGTGATACTGTAACTGATTTTAGTTTCCAGTCATCTGGAACAGGTCTGTGACATACCATCTTGACCTTTCCTATCTTAGGAAGTTTTATATGTTTTGATTCTATGGAAATATTTTCATTCACACATACTGTCGAATACGACTTGTGATTATTCTTCTTAGACTTAAACCTTGGGAACCCTACCTTCTTATCCCTGAAAAAGTTTTTGTATGCCGTATCAAGATGTCTTAGACACTGTTGCAGAGAAATACTGTCTACATCCTTTAAGAATGGTAATTCATTTTTTAAACGTTTCAGGTCATTTGCGTTATCATAATAATTAAGACTTGTACCATTATTATCATAGGCATCTTTTCGATCTCCCAGATAATGATTGTAAACAAGTCTTACACACCCAAACGTCTGCTGCA
The DNA here is from genome assembly GCA_902774915.1 of uncultured Lachnospiraceae bacterium. Taxonomy (GTDB): domain Bacteria; phylum Bacillota; class Clostridia; order Lachnospirales; family Lachnospiraceae; genus Eubacterium_Q. The sequence continues at coordinate 401 of CACYKH010000051.1, read as the reverse complement.
GGAGCTGTTCCTGAGCTTTATTGGGTTTGATCCTGTATTTGATTGCTCTGTTTGTTTTTACGTCTGCCATCAGGTTTATCCTCTCCCTGAGATTTGATATATTCCTTTATGACATCTATAGTTACACCACCGGTGGTGATAAGACAGAAGCTCTTTGACCAGAAATATTCTTTCCAAAGTTTTTGCTTTATCTCCGGATATTCTTTTTTTATAAGCCTGCTGCTCGCAGACTTATATGCATTTAAAAATTTAGACAATTCTGAATTGGGTTCTGCTTTAAAGAGAATATGTACATGATCTATGTCATGGTTCCATTCTTCAATGGTTATATTATAATTCGGAGCAATGTACTCAAAGATTTCTTTAAGACGCTTTGAAATAGTATCATTGATTACTTTTCT
>CACYKH010000050.1:2941-4062 GCA_902774915.1 uncultured Lachnospiraceae bacterium | reverse complement strand
AACTTCAAGGAGCTGTCTAATCATGTGGACCGAAATGAAAATGATAAGGTTAAGAACAGTCACGAAACTGAAGCTTTAGCTCCAGATATAGTTGAACAGTTCAGAGCTAAAACAGATGAATTGTTTCATAAGATTGATGATAGATCAGCTTCAGAAATTGAGCAGGATGTACTATCGACAGTAAAGAGTATTCTTGCAGATTATGATATTGATGCAACAGCCATTGATGCGGTTCTGACCGGAAGCAGGTGCAGAGGTATCGAAAATGCAGATTCTGATATTGATGTCGTAGTGGAGATTCGTGGAGAGAATGAACATGAAGATTCCTTGTTTAATCTTCTGAATGAAGAAAAACTCTGTATCGGTGGTGTAGAAGTGGATATCAATCCCATTTTGCCACAGGAATCAGGAACGCTAGCGGAGTATCTTCCAAAGGCGGAAGAGTATCTTGAAGAAAAAATGTCAACTTTACGCCAGGTTGATGTCAATGTACAAAGTGAGCAGAATGTGGTAAGGGAATCTGAAGATTATAAAAGGGCTTATGATATAGCTGCAAAGCTTGATGAATGGGGACAAGACTTTAATATATATGAGTATAATGATACTGTTGAAGATTGTGCGGCTCATGTCGAAGAACTAACAGCTTGTATTATGGATGGTCAGACTGATGGTTTTAAGAAGAAGAACAGAACTATAACATGATTGATAATCGTATCAATAATGTAGAACCAAAGGAAGAACGCGAGGCTGAAAAGAAGCAGATAAGCGCAAGTAAAGCATTTCCTGGAGCAAAGTATTCCAATTTCAAAATCAAGAAGAATGTTGAGGATGCAAAGTATCTCCTTATTGCTGATATTAAGATGCCTGATAAGGAACTTATCAAAGATCAGGCTATTGGCGAATTCAAGGATAAGGAAACGGTTATAGCGTTCTGTAAGCAGAATAATATAGCTTATGATGATATAACAAATTATCTGCAGAATATGATTGAAAATAAGAAGAAGCAGGTAAAAGAGAAATCGGACAAGGCTCCCGACAAAGGGAGTCCAGAATTAGGGAAGAAAGGAAAGGGTGCGGGAATAGATGATGGTTGATGTAAAGGCTGAAAAGCCATTTAATAA
>CACYKH010000050.1:0-2881 GCA_902774915.1 uncultured Lachnospiraceae bacterium | reverse complement strand
CAGATGTCTATCTACTTTATGACATTTATGTTCTCACTTTTTTTATGGAGAAAACATAAGGGTGAAATTGAGATTAAGCTTAAGAAGGTAGAACCAGTAAAGTTAGCGCAGTTATCAGCTATCACTGTGTGTGGAATACCAATAGCGTTGTTTCTCAATTATTTCGCAGGAATACTATCAAGTGCCGGAGCTGACTCAGCAGAGGATGTAAATACATATCCTTTGATTCTGTCATTGGTGGTATTTGCTGTGGTTCCTGCAGTGGTAGAGGAGTTCGTATTTAGAGGAGTTATTCTTGGTGCGTACAGCAAGGTAGATGTAAAAGCAGGAATTGTGATAAGCAGTCTGTTCTTTGCGTTATTACATTTCTCATTCGGATCGGTGATGTATGGATTCTTCTTTGGACTTCTCTTTGCGGTAATAAGGCTTTCAACCGGAAATCTGGTATATACCATAATTATGCATTGTTTGTTTAATACAATAAATGTTCTTATGTCTTATATGAGGCTTGATGAGATACCTGCGGTGGTAGTGTTTATCGTATTTGCAGTAGCTTTATTTGGCTTTATAACGCTTGTAATGTATTTCTTTAGTAGAAATACTATAGACACTCATATGAGCCGTTCTGAGGGCAAATACAAGCCTTGGAAGCTTATTACGAAGGAAGGATATATAACATTGGCAGTATGTGTAACAGTTATGGGAATGCTGCTGATGATGTAAATGAAATTAAAGGCGTATCGTGGCCACACTTTATGGGTGTGACTGCGGTACGCCTTATTTTTGTGTTTAAAAGTATTCGCTCATTATTTCATTAAGCCTGTTAAATACTACTTCATATTCTTCGTGAGAGTTAATTCCGGTGTTTGTCTCGTATATCTGGATTCCTTCAGGACAGACATATTCTAATTTTTCATCCCATATATTGCATAGGTCTCTGTGGACGAAGGTTTCCAGAGTTGAATATATATCAAGTTTATGAAGTATGATATATTCCTGAGTAAGAACTAGCTCAACTTCATGTAGCTTATCGTTTGCAATACAGTATATTTCTCTACGTGCTTCTTCATCAGAATATTTCTTTTCCTTGAATTCATAGAACTGATTAAGGTATGCGAAGGAAGTATCATAATCATCGAGATAGAGTATTATTGCATCATATATTCTTTTTAATGAATCGAGGATTCTATCATTTGCTGCCATAGTATTTTCTCCAATCTTTTTGTTAAGTAGTATGAGATAATCTTTTATTCCCAGGAAATCTGCTAACTTCTGTATTGTATCCATATCTGCTGGTGCGTTCTTTTCAAATCGCCAACTATGGATAGTATCTTTTGATACGCTGATTGCATCAGCTATATTCTGTTCAGCTTCGTTGATTAGAAAGCTATTTTTCTTTTGGTATGTTTCGAAGAAACGGTGGAATATAGAGAAGTCAAAGGAATAATCATTACCGTTAATATGAAAAGTTCTTGTTTCTTTTGACATAAGCGCCTCCTTGTCGTTTTATTCACGTGATTGAGCTTATTGTATCAGCAAATAGCAATTAACGATAGTTTGAAAAACTCTACCAATCGCAATCAGTTGTTTGTCAATGATGGCAAATTGATCGTAAATTGCAACATTTCTGGAAAATAATTCTCTTAAGGATTCCTTAATGCGAAACGATATATTATAGTAATATAGTGAACCTTTTTAGCATATATGAAAAAATATTAGTGAAGGGAATGGTAAATCTATGAAGAGGTTTAAGGGAATAATAGGCATTTTGCTTGCTATACTGTTTTTGATTCTGTTTGATATTGTCTCCGGGAAAATACAGAATAACTTCGATGGTGCTCCCGGATATGTGGCTAAAAGCCTCCAGAGAATAGTATTTTTTGTGGCAGAGCTTATTATATTTGTAAAACTGTATAGGAAAGAAAGCATAAGAAGTGTGATAAACTTGGAAGGATTCAGCAAGGCTGTTCCTGCATATATTGCCATGCTTCTTTATGTGGTATTCGATGTTGTAACCTATGCCATAATAGGTGCAAAGAGCTGGCTGAATACGACAGTTCCAATCGTTGTTTCCTGTCTGTTTCTTATGCAACTGGCAACAGGATTATGGGAAGAACTGACATTCAGAGCCTTTGTCTGCGAAGGATATTATCAGGGTGGGCAGCCGACCTTTAAGAGAAGGCTTATTTATGCCATCATAAGTATGATAGTTTTTGGGGCAGTTCACGCAATAGAATGTGATTCGATGGAGCAGGCAGTTTACAGATTTATAATGACAGGAGTATGGGGATTTGCATTTGCTTCAGTGTACTTATATACTCATAATATCCTTGCTGCATCGTTCATTCATTTCTTTACGGATATCTTCCTAAATATCTCAGTGTTTATAGAAGAGTGGAACGAATCGACGCTGTTTATAATACTGGATAATTATGTGCAGTGGGTGATGTTGGCTGTTATTCTTATAGTAGCTGTTATATTCTTGCATAAAGAGCCAGTTAGAGAATAATGCTATGAAGATAATAAAGACATACCGCCGCGGAACTGAAAATTGGTTCTACTTCGATATGTCTTTTTTGCATAGCACAATTCATGTCAAATGTCCTTGATGGCAACTTGACAGTAAATTGCACAATTCCTGAAAAAAGTTATGAGATAGTATCATTATTCCGGTTGTGATAGATATCCAGTTCTTTCTGAATCTTCCGAAGTTCGGAAATTTCTTTCTGATTATTCTTGATATCTTGTTCGTGTATAGAATTGATTTCTTCTAGTTTTTGAAGTTTCTCCTGCATGCCTTTAATAAAGTTCTGACCTGTGGTTTTATCTCTGAGCAGACTAAGATCCATATTGGTACGGTTCAGCATTTCTATGGCATGAG
>CACYKH010000049.1 GCA_902774915.1 uncultured Lachnospiraceae bacterium | reverse complement strand
GGCATCCCTAACTTATCACAGACCTTATCTACCAATCCTTCTATAGCTCCTCCATCATCCAGTTCTGTAACTGTCTTTTTTAGCATGTTTATCAGTTCCCTCGCCTCAGCGATTTTCTGCTGCATCTCGTCTTTGTTATATATGTGATCCCATGCAGGATAATAGGTCTCTACTCCTTCAACCACTTCAAGTATATCCAGCGCTTTTCTCATCTCCTGCTCATCTATAAATATCGGAATATCTCCCTTAACAGGAACCGAATCTCCGATGAACAGATTATCGTCTACAAGATAAGAAACCTCATCGCAGGAATGCCCGGCAGTTCGTATAACTCTAACCTTAACACCATCCTCTGGTTCGATTATATCTCCATCCTTTACTACCACATTAACTCTTGATGATTTACCTGCCAGCTTGTAGAAGTTAGGAATAGGTCTTTCCTTAAACTCAAGATCAATGTCCTCAATCCATCTTTTTTCACCTTCGCTTGCATATATCTTACAGCCTGTATTCTCTTGAAACCATGCTGCAGAACCAATATGATCCGGATGTGCATGTGTAAGGAAAATACCCTTTATCTCTGATATATCTCTTCCGATGGAGTCCACGTAATCCTTAATCTGTTTTTCACATCCAAACACTCCTGAATCTATGAGATAAAGTGATTCTGCTTCAATTATATAAACATACACAAAGCGTGTGATCTGCTCCGTTACATTAAAATCTATTTTTATCTGGTGTATCTTCATATCCGATTCCTCGCTAGATCAATTCCTTATATATAGCTCACTAACAGAAAACAAAACGGCCTTTCCTGCTATTTTTACCCTGTCACCTAAAACCTTTATTTTTAATTCTCCACCTCGTTCTGATGCCTGATAACAGTTCAGTTCTTTCTTTCCAAGCTTTTCGCTCCAATAAGGAGCAATCATGCAATGACTACTTCCTGTAACAGGATCCTCTGAAATAGCTAGCTTAGGCACAAAAACGCGGGATACAGAATCATATTCTCGACCAGGTGATGTCACTGCAATAGTAAGCCCCTCAAGAAGTTTCATCTTTTCAATATCAGGCGAAAGATTTTTTACCTGGTCTTCTGTCTCAAGTACCATTAATAAATCTCTGTCGAGATATGCTTCTATTGGTTTTACTCCGAGTGCATCTTCCATCTCATTTGTCACAGGTACAGGTTGACAATTATATGCCGGCATATCCATAACATACTCATCTTTTTCTCTTGTAACAATCAGTTTTCCTACTTGTGTCACAAAGGAAATCTCATTTTTTTCTTTTTCATAGAAATTAAAAAGTACAAATGATGCACCCAGTGTTGCATGTCCACAGAAGTCTATCTCTCCTCCCGGAGTAAACCAACGCAGGTGATAATTATCGCCTTCTTTTACTGTAAACGCTGTTTCAGAAAAGTTATTTTCCTTTGCAATATTCTGCATTAATTCATCAGATATCCATTCATTCATCACGCATACTGCAGCCTGATTTCCATGAAATAACGTATCAGTAAACGCGTCAACTATGTACTGTTTCATTTGTGTTCCTCCAATCTTAATATCCCATCGTATGCTTATTCTCCCTCAATCCATTGATGCATTCCACATCCAAAAGCATCATTTGGTCGATCTATAAAATCAAACTTTTTGTAGAATTCTTCCTTACCTTTTGCCGCAAGCAGACTGATCATTATCTTATATCCAGGCTTAAGTGAACCTTTTATCGCCGACATTAGACTTTCCATTACCTTCCTGCCAAGTCCCTGACCCTGGTATTCAGGACGAACTATTATATCTGCTATATAAACAACATATCCATGATCTCCAACAGCCCTGCCTAAAGCAATAGGCTTTCCATCCTCACGGATACAACATAGGAATGCTGTATTTTTGAGACCTTCTGCGGCCTCTTCCATTGGAAACTCAGCCCAGCCAACACATAGGCGCATAGCCATATATTCTTCCGGCGTAATATAATCAGTTATCTCAAACTCTTCCTCATTGTATTCTAATTTCATTGGTAGCTCCTCCCATAACTTTGTTCTAGATGTATTTTCTTTTAATGCCTTTACTATTTCTTTATCCGGATCTGGATAGATCACAAAACCATCTTCCTCACCTTTTTCAGGACGAATAGGAAATGCCAGCTGCTCTGAATCTACAGCAAACTGAGCATTAACTCCTGGCTTATTTCCTCTGGCATCAAGTCTTATCCATTTATCATATTCTTTGATATATACTCCATTCAAACCATGGTAGATAAGCACCGGAGCAGTTTCATCATCAAGTATAAGTTTTTGATAACAGAAGCCTGCAGGAATTGACTTTGCACGAAGAAGCGCCGCCAAAAGATGTGACTTAGCAAAACATATACCATGTCCCGCTTCAAATACTTCCCCAGCACTGCAGGTTACTTCATCTTCACCGGCATCTGCAGAGTGTGAAATGTTATCCCTTACATACTCATACGCTTTCCTAATATAATCAGTCTCATTTTCTGAAGACTCATATAAAGTATTCGCCAGTTCAGAAACCTTTGCATTATCATAATTTATTACCGAATCGCATTTTAGATATGATTCTATATTTTCAGTGTATAGTTTTAATTCCATATGAAAACTCTCCTTATCTTCATCACTATTTCTCAAACAAGAAATTATTTACGCCTTCAGTAACAAATATTTCTGTTTCTGTTTCAACCAGATCATAGCTGTCTTTCACAGCCTTATCAGCATTCGCAAGAACATCCTCATAACCATAAGCAGTATCCTTTTTCTTAGGAAAACGAATAGAACTATCGAAGCTATCTATTATACTAAGTTCGTGATGGCCACATATAGTTTTCCATTCATCTTTCGTATAGAACTTGATGTGTCCATCTTTTTTTAGCTGCATATATTTATCTACAAATCGGTCTACATCACAGTCGTTAGGACGAGGATCTGAAATAAAGAAATGTCCGCCCTTCTTTAATACTCTGCTGACCTCGCCAATACTATGTTCAATATCAGGGAAATGATGTAACGAATATCTAGTAACAATAAGATCAAATGTTTCAGATTCAAATGGAAAATCAATTCCATCATAACTTACAAATGACAGATTAGCGAGTCCCTCTTCCTTTGCTCTAGTACTGTTTTCACCTAATGCTCCACTAACTATATCTAGTCCGATAACTTCACACCCCGGATTATTCTTCGCTATTGGAAATGCAAGATATCCGCTACCAGTTCCAAGATCAAGTATCTTCATCCCCTCTTTCACACCAATAAAACTTAAGATTTTTTCAAGGTGCTCTGTATCCTGTGTCTGTCTATTGTAAAATGTCCACCCAGTAGCAAAGCTTTCTTCAAAGCCTTTTCGGGTATCCTCAATACTTGCTTTAATATCCATAATCTGTTTTCACTCCTTTATGATTTCTCTATCACTATTTCTACTTTTTTACTTGTAATTCTTTGTAATTCTGCAGCGGAAATATAGTGTTTTACAAAAAATTCTTAACTCAAAATGTACACTTAAGTTGTTTGCTCCGCATCACATAACACTTATTCTTAATCGGGTAGGAGGTAGATAATTATCTTATCTACCGACCTCCCACAGCACCGTACGTACGGTTCCGTATACGGCGCTTCTCTAGTTTTCACATATTTTCAAATAAAACTCTGTGAATGTTGGATATCCAAGTTCACGGAGTTTCTTGTTGTTAAATGCAGTTTGTAATACGAAATAACCACTACAAAACCAGTTTCCATTTCGCATATTGGCGCATATCCATGCTTTTTCTTTTTCTACACCTAACTTTTTGAGTTCCTTGTATTTCGTTTTAGCCTTCTTCCATTGTTTCCAATAGATTGCCCTTATCTTATGTCGTAGCCATTCATCCGTTGTTTGCAGAAGTTTCTTCATATCCGCCATTCCAAAGTAGTTAACCCATCCTCTTATATACTGGGTCAGTTTTAATGCTCGGTACTCGTTACCCCATCCATTGCTACGGTTTGTTAATTCTCGGATTTTATTCTTCATTTTCACAATAGATTTTGGATGAACTCTAAATCTGCATTTGCCTCGATACCTATAAAAACTATAGCCAAGGTACTTAACTCTGCTGATATGTTCCACACTCGTTTTACTTCTGTTCACTTTCAAGAAAAGTTTCCCTTCAATAAATGGTATGATGTTCTCCAAGGTTCTCTCTGCACTCTTTCTGCTCTTGCAGAAAATCATACAGTCATCGGCATATCGAACGAATCTGTGTCCTCTATGCGTTAGTTCCTTGTCTAACTCATTCAGCATTATATTACTGAGTAGCGGACTTAATGGTCCGCCTTGTGGCATACCCACTTCTGTCTTTTCAAATACCCCTCTGCTAATCACTCCCGCATTGAGATACTTATGGATGAGTGAAATAACTCTTCCGTCTTTGATGGTTCGCGATAATACTTCAATGAGTTTGCTCTGACATACTGTGTCAAAGAACTTCTCTAAATCCATATCTACCACATATACGTATCCATCATTTACATTTGTTTGGCATTGTTTTAGTGCATCATGTGCACTTCTACAAGGGCGAAAACCGTAACTGTTTTCCGAAAACTGTTTCTCGTAGATTGGAGATAGTACCTGTGTTATAGCCTGTTGAAAAACACGGTCTACTACTGTTGGTACTCCCAGTTTTCTGAACTCGCCTTTTGTTTCTTTGGGTATTTCTACCCTTCTGACTGGATTAGGTTTATATTTCCCTTCCATTATCTGTTGTTTCAGTTGCTTTCCGTTGTTTTTGAGAAAAGACAGAAGTTCATCTACTTTCATCCCATCAACTCCGCCTGCTCCTTTGTTTGATTTTACCTTCTTAAATGCTTGATTTAGATTATCGTTAGATAAAATCTTTTCCAACAGCTTATCCGTTTGAAAATCTGTGATGATGTCGTTGTTTTCAGTAATCCTCTGATGGGCGGACACTTCTGCATACTCTCCCTGTTCCGCAGATACCATTTGCAGATAGTCCTCGATATGAAGTTGTCTGTCCTTAAATCCATCATTGGTTACATTCATTTACTCACATCTCCTAAAGTTCAGTCCTTCCCACTATGTTTGCAACCACAGTAGTACTATGACCTCTGCTGACTTCTTGCCACTCGTTGTTACTACAAGTTTCATACTCTGTTTCCACTTGCTGACAAGACCTCCCTTGGTACCACACGTTTCTTTCTCTCCATCTATCTGCCACATTTACCACAGTTAATTCCGAGTAGTTATTGGACTTCAGTTTGAGCAGCAACCTTATCCTTAACTGTAGCCTGATGTGATTTCTGTTCGTCAGACCAGAGATTCGCCTCCACCTTCCTTCAGATTCCCCTCGCGTTAATCACAGTATTTCTGTGAATAGGACACCCTTGGTCTCGGCTGTATCCTTCCCACTACTAGGGCGGATTAGGGACTTTCACCCGTTAGAAACGTGCGCCGCAAGGCGCACTGCAAAAAGACCACCTATCCGAGAAGATAGGTGGTCTATAATAGCTAATACTATAATATTCTGACAATGCAAAAAGACCACCTATCCGAGAAGATAGGTGGTCTATAATAGCTAATACTATAATATTCTGACAATCCACTCACGCTTTAAATCCCGGAAACTCACATACAAAATTAAGACCATTCATTAGTCTGACGTTTGATGGTCTTAGTGCGGCGTATGCATTTGCGAGATTGAACTTACGCATGAATAAACTCCCTTTAATATCGTATAACTTGTTTATGAATTATAATGTGTTTAGGATACTCTGCATATCCTTATCTGTCAACACTTAATCTATTTTTCTTTTATCGGATGCCTGATCACAGTTCGCAGTTTCTCCGGGGCAACCTTCCTTGCATCACTCAGGTATATCTCATGATGCAGTCTTTTCTCTGTTATATCCAGTACATAGCCTTTCTGCTCTATAAACTCATGCATCATGGCAACTGTTGCCGGTTCATCATCATAGGAACCTATATGCATGCACTGAACTGACAGGCCTTCCTCAATGGTAAGAAACTCA
>CACYKH010000048.1 GCA_902774915.1 uncultured Lachnospiraceae bacterium | reverse complement strand
ACCTGATGAAGATGTAGAGCTTACAATTAACTTTGAAAAAGGTATGCCTGTATCTCTTAATGGTGAGAAAATGAAGGTTGCTGATATCATCCGCGAGCTAAATGCAATCGGTGGAAAGCATGGTATCGGAATCGTTGATATCGTAGAGAACAGAGTTGTTGGAATGAAGAGCCGTGGAGTATACGAGACTCCAGGTGGAACAATTCTTATGGAAGCTCATCAGCAGCTTGAAGAGCTTGTTCTTGACCGTGACACTATTGCTCTTAAGAAGGATCTTGGAAGCAAGCTTGCAAGCATAGTATATGAAGGAAAATGGTTCACTCCTGTTCGCGAAGCTATATCCGCTTTCGTTGATGTAACTCAGCAGTATGTTACTGGTGAAGTTAAGCTTCGTCTTTACAAAGGTAATATCATCAAAGCAGGTACATCTTCTCCATATTCACTTTACAGCGAATCACTTGCATCCTTTACAACAGGTGACATGTATGATCATCATGATGCAGAAGGTTTCATCACACTTTGGGGACTTCCACTTAAGGTTCGTGCGATGAAGATGAATGAGCTTAAGAAAGAAAACAAGAAATAATTAATTCTGATTTTCCAAAGACAAAAACACGCCCACCGGCCTTTAGCCAGTGGGCGATTTTTATTAGTCTCTATCGACGTTCTTTATTACTATAATAAATCTCTAATCATTTCTGCATCATAGGTAACTGAATCCAGTTTTTCAACTTCTATTCTGTATAATGCATTTGCAGCTATATGCTCAGCTGCCTGTTCTATATCTCTAATACCTGAGGTATTCTTAAAGATATCCATTACCGCATCTAACGCCTCTTCTGTTATTATGATTTCTTCACTACGAAGTCCAATTCTCTTTAGGACTTTTGGCATAGCAAAGCGTGTGAATATTACTCTCTTTTCATCCGGCGTGTAATCCGGAAGCTCTATAACTGCAAATCTTGACATAAGCGGTGCACTTATATCTGCTTTGTTGTTTGCTGTTGCTATAGGATAAACACCCGTTGTAGGTATATTGCATTCAACGTAGTTATCTGTAAATCCCAGGTTATCAAGCAGCGTCAGAAGAACATCCGCAGGATTTCCATTTCCCTTACCTGATGTAGCTTTATCCAGCTCATTAATGATAAATACTAAATTAGAACTTTCTGCATTTGCAAATGCTTCCATGATAAGTCCCGGTTTTGCGTTCGCATATATACGTGAACTACCAGTCAACTGTTCGGGATCATTTATAGAACTCATTTCAAGGGTTGTCCATGACATTTTAAGAATTTTTGCTACAGCATATGCAATCTGTGACTTACCTGTTCCGGCAGGTCCGATTAGGAGTATACCGTATGCAGGAAGTGTATGTGTACGATTTATCTGAATTATGGTTTCAATTATTCGCTGTTTTACACTCTCCAGTCCATAGAGTTCTTCATCGAGGATTCGTCTTGCTTCGACCGGATCTATCGGTTGAAAATCAGTATTCTTCCACTGAATACTGAGCATGATTGAAAGCGCTCTCTGTGCATGCCTTCTCTCTTCTGGCGTTACCTCCGAAGATTTTGCAACTGCAAGATTACGTCTTGCCCAGAGTCTTATATTATCCGGAAGCGTACTTCCTGCACACATAAGATAATCAGTTATGCTCTGTATACTTGTAAGTCGCATATCATCCGCATCTTCTATATCATCTGGATCAACAGTTTCTTCCGATGGTGCATCACTTTGAAGAAGTCGGTCAATCATAAACTGTAAGAATCCATTTTCACCAGATAGCTTTGAACCTCTTACAGCAACTCCAGTTTCGAGAATCTTATATACTGCATATCCTCTTTCAGTAGTCTGACCTGAGAGTCGTACCATTATATGATTTTCACCAAGCCACTTTAGAAGATTCTCAAATCTCGCATCAATTTCAATGATATTATGAGTTGACTTCTCATCTGTGTCATATATAAAAGCTGATCCAACAGTTGGAGCCTCAAACATACCATTTGAATGATGTACAAGTTTAGAACCGCTGTCTTCAAGAACCATTATTGGACGCTCGACACTGGTGGTTCTCTCACTGGAATAAACCAGCTTATAGCTTCTCTCAGCCTTTACTACTTCTTCCTTCTTCTCATTAAAATCAAATACAGGCATTTAATCATTCTCCTCTCAAGGCCGTCTGTTACTAATCAAAATATCTATGTTAGTCTACCACACTGTAACCTTCTAGGCAATTATCATCAAAAAATTTAGAAGGTGTTTAAAATCTCGCCACAAGCACAAAAAATAAGAATATGAAAAAGATACATTATGCCAATACTTTGTCCTTTCCGGAATTCTTTCCTTCATACAATTTGTCATCAGCCCTTTGAATCCATTTATCTATATTTTCTGACTCTATCCTTTCAGCAACACCGATGGTAATTGTTACTTTTATCTGTTCCCCCTCAAACTCGTACCTTTTATCACTAACATTCTTCCTAAGCTTCTCCAGCTCGCTGACTGCCTTATTCTTATCCTTTCCAAGAATTAAAAATTCCTCACCGCCCCATCTGCAAATGAGTGAATCCTTGCAGGTTGCCTTCATGATCTCTGCAATAGTCTTAAGAATATAATCACCAGCATTATGGCCGTAAATGTCGTTGATTTTTTTAAAGTCATCTATATCTGCCATCGCAAGATAATAGTCTTTATCTTCTCCAGATATAACTTCAAGGTGGGACAGCATATAATGCCTGTTATTCAGTCCGGTCAGATTATCCTCCAAAGCAAGTTTCTTCAAGCGTTCCTCAGAATCAATAATGATTCTGATCATAAGATTTGTATAGAAAATCAGGAAACCAAATACAGTGATGGAATTAATAATCCAAAATACAACATCATCCCCAAGATTGGATACATAGATTGGACCTCTAAAAGAAGGGATTAAAGTAGAAATAAGATAAACGATCACGATTCCAACACTGACATACAGAGCCTTTATATGTTTTGAACTTATTCGGCGTCCCAAATAGCCAGAGTAAAAGATTATCGGAATCATGGACATGCCATAAAGATGAAAGCCATAACCATACCCCAGGCAGATTGTAGTTACTCCCATGTATAAGGTCAGCCACATATACACAAAACCAACATAGCCATATAGATGATTACGGGAGATCATAACATAACCGATTAGATAGACCAGCGCCGTCGGAATACTGAAATACACAAGAAAAGTAGCCTTGATGATATAAAAAAATCCCATCAAGCCAAATACCAAGATAAGAATCACAGTATTAACAATATATGTCAGTTTTTTTAGGTTTTCCAATATCATAAACTTATCTCTCACCGGAATAACGAAACCAAATAAAAAAGCCGCTTTATATATGAAAACCATACCAACAAAGCAGCTTTTAATCAAGTGTTTTATTTTATTCAATAAATACAAAAAATCCCGTAAGCATCAGCTTACGGGATTCTAAATCAATCATATTGACCTTCTTGAAGCCGGCGATGTTAGCACCTGCAACATAGTTGCCTTCCATACCGTACTCCTTAGCAGCATCATCGATGTTGTGATAGATACCAACCATGATTCCCTTAAGCTTAGCATCAACCTCTTCGAAGCTCCATGAAAGTCTCTCACTGTTCTGGCTCATCTCAAGTGCTGATGTTGCAACACCACCTGCGTTAGCAGCCTTACCACCAACGAAAGGTACGTTGTTAGCCTGGAAGTACTCTGTAGCTTCGATTGTTGTAGGCATGTTAGCACCTTCAGCTACATACTGAACACCGTTAGCAACAAGCATCTTAGCATCCTCGTCGATAGTTGTAGGCATGTTAGCACCCTCAGCTACATACTGAACGCCGTTTGCAACTAGCATCTTAGCATCCTCAATATCAAGCTCGTTCTGTGTAGCACATGGAAGAGCGATATCTACCTTGTACTGCCATACACCGTGCTCACCGTTCTCCTTAGCATGATACTCAGCTGAAGGACGAGCTGCAGCATACTCTGTAAGACGAGCACGCTTAACTTCCTTAACTTCCTTAAGAAGTGCTACATCGATTCCTTCTGGATCATAAATCCAACCTGTTGAATCTGAAACTGTAACAACCTTAGCTCCAAGTTGCTGAGCCTTCTCTGTAGCGTAGATAGCAACGTTACCTGAACCTGAAATAGCAACTGTCTTGCCTTCCAGCTTATCGCCATGGCACTTAACCATTTCCTCTGTGAGGTAAAGAAGACCATAACCTGTAGCCTCTGTACGAGCAAGTGATCCACCATATGTAAGACCCTT
>CACYKH010000047.1 GCA_902774915.1 uncultured Lachnospiraceae bacterium | reverse complement strand
TGCGACATTTCTGTTGTGCAAGAAATATGTACAATAAAATGAATTTTGTCGCTTTGCAAGCAAAATCCCACTAAACCCTATAGGTTGCGGATTTGAGGAGAATAACAATAATCTACGAATTTTTTGCTCGTATCAAAATCCTCATAAAGTTTTGTATTTATCTCATCATGATAATCAACTGTTAGAAGAATGTTCTTCACAAAAACCTCATCGGTAAAATCGAGTACGCCAAAATGATCCTTAAAATACTCGCTAGTAACGGGAAAATATTTTTCTGATAGGAATGTTATTTGTACCGTAGATAGCCACTCTGCTTCACAAATAGATTTACCTCTTTCCGAAGGGAAGAAAATGAAACCATTTTCAAATCCGTCACAAACAATATCTCCGTCTGAGAAAAATGGTAAAGACAGATAGTTATCACAATACTGCACATTTTCAGCTAAAAACTTGAAAAAGTGAATTGATGTATGAAGTTCTTGCAATTTTCTCCTCGTTTCTTCGATGTTCTGACTTGACAAAAGAACATCGTCAACCCAGTCATCACACTTAAACTTGGCAAAGGCATCCTCAACATTCTCTGCCCACTCCTCATTATTCGAGAAATAGGCTCGTGTCTTACTGGACAACACTGGAATTATATCCTTGAAAGACTGCAAATCGTCAATATAATCATCAACATCATAAAAGAGTTCTTTAGCTGTATGAAGACTCCCATCCTCCTCCATGAAGATTTCCTCATTAAAGAAATCTTCCAAACATTCTTTTTCCAAAAGGAATTTTAAGAAATGATTATTGTTGTCTGGGGTTGAAATCCATTGCTTGAAACCATCATCGGAACACAATTTCTTTAAATCATCTATTGTCCAGATGTTACCTACGCAACCAAACTGTTTGAGATAGCGTTTATGAAATGCTTTAAAATTCGAGTCTTTTCGTAGAATCAAAAGAGGGAGCTTACCTTTTAGTCCACTAATGTTATAGAAATCCTCATCACTCATGATTCCAGATGACATGAGTCCTGTTTCGTCTAGTAATGTATTAGACAACAATTCATATTCATCTATTCCAACTGGGATAAATTCATCTTGTTCTATTTTTGCATCAAAACCAGACTTAAAGCGTTCTATTAGTGATTTATACTTTCCATGTTCTCTGATGCAAGTGTCAAACACAGGAATAAGATTGAATATGGAAGTCAGAACGTAGTTCTTGCTTTCACACAACTTCCTAATCCAGTCAAAAAATTTCATGCCAGCGATTTCTGAAATTTCGGCATTAATATTTATCTGATCATTAAAATCTATTTCAATATCATCACGAGGCCCCGTTGGAATCATATCCGTATTCATCAAGAATTTAAATCCCCATGATGCTTTGGTCGGCAAATAGCAATAAAGTAAAGTATCCTTCACTTCATTCAATTTGCTTCCTTCAACTTCACAAGCAAAAGAAACCTTTGTTCGAGTAAAATCATAATATTTAGTCGGAATTTTAAGAGACCCAGAATCTTCTTGTTTGTCAATGTCATCATTTATCTGAATTGTTAAATCTGGATTTACAGGCTCCTCAAAATTATCCACTCTCCATTTATCTGTATCGCACCGGCACTCGATATCAGGATCATCTGTATAATTATAGAATACCTTCACAGATGAAAGGTTGGGTATAAATAATATTACCCGCTCATTTTCAAATACTTTCTGGAAAAGTTTTACATAATTTTGCCCTTCACCCCTAAGAGTTTCAATATTAGTGGGTCGTAGCGCAAACTTTACTCGAAATTTCGAATCTGCATTAGTAAATATATACTTTTCCGATGGAGTCAGTTTGTTGTAATTCGTCCATATAGGCAGTATCTGCCATGGCGTATCTACAATATCACGAGTCGCCTCACGATCAAATCGAAACGAAAAATCACCTGTCTGTAGATATACATAATTATTATCAAGGAATACGGTCTTAAAACCTATACCCTTATAACCAATAGCCTCCTTGTTTTCCGTTTTCTCCTTATCATTTATACTACAGATGGCTGCTATATTTCTTTCATTAAACCTCGCTCCAGAATGCATGAAAACAAGAGAATCAGCAGTTATTCGAAACTCAACGTCAACTTTTTCGGTAATGTTGTCATTTTTAACAGGATAATCATTAGCATTTTGCAACAACTCGTATATAAATATTTCTTTACCACTTGCAGTCAACTGGGTTTTTAGGGTATCAAGCATTTTAACAATCTTCTGACCAGCACCTGCAGGGTAGCTCATTATATCATTGTGAAGTCTACTAATAAGCTCCTTAGCATTTATTTCTTTGAATGGTTTTGTCTCATCTACCTTAAAATTATAAACATAGTCATCGATCACTGCTTTATTTAGCACCCACGCAAATTCGTAGTAAATTCCATCCTTGGGCTCGCGCATCTTTGGGTGGTAAACAATGGGATTTTGTTCTTTCCCGTTTTGAAGAATCAATTTAGAGAAATCAGAGCGTCTTATATCACGTATAGTAAAACTTCCATCGCGATTCACCGTAAATTGTCCGATGAACAAATTGTCCCTCAATTTCAAATTACGAAGAAAAAGTGCTTCTTCCTTCGAGCGTTCCTTTCGTTTCGGCGCAGTTAATCTTTTAGCCGAATTCAAAGATTCTATAGAATTACCGATAACAGTCAATATTAACTTTTGTGGACTACTATGTAGTGCTGTTGTATTTACACGACACTTGAATGTACATGCACCATAAGGAACAAAAGAACCTAATTTGGGTATATTCAAAAATTGCGGTAGATAATCATAATGAATACCATTCAATTTTATATCAGTAACACTGCCTTTAAAATACTCTGGATGACTAGTGTTTTTAATCTCAGAGGTAAATATACCCTCAAATCGAACATTCTCAAAGAACGCTTCGACTTCTTCGTCTGAGGCACGAAACAATTGTTTCCGATTTTCGAAATGATGCATATCTATATGTCAAGAGTTAAGTTATATCAGCTACAAAGGTAGTGTTTTTCTCGCAATAAACGTTATCTCTTAACAAAAATTACAGCACTAACGCAAAAAAAATTGCGTTTTAACAACTTTTCGTCGATATAAAAGATAGAAAAAGTCCCATCATTTGTTTATGACAGGACACTCTAATAAGACTGCAATCAAGTTGTCCATTTACTTCTTGTTGAACTCCTGTATTTCCTTAATCATATCTTTCACGTCTTGGTTAACTTGCAGGAAGTTGGCATATAATATCCGCTCACGCACTTCTGGCGAGTCGAAATGATAGAACTGAGGGATAGGATAATTTGCATAGTCCTTTTCCTCCTTGGAGATTTCATCCATATCGAAGTTGGTCTTGCAGAAGAACTTGCTGGTTTGAAATTCCTCAGACTCCTGAATGTCCATACTCCCTCCCCTCCCAGTCTTAGTCTTTACGAAGTCACGAGCTGTCTGCCCACATATCCAGCCAGTAGCCATATCAGCAATCTTAGAGCCTGGAACAAGGCTGTCCATATTCTCATTGAGATTGACAGAGGTACGGTCACGGTCGATGGTCACACCCTTCTTCAACTGCACGACCTTACCGAAGATGTCATTGGACAGCCATTCAAGGGTTTCCTTGGCT
>CACYKH010000046.1 GCA_902774915.1 uncultured Lachnospiraceae bacterium | reverse complement strand
GAGTCTTCCAAAGCCTCCCACATGCACATACGCTCTTCGTATCCGAAGAAGCCCTCATCCATTAAGAGCGACCCTTCCACAGCAAACCCTCTGGTTATATCATTACCGTCACTGTCAATATAATAAGAACGTGCCAGACCGTTTAACATTAGGCCACCGTACTCGGTATCATCACCGACTGACGCAATTAAAGCTCCTTTGGTAATAACTCTGAAACTGGACATAGCGATCAGTTCACCAAGGACTTCCCTTTCTGCCGGTATGTTATACTCAGTGGCAAGTTTCACTAATTGCTCAACTATGTAATCTTTATCCATTGTACACCTTCCTTGATTATTGTGGTTCCCATACCCCTTGCTGCCTGATTCCCGTTGCGGCAGCCGCCGAAGTAAGGCTATCGATTTCAGCAGGCTCAAGGCTTACTCTTAATGCCTCAACAAGAAGCTCTGCATATTTTTTCTTCGTTATACCAACTATCGGAACAGCACCTTTTGCAATAGCCCACAGAATCGGGACCTGCGACTTATCTATATCATACTTCAAAGCTATCTGATTCATAAGTCCCAGAAGCCCTTCTATTTTCTTAAACTTTCTCTTTGGAAAAGCCAGATTCCTCATCGAAAATGTAGGGAAGTGATGCTTGGCATTATATCTTCCCGCAAGCGCCCCCTGTTCAAGAACCATATACGCGTAATATGTTATCCCTTTACTATTGCAGTAATCGATAATCGGCTGCTGGTCATTCCTAAGCAGGCTGAAATGATTTTGAACCGCTCCGAGTTTAAAACCTTCTTTAGACAGAACATCTTCTGCCATCTTTATATCCTGCATAGATACGTTGGATATTCCGATAGACTTGATACGTCCATCCTTCAGCAGAGGTATGGCATCCTTCAGATTTTCTTTAAGATTAATCGGTTTATGTATCCAAAAAAGATCTGCAGAACTAAGACCGAGCCTCGTCATACTTTCCTCAAAGGACTTCTCAAGATCACCTGTTCTAAACTTCTTGTTAGGGAAATATTTTGTTGAGAGAAATATATCCTCTCTCCCATTTATGAACTTCCCCAAAAGCTTCTCGCAGGAGCCCATACCATACACGTAACTCTGTCCAAATACCATTTTGGATCCATTGTTTCCCGGTCCCCACGCCCATGTGCCTATCATTACATCCTTCATCATCGATGTACCTCCTTCATATTTCATGAATACAGGATATCATCTATAGATAACCTCTGCATTGATGTATGTTAATCAGTATCTCCAACAACCCAAAGCAATTTTTCAGCCGGAACAACCTTGTATTCACCAACACCTTTTCCAACACGAAGGTAAACATTTTTTATACCCGCCTGAATGATCATTCTGGCACATAATGGACATGGCTTAGCTTCATGAATTGAACTGTCTTCAGGATTAATACCTGTAAGATATAAATCTGCGCCTATAGTCTGCTCCCTGGAACAATTTAGTAACGCATTTGCCTCTGCATGAACAGCTCTGCAAATATCATATCCTTGACCTTGATGATAATTTTTTTCTTTTCTTGGGCAATACCCAATATCACAGCAATTCTTCTTTCCCCTAGGTGCACCATGCAATTCTTCTTTCCCCTAGGTGCACCATTATATCCAGTTGATATTACAGCATCATCTCTTACTATAACTGCTCCATATTTTCTTTTTAAACAAGTACTGCGATAAGCAAATACTTCAGCCGCATTCAAATAAGTATCAATCTTTGTTACTCTCTCTTCATTGGAATTTGTTATTACCATATATCTTACCTCATTAAATCGCTCATTTAATCTTAGGACTTGCCACCGTGACTCTCATCATTATATCTGGAATTTAATTAATCCATATACATAACGTGATTTTCCTGCCATTGATTAGGATATTCAATCACATTTTTTATATCATACTCATCAAATACATCCTTACTCGTGTTCCCTACTTGTACCTTTGGATGTGTATCTGAATATTCAAAATGAATACTATCCATTTGGGACATTATCGAAGATGATTTAGATTTATCATTAAGGCATACTATTTTCAGGGTAAAAAAGCCAATGCTTTCATTTAACTTTTTTATCTCGGAAATGTTATCAAAATCCGTATTTTTATAACTCGACAGATTCTCTGTAGTCGTAATATAAATAACCTGACGAAATGTGGCATTTTTATTCTCATCCGGATTTAATGAAATGTACTTTTCGAAGGAATCTATTTCGGGAGGAAGATATAATTCTCTGAACTTAGTATCTATATACTTTGAACTGTCAAAAGGAAGACATTCAAGCAATTCCTTATATATAGTGTCAGAATGAACATTATCGACAAATGTATTAGATAAATGGTCATAATTCGCTCTATACTTCTTTCCATCGATATTTATAGTCCCATACATAGTTCCTATAGAATATGTTGTTTTAAAATCTATTCCATTAGTATTAGCTATAATATCGCATTTAACATCAGAAAGTTTTGCATTTTTCCCATAAGCCTCTTCAACTTTTGCCTCAAAATCAGGAGTATAATGTTTAACTCTATCTTTAGCCTCATTCCGCATCTCGTCCGATGGTCCACAGGCTGTAAACAAAGAAAAAACAAGAATATTGATCAATAAAATAATTACCTTAATTGCTTTTTTCACTTATTCAGTATCCTTTCTTCAGTAGAACTTAGAAAAGTTCATTAATGATTTTTCCATCATCATTTTCAATATTTGAAATCTTATCTATTCTTTATCTCTATCCTGTCCAGTATTCCTTGAATACTAACTCCGGGATGCGTAAGATACATTCTAATAATATCCTCTCCAAATTAAATTATATAATCCAAACGTAAATTTTGTCGCGATTCACATTTACAGTTTTATCTTATCATCAAACTTATATACTGTGAAATGAATTTATGTTATTATTTATAAACAAATGGAATAAATAATTTTTCTCTGTTAACCGTGAATTGCGACAACCAAGGAGAACCACCAGGTCTGTAACACTTGTGTAGCAATCTGTACTAACCTCTTCCATTTATTATGGGTTTTGAAGAGGAGAACTTCTATGGATATTCAGAAAAAAGAAATAATAAAGAAAATGTTCAAAAGCATATATGGAGTAGGTTACATTATACTGTTTTTAGTCGGACTCGCATTTATTTTATCCGCAACAATAAATATATATCTGGATAAAAAACAGTCCATTGAATATAAAAAAGTAGTTGCAACCTATCACTCATATAATAAACTTGAATCATATGATCCTATCGAAGAAAAGCACAAAACCGAATATGAGGGAATCTATAAATTTGAGGCAAATGGCCAGACATACTATGTTACTTCTACAAATACCAAAGGCAGCACTGATTTTAAAAAGACATTAAAGATCAAGTATGATCCGACCGATCCAAATGTTTATGTTGTAGTAGGCGCCTACTATGAAGATTATCTTATAGCTTTAGTTATTTGGGCAATACTCTTCATCTGTCTTCGTAATGGATATGATACAGAAAAAAAATATATTGAGTATTATGCTACCCATCCCAAGTGAACCTGCTGTTAACCTCAAAAAGGACACTTCTAAAAATTCTTTTTAGAAAGTGTCCTTATAAAATATCCTTCCTAGACAGCCGCAAATGTCGCCACTGAACATATCAGGATTCCTGTATCTATAAGCGGAATCATAGATAATATTAGTTTCATAAATTCCCTCGTAATAACTCAATACATTATTACAGCAAAAGATCAAACCGTAATTTCAGGAATATGCCTCACCTTTTTTTCCTTTAACAGGAATACAATATGCACTCATTCTATCATAATCAAATACGAAAACAAAACTCATTCCAAACTTAAAGTAATCCTTACATCACCGTTGCTAAGTAAATCTTTTAATTCATCCTGTGAAAGATTAATCTTACCAAGCCTCGTGTAACTCCAGGAATTACTTCCGTAAAAAACAACCAGCTGATTACCTGAATAAAGAACAATATCTCCAGCCTCTGTTGTTATCTGCTTATCATTTCGAGTTATACTTTGACCCAAAGATCCAACCTGCTCGAATCCTCCATACATTGACATAGATACAGATAACCCGGATGAAGCTAACTCTTTTAATTCTTTTACTGATTCATTATCTTCCCATGAAACAGATACTCTTTCATCTCCAATATCCATTACCATATTATTACGCTCTTATTCTTTTGCCATATTTGGAATCCATGCACCAGAGCTTCCAACATAATAGTCACCTATCCAACATTCTGTATCCATATAGCCTAAACTATTAAAATGATACCACTGTTTATCTATTTTAAGCCATTCATTAACAGGATACCAGGAACCCGACTGAAACCACCATCCTGTTGAATTACAGTACCATGAACCATTCCACGCGCTATCATACCAGCCATCTGAATCTACCCAAAAACCTTCAATATATTCAGACATTGCATATGAGCCATCGCTAAACTCATACCACCAGCCTCCATTAGATTGCCTCCATCCCTCAGATGCTGCCTCACTGGTAAAACCATATATTACTATATAAATACAACCCATAACTAACAAAATTGTCAAAGCCAGTATTTTTTTATACATATCTAATCCTCCATTTCTGATAAAAAAACTTTAAATCCATCAACAAAACATATAATTACCTGTACTATATATATATTAATATATAGTCAATATTTAAAATCTGCTAATAAAAAAAAAGAATACGTGATATTCCAATACGGAATATCACGTATCATTATATAATCTTATTCCGATAAAACCTTCCAACACCGTAGTACTTGAATCATTATCCTGAAATAAACTTTACTTACACTTCCAAAAGTAACACTTTATTGTTCTATAAAACATATTAATTATATCATAAACAAGTCTGAACACATGTAAACAGAGAAACTATCAGAAAATCACTTTTTCTGTAATTTTCTCAACATCTACTGGAATTTTCCTTACAAGCATGGTCGGAATTCCGAAATTGTTCAACTGATTAATAAATTCATATACATATGATTCATCTTTAATGCCTTGTTGATATGATATGAAAATATTCCCAGCAACTGCAGCAATTTCTATACTTATTTCACTCCGTCCGACTACATGAGTCCAGAATTCTCTAATATGTTTTTCAATTTAGCTATATTTCCACCTGCCGACGTAGCTTACTCCATATGTACTAAAAAGCTTACCAGCTGCACGTAGCTCGTCAACAGCTTTCTCTTTATCTTTAACAG
>CACYKH010000045.1 GCA_902774915.1 uncultured Lachnospiraceae bacterium | reverse complement strand
CGGTGTACCATGTGCTATCGTTGTATCAATAAATGTCCCGAGCAGGCACTTACTCTTCTTGGGAAAAAGGTTGTAGAGCAGTGTGGAATTGAGAAGTATATATAGGGAGAAAATCTATTGAGGGTAGTCATTATTAGACATGCGGAAGTGGATTAAATTCCAGTTTTATAGACGATGACAAATCGGGATTTGTGGAGGACGATATGAAATTCAAATTCAAAATATATAAACACATTGGAGATATATCACAGTCAAACAACGGATGGACAAAAGAACTGAACTATGTCAGTTGGGATGATAGAGAACCTGTCTATGACATTCGCACCTGGTCATCTGATCATACTGAATATGGGAAAGGTGTGACGATTACCCAAGGTGAAATGAAAAGGCTCCAGGAATTGATTAAAGATAGGGTAGTATTTTAAGCAAATTCAAATTTGTTATTGTATGAATATCAATAACAAAAAGTTAAAGATATAAAAAGAGACTGTCTAAATTTTTGATTATTGGACAGTCTCTTTTTCTCGAAAAGGAAAATGTATTGTCTCTTATTGAAGTAATAAGTAATCATTCACCTTTCGTATAAAGTATTCATGTATCCGTGTGTCGTTTGTCATTTCTGGGTGAAAGGCAAGACCAATTTGATTTTTGTACTCTACACCAACGATATGGCGATCCACCGTTGTCAGTATTTTCGTATCAGACGATACCTCTGTAATATAAGGAGCACGGATAAAGACCAGAGGGAAGTTGTTTATCTCCCCAACGTTGGAAGTGATCGAAAAACTGCCAAGTTGTCTGCCATAAGCATTTCTCTGAACTGTAACAGGGAGTGTAGCAAGGTGTTTTACCGAATCATTTTCCAATGTTTGTGCAAGCAGAATGAGTCCTGCACAGGTAGCCAGCGTAGGGAGACCTTGAATGATCAGGCTCTGCAGCTCATCAAATATATCAAGATCTTTAAGAAGTTTTCCCTGGACAGTGCTCTCGCCTCCGGGGAGAATGATCCCGTCAATCTTCTCCAAATCTTTTTTCTGCCGGATTTCTATGCATTCGATCTGTTCTCCAAAACGTTCAGCAACAGCAGCGATTTGTTTTTCATGCTCAATAAATGCTCCCTGAACAGCAAGGATGCCAATTCTCATATCTTACTTTCCTCGCTCTTCCATGATGATTTTGATCTCACTTGGATTGATACCAACCATAGCTTCCCCAAGATCCTCAGAGAGCTTGGCAATCAGTTTTGCATCCTGATAATTGGTTACAGCCTGAACAATAGCAGCTGCTCGTTTTGCAGGATCACCGGATTTAAAGATACCAGAGCCTACGAATACGCCTTCTGCTCCCAACTGCATCATGAGGGCTGCATCTGCCGGGGTTGCAACACCTCCGGCTGCAAAGTTTACAACAGGAAGCTTGCCGTTCTCATGAACGTACTGAATAAGATCGAATGGAACCTGAAGCTGTTTTGCCTCTTCATACAATTCATCCTTTGACATAGCAGTAATCTTTCTGATTTCGGAATTCATCTTTCTCATATGTCGAACAGCCTGTACAACATCTCCGGTACCTGGTTCTCCTTTGGTACGAATCATAGCTGCACCCTCATTGATTCTTCTAAGTGCTTCACCGAGATCTCTTGCACCACAGACAAAAGGAACCTTGAACTGTCTCTTATCAATATGATAAATATCATCTGCTGGTGAAAGTACTTCGGATTCATCGATATAATCGATTTCAATGGCTTCTAGTATCTGAGCTTCTACGAAATGACCGATACGGCATTTGGCCATGACAGGAATACTGACAGCTTCCTGGATTCCTTTAATCATTTTGGGATCGCTCATTCTTGATACACCACCGGCAGCACGGATATCTGCAGGAATTCTCTCTAGTGCCATAACAGCACATGCACCGGCTGCTTCCGCAATTTTTGCCTGCTCAGGTGTAGTAACATCCATGATCACGCCCCCCTTCAGCATCTGGGCTAATCCTTTGTTTAATTCATATTGTGTCTGACTCATTTTATGATATCCTCCTGTGTAATAATATTTGTGTTTTGATGAAAGTTATCATATAATAAAACTGGTTATAAGAAAATAACCAAAAACAGACTAAAAAACATTCCAGATTGGGGCGTAAATATGCTTACATATGATTTTGAAAATATAGATGGGCCAATATACGAATATATTTATAAATGCATAAAAACTGATATATTAGCGGGAAATATTCCTCCTGGAGCAAAACTTCCGTCTAAGAGAAACTTTGCTAACAATCATGGGCTTAGTACCATTACAATCCAAAATGCATATGACCAGTTGATTAGTGAGGGATATGTCTATACTCTGCCAAAGAAAGGTTATTACGTAGCGGAGATTCAGGGGATGACAAACCGAGCTGTCCCTTCTGGCCACATTACTTACGATATAGCCATTCCGAAAAAAGAAACATATGAGATCGATTTCTCTGGAAATGGTGTTTCCTCCGATAATTTTCCTTTTTCTGTCTGGACGAAGATATCACGAGAAGTCATGGCAGGTAAAAAGGAAGAACTGATGCGTACGGCTCCAGTATGCGGCGTTTGGGAACTTAGAGAAGCAATTGCAGAGCATCTGAAATCCTTCCGGGGAATGATTGTGGATCCGAATCAGATCGTTATGGGTGCAGGAACAGAGTATCTTTATGGATTGTTAACGGAACTTTTGGGAAATGACAAAGAATACGTCATTGAATCTCCGGGATATAAGAAACTGGTTCAGATCTATAGGCAACGGGGCATAGAATGCCGTTTTGCATCCTTAGACATGGAAGGCGTAACTGTAAATGGATTAGAACAGTCTGGGGCAGACGTGGCACATATCTGCCCAAATCATCATTTTCCAACTGGAATAACTATGCCTGCAAGCAGACGGTATGAGGTACTGGCCTGGGCCAATGAAAAAGATGGAAGATATATTATCGAGGATGATTATGACAGTGAATTCAGAACGGAAGGAAAGCCGATTCCGACACTGTTCTCCATTGATGCCTGTGAAAAAGTAATCTATATGAATACTTTTTCAAAATCCCTATCTCCGACGATTCGCATCAGCTATATGGTCTTACCAGTGCACCTGATCAATCTCTTCTTCCATAAATTTCATTTTTATTCATGTACGATATCCAATTTTGAACAATATACACTTGCTGAATTTATCAGGCAGGGATATTTTGAAAAGCATATCAACCGAATGCGTCTGTATTATATGAGAAAGAGAAGGCAGGTCATGGAGATTATTCAGCGTAGCGGCCTTGTTCCATACTGTGAGATACGGGAAAATGATTCCGGACTCCATTTCCTGCTCAAACTCAAAACACTTATTCCAGATCATACGATCGAAGAAAAACTGTTGGAGCATGGAATACGAATCCTTGCGTTGTCAGACTATGATTTATTACATGAGGAGAATAAAGCACACTATTTTATTATCAATTATTCAAATCTTAATGTTGAAAAGATTGAGTTTGTCGGGATGAACGATAGAGCGTTATCTCGGAATATATTATGCTGTAAGGGTTAAGAAACTGATTATATGAAATATCCAATAGACAAAGAACTAAAGAGCATATCAATATATAGCGGGTCAGTGGTAGGCTGGATGTACCCGATGATTAATATTGGGTATAGGCTGAGAAAATGCAGATCAGATAAATGTATATCTGTGAGAAAAGTAGCTACTCCGGGATATTACGGCGAGAAAATTAATACGTTAATAATTGAACCCAAGGAATGTGGTAGGGATTTGCCTTGTATTGTTTTCTTTCATGGTGGCGGGTTTCTGATGAGCGCATCTGATGCTCATTATAGGGTGGCAAAACGTTATTGCAGCGAAATAAACTGTAAGGTGATCATGCCGGATATCCTGTTGCCATAGAGGATTGCTATAACACGTATCTTTGGGTTTTGGAAAATTCAGAAAGCCTTGGGATAAACAAAGATGGAATCATATTTGTAGGGGATAGTGCAGGCGGAAACATTGCTGCAGCTGTGACAGTGATGCTTAAGGACAGAAATCAGCTGATTCCCCAGGGCAATATGCTTATTTATCCTGTCCTGGATAAAAGAATGATCACTGAATCAATGATGAAGTATACAGATACTCCGATATGGGATTCAAAGTGCAATAAACGGTTTTGGGATATGTACTTGAAAGGATATGATTCGTCTCATGCAAGGTATTCATCGATATCCGAGATTGACCATCTGGATTTCTTTCCAAAAACATATGTGGAAGTGGCTGAATTTGACTGCCTTCACGATGAAGGAATCGCCTTTGCCAGGACTCTCATTTCTGAGGGAGTAGAAACTGAGTATTATAGCGTCCATGGAACGTGCCACGGATTTGAAGCGGCAACAGGAAGTTCGATTCTTAATGAGTGTATGAAGAGGCGTATTGAATGGATGAAGAAGGTATATAAGGTAAAAGATTAATGGGATTCAATAGAAAATTAAAAACGATGGTTAATAAAATTGGAACATTATGGGGCAGATGATGCCATAATATTCCAGGATAATGAAATAGGCAAATCGGCAGTTTTATAGACGATAATAAACTGAGAATTTGTTGATGAAACCTATTGTTTGATTAAAAGCTATATGGGGAAGATAAGAATAGGGAACGGGAGGTAATAAATATAATGAGCATAGTTAGTTCATTTGACAATGAATCCAAGTCAATCATTGATTTAGATGACATATTCAAAGCCCCCAATCATATTGCGGATATTTGTATAGTTACATTTTCGATACAGGTTAAAGAAATGGTGCTAAAACAATACAATTGCAAGCATGTGGGGTTTACTAAAACAGCAAATGGAAACATAGATGTATACAGCTTTATTGTAAATGGAAAAACAATATTGTTTTACATGAGTCCGATAGGATCTGCGTGCGCAGCTTGTGTCATGCATGAAATCCATTACGTTACAGGGGCTAGTAAGTTTATTGTGTATGGATCCTGCGGGATACTTGATGTGGAGAAATGCAAAGGAAATCTGATAGTACCGAATTCGGCATATCGTGATGAAGGATTATCGTATCATTATATGGAAGTATCTGATTATGTTAATATTAAAAATTCAGATAAATTAGCTGAGATATTTAAGAAATATGAATACCCTTATGTTAAAGGTAAGACATGGACTACCGATGCTATATACATGGAAACCAAAAACAAGGCGGATGCCAGAAAAAATGAAGGTTGTATTTGTGTAGAGATGGAATCTGCAGGGCTCCAGGCTATGTGCAATTACTATGGATATGAATTATATATATTTTTCTTTGGGGCGGACCTGCTTAATGGTGATGCCTGGGATAAGGCGACTTTGGGAAATGAAGAAGAATTTGATCTTCAAAGAGAAACATTTAAGATAGCAGTGGATGTGGCGGTTGATTTGTAAGATTATTTTTAGTTTTATAGACGATGACAAATCGGGATTTGGTGAGGCGTATATGGAAAACGCAACAAGAGAAAAACTGGCCAGGCTGGCAAGGGATATGGCACAGGTTCCGTTTCACGGAGATGTTGATGGGATGGCGTCCAATCTTGCGCCGATTGTGCGATTGTTTCCGGCATGGAATCTCAAGGAAGCTGACGGGTTATGGTGTGCGGCGTTTGTCTATTATTGCTGCACGGCAGCGGGGTTCGGGATCCCGTACAGACCTGATGAATGTAAAACCTGTCATCTGGCAGCATGCCTTGGCTGGGAGGAGTTTGCCGTAGGCGATCGGCGGATTGAATACCATAAAGGACCTGAAGGCTGTGTTCCGGAAACGGGTGACATCGTACTCTATGACAGGGTATTCGAGAACAAAGAGCACGACCATATAGGGATCGTCCTTGAGAATCGGAATCGTACGATCCTTGCCGCAGAAGGAAATGTGAATAATATATCCTGTATTATAGAACGTTCTATCGACGAACATATTCGTGCGTATATTCGATTTCCGGATGGGTATCGATACAGAGAAGAGTGACAAATTCAGGTTTTTCGAGATGAATGATAGAACATAAAATCGGAAGATATCTAAACAGGTATTAAAGGAGCTTTTTATGAGCTCCTTTTTGTTTGCTTCTAAAGAATATGACTTTAGTCATATTGTAGTTATATCTTTATTCACTACAAAGAAGAATGTCACAAGTCTATAATGTATATTAATGAAACAAACAAATGGTATTTATAGGAGAGTAGATTGATATGAATAAGATGATTTCTAAAGCTGGTTCAGCAATTGTAATAGTGACAGTATTTCTATTTGCAATATTTCTTCTGATCAATTTTTCTATGGGTGGATATTTTGTCTGCCTTATCCTGCCGATAGGTTTTATCATGATGAC
>CACYKH010000044.1 GCA_902774915.1 uncultured Lachnospiraceae bacterium | reverse complement strand
ATCAGTAAATTGGCACAATATAATTTGCTTCAAAAAGCTTGTTTTGCTTCTACTTTTAAGTAACATAATAATTATAGTTTTTGAAAATATCGGAAATCTATTGCGAATGGTACTAAAGCTGCTGCGAATGGAAAAACCGCCATGAACTAATTCTCATAGCGGTCTTAAAAAATCATATATTATTAATAGCTTTGGTAAGGTTTCTTCCGATAAATGGTTCGTACTTTTTTCTGACTCTTTTTACCATTTCATTAAAACTATTCTTTTTTATAACAACATCATATTTTCCTGCAACAGTTCCAAACGTTAATGTCTGGGTAATACCACAATTGTTTTTCAAATATGTAAGCATCTTATCCTTCGATGCATTTTTATTATATATTTTTATATAAGAATAGCCTCTATGCTCTTCCGAAGAATATCTGACTATCTTTAATATCTTATCGTATTCCTGTTTGATCAGTTTATCATAAAATGCGTTGATCCGTTCATCTGTATCAAGCAGCATGATATATACAACTTTTTCATCACACGGATAATCCCTCTTAATATAGTTTCTATAGGGAGATGTCCGCATGGTCTTAACCAGATTCTGATTCACCTCATCAGGCGTATCGTTATAATATATCAGCAGCGTATCATCTATTATGACATTTATATAAGGATACATGTTATCTGCACTTATCAGATCAACCAGCTCTTTTGCTGTATCAGGTGATATTACAAAAACAGATTTATATTCATTATTCTTTACGTCATAAAGAGCCGCTCCATCCATTACAACTATCGGATATTTAAGGTTTATGTCTGATAAAGGCTCCAAAACTGAAGCCGGCGTGCGGACTGTAGAGAATGTAAATCTCATTCCATCTTCAATCATTCTGTTCAGCTCAACCTTGGAAAATGCACTCACCTTATTATTCTTGTCAACTAAGATATCATCTACTCCCGATACAAACAGCGTTTCTCTATCAGGGTTGAAACAGATTCTCATATTATTTAAGAAAAGTCCTATGACTATTCCGATCATTGTATCCAGAAATCTGTTCCATACAAAACTATACGGATTAATATCCCCGATATGATTTATGACAATACTTAAGAATACCACGCATGAAAAATAAGAAGCCTGCTTCTTATTTATTAGCACCGTCGAATATATTACCAGTATCACACCTATAAAAATAAAACCAATATTAAACAGAACACCGTAAGCTTCTCCGGAAATATGGTGAGGATATATCAGAATATATATCAGTCCGTATACCGCACCGACTACGGTTCCTGTCATTCGCTGTAAAGCATTTGATAATGTATTGCTCCGGTACATTTGTATGCACCATAAAGCTGCAAGCTGGGAATAAAAAACCATGCCGCCTTCACCGCGTATGATATTAATCACCATACACAGCGAGACAGCTACGGCTGATTTTATTATTCTCATCCCTATTCCGGGAATTGCAAACTCATGCTTATCTTTCATAGATTATGTTCGAATGTTTCCCTGATTGCTTTTATAAAATTCTCACTATTAAGAACAGTAACTTTTTTCAAGGATGTAATAAGAGCCAGATCCTTAGTCATTTTTCCCGATTCAATAGTGCTTATAGTAGACGCTTCAAGTTTATCAGCAAAATCAATAAGTTCCGGAATCTTATCCAGTTCACCTCTTTTTCTAAGTGCACCTGTCCAAGCAAAAATAGTAGCTACCGAATTCGTTGATGTCTCTTCTCCCTTCAGATGCTTATAATAATGTCTCTGAACAGTTCCGTGAGCTGCCTCATATTCATATATCCCACTTGGTGATACAAGAACAGAAGTCATCATAGCCAGCGAACCAAATGCGGAGGAAAGCATATCACTCATTACATCACCATCATAGTTCTTACAAGCCCAGATAAATCCGCCCTCAGATTTCATAACTCTGGCAACTGCATCATCAATCAGTGTATAAAAATATTCTATACCTGCCTCATCAAATTTTTCCTTATATTCAGCTTCAAATATCTCATTAAAGATATCCTTAAATGTGTGGTCATATTTTTTTGAAATAGTATCCTTCGTTGCAAACCACAGCGTCTGTTTAGTATCAAGGGCATAATTAAAGCAGCTTTTTGCAAAGCTTTCAATAGATGGTTCCAGATTATGCATACCCTGAACTATTCCGGCAGAATCAAATTCATGAACCAGAACCGAATCTGTAGATCCGTCTTCAGCTGTATATACCAATTCCACCTTTCCCGGTCTCGGAATCTTCATCTCAGAAGCCTTATATACATCTCCATACGCATGTCTGGCTATTGTTATAGGAGCCTTCCAATTCTTTACACATGGTTCAATACCTTTGACAATGATAGGCGCTCTGAATACTGTACCATCAAGGATAGCTCTGATAGTTCCATTTGGACTCTTCCACATTTCCTTTAGATTATATTCCTCAACACGAGCAGCATTCGGAGTGATCGTCGCGCATTTTACAGCAACTCCATATTTCTCTGTCGCATAAGCCGAATCGAAAGTAACCTTATCATCCGTTTTATTCCTGTTTTCCAATCCCAGATCATAATACTCTGACTTCAGGTCTATAAATGGCAGGATAAGTTCATCCTTGATCATCTTCCAGAGGATTCTGGTCATTTCATCCCCATCCATTTCTACCAAAGGTGTTTTCATCTGTATCTTATTCATAATTCTTTATTCCTCCTCTGTTTATCATGCATGTTCAATTAGTTTTATTACCGCCGTATTAGCATAGGTAATCGGTTCATTATGAATAAAAAAGATAATTCCATTGATCGGAGAATACAGCGTTTCTATAATGTTCCCCTCATATGGATTTATAATATTTGCCAGTGGTCTTCCGGCCTCAACCATATCTCCGGCTTTTACCAGCGGCTCATAAAACCCTGACTTAGCTGTCCTGACCGAGATAAAATCCTTATCATCGATCAATCGGATATTTTTCTCGTCGATAGCACTGTACTTTATCATTCCGCTGTTTGCCATAAAGTTCATCACGGCCAGCACGGCCTGACCTGCACCTGTACTGCTGATCCTTGAAGTTGTATTTGTGTACAGGGAAAATGCAGTCGTATCCCACACCTGCCAGTTATAATTAAGCGTTGCTGTATCATATGGTCTCACAGTTCTTTCAACTATATATTTAAGCCCGAACTTTTCAGCATCTTCTCTTTGTGTGAATCCCTCTTTCATATACCTGATATGCGGTACAAAATCTCCGGGCATATAAAACGAAGTAAACTGTATTCCGTATTTATAGTCTTTTATTTCTTTAAAAACTCCATCTGCAATTCTCTGAGTTGTCTCTCCCAGATCGTAGCCGGGAAACATTCTGTTAATATCCGTATTGTCTGTAGACCAGAATCTTTTCTGAATATTGACTGAGTATGGATTGATGGATGGAATAATCAGTATTTTCACTCCATCCTTTATTCTCCCCTCTTCCTCAAGCTGTTTCATTTTTTTTACAAGCTGGGAACAGCAATATATCTGCTGCACTTCATTTCCCCTTGAATTACCTATTATACAAACTGATTCTTCCCCCTGACCGAATTCATAACCGGTAACTCTGAAGTCATCACGATACATTCCTTTTATCTCATATATTATTCTCTTATTCATAGATGCAGACCTCCTCATTCAGTATTCTTCCCATGAGTGAACCTTCATCTACTATAGGATAATCTCTGATTGTAAAAAGCATTCCTCCCTGAGGCGCCCTCACCTCATCAAGCACTTTTCCCTCTAGGGGATCCACAATTCTGCCAACCAGATCTCCCTTTGATACAAATGCACCATGCTTTACCTCTGGAACAAAAAGCCCGCTAGCCGATGCATTTAAGTAGCTTACATCCTCCGGATTCTCTGATATCATCGGAGATCTTACTTCAGGCACTTCTCCCTTCCACATTCCGAGTTCTTTCATCGTATTAAATATGCTGTTCAAACTATGCGCAAATGTAGCCTCCAAAACTGTACTGGCTCCGTGTACCCATATAAAATCTACATTTGAAAGTTTAGCCAGTGGAACAAGGGTTTCCGCATGTAGTTCATTTATTCTTATCTGTGGTATTTCCGTAAGATATATATTGCTTGCATGGATATCAAAAACCAGGTCAGAACCGGCCACATCCTCCATAATTCCTGCAGCTATATACTCTGTCATATTGCCATCTTTGTTTCCGGGAAAGAGTCTATTCATATCAAGATCAAATGCAGGTATTCCTCTGGTAATGGAATCAATTCCAAGAGGATTCATAGCCGGATATATATCGACTATTCCCTGCAGATTATCATATTCTTCCATTATCCTTCTTTGAAGCTCGTAGCAGACATACTGCCCTTCAAGCTCATCACCGTGAATACCTGTAACGATGCTGATCCTTTTTAACGACGCATCATCTTCACTCATTACCCGGGGACATATTCGATTCTTTTTAATCATCAGTTTTTCATCAATAGGAAGATCTACCGATGTTACAGTCTCTATCATCATGTACTCCTTTTTCAGTTTATCTGTTTGCTGCTTATGACATCTTTATCAATAGTATTTCTCTACGATGCACTCTATCTCCTGGGTCTGAAGTCCACCACCCCACATAACACCTCTGTTTATGGCACAGTCTGTAGCATCT
This sequence comes from uncultured Lachnospiraceae bacterium, assembly GCA_902774915.1. Lineage (GTDB taxonomy): Bacteria > Bacillota > Clostridia > Lachnospirales > Lachnospiraceae > Eubacterium_Q. The sequence continues at coordinate 2,332 of CACYKH010000044.1, read as the reverse complement.
CTTCCTACCCCCAGCTTTATATACTCATCCGTTATCTCTCTGTTATGTGTCGGATCAAAGGCTATAAAGCTTCCATCGCATACTGCTTCAACCCAGGCATGACTCTGTCCTTCCCCCACGATAAGGCCGCATACGTATCTTGCCGGAATAGAAAAGGCTCGAAGAAGACTGATATATATATGGGCATAATCCTGACATACACCTTTCCCATTTGCGAAGGCCTCTTCAGCTGTAGTTTCTATCTCAGTGCTGCCTTTTTCATATCGTATTCTTTCATACATCTGATTCATAATAAAACGACATTTTTCTTTTTCATCAGTTAGCCCTTTCGTCTCGGCCGACAGCTCATCCACAAATCCCATTATCTTTTCTCCCGGAATGCATTTACCATAGGGATATTTATACATTCCTATCTTGCCGGTGTTCACCCCTCCCTGAACATTTACCTGATAGGTTTCGACAAGACCCTTGATGACAAATTCAAATTCCGAATGGCTCTCCAGTTCCTGACCGATAATCTGAATATTTCCAAACGAATCAACTCCTTCTGAATATTGGACATACGGATTTATGCTTATTTCATATGATATATTTCTTTGTCTGAAATCATCTGCCGGTATTGACTTTATCGTAAAATAGCACTTGTCCACCGGCTTTGAATATTTGATTTTCATCTTATATTCATAGTTCAAAAAAGCCACATTATCACCTTCTTAATATGAAATTATTTTTTCAACATTCGTGATTATTTTTTCATAATCAAGATTTACGTCATTTATCAGTGTACTCACCCTGCTGAGTGACATATCATCATACTTCATTCCACTTCTTAACACTCGTGGAATCATTCTGCGAACCTCCCGAACCAGACGTGTTTTCTCAACCTCCAGCCTTGCATACAAATCAATTCTCTCGATTCTTTTTCCTGCTTTAATGATATTTCTTATCTGATCTGAATCGATCTGATCATCAACCAGTCCCCAGAATGAAAGAAGATCATCCATAATCTGCTGAAGGTCGATAAGGGGAGCATCGCTTACAGATGCATTATTCATTGCATAAATCGAAAGCTGAATATATGAAAGTGCCTCAGAACCTATAGTTTCTCTAAGAACTATGGCATTATCATAAGCCCTGTTTAGATTACTTATTATGGAATCCGGCACACTGATATCAAAGGGATATCTCTTTAAAAAATCCTCTTTTGATTCATATATATTCGGAATATCCAGGGAGTCACAATATTTCTGATAGCTGTCCTCCGATTCATCAATCATTCTGTCAAAGCTTTCAGAATATATCTTTAGTGTTGTATATACTCTCTCTGTATATCTTCCTAACCAATAAAGGTGGTCAACCTGTTCTACTGAGATAATACCCATGTATCTTTAAATCCTCCTCCCTGAGATGAATTGACAATAAATGAATCCGGATTTCTTGAAAACCTGGTAAGGCCACTCGCCCAGACGTAAGGTTCATCAGCCATCAGGACAAACGCTCTAAGGTCTGCCTTCCTTGGTACTATCTCACCCTCATCCAGAATCTCATCCTTCTGTTGCTTTGTCATGGTATTTCCAAATACCACCCCGTAACCACCGGCTTCGGCCACATCCTTAAGAACCAGCTTGTCAAAGTTCTCAAGAACATACTGCATATCCTCTTCGTAAAAAGGAAGATATGTCGGTGCATTTTTAAGAATCGGCTCCTCCGACAGATAATATCTGATCATCTTAGGAACAAAATAGTATATTCCCTTATCATCTGCGACTCCATTTCCCGGTGCATTTATCAGCGCCACATTGCCTTTTCTAAAGACATCATAGATATGTGGTATGCCTATAAGAGACTCCGGATTAAAGTTCATCGGATCAAGATATTCATCTGATATTCTTCTGTAGACCGCTCCAACTTTTTCCTTCGAGCCATTTGAACTGATATAATACAGAACATCATTTTCAACAAAGAGTTCCGACCCTGTCACAAGATGTGCACCAGTCTTTTCAGCAAGATATGAATGTTCAAAATAAGCTGCATTATATCGTCCCGGCGTAAGGATAACAGTATGTCCGCCGGAATTTACATAGTCCATGGTCTTTCTCAGCAGATCTGCATAATTACGGTTATCCATCAGCTTGACATTATGGAAGGTTTCCGGCGAACTCTTTCGGCACAAGTCTCTGGCAATCATCGGATAAGATGCACCTGACGGCACTCTGAGATTATCCTCCAGGATATACCATTCATTATCTTTACCCTTTACCAGATCTATTCCTGAAATATGAGAATATATTCCTTTCAGCGGCATAACATCTTCACATTCAGCCATATATCC
>CACYKH010000043.1 GCA_902774915.1 uncultured Lachnospiraceae bacterium | reverse complement strand
ATTGATTAGGTTACAATCGCTGTTAGCGTAAACGAAAAAGCAGATTACATATTGCCAGTATCTGCCCTTTCGTTTGCGCTAATAGCGATTTTGCCGAATTGAACAAAGTCGCGTCCGTGGAGCCATTGTGTATGGAGTTTCAATTCTTGCTTTCCTCGGTAAAGATGAATGTGAATTGAGTTCATACTAGGCGGTTTGTTTAAATTATGGCATAGCAAACAAGCCTCATCGCTGAGACTGAATTTTTGATATTAAAATACATCTTTTAAATTCGTAACCGCATACGTTGTTGTGGTTTGCCAAGATGTCCGCCACAACATTTACAAACAGAAATCTTTATACCATATAGTGTTTCAAGGATTTGAGGTGTTTCCATGTTTTTCAGTATGGATATGTATTTCTTACATCCCAGAAGGTTCCGGCATAAGGTTAAATGTTTGTTTTTACTACGGGTGCAAAGTAAACCGTAATGCCTGATTCTTACAAAACGTTTTGGTGGAACGTGCATAAGAAATCTTCTTACAAACTCTACACCGGGTATTGTAAGCTCCTTCCACGTACCTTCTTTGCGATAATCTTTTACATAGTAAGTAACGGTATCTTCATCCATTCGTATGATTCGGTGGTTGCTGATGGCGATACGATGCGTGTATTTCCCCAAATAGTTTATAACGGACTGTGCACCATTAAAGGTTTTCTTGCAATGAGGAATCCACTCTTTAGCATAGCAGGTATTCAGAAGTTCTTTGAAAGTATAGTGGTTGCGGTATTTTTCGCTGCTCCCATGAAATTCGAGCTTATTATCTTTATGTAGAGCTTTCAGTTCGTCCATATATTTACTGCGAAACATTTTAGATAGCACTTTTACAGGCAGGAAGAAATCTTTACCTTTATCACGCCACTCGTTCTTTGATGAAAGACCACCGCCAAGAAGTATGACATGTATGTGAGGGTGGTAATTCATTTCAGAGCCCCAAGTATGCAGAACACAGATATATCCAACCCTGGCACCAAGGTGTCTGCTATCAGTTGTAAGTTCGTTTATGGTGGCTGATACAGAGTGGTATAATGCATCATATAATACCTGCTGGTTGCTATATATGAGTGGATTTAATTCCTGTGGAACAGTAAATACCACATGAAAATATGGAGCATCCAGAACATCTTCGCGACGCTTATCCATCCATTTTTCTTTCGGAAGAGCCTGGCACATAGGACAGCATCTGTTACGGCAGGAATTATAATGAATCTCCGGCTGACCGCAATCTTCGCATATGCTGACATTGGCGCCGTAAGCTCCGGTTTTACAGTTAATAATGCAATGAGCAACCTTAGCCTGTTGCGACGAAGGTGTATATTTGTCCAGATATTTTGGGTAAAAACGATGAAATATATCCTGTACAGTTGGTTTATCCATGGATATCACCTGCTTCCCTGTCAAAAGGACTGGTGATGCCAAGAACCGTTTTATTGCTTAAATGAAGGTATACCTCAGTGGATTTTGGGTCACGATGTCCAAGGAGTGTCTGGATATATCGAAACTCTACACCATTTTCTAACAAATGCGTCGCAAAAGCATGGCGCAAAGTATGTGGTGAGATATGTTTTGTAAAGCCAGCTTTTTTACATGTGTTTCTAAGGTACTGTTGAACCGCAGACTGGGTAATGCGGTTATGTGGCTTGTTTTTCTGAACAAATAAAGCTTCCATAGGTTTATTATAGGCAAACCAGTATTCTGTCAGGATATCCAACGATTTCTGAGAAAGTATGGTATACCTGTCAATACGAGATTTTGATTTCCGTACATGAACCGTCATATTTGTTCTGGAAATATCACAATAATCTAAGTATACGGCTTCCGAAACGCGAAGACCGGAACCATACAACAAGGAAAATATTGCTTTGTATTTGATATCATCCACATATTCAAGCAGGTAATTAATTTCCTCCAAGGACAGAATGGTTGGAAGATGATAGTCCTCTTTCATACGTGGAATGAGATCATCATCCCAAGGTTTATGTAAAACTCTGCGGAAAAAGAAATGAATGGCAGAATTATAGTGATTAAGTGTTGTGGCTGCAATGGTTTCCTGTTTGAAAAGAAGGAAATCTCTTACGTCCTGAGCTGAAATATCCTGAGGATCTTTTCCTGTATATTCAAGGAAACGTAGTATAAAATCTGTATAAGTTTTGATTGAACTATCTGCAAGATTGCGAAGCTTTGCTTCAATATGTAATTGTTTAATATATTCTTCGTACATAAATGACCTCCGTAAAATAAATGAAATGTTAATTGTTCCATAATCTCTACGGTGGTGCATTTGCAAAATAAAACTGCTTGTGTAAGCAGCCTAAAGATGATATTCTTTTCATAGGCAGTGTTGGGACTAAGCCCGCGTTTGAAGTTTGTTATTGGTGGTACTTTAATCTTGGGACAATCCTGTCACTGCCTTTTTTAGAAAAAGTTGAAAAAATTGCGTCACAGCCTTGGCAGGCCATCGCGCAGCGATTTTGTTCAATTTGAATATTGGAGTTCACGAATTGAGTCGCAAGCTATGACCATTGGTTTTCCATCCCGAACCAATGCGAGCGGTCGAGACAGGCGGATAGTGAGGGTGTAAATCCAAGAGCAGTAATTTATAATAGTGTACGTCAGCGGTGGACAGATTTAGTGTAAAGCATTAAATCTGTTGACCGCTTTTTTATTGGTCGCTCCAGACTATCGAGAAAGGAGCGATTTTTTTATGGCTTACGGAACAAATGTAAAAATAACGGAAAAGCTGATACTTACTCAGCGTGAAGCAGCAGCATACGCAGGATTTGGTCTGCATAAACTTGAGCGAATTATTCGAGAGAATCCTGATGCACCTTTTGTCATCAAAAATGGCAAGCATACTCAAATCAAAAGGCGTGAGTTTGAGGACTTCATTAGTCAAGCGAAAGAATTGCCTGAGGCGTAGGAAGGAGACTCTTATGGATAAATCAATGAATCAAGTTCTCCGTGAAGTTACTGAGGATTATCTTCAAAATTTAGCCCCTGATAAATCGCCTGCTGAAATAGAAGTTGAACTTCTTGAAGCGATGAAATATCAATTTGAGATGCATAACTCTGTGGCAGATAAGGGGCAGAAGTGGCGATATCCAGATTATCTGAAACATACTCAGATTGCGGAGATTATTCTAAAAAAAGAAGTAGTAAGAATGATTTGTGGAACAAATCAGATGACTCGTCGCAAATACATGATTCTTGGAATATATAACCCTGATAATGGGTTGTACGAAACTGAGGAAGATTATTTTGCGAAGATTATATCTGATTATAACTACACTATTAAAAGTATCGAGATAAAAGAAATAATTGAAACACTGAAGCGTAAAGCTGAGGTTGCTTTTAAGTGCATGGATAAGGATTTAATACCTGTCAATAATGGAATCTTTAATTATGCTACGAAGATGCTTATACCGTTCTCATCGGAATATGTTTTCACTGCTAAGAGTCCTGTAAATTACAATCCTGCTCCGTCATTAAAACAGTTTACAAGAGATGATGGTTCTTTATGGGATGTTGAGATGTGGGTTCAGACTCTATCTGATGACCCTGAAGTTGTAAATAACATCTGGGAGATGTTATCTGCCGTTATTAGACCAAATGTAAATTGGAACTGTGCCGCATGGTTATATGGGACGGGAAATAACGGTAAAGGATGTTTGACTCAGTTATGTAGGTCATTGGTAGGAGAGGAAAATTGTGCAAGCATACCCCTTGCATCTATGAGCAAGGATTTTGCACTTGAACCACTTAAGAGGATATCTGCAATTATCGTCGATGAAAATGATGAGGAATATATTGATAGTGCTTCAAATCTGAAGACTATCATAACGCACGATACATTGCACATAAATATTAAGTTTGAACAACCTGTTCAGGTTCAGCCACACATATTTATGGTGCAGGCTATGAATCAACTTCCGAGGACAAGTTCACGTTCAGGAAATAACGGATTTTATAGAAGGCAGTTATTTATTCCGCTTGATAAGTGTTTCGATGGGCATGAGGACAAGAAAATAAAAAGCGAGTATCTGAAGGATTCGGATACTCTGGAATATATTCTTCATAAGGTTCTAAATACAGATTTCTATGAGTTTACTGAGACGGCTGCAAATGAGGAACTGAAAGAAGAATATAAAGTATTCAATAATCCAGTCCGTCAATTTTATGATGAGTTTATAACTCAGACGGTTTGGAATTTTCTTCCAGGGATGTTTTTGTATGATGCCTACAAAGTATGGTTCGGAAAAAATAATCCTTCTGGAAAGCCACAGGGAAGGAATACATTTCTTTCTGATTTGAAAGAGTTGCTTGTAAAGGAAGTCGGCGGATTTGAATATCGAAGTGATAAGAATCCGATTCACAGCAGTCAGACGAATTTGAATGAGCCTGAATATTTGATTCAGAGTTATGACCTTAAAGATTGGATGAATCCATCTTATAAAGGCAACGACTGGAAGCAAAGATGTGTTCCTATTCCGAGAAAAACGATGAGTGGTTTTTTGAAATTATATCCGATTATATCGGATGAGAAAGAAGGTGAATAAAAATGGGAAATAGTTCATTAAATGCAGCAGCAGGTCTGAGCGTGATTCTTGTGATAGTGGGATGGGTAATTGCTCTAATACTCGTCATCTTATTATGGATTACTCTTGTAAGACTCTGCAAGGTGTTAGGTAGTATCCAGAACTTCTTTGATGAACTTCATGATAACAACTTATCACTTGCACAGATTGCTTATGCAAATGCCACAAACATAAAAACGATAGCTGAGGATGCAGGCGATATTGCTACCGAAGTGGAAGGTGTAAAAGTTGTTACTGAAGCAATCGGATATGAGGATATGGATATCTATGAAGACTATAAGAAGGAGCGTGATTGAGATGTCTAAAAATGATGATGTATTAAGTGGAGCAGGGTGGAATAAATCTGAATCTGCAAAGAAAGATGCAAATAATATTATCAAAATTATCGTTGGTATAGTGATAGGCATCATTGTAATTAGTGTCATCATATATGGTCTTGCCATGAAAGGAACCAATGAAGCAATAGGCGGTAAAAAGACTATCGAAGATTTGGGAGTAGAAGATACTTCTGAAAGAGCAGGTACTAAGACCATTGATGATTTAGGTGTTGAAAGCTCAGATGAAAAATCCTCAGACTATACACCTGATGAGTTAAATATCCGAAATACTCTGGATGCAGATTTACAAAAAATGCAGACTGATTTGGATACTATATCAGAGTATAAAACAAGGCTTGAAAATTCGGGGATACAAGTTCCTGATTTACCTGAAATGATAGCAGATGATGTCATTAAAAATAATAACGGAATATGGGAATTGCAGGTATCACTTAACGGCGGTGTTATGTATGAATGGCAGAACCATTCACTTAATAATGGCGGATATATTGAAGGTGCTTCAGCTGATGATATTCAAAGTATGATAGATTCTGCAAGGTATGATGTTGCAGTACCAGAATTTGATACTCATTGGTACTACACAGATGGCACTGAATTCATTTTATCTCAGGATGGATTCTCTCAGACAAGTACAGATATTCAGAATGCGATTACAGGTTATGAGGGTGCGTGTAATGCATATGTAGCTGATAAGACAAAGTACCAGTGTACTGACCTTATATCGTTATTGGAATTAGAAATCAGTTATAAAAAATCAAACTAAAAAAAGGATGGTGATTAGTATGTCAAAGCGTACGGAAAATGATGTATTAAATGGTGACGGTTGGAATAAAGATGAGACTTCAGATTCACCTGAAATAAAGTCTATTCCTGAGGTTGGTGTAAAACAAGGAATAAGTATTTTCTTTACACTGATTGTCATTATTGCAATAGGTGCTTTTATTGTAAAAGGATATAAAGCAAGTAAGAATCCTGAATCAGATACGGTAGCGGAGCAGACTACTGCAGAAACAACTGATTCAGTAATATCAGTTGATGATTTAGGTTCAGACCGTGATGAATCAGGTGCTGATGACCAGAAGGAACAGATTATTAAAGATTATTTCTGTTATATGGCTGACACAAGAGGATTCACATTGGTAGATGATGACCCGTATTACAATGAGCATCATCCAGATGATTATGTAATAGAAGTTTCTACTATATCAGATGATGATTCATTGCAGGAAATAGATATAAAAGGAAAAAATGATTATAAAATATCTACTGCATTTGATAAGTATTGTACGAGTGATATTTATTGCTTCTTTCCGTATAAAGAAGATGTTTTTGATGGGACATATAAAGACGGTGTTACATTCACAAAAGAGTGGCTTTGTGGCGTTATTGAAAATAATGATTTATTGCTTGAGGGACAGATAATTCTCAAAGAAATGGATGATTCGCATATCGTTATTGAGAAGGTGAACTTAACTTATCACTTCGATGAATATTCCAAATTACAAA
>CACYKH010000042.1 GCA_902774915.1 uncultured Lachnospiraceae bacterium | reverse complement strand
TGTACCTTTGCCATTGTTATCGTTCCATTACTTCCACATTCAAGTCTTATGTACCAGGTTGGAATAACATAGAACTTCCAGTTATCAAGGACAAGTGGATTAGCCTTTTCTTTTGTTTTTCCTGGAAGAAGGCAGAACACATATACATCATTCTCTCTCACACGAATATCAATATGTCTTATATGCTCTACTGAAGGTTCTATATCCGCAATAGATTTCATATATGCCGCAGATCTAAGTTCCAATCTTCTTTCACGGTATTTTATGCTCTGTGCTGTCCAGTATCCTGTATTGTATGCTTCATTCATTCCTAAGGCTTTTGATACCAGATATTCGGCTACTCTTGTTTTTATATCAAGCAGATCAGAAAAATACCAACTCCAGAACTCTCGGACCGTTAACTCTGTATCTTCACCGGAATATGTAAAGCACTCATCTCCTAATAACTGAAGATTATTAAAATGACCATTTTCAACTTCCACGTCAATCCCTTCCTTCCCATTTGTTCATGTCGTGATTCACCTCAAACTCATAATAATTATCCATTGTTATTGGGGCATTATACAAAGCAACCAAAAGATACTTCTTAGGATTATTCACTTTATTAGTTGTATTTCCCAGTGTTTCCAATAAATATTGCATAGTGAAAAAATTGTATTTTTCAAACCGAGATCTGAGAAGTTGATATGGTATAACATTATCTTTAAGCTTAAGATCCTGCTCCAACACTATAGCTTCAACCATAATGTCTATAATCTCATTTATCTTGTTCTCTTTAAAAGGATATCGCTCAATCAGAAGTTCATATTCAATATTTTCTTTGATTAGTGACTCCGCCTTTTCCATCCTATCCATCACATCTGCATTTTTAGAGCGCACTTTTCCCTTGGTTGATAGGATATGATTTGAATGAGTATACTCCCCTGCATAATTAATCTCGTTTGTATTCTCTGATGTAATCTCTAAAGTATTCTCTAAAGTATTCTCTGTTGTACTCTCTGTATTTGTCCTACAAATTTTTGTATGACCACATACATTCTTTTGCGGGAGGCTGTTACAATCTTCTGCGACACCCTCTTCCGGTTTTTGTTCAGAGGATGTTACATTTTCTTGTAAGAGGGTGTTACAATTTTTTGTATAGGCACCCTCATTATTTTGTAGGGGGGTATTACATAATTTTGTAACATGCTTATCTACTGGGGTTTCAGACTCTTTTTCTACAATATCCTCCTCTTCGTAATCATATTCTTCTTCAAATTCATCTACTTCATCTTCTTTATCATCATCTATTTTTGCAAAAGTTAGCTCATATAGCTTATCTTCATTAAGCTTGATGTAGAGGATATTAGTAACCGAAGCTCCATTAGAATACTTTCTCTTTCTCCATACTCTTGTTATTACACCGATTTCTTCGAGTCTATCCATGGCAGCTTTAATAGTTCGTTTAGACTCTCCGAAAGAATTGGCCAACTGCTGATAATTCTTCTGAAGGAGATCTGCCTTAAATCGCTTTCTATACTCAACAACATAGCCTGTCTGCTCATCTCTAATCTCTTTTGGACGATACCAATAACATATTTCAGATAAGATACAGATTGCTAATAGATACGGTTTTCCATTATCCCGAAGAATAGTCTTATACCAGTTCGGAGGTGTAACATTGCCCGAAATATTCATTTGTCCCAATGCATCCACTGTACTATTTCCAGTGTTAAGAATACTTTTCATAACGCTCCTCCTATTCTTCAGATTCTTTCTTCCACTTATCTAAAAGTGAAATGATAATTCCTTCAATATCTTCTTCTGTATAATTATCCTCAAAAAACTTATTAAGCTTATCCGCTTTTAATGTTATCTTTCGATCTTTTTTTGTTGATGGTGTACTTATTATTTCCCATATTGCTGCTTCTGTTAGTTTATCTGTCTGACTTAATCTTTTTATTTCAGCAGACTGCTTTGTGGAAAGCTTCGCTCCACTCTTTTTAAGTACATTTACCAACCAGTCCTGTTCATCAATCTTTATAAAAGAAACATCTACACCTTGGGTAAATCCAAGATGTTTATCATCTATCATTTCAAGCAATTCATTTTTCAAGTCAGCTAGCTTTATATATCTCTGAATAACCTTTCCACTTTCTCCAGATTCCTCAGAAAGAACATCCAGGCTGTTTCCTTTCTTACCCTGATGCTTTATTGCTTCATACTTCATCTTATAAGCTTTCGCCTTTTCACTTGGAAGTATATCTTCTCTCTGAATATTAGAATCCACCATTACAATAATAGCTTCATCTTCAGAGATATTTCTGATAAACATTGGCATTTCTTTGAGCCCAAGAGCTTCGCAGGCATGTTTCCTTGAATGTCCTGCCACTATCTCATAACCTCCTTGAGGTCTTATCCTTGCAATACCAGGAACTAATACACCATGTTCTTTTATACTTAAGATAAGCTCTTCCATCTTTTCATTATCTCTAACCTTGAACGGATGGTTCTTAAACTCATAAAGTTCTGAAATAGGAATATACTTTATCTCACTTGAACTATCGGATGATTCGTTCATTCCAAATAAATCATCAAATCTGCTAATCTTTATCTTTGAAGCACTACTTTTCTTATTCATTTGCAAGAACCTCCTGTGTAAAATCCATATAAGCATTTGCAACCTTTCCCTTCGGATCGTGTTTAAAAATACTTACTCCCTCTGCCGTTGCTTCAGCAGCTCTCACAGAAAAAGGTATCTTACTATCATATATATGAACTGCTCCTCCATAAGCCTCATCAAGAAGATTAACTATTTCTTTTGAGTAGTTCGTTCTATTATTAAGCATCGTAATGAGTATTCCATCAATTCCGAGACTACTATTAAGACCTCTTTTAACCTTGCCAATCGTCTTTATAAGCTGTTCTAATCCTTTAAGTGATAAATATGCCGCCTGCACTGGAATAATCACTCTATCAGCTGCAGCAAACACATTTATAGTCATAAGAGATAAACTTGGCATACAATCTATGATGATATAATCATAATCATCCTTAATCCTGTATATATATTTACTAAGAACAACCTCTCTACTCCATGCATTTACAAGAGAAACTTCTAATCCCGATAATTCTATATTACAAGGAAGCAAATCAAAGCCTTCCTTATGGTGTAATATTCCAAACTTTCTTTTATCAAAATGCTCTTCGTTTACAATCTTCTCTAAAACTGCTGCAAGTGTTTCTTCCATGCTGTCCGGTTCTGTATATCCTAAACTCGCAGTAAGAGAACCCTGAGCATCTGCATCTATAAGTAGTACCTTATTTCCAAGTCTAGCTAATTCTGCTCCTAAACTAATTGCTGTTGTTGTTTTTCCAACTCCTCCCTTTTGGGATGCTATTGCATATACTTTACCCATTATCATCTACCTGCCTTTCCGCTGTATTATTTCTTCTTTCTTTTTGGATAACCATATCCATAAGTAGTTCCAGATCCGTAATAGTATTTAACAATTTCAGGTTCAGACGAATCATTGTATCTCTGGAATTCTTCTTTAGTTCTAAAAACCTCTGTATACACTCTCTTGTACTTTTTAGATCCTTTTATATCCTGGGGATCTGATGGAGTGTTAATTACAAATCTCTTATCTCTCGATAACATTTTGATAAACCACTTTAAATCATTTGTGGTTCCTTGCAGTCTAATCTTTAACATATCTATCCTCCTTACTTTAGGCAGATGACATGTGTATATGCTGCCCTACCGCTGTACATTTTTGATTATTCACCTCCCATCTGGGACGCAAAAAAAGAGAGTTAATCGAATTTAGTGATTAACTCTCCTAAGTTATCTATGCAATTTAAAACTTGATGTAAAACTATATATCCTTACGCTGTACTAGGCTATATTTTTCCTACGCCATTTTTACGCCAATTTAGCATAAAATCTTATATTAGCTCATAATTCTTCATAGATTTTCAAATCCCCTGAAATGTACTCTACATAAGCATTTGTTGGTATTTAGTGAGATATACATATATTCATGAAATAGGCGCTAATAATCAGATTCCTAATTTCATATTTTTCTATATCTCCTATTATTTATTTGTGTTTCCAGGGATTTGTATGAATTTTTACGCCATTTTTTACGCCATCAGCAAT
>CACYKH010000041.1 GCA_902774915.1 uncultured Lachnospiraceae bacterium | reverse complement strand
TGAATATTATCACGCTTGGGAGCACCCCTTCTCACGCTTGAGAGCACCCTGGGTCAGGTGTATTCTCACGCTTGAGAGCACCCACTATATATAGTGGTTAGTAATCGAATATTGATATTAGGTATTAGCCTCCTATAAACTGTATGGCTGAAGGGTTTTCCTTCAAAAATATATTTTATAGGAGGTTGTCTTATGTTTAAGAAGACAAGAGTGAGGCAGATTATAGAACTGCTTCAAAAGGATCTTAGCAACAGTAGAATCTCTGAAATTCTTAGTGTTTCCAGAAATTCTGTTGCGCGTATCAGAAATAAATCTGATGAAAGAAAACTTGAGTGGGATGAACTTCTGGCGATGACCGATGATGAATTATATCGGTTATTTTATCCTGAGAAATTCAAACCGAAGAACAGCTATGCACCGGTAGACTATGCTTATGTACATAGTGAACTCGGTAAAGTAGGAGTTACAGAAACTCTTCTATGGGAGGAGTATGTTGAAAAGTGTAAGCAAGATGGAGTTAAACCATGTTCTTATCCCACATTTGCCAGAGGCTATAAGCAGTATACTGTAGATAAAAGCTATACAAGTCATGTAGAACATAAGCCAGGAGTAACTATCGAAGTAGACTGGTCAGGTCCAACAATGAGCTATGTAGATGCTGATACAGGTTCTGAACAGACCGCTTATCTATTTGTTGCAACACTCCCTTATAGCCAGTATACATATGTAGAGGCAACATCTACCATGAACGAATCCGACTGGCTTAGCTGTAACATCCATATGCTTGAATTTTTTGAAGGGGTACCTGTGAGAATAATTTGTGACAATCTTAAAACAGGTGTAAATGTTCATCCTAAGCATGGTGAAATCATTCTAAATGATGCTTATCTTGCATTTGCTGAACATTATCAGGTGGCTATAATGCCGGCAGCAGTTAAGAAGCCCAAGCAGAAACCTAGTGTTGAAGGGTCTGTTGGAAAGATAGCCAGAAAGATTATAGGAATGCTCCGGAATGAAACTTTCTATTCTCTGGCTGGCTTAAATCGCGAAATCAGAAAGACTCTTGATAAGCTTAACGAAAAAGCATTTCAGAAGAGAATGGGTTCAAGGAAAACTATATATGAGGTTGAGGAAAAACCGTTGCTAAGGTCACTGCCAATCATGCCATATGAAATATGTGAATGGTCATATAACCATAAGGTTCATCCCAACTCTCATATATGGTTTGATAAGGGACAATATTCTGTTCCAAGTGATTACATGGGGAGTCTTGTGGATGTAAGATATAGCACTCAAATGGTATATATATATTCATCACACAGACTTATAGCAGAACATAAACGCATAACCCCAGGAACAAAGAATGGGATGAGAACCGAACCTTCTCACCTGCCCTATCCAATATACACCCCTGAAACAATAGATTCAACAATAGAAAAAGCTAAGGAGATAGGTATAAATACTCATACTGTAGTGAGCCGTCTGTATAGAGAAGCAAAGGTGCAGGAACAGGCTTTGATGGATGTCAGAAGCGTTTTGGATATAGCGAGGCTTTATAGTGAGGATATACTCGAGTTAGCTTGTAAATCGGCTCTTAAGGACTTTCATAAAATAACCTATAACACTCTTATGCCCTATGTTAAGGCTATATCCAAAAATAAGAAGATAGTAAAAGAAAATGTGGTTGATAAGGCACCAAAAGGCATAGTCCGTGGTGCCGATTATTATAAAAATGGAGGAAACGAAGTATGAATATTGAATTAAAGAAGAAGCTCTCAGTACTAGAACTCGGAGATCTGGTAGCTGTTATAGAAAATCAAGAAAAGGATCTATCTCTATCCAGCCTTAATTATAATGAGAGGCTTGAACATTTATTAGAGGAACTGATAACTGAAAGACAGAACAGACTTATTGCAAGACTTACGAAAAATGCTGAACTCAAATACCCAAACGCCAGTATAGATATGCTTAATTATGAAGCACGTGGAATAAGCAAGGAGACAATAATAAATATATGTTCTATGGGGTTTGTGGGAGCTGCTACAAATCTTATTATTACAGGAGCGACCGGAGCAGGGAAGACATATCTGTCATGTGTGATTGGAGTTGAGGCATGTAAACAGACGCTTAGAACGTGTTACATAAGAATGCCTGATATGTTGGCACACTTCCAAAATCATAAGGACAATCTACGTGAGCAGATCAGATATAGAAAGAGGCTTGGTAATTATAAAGTGCTTATAATAGATGAATGGTTGAATTATAAAGTAAATGAGAGAGAATCAAAGTTTATCTATGAGCTCATCGAACAGAGATGTGGAAATAATCCGACAGTCTTTGTCGGACAGTATGAAGTAGCGGACTGGCATGAAAGGCTTGGCGGTGGAACTCAGGCTGATTCCATCATGGATAGGATAATACATAATTCATATACAATTCCAACGACAGATAAGAATCTGAGAAAAATATACGATTCTGAGAAGGCTAAAGCTGTGATAAGCCAGATACAGAAGTAAAATAGAGGGCAGTTTTGATGATAATTCATCAGAACTGTCCTCTTTATAGATACTATATCTAGTGGTCACAAGGTGCTCCCAAGCATGAGAATCCGTCATGATTTCAGGGTGCTCTCAAGCGTGAGAAGGGGTGCTCCCAAGCGTGATAATATTCAAGGAACAACGAAAAGATCAATCATTTCATTAACATGCTTGTGAAGCCATTTTTCAATCTTGCTCATAAACCAGATAGATATCATAACAGGAATAACATGTCCCTGATAACCATGTCTGGATATCGATCCAACCACATAATCGCCTATCTTTAGATTTCCGAACAGGTTCCATGTCGGTATCTTACCGCTTGTTATACCAAAGAAGCTGTTTATGGCATCTTCACTACCTACATTCCAGCCATTTAAAAGTCCGGTATGAACCATCATAAGACCTATAACTGCTGCCAGGAATATATTTCCTCCAAATACTCTTGCCGCACTGACAGCTACTATTACCGGCAGAAATGCAAATGCAGTATTTGCAACCATGTCAAGGAATGAATACCAGTCTGTCGACGCAAATGACGGGATTGCTTTACCAAGTGCTTCAACAACACCCATCATAAGACCGGATGCAACGATTGCCGGTAAGATAGGTACAAATACATCTCCGACCGACTTAAGTGCCCTCTTCCAAGTCGGCTGCTTTGCAGCCGCAGCAGCCTTAACGTCGTCCTTTGTAGCTGCTGTCATACCTGTAACTGCGAGAAACTCATCATAAACCTTATTTACCGTTCCTGTTCCTATGATGAGCTGGAGCTGTCCGCTGTTTTCGAACATTCCCTTTACTCCTTCAACATTTTCGAGTGCCTTTTTATCAATCTTTGCATTATCTTTGATAACAAGGCGTAATCTTGTAGCACAATGTGCAGCCTGAGCAACATTTTCTCTTCCACCGATATGAGAAACTATCTCCTCTGCACACTTTTTGTAATCAAGTGCCATTTGATTTCCTCCCTTCTGAGAATTGAAATTATTTTGAAAACGTTTACAATGTATTTTCATATTAGCACAAAGACATCATATTGTCAACAAAATAAATTTTAAAGATTCAGTTGTGAAAATGCTTTTGCAAGACCATCCTCATCTACAGACGGACATACAATATCTGCAAGCTTTTTCAATGCTTCCGCTCCATTGTCCATGCAGACCGAGGTTCCGACCGTCTGTATCATCTCCAGGTCATTCATGCTGTCACCAAAGCCATAGGTATCCTCATCCGTAAGACCATAATAGTCTCTTACAAGTTTTACTCCCCTCCCTTTATCAAATTTCTTGTTTACAAGTTCTCCGTTTATGCAACTGTGGGCCTTTACTTCCTGAATTACAAATGTAAAATCATCTCCTAAAAGCCTCTTTGCCTCATCGAGTTGTTTTTCATCCGTACACATCATTATTACTTTATAGATAGGACTTCCGTCATATTCTTTCATGGATTTAATTCCGAGATTTTCGGATAATGCCTTTCTCCATCTTTCTATCTCGCTGTTACCCTCCGGCTGATCCTTCAAAAACTCGTCCATATTATCGTCTCCCCAGGAACCGCCTTTTGCTTCAATAGTGCAGAATACTCCGTTTTTATGCAGTACCTCAAGAGCCATATCTCTCTGCTCATCCGTCATCGCCCTGTGGGTGCGCGTT
>CACYKH010000040.1 GCA_902774915.1 uncultured Lachnospiraceae bacterium | reverse complement strand
GATTAAAAACTTTTTTAAGAACATCAGTCCGTTAAACAATCGGACGGAAATGCCGATGATACTTTATATCATTAAAGTCATCATAATATTCTGGTTTGTGAAATTTGGATCAGAATTAATTGGAGAAGCTATTGTCATTGGGTTACATTTTGTCTGTGGTAAGAATCCATTGCAGGGGGAAATGTTTGATCCTGATACTATAATGCTGATATCATATTTTGGCTATGGTATTATGATCGGAATAATGCTTCTTTACTGGAAACTGTTCCAAAAGAAGACTCTGGCTGAACTTGGGTTTACAAAGAAAGCCTGCACATATTTTATTGGTGTATTAGTCGGGATAGTGTTAATAGTTGTTTCGGTTGTGTCAGTTGGGTTTACTGGTGCAATAGCTTATCATGGTTTGTTCAGTAATATAAATCATATCTACATATTATTAATGCTGGGTGGATTCATATGCCAGGGAGCCATGGAAGAAGTGCTCTGCAGGGGGATAGTATTACAGCTTCTTAAGGACAGGACCAGGATCCCTGTTGCTGTAGGTGTTAGTACAGCTCTGTTTGTCATCCCTCATCTTGGTAACATGACAGAGGAGAGTGCTGGTATTATCTTTTTTGCGATAATCAATCTTATCCTTATATCACTTATTTTTTCATTTATTACACTTCGATTAAAGAGTATCTGGGCAGCCTGCGGATTACATACAATCTGGAACTTTATCCTTTATAATATTCTTGGGCTCAATCTGAGTGGAAATGATGGGAAAACGGCAGCAGTTTTTAATCTGAGTTCAGTTGGAAGTAATGTCTTAAATGGTGGGTTATATGGCATAGAAGCAAGTGTTGTCACAGTGGTAGTACTTTCAGCAGCATTGGCAGTATTCTACGCTTTCTCCCGATATACTAAGAAATCTGTTGAAAAATAGAGTTGATGAACTAAAGCAAATTATTTGTTATAATAATAAACTTTATGAATTAAGAAAACAAAAAGGGTTTTCTCAGGAAGAACTTGCTAATCGGTTAAATGTATCGCGACAGACAATCTCAAAATGGGAGGTTGGCGAATCTACACCTGATATGGAAAATCTTGTGGCTATAAGTGAGCTTTTTGAAATATCTTTAGATGAACTTGTTCTTAATAAGGTACCTGAAGAAACAAATACTTCTGCACAGGTTGTTAAATCTGAATTTTACAGTGATATAAAAGAAAATGTATTAACAGATGAAAACAGGAAGAAGGCAAAAAAAGGATTAAAAATAGCTGCAATTGTATTGGGGATAATAGTCCTGATAGACTTAATTTCATTTGTTATTTATGTATTGATGAATGGATTTCCACACTGATATTGACATCCTTCAAAAGATAGTTTATGCAGGAAAAACAATGGAAGGTATTATAGATGATTGAAATTATTAAGGATTCAGATGAAAAAAAGCGAATAGCAAGAACTGTGCTTGAAGGCTTGAAAGAATGGTTTGAGGTCGAGGAGGGCAGGGAAGATTATATTAGAGATTGTGCAGACTGGATATTCCTTGCGGCAAAGGAAGATGATAAGGTAATGGGATTTCTGTGTCTAAAGGAAACTGGGAAAGCCACGGTTGAGCTTGCTGTTATGGGAGTACTTAAGGATTATCACAGAAATGGGATTGGCCGTCAGCTTGTTGATAAAGCGATTGAAGTGGCTGAGTCATCAGGTTATGAATTCATGCAGGTTAAGACCGTAAAGATGGGCGTGTATGAAGACTATGATATAACAAATAGGTTTTACATCAGCTGTGGTTTTAAGGAGTTAGAAGTATTTCCTCTTTACTGGGATGAGGCTAATCCTTGTCAGATCTATGTGATGTCATTGAAATGATATCCCGGAAGATACCTAAGCATTCCAGTTTAACGTACTATGACAAATTAGAATTTGATGGTGGGACAGCAAAATGATTAGAGTTATGGAAAACAATGACTTAGCACAATGTGGCATGATTTATGCAAAAGCATTTCCCATGGAACATTGGGGAATAGATTGGACAGCAGAAAATGCAACAGAATATCTTCGCGATTTTTTTGAACAGAAAAGATTTGTTGGATATGTTTATGAAGAAAATGATGAAGTGTTAGGTTGTATATTCGCACTTTGTAAAATTTCCGGAAGCAAAGAGGAGATTTACATTAATGAGATGGCGGTACTTCCCGACCGACAAGGGCATGGAATAGGCAAACAACTATTAAATGCGGTTAAAGATTACAGTAAAGAAAAAGGACTTGCAGGTATAGTTCTTTACACAAGTGAGTATGCACCAGCGGCTAAGTTTTATGAGAAGAATGGGTTTAAGTTGTCAAAGGGTACTATATGTATGTATTGTGAATAATATAATTGGGAGTAAGAGATTTTCTACCAACAGATGAGATAATCAAAGAGACGGAGGTTTCCATGAGAAGAGTGATATGGATAGTGCTGGATAGCGTAGGAATGGGGGAAGCGCCGGATGCAGCAGATTTTGATGACGTAGGTTGTAATACCATTGGGCATATCATGGAGAAATTCCCTGATCTGGATATTCCGAATCTTAGAAGTATAGGATATGGAAATATAGATGGAATGGTTGGAGTAAAGCCAGTGGATAAACCTCTTGGCGCTTTTGGAAGACTAACCGAACTATCTGCTGGAAAGGACACGACTATAGGGCATTGGGAGATGGTCGGTATACATACCCCTAAGAGATTTCCTACATATCCTGATGGCTTTCCAAGTGAGATAATTGATGAATTCATAAAACGTACAGGTGTCCCAGGAGTACTCTATAATGGCGTGGCATCAGGAACCACTATCATAAATGAGTTGGGAGATGAGATGAAGGCAAGTAAGAAGCCTATTGTTTATACTTCGGCGGACAGTGTCTTTCAGATTGCCTGTGATGAGAGTGTATATTCTCCTGAAGAACTATATTCCATGTGCCACACAGCGAGAGAAATACTAACTGGCGATCATAATGTAGCGAGAGTTATCGCGCGTCCTTATATCTGGGATGGAGAGAAGTATGCAAGAACCTCTAATCGTCGTGACTTTTCAAGAAAACCAGACGAGCCCAATCTATTAACTATGATAAGAGACGCGGGGCAAAGAGTATATGCTATAGGTAAGATAGAGGATATATTTGCGGGTTCGGGAGTTACAGAAGCCGTTCATACCAAAGATAACGAGGATGGTATGGATAAAACTATAGAGGCTCTTGACATAGTTAAGAATGGGCTTATTTTCACCAATCTTGTAGAATTTGACTCTACCTGGGGACATAGAAGAGATGTGGAAGGCTATGCAAAAGGTCTTGAACGCTTTGATAAGCGCCTGGGAGAGCTTATGGCTAAGATAGGAGCAGTAGATGGTAAGTATTCGGAAGATACAATAATCATAACAGCTGATCATGGATGTGATCCTACCTTTAAGGGAACGGATCACACCAGGGAATATATACCGTTTCTGATATATGGCGATATGATAGTACAAGGAAGAAACCTGAGAACTGGATCTACCTTCGCTGATTCTGGCGAAACAGTGAGAGAACTTCTGAGTATTCCGGGCAAGCTTCCTATAGGAGAAAGCCGTTATATTGATGTATATAAAGCATCTCTGGCAAATAATCATTAAAAAGAAACTATATAAATAACATGGATAATACACTTATAAATAGAATTAATGAACTTGCAGAAAAGTCGTATAGTGAGAATAGATTTGTGTTCACAGACTTTCTTGATATGTCGCAACTTTCGACTTACTATAGCCTTGAACGTGACCTTTCATATGTTGGCACGTCTGTTTCGGGTGGAACGGATGGATGCGAGAGATGTATGGTTAGGTTTGGTTCACCTGATAGCTTGGGATATGAAGAAGCGTTTCCGATAGTTCTGCTTCATATCAGTCCAGTACAAAAGAAGTTTTCTGATGCATTAACTCACCGCGATTTTCTCGGATCGGTAATTGGTCTGGGTATAGAGCGTACTAAACTTGGAGATATTATTGTAAGAGATAATGAGGGATATATTTTTGTTAATGAAAGTATCAGCGAATATATCACTGAAAATCTGAGTAAGGTCAAACATACAAATGTAAGAGTTGAGAAATGCTTAGATATTCCGGAGGCTGTCGCCCCAAAGTTTGCAGAAGAAAGTATAATAGTTAGTAGCAACAGGCTGGATGCTATTATTGCAAGAGTATATAAGCTATCCCGAGATTTAGCTGTAAGATACATATCTGAAGGAAAAGTTTTTCTGTCAGGAAGACAGATGACTGAAAATGCAAAACAACTCAAAGCTGGTGACATAGTATCAGTAAGAGGAAAAGGTAAGTTTATCTTTGAGGGTGAAGGTGGTAATACCAGAAAAGATAAGCTATATATTAGTATAAAGAAATATGTGTAACTAAGGTCAGTTATTTGGCTTATTAGGAAGATTGTAGGAACGAAGGATAATTATAAAAATAAAGAAACCAGGAGGTTACTATGGGGTCAATATCTAAGGTCTATTTTATAAAGGAAATCACACCCGAGGCTGTTGTGAAATTATACGATATACTTGGAAGAAAGCTGGAAGGAAATGTAGCGATAAAAGTTCACTCCGGTGAAGCTGGTAATCAGAATTTTCTTCATCCAGAATTTTGGAAGCCGGAAATTAATTGGTGCTCACGGCTGGAATAATTATTTTAAAGTTGATCTGATGGATGAAGAAGGACCAGATGTGGAGATTCCAATAAAGAGACATCATAAGCACTTAAAGTCTGATATAGTTGGAAAGAATTTTATGAATTATGATTCTATGCTCGTGCTTTCACATTTCAAAGGTCATCCTATGGGTGGATATGGTGGCGCACTTAAACAGCTATCAATAGGTTGTGCATCAGCTGCAGGAAAGGTTAACATTCACTCGGCAGGAAAGTATACATTGGCCGAGGATCAGGATGTGGTTTGGACTGATCTGCCTGAGCAGAATGCATTTCTGGAGTCCATGGCAGAGGCTGCATCGGCTGTAGTTGATCATTTCCAGGATAAGATAGTATATGTGAATGTTATGGCAAATATGTCCGTAGATTGTGATTGCTGTGCTATAGCTGAGGATCCATGCATGAAGGATATAGGTATTCTAATTTCAACAGATCCTGTTGCTATAGATAAGGCATGTATTGATCTTGTTAAGCAGAGCGATGATCCGGGTAAGGAACATTTCCTTGAGAGGGTAACTTCTAGAAATGGTGAACATACGATTGATGCCGCATGTGAGATGGGGATTGGCGTAGTTGAATATGAATTAATTGATTGTTAAACTTTACTTGTTTTATAGAACAATAAATTGTTACTTTTGGAAGTGTAAGTAAAGTTTATTTCAGTTTTACGCAGAGTAGTACGATTTTACGTAGCGTTGATTGTATTGTATAGCGACCATTGTCTATTATAAAAGAAAAAAGGAGTGATTTTATAATGA
>CACYKH010000039.1 GCA_902774915.1 uncultured Lachnospiraceae bacterium | reverse complement strand
TGGAAGTCTTCCTTCATACATAATCTGAAGCTCGCCATAGACTCTTCCCCAGTTTCGGAGTGGCATGGTCCATTTCTTGGTCGCTTCAAAAGTGGATAGATATAATGCTTTAAGAAGAGCCTGATCACTCGGAAAAACGCTTCTTTGACGGTTCAGCTTGCGATAAATGGCATTGAGACTTTCGATGGCGTTGGTAGTACTATGACGATATCGTTATAGTACTACTTATACCGATAAAAAAACTATGCCGATATTTGCTGAAAGTACTGATGATTACTACTTATTCAGAAAAATATCGGCATAAATTTTTGCATGATATATACTTGCCCTAAGGAGGTATATTTTTATGCATAGTGAAACTAAAATCCAGGAAATACTCCGAAAGACTTTGGAGTCATTGGAAGAAAAAGAGTATAGCGAAGAAACCATTCGCCGATATAGGCAGAAATTTAATGTACTTAATAAGTTGGCGCAAAGATTGGGTGTCCAAGAGCCCACTGATATGCTGTTCAATGAATATCTGAAAGATTGTAATAATGTATACACTGGTGAATTTTCAGTTTTAAAACAGCGGCAAAGAATCCGCGTCGTAAACCTAATCAAGTCTTTAATTGAAAATGGTGACGTAGATACTTCCAGAAAACCAGGGAATGCTGTTGCCAATAGGATAAAATCTGAAAGATTCCGCACTGAATTAGACAAATACATTCGGTTATTAGTAGATGATGAAATACAGCCTAATACCATATGCACATACAAACGTATTGTTGCATATCTTCTGCTTTATTGCGAAGAAAAGTCGTATTCAACCGTTGAAGAATTAGTTTCCGGCGATATATGCGACTTTATACTGCATCTTTATGATCATGGTTATTTCAAACCAACAACAATCTCTAGCGGGTTATCAGGACTTAAAAGATTTCTGTCGCTTTATCCAGGTATAAAAAATCTTACGATGGAGCTCCCATCACATCTTCCCAGAGAACGAAAAATCATTGAAATATACAGCGAACCTGACAAAGATTCTATCAATAAAGTATTGAATGATAACTGTATGACGAAGCGTGATAAGGCTATATGTCTGCTTCTTTTAGAAACAGGGCTAAGAGCAGTGGATGCATGCAATATAAAGCTGTCAGATATCGATTGGAGCAAAGAGATAATCTATATAAAACAACAGAAGACTGGGCATGTAATAAACCTACCACTCCGCAAATCGTATGGAAATGCTATAGCGGACTATGTACTAAACGAACGGCCTGATTGCAAATCTAAATATCTTTTTGTCAGGGCACTTGCACCATTTTCCCGTCTTGAGGGTGAGGGTTCCTCTATCCGAGTAGTGCTCCAGAAGATGGAAAAGCTGGCTGGCATATCTGATGATGCAAGAAGTACTGGAAGTAGGACAACCAGACATAACGCAGCTTCTATGATGCTAAGATCCGAAGTAACTATGGGCAATATCTCAGCAGTTTTAGGGCATCATGATCCAAATGTAGTTTCTGTTTACCTTTCCACAGATGACAAGATCATGGCATCCTGCACGCTTCCCCTTCCAGGAGGTGTAAGCCATGAATAAATCATTAACTGAGCTAATAGACGATTTTGTAAACTATAAAAGACATAATGGTTATGTTTATGTATCAGCAGAATACCATCTTATGAAATATGCAGAGTATATTTCTGTCAACTATCCTGATGAAAATGTCCCAAGCAAGACATCCATAAACTCATTTTTGAACGAACATTCACATACTCCGGGCACCTTGTATAATCTCGCAACATTTCTTCGGGAGTTTTCAAGGTATCTCATCAGTATTGGATATACGGATGCATATATCATCCCCTATAAAAAGATTCCATTACCGACACCTGTTCAGCCATATCTGTTTACCGAAGCAGAAATATCTAGATTTTTCATGGCTTGTGACAGTATGCCATATGATTGTCATGCACCAAAAAGAAATATAGTTTTTCCGGCAATGTACAGATTAATGTACTGTTGTGGTCTTCGTTGCAAAGAAGCGCGTACACTTAAATGTGAAAATGTGGTGTTGAATTGTAACTATATCGACATTCTGCAGTCTAAAGGTCCTAAAAGCAGACGCATTTTTATTTCTGATGAATTATCTCATTATCTTGATTCTTATAACGAATCGATTAATAGATTGCTCCCAGACCGAGTGTACTTCTTTCCATCAAGAGGTGATTCCCCATATAGTTCCGGATCTGTAGAAAAAACCTTTCTCAAGATATGGTACACAGCATTCCCAGAGAAACGGGGAAATGGAGTAAGTATTAGAGCGTATGATTTCCGACATCATTTCGCCTACGCAAATATGAACCGATGGCTAAAAGAAGGAAAAGATGTAAATGCCATGCTTCCATATCTCATGCGTTATATGGGACATCAGGACATTGAAAGCACTCTTTACTATTTTCATCTGGTTCCTGAGATATACCGAGAAATCATTGAAAAATCATCCTTTTTTGAAGATTTATTACCGGAGGTGACTAATAATGATCAAGAATAGAACAGCAGATACTGATAGTGCGTTTTTCTGGAATAACGCAACGGATTTTTTAAATAAAGAATTACCTACAATACGTCAGAAAAGCAACAATACAATTGAGACATACAGGAGATCGCTGAACTCTTACATAGACTATCTTGAAGCTGAAAAATTAATAAAACGCAAAGACATTTGTTATAAGGACTTTAATAAGAATAATCTTAAAGACTATCTTGTATATATGAAGGACATTCAGAAGCTTAGTCCTAAGACCTGCAATTTAAGAATCACTGCAATACGCGCACTTCTATCTTATGCTGCAGATGAATCAGTGGATATAACGGCCATCTATGTTAACTCCAAAGCAATAAAAGGACTTTCTGTGACGGAGCATGAAATTGAATACTTTGAAAAAGCTCAGCTAAAAGTATTATTATCGGCTCCATCAGAAGATGCCAGGATAGGACGAAGAAATCGAATGATTCTAATAATAGGATATGATGCAGCCCTGCGTGTAAGCGAACTGATAAGCTTAAAAGTGTCATCACTCCATCTTGACGCAGAAGTGCCATATGTGACAGTTTTGGGGAAAGGACAGAAATATAGAAACATCCCCTTAATGAATAAGACTACCCAACATTTATACAACTATCTCAGGGAATTTCACGAAGATAAAAGAGAGGATAATCCTTTGTTTTATACGACCACTCACGGTGTAATACATGCCCTTTCTGAAGATGCGATTCAAAATGTTCTAAAAAAATATGTTGATATTTCCAGAAAGAAAGTGATGATGCCAGAAAAAGTTCACTTCCACATGATGCGGAAGACAAGAGCTATGGACTTGTATCAGGCAGGTTGCCCGCTATCATATATCCAACAGCTATTAGGTCATAAGAGCATATCAACTACAACAGGATTCTATGCATTTGCAACCTTAAAAACACTTGCAGAATCAATAGAAAAAGCAAATCCATCCGGTAATGAAGAAAAGATTTGGAAAAACAAATCCATTATGAAACAGCTATACAGGCTATAAAAACTATGCCGATATTTTTCTGAAATTCCAGTGAACATCAGTGGTTTCAGCAAATATCGGCATAATTATTATATCGGTATAAGTAGTATAGATGACAGTTCTTACCTCTGATGAGAACTTGAAAATCGGACAGATTGCATCCCAGTTATCGTACCAGCGTTTCATCGCGCGAGGATATTTTTCTTCCCATTTTTCTGTTACTTTATCTAGAGCCTTCCGTCCTTCTTCTTCGGTCGAAGCATTATAGATAGTCTTAAGATCTTTAGCGAAGGCCTTTCTATCCTTGTCAGGAACATATTTGAGAGTGTTACGAACTTGATGAACCAGGCATCTCTGATATTCAGTATTAGGAAAGGCGGTAGCTATAGCCTCTTTGATTCCTGAAAGCCCATCAGCACAGACAATCATGATGTCTTTAACTCCTCGATTTTTTAACTCATTCAGTACAGAGAGCCAGTATTTAGCACTTTCATTTTCACCAACCTGAATAGTAAGAACTTCCTTATGTCCCGTACAATTGATGCCAAGAATAACATAAGCAGCTAGTTTTCGGATTACTCCATTATCACGAACGGAATAATGAATCGCATCTATGAAGATAACCGGATAGACTTCTTCTAAAGGTCTATGCTGCCATTCTTCAATCTGAGGCAAAACCTTATCGGTAACATCAGAAATAAAGCCTTCTGAGGCCTCAAATCCGTAAATGTCATTAAGTGTATCGGATATCTGTCTTGTAGTCATTCCTTTGGCATACATAGAGATAATCTTCTGATCAATTTCTGAGACATCCTTTTGTCTTTTCTTTACTACTTGCGGTTCAAATGTAGAATTCCTATCCTGTGGAACTTGGATATCAAGACTCCCAAAGCTAGAATTAATACGCTTAGTCTTATAACCGTTTCTGTAGTCATCGCTTTCGCTTCGCTCAGATTTGTGATAACCAAGATGGTTATCCATCTCAGCTTCCATCATTTCCTTGATGGTGCCACCGAGAAGATCCTTGAGAGCATCTTGGATATCCTCAGCAGTTTCAATGTCATACTCCTGCAGGAGCTGTTGGATGATCTGACGTTTTCCATCTGTCATCTGAACTTTGTGTACGTTTTTCTTTTCTCTTGCCATAATAAAGGCCTCCTTAAAGTATTTATATTTTACCTTAGGAGACCTTAATAATACATAACTATTATATTTTTACAGACTTTTTTTCACAGACTC
>CACYKH010000038.1 GCA_902774915.1 uncultured Lachnospiraceae bacterium | reverse complement strand
AGGTTATACATTTTTTTATCCTTTCTTCCAAGAGGAAATTCATCCCTCTTGCACCTTTCGCATGTAGTAGTCTTCCAGATTGATTTCATTCTTTGAAATTTCCACAGGTATTACTCCTCCCTCATAAAGAGCTTTGGAAATGCTATGAATATCATCCAATTTTTCGTATATTCTTATCTGCCCTGTCTCCTGTACATCAAGCTTCTTTATTCCCATAGTTTTACTAAGAATAACACTTGCCTTTTCATTATTATCTGTATCTATCTGGTAGTATTCACTACACTCTGCCTGAAGCTCATCAGCTGTGAAGATACCCTTTATCTGACCATGATTGATAAATATATAATCTGTGCATAGTAGTGATAATTCACTTAAGATATGCGAAGATATAACCATAGTTACATCCTCTTCCTTATTAAGCTTACGGAAGAGCTCTCTTATTTCAACGATTCCTTCAGGATCAAGACCATTAATCGGTTCATCCAGAACCATTAATTCAGGCTTACTCATAAGAGCATTTGCAAGCCCTAGTCTTTGTCTCATACCTAGAGAGAAGTTCTTTACTATCTTCCTACCTGTATCCTGAAGATTAACTATCTCTAAAACCTCATCAATTCTCTTCTTGTCCGGGATACCCTTCTGAAGTCTCTGTTTCTCAAGATTTTCACGGGCTGTCATCCTCTCCTTCTCATAAGGCGTTTCTATCATGAAGCTCATTCTTGTTCTTGCATGATTCAGCCCCTTCTCATCAGTGGCCCCATACATCTCTAGCTCTCCGCTTGTAGGAAATGCAAGTCCCGCCATTATTTTCATTATCGAGGTCTTACCCGCACCATTTGGACCAATCAGTCCGACTATACTGCCCTTCTTTATCCTGAACGAAACATTATCCAGTGCCAGCTGTTTTCCATACTGCTTTGTTAGATTTTTTACATCAACTATTATTTCTGACATATTCCATTCTCCTGATATTGATTTCTTTTTGACTAATACCACTATAAAATTAAATATTAAAGAAATTCTTAAATCTCTTAAGATTTCTCAAAATAAAAATCACAGAGTACGAAATGCTTCATTGATATGTACCCCTTTTACTGGACTGAGGTGACCCCAAAAAGTTAGACTTTTTAAGCGTAGCAGTGTTTTGGCTGCTACGCTGTTTTTATGCAGCCAAGAGGTTGAGTCTATACTGAACAGGACTCATCCATCCTAGTTTCTCTTTAATTCTTTGCTCGTTGTAATACTTTATATATCGTTCTATTTCGGATTTCAATTCTTCGTAACTATAATAAACTACACCGTAATAGATTTCTTGTTTAAGCAGACCAAAGAAGTTTTCCATTACTGAATTGTCGAGGCAGTTACCTTTTCTAGACATGCTTTGAAAGATGCGTTCTTGTTTCAACCTATGTGAATATGCCTTCATCTGATAAGCCCATCCCTGATCTGAATGGAAGGTTCTACGATAAGGACAGTCTGATGTAATTTCTATTGCTTGTTCAAGTGCATCCATTACATTCTTCGCGGATGGATGCTTATCTATTCCAAAGCTTAATATTTCTCCATTGCACATATCCATAAAAGGATCCAAATAAAGTTTGTGCATGGTCATGTGTCCTTTTGCATCTACTTCGTAGTACTTTAGCTCCGTTGTGTCAGTTGTTATCTTCTGGTGTGGTATATGTGTATTAAACCTTCTCTTAATCCTGTTAGGAGCAATAGTTCCGACTTTCCCTTTATAAGAACTATATTTTCTGCTCTTACGAGTAAAGGATGTCACCTGGAGTCCTAGCTTCTGCATAATTCGCTGAACTTTTTTCTTGTTGACTATATATCCTTGGTTACGTAATTCACCTACCACTCTACGATAGCCATAGTCCTTGTTGTTCTCACGTATAGCAAGAATCGTTTCTTCTAGTACTTTATCCGGGTTTTCTCGATTTAATCTTTTTTGCCAGTACATAAAAGTTGCTTTAGGCATACCCGTATATGAGAGAAGGTCTTTTAGTTTGAACTGTCTTCGGAGACTGTTGATGATTCGCGCCGTTCTCTCATTTTTGCTTCGTCCTCTAAACGCAGCCTCCTCAGTTCTTTTAAAAAGGCATTCTCTATCCTTAACTTAAGGAGTTCATCCTCAAGTTCTTTTACATGTTCAGCACTAGTATCAATACTGTGATTTTCATACTCATCTGAATTAGATTTTTTTGTTATTTTATCCAATGATTTTTTGTGACCTTTCTTATGTGGTCTCAATGCATCAGGCCCAGCAATTCGGAATCGATTGACCCATGCAGCAATAACGGAAGGATTATTTATTCCTTCTTGAATTGCCAATTCCTGATACGAGAGCTCACTTGATAAATACAACTCTACAACATTTAATTTCTTTTTAAAAGAATACACTTCTTTTTTCCTTGAACGTAATAGACCACTATCTCCAAAAGCTTTATAATTTGAAACCCACTGACGAATTAATTTTTTATCAGATACATTGTATTTGCTTTCAAGATATCTATATCCTCCTTCGCCGTTAAGATAATCACTAACAACTTGTTTTTTGAATTCAAAACTATATTTTTGTCTTCCCATAAAAAAACGACCTCCAAAAGTTAGATGTTTAGGTCTAACTTTTGGGGGTCGGTTCATTACTAAGAGGGGTTTTGGTTTACATTGATTTAGTAATTAAACCTCATTGAAGCCTTCTCTAGCTGCATATGTTGTATGCAGAAGCTCATGTGCCTTATGGCTGTTTGGCTCGCCAAGGAACTTCTCATACAGATCAATGATCTGAGGATTCTTATGTGACTGACGAAGTGTCTGTCTCTCATCCTCTGAGTAAAGAGCCTGAGCTCTCTTCTCCTTGTATGTATCCATGATGTCATCATCTTCGTTAGGAAGGAAGCACTCACGAACGTAAGGCTGACCACCACCGTTGATACATCCACCAGGACATCCCATGATCTCGATGAACTGATACTTTGACTTGCCTTCTCTGATCTCATCAAGGAGAACCTTAGCTGACTTCATACCTGAAGCGATAGCTACATTAACAGTTGTTCCGTTGATATCGATAGAAGCTTCTCTGATACCTGCATCATGTCCACGAACTGCTGTGAACTCGATTGGCTCAGATTCCTTACCAGTAAGCTTGAAGTAAACTGTACGAAGAGCAGCTTCCATAACACCACCAGTAACACCGAAGATAACTCCGGCACCTGTGTAGTCGCCCATGATATCCTGATCCCAATCCTCATCTGGAAGTCTATCGAAGAGGATACCAGATCTCTTGATCATACGAGCAAGCTCTCTAGTTGTGATTACTGCATCTACATCATCAACACCGTTAACGTTCATAACGTCACGCTGTCTCTCAAACTTCTTAGCTGTACATGGCATAACTGATACTACGAAGATATCTTCTGGCTTAACACCATTCTGCTCAGCCCAATAGGACTTGATGATAGCACCCTGCATCTGATGAGGTGACTTGCAAGATGACAGATGTGGAAGAAGATCTCCATAATTGTACTCTGCATAGTTAACCCATCCTGGTGAACAAGATGTGATCATTGGAAGTGTACCACCATTTGTGATTCTTCCGAGAAGCTCTGTACCTTCCTCCATGATTGTGAGGTCAGCACCGAAGTTTACATCGTAAACTCTTGCGAATCCAAGTCTTCTCATAGCTGCTGCCATCTTACCTGTAACAGGTGTTCCGATCTTGTAACCGAACTCTTCACCAAGAGCAGCTCTAACTGCTGGTGCAGCCTGTGCGATTACAGTCTTACCTGCTGCGAAAGCAGCATCAATCTTATCTATCTCAGAATGCTCCATAAGAGCTCCTGTAGGACATACATTTACACACTGTCCACACTGAATACATGGTGAATCATTGAAGCCACGATTCTCAGCTGGTGAAACAAATGTGTTGAAACCTCTGTTCTCGAATCCGAGGATTCCAAGACCATGAGCGTTCTTACATCTTTCGATACATCTACCACAAAGGATACATTTTGAAGTATCTCTTACAAGACCAGGAGCAAGCTCATCAAGATGAGTCTCTGAATGAACTCCTGCAAATGCACCTTCTCTAGCACCTGTCAGATATGCAACATTGAGAAGCTCACACTTACCATTCTTGTCACACTGCTGGCAGTTCTGATTGTGGTTTGATAGAAGCAGCTCAACGCTGTGACGTCTAGCTGCAGTAGCCTTTGGTGAAGAAATAGTGATTTCCATTCCTTCTGCTACAGGGTATACACATGATGCTACAAGGCCTCTAGCGCCAGTTGCCTCAACGAGACAAACACGGCATGAACCATGATTGCACTCACCGTGATTAAATGCACAAAGTGAAGGGATCTCATAACCGCACTTCTTAGCAGCCTCGAGGATAGTAATACCTTCCTCTACCTGATAGGAGATGCCTTCTATTTTAATATTTACCATCGCCATAGTAGTTACCTCCTTAGTTCTTAGAAATTGCTGCGAATTTACAGTTACTCATACATAGACCACACTTTACACACTTCTCAGGATCAATCTTCATAGATGGAAGCTTGTGACCCTCAGCGATGTAATCTGTCTTCTCTATGCAGCCTGCAGGACAGTTGCGTGCGCAAAGTCCACAACCGATACATTTATCCTGATCGATCTTGTACTGCATAAGACTCTTACATACGTGTGCAGGACATTTCTTATCAACGATGTGAGCAATATACTCATCACGGAAATGCTTAAGTGTTGAATTAACAGGGTTAGCTGCAGTCTGACCAAGAGCACAAAGTGAATTTGTCTGAATTGTCTTACTGAGCTCTTCAAGAGTATCAAGGTCTTCCATAGTACCCTTGCCCTCTGTAATCTTTGTAAGTATCTCGAGGATACGCTTTGTTCCGATACGACATGGTGAACACTTACCACA
>CACYKH010000037.1 GCA_902774915.1 uncultured Lachnospiraceae bacterium | reverse complement strand
ACAAGACCCTTTTCCTCTGCCGCCTTAACGACTGCATTTGCCATACTATGTGGATAATGTTCTTCAAGGCATGCTGCAAGTCTAAGCATTTCGTCCTTATCAGCATTATCAAATGTAATTACATCCTTTACTTTTGGACAAGCATAAGTGAGCGTTCCAGTTTTATCGAATACAATCGTATCTGCCTCGGCAACCTTCTCAAGGAACTTTCCACCCTTTACAGATATATGGTGCTGTCCTGCTTCTCTCATAGCAGAAAGAACTGCTATCGGTATAGAAAGCTTGAGTGCGCAGCAGAAATCAACCATAAGTATAGATGTGGCTCTTGTTACATTTCTAGTAAGTAGATATGTAAGTGCAGTGGCACCTAGTGTATATGGTACAAGTCGGGCCGCCATTCTGAATGCATTCTCCTCTGCAGTCGATTTAAGCTTCTCGGACTCTTCTATCATTTGAGTTATGCGATCATACTGTCCAGAACCTTGAGTCTTCTTGACGGAAACTTTTAGCTCACCTTCTTCAAGAACAGTTCCTGCGTAAACATATCCACCTACTTCCTTATGTACAGGTAGACTTTCTCCAGTAATCGACGCCTGATTTATCTCAGCCACACCATCTATGATCACTCCATCAAGAGGTACCATATTTCCAGTTCTTACAACTATAGTATCGTCCAGATTTATATGATTAATATCAACCAGGATTTCTTCGCCATCTCCATCTATCTGCCATACCTTATCTACATTTAAAGCCATGGCACTTGCAAGATCTGCAACGGATTTCTTTCTGGTCCATTCATCCATCAGATCTCCGACACTGAGAAGGAAAATGACGCTTCCCGCTGTGTCAAAGTCTCTTCTTAGCATAGAAACTAAAATGCTGGTCGCATCAAGAACTGATACCTTCAATTTTCCCTTAGCCAGACTCTTTATGCCTTCCCATATATAAGGAATAGATTTAACCAAAGTTATCACATTCCTTATTGCCATTGGAAAGAATAATCTGGATATTGCGCGCCTTGCTATCAGATAAAACATCCTATCCTGATAGCTGTGAACAAGCTCTCTTCCAGTATGTTCCGGAACCGCCACCTCTGTGCTTGTCAGACTAAATGTAGATAATTGTTCTATCAGATTATCTCTATACTTTTCCTGATATCGAATAGTTGCATCAGAAGTTCTCTCGCTGACCTTTACTTCACTCACATATGAAAGACCAAGCAGAAAATATTCCACCTTATCTGCTTCATCACATGTCATATATTTTTGAAAGAGATGAACTCTCATTCTGTTTTTTGATTCATGTAAAATCTTGCATTTCATATTATGCTCCAGCTACCGCAACATCCTCTTCATTAGCTTCTTTATAATCTGCTTCGAGTTCAGCTATTTTCTCTTCAGCTTCAGCTATAACAGCTTTAGCATCCTCTATTTCCTTCTGTCTCTCTTCCTCACGGCGCTTTTCATTTATCTCCTGAGCATCTGCCTTGATGTCTCCACAGTTTTCTTTGAGAGTAGTTGCCGTCTCCATAACTGTATCTGCGCATCTCATAACAGCTGCTGTTACATGAGTATATGCCTTCTTTGCATCCTTACTACTGAGTAGTTTTACTCCTGCTGATCCAAGAAGAGCTCCGCCTACAACCATACATAAATGTTTAACTTCGAACATAATTCGTACCTCCTATATTCATTCTATTTATTATGAATTTTATACTACATTAATCCTACTATCATGAGGCTCATTGTCGCAATTTAATGTTTGTTCATAAAGTCACATGTTTTTTAACCATAGTTAAAATAAAATGGTTCTATTAAACTATCTGAATAATAGTCAAATAATCATTTCATATTTTTTACAAAGTTTTCTATAATATAACTGTAATAAAAGATTATCCAACAATGATTAGCCACATAACTTAACTATTAAGTGTATTAAACATGTGTTTACTCCATACCCTTCAGACTGCCAACCATATCCAGTGTCTTTATCTTCTTTGAAAACATCAGACTCACTATGATAGCAACCACCAAGACAAAGACGGCCGACAAAGCATATAGATAAACCGGCACATGTATATAATAGTCAAAATTATCTCCGTTACTGTTCATCATTGCTGTAAGCGTTGGTTTTCCCAGAGGAGTTCCGGCTATTATTCCGATAACGGCAAACCATATATTTTCCTGATTCAGAGTTTTCCTTATCTTCTTAGAAGAAAGCCCCATAACCTTAAGCGTTGCAAACTCCTTTAGTCTCTCATGGAAGGAAAGATTTCCTGCATTATAGAGAACAACCACAACTGTGACAACTGCGAAGATCATCATCATGTAAAAGAGATATTTGATTACAGCATAACCATTTATAAATACCTCTTTCATTTTTTCCATATCATATACACCAGCTATTCCATCTTTACCATCATAAGACTTCAGATTTTTTCTTGAAAGAATCGCAGTAGGTACATATTCACAACCGGTTTTCTCGAAATCATTTCTAAGGATAGTTATTCCAGCAGTTTCAGGTGTTCTATTGATAAGTCCTATCTCTGATTCATACCATTCATTCTTTGAATAAATATGCCAATACACCTTATCGCCAACAGTGACCCCCATCTGCTTAGCAAGTCTGCTTGTAATCGCAACCTTTCCTGGAACCATAGAAGTGATGACTGCTTTTTCATCTGTAATATTCTGCAGACCCTTTCCTTCTATAACCGTTATAGTCTGCTTAAATCTATCCAAAGACTCCGCATGAGGTTCTTTTGCCAGCTCTATCTGATCTGTCATTATCATTTCCCCATCTACGGCGTCACATATTTCATCAAAATACTTCACGTCTTTATCCTCAGACAGAGCCATCTGATAACTATAATTCTGAATCTTATTAAAGTTCCAGTCTACGATATCATCCACCAGGAAGTAGCATCCAAATGCATATAACACAAGAACCATTCCTACAGCCGTTCCCAATATTCCCATTACTGCTCTTAGAGGAGATCTGGAAACATCTCTCAGATTATACTGTGTACTGAAACTGAGTTTTTCCCAAATCGGCAGTCTTTCAGCTAGTATCCTTTTTGCTTTCTTAGGTGCCGCCGGTCTTAGTGCTGCTGCCGGAGGAACCCTTAGCAGCTTTCTACAACTAATATATGATGCAAGAACACATGTAAGTACTGTAACAGCAGCTACAACATAGAAGAGTACATTAGATCCAACCTTTACATCCGGGATCATATACCATTCAAAAAGCATATTTACAAGAAGCTTACCGACCACACGCGGTCCTGCTATAAGACCTGTTACCGCTCCGATAAGAGATACAAAAAAGCTGTAACTCATATAGTGAATTGCTATCTTATATCTCTTCATTCCTATGGCATTCATTGTTCCAATCTGTGTTCGCTGCCTCTCCACAAGTCGGCTCATGGTGGTAGATATTACAAGAATCGCAACCACAAGAAAGATAAATGCAAATGTATAAGAAAAGGTATCATGCTGTTTTAGTTCATCTGCTATTCTTTGTATTCCAACTATCGACTCTTTATCAACCATAACTGCGTAGTTCTTATCGATTGCATCTGATATCTGCTTCTCATAGAACAGAGCTTCACTGATATTTCTTTTTTCTTCTTTTATGGTCTCTCTCGCATCACTTTTTGCCTCGTCTGTTAGAGTAACTAGCATTGTAGAATATGGAATCAGTCTAAGGAGTTCTTCATCACTCATTTCATCAAGTCTCTCGAGAAGCATATCCTCATCTATATCATCTATTGTCATCCCATACTCAGCAAGTTTCTTCTCAATGTCTTCTATCTTATCTTTAAACGCCTCTGAATTTTTAAGCTCCTGGGCATTAATCTTTCCACTCTTAACCTGGCTTTCTGCATATTCTCTAATAGGAAATGCCTTATAACTCATATATACATATGCAAGAGTCTTAAAGTTGATATCACTATCCTTTTCAGCCTTTGTATATTCATACTCCGGCTCCATGATAAGTCCACGAACCGTTCTCTCGAACTTTATTCCATTATATTCAAGCTTAATCTTGTCTCCTACTGCAATATCCCATTCCTTTGCAAAGGAACCATTAAGCCATACACCGTCCTTATCATCACCATCAAATTCTATACTATCTGATACCTTTAGCTTTTCATTCTCCTCCTCTGTTCCTTTAAATACATAAGGCTTCAAGATGGTGCTTTCATCCATCAGATATATATCCAGCTGCGCACCTTCGTAATCTACGGTTGTTCCTCTGATCTCAGTCCTGAACTGGGCATCCTTTACGAAGGAAAGTTCCTTTACCTGACCCAGATTTTCCTCTTTGAACCCTTCGCTATATATCCAGACATCAGCTATATTTGTCTTCTCATGGAATTCATTAACTGCCTTTCCGCTTCCAACTACATTCGATTCAAAACCTGCATAGATAAATGTCGCAAGAAATGAAAGTATAAGCACTGATATAAATTGTCCCAGATTGCCTCTCATCTCTCTAAGCATTTTTCGAAATAGCATTACCACTCCACCTCCTCAACAGGAACCGGTGACTCATTGATCTTAATCTCCCTGATTTTTCCGTTCTTCATACGTATAACCTTATCAGCGCATTTAGCTATATCAGCATTGTGAGTTACAAGAATAACAGTATTTCCATAATCGTGAGACATTGCTACCAAAAGTTTAAGCACACTAACTCCCGTCTCAGAATCAAGGGCGCCCGTTGGTTCGTCTCCGAGTATTATCTTCGGATTCTTTGCAAGCGCCCTTGCTATTGATACTCTCTGTTGTTCACCACCCGACATCTGTGACGGGAATTTCTTTGCATGATTCTTAAGTCCGACTCGTTCCAGCATTTCCATAGGATCAAGCGCATTCTTCACTATACTTTTCGTAAGTGCCACATTTTCATATGCCGTAAGACTCGGAATCAGATTGTAAAACTGAAATATGAATCCTATCTTTTCAGCTCTGTAATCCGAAAGCTTAGCATCATTCATAGATGAAACTATTGCTCCGTCCACCGTAACCGTGCCTGATGTAGGTTTGTCCATACCTCCCAGCATATTCAGCACAGTAGACTTACCTGCTCCTGACTGCCCCAGTATAACTACAAACTCGCCTTCATCTATGGTAAAGTCTATGTGATT
>CACYKH010000036.1 GCA_902774915.1 uncultured Lachnospiraceae bacterium | reverse complement strand
ATACTTCTTTATAATCTCAAGGCACTGTCTTGTCAGCCCGAGCGCTTCCTCGCAGTGCATGTATGGATCCGACATAGCGCCGGTTCCAATCATGCATTTTTTTCTCTTAGACTTTAGAGCTTTCTCAAGAAGCTCCGGCGCATTCTGCTTTACCTCAATATCCTCAAAAGCATGTGTGAACTGATAACATTTGCTCCGGCTGTCACAGTAAATACATCCATGACTACACCCACGGTATATATTCATTCCGGTCATACCGTTATTACTTGTAAGAATTCCTTTCGCATCAACAAAATGCATCTATCATTTCTCCTCATTTACCAACAATAAAGCGCCTATTATTTATACATCCTACCCATAGCACCTGCTATCTCTCTTAGTTTTTCTCTAGCCTCCGGTGGTTCCAGTACTTCAACTTTATCTCCAAAGGTAAGCAGCCACATGACCATATTCTCCATGTCGTAATAATCCTCCGTCAGAAGTAGCCTTCCGTCCTTCATCACTTCGTAGCAATCCGGTCCGAACTCTTCAACCAGCCGCCATTTCATATCCGGTTCAAACAAAGCCCTTAGAATGATATTTCGTGGTTGTGCCGGACCTGACGATATCTCAGGCGCTGGAACATTTCTACATTCAAATGTATCTTTTGACATCGCCACCTTATCCATTCTGTTAAGCTTAAACAGGCGAAAATTTTTTCTTTTTAGGCACCACCCATACACATACCAGCTGGTCCATTTATAAATGATATAGTAAGGTTCTATCGTCCTCTTGCTCTCGCCTGATGGAGCATAATACTTGAACTTAAGGTACTTCCTGTTCTCTATAGCATCCTGAATAACTTCAATCTTCGGTGCCAAGGTACCCTTATACCACGACGACAGATCAATAAGGATTGAATCACGACCACTTACAAAATCCGAAGAGCCTGACTGAATCTTCTCCATCAACTGTCCGTAGTAACTGCTACCGCTCACACTATCTAGACTTCGAAGTCCTGCAAGTATCACCTGCATATCCTTCGAAGTAAGGATAGTTCTGTCCATTCGGTAGCCTTCCATGATGCTGATGCCACCACCTATCCCTTGAGAAGTCTGAATAGGGATTCCTGCTTTGCATAGGTCTTCTATATCACGATTAATAGTTCTTCGCGATACTTCAAAACGTTCAGCAAGTTCAGGTGCAGTTGTTTTTTCTTCCTGCAATAGCACAGAAAGAATACCGATAAGCCTATCTATCTTCATTCCTTTACGCCGTCTCCTCTCTACTTCGTCGGCATATGGTTTACTAATTAGTATACTGATATACTAACACGTTAAACACGACAGCTATATGTCATGTTTTAAATATAACAATATCTTTTTTTTATGTAAAGAAAAAGATAGCAGCCTATAACGGCTACTATCTAGAATATATTCTATATAAAAAATCCTATGAGGGCTTTCAGTCCAATTATTATGAGAATCGAACCTCCCAATATCTCAGATCCGGATTTATAACGCATTCCGAATAAATGTCCTATTTTCACTCCAAGCATCGAGATAATACATGTAATAACAGCGATTATTGTTACTGCCAAAAGAACGTTTTGAATTCCGCCAGAATTAATTACTTTAACTGGAACTGCCACAAAAGTAATACCAACTGCAAGAGCATCAATGCTTGTCGCTACAGCCATTAAGAACATTGTTTTTACATCAAAATCTGGTTTCACTTCTTCAGGTGGAGACAAAGCCTCCTTGATCATGTTTCCTCCTATCAGACTAAGCAATATAAATGCCACCCACGGAGCAACCACACTGATCATCTTCTCAAAACGCGAACCAACAAGATAACCTATTAATGGCATTATTCCCTGAAAAGAACCAAACCAAATTCCACATAATAAGAATTCTTTTGCGGTTATTTTCTTAACTGCCAATCCCTTACAAATGGAAACAGCAAATGCGTCCATAGCAAGTCCAACTGACAGAAGAAGTACTTCAATAATTCCCAAATCAATAAACTCCTTTGAACATAACAAAACCCAAGCATAGTTAAAACCACACCTGGGTATAAATGCAAAATATAATTTACCATGTACAAATATAATCTGTCAAATTTTATCAGATATATAGAATCGCCACGCTTTTAAACGTGGCGATTCTTTATCAAAGGAGTTTATGTTACGCGAGTTTATACTCGGTCGCAACCGCTTTATTATTATGGCGGATAATACCCACAAGAATTAATGCGAATACTACTTCAAATATAAGTCCGCCTACAAAACCAGCTCCAATTGTTCCTGTTGTGATGATTGTTCCAATCTGATATACAAGGAATCCTACTGAATATCCTGTTCCAAGCTGAAGTCCAATAGCTCCCCACAACCATTTCTTGCTCTGCATTTCGGAATTCATAGCTCCAAGCGCTGCGAAGCATGGTGGTGTGTAAAGGTTGAACATCAGATAAGCAAGTGCGGCAACCTTTGTAATTCCCATTGCGACTGCAACTGCATTACCCTCACCAACAAGCTCAAGCTCTTCTGGATCTACAAGATTTGTAATTGCATAAACTGTTGCGATAGTACCAACAACGTTCTCTTTTGCGATGAATCCTGTGATTGCTGCTGCAGCAAGCTGCCAGGCTGCTATACCAACGATTGGGATAAGAAGATATCCGAATGGACCTGCTATAGAAGCAAGGATGGATGTATCTTCTGCTCCTTCTTCAACTGCCTGGAAGTGCCAGTTAAAGCTCTGCATAATCTGAACTACTGTATTACATACAAGAATAATTGTACCTGCCTTAATAATGTAAGCCTTACCTCTCTCAAGCATTGAGAAGAATGCAAATTTAAGGCTTGGAACTTTGTATTCTGGAAGCTCAATAATAAAGAATGACTTTCTGAACTTAGCTGCTGTGATAGCCTTTATAAGAAGGGCGCCAAGAAGTACAAGTGCAATACCTCCCATATATGCTACCCAGCTTACCCATTTTGATTCTGGGAAAAATGCACCTGCAAAAAGTGCTATTACCGGAAGCTTAGCTCCACATGGCATGAATGTTGCCAGCATAGCTGTTGCTCTCTTTTCTCTCTGGTTTCGGATTGTACGGCATGCCATAATAGCTGGAATACCACAACCTGTTCCGATGATCATAGGAATAACAGATTTTCCTGAAAGTCCTACTCTCTTGAATATTGGATCAAGAACAACAGTTGCTCTTGACATATAACCGCAATCCTCAAGGAGTGCGATAAGGAAGTACATAACCATAACAAGTGGAAGGAAACCAACAACGGCACCAACACCACCGATAATACCATCAACCAAAAGCGCGTAAACAAGAGGATTTGCATTCGCCATCTTGTCACCAACCCAGCCCTGGAAGGTTTCAATCCAACCTACCAGAATATCAGCTAGCCATGTACCTACTGTTGTTTGAGAAACATAGAAAACAACCCACATAATTCCTGCAAATATGAGAAGACCAACAATAGGGTTTGTTACAATCTTATCTATCTTATCTCCAATATTTTTATCCTTTGTTAAGGTCTTACGAACCTCAACTTCTTTAACAAGTGAATTTACGAAATCGAAACGTGCTCTATCAGCTTTCTCAACTTCTTCTTTGCTTGTAAGGTCTATCTTTCCTTCAGAGTAAGGAGCCTTTTGACCCTTACCCTCTAATTCTGAAGCAACCTTTACAACGTCCTTAAGACCTTCATCAGAAGTAGAAACAGTTCTTACTACTGGACAACCCAGTTTCTCTGATAACTTTTCTATGTCGATCTTATTTCCCTTCTTATCGTTTACGTCACTCTTGTTAAGTGCAACGACTACAGGAACACCAAGTTCAAGAAGCTGTGTTGTAAAGAACAGGCTTCGACTTAGGTTAGTTGCATCTACTATGTTGATGATTGCATCTGGGTTTTCATGTTTTACATAGCTACTTGTAATGCTTTCCTCAGATGTAAATGGAGACATGGAGTAAGCTCCAGGAAGGTCAACTGCTATCAGTTCCTTATCTCCCTCAACATAAGCTTTTTTAATTGGGCTCTCTTTCTTGTCTACGGTAACACCAGCCCAGTTACCGATTTTTTCCTTACGTCCTGTAAGGGCGTTATACATAGTGGTCTTTCCACTATTGGGATTACCCGTTAACGCAATTCTCATCTCTCTTCCTCCCTTGATGAAGTATCTTTAATATTAATTAATCTGGTCTAACCAAGTGGCAAAAAAATTAAATTTCAATTGCGCTTGCAAGATCAGGATCAATGTTGTACCTTGCATCCTTAATGGATACTACGAGATTCTTCTTTTTATCAACCACTGTTATTTTTTCTCCACTATAGCAACCCAGAGAAAAAAGAAAGCTCTCCATCTCGTCATCGCCATCAGTTTTTACTGCAGTGATGATATACTCTTTTCCAAG
Source organism: uncultured Lachnospiraceae bacterium (assembly GCA_902774915.1). Lineage (GTDB taxonomy): Bacteria > Bacillota > Clostridia > Lachnospirales > Lachnospiraceae > Eubacterium_Q. Next base: position 1,265 of record CACYKH010000036.1, on the reverse strand, counting down.
TTCTGCATCATTTAAATTCATGTTATCAACCCCTTTGATTTAGTTTTATGGCCAATTGTTAGCCATATTTAACCGCACTTATAATAATATAACAGACATAAGTTGTCAATATTTTTATTTAAAATATTTTAACTATAATATCCCTAAAAAATAATAACTGTTTGCAAAAAAATACCACCCGGCATTTGCCAGGTGGTTGGATCTTCTTTTACCAGCCGAGATCCATCAGCCAGTTATTTAAAGCTCTCTCTCTATCCTTGTCACTCTTCTCAGGGTCGTTGTAGTACTCACCTTCGATATTTCCATCAATGATGTAGAGCACTCGTGAGCATTTTGCTGCAACCTTAGAATCATGAGTTACCATCATTATTGTGGTTCCTTCTTTATTTATCTTAGTAAGCTCGTCCATAACTTCGTTTGAGTTAGCGCGGTTCAGGGCTCCAGTTGGCTCGTCCGCAAATACAACCTTCGGCTTATTGATAAGACTTCTGCAGATACATGCACGCTGAAGCTGTCCACCTGATACCTCGTTGATATCATTATCCGCCGCCTCAATGATTCCCAGTTTTCTCATCAGATCCTCGCCGGGAAGTAAAATGTTATCTAGAATTGTAAGATTCTTCATCATAAACATCTGCTGGAAGATGAAGCCCATCTCATCAAGTCTCATATCTGAGAGTTCATTCTTCTTCATCTTTGTGATGTCCTTATTATTGAAAAGAACTGTTCCACTTGTAGCTGCATCCATTCCAGATACACTATAGAGAAGGGTTGACTTACCGGATGCAGATGGTCCCATGATTGCAACCATCTCTCCCTCTTCTACCTTAAAGCTTACGTTCTTAAGTACATTGTTCTGTCTCTTATCTGTAATATATGTTTTGCATAAATCCTTTACTTCTAATACTGTTGGCATATCATTTCTCCTTTTTTTATTCCTATTCTATTGACGCTGTATCTCTAGCCTCTACTGTCTTGCTGTAGAGGGCTGTGAGCCAGGCAATAGCTACTGTTACTGCTACTATAACCAATGGATACTGTATTAAACTCATGAAGTTATATACGAAATCAACCTTTTTAGCTCCCATCATTCCGAATACCGGGCTTATAGCAAGGTTCGTTGCTGGAATGGAAAGTGCCATGGCTATCACAACTGAGATTATGGCAAGTATTCCGAATCTTATAACCTGCCAGCGGATTACATCTGAATCTCTAAATCCTACGGCTTTAAGAATGGCAATCTGCTTCTTCTCATCTGCGATAAA
>CACYKH010000035.1 GCA_902774915.1 uncultured Lachnospiraceae bacterium | reverse complement strand
GGTGGTTTCTACGGCTGGAGGCTTCTATGCGCCGGAAGAATATGGATTTGGATATATAAAAGCCTTGGCAGAAAGCTATTATGGCATTAAAGATGTAAGCCATATAAAAGCATTAGGGCTTGATATAGTCGGGGCTGACGTGGGAAAGATTTTAACAGATGCTGAAAATGAAATAATGGATATGGATATTTAGTCCTCGGAAAAACGTTGCAAAACCTTCGGATGTATAGTAAGCAAGCAAATAGAAGTTAAGAGGAATGGCTATGAAAATCTATGTTGATTTTGATGATTGTATCTGTGAAACGGCAAGGAATTTCTCTACTCTTGCAGTAGAAATGTTTGATATCCATGTGCCATATGAGAAAATTAAATATTTTGAGCTGGATAAATCCTTTAATTTGAGTGATGAGCAGTTTGATCAGTTTATGATAAGGGGACATGAGCCGGAGGTCCTTCTGTCGTACGATGAAACACCGGGAGCAACGGATGTTATAAATGAATGGATTTCATATGGTCATGAAGTGTCTATTATAACCGGCCGACCTTTTAGTGCATATGAACCGTCCCGACAGTGGCTGGATAATCACGGGCTAAAAAATGTCAGATTATATTGCTTAAATAAATATGGCAGAGACAGTTTTATATACAGTGCTTTCAGTCTTGAACTTGAAGATTATTACAAGATGAAGTTTGATTTTGCAGTTGAAGATTCACCTAAAGCTTTTAGATTTTTTGATCATCTTCCTGATTTAAAGGTTTTGGTTTATGACAGGCCCTGGAACAGGGATACAGAGTTTAAGAATGACAATTATATTAGGTGTTTAGACTGGAACCAAATACAGGAAATCGTTCGTAAACATCAGGACATTTAAATGAAAATCTACTTTCCGTAGGTGTTTTTTACTGAGCTTATGTTCTAAAATCTGTGATAGTAACATTCACGGAGGTAAGAAATATGAATCAATACGTAACAGGTGCGGTAATAAAGGAACTGCGTGAAAAGAACACAATGACTCAACAGGTTCTTGCGGATAAACTTGGGGTCAGCGCCAAGACAGTATCTAAATGGGAAACTGGAAAGGGCTTTCCTGACATAACCTTGCTTGAACCAATCGCAGAAGCATTTGGAATATCGGTTACAGAACTCATATCAGGGAATACTGTTATTAATGCTAATGTATCTGCGAATATGCTACGTTCTAAATTCTATGTGTGCCCGATATGTGGAAATGTAATTCACAGCATGGGGGAGTCCGTAATCAGTTGTCATGGAATCCAGCTTACTCCACTTGAAGCAGAACCTACAGATGAAAATCATATGATCTTTATAGAGCGGGTAGAAGATGAGTATTACGCAAGGATTGAACACAGCATGTCGAAAGCGCATTACATTTCATTTGTTGCAGCAGTGACATCAAATGATATCCAACTGGTTAAGCTATATCCGGAAGGAAATGCAGAGGCGCGATTTAAAATCAGAGGAGTAAAGAAGATTTTCTTCTATTGCAACCATGATGGCCTATATTACATCGATGTAGTAAAAGGCATAGATGACAAAGAAAGCGGCTATGATAATTACAAAGAGAGAAAAGAATTAGAAGAAGCTGCAAAGCGACTTTTTGGTTAAGTAAGATATATTTTGATTGTGTCAGCCTGTATGGAATCTAAGGATTCTATACAGGCTTTTTGTTGCCTTTGTTATATAGGCTTTCTAACCTTTGATATTGACAAAAATCATCATATATGATAAAAATGAAACAAGTTTCATTTTTATATGGAGGACAGAAATGCCAAAGGTATCGGAAGAATATTTTGAAAAAAAGAAGCAGGCAATAATCGATGCTGCATACAGAGTTTGCCTTAGAAAACCAGTCGAGATGATTACGATGATGGATGTTATAGAGGAGACGGGTTTATCACAAGGAGGAATCTACAGGTTCTATAAAGATCTGGATGAAATCCTAAGTGATGTTATTGCCGGAATGAGGAAAAACGTAAGCATAGTTGATGAAGTGGAGCAGCTCTTTAGTGCAAAGGAAGAGCTCGGCTTTGAAGATGGAGTACATAAGATATTTGATATTCTGGCGGATGTGATGGAGAAACATCTGATGGATATTCAGAAGATTAATTTTGATCTTACTGTTCTTGCGATCAATGAGCCTGAAAGGGCGGAAAAGATAATCGGAGGTATAAAAGGACAGAGCAGTCTAGGCTATCTTTCTACCGTGGCACTTCCTAACCTCTTTAAGGAAAGCAAGAAAAGAAAGTATAAACTCAGGGATAAACCAGAGAATATAGCAAGTTTTATTTCGGCTGCTTATACGGGAATAGAAATGAACTGTATTCTATCAGCTTGCTACAGAGCTCCAATGGGAGCGCAGTGTAAGCCGAGACCACTTTTTGATACGCTTGCAAAAACTATCATCTATTTATGCGGAGGTGAAGAATAATGGGAAATAATCCAAAGCCAACCGGAAAATATGCAGTCGGAACGACAACATTTACGGCAAAGGAACTGAGGGATGAGGTTTTGCATCCTGGTGAAAAGAGAAGAATCTCGGCACGCATCTATTATCCTGTAACAAAGGATTCTGTGAATGGACTTGAAAAGGTAATGTACATGTCGCGAGATATGTTTAAGGGGGTGAAGGGGGCTTTTAAGCTTCCGCTTAATTATGATAAGGAAACTGCGGCAGGGCATAATGTATCTGAATGTTATAAGGATGCTTTGCGGATTACCGGAGAGAAGTTTCCGCTTATCATTTTCAATCATGGATATCAGTCCTTCAGAGAGGGCAATTCATTTCTTTGTATCGAGCTTGCATCTCATGGTTATGTAGTTATGACGGTTGGTCATCCGTTGGAGGGTGTCTGTACTGAGTATGACGGGGCTGATCCAACTTTTGGCGATAAGAAGCTGCCTAGTATCGCAAATAAACCGCAAATCCCGAATATGCTAGCGCTTAATAAGCTTAGTAAAATGAAGGGGACAGATGAAGAGCTGACTAAAGCGATTGACAAGTATCAGGAAAGGTTTGGTATCTTTCTGATAAAGCGTCTTCCTGAATGGGAAAAGGATATATACACAGCACTGGACTATGCTAAGCAGAACTTCAGTGATTTGATAGATTTCGATAAGGGCATTGGCCTGACAGGTCATTCATTTGGTGGGGCGATAGCTTATTATCTTTGCATGAAGGATCCACAGTTTAAGTGTGGTGTCAATATAGATGGTGTGCTGTTTGGCGAGTATAAGGATCAGATTATGGATAAGCCGTTCCTTATGATTGTCTGCGATGATCATGAAGTACTTACTGCGAGAGTCTGCAGTATGCACTCGGCACCTGCATATAAAGCTGTGTTCAGGGATATGAAGCATGTTGGTTTTTCTGATATGAAGCATGCAATTCCAAAGGCTATGTCAGTAGTGGCAGGTAAGTTAGATGCGGACCTTATGCACGAGAATCTTTGCAGGTGTCACAAGGAGTTCTTCGATACACACCTTAAGAAAGTGAAAAGTTCTCCAGAACTTAAGACAAATGATGTGATGCAATATGCCGTTTATGAATAAGTTTTGCCTTGACCTTTCCCTTACGGTAAAGTTTATACTAAGCAAAACTAAGTCGTTTTGGAGGTCAATATGAAGCAGGAACAGATAAAGAGAATGGAAGATGCCATTTCGACCGACTACAAGAATATGGTTGGAATGGTGATCGTTAAAGACGGAGAAACTGTTTATGAGAATTACTATAACGGCTACACTGCCGATTCTCGTATACATGTTTTTTCAGTAACGAAAAGTATTGTATCTATACTGATTGGAATGGCGATTGATAAGGGGCTCATAAAAAGTATAGATGACAAAGTCCTGGATTATTTTCCTGATTATACTCTTAAGAGAGGTGAGAAAACTCTTCCGGAAATTCGAATCAGGGATATACTTACAATGACTGTACCTTACAAGTATAAGTTTAATCCTTATACGAAATATTTTACCGGCATGGACTGGGTAAAGTTTTCTCTTGATAAAATGGGTGGAAGAGGAAATATAGGAGAGTTCAGATATGCTCCGATTGTAGGCCCGGATGTTCTATCTGGAATTCTTGTGAAGGCAACTGGACAGTCTGTGCTTGAGTTTGCAAAGGAGAATCTTTTCGAACCTTTAGATATAAATATAGAAAAAGATATTACATTTCACAGTAAAGAAGAACAGATGGAGTTCTACAAGTCTACTGATATGAACGGCTGGGTTGCGGACCCACAGGGGGTGAATACTGCAGGCTGGGGACTTACTATATCGCCGGTTGATATGGCGAAGATAGGACAACTTTTCCTGAATAAAGGTAAGTGGAACGGTAAGCAGATTGTATCAGAAAAATGGGTTGAAGAAAGTACTACTGAACATAGCAGGTGGAAAAAGATGAACCTTCCATATGGATACCTGTGGTGGATCGGGGAAGATGGTGGATATGCAGCTATGGGTGATGGTGGTAATATTATCTATGTCAATCCTGATAAGAATCTGGTGGTTGCAATTACATCTCTTTTCTATCCGAGAGCAAAGGACAGGATAGAGTTTATTGAGAAGTTCATTTTATAATGAGGAGTTTGTATGTTATCGATTGGAGAGTTTTCGAATATATGCAAGGTTTCAACTAAGACGCTCAGGTATTATGCAGAAATAGGTCTGCTGGAACCCAGTGAAGTGAATCCGGAAAATGGATATCGTTATTATTCCATAGACCAGCTTGAAAAAATGCTGTTCATCAGCAGATTGAAGTCATATTCGTTTTCGTTGGATGAAATCAAGGAAATAGTTGAAGCTGATGCGGAGAAGAGTGATAAACTCTATACTGCATTTCTTAGAAAAAAGCAGGAAATTGAAAAGCAGGTAAACGATTACAGTCAGATCCTAAATCAGCTGGATACTGATTTAAATGCAATAGAACAGGGGGAATCTATAATGTCTTATATGGATGATATAGATGTTCACCTTGTGGAAGTTCCTGAAATGTGCATTTTATATGTGAGAAAATCGGTTCAACAGGAAGACTTTCCTATGGAGTATGCTAAGAGCTATGAGAAGCTTTTTAAGACAATCGCTACGTCGCACCTCACTATGTGCGGTGCTCCAATGGTTATGTTCCATAGCGCTGAGTTTACACCGTCCGGTCTGGATACTGAGTTTGCAATCCCAGTAAAAGAATATGTGACCGGCACAAGAGATTTCACTCCGGGACTCTGCCTTAAGACGGTTGTGAAAGGGCCTTATTCGGACCTTACTTCTGTTTATGCGAAGCAGACGGAGTAGAAAAAGAGGGTTACAAATGTAACGGACCTTTGTTTGAAGTTTATGTCACAGATCCATCTCAGGTTGCGAATGAAATGGAGAATATTACCGAGGTTTACTATCCGGTCAAAAAGGTAGTATAATTATCTATGTATCGAGGTGTTATATTTTTTAATGAGGAGGTAATAAAAATGGGTGTTAACAGGTTCGTTTTAAATGGGGTTTCTTATCATGGTCATGGTGCCATAAATGAGATTCCGGGGATTGTAAAATCAAAGGGATTTAAGAAGGCATTTGTAGCTTCTGACCCTGATCTTATTAAGTTTGGAGTTACTTCAAAGGTTACTGATCTGCTCGAGCAAAATGGAATTGAGTACGAGATTTATTCGGATATTAAGCCAAATCCAACTATCGAAAATGTGCAGAAGGGTGTTGAAGCATATAATGCATCTGGTGCTGATTTTATGATTACAATTGGTGGCGGATCATCTATGGATACAGGAAAAGGCATAGGTATTATTGTAAATAATCCTGAGTATGCAGATGTTCGTTCTCTTGAGGGCGTTGCTCCTACAAAGAACCGTACTGTATTCACTATTGCTGTTCCTACAACAGGTGGAACCGGCGCGGAGTCAACAATCAATTATGTTATTACTGATGTTGAGAAGAA
>CACYKH010000034.1 GCA_902774915.1 uncultured Lachnospiraceae bacterium | reverse complement strand
TGCGAAACACTCTGTATCCTCTTCAAGAAGCATCTTACCAAGGTTACCATGTCCAAGACCAACCTTACGTCTATCAGCAACTGATCCAGGAATACAGAATGCCTGAAGTCCGATACCGATAGCTGCAGCTGCGTCAGCAGCCTTTCTGCAGTTCTTCTTAATAGCTATAGCAGCGCCTACTGTGTAAGCCCACTTAGCATTTTCAAAACAGATAGGCTGGATACCTTCGATGAGGTTATAAACATCAATACCAGCTGCATCTGTAATTTCTTTACACTCTTCTATAGATGAGATGCCATACTCCTTAAGTGCAGCAAGGATCTGAGGCTCTCTTCTCTCGTATGATTCAAATAATGCCATTTTAATTCCCTCCTTCTTACTGCTTTCTTGGATCTATACATCTAACTGCATCTGCAACACGGCCATACTGACCAGCTGCCTTCTCGATAGCTGTGTTAGCATCGTCACCAGCTTTGATGAAATCCATCATCTTACCGAAGTTGATGTACTTATATCCAATAATCTCGTCGTTCTCATCAAGAGCAACATCTGTGATGTATCCATCTGTAAGCTCAAGATAACGAGGTCCCTTTTCAAGTGTTCCGTATGTTGTACCAACCATTGAACGAGCACCCTTACCAAGATCCTCAAGACCAGCACCGATCTGAAGACCATCCTCTGAGAATGCACTCTGTGTTCTTCCGTATACTATCTGAAGGAACAGCTCTCTCATAGCTGTGTTGATAGCATCACAAACAAGGTCAGTATTAAGAGCTTCCATAACTGTAAGTCCTGGAAGAATTTCAGCAGCCATAGCTGCAGAATGTGTCATACCTGAACAACCAATTGTCTCTACTAATGCTTCCTGGATGATACCATCCTTAACATTAAGGGATAACTTACAGCATCCCTGCTGAGGTGCACACCAGCCAATACCATGTGTATAACCGGAAATATCCTCAACCTTTTTTGCCTGTACCCATTTAGCTTCCTCTGGAATAGGGGCAGCACCATGATGTACTCCCTGATGTACAGGGCACATGTTCTGAACTTCTGTTGAGTAAATCATATGATCCTCCTTATATAATATTTAATAGGGAAATTTTAGTCCGCTCTTTATATAATATCAGAAAATCGGTCGAACACAAAGCAGTTTTTATAAAAAGATAGCGGTATTTTTAACGATATGTTGTTCTTTATAAGAGTTTCGTCAGATTAGCAGTAAGACTATCATCATAATGTGTGTTGTTAGCGCTCAAAATACGGTAGGTTCCGAGGCTTTCATCATATTCAATGACATCAAAGGCACAGTTCGGCTGAAGACCCTCGCCCCAGAACTTAGCCATATCTTTTTCTCCTCGCATATGCATAAGCAGTCCCTTATTGCAGGCGCCATGCGCAGAAATAAGAACTGTTTTTATCTTTTCATCAGGACTCCCATCCTGCTTAGCCAGGGGTTCAACTTGATCATGTAAAAAGTCAGCTGTTCTCTCACAAAGCTGAGTTAAACTTTCGGCTTCCGAATCATTCTTTACTTTCTCATCATAAATATCAGGCTTTGTCTTGAAATAAACAAAAGGAAACTCTTTGTCTTTTTCAAGCATATCTTCTACCACGAGGCCTTCCATATTTCCAAAGCCAAGTTCTCTTAGCCTTTCATCTACAACTATATCTTCTGAATCCGAAGCAAGCTTCGCTGTATTATAAGCCCTTTTTAGTGGACTGGAAAAAACCTTATCAAAGGTAATCCCCTGATCCTTGAACCAAAGACCAGTCTGTCTTGCCATCTCTCGTCCTATATCGTCGAGACTGGTATCTGTATCTCCCTGAATCTTGTGGACTGCATTCCACTCTGTTGTCCCATGTCTAAGTAAATATATCAGCATTATCAGTTCCTTAATTTAGAAAACAACCTGGTTTCTACCATTTTGTTTTCCGTAGTATAATTTTTCGTCCGCCTCTTTTATAAGCGTATCAATATCGGAATTACTTCCATATTCAGTAATTCCAAATGTCATCGTGACATTTATCTCTTTATCCCCCACCTTAATGGATGACTTTCTTATTTTGTTTCTCAGTTTTTCCATAGTAACAAATGCATGGTCACCATTGCAATCAGGAATGATGATAAGAAACTCCTCACCACCCCAGCGAGATATAACCGATGTCTCACCGCATTCTTCACGCATCTTATTTGCAACGTATTTCAAAACCTCGTCACCTGCATCGTGACCATAAGTATCATTAACCTTTTTAAAGAAATCAATATCTCCCATAACTACACTTATATTCATATCAGCATTTGTTTCTCTCACAGTTTCAAGGAATTCTATGGCCTTACGTCTGTTAAAGAGTCCTGTCAGCTGATCAGTGTTAGCTTCCTTCTGTAGTTGGTCATTATATTTCATAAGTTTATTTTCTGCTTCATTTTCTTTCTGACTGAATAAATAAGAGATGAAAATGATAGATGAAAATACAGCTGAAATGTTAACTATTTGGAGCAGCTTATCACTGGTCTGACTTATATCCGTCGCCGAAGCAACACCACTAAATACTCCGATTGTTATTATTCTTACAAGCAAAATAAAACCAGCATACAAAAATTTGTATACTGACTTAGCATAAGTTGCAAAGAAACAAAGCATGAGAATTATGATGAAATAATTCTGCATACCTGCTCTCCATCCGAAGCATGGAATCATTGCAAATATCCAACTAAAAAGGAATAAAATAAAAAGTGATAGGGAAGTTCTCGTTTTAGAATAATAAGTAAACACAAAAAGAATAATATTCACAGCAAATAAACCGACAAGCCTATAAGGAAATGTCGTAATAACATCTTTACCCGCCAGAATAGTATCAATAGCAAAAGCAAGGAACACTATTATATAAAGGATTCTTAAAGCGACCATTACTCTTTTGTTCTCATTTTTCGCTTTAACGTCCTTGTTTATAAATTCCCTGATAAACAAAACCGAAGCACCTCATACCCACACATTTTTTTAACTAAAAAAATCAGTTTTATATTATCACAAATTTTAGCTGAGTGGTATAAGTAAAGTGATAATTAATCCAGTTTTTTCCACTCCATTTTCACACATAAGTTCACCGTTCATTTTTGACATCAGTGACTTGGAAATATATAGTCCAAGACCACTACCTTCTTTCTGAGATTCTTCAGCATTCTTACCACGATAAAACTTATTTGTAACAAGCTCCAATTCATCCTCTGGAACACCAGGACCAAAATCCCTTATCTTCATTTCTAAGAATTCATCCAGTATCTGATAGCTGACATCTATACTGGTTCCAGCATACTTATATGAATTCACCAGGATGTTACCAATAACCTGATTCATACGTTTACTATCTATATTAATAATAACCTTCGGAATATCGCCTTCATTAACAAGGTTTCTATCATCATTCTTCTTAATTATCTCACTAAGAATCTGCGACTCTTCATCCTGACAATTAACCTTGAACTCTCCAAGATCATCAAGCGTTGATGTAAAAAGATCACTAACCAGCACATCAATCTGGTCAGCCTTCTTATAAATGTTATCAAGCTTCTCATCCATATCCGAGAGTTCATCGCTATCATTCCCACTGTCTTTTTGTTTCATTTCCACCTTTGCTTTAAGAAGCTCAGATGTAAGTTTAATTCCGGTGATTGGAGTTTTCAGATCGTGACTAAGTGAAGCAACCAGTTCCTTCTCCTTTCTCTGAAGAGCCAATTCTCTTTCTTTGGATGCTGCCAGCTCCTCTCTCATGATATCGAAGCTTTCAGTGAACTTGCCAAACATGTTGTTTTCTTCCATCATAAGAGGCTCATCCAGTTTACCCTCCGCAACCTTTCCAGCAAATTTTTCCATTCTGTCAAAAGGATCAATTATCCTCTTTTGTACATAAATACTAAATACACAGGCACCAATCAAAATGATGGCTCCAGCCAGGAATAAGCAAAGAATTATCTTCCTTCTAAGTGCAGAGTAACCCTTGCTCACATCATCAAGCATCACCACTACCCCTAACACCCTATCGTCCTGTTTTATATACATATAAGGCAATCTATCTTTCATTGCCTTTTCCAACGACATTGTGTCCGCTTCCGCTTTTAACTTTTTATTTTTTACATTATCAGTATTCGAATACAAAATCCTATTTTCATTATCCAGCACAACAAAACCCACTCCAAAGTCTTTAGTATCTAAACTTTGGAGTGAGTTATAATTCTCATTTACAGCCTTAGCAATATCATTCATTTTCACTACATCTACATCCAGCGAATCAGTCGACTTTGTTGATAGCGCAAAAATGATAATACCAAGAATATAAACCACACAAAATATAATTATGACCTTACCAAACTGCTTCATAGTTTTTCAAGTTCCCTATTATCTTTTATCAAATAAGTTTCCTTATATTTCTTCTATCATATATCCCACGCCCCAGGCAGTCTTAATAATCTGAGGATTCTTCGAATCCTTTTCTATCTTTTCTCGTAAATGACGAATGTGAACCGCAAGAGTACCCTCTCCAACATATTCATCATCCCAGACATTTTTAAGAAGTTCATCCTTTGTGACAACACGCCCTCTATTTTCAAGAAGATATTGGAGCATCTTAAACTCCATGGCTTTCAGATTAATCTGCTCACCATTTCTTATCAGCTTTCGAATATTTATATCAAGGAAGATGCCTTCTGAAAGAGAAACCTTTCCATCCTTAATACCATTTCCATCCCAAGTACTTTCAGAGGACTTTGTTTGAGCTTCCGCCACCTGTTCAGCTGCTTCTTTCGCTTTCTCGTACCTGGCAAGAATCGTCTTAACCTTTGCCATCAAAATACTAAGGGTATATGGTTTCTTAATGTAATCATCTCCGCCAATATTTAAGGCTATCAGCACATCATCATCACTGGTTCTGGCACTAATAAAGAGAATTGGCATATCATAATTCTCACGTACCTTTTTGCAAAGATCAAAGCCTGACTTATCTCCCAGATTAATATCAAGAAGAAGGAGCGATACCTGGTTTTCCTGAAGAAACTCCACTGCCTCTTCGTAGCTTGTAACATATGCAGTTTTAATATCAAACATATTGAAGTATTCAGCTGTTGACTGAGCTATTACCTCATCATCGTCGATCATAAGAACTTTATATTCCATTCTGCCACCTTTTTTAATGCTTAATAAATTTAAAACCACCGTATAATCATAGTATTTATTATAAAATAATTTCAAATAGATAACTACTTTATTTTTATAGTATCCCCAGTCTCGCCTATGAACATTATATATCCATCCTTAGGAAGATGTATAACCTCGCCATAGTCTATCATATGAGTACTGTACTTAACCTTTCCAAACTTATCATATACATAGACTGCGCTGTTATCAGGCCGTTCCAGACTGATGTT
>CACYKH010000033.1 GCA_902774915.1 uncultured Lachnospiraceae bacterium | reverse complement strand
TAAGGACGAAATGCTTAGACTTGCAGCATGCCTTGAAGAACATTATCCACATAGTATGGCAAATGCAGTCGTTAAGGCGGCAGAGGAAAAGGGTCTTGTCCACGAAGAAAAGCATTCCAAAGTTGAGTATGTTGTTGCACATGGAATCGCAAGCTCAATAGATGGCGAGAAGGTCATAATCGGAAGCTATCATTTTGTATTTGAGGACGAGGGCTGTGTTATTGAAGACAGCGAGAAAGAGAAGTTTGAGAATCTCTCCGATGAATATTCTCATTTGTATATGGCAATAGGTGGTAAAGTTAAAGCGGCCATTATGATAGATGATCCAGTTAAGACGGAAGCGAAGGGAGTTATTCAAAGCCTTAGATCGCTCGGGCTTAGGGTTGTTATGCTGACGGGTGATAGTAGCAGAGTAGCAAAACGTGTTGCTAGAGAACTCGGAGTAGACGAAGTGAGAGCTCAGGTGCTTCCAGAAGATAAGGCGGCATTTGTTGAAGAAGAACATAAGGCAGGTCGCTCCTGCATTATGATAGGTGATGGAGTAAATGATTCACCAGCCCTTTCTGCTGCTGATGCAGGTATTGCGATAAATAGTGGAGCGGCTATAGCGAGAGAGGTTGCGGATATAATGATATCTGAAGATGACCTCAGTAGTTTAGTAGTGCTGAGACAACTTGGAGTAGAGCTTCAGAAAAGAATGAAGGGTAATTATCACAAGATAGTTAGCTTCAATACTGGGCTTATATTGCTCGGAGCTATTGGAATTCTTCAGCCTACGATGACTGCACTCCTTCACAATGGTTCTACTATACTAATTAGCATGAAATCAATGACAAACCTTATAGACAAGCAGGGAAAATGTAATTGAAACTGTAGAATATATTTTAAAGAGGTGACAAGATGAGTGGAACAGTGTCAACGATTGTTATAGTTGTAATACTTGTGGTAATTCTTTTCTTTGCTGTAAAAAATTCTATTCCTCATTTTAGAGGAGAAGGCGGGTGCTGTGGAGGATCAGGAAAAGAAAAACTTATAAAACCAAAAAAACTGGATAATGTAACGGCAACGAAGATTGTAAAGATAGAGGGTATGCGATGTGAAAACTGTCATCGCAGAGTCCAGAATGCACTTAATTCTATAGATGGAGTAAATGCAAAGGTAAATGGTGAGAAAGCCGAAGCTATTGTAAAGCTGGGAAGGGATATTGATGATAGTGAGATAAAGAAAGCAGTTACAGATCTAGGCTACAAAGTTACTTCGATAAGCATCTCGTAATGGGATGCTTTTTTGTTCCTCAAAAATACATTTAAAAAATGGAGCAAGATTTCAGAAATTGAGAAGAAATATAAAAATGGATATGCCATATTTAAATTGTTATATAACAAACACTAATTCTATAATAAAAAAGGAGTATCATTATGGTATTAACTATTTTTGAAGGATTGATATTTTCATTTGTATTACTGATGATTTGCGTTATTGATATTCAGAATGGCGCGGTTGGAGGAGTTCATTTTTATGAGCAGGATGTAAAGGATCGAGTTGTAGAATTAGGACTAATAACAAAAAAAGAAATTAAGAAGAACCTAATGCTATCGGGAGCTCCACTATGGATTTATATGATCTTTTTAATGCCTATGGCAGTGTATCTAATAAATGGTGCGGATTCTTTTATGAAAGGATTTATTCAGCTGACTATTATTTTTTGGATAGGTGGTGCTTTTGACCGAATATTTATTGACTGGTATTGGGTTGGACATACTAAAGCCTGGCTTATTCCGGGAACAGAAGATCTGATGCCGTATATTCCCAAATCAGCATTGATAAAAAAATGGGTTAGTACGATTATAGGATATCCAATCTTTGCAGCATTATTATCCTGGATATATTCAATGATAGTTTTATGAGTGGATAGGATACATTCGATAAATGTATATGTTATACTGACTATGCAGATTTATACGAAGTGTTGCAAATCGTAAAGAAAGTGTATATGTATGGATATATTTGAAAAAGAAAAAGATATTCAAATAATACTGGATAAGATAAAGGGCATTCCCAGACTATATAACTACGTAACTAATCTGTCACCTGACTTTTTGGAATCTTTTCTCGGCTACTTTGAATCGAACTTCGACATTGTGAGCAGAGCTGATACTGTTGTTGAAATAAGGCTTAAGAAAACTGGTCGGTCGGAAGATGAGGAGTGGGTATATTCGTTTGCAGAACCATATCCTGGAATCAGTGTAATGTGTGGAAATATCAAGGGACTTGAGAAGCTGGATGATATGAATGGAAGAGAAGAGGATTTGAAGGTCTCAGTTTATCATTATTGCAGAAAAGGTAGGTGCGAACTGTACACTAATGATGGTAGATACGCATTTTCCCGTCCTGGAGTACTCTGTCAGGAAAGCAGAAAATATAAGAAAAAGAATTTTGATTTTCATGGCGAAGAGTATGAATGTGTAGAGATAGCATTTCGCCTCGACGAGATCGGAGACGAAGAGAAGAAGTACCTGATAAGTCTGGGGCTTGATATTGATTCCATGCAGAAAAGATACGAGGATGATGCGGACTTTTCCATAGGAAATGTATCCGACACTCTAAAGATTGCTGAAGAGGAACTTGCCGGATTGATGAGATCTGATACAGTTGATAATACCTCTCTTCTTCTGATGATCCTAAGAATTAATAATCTTATCAGAACCGGACATGTGGCTTTTGATGAGAAGAAGTTTTACCTCACTAAGGGTCAGAGGGAGATAGTGAATGAGATTAGAAATGAGATCGTGGAACATCCAGATAAAATGATAACGGCAGAAAGCTTTTCTGAAAAATATGGTATCAGTGTCGTGTCACTTAATAAGTATTTTAGTATAGTGTACGGAGATACTATACATAAATATATTCAGAAATATCGAATGGACATTGCTGCAAAGTCTCTTCGAACAACCAAGCAAAGTATTGCAGAGATTGCAGCTGCATCCGGATATGAGAATCAGGGGAAATTTGGAACAGTTTTTAAGAAAATGTATGGAGTGACACCACTTGAGTATAGAAGGCAAAATCTTAATAGTACCTATGGCAGCGATGGCTGAAACGGCAGGTCCATCTTCAAGGTGTAAGCAGCTTGTAGAAGGACTAATGTCTGCTGGGATGAATGTAGCTACCTGCAGAGCAGAGGATGTAAATTATAAGAATATAGATAGCGTGAAGAATTACTTCCTTGATATACCGATGCCTATGGGGCTTCCGAAGCCTATAGCCACCAGGACTTTTCCTATAGCACAGAAACTTGGTATCACATCAAAAAAGACTGTTAATTCTTTTGATCAGGTGCTTCGGTTCACAGGTAATCTGGACTATAAATATCTGAAGAAAAGTGTGGAGTCGATCAGGCGGGCAATTCATGAATATAAGCCGGATATAGTTTATTCAGAGTTTAATATATCGGCAATTATTGCAGCAAAAAAAGAAGAGATACCACTTTATACAACGGTTAGTTATCCAACACAGCATGAGTATGCACATGATTCGAAGCTATCAAAAGGTTTGAATAAATTACTAAAAGAATTAGAACTTCCAAGTGTAGATTCTGCACTTCAGCTTTTTGACTGGGCTGATAAGAGGTTTTGCCCAAGCATTCGAGAACTGGAACCGATTGAAGAATTGAAGGGTGAAGAAGATAGCATATGCTACTGTGGTACATTTAAAGCTATTAATAGTTCTAGTTCAGATATGAAATTTGAAGCTTATGATGGTATTGTGGCAGATGCACATATAAGCGATAAGAAGCGAGATAAGATACTTGTTTATATGGGAAATGGAACTGTTTCTGCAGCGAAGACTTTAAGTGTGATGAAGGATGCATTTGAGGGAAGTAAATATGAAGTGTACCTCGCTACTTCGTATCTTCCTGAAGAAACCATAGGTAATATACATATCGCTCCAAGATGGGATTTTTCAGCACTACTGGATGATGCGGCTATATATATCAATCATGGTGGACAGAATAGTATAGTAGATGGATTACTTCATGGAGTTCCACAGATAATGGTTCCGGGTAAAGTATTTGAACGAAAGTATAATGCAGAGAGTGTTGCCAATACAGATGCTGGAATTGTAATTGACTTCAAGGATTTTGATTCATGTCATATAAAAGAAGCATTTGAAAGAATCACGGGGTCGGATACTATGTCCGATAGTTCCAGAAAGCTGGGTGATTTGCTTCGAAATGCAGGAGGAATAACAAATATAATCAAAGAATTTTGCATCTTACAGTGAAAAAATGCATCTTACATTCCAAAATATTGAATGAATTACAAGGCTTGGTTATAGTCGTTTTAACAAAAAGAAAACGGCTGTTTCCAAGCCTTTTTTGTATAAAGAAAGGAATGATAAGATGAATAAGATCTATAAGAAAAACGAAGTTACTTTTGCAATCATATGTATAGTTATCTATGTTGTGGGAACGAGTATAGCTGAGTCGATATCAGAGACAGTGGGAATAGTTAAACTTCCATCGATGATCTTCCACATTGGTTTTTCTGTAATACTACTGGCATGGCTCAGGAAGAATGACCTGTTTGAAAAGTATGGAATTGTGAAGCCGGAATATAATTTATCAAAAACATGGTTCTTTATACCACTAATGATTGTAGGTTTATCAAGCGTTTTCTTTGGAGTGAAGCTGAATTACAGTATACCTGAAACAGCATTTTATATCATTAGTATGATATGCGTAGGATTTCTTGAAGAGATTATATTCAGAGGTTTTCTCTTTGTAGGTATGGCAAAGAAAAATGTAAAGAGCGCGATAATAGTGTCTTCAATCACCTTTGGAATAGGTCATATAGTTAATCTTCTGAATGGTCAGGATCTGCTGGAGACGCTCCTTCAGATAGTGTTCGCCATAGCAGTTGGATTTACACTTGTTACACTATTTTATAAAGGTAAGAGTCTGCTGCCTTGTATAATCTTCCATGGAATAAATAACGCCTGCTCAGCAATCAGCAACGAAGAGGCATCTCTCAAGGTTTTCGGCAGCGTGGAGAGAGAGCTTTACATTTCGGTGACTATAGCAGTTGTTCTTCTTTCAATATACTGCATAGCGATATGGAAGACTTTCAGAACAAGTGCCATTGAGGATGTGAAATAGAGGTTTGATAATAACCAGTCTGCTTGCTATAATTTTGCTATTATAAAATGTATAGCAGGAGTGTGACTTAGAGTGGAATTAAGGGTTAGAAAAATCCCTATAAATGAATCTGAAGTTCTTGAGATTCGCTGTCATAAGGTAACAGATGACGTGCAGGAAATTATTTCCTTTGTGAAGTCCAGGCAGGGACAGCTGAGTACGGAGCATGACGGACAGCGTATAGAGATTCCGATAGTGGATGTATTCTATGCTGAATCGGTGGATAATAGACTATTTATCTATACATCGAAAGATAGTTATGAGA
>CACYKH010000032.1:6012-8012 GCA_902774915.1 uncultured Lachnospiraceae bacterium | reverse complement strand
TTCTTCCAAAATGTGGAAACACCTCACCATTTTCATATGTAACTGCTACTTTCATTTTCTTCCTCCATTCATAATTTTCTCAAATTTAAACATCCCATCTGGGAATTGATTATCCAAATCCATATGTTCTCCTTCCGGATCATTTGGATCAGGATGAAACTTCCGGTATAATGCTCATCCCAACAAACAGGAATTTAATGCTTATCGTTTCTTTTTAGCCTTATTTTCCCAGTCATATGTTCTACAACTAGTTTGTAAACTGTTGTTCGAGGCATGACAGCCTTATTGAATGGAAAATGCTCCATGTGATAATGCTTCATTAAAATACACAAGGCATTATACTTTTCTTCATCAGGTATCATCTCGATATGTCCATGCCCAATCACACTTTGATATTCCATTGTGCAGCTTCCACGTTCAATTTCCGATACCAAATTATGTTCACAATCCATTTCAAAACTTGCCCGATTATCTTTTGCAATTAGTTTGAGTTTTGTTCCCTCTGATGCTCCATGGAAATAAAGTTCTAAATTATTATCCTCTGTAATATTGATTCCAAAGTTAAGTGGCAGTATATATGGATAATCCTCATCATTCAAAGCAAGTCTGCACACATCACATTTTTCAATTATTGCAATTATGTCTGAGAACTTTGTAACCTCTCTATCACTGCGTCGCATTGTTTTTCCTCCATAAACCTAAATTTATCAGCATCTCATAAAACCACAACAACCTATTTCCGAAAACTCAGAAAAGCCCAATGACTTATAGAATGCAATCGTTTTAGGAGTATTATCCGTAATCAACTCGATTTGTCGAACTTCAGGATATCTGTCAAGAACAGATTTCAACAAAGCAGTTCCAACTCCTTTGCGCTGATTGTTCGGAAACACTAAAATATCCTGAACAAATACTATAGTATACCCATCGCCCACAACTCTAATAATTCCAAGCAACTCATCGTTTTCGTATGCCGCTAAAACAAGCAATGAGTTTTTATAACCTTGTTCAAGCACCTGAGGTTTTTCAGTATATGCAGTCCATCCTACTTCATTATAAAGACGAAGTATTTCAGTTTCTTTGTAATTTATATATTCTTTGATTTCCACTCTTTTTCCCCTCATAAAGCGAAGTTTGTTATCATCTATAAAACTGTAATATAATTATGTACCAATTCTATCATAATACTTGTATTTATAACAGATGATGTTATAGAATGAAGCAGTCTCCAAAGAAGATGGCGACCATCTGCCAATCTATTTTTGATGGTTTTTATTCTCTTATAGGCTGGATGATAGAAGTTGTCTTTCACGCCGTTACTCAGGGAAAAATCGTTAATAGAGGCTTTTTGAATGGTCCCATATGTCCGGTATATGGTTCTGGTGTTCTTATGGTACTTATCGTGCTTTTTCTTGTAGGTAGTATTCTCGGGACCAAAACAACCGTTGATACATCTCATCCGATGATTCTATTTGCTATAGGTATAGTATTTGCTTCATTAATAGAATTTCTTGCAGGCTTTATTCTAGATAAACTCTTTCACGCAAGATGGTGGGATTACAGCGATAGAAAGTTTAACATTAACGGATACATATGTCTGGAATTCAGTATGATCTGGGGGTTAGCAATTGCATTTGTCTTAAGAGTAATACAGCCGGAAATAGAAAATATAGTTGATATAATTCCCCACATACTGGGTATTCTTTTCCTTGTAATTATATACCTGATTTTCGTTGCCGACATTATTATTACCGTTCTTACAGTTCTAAAAATGAATAAGCAACTCGAAAAAATGGAAGATATCCAGAAATCCATTCTTAAAATCAGCGATGAAATGTCTGAAATAATAGGATCTGGAACTATAAAAACAATGGATACGCTTGAAAAGGGATATGAAACAGCAACTAAGAAACAGGAGCAACTACACGAGAATTTAAACGAAAACAAAGAAGAACTGCTTAACGCGATAAAGAACAGCAAGGAAGACTATCAGAAACGCA
>CACYKH010000032.1:0-5968 GCA_902774915.1 uncultured Lachnospiraceae bacterium | reverse complement strand
ACGTTTTGAACACCTGAAGAAAGAGTTTATGTACAGCAAGCTTTTTGGAACACGCCGCTTGCTTACTGCATTTCCTGGCATGAAACATAATCTTTATCAAAAAGTAATCGATAAACTTAAAGAGAATAAATAAGAGCGTGTCGGGGGAGACACGCTCAACAATCTTATACATTCTTTAAATCTATTTAATCCTATAATAACAAGTTTTCTTTCCCGTTCCTTCCTTTATTATCTCTCCCGAAGCTACAAGTTTTCTCAGCGCTCCCTCTATAGAACTAATACTGAGCGACGGAGTTAGTTCTCGTATATCCTGTTTAGTAAATCTTCCTATTTTATTTTGCGTAGCAAGTTGTACCATCTCAAGTGCAGATCTTTTTATTTCGACTAAGGCAAAACGATCCTCAAAGTCTTTATATGCAGCAAGAAATGTACCAAGTAGATACTTAATAAATGGAACCGGATCATCATTCCCCTCATGCCAGCCATCCTGGGATGAACCCAAAGCTTCATAATACAAATCCTTATTTTTCGCAATCTTTGCCTCCAAGGAAATGTACTTGCCCACATAAAACCCATTTCTATAAAGCAAAAGCGTAGTCAGAAGTCTGCTCATACGACCATTTCCATCATTGAAGGGATGTATGCACAAGAAATCATGTATAAATACTGGAATTGCAATCAGAGGTTCTAATTCCATATTACCAATAACACGATTATATTCCTCGCATATTCTATCAAGCGCCTCAGGTGTTTCATACGGTGCAAGCGGAGTAAATAATGTTTCCACATGCCCATCCGGATATGTTGCACTAATATAGTTTTGCACTGTCTTAGTTCTTCCGGCCACTGGATTATTCATATGTCCATACATAATCTTGTGTAACTGAAGAATGTAATTTCTTGTAACCGGTATAGAATCAAAGCTTTCGTGAATAATCGACAATACATCCCTATATCCTGCAATCTCCTGCTCATTCCGATTCTTCGGTGTCGTTTTTTCTTCTACAAGTTGTTTAATTCTTGTATTCGTGGTAACAATTCCCTCTATAGCATTAGACGCCTCCGTACTTTGTATCTTAGCGATATCAACAAGCTTTTCTATCTCTTCTGGTCTTTGTTTTAGATACAGTTCCTGTTTTCCAGCCTCTTTATATAAAGCCGCCACCAGACCAAGTAATTCCGAATCCCATTTTTTCTCATTGATTTTTGAATAATTAAACTCTCTCATTCCCTTACCCTCCATAGTTTTCCCTTAAATCTTATTTGTTTTTAAGGGAAATGTCAAGCATTTAAGGGAGTTTTCCCTTATTTACATTTTTAAAATATGGGGAAACTGGCTTTCTAATGGGATATATTCCGGTATAACGCACTAACACATTATCTCTACAAACTCCGATTTGCTTATTTATTATTGTTTTAAGTAAAACAGGATTACATTCGGTCATTTTCCGTAATGCTTCTGATAACTCTGCATGGATTTCCGGCAGCCAGACTGTCAGGCGGAATATCTCTTGTTACTACACTTCCGGCACCTATGACCGAACCGGCACCAATTGTCACACCACCGCATATAGTAACATTTCCCGCAAGCCATACATTATCACCTATTGTTATAGGTCTACCATATTCCTTATCAGTCAGCACGCCATCTTCCCTGTGATAAGCATTTCTCTCCTGCCACCTTAATGGATGCATCGGTGTAAGAATCGACACATTCGGACCGATGAATACATCCTTTCCTATTTTCACAGGGCAGGTATCAAGTATGGTAAGATTAAAGTTTGCATAAGTACGCTCTCCTATACTTGTAAAGCATCCATAATCAATTTGAACCGGTCCCTGTAAATATGCATCTTCTCCCAATTCTCCAATCAGTTCTTTGAGAATTTCCTGTCGTTTCTTTACCTCAGTTTCAGGTGTGGTATTGTATTCATAGGAAAGCTTATGCGCTTTTATTCTGAGTTCTAACAGTTCAGAATCATTTGGATCATACAACTTTCCCGATAGCATTATATCTTTTTCTTTCATTTTATTTCTCCTACTGGGTTATCATTTTAAAGACATTCAGCTTTATTCCATCCTTGAAGTTTCGTGGTGAGCTATTTTACAAAACAAATCTATCTTTCTATCATTATCAGCATTCACCCTCGTCTTTGGATCAATAAAAATCATTTCTCCCGTAAATTTCTCTATCCCTATCATCTTCTTAATCCTATCAAATGCCTTCTCTGCACCATTACCACTCTGGCAGGCAAATACGAATATCTTCTTTCCACTCATTTTATCCTTCTGATCACTAAGGAAAGTACAAATCGGAGGAGCCGGACGGCTCGCCCATACAGGGAATCCAATGATGATATTATCATATTTATCGGGATCAAATTCATATGGCTTTAATACTGGCCTTTCACCCATCACAGCACTCTTTCCACCCCACAGAAATTTCTTAGCACCCTTGTCCGGATATGCCTTATCAGGTTCAATCCTGATCACATCCGCACCAAGCTTTGCAGCCATCTTCTCTGCGATCATCTCACTATTTCCAAGCATAGAATAATATACTATAGCTGTACTCATCTTATTTCTCCTTCAAAATCTTCTTAGCTTTATTGCACCATCTCAGATACGCTTCATAAGTCTCAATTCCAAACATAACCGTCAGATAAAAATGGAGATGGTCCTCCTGATCCAGAACCTTTTTCAGATTCTCCTTATAGATTTTAAGTAACTCAAGATTACCCTTAACCTGTTCCTCAAAGATTTCGATATTTCGGATCGTCACACTTCTATCTTCTGAACCACCAAAGTACATTTTAAGAAGCGTCTCATACTTGAGATCATTTGTTGCCTTCTCATCATTTAACCACGTCTTAAGAGTATCCTTACCCTTCTTGGTTATCTGGTAAATGATCTTCTCACGACCACTGGTTGAATCTACTTTTTTCCTCTTTACAAGTCCCTGCTTTTCCATATCGCTGAGCGCAGGGTAAATACTTCCAAAGCTTCCTTTCCAGAAAAAGCTGATCGCACCATCTATCTGTTTCTTGATGTCATATCCCGTAAGATCCTCATGTGCGAGAAGTCCAAGGATTACCACATCTATCTTTCTGCCTTTAGCCATTATATCACCTTCTCCAAGTCCATTTATATGAAAGAGCCTTCTTAGGACAGCCATCCACGCAGGCTCCACACTGTATACATTCAGTACATTTTGAAATGCTGCTATCCGTAACCATCTGCCTTACATCAAGCCCCATGGAGCAGGCCTTGTTACACATACCGCAGCCAACGCACTTATCCTTTTCAACCTCGATATGAAGCTGAGGCAGATGCGGGAGTCTTCCGATCGTACTTCCGATCACCATGAACGGAGCCATCCAACAGATATAATGACAGGCAGCCCTCCTACCATGAATTAGCGACGGAAAAACTATCAGCATAACTACTCCGTAGTATATCACATAGTTATAAATGCTCGAAACCGAAATACCGTGATCAGTCATGTAGAAAGGATTGATCGTAACATCATTTTTGCCGCATATGAATGACACGATCACAGCTATTATCCACAAAGTCCAGATTACATATTTGATCCTATCTCTCTTTCCCTGTTTTGCCGGATCATCCTTCACTCTCATGGCACATTCCTGAAGACCGCCAGCCGGACAAAGATAGCCGCACCATGCTCTTCCCAGGAACATCGATAGTATAAGCATTAAACAGAACACAATAAAACTTCCGTTAATTATATGCTCCATAGCCGCATTGATTATAAGATATGGAGAGAAATACCAGATAGTAATAGGAAAAGCTAGAAACGAAATCAGCAGTAAACACTTCCTCACTTTTTGCCTCATAAACTTCACGCTCCTTTTATCGCTTTAATATATCGTTTTGATATATATCATTTTGATATATTTTATGTCAGTCTTATTCTTTTGTCAATAAAAAATCAGAGTCTGGCTAATAGCCAGACCCTGATTATCTTATCAGTCCTCCATGTTTTCTGAGTATTTGTAATTTTTCGGAAAACACCATATTTATCACCTCCGAAATCATCATACAGAAATACTATGGATTTTAACATTAACCTATAGTAGCATTTCTGCTACTTATATTATACAAAATTCAGTTTATTACTTTATTTCATTAAACTGGAATTTGTGCGCGGGCTATAAAACCGGAGATAAGTTTCCATGTTAAATCTTATGTAGTCACCACTGTGATGACCCTCAAACACATGATTTTGCACATCGGCTCCGTTCTGTCGCAGCAATTGAAACAGTTTTTCACAGGCGCGATAGAACTGCCCCTCATCTTCTTTTCCATCGTCCAGGAATACTTGCAAATCATCAAAAAACGTCTGCTTCGCAATAGAAATTGGGTCGTTTTTTAGCCACATCGTTTCATCCGCGAAATAGCACTCGTCTTCGTCTGCGTAGGACAAGTCAATGGCCGGCATATGCCCGCCGATTTTGGAAAACAGTTCCCGGTGTCTCAATCCTATGCTCAAAGCGGTATATCCCCCAGAGGAAATGCCGCCGATATATCTTGCTGAGCGATCACTGATGGTATGAAATGTATTGTCAACAAACGGTATGAGTTCGTCAAGCAGATAGTCTTCATACCGCCCTTTGTGGACGATGCCGTATTTGCCGTTAACCTCTCGATAAAGCTCGGCAGAGTTGATTCCTCTGCTGTTGTCCAGATTCGGACATACCACAATCAGGGGCTGTATTTCTCCTGCCTCAATCATGGCCTCTGCTGTCTTCTCCATTCCAAGCCACTGAAGAAGGCTTTCGTTTCCTGTTCTGCCATGAAGGAAATACAGAACCGGCAGGGCGATGTTATCATTAACATCTGGATGATAAACTGCCAGATTCATTTCCTTACCGAGGATTCGGCTGTCAATTGTTTTAGTGACTAGGCTCATATTTCTACTCCACGAACTACCATCCATAAACTATCATTCCACATACTGCTGATACACATATTAACATTATAGGCGAGATTTTCTTTTTTATAAGCTTTCTTAATCCAAAATATAATCCACCCAAAGCTATAGTTAAAACAATAGCTGGGACATCAGTTTCTGCGCCCGAACATATATTGAAATTCTTCCAGATCATATATATTCCAGTCGCAAGAATAATACCAATAATACAAGGTTTTAAACCACTTAATACCCCTTGAAACATTTTATTTTTCAAAAGGCTCTTAAATAAAAGCAATATAATAAGTATTATCAGAAATGCAGGAAGAACAACAGCTGCCGTAGCAATAAATGCACCAAGAATCCCACCTTGGGAACTCCCTATATATGTTGCCAAATTCACCATAATAGGTCCGGGTGTACTTTCACTTACGGCAATCATATAGGATAACATTTCATCATCCAACCATCCATACGATAAAACAATTTCTCGGATCAATGCTATAGAAACATATCCACCACCAAATGAAAAAAGACCAACCTTTAGAAATCCTATAAATAAAGCAATATATATCATTATTCAGCCTTGCTCCTTTCTGTTTTGTTATTTATCAGAAAGGATACCAGTCCGATTATTGCGGCAAAAAGCATAATTACAAGTGATGAAATATGTAAAGAGAAAATGTTTATCACAAGCATTGCTATACATGATGCAATTATTATAATGATCTTAAGCGCTGTTAATTTAGCCTTTGAAAGCATCTTAACAGCTGCATCCAGTATTAGAATACCAACAGCTATTTTTATTCCGTGAAATGCATTATTTATCCAGGATATTTCAAGAAACCTATCTAGATATTTGGAAATTAGAAAGATAATAACAAACGATGGAAGAACCATTCCAATAGTTGCAAATATAGCTCCCAAGAACTTCTGCCTCTTATATCCTACATATGTAGCACAGTTAATAGCTATCGGTCCTGGTGTTGATTCAGCTATAACTGTAATATCCATCATTTCATCGTGTGTAATCCA
>CACYKH010000031.1 GCA_902774915.1 uncultured Lachnospiraceae bacterium | reverse complement strand
TTCTATTAAATCCGCAATTTCTGTTTCGTCATCGACTACTAATATTTTATTAGACATGAAGTCACTCTCCCTTCAAAGAGTATATATTATATTATCAAAACCTTATTTATCCATTGTATGGTTTGCTCAATAACATCATTTGCTTTAGATTCGTTAGGCATTAGAACATTAAAAGTATGATTGGAGTTTTTTACGATTACAGTCTTGCTGTTTTCATTTTTGCTGTTTTCCACAATTTCTTTTGCATGATAATAGGGAACCAGTTCATCTTTGTCGCCAGCTATAGCCAATATAGGACCTTCGTACATTCTCAATCCCATCATTGGAGTTGTATCACGAATGTCATCAAACCATTTTTTTTGAAAGCAGCAAGTTCTCTCGCCAAAACATCGGTATCTTTGCATAACCGTTTTCCAATGCTTCTTGATAATACTCATCGAACCATCCTTTGAACACTCCTATACCATCATGACATGCACCAGACCAACTTATCGCAAATTTTAACGAATGGACTTCTTTTAATAGCTCTGCCATTACACGGGCTCCTTGACTAAATCCTAAAATACCAATATTGTTACAGTCAATAAAGTCCTGCGTGTAAAGATACTGATAAACTTTTTTTGTATCATTCACTTCTCCACAAAAGCTTAATTTCGTTTGGCAAGCCTTACTATCACCGCATCCTGCATAATCAAGACGAATTGAAGCAATGCCGATGTTCAATAATCTTTTGGACATTTCTGCAAACAAATTACCGACTTCATTTTTTTGTGATCCTGTTCCATGGCATAGAATTACCGCTGGCATTTTTTCGTGTTTTGGGGAATAAGATAACACTGCTGGGATAGCGTATTCTGTATTATATATTGTAATTAGTTTTTCCATATCTTGTTCTCCTCTATTTTCGATTTATACCTGTGCAATAATATAGCCGGGTCAACACCCGACTTCAACATATTTCTGTTAACTTCACAGGAGGGCTCGAACGAGCCCTTTTTGCCCGAAAAACATCCCTCGTCATTATGCCGCTGCAATCCTTATCAAAGACGTAATCCTGCAATTCTTGATATAAAATCTTATACATCATATGCCTTTATCTTATCTACAATTGAGTCAATAACATCATCCATAGTAGCCCTCCGCAAAAGCAACACTATCCAATTCTTTATTATCATTAAAATAATACAAATACAGGTCTGGACTCAAATATATTCTTCTATTCTTTCTAAAAGGTGCACACAGGGTGCAAATTGTTCATGTTATCAATCGGAAACGCCTATTTACAAGGATTAGAAAGCCAATATCCTGTACTGCCCCAGCAAACAAATAATACATTTATCATTATTTTTTTCCTCGAATTTTAATTCTTTATTTCGGATTTCCATACATCCACAAGTCTTTCCAAACTCCACGCTGCATTTGCCGGACTAGTGGATGGAAGCACCACTGCTTTTATCCCCGTCACCGGTTCAATATACTTGATATACAGTCGTTCAGCTGTTTTCCCATTTGCGATTATCTTCTGAATCTTTGAATTTTTCATGATTTCACTTAAATCATTAGCTTTTGCATTTTTAATGCTCGCATCAGATGAACCCGATATTTCGCATTCAGCAATCACATCCCAAAGTGCAAGATGATTATCGAGAATCAATTTCTTCTTTTCTTCAATTGAAGTCGGATTCTCCTGATCAAAAATACTTGCGATCACCTTCCAGAATCTATTCTGCGGATGACCATAGAAAAACATCATTTCTCTGGATTTAACAGACGGAAAACTCCCGAGTATCAACACCTTGGAATCCTTATTATAAAGCGGCGGAAACGGATGTTGCTGGACACTC
This sequence comes from uncultured Lachnospiraceae bacterium, assembly GCA_902774915.1. Classification (GTDB taxonomy): domain Bacteria; phylum Bacillota; class Clostridia; order Lachnospirales; family Lachnospiraceae; genus Eubacterium_Q. The sequence goes on along the minus strand of CACYKH010000031.1, from coordinate 6,711 downwards.
TGCTTATCCGTCTGTCCCATTACTTTCACTTTTGTTTGCGTGTTATATTGGTTGATATTGACTTTCTTTTTTATCTTTCTCATTCCATCAAACACCACATGTTCAACCTTTTTCTTACCCATCAGCCATAGTACTCTTCCCTGCGCGGGAAGAACCTCCGATACATAATACTTTTTTACTCAAATACAATTTCATAATACAAGTAATCACCAGTTTCTTTCCAGTTGCCATCCCAAAACCTTTTGTTCCGATCATCATATGAATAGGCATCGCACAATATGTTATACAGGGTTCCCCTTGGGAAATCCGTAAGCTTCTTAAACTCCAGCATATGCATCTATTTATCCACCTTCAGTATGATATATTGGCAATAATATAACTTTACTGCCAATATATCTTTTATTCCTAATTCTTCAAATAATTTCAAACCGACATTAAACCGACATTAAACCGACATTCAAACCGACAATTATATCAATAATATACATCTTAGTTAAATATATCCGTTCCTTTATATGGTTAGAAAATTCATAACCAACGCAACCATTATGTCTTTTTCTTCCGGTCTTGATTCTGCAATCATTAATGTTATAGCTACTAGAGCACCATCACTGATTACTTTTTTACCATCCCTGATAAGTGCATTGTTTTTTCCAAGGAATTCAAGAAATAGAGAAGCTGCTATTCGCTTACATCCATCTGCATATGGATGATCCTTTATCATGAAATAAAGAAGATTTGCAGCTTTCTCCTCTAACGTAGGATAAGCATCCTCTCCAAATGCACTTTGATAAACTGCAGCAATGATGCCTTCAACTTTACCTTTTTCTTTCTCCAAGCCAAAAACATCAGTCTGGAAAGAATCTCTCATGGCATCAACCATCCGGCAGCACTCTTCATATGTAATTCTGTAAATTGGTTCTGAACCATCCGGTTTTGGAACTACTTGATGATCATATTGATCGAGTAATAATAATGCATCTGTATACTGATTAACAGCTTGTAAGATATCAGACTCTTCAACATCCAAAGCATCTGCAAGCATCTTGGTTTGTATATCAACTGTTCTCTCAAGAGCTTTTAAACGCTTTTCGTTTATAGCATATCCCTGAACAACATAATCTTTAAGGACTCTATTTGCCCATCTCCTAAAGGCGATACCTCGTTTTGAATTAACTCTATATCCCACTGATAGTATCATATCCAGGTTATAAACTTTAGGTTTTCTACCTCCGGAACTTTTATCGGAAAAACCGATAGAAGTTTCATCCAGTTCACCCGAATTAAGAATATTGTTGATATGTTCACTAAGTGTAGCTTGTTTAACCTCAAACAATAATCCCATCTGTTTCTGAGTCAACCAGACAGTCTCCTGTTCAGGATTTATCTCTACTTCAACACTTATATCTCCATCAGAAAATAAAACTATTTCATTATTCATCAGCATATCCCCCTAAGCTTTATAATATTGAAATCATACATCACTTTTCTATTTGTTGTCATTGGACCAATAGTGAATTATTTAACGCGAATGAACTTCTCGCAAAACGTATAAGAAAGGTATAAAACACCCTGTTTTTTCTTCAAAAACATACTATCTGTGCGGCTTCTAGGACTTTCGGCAAATGTTGCCCCAGCAGACAAATAATACATTTATCATAACTCATACCTCATATCTCTGTATCTAGCTTCTACCTCTTTAAAACCTACCTTCTCATAAATCGGATATCCGTCATCTGTTGCTTTTAAATCTATTCGTCCCAGTCTAAGTTTTTTACTATGTTCTATAAGATTCTTCATTAGAGTAGTACATAGTCCTTTACCGCGATACTCGGGCACTGTATAAACGCTGAGTACATCTCCGTAAAGCCCGTTCAGAAGAACAGAATTAGCAGGCATTTCTATAATATGCAGATATGCAACTGAAACTATCCTGTCGTTATCTCTTGCAACAAACGCAATAAGTTCAGTTCCAAGTTTTCTTTCAAAATAACTAGGAAGCTGTTTCTCCATTCCATCCTTTTCTACTTCAGATACACTGCCGAAATCATCTATCATATAAGCTATTCGGAGTTGTATTAACTCTTCTATATCATCTTTTGTAGCTAATCCGTATTCTAGCATTAGAATTCATACCTCCCATTAATTCATATACAGATCGTATAGATTATTCTATATTATTTAGCAGTTCCTTACTATCCGGCTTTTCCATCTCTATTTTTTCAAGTGTATCTTTAAGGATTTCCTGCCGAAGTTCCTGCAACCATTCAGAATGTTCAACCACATTAAATGCATAAGTCTTATTTAATTCATATTCATTTTCTGACCAGGTGTCTATAGGCGATTCATTATGTTGTATCAGAGCCTCGAGTTTATCGAGAGCTTTATAAAGCTTCGCCTCCAGAGTTTCCTGTTTCTCCATTTCATCATATAGCTGTATCATAGACTTTGATACTTCTTCAGGAAGGCTCTTCACCCACTCACCAAGAAGCTCATCTTCTGTCTTTCTGTCACCATCTGTTTTAATGAATGTTGGAATATCTCCCGTAAAGCATTCTCCAAGATCATGAATCAGACACATACAAACCACTTTGTCAGTATCGACCCCAGGGAATTCATCTTTTAGAAGTAATGCCATGAGCGACACTCTCCAACTATGCTCAGCAACACTCTCAGTCCTTCTTTTGCTCGTGGTGCAGTGACGTGGAGTATCTTTCAATCTTTCAGCCACATGTAATATTTCCAAAAATTCTCTTGCGTTCATATTATCTTTCCCTCATATTTTACGTTAGTTAACCATTCAGCAGCAGTTTCATGGGGCTAGTACTCTATATATTCTCCGACAGTAATGAATTCGCCTTTATTACCTTCTTTATCTACTATCTGAAAAGTAAAGATATTTATGCCTTCCCTATCAGGATGCGCTGTATCAATTCTAGTCTGAAAATAACCAAATTCAGTATATGTTGTTCCGTTATCAGTTTTTACATTATTATAATTTATAGAAAGATGCGAATCATATATATTGCCTTTCTTATCAACTCCCATTCCTTCACCAGGAAATGAGATACCTTCATAGCTGACAGCCTTTCCATCCAGTTCTTCAAAGAAGCTCTCCCATTCTTTCTTCAAATCATGTGACTTCTGTACATCACTGGAAAAAAGCGCCACCAGGCTGTCGATATCCTCAGCTTTAATGTATTCAAATATATCTTCAGCTTCTTTCTTTGCGAGTTTTTTGGGGTTCGTTCTTTCCAGATCAGCCGATGCACCGCAGCCTGAAAGGACAAACCCCAATATAAATACCAATAAAACAATTCTAAAGGCATCTTGCAGCCTCTTAATAATTCTCATATAAAACATTACCTTTCATATCCCCTGTGTTATTTTTAACGATAACATGTTATGAGAAGATGTTCTTCTGAAACATTATTATACACTTCACACTTTCGGTCCGATACATCATAAATATGAACAACACCCTCAAGCACATCTGAATGATCAAACTCATCTATCATATCATTTGAGCTTGCCAGTTTTTCAGGATAATAGTGCTTTGTTTTTTCTCCTTGAAAAATAGCCGTATATAAAATCTCCGCTTCCACAAGATCCTGGAATATATGACTACCATATGACAATTCAGGATTATACCCAGCGCGTGATTCTTCTGTCTCACATATAATATCATATGCGCTTATATCTGCAAATGATGTAGGCACTCCAAGTTCCGGAGAAGTTGTTCCAACTCTTCCGGGAACTATCAGCATCATATGCTTATCCATATCTCTATAATGCCAATTAATTTTACCTATAAGCTTTGCCACAAGGTCTTTATCCTTATATGGAAGTTCATAATACTTTACAGGATCAACATATACAATTATATCCAACGTTGATGTCTTGGCAATACCCATAGATGCACCCTTACTTTCAAGAAGTATTTTTTCTTTCGAAATGTCATCTGGAACTATATTTCCGGATTTTCCTTTTTGGACCTGAAGAGGTCTACACTGAAGTAAGTCTATAGAATATTCTCCATTTTCTGAAATATTAATAGTAAATTCTGTATCAACCGGATACTCATATTCTTCCTGAATACACTTAAGCATTCTCTTCATCTGATCCATTAGTGGAGCATTCACCACAAGCCCCTTGCAAGAAATAAACTTTACCTCTCTCCGTCTTCCCATTTCTCGTAGTCTGCACTCGGCCTCAGTATCGTGCTCAAGCAGTATCTTCTCAAGATATTTTGGAATATACTCCTCCATTTTTTCATATGACATTTTCTCAAGCTGACGATCTGTCATATTGATGACTTCAGCCTTACCCTGTGAAAACTTGTGTTTATCTGCAGATGAAGAATAGGATGATTTTTCAGGCATATCCAAATTAACTATTCTCGGATAAGACCCCTCAGTTCTATCAACCGCAGATGTCCCCAGTCCCATAACCAGTCTGAGCATTCCCGCCGTTGGGTCTGTATCTTTCATAATTCTATATGGGCTGTAGGAATACCCAACTCCGGCGGCGCATGGCATATAATATGCACCATAATACGATCCAGATACTCTCTGGATTAAAAGCGCCATCTGTTCATCTCTATCAGCAAGCCCTCGTCTCTTTCTGTAATCTAATGCAGAAAGGCTCATACTGCTTGCATATACAACTTTTATTGCATGCTCAAATTCACTTAGTCTTTCTTCAAGACTACCCCTGTTGGCACAGAACACCGATTCATATTTTCCTGCGAATGCATTTCCAAAACCATCCTCTAAAATACTACTGGAGCGAATGATATACGGATCCTGGCCATAATACTCTATTATGCGAACAAACTGGTCTCTCATAGCTGATGTAAAGGAACCACCCATTATTTTGTTCGCAAACTCATCTGCAAGTGCAAAGAATCCCTCCTCTGTTCTCTGTTTTATTCTTATATCCCAAAGATTATTATCTACGAGATAAGTGTAATACATATCAGAACCTACATAAAATGAATCATGAGGCTCAAGTACTTCGCTTATATCTGGCTCTTTATTCCTAATAATAGCTCTTGCGAGTAACATACCGCATGACTTACCGCCAATCATTCCTGTTCCAACCATGTGATCACGTACAGCAAAATAATCCTCTGGAGTAAAATTCTTTTTAACCATCTCTCGCATCTTAACATCACGAGTCATCATGATATTACACATGGTACTACACTCTTTAGTTATATCTATCCCATTTTCTCTAAGCATTTTTACACGGATAAAATACTTATCCCATGAATCGGAATACTGTTCCTCCGTTGAACGCTGAACCTGACCTAAAGTCTGATAAAATCTGCTGGACTTTACGCCATCGAGAATAGGCCTGAATTCTCCACTTTCAGGCTCATAAGTATGTGGCAGGAACATGGTATCCGAGTTTCTGTTCCATACCTTCTCCGGACGAACATAAACATTTTTATTGTCCGAATAAACATCAAAAAACAGCTGTGTAGTATCCAGTATTTTATTGATTGCATGAACCGAATGCTTTCCCCTTATTATCGGGAAAAATGCGACCGTATCGAGGATAAATAAGAAAGGACATGTCACGCGAAAAAAATTGCCCATCATAAGATCTGTCGCCCAGGCAGTCTGGAGCTCAGACAAACAGTCAAAAACATAGAACGCATCTCTACCTGCTTTTTCAATCTCATTATGAATATCTACTGTGAAAGTCTCAAAACGATGCGACAAAGGAACATTTATTTGTTTAATTTCAGGACGTTCCTCAAGCAAAGGCTCGTGACTCGCAAATCTAAAATAAATGATGTTTCGCTTATCCTCTATCGCCTGCTTTATATAAGGCTCCATGAAAAGTTTGAATTCTGAGAGATCAGATACTCTCCATACAACATTATCTCCCAATCTAATATTATCAAGTGCGGTATCCATTTCCGGTATACCACTTTTAATTCTGTCAAACGCCGCCATAGTTACCTCCCTTCGATACGAAAAAAGGCGCTCCATCCCTTAGGATGAAGCGCCATTGCCTCTAACACTAAATCTATCATATTTTGTTAGTTTGTCAATCCCTGGGTATACCAACTTATTTAGGGGCTGTGTTCGTTAGGGGCATTCAGTAAGGTTTTTCAGTAGGGGCAAACTTTAGGAAACCCTAAAAAACTTTGAATACCCCTTTTTTTACAGTACCTGTTCATAACATAGGAAATCCTGTTCAATCTCGTTATATTTATTCACAAGGAAATGTATACTTTTGCAGCCTCTCCTTTTAAGCTCATTCATTCCAAACTTAAGCATTTGCCTAGCTATTCCCTGTCCTTGTTTTTCTGGAAGAACCGCGAGTCTAGCAAGTTCACCTGCTGGTGCAAGGTCGGGATTCCAACACTCCAGTTTATCTACCTCTTCATCTTCCTCGATTGAGACAGAAGCAATTATTTTGCCATCCTCTTTCATAACGAAGAGTGCATCTCTTGATAGATCAAAATCTATGGTTTCATCACTTGGATAATCGTCCGTCCATGGGCAGAACTCTTTACCAACCTGCATTTTATATAAAGCCATGAGTTCTTCTCTATCTTCCTCCGTCGCCATAACTATTTTTCGAGGGAGGCTTTTGTAAAGACTCACATGTGCTCCAAGGTCACCGAAGCCTATTTTATGATAGAAACGATATGCAGGTTTATCATTATCTGTTTGAAGAAAGATTCCAACTGCG
>CACYKH010000030.1 GCA_902774915.1 uncultured Lachnospiraceae bacterium | reverse complement strand
GCCACAAGTTTATCTCTAAGATTATCTTCAGGTCTTATAAATACTTCTCTATCAACAATCAGCCAATAGTTTTTTCTGAAATTGTCACTCACTACGGTTTCCTTCAGCTGGACTACTAAGAAAAGCATTGTGACGCCTAGAGTGAAGCTTACGATTAGATAAATATATCTTTTAAGTCTTCCTATGATATCCTGAACTGCAAGGAAAAACGGAACTGAGGAACGTCTGCTCTTATGAAGAAATACTCCCGGAAGCTTCTTAAATCTTTCACCTCTATTTTCTCCATGAATCGTATCCATTACTGATATTTTTCTCATTCTCTTAAGAGCAAAGAAAGAAAAGATTATCATGAGTAAAGTGAAAGTAACACTCATTATTATTCCAAGAACAATAAAAACTTCTGTCTTTGGAGTAAGGGTATTAACTATGAAATGATTTATCATAAATCGAGAGAGGGGTATTCCAAATATTATTCCGAGAACACCGCTGAGCAACGCAAATGCAATATACTTTACAATGAACAGAGATTTATATGCCAGGCTATCCACGCCTATTGCCTTCATGGTTCCAATTTCTTTTTCTTCTCTCTTTATAGTTGCATGAAGACTAAAACGAATACTCATAAATATAAGGATTATAAGTGCGAGTCCCAGTATGACCATGAAAATGCTGATAATAAAAGATATCATTGTTAGTTTGTTTATATCTACCATAAGGTCATAACCCCATCTCTGGAGCTCTGACATAGATGAAAATCCTTTTTTAAGTCTAACCTCATATAGATCGCTTAAACTATTAAATTCTTTCACAAGTTCCGTATAGTCTTCGTCCGAAAAAACAATCTTATGGAAAAAGTTTGAACTTGGATCCTTATAGATATGAGAAACTGTAAACTCATATGTGTTTCCCATATCAGTTGTGATTCTTATCTTGCTTCCAATCTTGGTCTTTGCATTATTAGCAAGATACTGTGGAATTGCCACGCATCCATTTTCGACCTTAAGGACTTCATCGTTCATGTCATAAGGGATATTCTGATCATTACTCACTGTAGTTAAATAAGCTGAGTCCTCATATAGATTAGTGACGGTTCTTCTATCTACTCCTTCAAAATCAAGTCGTTCTGTTAATATTACTGGGCGCTCTGAAATCTTAACTTCGCCTATTTCCGGATATTTTTTCAGCGTCCTATTTATTATGGCTCTCTGACCTTCTTTATCGGAGATACTTGTATTAACTGTAAACATGATGTCTGCTGTTTTACACCTCTCGTAGGTTTCTTCTGTGCCTATAAAGAAGGTGTAAATGAAGCCCGCACTCGTAACAAGGAGTGTTGCAGCTATGATCATGAATATACACAGAACTATATTTAAACCGACCTTATCACGAAGGTCTTTTTTTAGCATTCGTAGGTACATTTTCTTTCCTCTTTCTTATACCCTAGCTTAACGCCGCCTGCCCATACAGGCACCCATGTGCCTGCATGGCACTGCGGCTTGCTGGTCGCTTCGCTCCATGCTCGATTTCTACGAAATCGAGCAATTTACCATCCCAACTCATCCAACCATTTTCTGACTTTCTTCTCGCGGAGAGAGAGCTCACCTTCCATTTTGCCGAGGACAAGTTTGCCTCTGATGTCTCCATCCACCAGATAAAGAATTCTATCTGAACTGGCCGCTACTTTTTCACTATGTGTAACCATAAGAACTGTTGTTCCAGCCTTGTTGGCATTTACCAGTTCATTCATAACTTCTAGCGAGGCTTTAGAATTAAGCGCTCCCGTAGGTTCGTCTGCGAAAACTACCTTAGGGCTGTTGATAAGGGCTCTGGCAAGGCAGGCACGTTGCAGCTGTCCACCGGACACTTCTGTAATTTCGCGCTTTGCCGTTTCCATTATTCCAAGTCTTCTCATAAGGTCTTCGGCATCCTTATTCACATCTTCCCTGGATTTTTCTTTTGCCTGATATCCCGGAAGAACTATGTTATCCATAATGCAAAGCTTCTTCATCATATACATCTGCTGGAAGATAAATCCCATCTTACGAAGTCTAAGCTTTGTAAGTTCTTTATCATTCATTTCTGAGATATCATCTCCATCGAAGATTACATTTCCTGCTGTCATATCATCCATACCACTAATGGTGTAAAGGAGGGTTGATTTACCAGAACCACTGGGGCCCATGATGGAAACGAATTCTCCTTCTTCAATTGTAAGATTGATATTCTGCAGGACATTATTGCTATATCCATCTACTATGTATGTCTTGCAAAGATCAGTTGCTTTTAAACAAACATTTCCCATTTCAAATTCCTCTCTTAACTGATGGCGTTATTACGCATTTTGAATTATCTGAATTTAGATTAGCATTCCATTTCTTAAAAAATCTTTAATAATTAAAATTTTTTCAAAAAAAATAAGGAGTTCCTTTTCGGAACTCCTCTAAAATCAATTATTCTGATAATCTCTGAACCATTTCCCAAAGTGCTTCAGCAGAATTGAAGTTTTCTGGAACAAGCTCAGCAGGTGAGATTGTAATATCGTATTCTTCCTCAAGCTCTGCCACAAGTGAAATGATTGCAAACGAATCTAAGATGTTATCATCCACAAGTGTATCGCAGTTTTCAATATCCTCACCCGGAAGTATCTCTTCCAATATCTCTAACAATCTATCCATTATAGCCTCCATTAAATGTATTTATTTCTGTATGTTCTCTTACAAGTCTATCCTCTCCCGCCTCGTCACGAACAACAATCGCGGGAAGATCACGACTAAGAAACAGTGCGATGCCCTCCGTCACGGAGTAAGCACCAGCAAGATTGAAACATAGTGTATCTCCAATGTCAAGCTGTGGAAGAGAAATTTTTCTAACAAGAATATCGTTTACCGAACAAAGCGATCCAGCCAGTACATAATACTTCTTTTCTTTCTCCGAACCAGAGTCATCATTTCTCATAGAAATATAATCAATAAACGGAACCTTCATTCCCGCCATACTACCATAATAAGTTATTTGATGAAGACCACCATCCAGTATTGCGAAGTTAGTGCCATCATTTGTTTTTACGTCAGCCACACCTGTAAAATATTTACCACAGGTTGCCGCAATATAACGGCCATATTCAAAAGTAATGTCAGAATAGCTATTTCTAATTCCTGTCCTCTCAACTATTTCCATCAGTTCTTTCAGGGAGGACTCGCCAAACCTAAATGTAATCTCCTCAGTATTTTTATCTGACTGGAAATAATCAATTCCAAGACCAGGTCCGTATTCCAGATTAAACTTAAACCCAAATTTTTCTTCTAACACAAAGCCATATTCCGCAAGCTCAGTAAGTTCACTTTCAATCTTCTTAAGAGTCTTTTGCGTTCCAGAAAAATAATGTATTCCAATAAGCTCCAGATAATCCGAACTAATTATCTTGTCACATAACTCTTCAAAAACTGTTTTGTCTACTCCAAACTGATTACCAGAAGAAAGACGGACAAAGCATCTAAGCTTATCAGTCCTGGTTTCTTCCTTTGCAACATCGCGAAGTATTTCATACTGTTCAATAGACTCAATGGAAAAGCACCCTTTTGCTCCTCCATATGAAAGTATCTTTGTCATGCTTTCTCTGGTTTTATTTACACCCGAAACAAGTATCTGTTCAGGCTTTATTCCACTACGAACACATATTTCATATTCTCCCGGCGAACAAACCTCCAGCCTGTCTACATATGGAGCAATATATTTCGCCAACGCAGGACCAGCCTTCATAGCGTAGCATAGTCCGATATCAGACTGATCTTCCTTCATCATTTCGACCCTGTTCTTCAGATCAAGGATATCGAAATGATATAGCGGAGTTCCATATTTTTTTACTAAATCCAAATTATTCATAATATTCCTTTGGCTTTCGAAACTATTTCATTTCCCTAAGTTTATTTCTATCTATCTTTCCATTCTTACTAAGTGGAAGCTCTTCCATATATTTATAAATATTTGGGAGCATATATTCAGGAAGCTTTTCTTTAAGTCCGGCAACAATACTCTTCTTATCAGGCACCCCTGAGCCAGAGGCATCTCCCGTATAATATGCAATAATCCTATATTTATTTGCATCATATATACAGCACGCCTGACCAATCTCTGGAAGACTGTTCAGCGCTCTCTCCACTTCCTCAAGCTCTATTCTATGACCATTATGCTTTATCTGGAAATCCCTTCTTCCTGCAAAATGCAGCAGTCCGTCTCGTCTGAAGCCAAGATCTCCAGTCTTGTAGACTCTTCCTAAATCCTTTAGCTCAACAAATGCCTTCGCAGTCGCCTCTTCATTATTATAATATCCCAAAGCCAGTTCATTTCCTGCAACACAAATTTCACCTACAGTTTCCGTTTCAGACTCAGAGATGATACTGCCATTTTCATCCACAAGATAAATCACCTTTCCCGGATAAACATTTCCAATCGGAAGCTTTTCAGGAACATCGTTTTTATCAATTCTATAATAAGAACAATTGCATGTTATTTCTGTTGGTCCATAAAGATTAACAAACTCAGCATCCGGATACTGCTGCATCCAATCTTTTAAATGTTTAGATGGCATTTCCTCTCCACTGAAAAGAATTTTGTTTATCTTTGGAGGAACCTTATACATAAATTCATGAAGTCTGTTTAGAAGAACGAGCGCCGAAACCGCCCAGGTAAGAGTAGTCACCTCGTACTTCTCCAGCATATCCATTACGTTATTAGGGAATCTGAAGTATGCAGTTGGGATTATTACCATTGTTGCCCCTGTTTTGAGGGAGCTGTAAATATCCTTTACTGATACATCAAAATCAAACGGAGCCTGATTTCCAATAACATCTTCTTCTGTAACATTAAATAGCTCTGTAAAAGTATCTATGAAACTTATAACAGATGCATGTCCAACAAGAACACCCTTTGGAACTCCTGTAGAACCAGATGTAAAATTACAATAAAGTGGTTTCTTTTCATCAATGGCACCATCAATTGGAAGTTCCTCTACCAAATCAATTTTCGAAAAAAGCTCTTCTGTTGTGATTACATTTCCTTCAAACCCAAGTCGGGAAATTTTCTCCAAAGAATCAGGTTCTGCAACTATTACTTCCGGTTTTAGTGTACTCAGCTGACTGCGGTGCCTTTCATCCGGGAAATCCGGATCAAGCAGGCAGTAAAATCCGCCTGCATAAACAGTTCCCAAGAATATCTGCAGAGTCTTTGTACTTTTCTTCATCATAACCGCAACTGGTTTTGAACTCGAAACAAATTCTGAAAGAACCGCTCCAATACGAGCACTATTCGATTTTAATTCAGCAAATGTGCAGGATTCTTTATCATCTACAACAGCCATTTTATCCGGCAGTCTATTTGCTGTTTCTTCCAAATACTCTAATACGTTTTTCATCTAATCTTCCCTATGATCTGGCAGATCATAATTTTCTTTCAAATAATTCATAAGATATCGGGTTGTCTTCTCTCCACCATAGGAATTTATATGGTCGCCCTTATCTCCAGTATCCTGACTCCAGTCTATTCCAATCTCTTCTGTAAGCAGGTCAAAATCTATATAATCAATTCCTTGTTTATCTGCATAATCCTGAAGTGCATTATGACGTGGATAATCCATATTGATTGGAGATGGGGAACTCACAAACACAAGAGGAACTCCCTTCTCCTTACAAAGCTCACAAACCTTATCCAAATAATAAATAGTAATAGGATTGATAACTGCACGCTCATCAGTTTCAAACATATAGTCTTCCCCACTATATGGATCGACCACCAAAATGTCCTCATAACCCTTGTAATGGGTATATGGCTCTGGTTCAACCAGTCCACTGAGATAGCGCCAGTTACTATGGTATCTGAGGATTGGAAATACCTCATTCATTATTGCGCTATTAGTCATTAACGCTTCCGTCTTGATAGATGTCTCATGTGTAATAACATTCGTTTCAAGGATTATTACCTTCGGATGCTGCTTTTCTAAAATCTTCTGAAGATAGAAATATGTATCCGCAACTCTCTGTCCTAACTGGTTGCAATTATAAGCGGAGATGCCTGCCTCGTCCATCAGTATTTGAGGCGATACCATTACCATGGCTTCACTATCACCTACGATCAGAACATCCATAGAATCTGGTTCCTCAATCAGTGATGCAATAATATTTTTATCACGCGGAAGCACCACCTCTGGCTGCTTTGACCGCACTGGATCCACTGCAAATGATAGAACCTTTAATATAGCAGCAAAGAGAATTAGAAATGCAAATATTTCCACCCATCTTAGCATTTTGTTGGAGCGTTTCTCTTTATTTTCAGCATTAGAATCCTGCATAGATAAGATCCACCTCCTCAAATCCTGGTCCATAACAACCAAATATAGTTAAAAAGATCAGAAGCGAAAGAACCAAAGCCCATCTTACAGGCAGCGGTTTTCTGAGAAGTGCATCTGTTACATCAATGCCTTTCTCCCTGATCACATTTACAATAATAACGACGATAAGCATAACAATTACAACCAGCCAGTCATACTTATCCATTCCCCAGGCGAGTGCTTCGCCATTCCAGAGGATACTAAGCTTAAAGCCCTTACCAATATCTCGGATCATACGAAATCCTTCACTAAGAGAATCTGCTCTGAAGAACATCTCTCCTGTGAAAATTATGATCCAGGTTTTAAAAATACGGATTGCATTTACTATTTTGTTTTCCTTCGATGTATGGAGTAACTTGAGAATTCCATCACCAACTGGTTCAAGAATTAACTCTAAGAGAATTACCACAAGATAAAAGATACCGAAGAAAATATAGGTCCACTTTGGACCATGCCAAAGACCGTTACATATCCACACCGGAAGAAGGGCCATAGCTGAAGCCACAACCTTCGTTACATGTTTATTAACTCTGTTACGTGAGAACTTGCCCCATTTCTTGGCAAGGTTTGACATGGATACTGGATAGAAAATATAAGTCTTAAACCATACACCGAGAGTGATGTGCCAACGGCGCCAGAACTCTGAAGCGTTACGCGCAAGGAATGGCTGACGGAAGTTCTCAGGTAGTTCTATTCCGAAGATCATAGCAATACCGATTACCATGTCCATACAACCAGAGAAATCCATATATTCCATTACAGTAAATATTACAGCCGCCGCTATAACCTCAACTCCCTTAGTCTTATTGGCAGAATCAAACAGATAAACCACTGCAGGGTTCATCCTGTCCGCTATAACAAGTTTCTTGGAAATACCCCAGATAAAACGAGTATAACCTTTGATAACATTATCAGGGTCGATTGGATTTCCAACATAAAGCTTATCCATCATATCAGCATAAAGTGCAATTGGACCCTCAATTATTGTAGGGAAAAAGCATAGGAACAGAGCCAGTTTGAAAGGATTTCGCTGAGCCTCGAACTTACCCCAGTATACATCTGCCATATAACTGATAGCCTGCATGGTATAGAAAGAAATACCAAGAGGCAGCATAAGCTCCTTGGCAGGCAGTATTGGAGAATCCTCCGCACTCTTGAAGAGGACATTTATATTCTCCGCAAAAAAGTTGTAATACTTGAGATATAAAAGACTTGAGAGAGCAAGAATAATTCCTGCCACCAGGATTATTTTGCTACGTCTTTGATACTTGGACTTAAGCTTCGCCTTTTCTTCTTTTGTTGCATCCTTCTTTTCGGATTTTAGAAGTGACAAAGCATTTTTCTTGTCTTTGCCCATTTTTTCCAGCAAAAGTCCAGTACAATATGTAATAGTGATAGCTATTATTAGAAAAATAAATAGCTTAATTGAAAACGAAAAATAATACCCTATACTCGTTGCAAGAAGAAACATCCAGCGAAAACGTCTAGGGCATATTTGGTAAACTATCATTGTAAGCGGCAGAAACAACATGCCAAAAACTAATTCATAGTAAAGCATGAAAACAACCTATCTTCATTAAATATAGTAAAACAAGCAGAGATAATTATATCATTTTTTCTTTATAAACCCAACACGATAAAATTAGTTTATTTAGCACTTAAATCTTTAACTATTTCTCCCGCAATAACAAGACCCATAGCGGCAGGTGTAAACGCTGTACTTCCTGGGAAATCAGCATCTGTTTTTATTGGTGCCTCATCAGAGTATACTACCTTCAGACTTTCAATATCTCTTTTCTTCAGTTCCCTACGCATAACTCTGGCAAGGGGACATACCGTAGTTTCGTATATATCTGCCACCTTAAATTTGCTCGGATCCAGTTTATTTCCCGCACCCATGGCACTTATTATAGGAACACCATCCTTTTTAGCCCGGAGGATCAGTTCTATTTTTGCCGTAACGGTATCGACTGCATCTACCACATAGTCATACTCTTGAAAAGAAAAGTCATCAGCGTTTTCTGGCAGGAAAAAGCATCTATGAACTTCAACATTTACATCTGGATTAATATCCAGCATGCGTTCCTTCATAACATCTACTTTGTACATACCAATCGTTTTATGAGTAGCAATTATCTGTCTGTTCAGATTTGTAATGCTGACCTTGTCACTATCTATCAGGTCAAACGCCCCAATACCACTACGCACAAGAGCCTCGCATACATATCCGCCTACGCCGCCAATTCCAAAGACGGCAACTCTTTTTTTATTCAGTAATTCTATCGCATCCTGTCCCAAAAGCATCTGGGTTCTGGAAAACTGTTCAAGGGACTTATCATCCATAACTTATCTCTCCAAACACTCAACAATTATACATCGATTTATCGCCTTTTTTCCATCGAGTAGTATACCATAGGTAGAGACATTTTTGAAATTTTATACTATTTTCCTGCCCAGTGCCGTGAGTATCTCGCGATCACTCCTAATTGTCGAACCAGATGTCGTCAGCATATTTCCAGTTATTGTCGCGCTGGCACCACCCGTAAATGCCGCGACGCCATTTCCAGTTATGAGTTTTCTTCCCGCACCAAGTCTTATATTACTCTGTGGATTGATGTATCTGAAGATAGCGATCGTCCTAAGAATTTCTTCCTCACTGAGTGTTGAAAGATTTTCCAGTGGCGTATGCGGAATTGGGATAAGTGTATTGATTGGGATTGATCCAATACCGAGTTCCGAAAGTTCGAGTGCCATATCTATACGATCGTCCATAGTTTCACCCATTCCAATGATTCCGCCTGAGCAAACGCTGAGCCCGGCTTCCTGCGCTCTCTTTATATTTGCAATCTTATCGTCAAATGTATGAGTAGTACATATATGTTCAAAGAATCTCCGCGACGTTTCAATGTTGTTGTGGTAGCTTCTAACTCCCGCATCATAGAGCCTGTCGAATTGCTCCTGCGTTAGAAATCCAAGCGAGGCGCAAAGTGAAATCTTTAGTTCTTTTCTGAGCTTTTTATAGATTTCTATTAACTTCTCAAAGTCTTCCTTAGATGGGCTGTGTCCTGAAATAACTATGGCAAATCTATCCACACCCTCTTCCTCGTTTGACTTAGCCTCCGCATATATCCTGTCATAATCCATAAGACCATACACTTCGCACTCTGTATGATTGTGTGCAGACTGTGCGCAGAACTTGCAGTTCTCACCGCAATTGCCACTCTTTCCTGCGATTATAGTGCATAGATCAACTCTGTCACCTACCAGTTCCTTACGTATTTTATCTGCACCATCTGTTAGTTCGTCCAGTGGACAGTCCTTTAGGAAGTCTAGATTGTCCTCTCTTCCTAGTCTTCTTCCTTCTATTATTTCTCCCGTTAGATTCTTTATGTTCATTTTTCCCTCGTTATATTTTCTATTCACATAAGTAATGTCAATGATTTTCGATAAACCATAGTTGGTTATAGCAGAGGTAAAATAAAATGTCAACCTATCATTAAACATAGGTTGACATTTTATTATTTTCCCTTTACGCCGTCTTCTCAATCTTTGCCTCAACGAACCACCTGTGATTGTCCCCATAAAAGAGATGACTGCGGTAGCCTTCTATATAAATAGTGTAACGAATCCCCATCGAACCCGCTATCAGACTGGCTGCGCGCCTCACCTCCGTTATCTTATCTATCATATAAACCCTGCCATCATCCCAGTGAATTGCCTTTGGAATAATCTCGCCGTCCTTTGTCACATCAACATTTACCTCTACGTAAATCTTATAAGGACTCTCTTCGAACATCTGTATCAACTCCCTTCTTTATCATTGTGGAGTTATTATAATTCCATATTTTATGGATTTCAAGTATATTTTTATATATTTATTCCATTTTTCTTTGATTTTATCTTGCATTATAGGGGCAAATGCTATATATTATATGTATAAATAAATAGTTTAATCAAAAGATGATTTAAACCAAATAAAAGAATGGGAAGTACAAAATGAAAGATATTGGAAAAACTCTAGCCAAATATAGAAAGGCTGCTGGCCTGTCTCAGGTCGAAGCAGCTAAGAAAATGACAAAGATGGGAAGCAAGATAAAGAACACAAGCATATCTGCATGGGAAAAGAGCGTCTCCTCTCCAAACCCAAAGCAGTTTCTTTTACTATGCAAGATTTATGGCATAACTGATATTTATTCCACATTTATCGCACCAAATCCTGACAATCCTTTTTCCAGCCTGAATGAAGTTGGAAGGGAAAAGGCACTTGATTATATTAAACTTTTGGAATTATCAAATGAATTTAGATCTGAGAAACTATCCAGCGAAAAGATTATAGACTATCCAACAAGAAGAAAACTCCCGCTCTATCTTCTACCCGCATCTGCTGGTACAGGAGAATTCCTGGATGGTGATGAATATGAGCTGGAAGAAGTCGGCAGCGAAGTTCCTGCAAAAGCACATTTTGGCATCCGACTGAATGGTGACTCTATGGAGCCTCGTTATCTGGATGGTCAGATTGTCTGGGTTGAACGAACCACCGAGCTTCTCGATGGAGACATCGGAATCTTCTACCTCGACGGCAACGCTTACTGTAAACGCCTACATAAAGAAACGGATTATATTGAATTAATATCACTTAATCCAAAATATAATCCGATTCCGATTACCGAAGATAATGACTTCCGTATCTATGGAAGAGTTGTATCATGAAATGCTTTAGCTTCAACATAAATCATCATCTTATTGTAGATATAGACACCTGCCACCAGCATCTCTACTCCCGCTAGGTATAGGAAGGCGCTGAGATCTGTTATGCAACTGAGAATTGTGAGTAGCACCGCAACTCCGAAGGGAGCCAGGACCAGTGCCGCGTGGTCTCCCTGCCATTTGCTTTTATAGAATTCTATTCGTTCAGCTAATTTTTTATCCCCAAGGGCTTTCTTTTGTTGCTTGTGATCCGCAACTATTATGAATATCCCCAAAAGGAAACATACCACTCCGAAATAAATGAGTCCATCGCTTATCGTCATTCTTACTCACCTCTTTCGGCCTTCTTTGCTTTTCTGAACTTAATTGCATATCCAAGTGTTAGTCCAATATATAAAAGTGCAAGTCCGCCAGATACATATACACTGATTCTATTTACATGAGCGTATTCATTCATCTCGTATAGATTCATTGCTGTAATGAATACCCAAAGCGCTGCCGTGATTCCATTAAGTATCATCAATATCTTAGGATTGTCTTCCTTGAAAAACTTCTGTAACTTTGATTCCTTCTTATTTGTCTTAATTTCCTTAACTTCTTTTGTCATTGTCTTACCCTCATCTT
>CACYKH010000029.1:1313-16446 GCA_902774915.1 uncultured Lachnospiraceae bacterium | reverse complement strand
ATAAATATGCTGCAATAGAATTAAGAATATCTGTATCTGGCGAAACATTTATAACAATCCATTTTTTCATTCCTTCAAAATGGTTAGTTAAGTTAGATAGGAGAACTGTTTTTCCCGCCCCCCTTACACCAGATATCATATATAAATAATTTGAAGGTGACTCGCTAGTAAAATCTTCAATTACTTTACTTGTTTGTAAAGATCTTGATATATATTCTTTTGGTTCAAGCCCAAAGGACATAGTAAATGGATTTGCCATATTCAAAGCCTCCTCTTCTCTCAGTTATAACTAGTTATAACTTTTGAATTCCAGTTATAACTGGTTATAACTTTTCTTTCTCAGTTATAACTGGTTATAATTAGTTATAAATAACTGGTTATAATTAGTTATAACTTTTTTCTGTAGAGTTGTCAACGAATTAGACCATTTATATACAATAAAACAATATAAAAAGCCGCTATGAAATTGAGATGACCCCAAATTAATCATAACGGCTTAGCTAATTTATTTAGAATATTATAAGTCCTACATGATATGCGATAAATGCGAGCACAAGCGAAAATGCTGTATAGTAACCAGCAATTATTGCTGTCCATTTCTTCGAATGGTTTTCCTTATAGGTTGTACTCAATGCCATAACGCAAGGCATATTGAAGGATACCGCGAAAAGGAAAGCAAGCATTTCTGCCTTTGTAAAGAACTGAGGCAGAGTACTCATTACTGAAGTATCTATACCACTCTTTGCGTTAAATGCAATACTCGTAACATCTGTCACACCTCCAAAAAGTGCACCTAAAACTCCAAGCATAGATTCCTTTGCAAGCATAGAGGAAAGAAATGCCATAAACGCCTGCCAGGTAAGTCCAAAGAGATGTGTTACTGGTTCTATAGCCTGACCTACTGTCATCAGTATGCTTGTCTTTCCGTTCCATGCATAAGAAAGCACATAGAATACTATCGAAACTACAAGAACTGTACTAAGCGCACGCTTAAATACGTCAACACCCTTGATAAGTGTTGTTCTGATTATATGTCCCCATCTTGGTTTATGATATGGAGGAAGTTCCATTACAATACCTGTTCTCTGTTCAACTGGAGAGAGCTTCTTACCAAAGATGAGAGATACCAGCATAATTGATATAAACATAATTGCAACTATCGCAAAGGTAACTGCCATGGATCCAACAGGACCATAGAAGACAGCTGCAAGTGTAGGAATAACCGACCAGGTTGAGCCACATGGAACAGACCAAATCAGTGCCATTGCAAGAAGTCTCTGTCCATAATTATCCAGAACTCTTGTTCCTGTAACACCACCCATGGTACAACCAAGTCCCATGAAGAAGGCACATATACTCTTTCCCTGAAGACCTAGTCTACGCATCATATTGTCGAATACGAAGGATATACGAGCCATATATCCAACTTCTTCCAGGATAGAAAATGCAAAGTTAACACCTAGCACAAATCCCGCCATAGATAAAACGAAGAATAAAATATTAAGAAATACTACTGATATAAGATTAACTAAGAAAGGATGAACGCCCCATCCATTTAATGCATTTGCTATAGGTTCGCTGAGATGAGTCGGAATCAAACCTGCTATTCCCATGATAGGAGCAGCTATCACCATAGCCACTGCAAAGGCCAGAAGAACCATAACAAAGGCAAGTATCTTTCCACTTATTCTGCCAGTCGCGATTTTATCAAAGCGGGATAACTGCTCTGATCCGGCTTTCTTCTGAAGCACTTCACTTGTCAGATTATGAACTGCATCAAACTTACAGATGCCCGATGTAAGTGCAGATTTATCTATACCTTTCACCTTATTCTCGAGTTCTTTATATACATCAGATGAGAGCTTATTCTTAAGAATACCCATTACATTTTCATCTTCTTCCAATGCTTTAGCTGCATACCAGAAGGATGAAACCTGATCATCTTCCGCAGAACCTACGATATTGTTTACATCATTGTAGCCAAATTCTTTACTGATAAACTGCTCTTCAAAAACCTCAGCTGACATACTTTTCTTTTCAGCAAGGGCCTTTGATAAATCTTTCTTCAAGCCATCATAGCCCTTCTTGTCTGCCGCTACAAATGGAATAACTGGAATACCAAGCTTCTTACTTAACGCCTCAGTATCAATTATCATACCCTTCTGCTTGGCAACATCCATAAGATTCAGCACAAGCACAGCTGGCACTTTAATTCCTGCATAGTCAGCCATCATGTAGAGACTTCGTTCCAACTGCGATGCATCTATTATGATAAGAACCATATCAGCATTTCCAGAGATTATATAATCCCTTGTCACTATCTCTTCGTCTGAATTAGCAGAAAGACTGTAGCTTCCAGGAAGATCTGCAACAAGAATCTCCTGTCCATCTACCGTAAATGTTCCTTCCTTTTTCTCAACCGTTTTTCCTGGCCAGTTACCAACATGCTGCCTAAGACCCGTAAGTCCATTAAATATAGTAGACTTTCCAGCATTTGGCTGTCCTAGTAAAGCTATCTTGTTCATCACATTTCCTCTTTCTAATCATTTATATTAGCTTATTCGAATCATTCAACCACGATGCAGGCCGCATCTTCTCTATTAAGTGCGATCATAGAATCGCGGCTATATATGAGAACTGGCTGTTTACGTCTATTTTTAAATACCTTCACGATACCACCCGGCACTATACCTATAGACACTGCACGACTTATCATATGATTATCGCCATCCATAGATACCACTCTACCCTGATATCCTTCCTTAGCATCAGTAAGCTTCATTCCATTCCTCCTTGATTATTACTTTAAAACAAAGCATATTTTAAATTTGCATACATATAAAAGCTGCCATCGCGCTTGCTGGAATATAAATAATAAAATGCATTAAATGTGTCTTCCAGTTATATCCGAAGAAATGCGGTCCCACAATATCCTTCACTTCTGGATAATATCGCGGGAAAAAGTTCGAGTGGCATAGAAGTTTCCAATCGAAGAAACCTATATCGAAGAGCTCCATTCCATAAAGCATTACAATGAATCTTATGAAGAATCCTAAGAATCCAAAATCATTCTTTACTCCATCCCATCCACCGAGTACAAAGGCTCCTGCAAATGTAAGAAATGCCACTACAATAATTACCCAACCAACTGTATGCGCTCCTTTAAATCGTTCTTTTCTGTCTGGCACTGCATCTACTATCTCTTTAGGAGCAGACGAGAAAAATTTCTTATCCTGAATAAAAGCTACTCCTGCGTACAGTATCAAGAAATAAGCAATCATCATCATAATTGTTGTAATAATTGTAATTATCATAGCTACTTAAGCAAGCGCCTCTCCAAGAGCCTTGCACTCTTCAAGTGCTGCATCATCTGGTGCATTATTAGCCATAACACCGTCGTTAACGAGAGCCGCTCCAGTTGAATCACATCTGTCTTTCCAGTCTCTCATCCACTGACCGTCTCCCCAGCCATATGAACCAAAGATTCCAATCTTCTTTCCGCCAAGAGATGTCTCTACAGAAGCAAACATAGGCTCAAATTCAGTCTCCTCAAGAACCTCTGCTCCCATTGCTGGACAACCAAATGCTATTGCGTCAAACTCAGAAACCTTATCTGCCTTTGCTCCCTCTGCTACGGCATTTGCCATCGCCTCTGTGTTACCAGTGGCGCTCCAAAATACTACTGCTACTTTACTCATATTATTTCCTTTCCAGGGACGAACCCTTATATATTATTTATTCTCCGAAAAATCGGAGTGTTCAGGCGCACACCGCTAGCTGTTCAAGGGTCATACCCTCCTTAAACCTTGATACATATTCACTGGTGCACTTCCTGTATCTGTCAAATGTATCTTCCGCTCTTGAAACGTCTCCGTATACTTTCCAGCATCCGATACATTTTGAACATTCACCTTTATGCTCCATAAACCCCTTCACATCCTCATATGGATAACCTAAGAAAAGGCCTATCTCATGAGGAAAGTCTTTACTGGATTTAAGAGCCATTAACTTTTCACTCAGGCATTTAACACACTCACTCATGTTATCCACGTTATATCCCAATTGCTTAAGTAGAAATGAGGTATCCTTATCACAGAGATCTTTTTCCAGGAAGGATGGTCGAAATATATAGATTAGCGCTCTGTGATTCAGATACCTTATTGGTATAGCTTTAATCCCCTTATCTAATAAAATACAATTAATCCTTCTCAAATCCTTCACAAGTTGCTTATAATCAAAACATTCACACGAGAAAAGATTTCCTGTTTTTATGCCCGCCAATGTAGGTGAACAAAACTCAACAATCATTTCATCAGACATGATAACCCTCAAATTTTCTAAACTTCTAATCGTGCGGTTATACATAACTATTCCTGATTAGATATATCTAACTATTAGGTTATAACATACATACATATAGATTTCAAGAAAAAAATGGAATAGCCCTTTCAGATATAAAGAGCTACTCCATTTTAATAATATATATTTTTTATTTACTCTCTGTTTTTAAGCACCTCAGCCGGTGTAAATTTATTCAGACGGCTGACAAGAATTGAATTTATTACAAAGTATAATAATAGAATTACTATATAGGTTACGATAAAGAAACTTATCGGCGCTTTTACATTTAAGCCACAAGCTACATTTTTAATCATAAATGGGAACATCTTATTCATGATAATTTTCGCAAGTGGAAGGCATATAAGTGAACCGATTGCAATTATATAGAAGTTACCATCCAGATATAGCTTTCTTATCTCTTTACGCTTATAACCAAACACCTTGATTAGTGATATATTGTATGAGCTTCTATCAATCATCACCTTAATCATCAGGTACAAAACCACACAGAAAATAATAGCTGAAGCAAATGATATAACATAAATCATCGGCATCATCAGACTTGTAAATACTGATGAACCTTTAACTATATCCTCTCTTGTTGTAACTGAATAAAGTCTGCCTGGATCAATATTCAGTTCCTCATCCGAGAATACAACGTTGTAATAATCATCAGACTCGCCCATCATATCGCGCATCTCATCTATATCCATAAAAATGTAGTAACCTGTTGAATAACTGGTTATCTCTTTTACAGAAAATGCATACTTAACTTCCTTGTCATCATCTGTCACAACAAACTCTTCGCCTTCGCTAAGTCCAAACTTTTCTGCGAAGGAAGATGATATAACCACATCCATTCTGCTATCACCAGGATTTATATCAAAATATGGATTGTCATCATCAATACCAAGTATTGTGACATCAAAGTTGAATCCCATAGTTTTTGCCTTACAGCCATATACATATGCAGCCTCGCCACCTTCAGGCACTTCTTCTTCTGGGTATTTCAGATTGTACATATATTCATACTTGGTATCATTTTCATAGTCTTTGGCTATATTCGTACAGAGTACAAAACAGTTAACTGCAATCATGAAAACAAGTAGTGACAGGAACATACCCAGAACCACTGCAAGTGTCGACCTCATCTCGCGAAGCATTTGTCTTATCCTAAATGCAGAAACAAAGTTCATTCCCTTAAGATTAACCTTCTTTATTCCCTTCTGCTTCTGCTCATTTCTGATAAGTGAAAGTGCAGTTCTGTTAAGCTTGCTTCTGATGACGAGTACATTTACGATTACCGCAATAATCGGAGGAACAGCCACAGAATATATCCACAGATATAGCGGTATATGGAAGCTGAAAACCGGGATTGAAAAATATACATATGAACTTTCCGCAATCATTGGAGCAAGTATTCCTGTTGACGCGATTAATACTCCTACAAGTCCGGCAATAAATGTAACAACAACCGGGAGTGTTATATAATGCATCATCAGATCATTCTTCGTAACACCCATTGAATAAAGTGTTCCTATGATGCTGCTCTCACTTTCAATAGAATGAACTACAAATACCGAAATTACATAAGCGAGAAGTATGAAAATAACAGCTCCGGCAATGATTCCGACTTCTATATCAACAATCTTATCATTCTTTGTAGCAAAGATTCTTGGGTTATCCGTATACTTTAAGAACATCGTCAGATTCGATAATTCAAAGTCAAACTCCTCCAGCGCATCCTCAACAGATTCGTCCATATCTGCTACGCCATCAGCCATGTCATCCAGACCATCGTAGAGCTCATCAACACCACCCGTGTAATCTGAAAGTCCATCCTTATAGTCTTTCATATCAGATAGTTGTTCCTTAGTATCTTCAAGTGTTAACTTCATAATGGTACTAGAATTTGAATCTATTAATTTGTCCAGCTCTTCTTCATAATTTGCTTCTGTAAGTTCTACATTAACACCATATCCTTTGAGTGCATTTGTTGTCTCTTCTAGATAAGCATCGAACAATTCTGCTGTAGCATCATTTATATCGTCATTATTATCTGAGAGCTCATCTAGTCCGTCCCTTACATCTTCCGTTGCATCACGCAGTTCCTTTACGGCATCTCGAAGCTCATCGGGTACTCCACCAGTTCTGTCCCAATACTCCTGAAACAGTTCATCATCTACTTCGGAAGCGTCGATCTTTATGTCCTTCAGATACTTCTTAAGATCAGCATCCGTCTTTCCTTTTCCAAGCTTATATGCATAGAGATATGTTTCAGATTTTTGAGCATTTCCTGATTCCTTGAACTCTTCATATGCTTCATCAGTTATGAATACAAGGCCAAATGTTATCGAATTGCAGGAAGTATCTGAAATCTCTATAAATGGTCCGTCATAATCCGATACAACGCCGATACCTGACACTTTATAATTCTTTCCTGCGAGCTCAAAAGTATCGCCAACACTTAGGTCATGTTCTTCTGCATATCTCTTTTCAATTACAATCTCATTTTCATCCTTAGGTTCTTTTCCATCTATGTAATGTAGCTTATCAATTAACTCGCGGATCTTAAAGATTCTTAATGTACTTTCATCAGCTTTTTTGTAATCGTAATAAAAATGCTCTTCTATATCGATTCCCATTTCATCAATATGGTTTTTATCATTTTTACTTAGAGGAACAAACACCTCAAACTCGCCATCTTCAAGATTTGTTTCCTCAGCTATATCCTCTGTTCCCTTTGTCAGAGTCTCGGCAGAACCAACAATCGTAACAACCAGAAAGATTCCCATAGCGATCATAAGACCAAGAGCGAAATATCTGAAGAAGTTCTTCTTTAAATCCCTTAAAACTCTTTTTCTAAGTACTTTCTGCATCTTACAGATCCTCCAATTCTGAAGCTGGAACTTTATTTTCATTTATATAGTTCTTTGAAATTTCTCCATCCTTTATGTAGATAACATGATCCACCATATTCTTAATGGAATTATTATGTGTAACTATAAGCATCGTTGTTCCATATTTCCTGTTAATCTCTTCCATAAGAACCAAAATGTCTCTTGATGTCTTGGAATCAAGCGCACCTGTTGGCTCATCACATAGAAGAAGTTTCGGATTCTTTATAAGCGCTCTTGCAATAGCACATCTTTGCTGTTGTCCACCGGATAACTGAGATGGAAATTTATTTTGATGCTCAGTAAGTCCGAGTACTTCTAAGAGTTCATTCATATCAAGCGGATCCTTAGTCAGATATTCACATACCTGAATGTTTTCTCTTACTGTCAGGTTTGGGATCAGATTATAGAACTGAAAGATAAAACCATGAGTAGCTCTTCTATAATCAGAAAGAGTTTCACCCTTAAGTCCAACTATTTCCTTTCCGTCTATTTTTATAGAGCCGCTATCAACTGTATCAAGACCACCTATGCAGTTAAGAAGTGTGGATTTGCCGGAACCAGATGTTCCCTGAATTACACACATTTCTCCTTTTTCTACTCCTACAGATACTCCCTTTAGAACCTGTACATAGCTTCCTCCTTCTCCATAGCTTTTCTTGATATTGGATACTTCAACAAACATTTTTCTTCCTCCTGATTTTATATGCATATATGCTCACATAACGGCGTTATGTGTAAGTGTTTTTTATTGGCTTGGATTTCTCCAAGCCATGTTTTTTACTGAGTATATTTTTATTTATTATTTATGACGCCATACCAGCCGCCTATCATGTAGGCCATCATATTCTCCATTTGCTTCTCACCCTCTTTAGCATTCTTACAATGAGTTGCTATATGAATGAATATATCAATCTGATCATGGGACATCCAATGAATGATGAACTTATCTTCCTTAGTCAGTTCTTTCTTCGATTTATAACCCTTCATCGCAATATACATCTGAGTATAATGCACTTCAACTTTATCTACCATTTGGTCTGGAAGATTTTCGTAGCAGGATCCCTGAGCTTTAGTCAGAAGTAGTTCGATCACTTCTTTATGCTTGAATAGATAACGAATCACTTCGCGAGCAATGGCCATATCATCATCAAAACCCTGAGCTGCCGCAAGAGCTGCTATACTCATATCTCCCCCCGACAGAGCCTCCGTCGCTATAGCCTCTTCTATAAAATGCCGCTCAATTATATTATTAAGACCGTATAAAGTATCAGCCACAAGATTTCCGAACAGATCTTCCTTATCCTTAAAAAAGAAGTACAAGGCACCTGTTGTAACTCCAGCTTCCTTACATATATTTCTAATAGAAGCCTTCATATATCCCTTTTCAGAGAACTCCTTCATAGCACATTCAAGAAGTTTCTTTTTTGTTTCCTTTTCATTATCCATATTACACTTCCGATATTTCTATATATAAAATCCAACTTTTTTCAAAAATTAAATAACACTGTTATGTACTTTTGGATTATATACATAACAGTGTTATCTTGTCAACCCCCAGATTGTTATCCCAGTGCTACATCCAGGGCCATCATGAGTGTAAATCCAACCGCAAACATTACAACGCCTATGTTCGAATGCTCTCCTTCTGACATTTCAGGTATCAGTTCCTCTACCACAACATAGAGCATTGCTCCTGCAGCAAAACTAAGAAGATAAGGCATCGCAGGAACTATAAAGCCTACCGCCAAAATTGTAAGTAGCCCAAAGATAGGTTCAACTGCACCAGATAATACGCCATAGATAAATGCCCTCTTCTTGCTTCTTCCTTCTGCTGCGAGTGGCATAGAAATTATCGCACCTTCAGGGAAATTCTGTATTGCAATACCAAGAGATAAGGCCAAAGCTGCACCTGCGGATATATTAGCATTTCCAGATTTAAATGCCGCATATATAACACCTACCGCCATTCCCTCAGGAATATTATGAAGTGTGACTGCCAGCACCATCATTGTCATTTTTTGTAGCTTGCTCTTAGGGCCTTCTGCCACATCCGAGTTAAGATGAAGGTGAGGTATAATAGAATCAAGTAGCAAAAGAAATAGTATTCCTGCCCAAAATCCAATGAAGGATGGCAAAAAAGCAAGTCTCTTCATTCCTTCAGACTGCTCCATAGCAGGAACAAGAAGACTCCATATAGATGCAGCTACCATCACCCCTGAAGCGAATCCTGTAAGTGCACGCTCCACCATCCTGCTCATTTTATTTTTCATAAGGAAAACACAGGCAGCTCCCAAACCCGTTCCAAGAAATGGAATCATTAATCCAAATATTATATTACTGTTCATTAAATCACCGCCTTTATAACTACAGTTAGTCTGCTCTAACTATTTGCTATAATATATACCACTTAACAAACTTCGTCAAGTGGTATGTCTAATCATTTCAACAGTATCTTCTACAGATGCATCGGTTTCATCTATAATGTAATCAGCATATTTTTTATACAGCGTACTTCGATTATCGTACATTTCATCTAATGTTTCGCCTGGTCGGAGGACTACACCTCTCTGTCTGATATGATGAAGACGCCCAAACAAATCTTCCTTCTCAACCTTGAGATAGATCACCTTACCAAGACTCTTCAAATACTTCATTCCTGCTTCGCTATATACAGCACTTCCGCCCGTTGCTATAACTGTATTTGTCTGATCAACGGAAAGTATCGCAGCCTCTTCTGCTTCGAGGAAACCATCTACTCCTCGGTCTTTTATAATGTCGCTTAAAAGTGCATTCTCTCTCTGCTGAATCACGAGGTCGGTATCTATAAAATTCATTCCAAGAATTTTTGCAAGTATTACACCAACAGTACTTTTTCCTGATGCAGGCATACCAATAAGTGTTATATTATTCTTTCCCATATGCTTAACTATCTCCTATAGTCTCAATTTTCAGTTATTTCCTGTTATCATCTCGAGTTCCATCATAAACATTTCATAAGCATCATCTTCCCACTGAAGAAGTGGCGCATTCTCACCACCACCATTTGTACTCCTGCGCATCGCAGCATATGAAGACTCTCCAAATTCAATCATATCCATCTTGTTTAAAGGAACTCCCGCCTCAGTACTTATCTTGCAAAAGTCCGCAAGCGAATTCTCGGAACTCTTAGTAGCAAGCAGTCTTTTTCTCAGATTCTCATCTGCAATTGCCATTTCCTTTAATTTCTCAAGAAGTTCTCCTGTATCCATATCCAAACCTCCCATGATACAATCAATCTCTATCGACA
Source organism: uncultured Lachnospiraceae bacterium (assembly GCA_902774915.1). Taxonomy (GTDB): domain Bacteria; phylum Bacillota; class Clostridia; order Lachnospirales; family Lachnospiraceae; genus Eubacterium_Q. The sequence goes on along the minus strand of CACYKH010000029.1, from coordinate 5,919 downwards.
TGCTTTTTTTCTTTATTATCTAGATTAACTATAATTATTCCTACACATACTAGCACTAGTGCGATTAAATGAAACAGCCCAAATCCAGCGCCTTCATTAAGGAGTATTATCGACAGGATAACTCCAAATATCGGGGTTAAGAAACCATATACTGAAACTCTCGAAACCGGGTTATGTTTCATGAGTATTCCCCATACTGAATATGCAACCGCAGAAACAAAAGCAAGATAAACTATATCTATGACACCATGTGTAGTCACTGTCTCAAGTCGTCCGCCCATTAGAAATCCTGTAAATGTCATTATCAGGCCACCGGCGATAAACTGGTAACCACTTAAAATAACAGGATCTTCCTTTTTAGTATATTCCTTTAATAACACAGATGAAAATGCATATGCAACTGTCGACAGGAATATGAAGAGATCACCAAGAATTATATTTCCCTCTCCAAGTCCTCCATCAGCAAGGTTAATCAGTACTACTCCAAGAAATCCTATAATACATCCGAAAGTCTTAGCAAACGAAAGTTTCTCCTGTCTGAATAGTAAGCTTGCAACAACCAAAACAACAAATACATTTGTTCCCTGAACTATAGAAGCTCTGACTCCAGTTGTATGGGCAAGTCCTACATAAAAGAAAAAATACTGACCAACAGTCTGAAACATTGAAAGTTTCAAGATCATTGGAATACTACTTTTCTTTGGAAGAAGAACCTTTCTCCTAATCATACTTCCCAACAACACTGCAAGAATTCCGGCCAAAGTAAACCTAATTCCAGCAAACAGTATCTGTGATGTCATCATATCCGATGTAATCTTAAACTCCTTATATCCGAGCTTGATCATAGGATATGCGCTTCCCCACAGAAGACAAGAAACCAAGGCACCTAGCGTCACAAACACCACACTAGTTAAAATGGTTTTCTTATTTAGTTTATCTTTATCTATATTGTTTGTATTATCATATATCATTTTCGAGCACCATCAGTCTTTATTAACTGAATAAGGCCGCTTATAGCCTTATTTAAATGCTTGTCCTTATGAACAATCAACTGTGAGTATATACGAAAATCATTTCCTTTCCAAGTAAGTCTTTTCAGTATCCCCTCACTAACCTCCTTTTCAGCGGCCATATCTGGTATAAATGTAATACCGTGTCCATTCTTAGCAAATTGCTTTAATACTTCCTTGCTGCTTGTTTCTACTTCTATTTGTGGTGTGATTCCGCATTCAAAAAGATCATCAACCAGCATGTTTCTGAAATTACAATCATGACCAGTCAGCAGAAGAGGAACTCCCTCCAGATTGATTTCGCTTATTCTGCTTTTCACCATGGAAAAATCTGGCGCTACATAGAAGCCCAGAGTTTCTTTCTTCTTGTATATAACATCTAATGATTCATCTTCTATTAGTGGATTAAGTGTATAAACCAGATCCACCTCTCCGCTTGTAAGTTTCGCGGAGATATCCTCATGATTAATAAACTGTATTCTTATTTCCATCTGTGGAAAACTCGTTTTGTACTCCATTAAAACTTTGGGGAGACGGCTTATGCACAACGTTTCAGAAACTCCCAGCTTTAAAACTCCTGATGTATTTTCTTCATCTGAAACCTCTAAATGTATCTCCCTTTCAAGCTGCAGAATTCTCTCTGCATAGCTGACAAGCCTTTCACCCGCTGATGTAAGTGTGATAGTTTTTCCAAGCCTTTCAAAAAGTGGACATCCCAGTTCATCTTCTAACTGTTTGATTTGCATCGTTACAGTAGACTGCGCATAACCGAGACTATTTGCAGCCGCTGAAAAACTATCCTGTTTAGCTATTTCCAAAAATGTATTTAACTGCGTTATTGTCATAATTACTCCTTCAGTTTTATTGAACTTATTGTTCATTTATTTCAATTTTACTGATACATGGATTGATGCTATTATACATTTAAATCAAGAGTAACACAACAGGAGAAAATAAGGAGGACTATAAAATGAATGAATTATGTATGATAATTAGAGAAACTGTAAGACCAAACTTCTTAAATATCCGTACTTCTATACAGACATATGACAGAGATGCCCTTTGCTGCGGAGCCCCTTGTTGGAGATGGGCATACCACGCTCTTCATTCTGCAGATAAATGGTTTATAAATCCTTTTGTATATGACGAACCGGTTTTTCATGAAGAAGGAATGGATAACCCAGATAATCCAACCAGTGTTGTACTTTCTGACGAGGATCTACTGAGTTACCTGGATCAGATAGAAGAAAAGACTTTGAATTATATAGATTCACTTACAGATGACATGCTTTATGAGAAACCAGAGAACTGCACATATACCAGGATGGAGCTGGTACTTCGTCAGTTCAGACATTTATCTTTCCATACAGGTATGCTGAACGGCCAGACTGCTATAGAGACGGGATCATTTCCAGTATGGGTTTCTGATATGGATAAATTTGTCGATGACGGTATACTCTACGGAAGATATAGAAAAGGACACTCCAATGAGGACCCAACCTTACAATAACTCTAAGGTAGCAAAAACCCCGGCCTAAAAGCCGGGGTATCTTCATATGCACTAGTTTTCCTGATTATTAAAACCCTTGAATAAATATACTCCTAGAACAGCATTAAAACCGACTGCTGAAAATGTACTAAATCTTTCGAAGATTCCGAAGTACTCTGGTGGTACCGCGCCACTTCCAATGGCACCGGCAAACATAAGTATAAGAGCAATTATCGCCCATATTCCGATGCCTCTCATTTCTTTCTTCTTGCATCCGACTATTATCAAAAGAACAAGAGATACAATAGAAAGTAACACTACGGCAGCAGTTGTTACCATGTGCATTATCTCCTGGAAGCCTGCTATATTCTTACCTGAATCGCTGAGAGGGAACATCTTATATCCAACATTGGATATCCAGTTCATGATTGTAAAAAGATATACTCCAAGTCTAAATAATTTCGTCGATATTTTCTTTTCGGAAACATATATCGACACACATGTAGCGCACACAACACTTCCAACATTGTAAAAAGCAGACAACTGATCCCATAGCATTCTTGAAGGAGCATCCATTGCAGATAGGTCGCTGGCAGCCATAGATTTCCAGTCATAACCCGGAAATGCCATTGGAGAAAAAACAATCGCTGCTGTATAGGAAATAAGTTGAATTATTCCTATGAGCCCAAGCCAATTGAGCAGCTTCTTTTTATTATCTTCTTTACTCATCTATTTTCTCCTTTTTTTCCATATATCCTACAAAACTCTTCAATAAAACCACTCATCATTTCCGGCTTATTATTTAAACCTGAGAACTTCAGGTCTGACTCATAATCAAGTATAGCGTGAACTGTCATTGCAAATGAAAATGCTGCTGAATCCGGATCATCAAAGTGTGCTACCTTCTTCACTTCCAGCGCATAAAATAAACTCTTTGTAGCATTTATCATTGTTTCAGTTTCTTTCGCCATTATCTCTGCCGCAACCTTATTGATGGTTCGTTCAGACATGATAACCTTGTAGAAAAGAAACATATCCGGATCATTTACCATACTTCGGTAAGAGCTGACTGCTCCCATCAGAATATCCTTCAGAGAAACTTGCGTGCCCAACTTATCGTAATCTATGCCGCCCACGGACGCTTTCTTTTTTGACATATCCCTGAGGACCACATACATTTCTTCCACTATCTCATCCCTTGAAGAAAAATGATTATAGAGAGAAGCTTTTGTTATACCAACTTTACTTGCTATCTGCTGCATAGAAACTGTACCAAGACCATTTTCTGCAGCAAGCTCAAGTGTTGCCTTAATTATTTCGTTCTTTCTATCATTCATGATATTTTACCTTATTTTTTGATATAATCATCTGAAGTATATATTACCGCTTGTTTGGAATATTACTACCGTTCGGTAGTTTTGTCAATAAAAAAAACCAGGGGAAATCAATCCCCTGGCATATTAAAATACCTAGGATCATTACTGTATCAACGGGATAATCTTCAAACTGACTTTTCATTATCTTTAGATTGCAATAGTTGAACCGCCTGCTCAAATGAAATAACCTTTGCGTATCGCTTATTCCACATGAAATCATTAAAATAATGATAAGCAGCTTCTTTATCAAAGTACGGATTATCATAGGTTGAATTTGTATACTCAGGTATAATTATATTAAAGCCTTTCTCAAATCCGCTTTTAACTGTCGCATCCATACAATAGTCTGTTGAAACACCTATTGCTATAATATCTTTCTCTCCTTTAGAATGCAGGTATTCAGTAAGTCCGGTCATAGGATGAAAGGCGCTGTTTACAGTTTTCTCAAATTGCTTTTCTCCATCTCTTGGAGCGAATTCCTCATATATTTCATAGTTATCAGCAGATTTATCAAGATCAGTTCCCGGTCCATCATCATGCTGAACATATACGACTTCAACATTATTCTCTCTTGCTAAAGAAATTAGTTGTTTTATATTCTTCTTTATTGTTTCAAACAAATACAAATTTTCATTAAAACAACCCTTTTGTGTATCTACAACCAATAGTATCATATTATCAACTCCTATATTAGCAGCAACCTTGTGGTCACCGTTACGATTGCTGAACCA
>CACYKH010000029.1:0-1280 GCA_902774915.1 uncultured Lachnospiraceae bacterium | reverse complement strand
CCATTCAATACGCCTCTTCATACACTCATTAAGAATCGAACTTCTTGTTGCCGCTTCAAATCCGTGACAAGTGCCATGAACACTATAATACTCAGCTTCTACCCCCTCAGAAATGAGAGTCTTAGCAAATGCAATCCCTTCATCGTGAAGGCAATCAAATTCAGCCACTTCCACATATGTTTTCGGGAAGAAATCCAGATGGTCAATCTCGGATATCGATGAATACCTTGTATGAAATGAATCACAGCCTTTCAAGTACATATCCCAAAACCGTTTATTGCACTTCGAATCCCATATCGGAGTATCTGTATACTTCATCATTGATTCAGTGATCATTCTTTTATCCAAGACAGGATAAATAAGCATATTACCTTGAGGAATTGGCTGATTTCTGTCCTTCAGCATCACTGTCACAGCTACAGCAATGTTTCCACCTGCACTATCCCCTATAAATATAATTCTATCTTTGTTTATCCCAAGGCTTTCTGAATTCTCTAAAACCCAAAGATACGTGTTATAGCAATCCTCTATGGCAACGGATAGCGATACTTGGGCAATAATCTATAATCCGGCATGATCACCTTACAGTTTATTTCTTTGCAATAACGTTTTGCCAACTTATAATGAGCATCAGATGCGCTCATCAGAAACCCACCACCATGAAAGAACATAATACAAGGTAAATCCTTACCACATTCCTTCGGTTCAATTATCAACGTATTGATTTTCTTGCCATAATATCCCGGAGTAGCTACTTTTCTCACAGATATACATTTATCTGATCTGCATTTTCTCAGCCTATACCCAATATTAATCATTGGGTACATCCAGCCTACCACTGACCCGCTATATATTGATAAACTCTTCAATTCTTTGTCTATTGGATATTTCATTCCATAATTCTCCGTGTCTCATTTCAAATAACAGTATTTCAAAATCTTCTTAAACAAAATATTGTTCACACGCTCTGTAATATACAGTTCTGTATCTGTCTCTACCAAATCATAGCTCTCTATTACAGCCTTATCGTGCCTCTCCAGTACTTCCTCGTACCCTAAAGATGTGTCCTTCTTCTTAGGAAATCGTATTGAACTGTCAAAACTGTCCACAGTAACGAGACCCTGCCTGCTACAAATTGCATTCCACTCTTCCTTGGCATAAAACTTAATATGCCCATCCTTCTTAAGCCGCATATAATCATCAACAAATCTTTTCGAATCACATTCGTTAGGGCATGGATCTGAAATGAAGAATTTACCACCATTCTTTAAAACTCTGCT
>CACYKH010000028.1 GCA_902774915.1 uncultured Lachnospiraceae bacterium | reverse complement strand
CACCTCCCTATAATCTGCATCTATCTTAAATGCGTGATTCATAGGGCCGCTGCCCTTACCCAGATCAAGCATAGCTCCAAGAGCTCCTGATATATAATTTTTTGCATAGAGAACTGCATTATCAAGGCTTTCACCCTTTGCAAGATTTGATGCTATAGCACTTGAAAGTGTACATCCCGTTCCATGAGTATTTGGATTATCAATCCTCTTACCCTTGAACCATACATATCCACCATCTCTATAAAGAAGATCATTTGCATCATTTACCTTATGGCCACCCTTAAGCAGGACTGCGCAGCTATACTTTTTATTTATAAACTCTGCCGCACGAATCATATCATCTTCCGTCTTTATTTCCATTCCTGAGAGAACCTCAGCCTCTGGAATATTCGGAGTAATGACTGTAGCAAGTGGAAGCATTTTAGTCTTAAGTGTTTCAATTGCATCGTCACTTATAAGCTTTGCTCCACTTGTTGCCACCATAACTGGGTCTATAACAACATTTTTAACATTGTACTCAGTAAGCTTTCTGGCAATAGTCTCAATGAGTCCTACTGATGCAACCATTCCCGTCTTAACTGCGTCTGGATAAATATCTGTAAATATAGCGTCAAGCTGCTTTTCCAGAAACTCCGGTGTTACTTCCATAATGTCTGTTACGCCGGTTGTATTCTGTGCAGTAAGTGCTGTGATAGCGCTCATGGCATAAACACCATTTGCTGTCATAGTCTTGATATCTGCTTGGATACCGGCGCCTCCACAGGAATCACTTCCTGCGATTGTTAATGCTGTGTACATATTTTTTACCTCTTTCTTTGCATTAATTTTGTATAGCGACATGAGGTGGTGCCCCCAACATGCCGCGAATTTTTATAATAAAGCCATCAGACCGCTTAAGTCATCATAGCCTTTTAAATAAAGTTCAGCATTTTCTTTAAGACCCGCCTGGTCCTTTTCTCCTCTGTCATCATATATTCCAACTGTCACATACCCAGCTGATTTTGCTGTTTTCAGAGCATAGAGTGAATCCTCAAATACAAGTGTTTCTGAAGGGGCCGTGCCCATATGTTCAGCCGCCAGATTATAGATGTCAGGTTCATGCTTACTAACGCCAACTTCACCATTTGTAAATATTCTGTCAATAAACTCAAGTAAACCGACTCTGGTTAGCGCTCTTTCTACATGACCTCTGGGACTTGAGGTTGCTGCCACCATTTTTATCCCGCGTGAACTAAAGTCCTCTAAAAGTTCTTTAACTCCAGGCTTTGCTTCAACCTCGTTATAATAAAAATCCTTAGAAATATTGTTGATATCATCTAGAATTTCAGGAACGCTTTCATCAATGTTGTACTTATCCTTTAAGTACTCAGCGCCCTGTTCCATACTCATAGAGAAAAGCTTCTCTGTAAGACCTTCTTCAGGTTCCTTTCCAATACTCTTAAGATATCTTTCACCCAAATCAGTCCATATGATCATAGAATCAAGAAGCACTCCATCTATATCAAATATCACACCTTTGATCATATTAAAACTCCAATTTAGATTTAATTAACAACTTCTTCTACAACCTTTTTCAAGTCTTCAGATGCTTTACGTATATCATCCTGAGCATAGATTGCACTAATAACTGCAACCCCACATATACCACTATCTTTCAGCTGAGGTGTATTCTCAAGAGTTATACCGCCTATTGCAACTACAGGAATTGAAACTGCTTCACAGATAGCCTTCAGAGTTTCATGAGATACATCATCTGCATCATCCTTTGAACCAGTTGGGAATACCGCTCCAACTCCGAGATAATCAGCTCCACGCTGTTCAGCAAGTACTGCCTGCTCAACTGTCTGCGCTGATACACCAATTATCTTATCTGGTCCAAGCTTTGCTCTGACGTCCCCTGCTTCCATATCACTCTGACCAACATGAACACCATCAGCATCCATCTTGATAGCAATATCAACATTATCATTTATAACAAATGGAACCTTATATTCTTTGCAAAGCTCTTTTAATTCTATGGCTTCTTTAAGGAAGTTCTCATCATCAAGATCTTTCTCTCTCAACTGGAGAAATGTAACTCCACCGTCGAGGCTTTCTTTTACAACCTCATAGAGTGTACGACCATTTAACCAGTGGCGGTCAGTTACCGCATATACCAGCAGATCCTTCTTATCGCACTTCATACTTAGCCCCCTTATCAAGAATATCTCCAGTCATATTGAAAATTGCATCTATTATACGATTGCGATATGTTGAGTTACCATCACCATCCTGCATGTTACTCCAACCAATCTCACCAGCGAGACCCATTGTACATACAGAAGCCGCAGCTGCTTCCAGAAGATTATCAGGATTAGCAACAAGGAATGCTGTCATCATTCCAGAAAGCTGACAACCTGTTCCAGTAATCTTACCCATCTCAGGACGACCATTTCTGATAACGAAACATCTTTCACCATCTGCTACAAGGTCGATAGCTCCAGTGATCGCAACGATAGAACCTGACTTCTTAGCAAAATCCTTGGCGAACTTAACTGCATTATCAAGTGTCTCATCTGTAACTGCATCAGCCACATCTGCATCAACACCCTTTGTAGTTCCACTTCCGAGAGCAAGAGTTTTGATCTCAGATATATTTCCACGAATAACAGTAAATTTAATCTCGTCCATAAGCTTTACAGCAGTATCAGTACGAAGCTTAGATGCACCTGCTCCAACAGGATCCAAAAGAACCATATGGTTTAATTCATTTGCTCTTTTTCCAGCCAGGAACATGCCCTCAATACTACTCTTATTCAGAGTTCCAATATTAATGTTCAGACCACCACAGATTGATGTTATGTCAACCACATCATCTGGTTCATCTGACATAATAGGGCTTCCACCACAGGCAAGAAGTACATTTGCCACATCATTAACAGTTACATAGTTTGTGATATTGTGTACAAGTGGTGCGGTCCTCCGCACATTTTCAATACAATTTCCTAGCATAATTATGCCTCCCTTTTTTTTGCCAAGAGTTTTCCTCTGGTATTCTATGTAAAATAAATAAAGCAGATATGCCAAACATGGCATATCTGCTGCATTATACAAATCAAGCAAATCCCTACGTTGGCATTATCCAAATCAGGTTATGGGTCCAGACGATACAGTCTGTTCTCAGCCTGTTTACACAAGCTCCCCTAAGTGATTATCGTTTTATTTAATTTAAACATGCTACATTATAGGACTAGAAGAATGCATTTGCAATACCCAAATTTAGATTACTGAGCATAGGTACCAAATCCTTCTATCGCTTCGTCTATTGTCTTTTTACCAGTTGCAAATTCATAAACCGCCATTCTTAACTGAACAACAGCATCATCTGTAAGTCCAATTTCTTCTGGTGAAAGAATTCGAGACTCTGGTATATCTCCAAATGCAGCATACATGCTGTTAAAGGAAAGATCCTTTGTCGGAGACATAAGTCCTTTATTTTTAGCCATCTCATTAAGTTCCTCAGATGTCACAAGAAAACGCATAAACTCATTAGCAACATCCATATTCTTGCTATCTTTGTTAACTGAGAATTGAAGATTCGGCATATCAAGGAAGTATGCTCCATCATCAGCTATAGGCACAGGAACAAATGTATATTCAAATGGGTTTGCTGTAAATTCCTCTGAGAGACTTTCACGTTTTTTCGTGCCTGAAACTGTATCTCCTGAGCAGGTCATCATCGGTACATCGCCTTCGAAGAAACGAAGGATTACCGCTTCATAGTTATCCTCAATAGGTGCACAGGCATCATAATCCACACTACAGTCATTTAAGAACTTCTCCATCTTTTCAAGAGTAGGTCTCATATACTCTCCTGCTGAGGTATCGAGTGCATTTAGCTTTTCGACTGCTTCAGCATCACTGGCAACTGTGGAACAGAAAAACGGATAACTTACCAAAGTATAGATTGATGTTTTCTCTTCAGCTGTGTAACCCATCATAGGATTTTTATAACCTTTATCACTAAAGGCTTTACAAACAGATACCATTTCATCATAGGTGGTAGGAATACTAAGTCCTTCCTTTTCGAACAAATCTTTATTAACAAGCATTCCATAGGTGCTTGAGAATACAGGAACCATAGGAAGAGTTCCATCATCCGTATTTAAAAGGATGTTGCTACGAATACAATCAAGATCAAGACCCAGGGAAGGATCCGCAAGATTTTCAGCATGATCAATCGAATCTTTATATTGATCACGTCCATACATCCAGGAGTTATTTACATATATATCCGGAGCATCATTTCCGTTAAGAACTGTACCGATCATATTGTTATAATCATCGATTTTGGTGTAAACAAGTTCCACATTTGGATACACTTCATTAAAGCGGTCAAACTCTGTTTCCAGCGCCTCAAAATTATCGTATCCACCAGCCACATTAATACTAGCTTTGGTAGAAGTATCGAGTGCTGGTTTAAAGCCCTCTTCCGTCTTTGCCTCCTGCTCTTTAGAGCCGCATGCCGCAAGGCTCATAAGCATCATCACTGATAACAAAACACATAATTTCTTTTTCATATTAGTACTCACCCCCAGTTACTTATTTGAACTATGCTTAATTCTTCGAATTTCTTTAATCACTAGCTTGATATCTATAGGCTTTGCAATATGACCATTCATTCCTGCATTCATACACTCAGTAACATTTTCGGAAAATGCATCTGCCGTCATTGCAACGATTGGTATGGAGTTAGCCCATGGATTCTCCAGCTTTCGGATTGCTCTGGTTGCATCCAGACCATTCATCTCTGGCATCTGTATATCCATGAATATCAACTCATAACTACCCTCATCAGCTTCATTCATCATGTCAACACATATTTGTCCATTTTCAGCACGGTCACAAGTAATGCCAAACATACTGAGCATATTGGAAATGATTTCCCAGTTGATATCAATATCTTCTGCAATAAGTATATGCATTCCGTTGATATCTGAATAATCATCTTCTGGTTCAACGGATTTAGTTTCTTCACCAATTAGTTCATTAATCTTGTTATAGAGGGTGGACCGGAAGATTGGCTTACTTACAAAGCCATTAGCACCAGCCTCTTTAGCTATATCCTCTATATCTGACCAGTCATATGCAGAAATAAGAAGTATTGGAATGTCTGAGCTAACATCTTCACGGATTCTGTGAATTGTTTCAACCCCATCCATATCTGGCATTTTCCAATCAATGATAACAACACCGTAATCATTCTTATCACTACTGCTTAACATTTCAATTGCTTCTTTTCCAGTGTGCGCCTGCTCAGCAGATGCCCCTAGAGAATCAAGTTCATCTACTAATGTTTGAAGCATAATCTCATCATCATCAACTATCAGAACTTTAACATCCTCAAGTTGCATCTCCTCCCTCTGCTTTTCAGCTTCGGCGATATCCAATACAACAGTAAAGGTTGTACCTTTACCCTGCTCACTCTGACAATCAATGCTACCACCCATCAGTTCAACCATCTGTTTTGTAATGGCTAGTCCAAGTCCGGTTCCCTGAATGCTGCTAACCCGGCTGTCTGTCTGACGAGAGAACGGCTGATACATTGCCTCCATATATTCTGGGCTCATACCTATTCCTGTATCTGCCACCACATATATCAGGCGAACTGAGCCAGGGACTTCACTCTTCTCCTCACTTAGCGAAACACTAACACTTCCACCTGGTTCTGTGTATTTAATAGCATTTGAAAGTATATTTATATATATCTGATTCAAACGGAGCTGATCTGCATATAAATACTCCTTTTCCATACGATTAATATGGAATTTGAATTCGATATTTTTTTCTTTGATCATTGGCTGTGAAATATTCACAAGATTTTCCACCGTCTCCACCATGGAGAATGTCAGAGGATTAAGTTTAAGCTTTCCGCTTTCAACCTTAGAAATATCCAGAATATCGTTGATCAGTGTAAGCAGGTGATTACTTGCCAAGCTGATTTTACGCAGGTTTTCTCTTGTCGACTCCTCGTCTCCAAGATTCTTTTCAGCGATGGTTGTAAGACCTATGATTGCATTCATAGGTGTACGGATATCATGCGACATAGTGGAAAGGAAATCTGTCTTAGCCTTATTTGCAGACTCTGCTTCAATGGCAGTAATCTGAAGACGCTTATTAAGAGATAGCATATAGAACAGATCGCAGAGGAACAAAATCAAAAGTCCTGCAGAAACTGCCCAAAACAGCACCCAGTTATTTCTATCTACATGGAGATCTTTTGCTGGAACAAGACTAAGCAGAGTCCAGCCAGCAGACGCTGAGACAGGAGTAAATGCAAGTATGCATTCCTGTCCATGTGAATTGATCATGGATATGGATCCTGTTGATGATGTAACCTTGTCAAGCAATTGACTTGAGGATTCCGTATCCGTTTGATTGTAAGATTTATAGAATTCTAATAGGCTTGAATTCTTAAAACTAGAGCCCTTCAGAATATAATCACCATTTGAATCTATCAGGGAAAGTTCAGCATTCTCAAGCTCAGTCTGTGGGAAAACCCATTTCTGTTCAAGAGCCGAGATTGGTATTACTCTAAGGAGGATTGCATCTACCGAAGAATTATTATCCGGATCATTTATTACAACACGACTACAAAAGGCCAGAGATTGTTCGCCGTTCATTGGATTAGTATAAGCACGGGTTATGTTGATTGAATCCCCACTCTCACTGATCCAGCTCGTATCCTTTAAAACCCCCACTCTTTCATAAGACACTGCGTAGTCATCGGTTGTGTCTTGTTTTGGGCGTGTCGAAAGACCCTCGAGTTTATCAAGGGTTATCAGATGTGCCGAAGTATTAGCTAACACATGTGAGTCACGGATAAATGCTATTGCTTCCTCCATGGTCATGTTACTGTTATTAATATAACGTGCCCATACATCACATATACTTTGCTCACCTTCCAGGTAATTCTCCGTCACCTGCTCCATGGTGACCGTTGTATTTTCAAAGTATTCAATCTGTCTCAGATATGAAGCCTTGCTTTCATATCTGGAGTAAACAACAACGATACCCAATATGGCAGCTATGATAAAAATATTGACTAAAATGATAAATATCTTTCTCATATCTATATATTATACCATAAAAATGCCATTATATCGAAAAACATATAAAGCTTTTATCTTTTTTTCTTGTGAGATTTCTTTGCGGATTTCTTTACAGAATAACCAAACTTACCAAGTTTCTTTCCCAGTGCAAAATACTCACCATGAGAATACGCCATAAGATTTGCCGCACCAAGATCAAAACGTCCTTTTTTATCCATGTATTTTTCATCTACAGTAACACCAACAACCTCTGCAATGAACATATCATGAGAGCCGAGTCTTTCAACCTTTTTAACCTTGCAGTAAATATTTACAGGACTTTCATCTATGGCTGGAATACCTAAAAAATCCGACTTATATTCAGTCAATTTCATTTCCTTAAACTTATCAAAATTACGACCAGACTTAACACCGCACCAGTCACATTTTTTTGTAAGCTCAGCTGTAACAAGATTAATAACAAATTCTCCCGTCTCTTCTATAATATCGTGAGAATATCTCTCAGATCTTACAGAAATTGAAACCATTGCCGGGTCAGAACAAATGGTTCCTGCCCATGCAAGAGTTATAATATTGGCCTTCTCCCCCGGTCTCTGACAGCTGACCATCACTGCAGGTACAGGGTAAAGCATGTTTCCTGGTTTCCAATTTTGTTTACTCATCTTTCATCCTTTCCGAACAACTTTTTCGGTAAATCTCAAAAGTCATATATCCCATCAAACCATAGACGGTATATATGACTTTTAAATGTTCTATAACTTATTATTAAACTTTTGAATATCCAAATATTATAAACGTCGTGATACTTCTGCACACGCTTCCATAGCATCTATCAAACTTGCTCTGAAACCAGATTCTTCAAGAACCTGTACAGCTTCGATAGTTGTTCCTGCAGGTGAACATACCATATCCTTTAGCTCTCCTGGATGCTTTCCAGTTTCAAGAACCATCTTCGCACTTCCCAGAACAGCCTGAGCTGCGAACTTATATGCTTTATCTCTAGGCATTCCTAATTTTACAGCCCCATCAGCCATGGCTTCTATCATCATAAATACATAAGCTGGTGAACTTCCAGATACTGCTACAACAGCATCCATTAATTTCTCAGGAACAATCTCAGCATTTCCAAATGAAGAAAGTATGGTAAGTGCTGTCTCAAGTTCCTGATCAGTAATTCCCTCACTTGGACTAACACCAGTCATTCCTTCACCAACAAGTGCAGGTGTATTAGGCATGGTTCTCACTATCTTTAGTTTTTTACCAAACGCCTCGTTATACCAGGCAATTGTTTTTCCTGCAACGATAGAGATAATAAGTTGTTCATCAGAAACGGTGTCCTTTATCTCTTCAACTACAACTGGAACAACCTGAGGTTTAACTGCCAGAAGAAGAACCTCCGCCGACTTTACAACTTCGATATTACTCTCGCTTACATTTATACCAAATGCATCTGCCGCCTTTGTTCTTTCTGCCTCAACAGGTGTTGAACAAATAATTTCATTTGCAGGGATAATACCTTTTTTTATAATTCCACCAATTATGGCACTCGCCATATTTCCAGCGCCAATAATACCTAACTTCATAATTACCTCCGTTTAATTTAATCTTTTTTTTGCATTCTGTTGGTTCTATTATTATCCAGCTCACGATAATACTCTCGTTTTGCATCAAACATATTGCTTTCTGCTTCTTTGACTATTTCATAAACATCAAATCCATCTTGACTTATTTCATGTGAAGCAATTCCAAAAGAAACAAAGTAACCCTTTTGTTCCAGGGTCTTACTTATTTGTTCTATTTCAGAAGATATATTCTCCACTCCTCCGTCCATACTGAAGCTAACAAATTCATCACCACCGATACGATATGTATCTTCAACTCCAAAACTTTGCTGCATTTCTTTCGCAACCTCTTGAAGCATTCTGTCTCCCGCCTGATGTCCTTCATTATTATTCATTTCGTGAAGTCCATTTACATCAGCGTATACGCAGATTAAATTAGAGTTACACATCTGAGGATACATTGCTAATTGGTTTTCATAATGATTTCTATTTTTAGCTCCGGTAAGTAAGTCAGTCTGACTCAGGTATTCAATCTGTCTGGACTGCGATAGAGTTCTCATTTTTATGCTCATAATGAACACTGTAGTAAATACTGCCACTACACCAAATGTGATCATATTCCAAACATCCGACTGAATTACATCGGGATTCTTAAAATTAACAACCATCACACAAAAAACCGCTACAACAATAGCTATCATGAATGTCAATCTGATAGGTCGATCATAGAAAAGCAGAGGACTCACCAATAAAAATGCCACTGCAGTAACAGCCGGTTTTTCCAAATGAAGCATTGAAATATGAATTCCAAATATAAATAACATTATTTCAAATGTATAAACAAACAGCATTACATACTTAGGTTGTTTTGGTAAAATAAATCGAACACATAAAAGAATAACAAGCATAATTATTGCAAATGAAATATATGTTTTACTGTTTACTGAGGCAAATCCACTAGAAAAAAAGCTAGCAAAAAACAGTAATACAAACATAACAACTGCCAGCTGTGAAAACACACTAAGAAGAATAATATTTTCTTCACGAATCCTTGGAATCACTTTATAATATTCTTCTTTTTCTAATCCTGCATGTAAAAATAATTTTTTTACCCTATGAGAATAATTCTTTTGCAAGCTTAACTCCTATATATGCCCTATATTTTCATACAAAATGAATCTGGCCACGCCTTACATATTAGCTTAAGACCATACCTTTTTGCAAGTTCAAGCGCTTTTGAAGTTGGAACACGGCCAGTTGTATAAAGCATTATACCTTCTGTGCTTCTATTTTTCAAAAGAATATATCCTACAGCCTTATTCTTTGGTTTTTAACTTTTCATCACAAACCTTTCCTGATTATGTTTGCCAAATTTAAAAAATCTTTAGCCTTCATGATAGCCATCCCCTGGGATTCATCCCCGAGCACAACCAGTTTATCTCCCGAAGATATATCAAACAGCTTCCGAGCCTTGGCAGGAATAACTATCTGCCCCTTATCGCCAACTGTTACTATACCAAAGAGATGTTTACCCTTAGGAGGTACATCCAGCCCCATATTCTCATCTGGCACATAATTTGCAAGGTCATCAAGAGATACTTCAAAAAGATCCGCTAGAAGTCTACATTTTTCAAGATCAGGAATAGTTTCCCCCGACTCCCACTTAGCAACTGCTTGTCTGGATACTCCAACTGCCTCAGCTATATCCTCCTGAGTCATTTGTCTATACTTTCTAAGTCGAATTATATTTTCATTAAACATATTTTACCCCCATATTGGTTTATTAATTCTCATTCTTCTGAACCCTCTTCTTGCTAATTCCAAGTACTGCCCATCTGAAGAATGGTATCCTAGAAATGATAGCATATAATCCATATCCGAATACGAAGCCTGCTACTAAACTAAGCAGGTAGCAAAGAGGTGCAGGAAGGATTGCATTCTTTGCAAATACAAGCGCAACTGTAGATATTCCAAGATAATGGAATACATAGAGTCCAAAGCTGTGAGAACTCATCCACTTTGTAAAACTGTTACTGAAGTCTCCAAATCTTGCCATACCAGCGAGCATTGCAAGTGAACCAAAATATGCACACGCTGCGTAGAGTGGTCCCCTGTTGACCGGCTTATCAGCATAGTTAGTTCCACCACGAACGATGAAGTTTAATACTGCAAATGTAATAGAGAGCGCTACTCCGATTAAGATACATGCCACTGCATACTTCTTCAGCTTATCCATTACTTCTTCATTTGAAAATACATAGTAGCCCAGCATGAAGAATACAAAATATAAAGCAACTCTATATACCTGAACAATGGGCGCATTAAGTATCTGCGCAGCTCCCCAGATAGGGAAGAAGAAAAGAATTATCAGCCAAAGCGGTGTCTTAGAACCAGCCTCAAGAAGTTTTCCCTTCTCTATCTTTCTTACAAGCACAAGCACCACGCTATATATCCAAAGAAGATGCACGAACCATAGTACTCCACTTCCTGATGCAACCATGATAAGGTAGATGATAAACTTTGGCACTCCCGCTTTCGCAAGTTCTGCCGCTCCATCTGCAAGATGCATACTTACATATCCCTGAATAAACTGGAATACGAAAAGTCCTATAGTTGATGGAACAAGAAGCTTAGTTGTTCTGCTCTTTATAAATTCCTTATTCGTATGCTTATCGAGATACAGCCTCGAGCTTATACCTGCCACTATAAATAACACCGGCATAAACCATGGATATACCAGATACTGAAAGATATCATAAGGCTGAACAGACAGATTAGTAATCTGTCCAATTCCTCCTAACACTCCCTCAGCATTGTACATATAAAACAACTGTAATCCATCTAATGTTGTCTAAGTAATACTTTCTCATATAATTCCCACCTTTGCAACAATTCTTAACATTTGGTTGATTTAATTTTACTAGTAAAAAAGAAAATGTCCACCAACCAAAGTGAACATTTCCTTATATCTTACGTTATATTTAGTTGCATTATAGTTATTTTCCAATACTATTGAGGAATCATCACTCCGCCAAAATACTCAGGTACCCCCTTGCTATCACTCAGAATGAACCCTCTTGGCTTAAGAGTTATGTATGTCCCATCAGCCTTTCTAGCACGATATGTAATTGAGTAAAGCACTGGCGTTCCTTCCAAAACAGACTCAACCGCTTCTACATATTTATCTACATCTTCAGGATGTACATTATTTTTCCATATATCTTCGACATTATACATGTAGTCCGTCGGAAGTCCGAAATCATTAATCGCAGATAGTGACCATCTGGAAAAATTGTATTTAAGGTCGGTTAAGAATACATATCCATCTCCGGCAACAGTATGCAATGCACCATATAATCTATCGAGCTTTCGCATTCTATCATCAGGGATCATCTGGTTACTCTCTTCGCGTTTCCTTACCTCCCCCATATCGCTTTGTTTCTTCAACTCGGTTTTGTTTGCATACATACGACCATCAGCCCTGTTGTATACTTCCTGAAAACTTCTGTCTACTCCAGGATTGTATTTCGCCATACCACACGCCACAACAGGTCCGGTTCTAAAACGTCCATTAGCCGCTGATTTTTGTTTCAAAAGTTCAATTAAGTCTTCTCGGTTCGAAAAATCTTCACCAGTAAGTATTACGGCAAACTCATCTCCGCCAACTCTATATACCGAGCTGTCCTCAAAAATCTCACAAATCATACGACAAGCCTTTTGTATGGACTCGTCTCCGAAGCTATGTCCTCTTGTATCATTTATTCGTTTAAGATCATTTATATCACACATAACGACGCCAAACACAGGATCATAATCACCATTATTTATCACATCGTCTATTTCTTTGACATGCTCAGAGAATGCATTTTTATTCTTTATTCCTGTTAATTCATCAAGTCTCGCCAATCGTTCTGCAGATTGAAGCAGATTTTCCTGTTCTTCCCTATCATGAAACTCTGACTCAATATTTTTTATACAGCCCAAAATATGTTTCTTGTCATCACACAAAATACTAAAATGACAAACATGCATTATCTTTCCGTCCAGCACAAACCTAAAAACTATCAGGCTGGAATTATTTTCTTTCAGCTTTCCCAATAGTTTTTCCTTATCTATAAGGCTGAGTACATAGTCGAGATCATCAGGATGAACTGTTCTTTTTGCCTGTTCAGACAAAAACGAAAAGAAATCATTTCCCTGTTCCGGGAGTTCAAGTTTTGATAACATTTCAGAATGGAAAAACTCAATAAAGTTGCCAGTTTCTATTTCCACATAATACATACTATCAAATTGTTTTGACAGTGTATGTGACACCTGATCAAATGCTAAATTATCTATATTCATGATTACCCCCCTTTATAATATTTTACCAATCATCCACACCTATTATTATAACATAATAATCTACTCTGGAGATAATCATTATTGATTAAAAACCTATATAATGTTTTTCCTAATTCTTTATAAATCCATTCTGAATGTCCAGTTCCCAATAGATTTTGCATTACATTCGAGCGTTTCTTCTTTCACAAGCGTAAAACCGTTATTGATGTAAAAAGCTACATTTTTCTCAGCATTGGTGGTAACGGTAATCAATTTTCCACCATTGGATTTTACCAAAGGAATAAGGAAATCCTGTATTGCGCTCGATCCAATTCCTCGTTTTTGGCATTTCGGATCAACAGCTAGAAAATACAAATGCCAACGGGGTTCTGGGATACTTTTTACAACAATTTCCGTCTTATCTGACATTTCCATAAACTTAATGGTGTCTCTAAGCCCGATTCTCGCTATAATGCCTCCCATTCCGCTTACAGCATAATCCCAAAAACCAACCGGTTTATCTGATGGTTTCTCAATGATTACAATGCCTCTAACTTTTCCGTCCTCAATACCTAAATAGCATTCATCCTTTCGGATAGTAGCTCTGAATATGCCCGTCATCAGACGATCATAAAAACTGCGCAGCTCTGTTTCTGACTTGAATCGCTCTTCGAAAACTCCCCAAAAAAGGGGATAGTTAACAAAAGACTCTGTAAAAACTTTTAATACCTCGTCTTCATACGATTTGTCATAATGTTTATATTCAATCATATTCATCTCCGATACTATTCCTATATCAAATTATTAAGTTCCTTAAAGCTCGCGGCATTGGACTTATATAACTTCTTAAATACCTTATAGGTATGATCATAAACTTCTTTGTTCTCCGGATTCGGATAATAGGTATGATTTACCTTTATCAGTTGATGTGAAAGATCCAGAACATCCATACCCTTAATTCCTGCAGCAGCAACCAGCGCGATCCCGATTGCACCGACTTCCTGCGTATTATTCACCGTCTCTATCGTTCGCCCCGTAATATCTGACAGCATCTGACAGGTGACCGGTGACAATGCTCCACCTCCGACAAAACGAATCGGATTGGAAGTTTTCACTTTTGCCTCTTCGCTTTCCAAAAGCCAGCGAAGATGGTAGCAGATTCCCTCCAAAACGGCACGAATCATATCCCTTTTTCCGTTCCCAACCCGGATATTGAAAAACATTCCTCCCGCATTGGAATCCTCAAACGGACAACGATTGCCCTGAAGCCATGGCGTAAAAATAACTCCGTTTGCTCCCGGAGGAACTTTTTGCACTTCTTCGGACAGGTAATCATAAAGGCTTGAAACCATGCTCTCCAAATCATTCGATACATTTTCGCGATTCAGATAAACACCAATTTCGTCTAATGCAAGATGATTTGCCACCCATTCAAAACACTTGCCGGCAGTTTCAAGCTCGGCATAATAATTATAATATCCTTTTTTTGCGGACAGAACACCTGTAATCATGGAATTAATATCAACCGTCTGATAATCTAGATACGTGGATACCCAGCCGGATGTCCCAATATAAATATGCGTATCTCCCGGTTTCGTACAACCAGCACCGATATTTACAAAGGTGGTATCTCCTCCCCCAGCGAAAACCGGTGTTCCCTCTTTTAATCCAAGTTCTTCCGCCGCCTTCTTAGTCAGTCCACCTGCCAAGTCCGTACATTCAATAATGTCCGGCATATGCTTTGGTTTCACCTTATACATTTTTAAGAGACCTTTATTCCAGCCCTCTTTCCCTTTTCGCGTATCATAAAGAAATGTGGCAAATGCCGAATCGGCTGTCCGTATGATTCTCCCCGTACATCTTGCCACAAGGTAGTCATTGATATCCAACCATTTGTAGATTTTTTCAAACACTTCCGGCTCATTGTTTTCCACCCATTTATATTTCCAGACTGGATCTTTTGCACTGGTGGAACCGGCATAATTAACAATAAGATTCCTTACAAGTTTATATAGGCTGCACCCAGAAACTTTAATAATCCCTCTGCCCATGCATTCCTTGTATTCCTTGAATCCCTTTTGATCCAGATAATTCATCGGGCGCCGCAACGCCGTTCCGTTTTCATCCACAAAAACAGCTCCCTGCATCTGCGAGCAAAAAGCCATTCCATCAATATTTTCCGGTTTCAAATCCGATTGTTTAAACAAATTATGAGTGGTTGAACAGATTGCATTCCACCATTCCTCCGTATCCTGTTCAGCGCCACCGTCATCAGAGGTATAAAGGCCATATTTCTCTGCAGAGCTTGTCACAAGACGTATTTCCGAATCTATGTCAAATAAGCAGGTTTTTACGCTACTAGTTCCAAAATCATAAACGATAATATACATTTACTAATCCTCTTCAAGATGAATATTCCAACCCGTATCAATCTTCTTTTTTACTTTTTTCATCATTTCCGAATCCAGTTCCGGCCAGTCAACCACCGTAGTAGCCTTATTCGTTACCAAATGCGCCTTTTCAGCACATAGCGCAAGCGGTGTATCAGCTAATGAATCCGAATAGAAATTTTCAATTTCAGGAAATCCATGGTCCGTGATGTACCTCGCCTTTTCCTTTGCGTACATAAGGTTATTCACGAAAACCCCATATTCCCGGTCAAATTCAGTAGCCATATAATTCACTCCGAGTCTTTGGGCAATCGGTCCTATAATACAGGATGGTGATGCACTGATAATAAGATCATCCGGCCTTTTTTGCGCAAGATACCATGCGGAGATTTTTTTCTCGTATTTGTCCCAATACTTCTCGATCTGCACATCAAAATCATCTACCATCGTTAAGTAACTGAACATTTTTCGTTGCATTTTATAATTTGGAATTTTACCTTTTTTGTAACTAATCAGAGTCTTAAGAAGTCCCGGAAAAAACTTAATCCACAGTTTCGGATGTCTGTTCATACACCAGAAGGCAAATCCTATTGAACAATCGGAATAAAAAATCGTTCCGTCAAAATCATAGACATTCATCAATTCTCCTCCCGCCGTTTTATTCTGCTCTTTCAACCTTTACCCCGACTGCAAACTTATAGCTTCTCTCAAATCTGTTTTCATTTAGAGAAATTACCGTATCCCAACCATTGCACTGGCCTGAGCACATAAAAGCATCGCATCGAGACAAAATATATAGTGCGTAAAAATAGTTAACCGTGGTATCTTCAAGCTTCTCAGCATATTCGCCATTTGCATGCTCCTTCTCATAATCAGCTATAATCTGTCCATCTTTTAAATCACTAACCGATATCCTGTGCTGTGACAACGCTGCCATCGACTTCCCAAATTCTTTCCTCATCTGTGCAAGGACATCAGAATCTTCCGTTGCAAGAAATATCTTCTCATATCCGTAATCCTTCATCCATTTGTGGATGGTCGGTGCCATCTGCTCAACGCTTGCCATTTTTCTTGAGCCTGATAGTCCTGTTTTAATATAGTCGCTACCGCGAATCAGCACACCCAGTGTCTTTCTTCCGCTTAATACTGCATCATAGTATTCATCCATTTCCGCCATGAAAGAGGGAGCAATGACCGATTTATCCATCATTCCCGGCATCCTCTGGTAAAATGCAGTCTTAACAAGTATAAATATACTTGGTACCCAAAGTGTATTATCCTTGTTCGCGTTCTCATCCCACAAATCCGCTGCAAAATATCGTTCCATCAGTTCCCTTGGGTATTTTCCATAATAATCCTTATCCGGAGCTACAAATTTAAGCCCGAAATGTCCAAACGCCGCTTCAAAGCGTTTATAACCTGAAAGAATCGCCCCAATTCCTCCAGTAGCATCGACTGGAAGCGTCATATACTTATATTGGGAAAATGTCTTCCCGTTCAGTATCCATTGAAGGAAAAAAATATTATGGAAGGCATAGGTACTGCATAGTCTGTTGAAGTTATTATCCTCCATCCCCAATCTGAACTGCTCCTGTATGTAGAAACAGTCGTCCCCATATATATCATCGGGCAGTTCCTCCACGATATGGAGTCTAGGATTCTCGTCAATGAACCATCGAATTCTATCATCAGCGCACCATATTTCCATATCCGTAAACTGAAGGACAACCTTGCTGATAACTATCGTATATTCGTTCAGTTCCTCGAACACCATATTATTCAGCCCGTCAAAAAAGCTAAGATAGAGGGTACCCTTATCATTTTCATCATAGATATAATATTTTGCCATAAAGGGACGCTTGATGTATGACGGATAGGCATCTTGCGGTTCGATGTCCTCGTCATTATCCCAATAAACAATATCAAAATCTTCGCCCTTGTTATTTTTTACATGAAAACGAGCTTTGCTCTCCGGCTTGTATTTAAGTGCTTCGTGAAACAAATTCTCCGACAGGTTTAGTGTTTTCGCCTCTTCTTCTGCTCTTAAAATTTCAATTTTAAACATACGCCCACCCCATTCTTAGGATCCGAATATTCTTTTAGATTGTTTTGTAATCATTATTACGAAACTATAATATATATTCCAACTGTACGTCAAATGGCTCCTTCTCAGCCAGAATCTTATTAATCTCATCTGCGTGCCTGCATCCAAGTGCTTGGTACGCTGCCTGTGATTCTTTTGAGGAATGACCGGATATATACAGTTTATCTGCTCCAAGCCGCATGGCCTCTTCACAGATCATTGTAAAGAGTTTCTTTCCAATGCCCTGGTGGCGATAATCCTCTGAAACTTGAAAACAGACCAGTTCCACATAATTTGCTGTTTCTCCAAATATGTCGTGTGATACGGTTGCGAAGCCAATGATGCGTTCGCCATCAAATGCACCAAAACCTGTTTGGTCATGGTTCATATGTTGCACTATATCCTCTGCGATTGCACAGCACTGTTCTATTGTCCAGTTTTCAACAAAAGGATTAGGCACAAGTACCCATTTATTATCCACTTTTCTCCAGCACTCAGTAACTGTCTGATGGCGGACAAAAGAATCCAGTGAATGAGCGTTAAAACAGTCCGTATCTAATCTTTTATACTGTATTTTCCTCCTCTGTATAATCTCCCAGTTTTTTAACATTGCTAACGCTTATCCGAATATCTGTCCCGGAAGCTTTTGCTTCTCCTTTGGCGGAAACTCTTTATCAAACTCATCTACATCTTCATCCTTCACATAGTACCCCTGCGGAGTCTGATATACCCCTGTAACATCATCCAGATAACCCGGAATCAGCTCCTTGCAGAGGAAGAAGGAAGAATCTGCATCTTCCGGAAGGTCATGATACCGGATACCGAACTTACTTGCATAGGCAAAGCCACTTTTTCCATAGAAATCAATGTTTCCTTCAAAAAGAACAGCCCCGAAGCCCATTTCTTCCGCTTTCTCCAAAGAGTAATCCAGCAAAGCCTTTCCATAACCCTTGCGCTTCAGCTCCGGGATGATGCCGATTGGTCCCATCGTTAATACAGATACCGTTCTTCCGTCATCTGCATCGATAACCGTTTTCACAAACATATTCTGACCTATCAGCCTTCCGTCCTGTTCCATAACAAAATCCAGTTCCTTCACGAATGCCGGATCATCCCTTAGAACATGGATCACATAATGCTCACTGCATCCCGGACGGTAAACATTCCAGAACGATTCTCTCACAAGGTTCTCAACAGCCCTGTATTCTTCTTCCCTTTCTAATCGTATCGTATAATCGTTTGTATTCATCTCATTTCCTCCATAAATTATGTATCTGGGGCCTTCCTCACCAATTTCCCCATTCGGACGGAACCCGCATTTCATAAGCACCCTCTGTATTTTATATAAAACACAGATTCTTCATCATGTTTTATTTCTTTGTAACCAAGTTTTGAATAAAAGACATTTGTCCTCACATTCCAAACAGGAGTATCAAGTGTAAACTCTTTTACCTCCGGGAATAAACTCTCCACTTCCCGCATCATAAAGCTTCCATAGCCTTTGCGGAAATGCTCCGGCGCAACAAATATCCTGCCGACATTCAAAACATTGTTCTCCAGAAAAAGAATAGCTCCGCCAACGATTGATCCATCATCTGTCAATTTATACAGATGACCCTGTCTTGCCATCTTCATATGAAATGACATTGACATATATCCGGGAGGTCCTCCCTGTGCTGGAGCCCCGACTAAAATATCACTGTCAAATGCGCGCTTTGATATTCCGTTTAAAGTCAGCACATCAGAAGTCCCTGCCTTTAACAACTGTAAACTCATAGGTCATTCCTCACTTAGTCATTATATAATGCATTCTTTAGCATCCTCATGTCTGATCATCCCCCATAGCCCATACGGGTCGCGCCTTAGTTCATTTTCATATAACGAAACCACAGACCATATATCAAAAAACATTATCTTGCATTCACCTATTATAGTTTCTTTAATGAGTCCTTTTTCATAGGCCATGTCCTGAATTTTGTACCACGCTTTTACAGGCGGATGCCCTGCTTCCATGAACCACTCATCCGGAGGATATTTTCGGTTGATTGCTTCTGTCGGCTCAAACCGTTCGTAAATTTCGCCAGGTGTTATTCCCTCCACATAATGCATTGCCGTAAGTTTGTAAATATCAACCCCAAGCATAAGAGCCATTCCACCGTTGTGGATTGGATAATCAAGACCGCCTGTCACCGCTTCTTTTCCATGTTTTCCCCAACCGGAAGTGCTGATCGTATCTGTCCCTGTATACGTATCCGGTAATTTACGGAAGGTATCTGCTACGATCCCCATAGCCGTTCTGTCAGAATCAGGCGGTAAAACCTTTATCTTTACTGTAATCCCCAGTTTTTTGTCCTCCTCGGAAAGTGGTAGTTCCTTGCTAAGCCTGAGCGCCGGCATAAAAATACTTCCTTCTTCCGTGACAAGCTCCTTTAATATATCGATCACAGTCTCTGCACCGCCCTCAAGTTCACCAAAACTGCTAAGAGACGAATGCACCTCTAATGTCATCCCTTTACAGATTCCCAGCGATTTCAAGGATTCTTTTAATTCATTCTTCGTAACCATGATAAGCAAATCTCCAATCACAAATACATCTCATGTTTCAGTCCTCTCTCATGTATACCCTGCAAAAGTGTTGCAATATTCCTTAATATATTAAAGATTTAAGATTGCTCTCAATCTTAGTTATTGTCTGAATCGTAGTCACCATGTCTTTCTCCGGTATACCATCGAACATCTTTCCCATTATATTTATACTCATTTCATTATTCTTCTCGCAGAACCTTCTGCAAGAATCAGTGAGTATTATACGCTGTTTTCGTTTATCGGACTCATCAGCCTGGAACTCGATGAAGTTTTTTTTCTCCAGCTTCAGGAGTATCTGTTTAACATTCTGATGAGAACTACCCAGAATATCTGAAAGCTCTTTTAATGTAGGCGGTTCTTTACACATATTTATACATATAATTGCAAAAAACTGTTTCCAGCTTATCTCCTTCATAGTACTGTCGGCCATAGCCTGAAAACGATTTTCAAAAGCACTTATAAGACCAAGAAGATAATAACTCGGTGGTATTCCTGTAAAATCAACATTTTCATTTTTAGTAACTTCTTCAATAGTCATAATCATCCTCCATTTTAGATTACAAGAATAGATATTATTACGACTGTTTTATTCCTATTCATTATCCATTTCCTCTTACATAATCCACAACTGGGTCAATAAATCTTTTGTCCGAGATATCATAAGACTTTGAAATCATTTCACCCTTTTTCTTATCATCTTCTGAAGAATTCTTATTATTCTTCAAAGAATTGGCAAACATTTTCATTGCAGTTCTTGATGAAAATTTCATCTTGTCATAATTGATACCACCCTGACAGTAGAATGCCTTTATTAACGGTCTTTGTTCATCCGTTAATAAATTGTTTAAAAACTCATCAACTTCAGGATTATCATTTGGACTCGCCCCAACCGCAACAATAGAAAGCTTCTTATTCTTCCAGTAGGCAGCCCTTTCAAAAAACCATTTAACTTTTACAACCATTCCCGCCATACACCATCCTGCATAG
>CACYKH010000027.1 GCA_902774915.1 uncultured Lachnospiraceae bacterium | reverse complement strand
TCTTAGGATTGTCTTCCTTGAAAAACTTCTGTAACTTTGATTCCTTCTTATTTGTCTTAATTTCCTTAACTTCTTTTGTCATTGTCTTACCCTCATCTTTCTATACATTTTTTTGAACGATTAATTATTTTGTTTTCGTTCATCTCTTTGATGATTGGATAATACAACAACCCAAAAGGTAAAATGTCATTTCTGGCGTGAATGGACAAAAAGTTGTTGTGAATGGAACTTAGATCATTCCGCGCTGTAATTTCCTGAAATATAACCGTAGGAAATGACATTTCCGTATTCATTCGGATTTCCTTGTTTCGATATAGAAAGATAGTCATAATACATATAATCCCCAGATAGCGATGCTTCATCAAACTCTGGTTTAAAATCAGAATCTGGTTTACCCTTCATAGCAAAAACATAGATAGTATATGTATGCTCGCCAGAACCCTTAGGCGGATATGGTCCAATGTATTTGAAATCAGGATTATCCTTATACTCTTTAGTATTAGCTCCTGTATCCAGCTCTTCTTTCTGAATATCAGTTGCAATCCAATGCACCCAGTTATTGGCAGTTTCATCAACCATATATATGTAATAATATTCTGCGCCTTCTACCTTATCGAAACTCAGTTCCGGAGAGAGGTTCTCTCCTTTTTCTGTATTTGTAATTCTATCGTTCCATTTCCCGTCCTGAAGATCTTTAGAGCTCACTGTCATCGTAGCCTTGTCTTTAAATTCGTCAATAGTTTTATCATAATGACCATTTCTTGATTTATAAATATAATCAGTCATTGAAAAGGCCATTGTAACTCCAATAGAAGAAATGATTGATATAATTAAAAGTATCGCAATCGCTCTGGTAATAGAAATCCTGCATTTTCTTTGATCTCTCAAATCCGTTTCATCTACATATCGGGAGGTATCCTTCTGTTTAAACAATACGACTGCAAATATTACAAAAATCAGATGGAACATCATCATGACAACGAATAAAAATACAGAATCATTTTCTCCAAGTCTGGTCCATTTAACCACATAACATATATCTACTATCACAAAAACTATGTAGCAGATAATAGATAAGAGCGCACCAATCTTGCTGTCACGGACATATGCATTTTCCACCTGTCCAGATCTTGGCAGTTTCGCCAATTCTCTATCAAATAATTTCTTATCCTCCGGCACTTCAAAATAATTTTTTTTGAGCCTTGCCAGGTAAACACTTGAATCTATTAACGCAACCACGCTAATAACAAAAAATGGAACGGCTATGTATAGGGCAACAGAAAGCACAGCAAAAACAATCAATAATGCGTCTGCAAATGATAATAATGACTCTATAAGCAAAAGAATAATAAATAAGGCAATAATCGTCCCTGATATTACTAATCTTATAAGCCAGTCCTTTCTAGCTTTTTTATCGTATCTGATTGGATTATAATTCCCCATATTTTCCATCTCCTAAACCTTTATCATTTTGCTACATTTTTACGAAGCATTCCCTATACCACACCAGAAAGCAATAGATTCCCCATATTTTTTTATAATCTGTACGCTTTCCTTTTCTGTACTCATCATATACTTTTACTATTCGTTTGTGGTTGAACAATTCTCTTGAGATATCGGAATCAAACTGTTCACGAATAAGCGCGTAGATATCATCATCGAAAAGCCACTCACGAAGTGGAACTGGAAATGGAAGCTTAGGATTATTAAATGCCTCCGTCGGAATATCAGCTTTAGCAGCCTGACGAAGCGCCACTTTGGAGCCTTCTTTCGTGATTCTATATTCATAAGGAATGGTTCTTGCAAGCTTATAAACCTCTTTATCGACGAAAGGAACACGTGCCTCAATGGAGTGCGCCATCGTCATTTTGTCAGCCTTCTGAAGAATGTCACCCACCATCCAAAAACGGATATCCACAGCCTGCATTTTTGTCACAGGATGGCATCCTGCAACAGCACGATATACAGGAGCTGTCAGCTCACTATAGGATACATTTTCAGACTTAAAGTTAATGTATCTTTTCACTTCTTTTTCTGTAAAATACTGCACGATTCCTATAT
Source organism: uncultured Lachnospiraceae bacterium (assembly GCA_902774915.1). Taxonomy (GTDB): domain Bacteria; phylum Bacillota; class Clostridia; order Lachnospirales; family Lachnospiraceae; genus Eubacterium_Q. The sequence goes on along the minus strand of CACYKH010000027.1, from coordinate 10,959 downwards.
AATCCTCTTCCAGAGGTTTCCCATTTCGAACAAGGTAATTAATACCTCTATGTGGAGGAAGAAGCCCAAAAAACTTTCCAACAATCCTTCGAAATGCAAAAGGAAGTTTGGTATAAAACCGATCATCTATATATCTACGATATGTCCTATAGCCGCCGAAAAACTCATCGGCCCCCTCTCCAGAAAGCACAACCTTTACGTCACGACTAGCGAGTTCTGCAAGAAAATACAAAGCTACCGCCGATGGATCCGCAACTGGTTCATCAAACTGGTACAAAATCTTTGGCAGGATATCGAAGAACTCCTGACGTTCAACCCCGCGGTCTGCATTGGTGATTCCAAGCTTGTCTGCAAGCTCTCTGGCATACTTTGACTCATCGAATTTAGGATTGGAGGATCCAATAGTATAGGTTTTATCTGGATGCGCAAGTGACACGATATAAGAAGAATCAACACCGCTACTCAGGAAAGAACCCACCTCCACATCAGAAACCTGATGCATCTTAACGCTATCCTCCATAGCCCTTCCTATTTCAGCTACAACTTCCTCATATGAACTGTTGCCATCCTCAAATGACAACTCAAAGTAACGTGTGATACTAAGTTTATTATCCTTGTACCTAAAATAACATCCAGGTTCCAGTTTATAAACATTCTTAAAAAAAGTATCCGTTCCCGGTGTAAAACTAAAAGAAAGATATGTCGAAAGCATATCCCTGTTAAATTCTTTTACAAAGTCATCATGATCTAGAAAAGCCTTAATCTCTGATGCAAACATAAAACTATCACCCTTATGGTAATAGTAAAATGGCTTAATGCCGAAATGATCTCTCGCTCCGAAGAGTTCGCTCTTATCTCTGTCCCAGATTACAAATGCAAACATTCCGCGAAGTCTATCCAGAAACTTTTCTCCATACTCTTCATAACCGTGAAGGATAACCTCTGTATCCGAAGCAGTTTTGAAAGTATGTCCCTTCGTTAGAAGCTCTTCTCTTAACTCTTTATAATTATATATCTCACCATTATAAATGATGACCTTCGTTCCATCCTCGTTATAGATTGGCTGACTTCCGCCCTCTATATCAATGATAGACAGGCGTCTATGTCCAAGAGCAATCCTGTCATCTATGTACCTTCCCTCTCCGTCCGGTCCACGATGTTCTATTCTTTTAAGCATTCTTTCGAGATTCGCCTCAGTTACTTCCCTCGGCTTATCACTAAAAAAGCCTGCAATTCCACACATAGTAATACCCTATCCTTTTTTAGAACCTAAAATTAATATAACACATTTTCCTTATTCAAGGAAATTGAAGCAAAGATAAAAAGATTATATGTTATAATATGAAATAGATTGCACAACATGTACCGATTTGAAAAATTCATTCCCAGGGGTTTCTATGGACATATTATTCGTAAACAAAAATCATCCTTTGCCAGATGATTATAAAGCAGAAAACCTTACTCCATTAAAGGATGTTGCAGATGGTTATTTCGAGCTGAGCGATGAGAATCTTCTTTTCAATAAAACAGCTACAGATAGTCTATGCAGATTACTAGACGCCGCTGCCACTGCAGGGCACAAAGGTTTCAGAATTAACAGTGCCTATAGAACAAGGAAATATCAGGAGTACATATTTAAAAATAGAAAAACTGGTTTTATTCAGTTGCCTGGTTGTAGCGAACATGAAACGGGGCTTGCCATCGATATAGTCGAATATGGCACTTCAAATGGTCAATTACTATGGATAACTGAAAACTCCGCAGATTATGGATTCATCCTAAGATATCCTGAAAATAAGGAGCATCTTACAGGTATTCCTTATGAACCATGGCATTTCAGATACGTTGGTATTGAAGTAGCAAGGTATATGAAGGAGCATAACTTATGCTTAGAGGAGTACATGCATGAGAAATATAATGTTCCATTAGATAAATTTGAAGTAAAGAGGCCTGTAAATCCAAACGAAAAAATCATTTGGGACTTTCTATATAACAAATTAAAAAATCCATATGCTGTCGCCGGTATTATGGGGAACCTCTGCGCCGAATCCTCTCTTATAGCTAATGTACTTGAATACAAATATCAGAATAAGTTCGAAATAAGTAGCCAGGAATACACTGAAGGTGTAGATAATGGAACCTACGATAATTTTGCGAATGATGCAGCAGGATATGGCCTGGCACAATGGACTTATCACAAAAGAAAAGCAAAACTCCTCTCATATGCAAAACAAACCAACAGATCTATCAGTGATCTGGAAATGCAGCTTGAGTTTCTCTGGATTGAGCTCACAACCGACTATAAGGATGTATATGACTCTATAATTGACTCTACTTCTGTTAAGCATGCATCTGACATAGTTCTTACTGATTTTGAAAATCCTGATATTATATATCAATCTGAGCCTTCAAAGATAGCCAGAGCCAACACTGGCTTGGTTTATTACTATAAATATATAGATAAGAAACAATTAGAAGATAACTTAAACCAGCTAGAGCTTTGGCGAGAAGATGTTTCTTACCTCATGACGGATTATGAAACGGACGAAATCCTCTACGAAAAAAATATAGACAAGATAAGACCTATCGGAAGCATAACAAAAGTTATGGTCATATATACTCTGGCAGATAAAATCTTCACAGAAAATAGACTTAAGGAGATTGTAACCGTTGATAAAGAAGTTGCGGAAATGTCAAGAGATAGAAGCTATTCCGGTAACGAGCGTTTTATAGAAGGAGAACAATGGCCAGTTGAAACACTCCTGAATATGTCGCTTATTGCTTCCGCTTGTGCATCTACCGTTGCACTCGCAAGGCATTTCTACAAAACTGACGAAGCATGTATAAAAAAAATGAATGAAGTTGCCGCTGACCTAAATATGTCAGCACATTTTAGTGATGTAGTCGGATCTGAGCCAAATAGTGCTGCCAGCGCTAAGGATCTGACAATTCTATCCAAAAAAATAATTAGTGAATATCCAGAAGTGCTGTCTGTTACATCAAAGAAAAGCTATATTTTTAAAAATATAGAATATACTTGTACGAATCCACTTATAAAAGAAGGCCTAATGCACGAAGTGGATGGATTAAAAACCGGCTCCACTCCTCAGGCTGGAAAGAACTTTGTTGCCACTGCCACCAGAGGAGGTAAAAGAGTTATAGCTGTAATTCTTAACTCGCAGGAAACATATAATCAAAATTTGGAAATGCATTTATTATTAGAATATGGATTAGCAAAAATAGATGAATCGAACGAAAATAAGCAAAAATGATATAACTCCAAAAAAGTATGAGACGCATATAATAAGCCCTGAAGACACAGTAACCAGAATTCTGGCAGGAAGCCAGGCTCATAGAGAATGGGTTTCGTTAGAGAAAATCCCAAAACATTTTTTCGATGCCCTTTTTACAGTTGAAGATAAAAACTTCTACAAGCATCATGGACTTGATTACTATGGGATAGCCAGGTCTATTATCAGAAACATCATGAGTCGTGGCAAAAAAATACAGGGTGCAAGCACCATAACACAGCAATTAATAAAGAATACTATATTTCCAAACTGGTATACGGAAGAAAAGAATTATAGAGCAAAACTGAAAAGAAAAATAAAAGAAGTAGGTTTGGCCACCCAGCTTGAACGATTACTCAGCAAGGACGAAATACTGGAAAACTACCTGAATCTCATATATTTTGGTGATGGCCAATACGGTATACAAACAGCTGCCCGCCACTATTTTGGCAAAAATATCTGGGAGATAAATCTCGGGGAAGCTGCACTACTAGCCGGCCTTCCAAAATGGCCCGAAGAATTCTGTCCATTTAGAAGCCCAAAGGTGGGTATGGAACGACGCAACTGGGTTCTTCATAGAATGTATCTAGCTAAAAAAATATCAGAAAATGATTACCTGACACACAGGGCCATTGATATAACTGATTTAATAAATGAACAAAAGAAAAAATATGCAGAACAGACCGGAACATTTTCTTATTTCGAAGACACTCTATATAACCAGGTTTGTAGAGATTTGGTTAAATCAGAATATGCAACTGAGTCAGATGTTTCAAATCTCATCTATTCTGGCGGACTAAGAATATATTCTACAGAAAACCGAGACATAGAGCGATTCGCCGAAGCACTCTTTAATAATCCGGACTATATGCCTGATTTAGATAAAGACTCGGGACCTCAGGCAGCAATGATCATGATTGATCCCGTTACAGGTTACGTTCTCGCGACAGTGGGAGGTCGTGGAAAGAAAGATTCGAGTCTTATTTTCAACAGAGCTGTGGGGGCTGCAAGAAACTACAACATACCTACTATATGGGATTATTTTGAAAGAACAAACTATACGCTTGATGGTAAAGAATCTATTAATATTCTTGATTTTGTTCTGGCATATGCTAATTTTGAAACTAATGGAAAGACAAAAAAGGCTTTCTTCTATAAAGCCATATATGATAACAAAGGCAACCTTCTTCTAGAGAACTCAGAAGAAGGGGAATGTGAAACTAATCTTCCACCACTCATCGAACTACATTATAAAACGGACATTTGGACCGTAGGAAGAATAGGTAATTATATTCTGGGAATCTGGGCAGGCTATGATGATAATAGACCATTCCAGTTAAGCGAAAAGTACTATACTTTTCCTCGAAAGATATGGAAGGAAATCCGTTCATATGTAGAAAAAGAGTTATAAGAGGGGTACATATTATGAAAAAGAACTTTGCGCTAAATAACGCAAATATCACCGATCTGGTGACAGAGATAGAGGAGCTCTTTCAGAAGGAAGGAATAGAGTCAAACAGACAGATATGTTCCAAGCTTCTTTTTGAAGAAATTCTATACATTTACCAGACATCACTCGGAGAAGGAACAGAGGCCAAATTTGAATCCTACAGTAAAAAGGGGAAGCTGCATCTAATTATTACTGTTCCAGGCAAAGAACTTGACCCTAACGAAGACGACTTATCCATATATAAAGTGCTGCTTAAGCAGGCTCCAGACATACCTACCTGGGCATATACTAATGGCAAAAATATTATCACGCTGGAAATGCCACTTTTTAATACTATTGCAAAGGATCTGGAATTTGCTTGGAAATATACCAAAATCAAGAAGAGGACTTTCCTGTTGGGCGCAGCGTCACAGCTTTTCGCCACTGTTTTCAATATATTTGCTGCATTCCTTCTTGCCAAACTTATCATTTCATACACAGATGAGCTTTTCATGCAGGCAATCCTTACAGGTGTAGGTATCTTTGTCCTTAATGTATTAGAGCAAGGAATAATGTATGTAGCCAGTATGTCTTACAATGCAGTATCCTACGCTATTCTGGCAAGCATTCAGGAGGATATGACTGACAGCGTTCTCAAAATCAGAACAAATACCATGACAAACTATGGAAGCGGTCTTTTCATTCAGCGAATGACAACCGATACCTCAACCTTTGCTGCCGGGCTCAACACGGTTATGGATCTGCTTATCCAAATAGGAAGTTTTGTCGGCACACTTATCGCTATACTCATAGTCAGTCCATCCGTTTTCCTTTTTGAGCTGTTTGTCTTGGTTTGTCTATATTTTCTGCAGCATTACTGCGCAAAGAAACTTATAGATACAGACCGTATAGCAAGAACTGCTACCGAAAAATATTCCGGTTTCATTACGGAGATAGTCAGAGGTTTTAATGATATCAGAACTTTACACTGCGAGGAACCAATCCGCGAAGAGCTGAAAGAAAGAGTTGTTGATTCCAGCAACAAAATGTATGCATTAGGAGCAAAAAGATTTGGATATAGATTTCTTTCCTCTCTCATTTCAAATATTGGAACCCTGATCTTCATGCTGATCCTGGCCGTATTTATATCAAAGGGATTTCTTGCCTCCGCTATGGCGGTGGTACTGCTAAACTACCATACAAGACTTGGACCAAATGTAATACTTACGATAGACAGATTTACAGATTTTTATACAAGATTCAGACTGTCATGCGAGAGAATCAATTCCATAATATATGGACAGCAATTTCCTAAGGAAACCTTTGGAAATATATCTAAGGATTCAATAGATGGAAGCATTGAATTCAAGAATGTAAAGTTCTCCTATAGAAGAAGAGCAAACGAGTACTTTGAAAGCAATAAGGTATTAAAGGGAATCAATTTCAAGATAAATTCAAAGCAAACCGCTGCCTTTGTCGGAGCCAGCGGTTGTGGCAAAAGTACCATATTTAAACTGTTAGATAAATTGTATCTTCCAAATCATGGAAAAATAATGATAGATGGAATTGATATAAATGATATGGACAAGGATACGCTTCGTAATTCAATGTCGATAATTAATCAGAGTCCATATATTTTCCACGCATCGATCCGCGATAATCTTCGTTTTGTCAAACCTGAACTCACCGAAGAAGAAATGATAGATGTATGCAAGGCCGCCTGTATCCATGATGATATAATGCATATGGAAGAAGGCTATGACACCATACTTGGAGAAGGTGGTGTGGATATATCCGGCGGTCAGAAACAGCGTCTGGCCATTGCCCGCGGACTGTTATGTAACGCTAGCATTTTCGTTCTGGACGAAGCTACATCAGCACTTGATAACAACACTCAGTCCAAGGTCCTTGAAGCGATTAAGAATATAGGTGAAAATCATACAGTTCTGCTGATAGCTCACAGACTTTCAACTGTTGTAGATGCGGATGTAATCTTCTATATCGGCGAAGGTAAAGTTATAGGCAGTGGTAAGCACGATGAACTTCTCGCTAATTGCGAGGAATATCGTAAGCTCTATCACGCCGAAGCTTCTGCATAAAGTAAGTATAAAGTAAAAGAGCATGTCGGGGTAGACACGCTCTTTTGCCTTGTTATCCTCTATGAAAATGCAGCAAGATTATAAATACAGACTCAAGAACTGATATGAACGCAAGTGTTATTGCTATTATGATTATCAGTTTCGTCAGTCTAAACGTTCTCGAGCTCTGTCCAACCGACCGGAATCTTTTAGTAGTAAAAACTATTACTACTATGGAGAATGCAAACATAACATACATTAAAAGTGCATATGGGGATATCATATTTGCAAATAAAATATGCCATTCAAAGACCGGCATCATATCATGTATCGCGAAGGGTCTGATACAATTAAGAATTATAAGACATAATGATATAATCATCGTACCTATTCCCATCATCTTAAACCACTTAAAGATATTGTTCTTCTCCATTGTTGAATAATCTGCCATTTTTTCGGCTACCTCTTTAACTTCACTGTTCATGTTTTCTTCCTTTCTTTCTCCGTCAATAATCTCGCGGATATCCACATCGTACAGTTCAGCAATATCAATCAACATGGAAATATCAGGCATATATGCACCTGTTTCCCAACGTGATATAGTACGACTAGATATACCAAGTTTTTCTGCTGCTTGTTCTTGTGTAAAGCCCCTATTTTTACGCAATTCTCTCAAGAAGTTTCCTATTTTCTTCTGATCCATTTTTCTCCTCCTTTCGAACACGAGCTTAGCAGAATAACTATTTCAAAAACACGACATAAACAGCGAATTTAGACCATCTGACAAATTTGTCTAGTTTAAATATACTGGAAGTTAATTTCCAAACATTCAATCATTTTCTTTTTTATCTTATCTTGAGAATCTTATTAAATCCTTGATTAACTGTCACAACATAAGTAATTATTGATACTCCCGTGGCAAAAATTAAAAGCATCATACAGGATGCAATGATGATTGCGACATTATTATCATCAGTAAATGCAGAAACTGCCATTACAGGAATTACAAAAGCAATAAGACATATCACACCCATTATGATTCCTATGAAAAATGTATGTTCAAACCCTCGTTTTTTCTCTTCAACAACGCTTCGAACTCCATATGCAAGTTCATTTTCCTCACTAAAAAGCTTTTTATACTTTGATAGCTCATACAAAGCAATCACAAGAATTATAGCCATTACGACAAGTATAAGGAGTTGTATAATCACTCCTAACATAGCATATGGTTCATTAAATGTTGATATGATAATACCTGCAAATGGAGATATAAAGAAAAGAAATATTGATATCACATAATTTCTTGCCGATTTCTTTTTTATCTCCAGATAGCTTAGTATCTCAGGAAGCTCTATCATCCTAGTTTCCGAAGAACCCTTCTCTATATCTTTATATTCCATATTGTGATTCTCTAGAAATCTCAGATCATATTCATCCTTAAGAAGAAAATCTATTGGAACCCCGAAAAACTTAGATATTTTCATTATCTTATTCAGATCAGGGGTTGTCTGACTCATCTCCCACTTGGATACAGCCTGCCTACTAACTCCTATCTCAGCTCCGAATTCTTCCTGTGAAAGACCGGCTTTCTTTCTTAATTCAGTTATTTTTTCAGAAAGAATCATCTTTCGTCCTCCTCAAGCGTCCTAATAAACTCTTTAATTTCCGTCGAAACTTCCTTCGGTATCTCTGTATAGAAATAGTGACTTGCATTTAGTTCCACGAGTTTCCCATCGGAAATGTTATCCATATAATTCTGATGGATCAGAAGCCAGTTATCCATATTCTTCACCATCGGTTCAAGGGTCTTATCATTTGTGACAAACATTAATGTGGGCACATCGGGAATCGGTCCATCATACAAAGCCTTCATTTCCTTAATCATTCTATCCGTGAACCACTGTTCGTGATTTATTGTGGCATCAGACCCATTCTGATACTTAGAATACATTATGGCCCTATATTCCATCTTTTCATCTTCAGTTAGATACTTGGATTTTAATGCCGGAAAAATCTCCTCAGCATTCATATATCTCATAAGTCCTACTTTATATATCCAAAAATCATAGAATTCCATATCTTTTGCAGTTTCTACGGGATCCTCTGCTTGAAGGTTCTCCCAGTCAACTCCCATATAATCATATTCTTCCGGAATTCCCATATCAAGACCTATTATTGCTTCCACTTCATCAGGGTAGTGATTCGCCCAGTACATTGCCTCGAACCCCGAAGCAGAATGTGGACACAGAATATAAGGTCCTTCAACACCAGCCGAAAGTAGTGCCACGCGATCCTGCTCAGTAATAACGTCGACAGTTCTGTCACCTTCTATCTCATAACTATAACCATAACCGAATTTTTCTATTATAACAACCTTTACATCTTCCTTTAATCTATCCGTAAGTGGTTTGAAATCAAGAATAGGTGATGGTGTACCGGCTCCTGCCAAAAATACAAGAGTTTTATCTCCATTACCCTCTATTAGCAGATTCATATCATGTCCATCTACTTCAACATACTGTCCCTTATGATGGATGAGCTTTGCTTCCTTTTCAAGACATGACTTATTATATAAATATGTCCCCACCAACATTATAGCTATAAATGCATTAATTATGACTATCCCTATAATCATCCACTTTACTATTCTTTTTACGACTTTTTTAATTCTACCTTTTTTCTTCTCAGTTTCTTTCATAACAAAAACCGCCCTTTCCGTTGTATGATTTTGTTCTAACCATACAAAATAGGACGGTTGACTTCTACCAACTACAGCTTGCAATCTGTCAACTCACAGCTTGCAAACCCGCTAAAATAAAGGAAAGTATCACATCATGGTCAAGAATCCGCAATAAACTATTTAATTAATTCTTTAATTGATTGCATAAAGAAACTAGTGACTCTATTACATCATTCCAGCTTGTTTCACCAACATATTTATTCTTATCCTTATATCTTTCCCATAATTCCATGAGTCCAGAATCATTCTTAATATCATTTATCACTGAATCTATATCATAAGGGGAATATAAGGTCTCTCTTTTCTTACATGTGGCAACAAAAGCCTCAGCTAATATATCAATTGAATACTGAATCTTTCGTGATATTTCGAATAAATCATAATAATCCCTCATTCTTGTATTCGCTAAGCCTCTTTGAAGTATTGTCTGTACCTTCTCCGCCAGAAGTGTTTCTGTATTATATGTAAGAATATTAATAGACCTGTCTTCAAATAAAAGTCTATATTCATATTCGATAGCTTCAGGCGTTATAACATCATCAGTAGATACATCTATCTTTACTGTCTGCCGTATTTTATCTAAATGCCCCAGCATATGAACCCTCACGCCCGGATAATCAAATTCGTCCATTATAGTTTCAGTACTTACCACTTCAAAAGTAACCTGATCGTCAACATCTATTTCGCATATACTATTTACAGTATCAGTGATGTCCTTTTCATTTAAAGGAATAGCTCTGACAGTTGTATCAATATCCATGGTCGTCCTTAAATCTACGCCTATCAGTGACGAAGCAAGCAAGCCTCCTTTTAGGATAAATCTTCCCTTATATTCTGATAAAGAAACCCTTTCCAGGAACCTTTCCATAAAATATAATCTGATCAGAGCTTCCGCTTTCTTTGAATCACCATCGCACATATTTTTAATTCTACCCTTTAGTTGTGCAGCTGTAATCATTAAACCATCACCTCCACATACTTCATAACTTCTTCTCTCATTTTAAGAACTTCTGCATATTTAATTAGCTTGTTCAAATCTCTATCCTTACGTCTCATATATTCTTTCAACGCCGTTTGAAACATTTGTATATCATAGCTATCTCTATTCTTAATTAAATCACATATACATCTTTCCCTATCATATAACCTAACCGTATTTCCAAACTGTGTTTCACAATCAGTCATTCCCAGTCCATATATTCCATCCCTTTCCTGATGAACTATTACACCTTTTTCTCTTAATCTCGAACCATTATATCCTGATGGGACAGAAACGCATATATCTGAGTATTCTCTATCTATCAAAGAATGGAGATATAGCGCCGTTTCACCGGAATAGATTATTTGAGGATTTCTTATACAATATATATATAATATATCTGGCCATGTTTCTCCTGTTATATATATTCCTTTTGCAACCCG
>CACYKH010000026.1 GCA_902774915.1 uncultured Lachnospiraceae bacterium | reverse complement strand
CTCCAACTCCCTATAAAGCATACCACTTGTATTAAAGAATCTCTTCAGTGGTAGTCCGCTCTTTTTATGAAGACTTCTTAGAGTCTTCTCATCAGGATGCTCCTCCTTTATATCAATAAGCTGATATTTAACTCCCTTATCATCCAGCCATTTTAAAGCCTTCTTACATGTTGAACACTTTGAATAACAATATACTTTAATCATTTCTTATCTCTCCTTTTTTAACTTCTAATATCAAAATACATCTATTTTCACATACTACTTATTGATCTTATTATATCTCAAAACATCTATGTAGAAAAATATTTCATCTTGGTATGTAATAATTTAAAAAGCGCCATGAGAAATCTCACGGCGCCATCTAATAATTCTTTGATTTTCCTTATAATAACTATATCTTTTACACTGAGGCATACTTTTCAACAAATGCATTAAAGTTATCCTTATGGTAAGGAAAATCTTTCTCCTCAACTCTAGCATATAGTTTATGTGATTTACCATCTTTAGTATCTATAGAAATTCTCTTAACCTTTGAATTGAGTAAGGCAAATTTCTTAACAGTAATCTTATTAATATTACTATAAGGTATAAAAATATAATTATCTTTATCAAGAGTCATCTTGGATGGGCTGGCTAATGTAATCATACCACTTAACGCACCTGCTTTAAGATAGAACATAGCTAAACCATTTTCATTTGCATTGATCAATAATCCATCATATGGATATTCCATTCCTGCAGCAGCTCCGCTAACCTTTTCTTTATCCTGACAAGTTACGAAGAAAAGATTCTCATTTCCTAATCCGTTAACACTTGCAAATAAAGCCTGTACTTTTTCAATAGTATTGAATTCTTCCATTTTAGTTTCTCCTTATGTAAAAAAATAGAGTGTTTTGACATTAGCAAAACACTCTAATAATATAGCAAGTTTATTCTTTTGTAAATCAGCATTATACTGGTTTTAGCTGGTCGACGGAATAAAGTAGTTATATCAATTTATTATATTAAATTCCATCTTCTCTGTATCAACCCATACAAAAGAACAATTTCCGAAGTCTTTTCCGTTTCTATATGTCGAAAACACATCAACAGAAAGTAAATTTCCTTCTCTCTGCGGCCACTCAACGGGTGTATGGCCTACCACCTGTAGCATATCTGAAGGATACAACTTCCAACTTCCATTCTGAGGTCTGGCCCATATCGGAGAATCATCTACCCACATATATGGTTTTCCCATTTTATTGATATAATCAACTATATAGTCGATATCAACACTGCCACTATTTCCGAAATGCGCCCTGACAAAGTTCTCTGTAAGACCGCCGTGACTAAATAGTACGTTATCAATCCTATGAATAAATGCTGCATTCCCTTCTGGAAGTGCTCTGACGAATTTCTTTAGTCTATCCACAACTAGTTCATGAGCATACCCTGAATAACCGGATTCAAGTGCTTCCCATGGATAGCTGAGATCGTGATTACCATAGCAGAACAAGGTATTAGGATGATCCTTAATAAACTTATCTGCCGCATCAAACGTCTCAGAATAAAGTTCCAGATTCCTCTCCTGTCCCCAGTCATCAACTAGATCCCCGAGGATTACTATATAATCATAATTTCCTTCTGAAATTTTTTCAGCTGCCTTCTCAAACATCCAAGGTTTAAGATGCACGTCTGGTATAACAAATACCTTACTCATATTTCTTAGCGCCTAAATAATTCTTTTATTTTTCCTATGATAGTAATATCTGCCGGAAGCCAATCAACTGAATCAATTGTTTCCTTAGTCAGCCACTTTGCAGCTTCATGTTCCTTTAGAACTAAATCACCTTCCACTATGCTACACAAAAAGCAATCCATAGAAAGGTGGAATGTTGGATAATCGTATTCGATAGTATCAACATACTTTTCAACTTTAATTAATGTATCTAGTTCTTCTTTTATTTCTCTAACTATTGCCTCTTCAGGAGTCTCGCCTTCCTCAATCTTTCCGCCTGGAAACTCCCATCCATCTTTTAAGTCTCCGTATCCACGCTGAGTTGCAAATATCAACTTTTGTGATTCATTAGTTTCCTCGTCATTCGTTTCAGCCATTATGATAGCACCAACAACTCGAACAGCTTTGAGATAGCTTCCATCTTCTCGAATCCAAATGTATTTGCCTTCTTTTATACCTTGCTCAGCAATCCATTTTTCCGTAACCTCAAGCTTGTCACCATCATCAAAAACGAGAACAGCATGAGGTCCATCGCTATGTTCCTCACAACCAAAATCAGCTTCTGTTATATCTATTATCTTGTGTAAACTCATGTTTTGTCTCCATCTTATCCATTAACTATATACTGATATATATCCTCTCTCACTGGTGTGTCCAGCTTCCATCCCATCTCCACTACATGATTATTAGTATTTGGCATATCTATCATTTCCAAGTATCCAGTAAATTGCATTCTTCCCAGATAATAGAATTCCTTTGAACCTTTATCATTTTTATTCTTACGAATAAATAATTCAACGCTTATGCCCTCATCTTTCGAATTTATAAATCGTTGAATATCGGGCGAGTCAAATTTCCTGTTAGGCTTAGAAATAGAAATAAGACTATCTTTGCTTATAAATCTATCTGCATATTTAATCGAATCACTTATATCATCGTCTTTCTCATAGTTTATAAAAACAGGATATGTTTTAGTTTTATCATCATATTGATAACCACCAATGTTTTGAGCCACACCATTATGCTCCCAATTCAGAAGTCTACACGCATCCTCATAAGTATATTTCTGATACAACACCAGTTCTGTATTCTGATATGTTTTAGCATAGTCCCTTTCATAACGATACTCAGCAAAATCTAAAAGTTCTTTTACAATCTTATAGAAATCTTGGTTCTGCATCATCTTCCTTAGAGGACTACTTATTACATAATCATCTCCCTTGTTTTCAATGAAAACACATTTTTCATATGTCTTCTTTCCGGAACCAGATGGGAATTCATTTGTAAGAACATTTACAACACTCTTTACTACCTTGTCAGAACAATCCTTATTATATTTTTCTTTAAGAGCTGTCTTCATTCCTTTCACAAGTGCATCTTGATAAACTAGCGATTGAGATAGCATTTCAATTTCATGTATACGCTTACCACTTGCTAATTTTTTAGAAATAAACTCTACAATCTTTTCTTCATTTTCCGAAAGTCTTACCTTATATTCATCTTCGTATTTAACAAGGAATTTATAATAGGAACCAAGTGAAGTGTTGTCAAATATGCGAAGAACATCCATCTCTCCATACTTGTCAAAATCCATAAGGTTTGGAATTCTTCCAAGTTTATATTTCAGATTTTTGTAGTTCTCCCGAATCAATTTAATATCACTAAAGTTTGCTGTATCAATTGATGCATAAATCTTCTTCTTTGATATCTCATCAAAATGAATTGTTGATATACCCGGAATAACTTTCTCGCCTTCTGTTACATATCGACGAATGTTATCCTTGTTATAAGTTCTGTCACCAGAAAGTGCAATTGGTATCATGAAGTTATTCTTATAGTTAGCAATAAAATCCAATATAACTACAAAGTCCTTGTCTTCAGCTTTTCTAAGACCACGGCCAAGCTGCTGAACAAACACTATTGGGGACTCTGTTGGACGAAGCATAATAACCTGATTTACTTCAGGAATATCTACGCCTTCATTGAATATATCTACGGTAAAAATATAATCAAGGTAAGCGCCATGTTTCGTTCCATCTGAGTCGATTGAAATATTTTTTGTCAGAAGATCAATAGCTTCTTCTCTCTTTTCCTGGCTATCCGAACCAGTCAAGGCAGTTGTTTTGTACCCCCTTTCGTTAAAGATATCACTGAGTTTCTCAGCTTCTTTTCTAGAGCTACAGAATACCAAGCCCTTAACTCTGTCGCCAGAATAACCATAGAAATTGATTTGCTTGATAATATAATCAACCCTTTTATCAGAAACAAGAAATCTGAAGTTTTCTATTTCTGTTTTATCATCAATTACTTCTCCATCTATCTCCATATCTGTAATTCCAAAATAGTGGAAAGGACAAAGAAGGTTTTCTTCCATAGCCTGTTGAAGTCTAATTTCCAGCGCAATATTGTGATTGAAATTTGCAAAAACATCGAAGTCATCTGTACGTTCAGGAGATGCAGTCATTCCAAGCCAAAACTCCGGCTCAAAATAATCCATAATCTTTTGATAGCTTGCTGCACCTGTTCTATGAGCTTCATCAACTATAATTGTTTGGAAGCTATTCTTTGGAAACTGTTTCATCACTTCCTCTTTAGACATCATTTGCATAGTCGCAAAAAGGAAGTCGGCATCCATATCTTTTTGGTTGCCAGAAAGAAGCCCGAAATGTCTAGTATTCCCAAATACATTTTTATATGATTTTATTGCCTGTTTTGCAATCTGTTCACGGTGTACAAGGAATAAAACGCGATTGTTATAATCGATTGCATCACGAATACCAAATGCAGAAGCATAGGTCTTACCTGTACCTGTCGCCGATATGAGAAGCGCTTTATTCTCGCCCTGTTCTACTAGTTTTCTAAGATTGGAAATAAAATCCACCTGCATTGAATTTGGTGAGAGTTTATATTGTTCCATTGAAACAACAGGGCTCGACTGAGCCGCAAGTTTTCTCTGCTTCTTTATAGTCTGATATTTAGTTCTATATTCCTCGATGAAATCCTCATACTTACTTGTATGATTCTTATCTTTCCATAAAGCATCAAACGCAGATTGGATGTTCTTATACATTTCACCCTCAGCTGTTGATACCATTTTTGTATTCCACTCTTTATTTACAGAGAGTGCTTTTCCTGTCATGTTGGAACTACCAATGATAAATGTATATGTCTCATCACGCTTAAAGATATAGCCCTTTGTATGGAAGCCGATTCTTTCTGTATCAGGTATCGAACCGGTTCCATCTTCTAAGACTTCGCCGCCTTCACCTATAACTTCAGAACCAGATAATACTGCATCCTCATGATACATACGAAGCTCAATATTCTTAAACTCTGCCAGCTTATCGAGGGCTTTCGGATCGGTGAACATGTTGTAATCAGTTGTAAGAACCTTTCCCGGAACACCTCTCTCTTCTAGTTCCTTAAATGTAAGAAGCAGTGGTTCTATTCCGCCGAGAGTTATAAAAGCAACACTAAAAGTAAAGGAGTCACATTTCTTAAGCTCTTCCTCAATAGATGTGAGCACCTTTACTCCCTTTGTATGATCATTTGATATGAAGTCCGGTTTATATGCTACATTGGATTTATTGGTTGAATCTATAAATGCCGTAGTTGCACCGGATAAGATTTTTTCACCATTCTTACTCATTAAATCATTTACCTCTTCTATATCAATCCTTCACCCTTCGTCCACCGAATGCATGTATCGATCTCGTTCCTGCTTTTACTCTTCCGCCCTGCAAGCTTCCCTTTGGAATGAAGAGCTCATCTCCTGAATGAAGTACATATTCTTTTCCATCTATAGTTACGGTATATTCACCTTCTATACAAAGCATATATTCATCATAATCATGCATATGTTCCTTAGATACTCTGTCAGCCTTATATATCCAGAAAGCCATCTGGCTTCCGTCATTCGCAGTGTAGTAATACCCTTCTATATCAGGCGTATTCTGCTGATCTGCAGGTATCATATTTTCTTTTCTAAACATAAATTCTGGAAAGTTCATTTTATTAATCCTCACAAATAAAATCTTCTGTCTTTAGGTCGCAGTAATATCTTCCCTTTATCGCGGTAAACTTGAGAACGCAGTAATCTGGATCAGTCACACCTTTCTTGTAGAAAATTGTATCGCCTCTTCGCCACAACATATTCTTTGTTTCCTGATCTGTAAGGACTTCCATAGTTCCAATCAGCATGACACCCTCATACTTAATCAGACCTTTATGATAAAAATATATGCTGGCATTTGGATTATCCCGAAACTGTTTTACCCTAGCAGATGAAGTATTTGTGGAGAAGTAAAACACTTTTAATCCTTCTCTCTTCCTAGGCTTCAACATAGCTTTTACGTTTGGAAATCCCTCACCGTCAATCGAGCTTATAAAGCTTACGTTCTGCTTATCTATAAACCGTATTATCTTCTCTTTATCCATTTATTCTCCTTATCTGCATTTTCCAAAGTCTACTTTCAAAGTCTACTAATCTAATGTATTCAAGAAATTTAATATCCTGACAAACTCTTGCATCAGCATTTCGCTCTGAATAACCAAGATGCCCATAATAATCTGCCATCTTTTCAATTATACACATAAAAAAACAATTGTATTATACAGATTGTAACCGAGTTAATAAATCTGTCACTATTCCATGATCCAGAATCATAGAGATTCCAAAACACTTTTTACCTGCATCTTTAATAGACGCGCCTATATGATATACTTTAGAACCATCTAATATTATAAACCTATCATGAAAAACTTGAGTTCTTTTAACTATAAGGTTCGGATACTGTGCGTTAAAGTTAGCTATATCAGTATTTGATAATCTTACATTAGAATAAGTTATTACTTTTACATTTACTCCAGTATTTTTCTTGGATAATATATTTAATGTATCAATATCCACATAGCTATCAATTAATACTATTTCGCTTTGCGCTTTTTGGATTATCGAAACTATTAAACTAAAAGCATCATATATTTGACCGTCAAAAAATATCTTCTGTTCAGATTCGGCATGGTCTTCAATATACTGAAATACCTTATCAAGTTTTTCATCAGTAGATTTTTGATATTCGAGTTGTTTTAATTCAATTTTACTAACTTTTTCAAATAGCAATGCATTATTAGCTATAAAACGTCTCATTTCAACAAATGAATTCATGATACGTATCGATACTTGAATTGCTATATCACTTCTAAGAATTCCAGAAAGCATTGCTATGCCTTGTTCGGTAAACATATATGGTCTATATCTTCTGCCACCACTTCCATTTGAGGTCACAATTTGTGACCTCAAATCATCGTACTCTTCTTTTGTCAATTGAAAACGAAAGTTATCGGGAAATCGATCAATATTTCTTCTAACTGCCTGATTAAACACTTTTGTTTCAACTTGGTAGAGCATAGCAAGATCACTATCTAACATTACTTGTTGTCCGCGTATAACATATATTAAATTTTTTATATCTTTAGAATCTAAGCTCACCGTAATCATACTATTCTTTTTTACATTTTTACTATCAGCCATAATCCATCCTTTCTCGTGAAGTCGCAAAATGCGACTTCACGAAACAAAAAATCATTTTATGTGTCCAAACTTGATGTATTATCATCAATGGATAATCTTGATTCACCTTTAATAGCATGCTCGATTTCCGCTCTATAAATAATTAATCTAAGTAGATAATCTGGTAGTTCTCTCTTCCCCGCTTCCCAATCTTGAACCGTTCTGTATGGAATACCATAATAATCACAAAACTCTCTTCGATTCATTCCCATTTTTTCTCTTAATTCTTTTATCTGGCTTCCTCTGTTCATTATTATCTCCAATCAAATTGTATGACGCGTTGCGTTATGTATATGATATCAGCATTTATACAATTGGTCAATTATAATAACACTATTATTTTAATCATTGTTGTAGCAAAAAAGCGCTGTGTTTTCACACAGCGCTTCCAAACCTTCACTATTATATCTACTATTAAGCAACGATTTCGTTCTTCTTAGTTTCATTTTCTTTCTTTCTCTCTTCGAGTACTGTAGCTGACCAGTAACCTGTTTCAACACATGCAAACAGTGATACTTCACCCATCAAGCGTGCATCTGCTGTAACGATTCCGTAGATCATCATTCCTACTGTTGCGATAAGAGCTATAATCATAGCTGCCTTAACTACCATCTTACCTGTGATTACTGTTTCTTTCTTTGAATTCTTCATTGTTGTATCCTCCACTTTTTTTATTTGCGATTGTTTCGCGTTTCTTTTGATGATTGGATGATACAACATACGAACTACATACAAAGCAAATCTGTTGTAAATGGATATAAAGATGTCGCGATTGGTAAACTAAAATATTTTCTGATGTTATTTTGCACCAGTTTTCTGAAAAGATAAATTTACATTAGGGTATTCAGTGTTGAATATTTTCCTATTAAACTATTACAAAGTCTTAGGAGTACTGCCATGCCCCAGTTCATCAAGATGATGAAGGCGAATATTGCGAAGCCAATTGGATAGCCCCAATTTAGGAAGCCGTACCAGTCGTTAGTATCCGGCCACTCGCCTATTCCGTTTATCAGGATATTGAACAGATACCCTAAGCCATATAATAGTGATGGGATGGCTGATATAAATGTGTATTTAAATGGAATCTTTTTCTTTGAATCATTATCATCACTAGCGGATGTATCCAGAACAATAAATTCAATCATTGCCGTAACAGGCAGGATCAGATGGAACCATAGGTTGCCACCTTCGTACAAATTAAGATTTGGATACATTGGCTGAAGGAATGCTACGATGATGATAAATGTAAGACCAACTGCGGCGGCAGCCATTAGTTTAACAAGTACAGGAAATTTCTTTTTCATCGCAATGAATATAATCCATACCACAGAAACTATAGCGCAGATTACATTTGATAGCACAGTAAAAAACTTCAGATTACTAAAACCAGATGCCATCAGTCCAGAACCATCTCCAGTAAATGTAAACATCATTACAGTTCCAATAATTCCAAAGATTATAATCAAAATATTTAATACTAAACTAATAACTTTTCGCATTATAACCACTTCTTCTTTTTAAAGAACCACAGGCCGCCGATGATGATAAGAAGGCTGGCAATTATTACAACTGGATAGCCCCAGCGGGTTTCGAGTTCTGGCATGTATCTGAAGTTCATTCCATACCATCCAACTATAAGTGTCAGTGGCATGAAGATTGTTGTTACAACTGTAAGCAGTGTCATTATGCGGTTCTGCTTAACGTCTATCTGAGTATGATACATATCTCGAAGCTGCATCGTAAAGTCGCGGAGAGATGTGGCTGTATCGTGCAGTCTTGTAACCCTGTCGGTAAACAGTCTGAAGTAACGGGTGTTCTCTGGCTTGAAGAAATTGTTTTCGTTCTCCTGAAGCTCCTGTCCAAAGTCGATAAGCTGATCATAATGAATGCGGAGCTCACGAAGATTACTGCGGATTTCATTTACCCTTGCAAGGCTTGTTTCTGTAGAGGAATCCATCATATCATCCTCTATCGCATCCAGCTCCTTCTCAAACTTCTCAAGAATAGAAAGGTCTCGAGTGACTATCAGTTCAAGGAAATCGTAGATGAATCTTTCCAGGCATGGCACCTTCCACTTTTTAGTCCTGGCAATCTTCTTTACCATTCTTTCAACCACGCCAGTTGAATCGATGAAAACTATTCCCTTTTCATCCAAAGCAAATGCATACTGGTAATCATCACCGCTGATATTACTTCTGCTTGGCACGGAAAATGTGCCCGTCAGGGAATCGTAGTTCACCTCAGCCTTTGTATTGTGGATGTCATCTGGCTCTATGTCCAGTTCAATTCCCATATCGAATGCATTTTCCTCTTTTTTCCATTCGTCGATTGTAAGCACTACGACATATTGATAATCGCCCTTGTGCACTTCTTCTGCTGTGCATTCTGTTAATGTTGATTTGATCAAATAATACATACTTCCAACCTCTGACTTTTATGATGAAAAAACCTCATCTGCATATCTTACTGTTGCCATGGCGTCCTTTGCGTAGCAGTCCGCTCCAATGGCATCTGCGTATTCCTGTGTCATGACCGCTCCACCTACAACAACCTTTGTATCCGGTTTTCTCTTGCGGAGCAGCTTTATTGTATCCTCCATACTTACAACCGTTGTGGTCATAAGTGCGCTGAGGCCTACCAGCTTTACATCGTCCTCAATGGCTCTTTCCACAATAACTTCTGGAGGAACATCTTTACCCAGATCTATAACATCGTAGCCATAATTCTCCAGCATAACCTTGACTATGTTCTTTCCAATATCGTGAATGTCGCCTTTAACTGTGGCAATGATAACCTTGCCCTTCAGGTCTCTAGGCTTACCCGCCATAGATGCCTTTACAACTTCAAATGCGGCCTTCGCGGCATCTGCACTGAGCAGAAGTTGTGGTAAGAATACTGTACCTTTTTCAAAGCCCTTACCTACTTTATCAAGGGCTGGTATAAGTTCTTCGTTGATGATATCCAGAGCATCCCGCTCCTTCATCGCTTCTTTCATGGCACTTTCAGCAACGCCTACCATACCCTTTTCGATAGCATGTCCCAACTGGGATTTGCCTGCTTCGCCTGAGTCATTTGGCGCGCCTGCCTGAGCTGTTCCGGTTGGAGCCGCACCTGCCTGAGCGCCTGTACTGATAGTGGACATGGTTGCATTTGCATAGGCCTCAATGAATCCCATACACTGTGGATCAAGGTCCGAAAGCGCAAGGAAGGATCTATATGCCGCCATCATCTGTTCATTGTTCGGATTCATAATGGCAAAGGAAAGTCCGTTCACCATTGCCATTGTCAGGAAGTAAGAATTGATTATCTGTCTCTGAGGAAGTCCAAAGGAAATGTTAGAAACACCCAGGATGCTTCTTCCATGATACTCATCTCTTACTCGTCTTATAGTTTCGAGAGTTGTTACTGCCGATGAAGAGTCAGAGGAAATGGTCATGCAGAGTCCATCTATTACAATGTCCTTTCTAGGAATTCCATATTCATCTGCTGCCTTGTAAATCTTCTCGGCAACGGCTATTCTTCCATCTGCTGTTTCAGGAATACCATCCTCATCCAGCACAAGGCCTACCAGCACGCCACCGTATTTCTTCACAAGTGGCATAACCGCCTCGATCACTTCCCTCTTACCGTTTACGGAATTGATCATAGCCTTACCGTTATAGTATCTGAGTCCCTGCTCAAGAGCCTCAACATCTGTTGTATCCAGCTGAAGAGGAAGTCCTGTAACGCCCTGAAGCTTGGTCACAACCTCGCGCATCATCTTTGGCTCATCTATTTCAGGGAGGCCTACATTAACATCCAAAATGTCAGCGCCTGCATCTTCCTGTTCAAGTCCCTGTGAAAGTATATAATCCATATCCGCATCACGGAGAGCCTGTTTGAATCTTTTCTTACCTGTTGGGTTAATTCTTTCACCAATGATTATCGGTTTCTTGTCGCATGTAACTGCCTGACAGAAGGATGTTACAACTGTCAGATTCTTTTCAGTATTAGGTTTAAATGTCCTCTTCTTAACCTTTTCTACGGTCTGGCGAATGTGCTCCGGAGTTGTTCCGCAGCATCCGCCCAGAACCTGTACGCCAAGGTCCGCTATCTGACACATTACATCCGAAAATTCTTCCGGTGTAACATCGAAAACTGTCTTGCCATTCTCAGTTCGAGGAAGGCCAGCATTTGGATTTACAACTATTGGGACAGATGCAACCTCAACCATTCTCTCCACCATAGGGATCATAAGGTCTGGTCCCATTCCGCAGTTCATACCCAGGGCATCTACTCCAAGTCCTTCAAGCATAGCAACAGTGGAATCCACGTTACCGCCAGTGAGAAGCTTTCCCTTCTGGTCATAAACCGTTGTTACGATAACAGGAAGGTTTGTATATTCCTTCGCAGCTATTACAGCAGCCTTTGCCTCATAGCTGTCGCTCATGGTCTCTATAAGGATCAGGTCACCGCCCGCCTTTTCTCCGGCAGCCATAGTTTCACCGAACAGTTCAACTGCTCTGTCAAAGCTGAGGTCACCCATTGGTTCAAGGAGCTTTCCTGTAGGGCCAATATCTACCGCGATGTATGCATCTTCCCTGCCTGTGTTCTTTATTGCCTGTTTTGCAATGTCCACCGCAGCTGTCATAAGTTCCTCAACTCTGCCTGGGAATTTCAGGCTGTTAAGGCCAAATGTATTCGTATTGAAAATATCTGAACCAGCTTTCAGATAACCTTCGTAAAGCTGCATTATTACATCAGGATGGTCCACGTTCCAGGTTTCTGGAAGCTCACCGCCCTGCAGCCCATGGTCCTGCAAAAATGTTCCGGTTCCACCATCGCAGAACAGCCATTCTTTTCCTAGTCTTTCTCGTAAATCCTTTTTCATATCTTACCTCGCGTATGCGCATCTTCCAGCCATGCTGCACTGTTCACAGCCACTCTTCTCGCAATTTGAATCTATCTCTGTAAGTCCAACTACTGCAGTAATGGACTTTGTTGGTGTCATTAGCAGACTATCAGAAAGCGTTACTCCGATAGTCTTTGGCATTTCCAGAATTCTCTCAAAATCCTTTTGAACTTCAAGTGGGAAGTCACCGTATCCAGGTGAAAATCTTGGTCTTGCAAAAAGACCTCTTTCCTTAGCCTCTGCTATTATCTTCTCATTTATTTCGTCAGCCCATGCTTCTGCCATGGCAGCTCCTACTGCCTGATAAGTATAGGCCTTCATCATATCTCTGACCTCGGCTTTTCTAACCAGCATATCCGGAACGTTACCCAGGGTTACTGCCATCATTACTATCTCGGCGCAGCCATCCAGGTTTTTAAGAAGGTTACCGGATTCCACTTTTATTCCAGAGAATTCACAGGTGACATTCTTTTCTTTATGCGTTCCATTTCCATCTTCATCTGGAACTAATTTGAAGCTGAACTTCCACTCCAGAGGAAATGTTTTATATGTATATTTAGGATTAACCTGTTCCTGCATTTCGGCAATACATTCATCGATTATCTTGCTTAAATTCTCATCGATTTCTGTTACGCCTTTGAAACCCAGATATCTCTCTACTTCTTTTCTATTTATATTTATCATTGTGTTACCTCTTACTATTCTCTTCGCTTTCTCTTACTTCGATTTCTACGCTGTATTCCTTACCCCTTCTGGAGTATCTTCCAAGGAAGAGCTTATCCTTATCAAAATCGAGA
>CACYKH010000025.1 GCA_902774915.1 uncultured Lachnospiraceae bacterium | reverse complement strand
GGAAAAAAAACTTGACTAAAGTTAACAGATGTATATAATCTTATAGCATATATCAATGGTTTTTAAGAGGCAAAGGCGCTATATGGTCCTTTGCCTCTTTGTTTTTTATTCTTTTGATAGTCTGATAGTAGCCTGAATAAAGAAATTGAAAGATAGAGGTGAATGCGGTATGAGAAAACTGGAAACAAATGATTGGATTATATTGAATAGTATTATTTATAAGATATATACAACAGAAAATTTTACTGAAATGAGACAGGAATTATTGAATCAGTTGAAGATGGTTCTGGATTTTGACAGTGCAGATTTTTATCTGGCTTCAACTGAGAAGGGCAAGCTGCTTTGCAATCCTGTTACCCTAAACTGTGATGTGGATTTTTCGGAGACCTATGAAAATATAGATTACAGTAGAGGAATCTTAGGTAGCGGTAAAATGCTTGTGTACCGTGAAACAGATATTATATCCGATGAGTCCAGAGTGCAGACAGATTATTATCAGAAGGTATATAAGCCTAATAACTGGCACTATGCACTGCAGGTGGTTTTAGCGCGGCATAAGAAATTTCTGGGAGCCATCAGTTTATATCGTACTATTGGAAAAGAAGATTTTCAGTATGATGATATCTTTGTCATTGATATGCTGAAAGAGCATCTGGCTTTTCGGCTGGAGCAGCATTACAAAACGGGAGATCCGGATTATGAAAAACTGACTGTTTCAGAAACTGTGGCAAAGTATGATCTGACCCGCCGAGAACACACTATACTAAAGCTTCTCATGTCAGGAAAAGATAATAATGAGATATGTGAGGAGCTGGTGATCGCACCGAATACACTTAAAAAGCACATCCTGAATATCTATCGGAAATTGGGAATAAATAATCGTGTTCAGTTATTTAAATCGGTAAAAGAATTTGAATAAATGGCTTAAACTTCCCACTTAGTGACTTTTTCATATTAGTTTTATTCTGAGCGAAGCAGAGAATCTTTCAATATTTTAGGAAAACTACTACTTTTTAAGTATAAAAATGGTAAAAAATATGCATTTAAAAGTAACCTGTTCGAGGGTATTATTCTAAACAAGAAAATCAATAATTATTTTGGTTCAAAAAGATGGCAAAGGGGCTTATCCAATACGGATAGGTCCTTTTCTTTATTTCTTAAAGGGAGGATATAAAAGATGAAAGAACTAGTTATGCTTATCAGACCGGAGAAGTTAGAGGAAATAAAAAGTATTCTGGATGAAATTAACTGTGGTGGTATGACTCTCTGCACAGTTATGGGATGTGGAACACAGAAGGGTGTTTCCGATGATGAAGCGGATTTTATAAATGAGATAAAAGGTTTTAAGACAACGATCAACTTACTTCCTAAGGTAAAGGTTGAGGTTGTTGTGGAAGCAAAGGATGTAGAAATGATCATCGATAGAGTCCGCGAGGCTTGTGTTACAGATCATGTGGGAGATGGAAAGATATTTATTCGTGATATAGAAGATGCGGTGAGAATCCGTACTGGTGAAAGAGGCATCAAAGCTTTATAAACCAGAAAGAATTATAGGAATATGAGAGGTGATTCCATGGGGAATATTGTTGAAATAAAAGGTGTTAATAAAATATATGGAAAAAACCATGTAGTTAAAGATTTGAATCTTAATATAGAAGAGGGAGAATTCTTAACCTTACTTGGTTCCTCCGGATGTGGAAAAACAACTACTCTCAGAATGATTGCCGGATTTGAAGAACCAACCACTGGTACCATTACAGTTGAGGGAGAACGGGTAGATGAGAAAGAGCCATTTGAGAGAAATGTAAATACTGTGTTTCAGTCTTATGCATTATTTCCGCATAAAACAATATATGACAATATTGCTTATGGTCTCAAGATGAAAAAAGTTCCCAAAGCTGAGATCAAGGAAAGGGTTCTTAAGATGATGGATATGGTCCAGCTGAATGGATTTGAAAAAAGATATCCGGCACAGCTTTCTGGCGGGCAGAAACAAAGAGTTGCCATAGCAAGGGCACTGATCAACAGACCAAGAGTTCTCTTGCTGGATGAGCCCTTGGGAGCACTTGATCTGAAGCTTCGTAAGCAGATGCAGCTGGAATTAAAGAGACTTCAGAAGAAGCTGAATATCACATTTATATATGTCACCCACGATCAGGAAGAGGCACTTACCATGAGTGACAGGATTGCAGTTATGCACGACGGTATCATAGATCAGCTTTCTACACCGACAGAGATTTACGAACATCCGGTTACAAAGTTTGTAGCAACTTTTATAGGAGAAACAAATATATATGATGGCTGTATCACAAGTATTATTGATGGAGTAGCAACCATGACACTGGAAAATGGAAATGTTTCAGTTGCCTGTCCTTCAGATTTTTCGTTACTTGAATATGCGACGATTTCTGTCAGACCGGAAAAGATGAGATTTTCTAAAACTCCTGTGGAAGGCTTTGGTCTGGTTGCTCAGGTTAAGGATTATGTATATGTAGGATCTGTATTAAAATGTATCGTTTCTCTTCCAAATAGAAATGAGCTTAAGATAGAAAGGCTTGCAGGACAGGATCTTCCGAAGATAGGAAGTATATGCTATCCGTACTGGAGACCAGAGGATGCGGTTCTGATACATAATAAGAGTCATTATATTTTTGAAGCTTTGAATAATATCAAGTTAGGGTAGGTGAATTCTATGAATAAAACAAAACATGAATTTCGGGCAAATACCTTACCGGCTTTATTAATGGTTGGACCTGTTACTCTGATAATGATTCTGCTTATAGCTGTTCCACTTATTTACGTGGCTGTAATGAGTTTTTGCTCTATTGATGAATACTATAATGTCACTTTCAAGCTGACATTAGATAATTATATAAGGCTTGTAAATACCGACTACTTAAAAATCTATGCTCAGTCTCTTGGAATTGCAGTGGTAACAACCATTCTCTGTATACTGATTGGCTATCCGTTTTCGTACTGGATTGCGAGAACTAAAAGCAAAAAGAAGAAAATTCTTTATATGCTGGTTATTATTCCATTCTGGACAAACTCTCTTATCAGGATTTATGGATGGAGAACTTTTCTTGGAACCAGCGGTTGGCTGAATTCTGTATTGATGGGACTGCATATAGTTAAGGAACCTGTAGATTTTCTGTATCAGACAGGGACAACAGTCCTTGGTATGGTATATTGCCTGATTCCATTTATGATACTTCCTCTTTATACAGCGATTGAAAAACTTGACAGCTCTTTACTGGAAGCATCTTCGGATCTAGGGGCAAAACCAGTATCTACTTTTTTTGAAGTAATCCTTCCACTTACATCAAGTGGAATCTTTTCAGGAAGCCTTATGGTTTTCATACCTTGTCTGGGATATTTCTTTGTATCAGACATTCTGGGTGGTGGTAATTCCGATATGATAGGAAATCTGATTGAGAGACAGTTTCAAAGTGGAAATAACTGGCCTTTAGGAGCAGCACTTTCCATCATCTTGATCATCGTTACACTGATCCTCGTTAAGCTTTATCAGAAGCTGGGCGGAGATATGGATTCCCTTGGAGTTTAGAGGAAAGGAGGGGCATATGAGAAAAAGTAAAGAAAAAAGAAAGAAATGTATAAGTATTACCTTCTGTACGCTGGTATATCTGTTTCTGTTTCTTCCAATCTCTGTGATTGTAGTGAATTCCTTCAATGCTTCTACCACAAAGCCGTATATGAGCTGGAAAGGATTTACATTTGACTGGTATATAAAGCTCTGGGAAAACAGCTCGTTACTGAATGCATTTGGAACTACGATGATCATTGCAGTAGTCAGTACTCTGCTGGCAACCATAATTGGTACCTTAGGCGCTATCGGTATGTATAAGTATAGATTCAAGGGAAAGGCTATAATTGACGGGCTGCTTTATATACCTGTTGTTATTCCTGAAATTGTACTTGGTATTGCCTTACTTACAATCTTTGCAAAGGTTAATATCCCACGAGGAATGATCACATTGATTCTGTCACATGTAACATTCTGCATACCATTTGTTATCTTCAATGTAAGGGCAAGACTTTCCGGATATGATAACTCGATTGAAGAAGCCAGCATGGATCTGGGAGCGAATCGTCTAGTGACATTTTTTGAAATAACTCTGCCTGTGCTCGCTCCGGGTATTCTGGGAGGCGCTTTACTGGCATTCACACTTTCGATAGATGATGTGATCATAAGCTACTTCGTATATGGTCAGACTAAAACCTATCCGCTTAAGGTTATGGAGTCAGTAAAATCCGGAGTGGCGCCGGATGTAAATGCACTTTCAACCCTTATACTAATTGGAACGATAGTGTTTGTTGTTCTGACGCAGGGGGATTTCTTTAAGAATCTCGCAGGTAAGAAGCATAAATATGCGATTGGGAAATTAATCTCAAGTAAAAACGGGAAGCAGGAGAAAAGCATATATAAATCCCAAAGTAAAAACGTGAGTAAAATCCCAAATACAAACACCGATACAAACACTGATATAAACATTGATACTAACACTAATACTAAAATTAAAAGAAATATAATTAAGCACATAAAATTACAGCATAACTAATAACTATTCGAGGAGGATAATAATTATGAGAAAAAACAGATTTGAGAAAAAATGGGCTGGTTTATTGATGTCTGCAGTGATTACTGCTTCGTTACTTTCAGGCTGTGGCAGCTCCGGTGGCTCCAGTAGTTCTGCCACTTCCGCAGGATCTTTAAATGTATTTGTCTGGACTGAATATGTTTCAGAGTCTTCGATAAAGGCATTTGAAGAAGAGTCAGGTGTCAAAGTCAATGTATCAACGTACTCTTCAAATGAAGACCTTCTGGCAAAGCTGAAATCAGAATCTGAGGGCACATACGACATAATTCTTCCTTCAGATTATGCTGTCGAATATCTTATTAAACAGGGAGAGTTAGAGGAATTAGATACTACTAAGTTGCCTAACCTTGAGAATATCGATCCTGCGTTTCTGGATGAAGCTTTTGATCCGGGAAATAAGTATTCTGTACCATATGAAGGTGGTGTGGCATGTATCGCTGTGAATACTTCAAAGGTAGATATGGATATAACCTCTTATGATGATCTTTTTGATCCATCACTTGCCGGACAGCTGGTTGTATTAGACGATTATCGTGCCGTTATTGGTATGACAGAAAGAAGTATGGGACTCAGTATGAGTGAGTCTGATCCCGATAAACTGAAAACCGTCAGCGATAAGCTGATGACATTAAAGGATAATGTAAAACTGTATGATTCTGATTCACCAAAGTCAGCTATGATCTCAGGTGACTGTACAGTTGGTATGATCTGGTCAGCAGAAGCAGCCTTATCTATGGATGAAAATCCGGATATCAAAGTTGTATATCCTACTGAGGGAGCTTATGTGTTCCTTGACAACTGGTGTATACCTAAAGGCGCAAAGAATGTGGATAATGCATACAAGTTTATTGATTATATGCTTTCACCAGAAGCGGCAAAAATGAACATCGAGGAATTCCCATATCTTTGTCCTAATACAAAAGCTCTTGAAATGATGGGTGAAGATTATGTGGCAAATGAAGCGAAAAATGTTCCATCAGAAGTTATTTCGTCAGGAGAGTTTATATCAAATCTGGATACAGATACTATAGCTATCTATGAAGAAATGTGGACAAAAGTAAAAGAGTAATTAAATGAATAGTCATAGAATGGAGACAGTTTATGAGTTATCCGAATATTGATTTTGTATATTTAAATGAAGAAGATATGATCAGGGCCGGTGTGCTGGATGCTGCAAAATGCATCGAAACTATGCGGGATACCATGGCTTTGTTTGGAAAGAAGGATTTTCTGCTGGGAGGTCCCAAAGCAGATGAGCATGGCCTTCAGATGAATTTTCCTCAAAAGTCAGATATTGAGGGCTTTCCACTGGATGATGGACCCGATAGAAGATTTATGGCGATGCCCGCATATCTGGGTGGTAGATTCCATATTGCCGGTCAGAAGTACTATGGATCTAGTAGTCATAATTCAGAGAAAGGTCTTCCCAGATCTATACTGATGGTTACGCTTTCTGATGTAGAGACAGGTGCTCCGAAGGCCATTATGTCAGCTAATCTGCTATCCGCAATGAGAACAGGAGCGATGCCGGCTATGGCAGCTACTTACCTTGCTGATAGAGATTCTGAAGTGCTGTCACTTCTTGGCCCTGGGGTAATAAATAAGTGTGCCCTGATGTGCTATATGGAAGTCCTTCCGAATATCAGAAAGATCAAGATAAGAGGCTCATCAATTAATTCAAAGACGGCTCTTTCCATGAAGTCATTTATAGAAGAAAAATATCCTCGGGTAAATGAAATTCAGATATGTGGCAGTCTGGAAGAGGCGTGTAGAGATGCTGATGTTGTCTCTGAGGCTATGTCTGTCACAAAGGATAATATGGAGGAATTCCATATGGGCTGGTTCAAAAAAGGTGCAACTGTTTTTAGTATGGGATCCTTCTTATATAGGAATTATGAAGAATTTTTAAAAACTACTATGGTTGTAGATAATTATGGTATGTATCAGAAATACTTAAGCAACTTTAAGGCTCGTGGAGAATATGATGAGCTGGGCAATAAAAGAGAATGGGTAATTATGGGAATTCATTTTGTTCACCTGGTTGATTCTGGACAGACACCAAGAGAGAATGTGATAAATCTCAGTGATATGGTGAATGGAACAGCAAAGGGGCGGACTGATAAAGATGAGATTGTAATGTGTTCCATAGGAGGAATGCCCTTAGAGGATCTTTCCTGGGGCTATGACTGTTATCAGAGAGCCATGGAAATGGGAATAGGTCAGTCGTTAAATCTCTGGCATGAGCCATATATGAAGTGATTATACTATTATAAACAGATTATTCTGAAGCAGATTACATTAATATAAGCAGATTAAGTTGCTATCAAGTAGATTACTTTTGTAATGAGCAGAATACTCCAAAATAAGTATTACTACTCCAAAGGGAGTATAAAATAGGTACTGCTGTGTAATTGCTTTCTAATCCTAAAATAGGTAAAGTAGAGCTATAAAAAGCAAAGGAGCTGATGATTATCGTCGGCTCCTTTTTTATGCGAAAAGGGAGGGAAATATTATGGGTTATCCGACATTAGATTTCATATTCTTATCTGAAGAAGACATGATCAAGTCTGGAGTAAAAAACATGCCAGATTGTATAGATGTAATGGAAGAAGTAGTTAAATGTCTGAATGCTGGTGATTATGTTATGGGTGGAGAAAATCATAACTCCCATGGAAGTCAGGTATCATTTCCCAAGAAGTCAAAGTTCCCCAATATGCCCTTAGACACGGGGGATGACAGAAGATTTATGGCAATGCCAGCCTATATTGGTGGTCCATTTGATCTGATGGGAATGAAATGGTATGGCTCAAACAGTGATAACCGAAATCTTGGGCTTCCGAGATCTATACTTACGGTGATGTTAAATGATAAAGAGACTGGTGCACCGCTGGCACTGCTATCAGCGAATCTTTTATCCGCCATGAGAACAGGTGCTATTCCAGGGGTGGGAGCCAGATATCTTGCAGATAAGAACGCCAGGGTTGCTGGTATCTGCGGACCGGGAGTTATGGGCAAAACCTCACTGGAAGCAATTCTTTGTTCCTGTCCCGGTATTGAGGAGATAAAGGTAAAAGGAAGAGGACAGAAATCCCTGGATGCTTTTATAGAATATGCAAAAGAAAAATATCCCCAGATGAAAAAGATTGAAGCAGTAGAAACGGTGGAGGAGCTGGTGAGAGGAACAGACGTTATCTCATTTGCAAATTCGGGTAATACAGATTCGAGTACATATCCCTTCGTAAAACTGGAGTGGGTAAAACCTGGAGCTTTAATTATCGGCCTCAGCTGTTTCGATATGGATAGCAGTGAAATGAAAAAATGCAGGCTGGTTGTGGACAATACTGAGTTATATGAAGCCTGGGCTGAAGAGTTTCCTTATCCATCCTTCGGAGTGAACAACATAATCGGTTCAAAATTCACTGATATGATCCATGATGGAATCATAGCTAAAGAAGACATGATGGATCTGGGAGACATCATAAGTGGTGAGAAAAAAGGGAGAAATTCAGAAGAGGACATCGTTATTTTTTCTGTAGGTGGTATGCCTGTAGAGGATGTTGCCTGGGGTAAGTATTGTTATGAGAATGCGAAAAAGCTTGGGCTGGGAACGACACTTAGACTGTGGGAAAAACCTGACATGTTTTAGAGAGGAGAACAATGTTATGGGAATAAGAATAGAAGAGCATCCGATACTCGGAGTGCAGGAAAAGGGAAAACTTATCAAGTTTACATTCGACGGAAAAGAAGTTGAAGGATATGAAGGTGAGCCGATTGCAGCTGCATTAAAGGCTGCAGGACTCATGGTTCATAGATATACAAAGAAGGAACATAAGCCAAGAGGAATATTCTGTGCCATCGGGCGTTGTACAGATTGTGTCATGGTTGTAGATGGGATTCCAAATGTAAGAACCTGTATCACTCCTCTGAAAGAGGGGATGGTTGTTAAGACACAGTATGGCGTTACAGATATTCCATTCGAGGATATTAAGAAAGCAAAAGAAAATGATGGATAAAAGAAGGAGGAGAGGGTCATGAAAAGATTTGATCTTATTATAGTTGGTGCTGGACCTTCTGGTCTTTCAGCTGCTATAGAAGCTGCTAAAAGAGGTTTAAATGTTGTAGTTTTTGATGAAAATGAAAAACCGGGTGGCCAGCTGTTTAAGCAGATACATAAATTTTTCGGTTCAAAGGAACATAGGGCTAAGGAAAGAGGATTTATGATTGGACGTCAGCTTCTGGATGAAGCTGAGGAAGTAGGGGTAAAGGTTGTATTAAATGCTACTGTTATAGGACTCTATCAGGATAAAGAGGTAGTAGTCAGGTTTGGCGATGAAGTACAGCATTATAAGGGCGATACCGTACTGATTGCAACCGGTGCGGCAGAGAATATGGTTACATTTCCAGGCTGGACACTTCCAGGTGTGATCGGAGCTGGAGCGGCTCAGACAATGATGAATCTTCATGGCGTATTACCGGGAAAAAAGGTTTTGATGCTTGGATCCGGAAATGTCGGACTGGTGGTTTCATTTCAGTTAATGCAGTGTGGATGTGAAGTGGTCGCTCTGGTTGATGCAGCTCCACGGGTTGGTGGTTATGGGGTTCATGCAGCTAAGGTTGCAAGGACAGGAGTACCATTTTATCTGTCACACACAATTGTAAAAGCAGAAGGAGATACAGAGGTTACTGGAGTGACCATAGCTGAGATTGATGATAAGTTCCATTTTATTCCGGGAACAGAAAAGCATTTTGATGTAGATACGATATGTCTTGCAGTAGGACTATCGCCTATGAGTCAGCTGCTTAAAATGGCCGGATGCGATATGGAAGATAATCCTAAACGTGGTGGACAGGTTCCTGTATGTGATGAATATGGAAGGACGTCTTTACCTGGTGTCTTTGTTGCAGGTGATGTATCTGGTATCGAGGAAGCTTCGTCAGCTATGATTGAAGGTCGTATGGCTGGGATTGTTTCAGCAGAGTATCTTGGCTTTATCACCAAATCTGAAATGGAGAATGCTTTAGCTGAACTGGATAAAGCATTAAATGGACTTCGTCAGGGAATGTTTGCTCCTGAAAACAGAGGAAAAAATATAGAAAAAACTGAGGAAGGAATAGATATTTCAAAGAATCTGTTACTCCACGGTTTTGTAGCTGATGATGAGATAGGGAGATATCCGGGAGTAACTCATAAAAAAGGAATTCATCCGGTAATCGAATGTACGCAGAATATTCCATGTAATCCGTGTCAGGATGCTTGTAAAAAGGGCTGTATATCTATTGGTTCTGACATCACATCACTTCCGATTGTTGTGGAGGGAAGTGAATGTATCAATTGTGGAATGTGTGTCGCAAATTGCTCCGGACAGGCTATATTCTTAGTTGATGAAGATTGTGGTGATGGAACGGCAACTGTAACTTTACCATACGAATTTCTGCCACTTCCTGAAGCAGGGACGAAGGGCTTTGGACTTGGCCGTGATGGAAAGGTTGTCTGCGAAGCTGAGGTTGTTTCAGTTAAGAGTATGAAGGTTTTTGATAAAACAAATCTGTTAACTATGCGTATTCCTAAAGAATATGCCATGAAGGCGCGTTTTTTCAAGGTAATTGAAAATGAAGAATAAATTAGCGGAACGGAGGTAGAGTTATGAATTCTGTAAATGATAGATCAAGAGATATAGGACCTTTTGTTCCGGGGGAAGATGATGATATGTTAATCTGCCGATGCGAGGAGATAACAAAAGGGGAAATCCGGAAAGCTGTTCACGATGGAATGTGGACACTTACTGAGATCAGAAGATATTTACGAACAGGTATGGGGCTTTGTCAGGGACAGACCTGTTCGAAGCTGGTAAAAGGTATAGTGGCAAGGGAACTGGGGATAAGTCCTGCAGAGCTGGAACCGGCAACAAGCCGTGTGCCTATGAGACCGATTGAAATGAGAATCTTTGCGAACGAGGCTTTAGATGAAAAAGCTTTAGATGAATAGGTTTTAGAAGAAAAAGCTATAGTAAAAAGCTTTGAAGGATTTGAGTATTGCTACTAAGAACCGAGAGCAGAAAGAAGGTGAAACATATGAAAAACACTGCAGAAGTTATAATTATTGGCGGTGGTATTATAGGCTGTGCTACAGCATATTATCTGGCAAAAATGGGAATTGAAGTAATAGTACTGGAAGGTTCTGATCATATTGGAAATGGTGGCTCAAGCCGAAATGGTGGTGGCGTAAGACAGTCTGGCAGGGATGTGAGAGAATTACCACTCGTTATGTATGGAATAAAAAATCTATGGCCGAATCTGTCAGAAGAATTAGAGGTTGATTGTGAATATCATCAGGATGGAAATTTAAGATTAGGAAAAAATGATAAGCATAAAGCTATCCTTACAAAACTGGCTGACAATGCCAGAGGAGTTGGACTGGATGTGAGAATGATAGACGGTGATGAAGTAAGAGAAATCAATCCTTACCTTTCTGATGAAGTGACCTGTGCCAGCTGGTGCCCGACAGATGGACATGCTAATCCATTAACTACAACCCTGGGTTATTACAAGATGGCGAGAAGACTTGGAGTTACATTTATCTCAGGAGAGCAGGTTAAGGAACTTCGTGTGATGCGGGGGAGGATACGCCAGGTTATTACACCTAATAATGTGTATGAAGGTGAAAATGTACTTGTTGCAGCCGGTCTTGATTCCAGAGAAGTTCTTACATCAGTTGGTATTGATATACCGATGACTAATTCGTTACTGGAATGTCTTGTTACGGAGGCTCAGCCACATATGTTTGATCAGATGCTGGGAACAGCAGAAGCTGATTTTTATGGGCATCAGACCAAGCATGGATCCTTTGTATTTGGAGGTTCTTCGGGGTTGGAACGATATAATAAGGACAACGGAACTCCGATTAATTCGTCTAAAACAGCTCCATGTATCTGCCGTGGAATTATGAAATATTTTCCTGATCTGGCAGATGCAAAGATAGTCCGTACCTGGGCAGGCTGGATGGATGCTTCCAGTGATGGTGTGCCGTCTTTGGGAACGATTGATGAAATACCAGGACTATATGTAGCATGCGCATTCAACGGACATGGTTTTGGGATTGCACCTGCAGTCGGCGAGCAGTTAGCTAAACTTATAGTAACTGGTAAAACAGATATAGATCTGAGCGAACTTCACTACGACAGATACAAAGCGAAGATATAAAGCCAAAATATAAAGTAAAGATATAAAGTCAAAATATGAAGTCAAATTATGAAGAAAAGAGAAAACTTTAGAAATCGACACAGAAAACATCCTGCAGAGTATACATAAGAAAGGACAAAAACGTGAATAATTTTACATTCAATATTCCCACAGAAATCAGATTCGGAAAAGGTCAGATAAGCTGTCTTCCTGAAGAGCTTTCCCAATATGGAAAAAGAGTCCTTCTAACCTATGGCGGAGGCAGTATAAAAAGAAGTGGACTTTATGATAAAGTGAAAGAACTTCTGAAAGATTTTGAGGTGTATGAGCTCGGCGGAATTGAGCCAAATCCTAAACTTAAGTATGTGGTAACTGGTGCAATGCTTTGTAAGGAGAAGGTTATCGATGTGATTCTTGCAGTTGGTGGAGGAAGTACAATTGATGCATCAAAGCATATTGCTTGTGCGGCCTGCTATGATGGACCGGCCTGGAATCTGATGATGGACAGAACCCTGATCAAAAGGGCTTTACCTATAGCTGTTGTACTTACAATCTGTGCTACTGGTTCGGAAATGAATTCAGGTGGTGTAATTACGAATGAGAGTACTCAGGAAAAACTGGAAATTAATAGTCCTCTTTTGTATCCGCGTTTATCCATATGTGATCCGACGTATCTGTATACTCTGCCGCCAAAGCAGACTGCAGCCGGATCTGTAGATATTCTATCTCATGCCATGGAACAGTATTTTCAGCCCAATGACGAAGCATATATTACAGATGTTCTAACAGAGGGAGTAATGAAAACGGTTATTAAATATGCTCCTATAGCCATGAAAATACCAGATAATTATGAAGCCAGATCTAATCTGATGTGGGCTTCAACGGTTGGATTAAATCATCTGCTCACCGTAGGAAAGGGTGGAGCATGGAGTGTTCATATGATAGAACATGTTGTCAGTGCGTTTTATGATCTGACGCATGGAGTGGGTCTTGCAATATTAACTCCTGCTTGGATGCGATATGTATTATCAGATGATAACAAAAAGCGATTTGCCAGATTTGCAAGAGAAGTATTTGGCGTTACAGTGCAGGATGATATGACTGCAGCCCTTATGGGCATTGACTGTGTTGAACAGTTTTTCAGGAGCCTTGATATGCCATTATCCTTTTCTGAAGTTGGAATACCTTCGGATCAGTTTGAAAAAATTGCTGAGGAATCCATCAGAACCAGTGGTTTGTCAACAAGGGCATATGTAAAACTGGATAAAGATGATGTTGAAACGATTCTGGAAATGTGCAAGTAGTAGTTATACGTTGTTTAGCCAGGCGTTGAAGTCTAGATTAAAATTATATTTTCCA
>CACYKH010000024.1 GCA_902774915.1 uncultured Lachnospiraceae bacterium | reverse complement strand
CTTATAGCAAATACCAAGGGTGAAGGCGCTCAGTCAGGAGAAGATTTCTGGGTGAAAGCAGAGAGACTTCTATTTACGGCACTTGTGGCTTATATAGTCACTTATTGTAAGCCAAGTGAAAAAAACTTTGTTTCTCTGCTTGCTATGATTGATGCCTCCGAAACAAGAGAGGATGATGAAAGCTTTGAAAATGCGATCGATTTGATGTTTAAGGATATTGAGAATGGTAATGAGGAAGAAGGCATAAAAGCTGCAGCTGGTAAGACTGCAAAATCAATACTTATCAGCTGTGGTGCAAGGTTGGCACCATTTGATATCCAGGAGATTCGTGAAATAACAGCGTATGATGAACTTGATCTTGAGGATATAGGTATTCATAGAACAGCGCTTTTCATTATCATTTCGGATACGGATGATTCTATCAATTTCCTTGTTTCAATTATGTACACTCAGCTTTTCAATCTGCTTTGTACTCTTGCTGATGATAAGTATAATGGAAAACTCCCAGTACATGTTCGTTGTATCTTAGATGAATTTGCAAATATCGGACAGATTCCGAAGTTCGATAAGCTAATTGCGACAATACGAA
The DNA here is from genome assembly GCA_902774915.1 of uncultured Lachnospiraceae bacterium. GTDB lineage: Bacteria > Bacillota > Clostridia > Lachnospirales > Lachnospiraceae > Eubacterium_Q. Next base: position 13,804 of record CACYKH010000024.1, on the reverse strand, counting down.
GCAGGGAAATTTCAGCTTCAATCATCCTTCAGTCAAAGGCTCAGCTTAAGGCTATATATAAGGATAATGCCGAGACAATTGAAGGCAACTGCGATACTTTTTTATTTCTTGGTGGCAAAGAAAAGTCAACATTAAAAGACCTGGCTGATGTGCTGGGCAAGGAAACAATAGACGTCTGGCTCTAATGGATGGCGGTAAATGTATTTTACAGGTGCGTGGTGTAAGACCATTCTTCTCAGACAAGGTCGATATAACCAAGCATGACATGTATAACGAGCTTTCAGATGCAAACCCGAAGAATGCTTTTGATATTGCTAAGTATGTTGAGAATTATGGGATTCCAAAGAAACCGAAGGATACAGAGTTTGTAGAACTCGATACAGATGAAATTACATTTCCAGATGACCTTCTTAATGTAGCAATAGAAGAAGTTGCTGCAAGGTGTGTAAATGAAGCTATGAGTGAACAGAGTGAAGAAGAGTAGCTCTGTTTTTTTATTGCGGGAATGTTCCGCTTATCAATAACAAATTATAAGGAGATAAAACAAATGATAACATCAGTTATTACGAAGGGAGTATCACTCTTTTCAGCAGCAAAGGCAGCACTTGCCTCAAAAGTGATTGGATGCGTGGCATCACTTAATATCGGAACTTATATCAACCCGGACACTTGTCCTGAGTATGTGAAGAATAGCAGACTTGGAAGACAGGCAGTAGCTCTCCTGGATTATACAACCTTCCTTCAGAGTGGTGTTAAGGCTCTCAAGGTTGTTATTATCGCAGTTGGTGGTGGTCTTGCAGTTTTAGGTGTAGTAAACCTTCTTGAAGGATATGGAAATGATAACCCAGGTGCTAAGTCACAGGGCATGAAGCAGTTCATGGCAGGTGCAGGAGTCATGCTTATCGGTGCACTTCTTGTTCCAAAGCTTTCAGATCTTATTCCAACAACATTATAAAAGGCATATCGATATATGAAAAATCATAAAAGATATGCCTTCTAGTGGTCAAACCTCGCAAGTAAAACCACATATATATTATAACATGTTAGAGTTATGAAATGTACGAAAATGTAACTATAATTAGCAAATATACGGCAGTCATTACATGGTAGTGGCTGCCTTTTTTGAGGAGATGAAATATGTTTCAGTTTAATCCTGTGCTTCTTGGACTATTCGATAGTGCAGTTCAGAAGCTTATGAATGGATTCAGAGACATATTCTACGAGCTTGCTTATGCAAATCTCGATAACATGCTTACTGATTTGAATGAGAAAGTAGGCACAATCAGTACGGAACTTGCCACATCACCGGACAGTTGGCAAGGTGGTACGATATGGACACTTATAGAGAAGATAGCAGAAAATGTAGCACTTCCTGTAGCAGGAACAGTCTTTACATTTGTTGTTCTTTGGGAACTGATATCCATGCTTATTCAGCCAAATAATCTAGCGGATATAGACTTTGTATCAGTTCTTATGAAATGGCTTATAAAGACTATTGTTGCTGCGTGGTTCATATCGAATTCACTTACCATATGTAACTGTTTCTTCGGACTTGGTGCAAGTATGGTCACGAAAACGACCACTACGCTTAATACGATTACAACGGAGAATACGCAAGGTTCCACATTACTGCAATACTTAACGGATAACTATGGTGATCAGGATGAAGATGCAGAAAGTGGTGATGTATCAGGACTTATAAGTCTGACCGTTTCTACTTGGTTTATAGACTTGATTATAAAGTTCATGGGAATACTCATCACGATTATTCTTTATTCTCGAATGATTTCCATATATTTGCATTGTGCGGTGGCACCATTACCTTTAGCCACTATAACGAATGGTCATTTGTCTAATATTGGGCAGGGGTATCTGAAGAATCTCTTTGCACTTGCAATGCAGGCGGTTTTGATGATGATATGTGTGGCTATATATGGTGTGCTCGTAGCTCATGTTTTTGATCCAACGACAATAGCTGTGGATCCGGATAATGGAGTAACGGCGATAAAATTACTGACGAAGGCATGTTGGAGTACAGTGGGTATTTCAATATTGCTTGTATATACCATGTTCAAATGCGAAGGAATCACGAAGCAGATATTCGCAATTCAGACTTAAAAATCTGTATGCTGGCTGCACACTTCTGGACTTTTCGTCCAAAGGTTTGATGCATGGAGAAAGGAAATATAAATGGCTTATGTAGATGTTCCAAAGGATCTTACGAATATCAAGACCAAGTTTATCGGTAATTTTACCAAGAGACAGTGTGTATGTTTTGGACTTGGTATTATAGTTGGATTCCCAGGATATTTCATTATAAGAAGCTTTGCAGGAACAACTCCGGCGTTTTATTCGCTTATCGCGATTATGGCGCCATTTTTTCTTTTTGGAATTGTAGAAAAAGATGGGTTGCCGCTAGAAGCTTACTTAATCAATTTTATAAGACATCGCTTTGCCTATCCTCAAATTCGTCTAAGTGAAGTAGAGAATATTTATGAATATTATGATGAATCAATGAAGAGGGATAAGGAGAGAAAGCGAATAGAAAAACTTAATAGGAAAGGGGTGAAGAGGAAAAATGGTACGACCAGTAACGCAGGCATCAAAAAGCACGCCCGTACAAGGAAGTAAGAGTAAGCCGGTTCCAAAGGGAGCGAAGAATCCTTCCTACCAGTCGGCATATCATGGTGAACCTGCAAATGATCCACTTACAAGATTCTTCACCTGGATGATAGAAAAAGTTGATAAGGCAAAAGTGCCTAAGAATACACTTGATACGCTTCCGTTTGAACAGATATATTCAGACGGGTTATGCAGGGTTAAGGGTAAGTATTTCACCAGAATGGTACAGTTCTTTGATATAAATTATCAGCTCGCGCAGAATGATGAAAAGCAGCATATATTTGGGGAGTATTGTCAGTTTCTCAATTACTTTGATGAAACAATCCATTTTCAGTTCTGCTTTATCAATCAGCGTGTAGATATGGAAGAGTATAAAAAGGTCATATCAATTCCAGATCAGGATGATGAATTTAATGTGGTTCGTAAGGAATACGCAGATTATCTAAGAGACCAACTTGAAAAAGGTAATAATGGAATTGTTAAATCAAAATACATAGTTTTCGGTGTTGAGGCTCGTGACAGAAGGCAGGCGGTATCAAGACTTGCAAAGATAGAGTCAGACATTATGAATAAGTTCAAGATAATGGGATGTAGGGCACTTCCGATAAATGGTATCGAAAGACTTAAGATAATGCATGATTATATGAATCAGGATAGTCTTGAAAAGTTCGCACTACACTCGTTCAGAGATATAGCACAGAGTGGTCTTACACCTAAGAACTATATAGCACCGACATCATTTGATTTTAGAGCAAAGGATTATTATAAGATTGGTGATATGTTTGCTACGACAAATTATCTTATTATTTCTGCTCCGGAGTTATCGGATGAAATGTTGGCGGATATCCTAAATATGGAAGATGCGTTAAGCGTAACAATGCATATCGACGCAATGAATCAGACGGAGGCTATGAAGTACATAAAGGGTAAGCTTTCAGATATCAATAAGATGAAGATTGAGGAGCAGAAGAAGGCTATTCGTTCTGGTTATGATATGGATATTATTCCACCAGATATAGAAACATATTCTGAAGAGGCTCATGGTCTCTTGAAGGAAATGCAGTCGAGGAATGAAAGACTGTTTAAGGTCACATTTATTATCACATCATTTAATGATAATCTTCAGAAACTGAAGGATTTCAGATTCACACTTTCAAATAATATACAGTCAGCAAACTGTGTTCTGAGAAAGCTGGATCATCAGCAGGAACAGGGATTCTGTTCATCACTCCCAATAGGTAAAAACTTCATAAAGCAGAACAGATTTCTTACAACAAGTTCAACTGCAGTATTTGTTCCATTTACGACACAGGAATTATTTATGGAATCAAAAGAAAGCCTTTATATGGGACTTAATTCACTCAGTAATGGAATGATTATGGCTGATAGGAAGCTTCTTAAGAATCCGAATGGTCTTATCTTAGGTACTCCGGGTAGTGGTAAATCATTTGCTACAAAGAGAGAAATACTTAATACATTCCTTGTAACTATGGATGATATTCTTATCTGCGATCCCGAGGCCGAGTATTATCCTCTTGTCAACTATCTTGGTGGACAAATTATAAAGATAGGGCAGTCATCGAAGCAGTATATCAATCCATTGGATATAAATTTGAACTATTCTGATGACGATGATCCGGTATCACTGAAAGCAGACTTCATACTTTCATTTATGGAATTGGTTGTAGGTGGTAAGAGTGGTCTTAAGCCGGAGGAGAAGTCGGCAATCGACTTTGCGGTATCAAGGATTTACACAAAGTATTTTCAGAATCCTACACCGGAAAATATGCCAATACTTCAGGACCTTTATGATGAACTTCTTTCACATAAGGAAGATGCGGTATCACAGCATATAGCTCAGTGTATGTATCTGTATGTAGAAGGTTCCAATAACCTCTTCAATCACAGAACAAATGTTGACCTTAATAATCGTATTATTTGCTTCGATATCAAGTCGCTTGGAAAGACGCTTAAGAAGCTGGGAATGCTTGTAGTTCAGGATGCTGTATGGAATCGAGTAACAGTAAACAGAGAGCAGCATAAGTACACAAGGTTCTATATTGACGAATTTCACCTCCTTTTGAAGGACGAACTTACTGCAGCTTATTCTATGGAAATCTGGAAGAGATTCCGTAAGTGGGGAGGAATTCCTACAGGCATAACACAGAATGTTAAAGACTTCCTTGCTTCAAAGGAAATAGAGAATATTTTCGATAATTCAGACTTCGTATATATGCTTAATCAAGGTGCTGATGACAGAGATATTTTAGCTCAGAAACTGAACATTTCACAGCATCAGATAAAGTATGTTACAAATGTCGGACAGGGCGAGGGACTTATATTCTTTGGAGATATAGTTCAGCCGTTTGTTGATAGACTTCCGAAGGATACAGTCATGTATTCACTGCTTACAACAAAGCCTGCAGAAACAAAAACGGAGACTGAAACACAAAAAGAAAAATCGAATAATGGAGAGATAGCCGTAGGTAACTCTTCTGAATAAGGAGGAAACCTATGAGTGTTGAATTAAAAAGTAAAACTTCCGAATCAGCTTCAAAAATGCTAAAAAGTGCTGAAACTAATGATAAGTTGCAAAGTTCTGATGGTGGTTCAAAAGGTACTCTAAAGGCAGGATTAAGAGAAACATTTGATATAACGGAAAATTCTGCCAGAAGACATGCTAGGAATAATGCGCAGAAATATTATAACGAAGATCTGAATCTTGCAAGTGAGGCTCTGCTTGGAACAAACGAGGATAAGGTTATAAATCTTACTGACCGAGAAAGGGTACGTGAAAGTATTCATGATATGGTTGATCTTCGGACAAGTGGAACACTCAGGTCAGAAGGTGGTGACAAGCTGATAACTGCATCTAAGAGAAGAGCAAGAGCTGAGGCACTTCGAGAGGGAAGAGAAAGTTCTCTCCTTGAAGGAATGGATGATGCTAATGCAAAAAAGCTTCGTGATAATCGTAAGAAGATGCAGAGCAAACTTAGAAAGAGTTTTGAAGTTAAGACAGAAGTTAAAGGTGGAGTGGTTAGCAACCTTAGAGTTGAGCGTTCGGTTCAGGATAAGCTTACAGATACACCGAAACATAGCCCATCGGATTTAGCTGACAGTATCGGAAAGAGAGCATTACATTTTCTTGATGATACGGCAGATGGCGGCGATGCAAACAGTATACAGAATGCCTGGATAGATACAGCGGATAAAGGTGCTGAAGGAGCTTCAACCATATACTCTATATCGCAGACAGCTAAATACTGGAGGAGAAGTAAAAATGAAGCGGAGATAGCAAAGCTTTCAAAGCAGAGAGATAAGATTATAAAGAATAATTACAGAATGCAGTATAAATCTGCTCTTAAAACAGCTAAAGAAAGTGAGCTTTGGAGAAACAGTAATTTTTATGAAAAATCCCTTCAGAAGAAAGCTATAAAGCGTAAGTATATGAAGAATGCCATAGCTGAATATAAGAAAGCTAAGAAGGCAGGCTCAACAGGAAAGGTTACATATACAACCGGATTAAATATATTTGATAAAGCGAAAGCGGGGGCAAAGTCCATAGGGCAGCATCTGCTTCAATTTGCAAAGTCCCCGGCGGGAAAGATAGCTATTACAGTTACTCTCGTTGTGGGGCTTATTGTTTCGCTCATAAGTGCGGCGGGTCCAATGCTTCTTATGTCATTTGGTGGTGATGAAGACTATGTTAATTCACAGACTCAGACGATAGGAGCCGGTTTTCCATCGGAAGTTGAACAATGGCGGACATTTGTTACTGAACGTATGAAGGCTTATGGTTATGAGGATTTTGTAAATGCAATTCTCGCTACAATTCAGCAGGAATCCAACGGAATATCGTCAAGTTGTGGTGGAGATCTGATGCAAAGTAAGGAAAGTGGTTATTGGTCTTCTGGTACACCGGACGGATGGAGTTCATATACAACAGAGCAGAAATCTATAGATGCAGGATGCCGTTATTTCATAGAAGCTCTTGAAAAATGGGGCGTTGAAAAGGCTGATGATTATGACGGTCTTCAGGTAGTGGCACAGGGCTACAACTATGGTCTTGCATTTCTGGACTGGATGGTAGCTCAGGGTGAAACCAAGTGGACACTTGACCTTTCGACTACATATTCAAACAAGATGGCATCTCAGATGGGTTGGAGTGGATTTGGTCATAAAGAATATGGAGAGGAATGGCTTGCCAAGTATAAAGCTGGTGGAGTCACAGGCGGAGGAGCCGTTGTTGAAGAAAAAGGACCGGGTGGAGTCGTTAAAACTGCTCAAGGACAGATAGGTATTACAGAGAATCCTGCGGGTTCAAATACTGTTATTTATAATACCGAATACTATGGAACTGAAGTAAGCGGAGATGCATATCCTTGGTGCTGCGTATTTGTATGGTGGTGCTTTAACAAAAGTGGAAATGCTGAAGCATTTTATGATGGTGGAAAGGTTGCTGGATGTTCTGCTGTTCATACCTGGGCACAGAATGGTGGCTATATCATCAGCGGTGGTGAAGCAAAGTATGGGGATCTCGTTTTGTTCAGTACAGATGAGCATATCGAGATTGTCGTAGCCAATAATGGCGATGGATCATATACGACCATTGGTGGAAATACCGGTTCGGGTGATAGTGGTTCGCAGTCAAATGGTGGTGGAGTGTTTATGAGAACAAGATATATAAGCGGTGATTTTCCAATAACGCTTTTTATAAGACCACCTTATAGTATGGATGATGATTAAACTTTTGGACGAAAAGTCCAGAAGTTGGAAAGGCTTAAATATGGTTACAGAAAATGAAATGAAAGAGAAGCTAAAAAAGCTTCAGGAAGCAAAGTCTTTGCAGGAAGAGAAAACAAAAGCTGCAAATGAAGCTCTTACAAAGGCGAAGAATAGATGTAGCAAGGAGAATGCAAAGCTAGATAGCATTAACGGAGAGATTAACAGAATAGATGGTTATCTCTTTAGAAAAGTAACATTAAAATACGGCATTAATAATTTTAAGGAATTAGAAGAGTATCTGCAAAAACATAGGACAGATACAAGTGAAGTGATTGATGTCGAAGATAATAAAGGAGATTTGAATTAATGAAAGTAAAAGTATTATTACTCAGTATGACGATGTTGCTGTCATTTATTGGTTCAAGCGTCTTTAGCTTAAAGGGAGATGATTCCAGAGCAGTAAAATATGAGAGTACTGAAAGTGCAACTACGGAAGACGAGGTAAGAGAAGATGCTTCTCATGCCGGAGAAACGACGGAAGATAAAGATTCTAATGAAGAAAATAAGACAACAGAAGAGAAGAAGACAGAGGAACCTACTACTCAGGAAGTTCCAAGTGTAGTTGTGCCAGAGATTTCCGATACCACAAAAGATCCTGAGGTCGATACTACAAAGGGAAAGTATAAGATTACAATTACTCCTGAAGAGGCTGGATGGTTCAATGATACAACCAACATAGTTGTAAAGTATGAATATTTATCAAGTGTTTTGGTAGAACCGAAGATAGAAAAAGTTGAGGCAAAGGCAGGTTCAAATGGAACATGGGTAGATATCACTGATGAGATGAAATTCGAGGTTAATGAAAACTGTACTGTGTATGTAAAAATTACTGATCAGTTTGGTAATGAGTATGAAAAATCGAAGCTTATCAAGATATTTGATACAGTTGCTCCGACCCTTAACGCTGCAGTAAACGAGGGACTTCTCACAGTTATGACTTATGATACTGAAAGCGGCGTAGATGTTGTTTATATTAATGGATACTCATATACGCCTGATGAAAATGGAATTGTATCAATCAGACTTGAAAAGTTTGATGCGACATATCAGAACTTCTATGTGTATGCACTTGATAAGGCTGGGAATCCTAGTACTGTATACACTATAGCAAATCCTTATTGGACGGATCCTAACGCTGAAACTGATGACGATGATGAGGAAAAAGAAAACCCAGCAGATTCGCTTCCTGATAATGCTACACCTCAGACTACGGGGGAATCCAAGGCAGAGGTAACATCTGTAACTGATGAGGATGGAGAGGATATTACTAATGAAGTAAAGGGAAAACAATTTTATTCCATCATAACAGCTGATGGACAGCAGTATTTCCTTGTTATTGATATGACGGCAGCACAGAGCAAATCAACAGATACGGAAAATACAGCATTTGCTGGAGAAGGTTCTGTTACCAAGAATAATAATCCTAATAATGGAACAGTATATTTTCTTACTTCTGTGTCAAATCAGAATCTGCTTAACTTTACAAATGATGGTGAACAGACACTTCCGCATAATTCAGTTGCAACGGCAAATGGCATAGATCCATATACTATGACACCGATTGCAAAAGGTACTGATACAAAGGAAAAAGTTGTTGAGGATGCAACAGAATCTGATGCTGAAGAGATAAAGAAAGAAGACAAGGGTGAATCAGGTTCAGGAATGCTTATGTATATTATTATATTTGGTGTTGTGGCTGTAGTGATTGTAGGCTACAAGCTTATGACAGCTAAGAAGGGCAAGCCGGAGCAGAGTGATGATTCTATGTATGGTGAAGATGATGATGTAGAGGAAGAACCAGTACCACTCAGCGAACTGGATGAAAGAGAAGAATAATAAAGTATGAGAGAGCAGGGAGAAATCTCTGCTCTTTCTATTAAAAAAGGAGAAGACAGATGGATAAAGAATTATTGGATATTTTACAAGGTAAAGATGAAACTACTGAGCCTAAGAAAGAGTTTAAAGAAATCACCCTCAAGTTTGGTAAGGGCTGTGTCGGTGATGAATTTCAAGGCAAGGATGGAAATTCCTACAGACAGATAATGATTCCTCCAAATGAAGAGGTAAAACAGCCATGGCAGACATTTGTTGTAAAGGCAAATCAGGTACATGAAAACCAGTATGGAAAGGGTATGTGGTGTAAGCTTCCTGCAGATGGTAGCACAACTGTTACAAAGAGTGTAGCCAAAGGCGTTGATGAGCAGGGGAAGACAATCTGGGAAAATGAGAAAACAAAGATTCCAAACAAGGAACTCAAAGCTATGGTTGAATCTTATAAGAGTAAAGAAAAGTCACAAGGTGATTCTCTTCTTGATAAGATTGAAAAGAAGGCACATCAGGCGTCAGAACAGAATAAGTCCATAGAGCATTCTCAGAACAAGAACAGAAATACAACGCGCTAGGAGGTTCTAGAATGAAACTTATTATTAGTGAAAAGCCGAGTGTTGGAAAAACCATTGCTGATGTTATAGGAGCTACCGAGAAAAAAGATGGGTATTATGAAGGTGATAATTATATTGTTTCATGGTGTGTTGGACATCTGGTCGAACTTGCACAACCACAGGAATACAATGCAGTATATGAAAGATGGACTTATGACACATTACCAATAGTGCCGGATGAATGGAAGTATTCGATAAAGCCAGATACTAAGGCTCAATATAAAGTCTTAAGGGAACTGATGCATAGACGTGATGTAGAAGCAGTTGTATGTGCAACTGATGCAGGACGTGAAGGAGAACTTATTTTCAGACTTGTCTATAATATGGCAGGATGTAGTAAGCCGATTGAAAGACTTTGGATATCATCTATGGAAGATAGTGCTATAAGAGATGGAATGAATAATCTAAAACCTGGAAGTGAATATGACAGACTCTATAAAGCAGCGCTTGCTAGACAAGAAGCTGATTGGCTTGTTGGTATAAATGGGACAAGACTATTTACAGTTCTTTATGGTGGAAAAACTCTTAAGGTTGGAAGAGTTCAAACACCTACACTTGCAATGCTCGTAGATAGAGAGGCGGAGATTGGTTCATTTAAGAAAAAACAGTATTTTATTGATCATATTCTTATAAAGACTCAAGTGAAACCTGGAGTGTATGAGGCCATAGATGCAATTTCTGACAGAATAGATACAAGGGCTGATGCAGATAATCTTCTTGCAAAATGCAAAGGAAATACAGCAGTTGTAACATCTATTGTTAGAGAAGATAAAAAGATGTCGATACCGAAGCTGTATGACCTTACATCACTTCAGAGAGATGCAAATAAGATATTTGGTTTTACTGCTAAAAAAACTCTTGATCATACTCAGACACTTTACGAAAGAAAACTTGTTACATATCCAAGAACTGACAGCAGATTTCTTACAGATGACATGGAAAACACTGCAAAAGTTGTTATAGCAGCGATAAAGCGTTCTATACCGTTTATGCCTGGAGTTTCCTATGATCCAAACATAAAACCTGTTATGAATTCAAAGAAGGTTTCAGATCACCATGCTATTATTCCAACTGTTGAGATAGCAAATGCGGATTTGAATACTCTTTCAGAAGATGAAAAGAAGGTTCTGTATCTTATAGCTGCAAGACTTCTTGAAGCCACAGCTGTTCCTTATTTATTTACCACACAAAAAGTAGTATTTGAATGTGGCGGATCTGAGTTTACAGCTAAAGGAAAGGTCGTTAGAGATATCGGGTGGAAGATATTTGAGGAAGCTCTTAAGGAAGTCTACAAGACCTCAAAAGATTCAGATGATGAATCCTCAGTAGAACAGAAGCTACCTGATGTAAAAGATGGCGAAGTCTTCGATAATATTGATGGAAAGATATCAGAGCATTTCACAAAGCCACCAGCAAGATATACAGAAGCATCACTTCTTACTGCTATGGAAAAAGCTGGTTCAGAAGATATGGATGATGATGTGGAAAGAAAGGGACTTGGAACGCCTGCAACGAGAGCTGATATCATTGAGAAATTGGTTAAGGATGGATTTATAAAAAGAGAAAAGAAGAATCTTATTCCGACAGAGAATGGTATAAAACTTATAACTGTTCTTCCTGATAAAGTGAAATCAGCAAAGTTGACTGCTGAATGGGAAAACTTCTTGTCACTTGTTGCAAAGGGAGAAGCTGAATATGATGATTTTATTTCCGATATTACCGATATGGTTGAAGAGCTTGTAAATACATATAGTCAGGTTCGAGAAGAGGATAAAAAGCTTTTTTCAAATACAGAGGTTCTAGGAAAATGTCCGAACTGTGGTGCAGATATAGTTAAAGGTAAGTTTGGAGCATACTGTAAGAGTAAGTGTGGCATGATGCTTGGTAAGATTATGGGTGTTAAAGCAACGGATGCACAGATAAAGGCTTTGCTTGCAGGAAAGAAGGTATTTATAAAGGGTATCAAAAAGAAGAGCGGAGATGGCACATATGATGCGTATCTTACTCCAGAGGAAATTGTTGACTGCTCTTACACTAGAGATGATGGTACAGAGATTAAGGGTAAACAGTTTAAATATAAAATGGAATTTCCAAAAAGAAAATAAGAGTTATTACATTTATTATGAGGTAGGCGTAGTCCTGCCTCTTTAATTTAAGTAAAGGAGATGGAGAAAAATGATAGATAACTATACTTATATTCCAGGTGCATCAACAGACTTCTTTAGTGATGATGCATATAAAGAGAGAATGGCTGCATACATTAAGGGAATACGAAAGTACAAGCTTAAGGAAAATTCACAGCCACAGAATAAAGCAAATAATACAAAAATTGGAGGTGGATTAGCATGATGAGTTTTGACGATATAAAGGATTCGGTTATATGTAAGGTTGTTAATACCGATAATAATAAAGATAAGTTGGAGGGTAAACCGCAGGAAAAGATTGAGGATATGACAATTATGTTTGCTACGGTAATTGCTCAGAAGGAAGGAGAGAGACTCACACTTCCTATTACAAATGAGATGATGAATGATATGGGAATAGATCAGGCACAACTTAAGGAAGCAGCACTTGCAAATATCTCAGAACAGAATTATTCATTTAAGAGTATGAGAGATGTACTTATAGATTCAATGTTCCCGGACGGAGTTCCAGAGAATGATCCGTTTATAGAAATGATGCTTCCACCAGAAAGTCCTGATATGCAAATGTATGTTCTCTCTAATGAGTGTAATGTAAATGGAGCTGCTGAGATATTTAATAAGAAAGCTATGGATGAGATAGCAGATAAGCTTGGAGGGGATTTTATAGTTCTCCCAAGCAGTGTGCATGAGACAATCGTTCTACCTTATAAAGAGGATATGGAACCAGCTATGCTTGAAAGTATGGTTCAGGAGATAAATGAAGGTGTTTTGAATGAGAATGATAAATTATCAGATCATGTATTCCAATATGATTCAAAGGAGCATGAACTTGTTCGAATGGATAAAATGGAATCTCGTCAGAAAGAAAAGGATAATTCTAAAAACATTGATGATTTAAAGGGAGACAGAGGTTCTGAAAAGACTGATAATATAAAAGTAGATAAAGTTGAGAATAACAAGACTGAGAAAAAACATAGTACATCTCTTCAAGACAGAATATCGAAGAAACAGGCAGAGGTTAACAAGAAAGAAGCTTCAAAACCTCAGCCTTCAAAGAAAAAGGATGTATCATTAGATTAATTCATCTATGGAATTCTTTCATATAGAGGGTGTCCTTGGGGCATCCTCTTCATCGTTCATACAGCTTTTTTATCTGTAATGTTATGGTGTTATGGTACTAGAATATATGGTATATTAGAAAAGTAACAATGAAAATTATATTTGAATATATCGTTTTAAGTGCAAGGAGTTTATATGATTGAGTTACATGGATGGTTAGCTATTGGGGAAACATATAAAGATGAGGATTTATTTCCGCAATCTGAGATTGACAGGATTAACAAAACTGTAAAAGAAATCATTTTAAATTGTGATTATAAAATCACATTACAATATTCAAATGGTTGCGCATATATTAACACATTGCATTGCTCAAATCATCGAACACCAGAAGTGGATACGATAATCAAAGCATATAAACATATTTCAGAGGTGGCTACAGGAAGCTATGGAATGATTTATCTCAAAGACGATGAAGATAAAGATCATTATAATGATTTTCAAGTATATGTTTTCAAAAAGGGGAAATGCATACAAAGAGATGATATAGACTTTTCTCCGTGTATTCCAACAATAGAAGATGAAGTGATTAGATAGATTTCGGGTTTATTTACTAGTGTAGAATCTTTAACTTACAGGATAATGAAATAAGCAAATTTGTATTTAGTAAAATGCAGACAACACCACGGATCGGCTTTTGGTTGGACAATTCCAACCAAACACCACAGCAGACAGCAGAAAACATTCTGAACG
>CACYKH010000023.1 GCA_902774915.1 uncultured Lachnospiraceae bacterium | reverse complement strand
ACGCATAGCTGAGTTAGGCTTCTTAGGGGTTGCTGTCTTAACAGCTGTACAAACACCTCTCTTCTGTGGTGAGCTAGCGTTTGTAGGCTTCTTCTTCAGTGAGTTATAGCTTCTCTGAAGAGCAGGAGCTGTAGACTTCTTTACAGATGTCTCTCTACCCTTTCTAACTAACTGGTTAAATGTTGGCATGTTTTCACCTCCGTTCTTTTTAATATTTGGTGCACCCTTAAAAAGAGCGCAATAAAATGGGCGTGTTTTTACGCACGCCCATCTATTATACATATCTGTATTTAAGTTGTCAATCAATTTCTTACTTGATCAGAAAGCATTTTACTCTTCTGTTTCTGTAGCTTCAGAAGCTGTAATTTCGCCCTCGTCTGAAATAAGAACTGTCTCATCTTCGAACTCGCCATCTTCGCCTTCGATATCTCTTACATACTCAGTGTCAAGCTTAACACTTCTGTATCTCTTCATACCTGTACCTGCAGGGATGAGCTTACCGATAAGTACGTTCTCCTTAAGTCCGATAAGAGGATCAACCTTACCCTTGATAGCAGCACTTGTAAGAACCTTTGTTGTCTCCTGGAAGGAAGCAGCTGAAAGGAATGAGTTAGTAGCAAGTGAAGCCTTTGTGATTCCGAGAAGGATACGACTAGCAACAACTGGACGAAGCTCCTCTTCCTCAAACATCTCATTTATTTCTTCTATATCAAGTACATCTGCAAGAGTTCCTGGTAAGTACTCTGAATCACCAGCATCCTCAATTCTTGTCTTCTTGAGCATCTGACGAACGATAATCTCAATGTGCTTATCGTTGATATCAACACCCTGAAGTGAGTAAACCTTCTGAACCTCGCGAAGCATGTAGTTCTGAACAGCCTCAACACCCTTGATCTTAAGGATATCATGTGGATTAACTGAACCTTCTGTCAGCTCATCACCGGCCTCGATCATAGCTCCATTCTCAACCTTAGTACGTGATCCATAAGGAATAAGGTAAGTCTTTGACTCGCCTGTTTCATCATTTGTAATAACAGCTTCTCTCTTCTTAGCTGTATCTCTGATCTCAACCTTACCGTCGATATCTGAGATAATTGCAAGACCCTTAGGCTTACGAGCCTCGAAGATCTCCTCTACTCTAGGAAGACCCTGTGTGATATCGCCACCGGCAACACCACCTGAGTGGAAGGTTCTCATTGTAAGCTGTGTACCTGGCTCACCGATTGACTGAGCTGCGATAATACCAACAGCCTCACCAACCTGAACTGCCTGACCTGTTGCAAGGTTAACACCGTAACACTTAGCACAGATACCAAGATGACATCTACATGAAAGTACGGATCTAATCTTCAGCTTAGCATCCTTTCTAACCTCACCAGTTTCTGGATCTGTGAAAGGTTCGCCAGTATCAACCTGAACACCATACTTAACTATTCTTTCTGCTCTGGCTGGAGTGATCATATGGTTAACCTTAACGATCATCTCACCATTTGCATCGAAAATGCTTTCTGCAGCATATCTACCTCTGATACGATCCTCAAAGCCCTCGATAACACGCTTACCTTCCATGAAAGGCTGTACGTAGATACCAGGCTTAACATCGCTATCAGCCATACAGTCTGTCTCTCTGATGATGATATCCTGAGAAACATCTACAAGTCTTCTTGTAAGGTAACCTGAATCGGCTGTACGAAGAGCTGTATCTGACAGACCCTTACGAGCACCGTGTGCTGAAATGAAGTACTCCAGTACGTCAAGACCTTCACGGAAGTTAGACTTGATAGGAAGCTCGATAGTAGCACCTGTTGTATCGGCCATCAGACCACGCATACCTGCCAGCTGTTTAATCTGCTGATCAGAACCACGGGCACCAGAATCGGCCATCATGTAAATATTGTTGTATTTATCCAGACCATCAAGAAGTGACTTAGTAAGCTTCTTATCTGCCTCTTCCCAAAGTCTGATAACACTCTTCTTACGATCTTCCTCTGTAAGGAATCCCATCTCGAAGAGGTTATTAACCTCATCAACGTTCTTCTGAGCTTGAGCAAGAAGTTCCTTCTTATCAGCAGGTACTGTCATATCTGCGATAGAAACTGAGATACCACTAAGTGTTGAATACTTATAACCAAGAGCCTTAACATCATCAAGAACCTCAGCTGTCTTAGTTGCACCATGGATATTGATACACTTATTAAGAAGCTTCTTCAGATCACCCTTCTTAACCAGCTTATTGATTTCTGGATAAAGAACCTCATCTGGGTTGCTTCTATCTACGAAACCAAGATCCTGTGGGATAATCTCATTGAAGATAAGTCTACCAAGTGTAGTATCAACAAATCCTGTAACTTCTTTACCATCTGTAGTTGTAGCAGTTCTACGAATGTAGATCTTCTGCTGAAGAGTTATATCCTTGTTGTCAAATGCCAGGAGAGCACGGTTCAGATTCAGGAAGCTACGTCCAAGCATATCCTCAACTGTAGAAACGATGTTCTTGTAGAAGATAGTTGCTGGGATGCCTTCTTTCTCATCACCCTTTGTTTTCTTCTTGACAACAGTAACTCTGATCTTATCAAATGCATGAACCTCGCCCTTCTCAGCGTCAGCCTTGATAGCTGCAAGGTTTTTATCTTCATCTTCTTCCAGATATTCCTTAACGATCTCACTCTCTTCGTAAGGTACTTCCTTGAACTTATCCATCGTCAGATAGTAGATACCAAGTACCATATCCTGTGAAGGAACTGATACAACTCCACCGTCTGATGGCTTAAGCAGGTTGTTAGGTGACAGAAGCAGGAATCTACATTCTGCCTGTGCCTCAACTGAAAGTGGAAGGTGAACAGCCATCTGGTCACCATCGAAGTCGGCGTTGAAGGCCATACATACGAGTGGGTGAAGCTTAATAGCCTTACCTTCTACAAGGATTGGCTCAAATGCCTGAATACCAAGTCTATGAAGTGTAGGAGCACGGTTCAGCATAACTGGGTGCTCTTTGATAACATCCTCGAGAATATCCCATACGCCAGATTCAAGTCTCTCAACCTTCTTCTTAGCAGCCTTGATGTTATCTGCCTTACCTCTGGATACAAGCTCCTTCATAACGAAAGGCTTGAATAGCTCGATAGCCATCTCCTTTGGAAGACCACACTGATAAATCTTAAGCTCTGGTCCAACGACGATAACAGAACGTCCTGAGTAGTCAACACGCTTTCCGAGCAGGTTCTGACGGAAACGTCCCTGCTTACCCTTAAGCATGTCAGACAGTGACTTAAGTGTTCTGGAGCTTGATCCAGTAACTGCACGTCCGTGACGACCATTATCGATAAGTGAATCTACAGCTTCCTGAAGCATTCTCTTCTCATTTCTGATGATGATATCAGGAGCTGGGATCTCAAGAAGCTTCTTGAGACGGTTATTTCTGTTAATAATTCTTCTGTAAAGATCATTAAGATCTGATGAAGCAAATCTACCACCATCCAGCTGAACCATAGGTCTCAGATCTGGTGGGATAACTGGTACAACATCAAGGATCATCCACTCTGGCTTATTACCTGAGTTTCTGAATGACTCAACAACGTCGAGTTTCTTTATGATCTTAGCTCTCTTCTGACTTGTTGCAGTCTCGAGCTCTTTGTTAAGTTCTTCTGATTCTTTCTCAAGATCAACCTTCTTAAGCAGTTCCTTAACAGCCTCAGCACCCATTCCAACCTGGAATGCATCTGCGCCGTACTCAGAAATCTTTGTTCTGTATTCCTGCTCAGAAATGATCTGCTTCTCATGAAGGTCTGTGCTACCAGCATCGATTACGATGTAAGCTGAGAAGTAAAGTACTCTTTCAAGTTCACGTGGTGAAAGGTCAAGGAGAAGTCCCATTCTACTTGGGATACCCTTGAAGTACCAAATGTGTGAAACTGGGCATCCGAGTTCAATATGTCCCATACGTTCACGACGAACGCTTGACTTTGTGATCTCAACACCACATCTGTCACAGATGATACCCTTGAAACGTATCTTCTTATACTTACCGCAGTGACACTCCCAATCCTTTGTAGGTCCGAAGATCTTCTCGCAGAAGAGACCGTCACGCTCTGGCTTCCATGTTCTATAGTTGATAGTCTCTGGCTTTGTTACCTCACCAAATGACCACTCTCTAATCTTTTCAGGAGACGCAAGACCAATCTTGATAGCATCAAAATATATAGGCTGCTCCTGCTCTGTATCTGTATTAATTGCCATCTGTTTCGTCTCCTCCTTTATTCATCCATTCCATCATTGTCGCCGTAGTCATCGAAGTCCGGTTCTTCCTCAGTTGCAAATGAGCTGTCGATGATATCTCCAGACTCATCTACCTCGCTGTAACCGCCGCTCTCAAGATCACCTTCGTACGCTCTGTTGTCATCTCCCTCAAGGAGTGCTCTAGTACGTCTGTCGTAATCGCCGGAATCTCCAAGCTCGACTTCTTCTCCATCCTCTCTGAGTACACGCACATCAAGTCCGAGTGACTGGAACTCTTTAAGGAGTACCTTGAAGGACTCTGGTGTACCAGGGTTAGGAATATTCTCGCCCTTAATGATAGCTTCGTATGTCTTAACACGTCCGATGATATCATCAGATTTAACAGTAAGGATCTCCTGAAGTGTTGATGAAGCACCATATGCCTCAAGAGCCCAAACCTCCATCTCACCGAATCTCTGTCCACCGAACTGAGCTTTACCACCAAGTGGCTGCTGAGTAACCAGTGAGTAAGGACCGGTTGAACGTGCGTGGATTTTGTCGTCTACCAGATGGTGCAGTTTCAGGTAGTGCATGAAACCAACTGATACTGGCGCAGGAATTGCCTCACCTGTACGTCCGTCTCTCAGCTGAACCTTACCTGTCTCATCGATAGGAACGCCCTTCCATTCTTCTCTGTGATCACGGTTCTCATAGAGATAATCCATAACACCCTGATCAACATAGTCTTTATATTTAGCTTCAAACTCTTCCCAAGAAGTGTTGGCATAATCATTAGCCATCTGAAGCTCTTTAACAATGTCTTCCTCTTTAGCGCCATCGAAGATAGGAGTTGATACCTTGAATCCAAGTACCTCAGATGCAAGTCCAAGGTGAAGCTCAAGTACCTGTCCTATGTTCATACGTGAAGGAACGCCGAGAGGGTTAAGTACGATATCAAGTGGACGACCATTTGGAAGGAATGGCATATCCTCTACTGGAAGTACGCGGGAAACGACACCCTTGTTACCATGACGACCAGCCATCTTATCACCAACTGATATCTTTCTCTTCTGTGCGATGTAAACACGAACCATCTTTGTAACGCCTGGCTTCAGTTCATCGCCATTCTCTCTTGTGAATATCTTGATATCCATAACAACACCGTAAGCACCGTGAGGAACTCTAAGTGATGTATCTCTAACTTCTCTAGCCTTCTCACCGAAGATAGCTCTAAGGAGTTTTTCTTCAGCTGTAAGCTCTGTCTCACCCTTAGGTGTAACCTTACCAACGAGGATATCACCGGCACGTACCTCAGCACCAATGCGGATAATACCATTCTCATCAAGGTTCTTAAGAGCATCCTGGCTAAGACCAGCAAGGTCTCTTGTTATCTCTTCAGGTCCGAGCTTAGTATCTCTTGCTTCAGACTCATATTCTTCTATATGTACTGATGTATAAACATCATCCTTAACAAGCTTCTCTGAAAGGAGTACAGCATCCTACCTTCCCAAGTCATGAATCCGATAAGTGGGTTCTTACCAAGTGCAAGCTCACCGTTAGATGTTGAAGCACCATCGGCGATAACCTCACCCTTCTTAACCTTGTCGCCCTTGAAGACGATTGGTCTCTGGTTCATGCAGTTACCCTGGTTACTACGTGAGAACTTAATAACATCGTACTCATCCTTAGTTCCATCATCACACTTAACGATGATCTTCTCACTGGATGAAAGCTCAACTGTACCATCATGCTTAGCAACGATTGTTACACCTGAGTCAACAGCTGCCTTAGACTCCATACCTGTACCAACTACAGGTGCATCTGTCTTAAGAAGTGGCACTGCCTGACGCTGCATGTTAGAACCCATGAGGGCACGGTTAGCATCGTCGTTCTGAAGGAATGGTACCATCGATGTAGCAACTGAGAATACCATACGTGGAGATACGTCCATGAAGTCAACATTTGTCTTAGCAAAAACAGATGTCTCTTCGCGACGACGACCAGCTACGTTCTTATTAATGAAGTGACCCTTCTCATCAAGTGGCTCAGAAGCCTGAGCTACGATGTAGTTATCTTCTTCATCGGCTGTCATGTAAACAACCTCATCTGTAACAACCGGATTCTCAGGATCAATCTTATCTACTCTTCTATAAGGAGCCTCGATAAAACCGTACTGATTAATACGAGCAAATGTTGCAAGTGAGTTGATCAGACCGATATTAGGACCTTCAGGTGTCTCGATAGGACACATACGTCCATAATGTGTATAGTGAACGTCTCGAACCTCGAATCCGGCTCTCTCTCTTGAAAGACCACCAGGTCCAAGAGCTGAAAGACGTCTCTTATGTGTTAATTCTGAAAGTGGGTTGTTCTGATCCATGAACTGTGAAAGCTGTGATGAACCGAAGAACTCCTTAACTGCTGCAGTTACAGGCTTGATATTGATAAGAGACTGAGGTGTGATAGTCTCGATATCCTGTGTCTGCATACGCTCCTTAACTACTCTCTCAAGTCTTGAAAGACCTATACGATACTGGTTCTGGAGAAGCTCTCCAACTGACTTGATACGTCTGTTACCTAAGTGGTCGATATCATCACTTGAACCAACTTCGTACTCAAGGTGCATATTGTAATTAATAGAAGCAAGTATATCTTCTCTAGTGATGTGCTTTGGAATCAGCTGATTAACTGATGCAGCAATTGCTTCCTTTAATTCTTCTTCATCTTCATACTGCTCTAAGAGTTCAGCAAGAACTGGATAATAAACATCCTCATTAATACCAAGGTCTTCAGGATCAACATCTGGAAGTCTATCCTGGATCCATGGACGGATGTCTACCATCATATTAGAAAGAACCTTAACGTTAGCTGTCTCTGTCTGCACGATAACATGATCTACTGCAGCATCCTGGATAGCTTTACTAGATTCCTTGTTGAGGATCTCACCCTGAGCATACATTACCTCACCTGTAAGTGGATCGATAACATCTTCTGCAAGGATAAGTCCATCTATACGATTCATGAAGTTTAACTTCTTATTAAACTTGAAACGACCAACACGAGCAAGGTCATATCTTCTCTGATCGAAGAACATTGAGTTGATAAGACTCTCAGCACTCTCTACTGCAAGAGGCTCACCTGGTCTCAGTTTTTTGTACAGCTCAAGAATACCCTCTTCATATGTCTTAGAAGGATCCTTAGCAAATGAAGCCTGAAGCTTAGGCTCATCTCCGAAAAGATTCAGAATCTCCTCATCCGTACCTACTCCAAGAGAACGAATGAGAACAGTTACTGGAACTTTTCTATTTCTATCTACTTTTACATAAAATACGTCGTTTGCATCTGTCTCATACTCTAACCAAGCACCACGGTTTGGGATAACCTGGCATGAGAATAAAGCTTTACCAGTCTTATCACGTCCTATTGAGTAGTAGATACCCGGTGAACGAACAAGCTGACTTACGATTACACGCTCTGCACCATTAATTACAAATGTACCAGTCTCAGTCATGAGTGGCATATCACCCATGAATACATCATGCTGATTGATCTCACCTGTTTCATTATTAATGAGACGAACGTTTACTTTAAGAGGAGCTGAATATGTAGCATCTCTCTCTTTACACTCTTCGATGGTGTATTTTTTATCCTCTTCATTCAGTTTGTAATCAACAAACTCGAGACTAAGTTTTCCGGAAAAGTCCGTTATTGGACTGATATCCTTAAATGCCTCATCGAGTCCCTCTTCAAGGAACCACTTGTAGGAATTAACCTGCACGCCGATAAGGTTAGGCATTTCGAGAACTTCTTCTTTACCGGAATAGCTCATACGTATGTTTTTGCCTGATTGAATTGGACGCATTCTGTAGTTTTCCATGTGACGTATTTCACCTCTCGTTTAAATTATCAAAATAGCTTAAAAATAGTGGATTTCCGCAAAAAACAGCGTACAAATCACACACTGAGCCTATAATAAGCGCAGTGTACCAATTTAACCTATAATGACAATTTACTACTTTAACAAATCAAGATAAAAAATGCAAGCACTTTTTTTAATAAAAATGTGCTTGCATTAATGTAATTATTTATTTGCTATATGCACCGTCGGAACCAACCCAGTAGCCATCTACATATCTGCTTGTATACATGTAACCATCTGCTCCGAAGTAGTAGCATTTTCCATCAATCCATAACCACTGTGATGATGGGTACCAGCTGGCAGCGTCTTCATACCACCATCCCTTTGAGTTGCTCTTCCAGGTTCCGCCAGAATATTTTTCATTCCATGCTCCATCAGGTCCGAGCCAACATCCATCGCGGTATTCTGAATAGTCCATATAACCATTTGAAAGGAAATAATACCACTTGCCATCAATCTTCTGCCACTGGGATACAGGGTACCAGCCCGAACTGTCCTCTACCCACCAGCCCTGGGAATTTGCCTTCCACTTAAGGGTTGGTCCATAAGTCTGACTTCCATCCTTGTTATACCATTTACCGTTCTTCCATTCATTTGAAGGCTTACTGTCTGAATTAGTTGAACCCTTAGATGAACCTGAACCTGTAGATGATGAACCAGTAGACTTACTTGTACCTGCTGCAGGAGTCGTTGTCTGGGAGCTGGCATTTGCAGATGAAGTTGTTATAGGATCAACTGTCGCAGAATAATATGGAACAATATTCCAATTTGCGTCTGAGACTCCATTTGCATTTACTCTTTCTGAGTAGGATGCCGCTTCATTAAGATTAAATACTTTAGCAGCACCAGCACTGAGCTCATCTACCGTCACCCTTCCATGTGGATAACAATAATCGCCATATACATTCAGGACTTCAAACTGAATAGCCCATGTAAATGCGCCCCAGCCATAATAATCTATATCATAGAAGTCACTGCGCCAATCTGTTTGACCATAATCAAAGGAAGAACCAAGATGCATATAAACCGAAAATCTATGAGCCATCAAAGCAAAATCTTCTCTGTTTATAATTTCATCCGGACAGAAAGAATCAGAACAAATATATGGATAACCGAAACAGATATTATAAGATTCACCCCACTTAATAGCTGCAGCATATTGTGAACCAGCCACATCATTAAATCTGGAAGCGCCGCCTACTGAAGGTTTTCCAGCTTTCTCCCAAAGAAGCTGTATAGCCTGTCCTCTGGTAGCGAAGGCTTCTGAATCTGAGTGACCATCAGTTGTATCTATGTAACATTCTGGAACAATAGTTGGATTACCACCTGTAGTAATGAGTGGTCTTCCATCATCAACAGCCAGACAATGAGTGATATCTTCAAAATACTCTTCGCTTCCACCAAACTCGATGGTATAAGAATGAACATATCCCAGTTGTGGCTCAGCCTTATAACGACCCTCGTTATATGTCTTTATAAGATAAGGGTTATTGCTGATATCCACTGAAGAAAGAGCTCCCACTCCAAATGCGTAAAGATTATAAAGCTGTGGGTTGTGAGATATATCAAGTGAAGGCAGATTGTAGTCACACTCCAGTCTAAGATCAGCAAGTCTTGGGTTGTTAGTTACATTAAGATATTTAAGTTCCTCATTATAGCCACAGATAAGAAGCTGAAGCTGACGGTTATTGCTCATATCAAGTCTTGTCACACCATTATTGGCGCAGTTATAGAACTCAAGACCCGGCATCCCACTAATATCTACATCACCAAGGTTTTCATTATCCCAGATATCAAGTCTTTTTAGATATGGAGTATCACCAAATTTCAGAATTCTTAGATCATTCTTAAATGCATCAAGTTCACAGAGTAAAGAATTATACGATAAATCCAGCTTCGTAAGACCGCATTCACTACAAAAAAGATTTTCAAGTTTCGTATTATTACTTAGGTTAAGTTCAGTAAGTTTAGGGTTGGCATTACACTCCAGGTAAGCAAGTTCAGGATTATTCGAAACATTAATGGAAGTCAGATTACATCCAAAACAATATACCCACTGAAGCTTATCAAGACCTGTAAAATCAAGACTTGTAAAACTATTCTTTGAACACCATACTCCCACAAGCTCTTTATTTGCAGTAAGGTCCATGTTGGAGATTTTGTTATTTAAGCACCACAGACCCTGAAGATTAGGAAAGTATTCAACTCCCTTAATAGTTGTTATCCCAAGATTCTCACAATGGATATTTATTACAGCCTCTCTCTCCGCTTTCGATAAAGATCCATCATTATCCGTATCAAAATCCGATACAACACTCATGAAAGTAGCATCTGGAAAGTTACCAGAATTAATTGCGATGTCATCTTCTGCCCGAGCTGTGACACCACTTATGATTGGAACTAGAAGTGCTGCGGTAAAAAGGCCTACCGCAAACTTTGATAGTTTTGATAGATTTTTCATTTCATTTCCCCTCACCCAAATGGAATAAATCATCGGGTATTATATCACGCAAGAAATATCCTTGCCAAGCAAATAAAAAAACCTGCAATTCTTTAAAAGAATTGCAGGTTATAAAAGTCGAGATTAAATTACTTAAGAGTGATCTTAGCTCCAACTTCCTCGAACTTCTTCTGGATGTCCTCAGCCTCTGCCTTAGATACAGCCTCTTTAAGTACCTTTGGAGCACCCTCAACTGCTTCCTTAGCTTCCTTAAGTCCAAGACCTGTTACATCACGAACAACCTTGATAACCTTAATCTTCTCAGCGCCAACTTCTGTAAGCTCTACATCGAACTCATCCTTGTCAGCTGCTGCGCCAGCTGCGTCTCCGCCTGCTGCTGCAACTACAACTCCAGCTGCTGCTGAAACACCATACTTCTCTTCTACTGCCTTTACAAGATCATTGAGCTCGAGTACTGAGAGCTCGTCGATAGCAGCTACTAATTCTTCTACTGTCATTTTAAATATCCTCCAAATTTTATTTATTTTCTTATTAATAGGTTTACCTAACTATTTAGGCATTTTGTGTTACTTACTCAGCTGCGCCGGCTTTCTGCTCAGCAACCTGATTGATAACACGAGCGAAGTTTGTAATAGGTGACTGCAAACTTCCAAGGAACTTTGAAAGAAGTTCTTCTCTTGATGGGATAGTTGCGATAACATCGATACCATCTTTGTCATAGTATGTGCCTTCAACTACACCGCTCTTAAGCTCAATCTTCTTGTTGTCCTTAGCGAACTTAGCAACAACTCTTGCAGGAGCTGTAGCATCTTCCTTAGAAATAGCTAAGGCTGTAGGACCTTCAAGATCCTTAGCAAGATCAGCGAACTCAGTTCCTTCGATTGCAAGATTAACCATTGTGTTCTTATAAACCTTATAAATAACACCGGCTTCTCTTGTAGCTCTACGAAGATTTGTATCCTGCTCAACTGTAAGTCCAAGATAATCAACAAGAACTACTGACTTAGCGCCATCCAGGTTATCTTTGATTTCCTGAATTATAGGCTTCTTCTCTTCAATCTTTGCCAACTCAAATGCACCTCCTTATAGATTTGGGCTGCGCATAAAACAAAGTCTAATGTTTCTCATTTGAGAAATAAAAATCCTCTGTCTACGCATACACATAGACAGAGGTTTGAATTCGTCATAATAATATCAGTTAAACTGAAACGATTCTTCCTCGGCAGGTAATCTCTCGATGTTACGTTCTTTCGAACACCTGCTGTCTACGGCAGCTCATCGAGTGGTACTCTACCATAATGTTGTGTTGTTTGTCAACATGTTTTTAAAATAAGTCAACTAAATAATTTCACCGTAAATCTGGCCGAGGCAGACTCCACCGTCACCGGCAGGAACCTGGTTGTTGATGAATACTTTGTAGCCAAGACGCTCGAGGGAGCTTCCAAGTCCATCGAGAAGAAGTCGGTTGTACATGCTACCACCGGTTATAGCAATATGATGGATGTAGTCTCTACTACAAACTTTATCGCAAATATAAACTGTCGAATCTATGATCGCAGCATGGAACTCGAAGGCGAGTTCATCTATCTTCTCTTTGTATTCTTCATCACTAAGACCCATCTCGTAAACTGCCACCATCTTCTCCATCAGGTCAGCAATCAGAGTAGCCTGGTCCATTCTGTAAATCTCTTCTTCACTCTTTGGTTCGATAACACGGAGCTTTAGATCTTCAGCCACAATATCCTGAAGCATAATCTTCTTTCTTCTGTAGCCTCTTGTTGCAGCCTCTTCAAGAGCCATTGGGCTCTCACCGCCAAATGTATTCTTAGATTTAATTCCAAGAAGGGCTGCGACTGCATCAAACAGACGTCCCATACAAGCGGAATAATAAATGTTGATATCAGCTTTGAGGCAGGCGGAGATAACTCCGTAGTCCCCTCTGTCAATTCCGAGTATCTTAAACACCTTATCTATAGTAGTAGGAGAAACAAGCTGTCTCTCTTCCACTGAGCGGATGTAACCGCAAAGGGTTGTCTTTACATCTCTCGCCGACTGCTCGCCGCCCATAAGCTTAATAGGCATAAGAGCACCAGAACGAAGGATCTTAGGACGGGTTTCAACTGTCGCTCCTGTCTCATCCACTTCTTCAATAGATTCATTCAGCATACATGAGAAAAGCTCACTGCCCCAGATGGTATCATCCAGACCATAGCCCGTTCCATCGTATGCGATTCCGAGAACACGTCCAGTAAGTCCATGCTCTGCAGCAACTGAAAGAACGTGAGCCGCATGATGCTGTCTTCTCTGAACTCTCTGTGGAATTCCATCTATATAAGTTTCCATAGCACGCTTATCTGCGTCCTTAGAGGAAATGTAATCCGGATTGAGATCGCCCAGGAATAGCTTTGGCTTAATTCCCAGCAGGTCTTCCATACGCTCTACCGCCTTGGAACGAACCTCGTTAACGCTTCCATTTGTCATGTTGCCATAGTACTCAGAAAGATAGATGGCATTTTTTACACCAAGCGCAAAGGATGATTCATAATCAGTACCACCTGCAAATGTTTCCTTAGGAAGTTCTATATCCAGCATGATTGGCTGAGGAATGTAACCTCTTGCACGACGGATTATCTGAGGAAGTCTTCTCTTCATCTTTCCAGAATGGATTCTTGCAACCTGTACAATAGAATCATCAAGAGGTGCTAGTATCTCTCTGGTATTGGTTAACATAAAATCTAGACAGATTTCTTCTTCGTTTTCTTCCAAGTACTCTAAAGTCTCAGATCTATGAGTTAAGCCATCAGCAAAATCAACTGCTGATACTTCTTCATGGGTGAGGGATGAACTATCAACACGTGGAAGATACATTATCATATCTTTATCTTTAGTGATGATTGGCTCACCACCCTTATTACCACTTGTCATAACAAGCGGTCCGCATGCATCTGAAAGAATTATCTGAAGTGGATCAAAAGGAAGCATTGCACCAATATGGGTTGCACCCATAAGAACCTCTGGCACAAAATCATCCACACCTTCCTTCTTAGCAAGGATAACTATTGGTCTTGCATTTGAAGTAAGGAGCTCCTCTTCTACTTCGGATACATAGCAATATTTCTTTATTGTTTCTAAATCTGGGAAAAGTAGTCCGAATGGTTTATGCTGCTTATCCTTAAAAGCACGGAGCTTTCTGATAGCAGCCTCATTTGTAGGCACACAAACAAAATGGAATCCGCCGAGACTCTTAATGGCTCCGATTTTTCCAGCCTTCAGATTCTCAATGGTCTTATCCAGCATCTCGTCCTGTTCCATCTGAATCTCATCTACAAGACGATTCTCATAATATCTAAGTTTTGGTCCGCAGTCAGAACAACCTATGTTCTGATCAAAGCGACGTCTGTTGCCTGGCTCATGATAATCTCTGGCACAGTCCTGGCACATATGGAATGGTGCCATTGTACTGTTCTCTCTATCATAAGGCACGGACTTCATGATTGAATATCTAGGTCCACAAGCTGAACAGCTTATGAATGGATAACGATATCTTCTATTAGTTGGGTCCAGAAGTTCAGCCCTGCAATCATCACAAGTTGCAAGGTCAGTTGGCAGAAAACGCATTCCTTCCTCAAAGCCTTCGCTCTTAATGATACGGAAACTGTCATCCAGCTCACGGCCATACTCATCAAGTACAATGCCTTCGGTCACATTTCCCTCGTCGTCGCTGGCACCAACTTCACTGCTAAATGCAGGCTCCTCTGAATCCTTTTGTTTTTCTTTTTCTTCAGCCTCTTTTCTCTTAGCTTCTTCTTCGGCCTGTTTTCTCTTGTCCTCAGCAAACCAAGAGCGGCTGTTCATATATTCATCTTCTTCCTGCTCGGCGGCATACATCTTCCTTGCCGACTCTTCCAGCTCCTTACTGAGTTCAGAAGTCTCGTCGTCATAAAAGATATCCTTAACAGGCTTTACTATAATATTGTCAACACGTCCACCCGCTGGGCAGTTGTATCTCAGATGATATGTCAGCTTACCGATTTCTATCTCGTCACATTCTACGTAGAGCTTTACAACGCCGCCAGCATTATGAATACTGCCGACCAGTCCATTCTTCTCTGCATATTCAGCAACGAAAGGTCTGAAACCGATTCCCTGAACCAACCCCATAACCGTAATTTCGAATGCACTCATTGTAAGTAACCTCCCCATAACTGATTATTTACTTAAGTGTATAACCGATCTTTTCACTCAAAATTAGTATGTTAATTCCAGCTTAGTTTGTATCCTAGGTGTGGAATAACTTCTTTGTCTGATAACGTGGTTCGCAAGTAAGATTTACCCCAAGTTTCTTAAATACGCCCACATCAACCTGCGAAAGAATGACTGAAGAATGCGCTTCAAGTCCCGCAAGGTTAGGAAGCTGTGCATATGCAGCCTTTGCTTCCGGATTTGTATTTGCCTCTATTGAAAGAGCAATAAGAATTTCATCTATATGCAGGAGCGGATTGTGATTACCAAGGTAATTAACCTTCAGCTCCATAATAGGCTCGATGTTCTGTGGAGATATCAGCTTAACGCTGTCATCTATTCCTGCAAGCACCTTGAGTGCATTCAGGATAAGAGCAGATGATGAACCAAGGAGAGATGATGTTTTTCCAGTAATAACTGTTCCATCTGGCATCTCCATTGCTGCCGCAGGATTTCCTGTCTCTTCTGCACGGATGTTTGCAGCCGCAACAACAGGACGGTCAGCAACAGTAATCTCTGCCTTCTTCATAAGAAGCTCTATCTTCTGAATTGCGCTGTCGCCTGCATCTCCCTTTCTCTTATCACAAAGGGCCTGATAATATCTTCTGATTATTTCCTGCTTTGAAGCTTCTCTTGTTGCCTCATCATCGATGATGCAATGACCTGCCATGTTAACGCCCATATCTGTAGGTGACTTGTAAGGGCACTCACCAGAGATCTTCTCGAACATTGCATTAAGAACTGGGAAGACCTCAACGTCTCTGTTGTAATTAACAACTGTCTCACCATAAGCCTCAAGATGGAATGGGTCGATCATGTTGATATCATTTAAATCAGCAGTAGCTGCTTCATATGCAAGATTTACTGGATGGTTAAGTGGAATATTCCAGATAGGGAATGTCTCGAACTTAGCATAGCCTGCCTTTGTTCCTCTCTTCTGCTCATGGTAGAGCTGGCTGAGGCAGGTTGCCATCTTACCGCTTCCTGGTCCAGGAGCTGTTACAACAACAAGAGGTCTGGTTGTTTCAATATAATCATTACGTCCAAAACCTTCGTCGCTAACAATCTTTGGAATATCAGAAGGGTAACCCTCGATTGGATAATGTCTATAAACTTTAAGGCCAAGAGCCTTTAACTTCTTTTCATAAGCAACAGCTGATGGCTGTTCCTTGAACTGTGTAAGAACAACAGAACCTACGAAGAGTCCATTGTTTGTGAATGCATCTATAAGTCTAAGTACATCCATATCGTATGTGATACCGATGTCACCACGAACCTTGTTCTTTTCAATATCACCAGCCTTGATAGCGATTACTATCTCAGTCTGATCCTTAAGCTGCTTCAGCATTCTTATTTTAGAATCTGGCTTGAAACCTGGGAGTACTCTTGATGCATGATAATCATCAAACAGCTTACCACCAAATTCCAGGTACAGCTTTCCTCCGAATTTACCTATTCTTTCCTTGATGTGCTTCGATTGCATATCAAGATATTTGTCGTTGTCAAAACCTATCTTGTTCATTTTCCCCTTTTCCTTTTTTTCGAATCAAAAATATGTAATTATGATACCACTTTCTCGAACTTGGCACAATAAAAAATAAGTCACCAGGGACAGATCTATAAGTCAATGAGACCCGGTCCCACTGACTCCAAGATCTGTCCCTAGTGACTTAATATTATGTCAACTAAGACTATGCAAGTTTCATGTCGCCGTCCTTGACCCATCCGATCTTACGGAAGATCTTGTCAAAGATAAGTGAAAGAACAGCTGGAAGTACGATTGAAATAAGAATGAGTCCAAGCCAGTCGAACCATGTGATAGCTGACTTTGTTCCAGCAGCCACATCATTTACCCAACCAGTATAAACTCCGATCTGTCCAACGAATCCGCATGTACCCATACCTGATGAGATAGGTGCACCATTCATCTCCATGTGGAATACACATGTTGCAAGTGGACCTGTAATTGCAGATGCAAGTGTAGGTGCAAGCCAAATGCGAGGATTCTTCACAATGTTACCCATCTGAAGCATTGAAGTTCCGATACCCTGTGAAACAAGGCCGCCCCATTTATTCTCTTTAAATGATGTAACAGCGAAACCAACCATCTGAGCTGAGCATCCAGCTACTGCCGCTCCACCAGCAAGTCCTGTAAGTGTAAGTGCTGCACAGATAGCTGCTGAAGAAATAGGAAGTGTAAGCGCAATACCAACAACAACAGCAACAAGTATACCCATAAGGAATGGCTGCTGCTCTGTTGCCCACATAATAACGCTACCAACCTTCATAGCTGCTTTACCAATATATGGTGCGATGAGCCATGAAAGGAAAATACCAATACCGATAGTTACAAGTGGGGTAACAAGTATATCAACCTTTGTTTCTTTTGAGATTGCCTTACCAAACTCAGATGCAATGATAGCGATGAAAAGAACCGCAAGAGGACCTCCAGCTCCGCCGAGGGCATTTGCTGCAAATCCGACTGTTATCATTGAAAACATAACAAGTGGTGGACATTTAAGTGCATAGGCGATAGCCACTGCCATTGCAGGACCACTCATAGCCATTGCAAGTCCGCCGACTGTATAGTCAACACCAGAAACTGTCGCTACTACCTGATTCAGAAATCCGATATGGAACTGTGTTCCGATAGTATTGATGATAGTTCCGATCAGAAGTGAACAGAAAAGTCCCTGTGCCATAGCGCCGAGGGCATCGATACCATAACGCTTAAGAGAAATCTCAATATCCTTTCTCTTGAGAAAGGCCTTGAAACCTTTTTCCTTTTTCTCTTTTTTCTCTTCTGTTGCTTTTGTTTCTTCTTTAACTACTTCTTTTACTTCTTCTTTTGTCTCTTCAACTTTTACATCTTCGTTTTTCTTTTCGTTTGCCATAATCTTCCTCTTTATTAATTAATCTACGATCAAAAAGTTTCCAAAGGTGTCTTGACACC
Source organism: uncultured Lachnospiraceae bacterium (assembly GCA_902774915.1). Lineage (GTDB taxonomy): Bacteria > Bacillota > Clostridia > Lachnospirales > Lachnospiraceae > Eubacterium_Q. The sequence continues at coordinate 6,296 of CACYKH010000023.1, read as the reverse complement.
TGTCAAAACACAAATGACGTGACACATTATAGTATCACGCCATATAAATGTCAATGTGAAAAACACCCAATAATTTTTACAAAAGAATCCCCAATTCCTTCAATTTGTCAATTGCCCGATCAATCTGTTCTTCGGAATTTGCACTTACAGTATGTAAATGTATTCCTTCCGTAAGAGCTGAAAGAGGTGTAGCTTTTTCTTCTTTTGATTTCCTGATAAACTCATCCACATCATATCTACTTGATATTCTGAGCTTTCCAATCAGCTGTCCATATATTGGATGTTCAACTATTACATCCTCAACAGTACATCCCTCATCCACGAGAGTATAAAGCTCTATTTGAGTTTCCTCAGCAGAATGATTCACTGCTATCCGCTTTGTCGCATTCTTCTCTTTTGGCGCCGCAACATAACCTCTCGGAGTCGACAAAATATCATTTCCCTCTGCGCGCAACAACGCAACATCACCAACGATGATCTGTCTGCTTACGCCCATCTCCTTTGATAAACTAGATGCACTAACCGGAGAAGTACTATTTTGAATTGTTTCAAGAATCTTATTTCTTCTATCGTGGTTATCCATTATCTTCCCTTACTCATCTAAATTATGTAAACCTTTTTGCAAGTTTAATCATACAAAGAAATATTCCAAGTTTTATTCATCAACTATAGTATGTTCTGTCTTTATGATTGCTCTCTGAATGGAATCCTTGGAATTCTTCCAGTCAGCTTCTTTGTTTCTGTAATCGTGCTTATCTATAAACCAGGAAACATCACCGTTAACTCTTTCCATGTTATCGAAGTAAACCTGATTCAGCACTTTTATAAATTCCTCGTATTGAGACTGGTTCAGATTCTCAGCCCCCTTCTCGTAAAGCACGCCGTAGTGGTATGTGCAGAAGCCTTTACACTTCTCAAGTTTCTCCTTAAACTCGCTATCCTTCTTCCACATATGGAAGATAGTATGTACATATCTGTCAAAGACCGGCTCAATCCTCTGGCACACGAAACAGTTAGATTCAAGTTCCTCTATATATTTAACCACAGGAGATTTGTCGCCACCCTTCGAGAAAAGCCCGCCTGTTTTTCTGGCCAGCACTCCCGCAGCCTGAGGTGAGTCCTTTTCCGCCAGCACTTTCATCTCACGAATAGTTTTATTCATATGAGTATTCAGCATCAGCGCCACACCAAGCTTGTTCTTGTCTGCATACATCATCTTAATGTGCTTTGGACAAAAGCCCAGCTTATCCGTTATCTCACGGTTGTCATCCTCCATATAGCTAGGACCCATCGTGAATTCGATTGCATTTTGCTCCAGTTCCTTAGCCATGAGGCATAGTGGACATTCGCAATCAGCGTCAAATGCATCGTTCACCGGAATTGTATATAATTGCTCACCCATTCTTATTCTCCTTTATTTAACCATGCAAAATGTATTCTTATTTCATAAATCTTATTTAAATCAACACTCATAGAATATCATTATTATCAATATGTTTCCACACCTTATTAAATTCCATTTGTTTTCTTCAAAACTTTATAAAAATACGATATAATAAAGTATGGGTATTTTTTATGGGAAGCTACCCAAATCTAAATAAGGGGGTTGCTTATGTTTTGTAATAATTGTGGAAAGCAGATTCCTGACGATGCGAAGTTCTGTGACTACTGCGGAACTCCTATCGTCAAAAACAATATGAGCTACAGCGACCAGACCGGACAACTAAACCAAAGTGGTCAGCTGTACAACACTGGGCAACTAAATCAGACAGGCCAGCTTCAAGGAGGACAATTCGACCAGAACGTTCAACCACAAAAGCAAGGTGGAAACAGCGGTCCAATCGCAGCTATCATCGCAGTCACCGCCGTTATACTGATTGCCATTCTGTGCGTGCTTCTGTTCGTTACACCAGGCTGGTTAAGGAAGGATGACGATTCATCCAGAAGACGTAGAGATAAAACCACCGAGGAGGTGGCATCTACTGATACAACAGAATCAACAACTATGGATAGTGACGAAAAGATTGTAGCGGCAGCCGAAAGTTTTTCTACTGATAAAACTCCTATCGTTACCGACTTTGAATGGTATACAAGCGGAGTAAGGTTCGATGGTCCTCAGTCAGAAGCTGAGTACATCACAGATTTCCGACTAGCCGAGGGTGGCTGGAAGATGATGATGATAACCGACCCTTACTGGAAGCTGGACTCTTACAGCGAAAGGTATATGAATTGTACAATTCATACTGAAAGCGAGACAAATGTGACCGTCAGCCTTAAATGGTGGTGCATGAGTTCTCCTGACTCGGATACTATAGAAGAGACCGATCGTGGAGTTGACGAACTCACCGGTTATTGGAGCGGAAAACAGATCAAGGCAGAAAGCGACAGGGTTGGAAGAATAACTATCACCGACATTTACAAGGTCGGCGAAAACCAATTTGCTATTGGTACATTCGAGTGGGTTGATGGAACCTTCGCACAGATTGCAATGATAAGACCTGGCGAGAATAAAATTATCTATACTCCAACTGAGAACTACGTTGATTACAGACCAACTACCGAGGCTACTACCGAAGCCACAACTCAGGCGACAACCCAGGCAACAACTCAAGCAACTACACAGGCCCCTCCAAAGCAGGAACCTACTACTCAGGCAAAATCATCTGGCAACAAATCTACAGATGCCATCCTTGCCAAAGCAAAAGCTTACTGCAAATGTGGTTGTGCCGTGGTGGATGGATATGAGGGAGATGCAATAATCATTCATTGTTATGATGATATGGGCGACCACACCGCTACCGTCAACTACCTGACAATCGATCCTGCAGATCTGACAGGTTATGATCTTTACGGAAATTCAGTTGATCTTAATCCATACTAAAACAGAAACACATATTAAAAGGCTTGGTTCATTTGAACCAAGCCTTCTTTCTTTTCATTATATAACATAGAACCAGTTTTCATCTGGATCAGACTTGGTAAATGCCTCTCCATCAAACTTAAGCTCCTGGTTTGCAACATGAACTTTTGTATTAGGTGGAACAGACTTCGTGAGGAATACATTACCTCCGATAACCGAGCCCTCTCCTATTACAGTATCACCACCTAAGATAGATGCTCCCGAATAGATTGTCACATTATCTTCAATGGTTGGGTGACGTTTCTTATCTATAAGACCGCGTCCACCTCTTGTAGAAAGAGCTCCAAGAGTAACGCCCTGATAAATCTTTACATTCTCACCGATGACTGTTGTCTCACCAACAACCACACCAGTACCGTGATCGATAAAGAAATACTTTCCAATGGTAGCACCTGGGTTAATATCAATACCTGTCTTGCTGTGAGCAATCTCAGTCATAACACGAGGAAGCATTGGGACACCAAGCTGATACAGAACGTGTGCATATCTCTGAACAGAAATAGCAAAGAGACCTGGATATGCAATGATAATCGCATCTTTAGACTCAGCTGCTGGATCACCAACGAAAAGAGCTTCGATATCCGTATCCAGGTAAGCTCTTACTTCAGGAATCTTCTTCATGAACTGAACTGTATAATCCTCTGCAACGCATCTTATCTCTTCCTCAGATTTGCCCTCAAGTCTCTTATCAAAATGAAGTGCAAGAGCAATCTGCTTGTTAAGATTGTAGGCCACATCTTCTGTAAGAGAAGCAATGGTTGTGCTGATATTGTAAATCCTGTAAGTTCTATCCACATAATAACCAGCATAAACAATGTGGTTCAGCTTGTAGATTATCTCCTTAACTGCATCACGAGCAGGCTGACCGAAAATATCCTGTTTATCAATAGGACGTCCATTCTCATAGTCAGCTACAATATCATTTATGATTTCTGAAATATTGTCGCAAATTAGTTTTCCCATACTTCTATCCTCTTCCTTAAAACTCCTTAAATTATCACACAGTATGATAAACCATGCAAGATAAAAATAAGTCAGGAGATCGGATCTCCTGACTTATAGATGTGTCCCTCTTGACTTATTTTACATACTCTCTAAGAGTGTCAACAAGTTCAGGAATAGTTGCTTCGAAGTCAACTCCATACCATGGCTTATCTGGATTCTCAAGAGTAACTGCAATAGTCTTTGCTGTATAATCAGCAGCAATCTTAAATGCAGTATTCATATCAAGACCTCTTGTGATAGCACCAACTGAAACGCTGGCGAAGATATCACCTGTTCCGTGGAATGCTGCATCAATACGGTCATTCTCGTAAACAATCTTCTCACCTGTTACAGTATCGAGACCGTAAACGCCAGTCTTACCATCATTAAATGCAATACCTGTAAGAACAACCTTCTTAGCACCGAGCTTTGCAAGCTTTCCAAGAAGTTCTTCAATGTACTCTCTATCGTAATCTTCTCTATATTCTGTATCAGTCATGAAACAAGCTTCTGTAAGATTTGGAACAATAACATCTGCCTCACCGCAAAGACCTGCATTTAGCTTTGCATATTCCATATCAAATGCAGGATAAAGCTTGCCGTTATCAGCCATAACTGGATCGATGAAAATCAGTGTATCATCTCCGCCGAACTCAGCAAAAATCTTCTTTGCGATTTCAATCTCCTCAGCAGAACCAAGGTAACCTGTGTAGATAGCATCGAACTTCACATTCTGGCTCTTCCAATGATCAGTAATTGGGATAAGCTGATCTGTCAAATCCTTAACTGTAAAGTCTGGGAACATGGTGTGTGTTGAAAGAACTGCTGTAGGCAGAATTGTTGTCTCAACGCCCATTGCTGAAATGATTGGAAGCGCAACTGTAATAGAGCACTTTCCTAGGCATGAAATGTCCTGAATTGTAAGTATTCTTTTCATAATAAAACCTCCTGAACATGTCTTTGATGTAACTGTACATAATTCACGAGGTTTATTATAGCACTTTTTATGAATTTGCCAATATAAAATAAAACTATATCTTCTAATAGACGCAGCCTATCCAAATTATAAACAAAAAGGATGCAGGGCGTTAACCCTGCATCCTGAATTAGCTAAATGCTATCTTTTATTTTAGTACTCGTATCTCATCTTTCTCTTACGTATTATAACTACGATAGAAGCTATAAGTGAGATAACCATGATTACAATTATAGGAATAACATTCATGTGATCACCAGTATCAACCTTAGTTGTATCCTTATTAGGAGTACCTGGCTTAGTTTCTTCCTTACTTGGTGTCTCGTCCTTTGAAGTTTCAGATGTTGCTATAAGTGCTACATGCTCTGTAACCTCGCCAGTCTTAACTGTAACTGTCTCAGTCTTACCAACTGTTACCTTGTAACCATCTGGAACCTTAGTTACTGTAATCTTGTAATCACCAGGTGTAAGTCCTTCTGTAAGCTTATATTCCTTACCGTCCTTACCTGTGTACTTTGTAACCTGACCATTAGAATCAGTTACTACTGTAATCTTTGTAGAACCATCTGGGAATGTTGTTCCCTCTGGTGCTTCAACCTCAACTGTTGCGTTAGGTACAACTCTCTTAGTACCTTCCTCAAGAACTGTGATCTTAAGACCACCAGTTGCCTTAATAGGATCATTCTCAAATGAGATAAGTCCTGTAGTCTTGTCATAAGTACCAGGCATATGATCACCACTGAGCTGTTTAATAACAAGCTTGTCATTGTCAGTTGAATCATACTCAACCTTGAATATGAAGAGATTTGTTGTCTTCTCATATCCAGAAGGTGCCACTGTTTCCTGAATTGTATATGTTCCAGCCTCAAGATAGAATGTTTCAACAGTCTTCTTAGATGTCCATTTTATTTCAGTCGAACCTGTCTTGTTACCCTTATCATCACTGCTGTAAAGTACAAGCTCAGCGCCTTCGATTTCCTGCTTACCTGTAGCATCAATCTTACTGATCTTAACTACTGGCTTAGTGTAGTTGTTTACAAGATTAAGTTCAGCTGTTTCTGATGCCTTTACCTCTTTTGTATCAGTAATAACTGATGTCTTCTCAAAAGTATAAGGAATATTTGTTCCAGAAATGTATATTGCCTGGTTCTTCTCAGTAACTTCATAATTTCCTGTAGCAACATTATCAATCGTCAATGTCCATATCTTAGTTTTATCCGTATGAGACATTTGAGCTAATGTAATTTCAACAGGTTGATCGGAATCATTACCCTGTGAATCCAAATACTTTCCAGTATCCTTATTCTTGATAACAAAGCAAAGATCATCGCCCTTGGCCTCAGCCTCAGTTACATCTCCACCAAAGGTCTTTGTGAGTGTAAGTTTACCAGTTGTAGGTGTTGAAGGCTTCTTTTT
>CACYKH010000022.1:662-23245 GCA_902774915.1 uncultured Lachnospiraceae bacterium | reverse complement strand
CTGAAATACGATGTATTCAGATGGTTTATTTGCCATACACTTTTTTATCAAATCAAAAAATCTTCAAAAACCACTTGACTGTTTATAGTTTGTCACCTCGTTTTTTTGATTTAACAATAGTCATTATACCACAAACTTATTCTTAAGTAAGTTCTTCATTTCCTTTTTTACGCTCTCAGGACTCTGAATCTGTGCTTTGCCCTCTAGTGCGATTACCCATGAAAGGAACTGGCTACTTACCGCAACATCCACGTTTACCGTGAAGTACTCATCGTCCACCGGACGCATTCTGACATCTCGTCCAAACTGGTCGACGATTACATTTGCCATCTCATTCTTACATTTAAGAGTCACTGTCTCCACGTCGCCGCCGTACATACGGAAATACTGCTCGTTGTATTTCGTTTTATCGTGCTTAATGAACTCTTCTTTGCCCAGGCGTTTCGACTCAGTTTCCGATACCTCGCGCATCTTATCCACGCGGTAATGACGCATTTCCTTCCGCTCATGGTCAAATGCAATCAGATAATAACGCTCATCATCAAAATGCAGCGCCCAAGGGCTGACCTCGTAAAATGCACCATCACGGCGGAATTCCTCTTCGCCCTTCACGTTCCAGCTGAAGTACTTGAACTGGATGGACTTATTCTCGCTGATGGCTGAATAAATGGCATCTATCGTATAATAAATGCTTTCGTTCATGTTCTTAACTCGGCCATTCACCTTGACCTCACGATCCAGGAGCTTTGCATCATAAATACTGATGGACTTCTCCAGCTTCTTGATAAGTTCCTTCGTTTTCTTCTCAGTTAGGAACTTTGATGACTGGATGGCATCTACCAGGAGCTTCAGCTCAGCAATCTCAAAATCCCTGTCACCACAATGGTAGTACGTTCTGAACCCCTCCTGATACTTCAGAATTTCTATTCCAAACAAATCAAGGGCGTCCAGATCATCATAAACACTCTTCCTCTGAGCTTCGATATCATACTTCCCCAACTCCGCAATGATCTCTGGCATCGTTAACGCATGGGAGTCATCCGTCTGCTCCTGCATGATCTTCGCCAAATATAACAACTTTAACTTCTGATTCTTACCCCTCATATCTACCTCCTATATAAGTCAATGAAGTCAATGAGACCCGGTCCCGTTGACTCCAAGATCTGTCCCTACCGACTGGTAGTTTAGTGTGTAAAAATAAAAACACACACTCATTATAGCATACAATGAGTGTGTGTATAGAATAATATCAGTAATTACAATATTGATGTTTATGCGGATTTACGGAAACCGCCAGGAACTCTTTCCTTAATAATTGTTTCAATCAGCAGGTCTCTTTCGAACGCTTCTCTTTCGTCCCGCTCGCTTACAACATCTGATTTGCATTCTTCAAAGAATGAGCAGCCCAGGCAACAGCCTTCGCAGTCTTTGTATCCCATAAACCAGAACTTGAATCTTTCCCACATATTAATGTACCTCCTTAAAAAACATCCTTCATTTGTTTTAACTGGGTACATTATCTCATTCACTATGTGTCAATACAAGGACACACTCTGCATTCTAGACAAAATAAAACAGCCCTGTTTCTGCATTACCGAAACAGGGCCGATCAGCTTAAATTAATTTCTTAAGTCCCTCACTGAGGTCCTTAACTGTATCATTTACATTTTTTATAGTTTCCTCTATCTTCTTAGCCTTTTCAACTTTTAGAGAAAAATCATCATTTATAACATAGTTCTTAAGTGGTGTAAAAGCAACTATACCAAGGGCAGTTACAAGAGAACCAACAGCTGTGTTAGCTATACCGCCTCTAATCTTACTAGCTCTCTTTCTACGAAGCTTTTTCTTCTTATTGGCTTTATACTCTTCGAATTCCATCTCATCATCAACTGGACATTCCTGAATCTTCTTAATCTTATGAGCATCAATGAAGTTCTTAATGCCAACTGCAATCATCACAGCTCCACAGGCAGTTACTGCACCAATAATAAGACTTTCTGTTTGTACTTCAAATTTACCTATAGTTGTTTTCTTCATTTACCCCATCTCCCTTTTAATTATCTATTGTTAAAACCTAGAAAAATTATATCATTGCAGGACCTTGACCTTCAAGTTTATTAACAGATTTTTTTGGATTTTTTGTAAAATTAACCTTTTTAGGTAGGTTGCTTTCCTTCGCATTCTGCTTTTTGTAAATCCGAGCCACTTGATGCATAAATTCACTATCTTTAGAGATTCCAAGAATTTTTTTCGGTGAAAGCAATTTTTTATCATCAGTTGTTAATGATTCCAGAAGCTCACCACTTTCTATCTTCCTATTCTTCAACTCTGCCAAACTAAGCATATAACCAGTATTAGGATCACGAGGTAGCTGTCCATCATTTGCTCTATGCATACTTTTAAAAAGGACATATGCAGCATCATTTAAATAATCTTCTTTATAGATATAGTGTTTATTCTCAAGCCTAACCTTAGCTCTTTTAGCCTCTTCATAGAATTTTTCGTTTGACATTAAAGAATCATCAACATCAAGACATTTAGCATGCATTACATTTCTGATAATATCAAGTTTATTCTTATCATCAGAGTTAACCATTTTCTTTCCGCTTTTATCATTCTTTAGCTCTGTTTTATTGGATAGCTTATATGCTTCATAAATGCTGGCACTAGCTTTTAGTTCTAAAACTTTATTCCTAAAAAGGCCATAATCCACATCATCCGTAACTACTCCTGTTTTGCTATCCTTAAGCATTTGTCTTGTTAAACTTGTAAGATCTCTAAGAGTTCGCTGGAAATTAAGATACTCAGGTGAATCATTAAAGAATCCTCTTACCTGTTGAGAAAGCTCTCCTACAGCCATAAGATATTTAAGAGTTTCTTTATTAACAGGTACTTTCCTTTCTTCAGGTCTTGTTTTAGGTGCCATATCAAGGGAAAGGCTGTCTTCATCACCACTAAGTCTGCTATTAGATCTGTTCCGATTAGTATTTCCAGTAATATAGTTATCATAGCTTTCATCTAAATTTTCGCCATAATCTTGATAACTACCAGAGTCACGTGAGTTTTCAGGATCATCAATACGCTCTTCTTCAACATTCTCAACGTTAGGCTTATTAAAGAAATTCTCTAAATCTTCACCCTTTTTTATAACATTGTTAACATCAAGGTGTGCATCTATTCTCTGATGTATAGGATCATCATCTTTTATTTTACGTTTATATACACTAGAGATATCTTCAAATATATTGGTGATCAATCTATCTACAGTAATATCATCGTCACCATTCTGATAAGCTTGAAATGTAGAATCAAGATGTTTGAGACCATTATTATAAGCATTAATCATTGCTATAAGAGCTTGACTATCTTTAAATTTATCTTCTTCTTTCACATTCTCCAGCGCATCAAGATGATTATTTATAGATTGAAAAATCAAGTTTTGAACTGAATCTAATTCGTTTTCTTTTAACTGTTTCCCATTTTTCCAAATAATAGGCATATCGTCACCTCTCTAATTTAATTACTTACCCTTAGTAATTGTTGTTTTGTTTTCGACCTTAGTATTTTTGTTTCGAGTAGCATTATTCTCTTTTTGATTATCAATCTCAGGTCTTGGGTTCGTCTTCTTATAAGCCTTTAAAATGTCATCCGCTAATTCATTTTTATAACCTGAACTAAGTTTATCTAAAATATCATGGTTTTTGCTTGGTTCAAATGTCTTCTTGTTCATCAGGTATTCTGTTGCGAAATCTACCATGGTCTTAATTCTATTCGTATTACCTTCGAGAGCCATAAGATTTAGTATTTCTGTTCCATCTGAACCAGCAAGTGCCTGTCTTACTAGTAAATTAGAAACCTTTTTACATACTTCCCTAAGTGCGTTCTGACGTGCTTCCTTAGTATCATTTAATGGTTTATATAATTTTCCAGTTCTATTAAGGAACCTGGCAACATCACCATAAGTATCTATCTCACTTACAATACCAACACGGATGGCTTCACTCGCATCTTCAATTTGTTTCCATGCAGTAGCACCCATATCTGGAGATTTCTTCATAGAAGCATTCTGTACAGCTATGAAAGCTGGATTCTTCGCCAGTTTCTCAGCTTCCCGATTTATATTATTCTCAGTAAAAGCTCTTATCTTTGTCGTTGTTTCACTAGCTTTTATATCAGCTTTAAGTATGCCATTAACATGCTTACTTATCACAATTCTTTTAGCTCTTTCTTCAATAGTTGTAGCACCCTTTAAAGCCTCATTAGGTCTTGAAGCAGAGAAGTTAATGTACATATCTTTATCGAGCTTCTTCATTGTCTCATAAGCCTTAATCTGATTTTGTGAAATGGTATCTTCATCAACGCTAAACTTAGAAGTATACTCTTCTCTATATAATTTGTACTTAGCAGCCATACGCTCCGCACTAAGCTCCAGATTCTTAACAGAATTCTCACCGAATCCATAATCACCTACACTGTTGATTCTTGACTGAAGTCTGTTAATTGTTAACATCAGCTCAGGAAGTGCATCACCAAGAGCCTTTGCAAAACTTAGTCTTTTCCTTCCATATTCCCAGAATGGACGTCCTGTGATACCATGACGGTTATTAAAATAATCATTTGTAATATTTTCAAGCTTCTTAAGTTGATTATAAATCTCACTCGGACTCTTATAATTTGTGTGATCAGAAAGTGCATCAATAGTTTCATCCAAAGTCATTACAAGCATGTTGTATTTAGGTGTACCATCATTAGCAAATGGATAACCATCAATTGGCTTATCAATGTATTTTCTACACTCACTACGAAGTCTGAATCTGAACTCAGTCAGGCTAGAATGTACGACAGCATAATAATCTCTAAGTGTATAAACATTCTTTGCAAAATAAACTGCCTCCTGTCTTTCCTTAGGATCAACCTTCTCATCTGTCACAATATCCTCTTCCACACCATCAAGAGCTTGCATATTTTCAATCTCTTTAATGATGTCAGCATAAGGACTTACATACTTTTCATTTTTTATATCTAGCTCAGCATCAAGCTTAGTTTTATTTGGCTCTACACTACTATCGATGTTTTCTATCTTGATTATTTTGTTTTCAAGATCAAGTTCTTCACCATCAAGTAGTAATTCCTGATCATCTTTAAGTCCACCCTTATTTACTGTTCCCAACTCAGAGATAATAGCACTACCATACTTATCGTATTTCTGTTCATAAACCTCATCAACCTTTTCAGTCTCTGACTTCTTGTCATCAACCTTTTCAGTCTCTGGTTTCTTCTCATCAATTACAATACCAGGCTGCGTGTTCTTTTCCTCTTTATTTTCCTCGCTGACCTTAGATTCTTTGTCCTTATCATAGCCCGAACCTGACTCTGATTCATCATCATTGTATGTTGCACCGGACTCTGATTTTTTACCATCTATTTGTTCTTCTTCTGGTTTTTCATCATGCTTAGATTTATTCTCTATTGGTTTTTCTTCGAAAACAACCTTTGGAGGTACATTAGAGTTTTCAGCAGCCTTTCTTTCTTCGGTTTTTATCTCCATCTTCTTATACTCGTCTATACAACCAACACCAGTCTTATAGGCATTCTGAATAGACTCAACATACTTAAGACACTTCTTAGCTGTCTCAAGTTGTTCAGAAGCAGACTTATATGTTTTATCGCTATTTTTAAGACTTTTGAGTATCAATCCCTGTACTCTAATATACTCATTTACCTTTTCAATAGTATCTTCAGCTAAATGCTGCATGTTTGAAGCACTTTCATTGAAATTCATCTTCCCTTCACTTGCCCAGAAGAATTCCTTCTTAGAATCAGTATAAGCTTTTGAAAGTTCATCAAACGCGACTATCATAGCGTTGAATTCTCTAGCATTATAGTCTACCTTGCCATTTAAATTCTTCAGTTCTTGACTTACTTCATCAAGCATTTTAATTTTAGCTTTGATCATGTACTGAGAATTCTTTGCATTTTTAAGTGCACGATCTCTGGATTTTGAAGCAAGATTATCTGTTCCATTTTTGATTGCAAATAAATCATAGACTTTGGAGAATATATTTTGATCCTTACCATCCACTTTCTCCTTATAAAGCCCATTAGATATAGCCATATCCTTGCGTTGAGCTGCATTAATTGGCTTTAAAAGTCCTTCTTGTGGAATACTATCTTTATTATTATCATTTCCATAATATGATTTACCCAGTGCAATCTTTCCTTTAAGATCATCTATTCTATCTAATGTGGCCTTTATTTCCTCCTGATCCAGGTCAAATCCCATCAGTACGGCTCTAACCATATTTTTATCAAGATCAAGAACCTTATTAGCGGTCTCTTCATTAATTACAAGCATCTTTGAGAAAGGCGTATTAGCCTGTATTTTCTTACCTATGTCTTTATAATTACTTCCGAAACTTGAATCGTTATCAATACCCTGGACACCAACCAGTCTGTATTCAGTCTCACCCTTTTCGTTTTGTACCTTTTCAACAACATATGAAATGTTACCAAGGTGTCTATCATTATTACCGCAAATAAGATCCAGTACCTGAAGGTCAGCAATACTCTTAATAAGATCTGGAGATTTATCTAAATATTTCTGTGTGATATTAGCTATAGGTTTATCTACAGAAAATTCTGAATAAGTGATACCCTTAGCCTTTTCCATAAAAGTTCCCTTATATGTTTTATCACCGACTGTAATACGCATATTGCTAGACTTGGCAACTACATAGCCAATACCAAGCATATCTGCAATAGCAGACATAGCAGAATTTCTCTTATCTATCTTACTAGCATTATTAATACCCAAGCTATTATTATTATTTCTCTTCATTAAAATAAGGAATGAAGAGCGTAGGTGACCTATGAGTTCATCTAATGATTCGTAATCTTTCGTATAACGATCAACTAAACCTTTCAGTTTTTTATATTGATCACTATCTTCTCCATAATTTTTATCGATAGAATACTGTAAAAGATCACTCATGAGTGCATTTTTAAAACTATTCATGCATTTTTCAGGATCACCAAAATACACATGAATATCATCAAGATGTCCATATACACTTGCTTTAATCTGCAAATTTTTAACATATGAATTATGGCTTGAGCCCTGTCCACGATCCTGAATTAAGTACTTTGCAAAGTTAATCAAATCTTTATCATCTGATCCAGCAACTTTTTTAGCAAGCTCGTAATTACTTTCATTATAATCAAATGGTGGTTCATGTTTTGTAAAATAGCCATCTATAGGTTCACCATCTGGGCCTGTTGTAACAATATGTAAGCGCTCACTAAGATTACCACCCGTCTTGTTTATAGTTTTTTCATCAACTACAAGACGCTTGGAACGCGACTTTTCTAATATATCTACAAGGCTATATCTCTTATTCTCTAATTCTTCTTCATCAAGTTCTTCTTCATCACGATCAAGAACTTCTTTAAATGTTCTAAAATCCTTACTCATCACCTGGAAGAACTTCTTATAAGAATCAGCAGTCATAAATACATTGATTTCTTCCTTGTCCATATTTACAAGGATATCCCTATATTTTACTAAAAGACCTTTCAGATCATTGTAAGATATGGTACGTCCCTTTTTAGGATCAAGATAAGAATCCATCTCATCAATAAGCTGTTTGAGCGGAGATATCCTCTTTTTATCATCTTCAAGAAGTAAAGAATTAGTTATCTTCTTGTAATACTCATCGTACTGTTCTTTTCTCTTCAGAGCACGCGTAATAATATTAGGATGTTTTACATCAGGCTCCTTCTCTGGTTCCTTCTCAGGCTCTTTCTCAGGTTCCTTTTTCTCAAAAAGCTCGAAACCGTCTTCATCTACCTTTGGTTCATTAATAATGTTAATCTTATTAATTTCAACATTCCTATAAATGGACTTAGGCTGATCAGGAATTATATACTTTCTTGCATCAGGAACCGACTCAAACATTTCTTTAGCTTGACAACTTTTTACAAATATCTGGTAAGCTCTATCAAATTCATTAGGTTTATTCTGATACATTGCCCGTGTTGCATCACGGCAGAAATACATATATTGTTGAGTTGCTTTATCCGACTCTAAAAATTTTTTATGAAGTATAGTTGCATCTTGAGTAGGTAGATTAGTAAGAACATTTAATGCATTATTGTAACTTATAGAAAGAGTTGCTTCCTTTAAATAGTTTGCCGCATTATCTTCTCTTGCAAATTCTTTCAGATTCTCAGCAAACATAGCAACTACTGTAGGATCGTAATCTATATGTCTTCTGTCTTCTTGAAGAAGATATACTCTATAGCTATATTTCAACCCAAAATTCTGTTTACCATTATTACTTGGATTAAGCGGAATCTGATCACCCATGCTATAAAGGGCCTTTATAGTCTCAGCTATATCTTGTTCATTTTTTAAATAACCCTTAAATGGATATACAGAAAATGTTTTTTCGTTTTTAATTTCATTTTCAGGAGCATTTATTAACTTTGTGAACTTAGCGTATTCCTTCTCAATAAATGCTAGTTTTTCAGCCCAATCCGGATTATTATTTGAAACTTTAATCATATGTGTATAAAGCTGCTTTAGTCCTTGATATAACTTATGAAATTTAAAAGCGACAACAGCACCTACTTTGTTATAAATATAGTCTTTTTCTTCTGGTGGCAAATTATCCTTTAAATTAATAAAACTTTTGAACTCACAGACAGTATTATGATTGATTTTTTTCTGCTCGTACTTATGTACTGCTGCATCCATCTCTTTTTCTGTTAGTTTGTCATAGTCAGGAGCTTTAAAATTTTCTCCTAAAAGTGCTTTTCTACGATTTTCAAGCACCGCAGTATACTTAGGATTTCTGTTTTTTCTTCTGTCTTTAAGAACATTTAAATCAAATTTATTTGGAACATAAGCATGCTCATAAGTAAGGAGATTTGTTCCTGGTTGTAGCGGATTTCTATTAATTCTGTCATATGCTGTATCATCAACTCCGCCAACCATCATAAGACGGAATCCGTTCTTCTCCATCTTTGTTTTATTTGTATTAAATTCATTTAATGCATGCTTAGGTGGTAACCTATATGTACCATCTTCATTTACACCCAAATAATGACTTGGTGCATTGATAATGGTATTATTTTTGTCAATTTCAATCTTAGTGAGCCAGGATAATTTGAAAGGAGTTGGCTGATTATTATAAGACGTTTTTCCGGTTAGACATCCCTCTACAACATCATAAAGTGCTTTAGTTGAAGGCTGTGTTGATGACGAATCAATAACCGTAATTTGACCCTGGTCATCTATACCAGTTATTGTGTAATAGTGAAAACCATCAGTATATGAAAGCACTGTTTTTTCTTCATTCAGCACCTGACGAATTTTAGCTGCAATGGCTGCAGTTGCATCAAAAATATAACTTCCAGCATTAATTTTATTATCTGGACCCATAATATTTTGAGCTGAACCTACTGTGGCAATCTCAAAACATCTGAGCATTCTATTAGGTGCAAAAGCAAGCATCTTATCAGCCATTTCACCAAGGTCATTACCCATATCATTATTCATGCTGTTATCTAGAGTACTGTTCATTCTAGCCTCATGATCAACATCTGACCTGTAAGCACGAATATCTTCCTGATCCACTTCAATACCTTCGCATCGGAGCATCGCCTGCATAGCAACAGACCAGCATCCATTGCTCGCAGACTGGGTTTTATTATGGAGAATGCTAATACTAACATTTCCTTTTCGATCAGTTTTGTAATTCTTATTATCTATTAAATCCTTTTTTTCACTAAGTTTATTGGCTAATTGGATTGCATGCATTCTCTTCAGAAGTACCGCTTTAAATTGCGTAGACAACTTTTCCTGATTAAGATAGTAATACTCCTTAATTTCATCCAAATTACCTGAGTTTCTTATTAACTGAGGCATCTGATTATTTGATCTGAATGAGTCTGAATACTCCCAACCTCTTGCATGCTGACCCATATTAAGAAGCT
Source organism: uncultured Lachnospiraceae bacterium (assembly GCA_902774915.1). Taxonomy (GTDB): domain Bacteria; phylum Bacillota; class Clostridia; order Lachnospirales; family Lachnospiraceae; genus Eubacterium_Q. The sequence continues at coordinate 13,249 of CACYKH010000022.1, read as the reverse complement.
TTTGATAATACTCAATACGAGCCTCATTTGTCTTCAGTTTTTGTACAGTCTTAGCTACATTTAATAAATTAATTCTATCTGACAAATGTCCTGAGCCTGCAATTAACTTAATAAGATCAACAAAATCCTTTATAAATAGCTTTATTTCAATAGGACTACCTTTTTTATAATTTTTAATTGAATTAAAGTAAGCCTGTCGCCCATTTTCTTCACTTGCAATCAATCTGTCTAAAGCATTTTGTTCATTATCTGTCAACTGAATTCCTGTATTAAATATTCCTTTTACCGGGTACGCAGTTTTCAGGCTTTCAGCAATTGCTTGGCTTAATGCATAGTCTTCATCATCATATCTAATGTTTATTATATTTATTGTATTTTTCTCTTCATATTTTTTAGCTTTATTTCTTGCTTTTTCGGCTTCTATAGCTTTTTTTCTAGCATTCTCAACAGAAACATAAGCACTTAACTTACTATATGCCTCTACCCTTTTATCTACTTCCTTAATGAAGTCCAGTGATAGTTTTACTTCCTGAGGAAGATCCTTCTTGCCTTCAAAAGCTGTAATACACGTGAAATAGACAAGGCGTGTATCCATTAATACTCCAGGCTTTTTCATATTCTTGATTACTTTATAAATGAGATTATCCTCGTCATAATGTATTAAATTATAAATTGCAGAAAGAAGAGCATTATTTTCAGGTTTGAGATTAGAAAAAACCATGTTTTTCGAATCCATAACCTTCACAAACTCATCAAAAGAAACCTTAGCATCTTCCACTCGTGGTAATTTTACTTCTCCGCAAAATTTTTCAAGTGCATAAAAATCATCGCTGACTTGTTGTGCCTTCTTTTTATAATCGCTAAATAAAAAATCAGGATGATATTTATAAATCGTATCTTTAACTCTATTTTTTTCTTCCGTATAATTTTTTGCGACAACCGAATTATAATTCAATATTTTCTTTTTTTTCTCATCAATTGTTTGATTCTTAGTATCGATTGTTTGTTTTTTAGGCATGGTCTGAACCTCCTGAACCCATACATATTATTAAATAATAGATTAATATCCCTTCAGTGTCTATAATAACATCCAAAGCGCAACAAATGGGCAACAAATATAAAAAAAGGGGGCGCTATGGAATTTTTTTCCATAACGCCCAGATGAAAAAATACAGTAAAGAAGCTTATTTGTATGTTTTTGACAGATATCCCTTCTTATTAAACTTATATTTTACTCCGTCAATCCAGATTGTCTGGTTCTTTGCATACCATTTTCCGTCTGCATACCACCATTTTCCGTTAGTATTCTCCCAATGTCCTCCTGAGTATGCTTCTACCCATGCTCCATCAGAACCTAACCAGCATCCATCACGATACTCATTATATGCCATATATCCTTCTGAATCGAAGTAATACCACTTATTATCAATCTTCTGCCACTGGTTCTTTGCGTACCATTTTGATGAATCCTCAAAGTACCAGCCCTTCTTACCATACTTCCATGTTGCTTTGTAAAGGTAATCAACCTTACCACTATTGTTATACCAAACTCCGTTAACCCACTCATTTCTAAATGTTACTGAAGCTTTAGGTGTTGAAGTCTTAGTCTTTGAAGACTTCTTTGCAGGAGTTGCTTTAACTGCAGGTGTTGTCTGTTTCTGAGTAGTCTTTGCTGTTGTAGCAGCCGGCTTCTGTTCAGCTGGCTTCTGTTCTGTTGGTTCCGGATCAGTTGGTTCGCCTAAATCTATCACATCATCTAAATCATTTCCTTCACTTGAACCCTCTGATCCGCTTAAATCTTCGAGACTAATGTTATCGATAAATACATGATGAGCTACATCTGCCTCAATATCATCGAACTTACCAAGACTGACACTGAAGAGAGAATCTGTATCAGTCTCATCATTCATCTCGAACTCAAGTTCAAATGTCTGCCATTCACTAGTAAGTGCAACATTATTACCACCTGAATATACTGCCCAGTTATCATCTGCTGCACCATCTCTCTGCATTACTACACTTATAGTACGGTCAACTGTTGCTCTTGCATCAAACGCAAGCTTGTAGCTCTTACCCTTTTCAAGAGTAATTCCACGCTGCTTAAGCTGTATGTTCCAGTCAGCGTTACCTACTGTCTTAATAGTAGCATCAAATGCATTCTGATTGCCTTCTGTAATAGAATCCACACCAAATGTAGCTTCTCCAGGTGAATAAGCACCATATTCATAGTTTGCAAGGTTTGAATCGAACTTAGCGTTCTTGATCATTGCATTTTCTCTGATAGCTACATTGTCAAGATAATATGTTCCTGCTTTAGTAAACTTAAAGATAACATTTGAATGATTTTTAGAAACTTCTTTATCAAACTTAATTGTATAGTCAAAGTTCTGTTTTTTGCTTGTCAGCTTAGGATGAACTTCAAATCTATCTGCAACAATAGCTGTAAGTCCATCTTCTGCACCATCTGATGTATATGCATCAAAGCTGAAATCAAATTTGCCTGCTGTAAAGCTTTCAAGCTCGCTCTGTGAAATAACAACAGGATCAGCCTCGCTGGCACCTTCAGGAACTTCAACCTTAACTGTAAGTTCTCTGCTTGTTTTGCCATTAACCTTTTCGTTAGTTACTGATACAGAACCCTTGTCTTCATCGGAAATCTCCCAATATCCAAGTCTCTGCTCACCCTGATCGAATGTACCGTTATATACATAGTTTCCGTCAGGTCTTACTGTTTTGTCTTTACTCTCCTGTACTTCTTCTCCATCAACATGTGTGATCTTTACATTTGAGATTGTTACAGGAGCTGTGCTGTCCTGAGCACCAAGGTTGAATTCCAGAATTCCATTATGGTATGTCTTCGCATCCATTGTGAAGTCATATGAATAGCTCTGAGTCTTATTTGAAAGCTTTACTGTTGTATCTTTAAGATATCTGGCCCAGCCATTCTCTTCACCACCTTCAACGTCAACGATCATAGTTCTTGTTTCGCCATCAGCGAGATCAGCTGATGCATCAAAGGAAAGATTGTATTTCCATCCCTTATACATTGGAATGCCTTCCTGCTTTAACTGAACTGAATATGTATTACCGCCAACCTTTGTAGGATTAATTGTTATAGCATTTTTAGCAACTTTTGCTGTAGAACCTAATGCATCATTCTCAACATGGAGTAACCAGTTTTCGCCTTCAGCGTCTTCTGCCTTAATATCTTTTGCAAAATCGCCATTTACTACATAGTTGCCATTTACTGGCTCTCTGTAAGTAATTGTCTTTTCTGGCTTCTCAGCCTTTTCTTCAAGTTCTTTATATTCTGCTTCGCTCTTCTGATATACCTTAACGTAATCAATGTCAAAGCTCTGATTGTTCATATCATTTACAGCTGCCTCATCTGGATATCCAACCCAGCTTCCGCCAACTGCAAGGTTAAGGATTACATAGAAGTCCTGATCGAAAGGTGCTGGATATGTAAGCTGTCCCTCAGCATCCTTGCCTGTGAACCAGTCATTTTCTCTGTAAACTTCTGTTCCATCTACATACCAGATCAGCTGTCCTGGTAACCATTCGAGTGCATATTCATGGAATTCTTTAGAGAAATCAGATTCTGGATTCACCTTAAGTGTGCCCTGACTCTGTCTATGTCCTGAACCTGAGTCATATCCATAATGAATTGTATGGTATGACTTATTTGTTTCCTGTCCCATAACCTCCATGATGTCAATCTCACCACACTGAGGCCACTGACCATAATTTGTCTCGTCTGAAGCCATAAGCCAGAATGCTGGGAGGTAACCCTTTCCTTCTGGAACTCTTGCGCGGCATACAAACTTACCATATGTGAAGTCCTTCTTGCCCTGAGTATTAATACGACCAGATGTGTAATTGTAATTCTTGTAATTGAAAGAACCATCCTGTGGTGCATCTAAATCTATAAGTGAAACACTTGTGATTGAAATTGTAGATGCCGGAGTTTCATCTCCAACCTTACCAAGATTTAACTGGAAGGCTCCATTATCTGATGTTGCAGCTATCTTCTCTCCAGAAATATCAAATGTAACTGTTGAAGATTCTGCTCCGATTGTATTAACAGATCCGCCATAATATGTAAATGCGTCTCCAACCTTTGTACCTAAATTAATTTCAATACTTCTTTCAACTGTTGATGTAGCTGTAACTGCAATTCTATAATTATGACCAGCTGTTAAACTAAGACCTTTTTTCTCAAGCTGAATATTCCAGTTCTCTGTTCCAGGATGTCTAACAACAACTGTTGCATCACCTTCGCTAAAGTCTATATCTGCATCAGCTATATAATCTCCACCCCAGTTTGCTAAAGTAACGCCCCAGGTATTATCTATAGCGTTATCAGAAAGCAGTTCAAGTCCTGCATCTCCTGATGCACCTGTTGTAGCTTTCTCTTCTACAGTAGGGTAAATTGAAAGTATACCCTCATTCACTTTAATATTGTCAGCCATATCATTTTCGCTGACATAACGTTGAAGCTCAGCGTTAACCCAACCTGGGTCATGAGCCTCCACATTCCAAGCTGAAGTATCAAGGGATGAACCTGTAAAATCATCCTCCCATACCAACTTATATCCATCTGCGCTTTCATTGGATTCGTTATCAGCGGCATTTGAGGTAAATGGAATGCCTGAGAAAACAAGTCCAACAGCGAGCGCTGATGCAACAAGCTTCTTATTAAATTTTTTCATCGATTTCTCCTTTCACATTTTTTTACGAACTCGAATTGTAAATTCAATATATAATTTTTACATTTCGAAATATATATAAAACGTTTCCAAAAATACAAAATTGATGAACTATCTTTTTATTGTTGTTGGTATCAAATTTATGCTATTATTGCATTAGTTACAAAATCTGGGGACTATTTTGAATAATAGTTACAAAAGCCGTATTTATTGTGAATAATATATATCGAATACATTTTATGAGGTGATTTATTATGAAAAATACCGAAGAATATTTTAATCAGGAGAATGAAATGCACCGTACTCCGGATGAGGAAATCCAGTTTTTCCACGCCGTATGTAACGGAGACATTGATGCAATATATCAAAATTGTGCAGAACACCGTTTTCTGGATTCTGAAGGAGTTGGCCAGTTATCCAGAGATCCTGTTCAGAATCTGAGGTACCATATGGTAGTTACCGCTGCTCTTATTACCAGAAACTGTATACAAAAAGGGCTTGAGCAGGAAAAGGCTTTTCGAATGAGCGATTTCTATATCAGGAAACTGGATGATACAAAGACCATTGAAGATGTGGAAAAGATTCATGACGCTCTGGTCCTGGACTTTACTGGTAAAATGCGTCTGCTTAGAAATAAAGGGCTTTCTAAACCTATTAATAAATGTCTGAATTACATCTACGCTCATATATATGAAAGGATAACTATTCAGGAGCTTGCAGATAATTCTCATGTTTCAAAGAGTTATCTCTCCAGGCAGTTTGTTAAAGAGGTTGGTGTCCCAATCAGCGATTACATTCGGGAATCAAAGATAGAAATAGCTCAGGAGAAGCTTCGTACAACTGAAGATAGCATTTTAGATATTTCCTGTATGCTCTCTTTCGCTTCTCAGAGCCACTTCATTGATGTATTTAAAAACATCACAGGAATGACCCCTAAAAAATACAGGGATCTTAATAAAGGAAGCAGGTGGTCAATTTCATAGTTTAAGCCTTAACACCTCACTTCAAAATAGTAAACAATGAAAAAGCGCCTAAGGTTTCTCAGGCGCCAGTTCTATAAATCCATAGGATTCTAACATTTTCATATATTCTGAAAGCCTTTCGTAAAGCGGCTCTGCATCTTCGCCAAAGTGTTCCTTCACTTTGGTCCCAAGGTCCAGGATATTTGTCTCACCATCTATAAGTGGCCAGACAAAATTCCCAATACCTTGAAGATGTATCTGCGATACCTTAGGCTTTTTTAGTATCTTCTGAGCAGCTCGGTTAAATGCACCCTTATTCTCTACAAAGATGGTTACATTTCCCTCTTCATCCTGCTCCCATTTATACTTATCCACTCTTCGCGGAATAAATTCCAGAAAGTTTTTACTCTGCTTCATCTGCCTTCTGCTCTTTCTTATCATCTTTGCTAAATGCACTCTTAGCTATACAAGCAGTTATAACTACCAGAAGAATTATACCGCCAACTATTCCAGTATCCAGCTTTGTGGAAAGATCAATAATCTTATCTACATTTAGTACTGCAAGAATAGCAAGGATAATCCCCATAAGGCCTTCTCCTGCGATCATTCCTGAACAGAACAGTATGCCTGAACCAGATTCTGACTCCTCTTCTGTCTTTCCTTTATCAGCGAAATGCTTGATGATACCACCGATCATGATTGGTGTACTCAGCTCAAGTGGAAGGTAAAGACCGATTGCCACTGGAAGTACAGGTATCTGAAGAATCTCAACAACTATAGCAAGGAAGATACCAACAAAGATAAGTGGCCATGGAAGGTTTCCATCCATAACTCCCTCAACTATCATCTTCATGAGTGTTGCCTGTGGAGCTGCAAGATCTTTTGTTCCGAAGCCCCATGCTGAATCAAGAAGAATAAGTACTCCACCGATTGTAAATGCAGCAACAAGAGCACCTATCAGCTCTCCTATCTGCTGTTTCTTAGGTGTTGCACCAAGAAGGAATCCTGTCTTAAGGTCCTGTGAAGTATCTCCAGCCATTGCAGCAACTATACAAATAATAGAACCTATTGATATAGCACCTATCATTCCGTGAGCGCCTACATCTCCTGTAGCCTTTAATGCAAGTGTTGCAAAAAGCAGAGTTGCAATTGACATACCAGAAACAGGGTTATTACTACTTCCTACAAGACCAACCATTCTAGATGATACTGTACCAAAGAAAAATCCAAATATAACAATGAGGATGGCTCCCATAAGAGAAACAGGTATTTGTGGAAGAAGCCAAATGAGAAGGATAACTAAGATAATGCCACCTAAAACGAAACGCATATCAATATCCTGCTCAGTTCTCTTTGTACTATCTCCACTTCCACCCTTCATGCCCTTAAGTGCATGCTTAAATGTAGATGCAATAAGTGGCAGGGATTTTACCAGACTGATAATTCCACCAGCCGCAACCATACCAGCACCTATATATCTTATATAGCTGCTCCAGATGGCTCCAGCGCCGCCCTCTGCGTACATATTTGCTATTGTATCTGTTCCTGGGTATAAAACTGTATCTCCACCAAATTCAATGATAGCAGGGATAAGAACGAACCATCCAAGAATACCACCGGCTAAGAGATACGAAGATATTTTCGCACCGCAGATATATCCTACAGAAATAAGTGCAGGATAAACTTCAGTAGAAAACTCTGTCTTTAAAGATTTAATTGGAGCTGCTACAACTCCCGGAACAACTTTAATTCCATCTACAAGGAACTTGAACAGACCTGCAAGGCCCATTCCTATGAATACATTCTTTGCATTCTTTCCACCTTCTTCTCCGGCAAGGAGAACCTCGGCACAAGCTGTTCCTTCAGGATATGGAAGGACTCCATGTTCCTTTACTATAAGAGCATTACGAAGTGGTACCATGAAGAGAACTCCAAGGATACCACCGCATAATGAAATAAGTGTGATTGTTATAAGGTTAGGTTTATCTGTCACACCTTCCTTAGCCCACAAGAATAAAGCAGGCATTGTAAATATTGCACCAGCCGCAAGTGACTCACCAGCTGATCCAATGGTCTGAACCATGTTACTCTCAAGGACTGAATCCTTACGCATGATAACACGGATAACACCCATTGATATTACCGCCGCTGGGATAGATGCCGAAATTGTCATACCGACTCGAAGACCTAGGTATGCATTTGCAGCACCGAAAACTACAGCTAAAATAATACCCATTATAACTGATGAAACAGTAAACTCAGGTGTAATCTTATCTGCAGGGATAAATGGTTTAAACTCTTCTTTGTTTTTGTTGTCTGACATTATAAATCCACCTTTTCAAATTCTATTTTTCTTCAATTCCGTTTTCACCGATTGTAAGCTCGCCTATATTATCAAGTATTTCGTGCTGGAATTCAAGTGCTTCCTGATCCTGGAAGCCTATAAAATAGATTTGCTCAATCTGGTCCCTGTTAAAAAAGTAATAGTTATCGGTACTACTTACGCCCTCTGGGTAAGGTGTTCCCACATAATCATAAATAACATCCTTCTTTTCAGATGTAAGAATTCTTCCTATTATCATGAGTCTGCGCTCAGCTCCTACTGTTCTAACTACAGATCCAATTGGCAACATATTTTTATACATAATATCAATCTCCATTTCTATAAGAAAAAGTCATAAAACGTTAATAATTATAAATGTAATTTACTCTTTGGCGTTAAACTCTTTTGCGTTGACTCACTTTGTATAGGCTCATCTATTTTCTTATCTTCGCTTCCTTTTCCTTTTTCTGGATTAGAAGCTTCAAGACTGGAAGCTTTTGCCTTCTTATCAGCTTTATACTTTTTAATGAGCTTTTTGAGTTTGGATTCAGTCCAACTTTTCCTTATATTATCGTAAAGTCCGGACCAATTAACATTTATAGCAAGACCAGCTCCTATTCCAAGACATCCAGCAAAGGAGAACATTGCACCACCGGTGGCAAGTCCAGCACAGAAATTTCCACCATATCCGGCGCCATATCCTGTTAAAGATATTGAAAAACTCAGTCCAAAGATATTCAGCGAACCGCCAACCTCTCCTTTATAAGCTGAAACAGTATAGCCCGCTTGTACATATGCTCCAGATAAATTATGTCCAGCATTTTCACCAACTGTTGGGGTGAAATTTCCAATACCAGCCTTAGCATATGCATTTGAATAGCCAGCACTAACACTTCCACGCAAATTTGCTTTTACATATTTTGTATCAAGCTTTAATTTTCCTCTGAGCTTAGCTGATATAGCCTCACCATCAGTCTGAAGATCTAAACCTGGGGTTACATAGCTGCCTCCAAAACTCTTGCCTGCCTTTACCTGTCCAAATACAAGGCCACCCGAAGCAGAAACAGTTTTATGTGGTGTATGTAACTTGTATCCTATCTTACCAACTCTGGCCTTCGCAGAATTTCCGTAACGAACTGTATGGAATGTGGAACTGGAATCTACAGCACCTATTACATTGTTAGCTGCAGTTACTCCCTGGAATCCATAATCATTCAAACGAAAACCAAACATTTCTTTTTTTGTAGTTGTATAGAGAGTTTCATTAACCTCCTTGAAATAAGCCTTTTCATAAGGTTCTCTAACATGCTTTATACCGCAAGTTTCAAGTTCTCTTATATCTCTAAGATTTTTATAAAACTCCTTATCCTTCTCATTTTTACTTTTTTTAATTTTCTCTTCATAATCTTTCACAGAATAGAACTTTCCAAACGAATTAGTATGAAGAAGTTTTATATATCTTTTATTAGAAATAACTTTCATCTTTAGGTCAAGAAATCTTGCAACCTGTTCCAGAACGTCACCTTTTTCTATAATATCTTCCGTACGCAAATATTTCATTTGCGTATCATCAACGAAAAGTCTAATCTTATCTACAACGGCTTTCTTATCCTTATCGGTGAATTTCTGTTTCTTTTTTTCTTTGGCCTTCCTTGCAGCATCTACAGCATTATTAACCGCATCATCTCCCCATTCTTCCAGAAATCTTCTAATCGTATATTCATCCGTTTTTTCAAGCTTTTCTTTTGCCCTTATAGCCATTTCGAGCTTAATTCGTAGATTTGGATACTTCTGGCAAAGTTCAGCATCGTCTCTATATGTCAGAATCTTATCTGGCTCCAAAAAATCCATCAGAGCAGCAAACTCTTCCTTAGTTAATTCATCTGTACCATATACCGAAGAGTTGAGTTTTTGGAGATTCTTTTCATAAGTGAAAAGCTGCTTCTTTGCAGTATATCTGACTTTTGCCTTATATTTTTCGCCCCATCTTTTATATTCCTTTTCTTTCATCTTAGGAATTTCGTCTTCAGTGTACCAGGCTAATAAGTCATTCGAATCTTCGACTACCTTTGAAGGAGTTCTAAAAACAGAAAACGCACCCCTATAACGCCTTCTAATCCACTGCGGAACTCTACCATCTGCTAAAGCACCTTTTGCAAGCTTATCATCCATATAAGCTCTTGCCGCTTCCCTCATAACGCGGATTTTATCTTCAAGATCTTTCTTATCATCCTCTTCCAGCCATTCTTCGCCCTCATGACTCTTAATGAACCCTAGTACATCTTTGATAGCTTTACTAAGATTTTTATACACACCGGAACCATGTGTAAAAATACTACGCTCGAAATTAAGATCAAGAATAGCATCTTCTAATTTTTCTTGTAGTTCCTGTCTAAATATAAGATCACTCATATTAGACTTCTCCTTTTATATACTATTTTTGAATTCCAGGCGCAGCACCAACATCTTTGCCTTTTAGTTCTTCTTCTAATTTTTTTAAATGATTTTTAGCATTCTTTGTTTTCTGCTCTGCAGAAAGCATATCCAAGCGATCGTTAGAAGCCTTGTCTTTAGCATTCTTTATATCTTTATCAACATTATGATTTTTCATACCATATTGCTTAGCAAGCTTTTCATTAAGACTTAAATACTTTGTTTTCAAATGTTCATTTTTAATACCAGCATTTTCAATTTGCTTTTCTTTGTATTTTCCATTTGTCAGATCATCAATATTAAAGTCTTCACCAACGCTCTTTTTAAATTCGCCCTTCCATACATCTTTATATGGACAAATGTCATCTTTAATAATATTTTCGATCACATAGTCTTTTTCTATAGGCTTAGCATCATTCTGGACACGTTTAACAAAATCAGAAAGTGACTCTTCACGTCCTAAACCTCCTGGCATCCATCTTTTTCCACTAAGTCTATGAATCATTTCCAAACTCTTACAAACAGAATAGGTGTAATCTTCTGCAGAAATATTTTTTTTATTTCTGGCTTTTTCCTCATCGGCCATCTGTTTCTCAAGAATTGGTCTTCCATATTCTCGCATATTTGTTATAACGGCATTTCTTCCACGTGCATAGGATTTATTCAACTTTTCAAGAACGTCTATTGAAGCATTAATACGTGGCTGTTCGTGCCACTGTCTTCTGAACGATTCTCTTCTACCTTCTTCGTTAAGATCTTCTTTCTTCTTTTCTATATAAGCTTCAACAAATTCAATACATTTTTTTTGTAGATCATAATATTTTGCAATCTTTGCAGCATCTATAATTCCAGTCTTATCAACCTTAAGCTCATTCTTAGCATAATCTTTAAGTCCCTTTAAATTTCTAAGCATATCATTAAATCTGTCTGAGCCAAGTCCAAGCATATTGAAGTCAACGGCCTTTATAGTATTATACATCTCCGTCGCCTCATTCTTTAAGCTTTCGATTATAGAAGCCTCATCTGTATTTGATTCTTTTGCAAGTTTTTGTTTTGTATCAGATATAGGATCTAAATCCTTGGATTTTTCATCTGTTTTAATTTCATCCTTTATTGTAACGAAATGTTCTCTCAGATTATTAAAAGTCTGGCGCTCTTTCTCAGCCTTTTCAGCATACTTTTGTTTTTGTTCTTCATTAAGCTCTACAGCACCACTTTGTTTGTATTTTTCATTAACTAAACTTAGGAATTGTTTCCTTTCATGACTATATTCAAGAGGAATTGACCTATCCATTTCCTCAACAAATTCCCTTAAAAGCTCATTTCTCTTATCATAGTAATTAATAGGAGGAAGGACAGTATCCATAAGCTTTTCTTTCATATTATCAAGAAAAGTTTTAAAAATACTAACATCGTTTTTTACGGTATCACGCATTATTGTATACATAAAGGTGATGAGATCTTCATCTTCTTTCTGCCAACCGTTTTTTATAAGCGTATTTCTAAAGTTTTGGAAATCTTCTTCTATTTTTAGAGAATTCTTGTAAGTTTGAACAACGTATTCATTATTTGTATAAATCTTCGCAAACTCTTCCTCCGAAAGATCCTTTTTCATTCTCTTTAGATTAAATTTCTTTATCGGAAAATCAGGATCACTTTTGAGAACATCATGCAATTTTTCAATTTCTTCGATTGCCTTTAATCTGGTTTCCAGGGAATCAATAGTCAGATTATTAAGATAATTGATAAGCTCATGAACCCTCTTATCATCAGTCTTAGTGCCTAATTCGTATAAATCTTTAAAAACACTAGTATCATTTGCAATCCCATTCAACTTATCATTTTCATTAGCAAAATAACCCCATCCCTGAGATCTCATCTTATTAAAATAGTCAACTTTACGAAGATTTTTGATATCGTTAGTTGCTACAAAGTTATCACAGTATTCTTTCATAATAATCAACCTCCACAGTATTTAGAAATACATAATTGTCTACTATTTATCTTACGATGTCATTATAGAACATAAAGAGCAACAAAACCGCAACAAAAAGGACTATACAGCAACCATTTAAGGTTAACTATATAGTCCTTTAATATCTTATTTTAGCTGTGTTTTAGCTTGGAAATGATTTATTTCTCAGCAATAGCAGCCTGTGC
>CACYKH010000022.1:0-641 GCA_902774915.1 uncultured Lachnospiraceae bacterium | reverse complement strand
GCCTGTGCAGCAGCAAGTCTAGCTACTGGTACACGGAATGGTGAACATGATACATAGTCAAGTCCAATCTTGTGGCAGAACTCAACTGATGAAGGATCTCCACCGTGCTCTCCACAGATACCAGCATGAAGTGCTGGGTTAACTGGACGACCTAGCTTAAGAGCTGTATCCATAAGCTTACCAACACCTGTCTGATCAAGCTTAGCAAATGGATCTGCCTCAAAGATCTTTGTATCATAGTAAGCTTCAAGGAACTTACCAGCATCATCTCTTGAGAATCCAAATGTCATCTGTGTAAGATCGTTTGTACCGAAGCAGAAGAAATCAGCTTCCTTAGCAATCTCATCAGCTGTAAGTGCAGCTCTAGGGATCTCGATCATTGTACCTACTTCATACTTAAGATCAACGCCTGCAGCAGCGATTTCAGCATCAGCTGTCTCAACTACAAACTTCTTAACATACTTAAGCTCTTTAACTTCGCATGTAAGAGGAATCATGATCTCAGGCTTAACATTCCAATCTGGATGCTCTTTCTGAACTTCGATAGCAGCTCTGATAACAGCCTTTGTCTGCATAACAGCAATCTCAGGATATGTAACTGCAAGACGGCATCCTCTGTGACCCATCATAGGGTTGAACTC
>CACYKH010000021.1 GCA_902774915.1 uncultured Lachnospiraceae bacterium | reverse complement strand
GTTCCCGATGTCTTGATATCTATAGAAATTGGGAATGTCTCTGTAGCACTTATAGTTTCTCCGCTTGTATCTTCTGCCTTACTTACTGTAAGACTTCCTACTGCAGGCTGATCTTCTGTGTATGTATTTGTAACTGTGACATTCTGAGAAAGACTATTTGCAAAACTAATACTAGCTGGCTCTACAACTGGTCTAAGTGTATATCCATCTGTATCAGCCGAATGTTGTTTATCATCTGATCCTGTAATCTCAGTTACAATATATTCTTTATCTATATCAAGATTACTTATAACTGTAGGGCTAGTTGTTGATGTTGTAATCTCAATAGGAACCGCATTCTGACTAACCGCGCCACTTTCGTTATACCAAACACCATCTTTATCTCTAAGTGTAACAAAATATGATGTATGATGTGCTGTATCAACGCTTCCATCACCATATCTCTTAACTATGCTTATACTACCTGTATCCTTTGTGTAAATATTATTAAGAGTAGCTGTCTCTGTTCCACCTTTTGCAACGCTTACTGTTTCAATTGTTGTTGTAGAACTACTAGCGTTATAAGTATAGTTTGAAGCAGCTTTTCCTGAAGCATCCGCCTCATAAACAGTATAATCACCAATCGGAAGATTACTTACTAATACACCATTATTATTAGACGAATCCACTAATATAGCAGCATCAGCCTCTGAATCATGTTCAGCTCCAGTAGCATCATACCATTTATCTGATGTTTTACTCTTTATGTAAAATGTAAATGATGTACTAGAAACACTTCCTACTACCGTCTTTTTAAGTCTGATATTACCCGTTTCAGCCTCATTATCTACAAGAGTTACTGCTTTATCTGAAGATGAATATCGTGCGTCACTGCACTCTAAAACCCCATTATTAACAGAGAACGTCACCTTTTCAGCTTTATCATATCCAGAAGGTGCGTCTATCTCCTCTAATGTATAAGAACCATCAATAAGATTCTTGAGTACCGAAGATGTTGATCCCGTAAGGAATGTCAAGCCATCCACTCCAGTTTCAGCTGTAACTATGGATGCTCCTGTACCTAATTCTATATTTGATGAAGTAAAAGTATAATCCGAAGGATTTTTAGTTAATCTAAGTTTTGCATTTGAAAGAGTCTTATCTGATCCATCTTTTTTGTTTACAACTAAACTAACCGTATTTGCTTTATCATCAAACATAGTAACAGTATTATTTGCAGTCACGGAACTTCCAGAAGCAACGCCATTACTAATCGTAAATGTTATAGGATTTGCAATAGCATAGCCCTCATGTGGTACTGTTTCAGTAATAGTATACTCACCGTCAGGTAAGCCACTTATATTAGCGCTATTCCAATCTATTGTGTCAAACGAAGCCCCTGTTGATGTTACTGTCCAGTTATTGTAACCATAACCACTTATAGTTAATGAACTGAAATCAATAATATTACCACTTGGATATTCTCCTGATATAGTGAAACTTGCAGAAATATTATTCTGTGTATCAGAAGCTTTTTTATTAAAAGTAATACTAGCAGAAGACTTACTATCTTTCACGGTAACTAGTCCCTCAACACCGTCTATTGTAGATGTAGAAATATTATTACCCGTTACTCTTCCACCAGAAATACTAAATGTTATATTGTTTGCTTTTCCATATCCATCAGGAGCAACAGTTTCTTCAAGTGTATAGTCTCCATCAGGCAAGTTTCTTATTACACTCGATGTGGAACCTGAAAGAAATACGAGGGAATTACCTGCACTTATAAACTGAGCATCAGTTCCTTTTTCCAACTGGCTTTCTTCAAAAGAAATAGAATTTCCACTTGGATATTTTCCTGTAAGAGTAAACTTAGCACCTGGAATCTCAGCTGACGTAGTTTCATCAACTTTCTTAATCTCAACATCACTTGATGTCAATGAATCTTCCATCGTAACTATTTTATTTCCGGTTAAAGCATCCTCTCTCGCTACTTCAATTCCACCTTGTTTAACAACTCCATCTTCAATATCAAAACTTATAATTGTAGAAATACCATATCCATCTGGAGCTGTTTTTTCTTCTAAATTATAACTACCATCCGGAAGATCTACTATTGTACTAGGATTTGAACCTGATACAAAAATAAGAGAATCCCCTGCGCTTTTGAATATAGAACCTGTTCCTCCATTAAACTGTCCTTCTGTAAATGCAATTGGTTCATTATTAGTATACTTTCCAGTAAGCTTTAAAGTTGCTCCTTTTAATTCAGTTAATCCACCAGCTATAACCTTACTAAGTTCAACTGTAGTATAATTTACATTTTTATCTGTGTTTTTAACCGTGAATTTATTATTGTTTTGACCAGACTTTGATACAAAATCAACATTAGTATCTGTACCTGTGTACAAAACGTTTCCGTCTGAATCAACAGAAAACTCAATATCATTAGCTATTCCCTCATATCCATATGGAGCCACTAACTCTTTTAATTTATATGTACCCTCTGTCAAATTAACGATAGTAGATGCTGTTGTTCCCGAATAGAACACCAATGAAGAACCATCTGAAACTACTTTCGCTCCCGCTCCAAGTACAACCTGACTCTTATTGAAAACTATAGTTTGAGTTCCTGTTCCATTATTCTTTTCACCTGTTAACTCAAATTTTGCATTTGGTAAAGCGGTACCTGACTCATTTGTCTTTAGTACATCCAATTTTGCAGAATTTTCCTTATTGATTAGATTAAAGAAAGCGCCAAGGCCGAATTCTACGCCAGACATATGAACGTTAGTTCTTTCTTTATAATCCGTGTTCTGACTATCACCTAGAGTTGTTCTATGTGACACACGATAATCTAAAACCCCACCTATATTTGAAACTTTTAATTCTATATAAATCTTACCATTTGAATTTTCAATTCCTGGAATTCCACCCTCACTAGACTCACTTATGACATAATAAAAATACTTTTCTGTATTTTCCGCAATATAGTAATCTACTTTTCCATCTTCAGTAGCTTTTGCAAGGTCAGAATAAAAACTTAAAATTGGAAACTCTACGGTATTTGTTGCACAATTCTGCTCTTCTTCAGGAGTTTTTCCTGTAGTATTATAAGCCGTACTCGTGTCCGTTATCTGAGTATCGGATATATTAGTATTATACCAGTTAAATGTGTATGTATTTTCTGCACAAACAACAGAAGTATCTTCTTCTGTATTTACTCCATCATAATTATTTGTAAACGCCTTTCTGGCAGCAAAATGTATTTCACCATATCCATCTGTTGGCGCATTTTGACTTCCACCAGTATAGATATAATGCCACT
Source organism: uncultured Lachnospiraceae bacterium (assembly GCA_902774915.1). Classification (GTDB taxonomy): domain Bacteria; phylum Bacillota; class Clostridia; order Lachnospirales; family Lachnospiraceae; genus Eubacterium_Q. Next base: position 21,028 of record CACYKH010000021.1, on the reverse strand, counting down.
CTGCATTATTCTCAAAATGTCCACCAGCAACAGTCCATCCTGCACTAGATTCACTAACGTTAACGTGTGAAGCACTATCAGGCACAAGAAATGTTCCTGCAGTCTTACTTATCTCTACAGTTCTAGGTCCCATTATATTCCAGATTATTTTTTCACATATTTCATCATTAACCTGGTCATTAGTATTACCCTCATCATTGGTATCACTTCCTCCAGATCCAGATGTAGAATAAATTGCCTTTCCCGCATTAACTCCGTCAAGTACTTCTACACACATTTTGTTGAAATGTATACCATCATTTACGCTTTCTGACTTATTCTTTTTTGCGTACACTCCATCAACATCTTCATCAACATTAAATACTACTACTGTAGATGTATGCTTTTTTATAGTTAAGCCAGAGGATTCTCCAAGAGCTCCTAGCATATCTTGAGTAACATCTATATAAACAACTTTATTGATGAAATCATCTGACGATAAATCAACAGTCATCTTATTAGCTGAAATGGTAGCATATTGAGAAGTGTCCAGCGCATAACTAGGATTGTTTGCTCTTTCTGCTATAAACTGTGATCTTCCATTCTGTTCATTTGAAACATTGTCAATAATACTTGCTATATTGGCACTTGTTCCTTCTGATGATGTCCATATAAGTGGAATTTTATCTTTATCCTCCTCTTTAGGATTTTTAGGAGAATAGAATCTATAATCAAACTTAAAATTACCACTAATATTACCAGACACAGGGGGCCAATCAAAACCCTCTAAAACAGAAGGGCTAGCTTCAATACTATAAAGCTTCGCTGTTTCTTTTTCACCCAAATAAAATGAATTAGTTCCGACAATAGAACCAACTAAAAACTGAGCTGTCTGGTTTTTGATAAAGTCAACCTCATTTGGACTACCCGAAACATTCTCAAAGCTACCAACTGCTAAAGTTGTTTCCATATGATCTTTTTGTTGAAATTCATTCGCAACAATACCAAAATCAGTTGCTCTACCTAAAATTGTGGCAAAATTAATAGCATTAGCCGCATCTTGTGCAGGTGGTGCTGCCGCCTCAACCTGTCCTAGGCTTCCTCCTCCCGTCACAAGAAGAGACACTGCCATGACAGTGGCCATTCCGAATGACAATATTCTTTTTACGTTCTTTTTAATCCTCATAGATTTCTCTCCCCTCATCTTGATTGGATTATTACTCTCTCGTATTATTTTTGTGTACGTATAAATTCTTGTGTCGGCGTAAGAAGACGCAATACAACAGAAGCGCATAATACGCCCAATGACACTTATAATTAGAATTAGAGTACCAAACTGATTTACATAAAGCAACCAAAATACCCCAAAAAAGACATTTTCAGCAATTTGCCCATCTCGTTTGTGCAAATTGCACAATAATCTTTGTTTCTTTTTGTGAATTCTGTGTGAACTTTTTGCAATTTGCATAAAAACACAAGATAGGATGACTCAGATAACATTTTTCCACTATATATAGATAATTATTGTATTGCTCTTCCACTTGTAATATACTAAATACTGTTCATAAAGCGCTAAAACGCTAGAAATAGTTAAAAAATTGGAGGTTTTTCTATGAGTATTAAAATTGGTATCCTCGGCTATGGTAATCTCGGCCGTGGAGTTGAAAAAGCAGTTCAGGTTGCTCCTGACATGGAATTAGTAGGAGTTTTCTCCAGACGTGATCCAAGCACAGTCAAAGTTGATAGTGGCGCAGCAGTTTATCATGTTGACAGCCTTGCTGATATGAAAAATGATATCGACGTACTTGTCATCTGCGGCGGTTCTGCTACAGATCTTCCAGAGATGACACCTAAGTACGCTACTGATTTCAATGTAATCGATTCTTTCGATACACATGCTAACATCCCTGTGCATTTTGCAAATGTAGATGTAGCCGCAAAAGCTGCTGGCAAGATTGGCATCATCTCCTGCGGATGGGACCCAGGAATGTTCTCACTGAATCGTCTCTATGCACATTCAGTTCTTCCAGGTGGAAAGGACTATACTTTCTGGGGACGTGGTGTTAGCCAGGGACACTCAGATGCTATTAGACGTATTGAAGGCGTTGTAGATGCTCGTCAATACACAGTTCCTGTTCCTGAGGCACTGGACAAGGTTCGCGCAGGCGAGAATCCAGAACTCACTACTCGTCAGAAGCATACACGTGTTTGCTATGTAGTTGCTGAGGAAGGTGCTGACAAGGCACGCATTGAAAATGAAATAGTTACAATGCCTAACTACTTCGCAGATTATGATACAACAGTAAACTTCATTACTGCTGAAGAAATGAAGAGAGATCATAGTGGTCTTCCACATGGTGGTTCTGTAATTTACTCCGGAACAACTGGTGGTCAAACAAATGCAGATGGAAGCACATCCGCTGTTAATACACATGTTATTGAATACAGCCTGAAGCTTGATTCAAATCCTGAGTTCACAGGTTCTGTACTTGTAGCTTATGCTAGAGCTGCTTACAAAATGAACCAGAATGGTGAATCCGGTGCGAAGACAGTATTCGATGTTGCACCTGCACTCCTCTGTCCTCTTAGTGGAGAAGAGATCAGAGCGCATATGCTTTAAAAACAAAAGCGAGTCACAAAAATGACCTTCAATTGTTAGAGTAATGTTCTAACAATTGGAGGTCTTTTTCTACCGTAAAACCCTGAATGATCTTTCATCCTCTACCAGCGGTATATCCTTAGACTCAATATCATCCATATGAATAAAGCTTCCCGCATCTATTTCACCAAGAAACCTTGAAATAAGCTCCCGGTCGCCCTGCACCTCAAGCTCCACTCTTCCATCATACATATTTCTAACATATCCTGTTAATCCGAGATGCTGCGCTGCATGATTGGCCCTGTATCTAAAACCAACCCCCTGCACATCTCCCGAAATATACATGTGCCGTCTTACCATTTTCCCTCCAATAAGTCAATCAGACCCGGTCCCACTGACTCCAAGATCTGTCCCTATTGACTTATTTTCTTAATGTATAAAATATTACTAAAATAATAATTGTCGTTTTTATTGACGTAGTTTTTGTATTCGGCGTAGTTTACATAATATTTTCTACCCCATGACGAAATTTCCAGCATGGTCTTATCATTGTCTGGGTATTCTTCTACTCCTGTGATTGTTACGTAGTGGTCTTTTGTCTTTGTGACTGGTTTGAAGATCACTTTTCCATCCCGCTCTTCTTTGTGATAAAGATTTACTTTGTTCTTTCTAAAGAAGCCCGGACCAATTGCAAATATTATAGGCAGGTCATTATCCAACATCTCTTTAATCCGGTCCAGAATTTTTGATGGACGAACAAACCACCTTGCACGGTATTTAGCGCCCGTCTCCTCACGCAGCTTCTTTCTATTAAGAAGAAAGTATAGATTAAGTCCCCAGGCGATAAGAATACCGGATATACCCAGCTTCGGAAGAATATGAAAGTATTTCTTCTCAAAATTAAGGATTGTCTTATGATACTCTTCTCTCGTAAATGAATTGTTACCAAGTATATGGGAAATCAAATCCGAAGCACCAATAAGTCCACATCCGTATTCTTCCAATGTCTTCTTACGCTTCAGGTCCGTTTCTTTGAACCATCCCTGATTGCCGCCATAAGAACCGTCCACGCTCACATATGGAGTATTAAGTTTTGTGATCTTCACCTTACTCATAGTCGTCGTTTACCATCTGATCAGTTTATCATCTATTTATAATCTAAATATTTTACAATGGTTTAGATCTGCACCTTGCCTGCAAGTATATCCTTATAATCTGCCAGGTTCTTTCTAAGCAGATTTGGTGTATCCAGTTCGTATGGACACTTAGTCTTACAAAGTCCACAGTCCACACACTCCTCTATCTTCATCATAAGTCCCTGCCACTCTTCTGACAGAAAATTCTGTGAAGGAGAACGTCTGATAAGCTGTGACATTCTCGCACAGTTATTAATCTGAATTCCTACTGTACATGGCATACAGTAACCACAGCCACGGCAGAAGTCACCCATCAGGTTCTTTCTATCTTCCTCAATAAAAGATGCTATCTCGTCTGTCATTTCTACATCATTCTCAAAGAAGCTGAGCCACTGGGCAAGCTCCTCTTCTCTCTGAATGCCCCAAAGAGGAAGCACATTATATTGACTCATAAATGCCATACAAGCTGTGCTGTCTGTAAGCAGTCCGCCTGACAATCCCTTCATAGCAAGGAATCCCATTCCAGCCGCCTCAGTTGCCTTAACGAGAGCAATGTCTCTCTCAGTCGCAAGATAGCAGAACGGAAACTGAAGTGTTTCATACAGACCACTTTCCACAATCTCCTCAGCAACTCCGATAAGGTGAGCAGTAATTCCTATATGTCTAATCTTCCCCTGCTCCTTTGCCTCAACCATAGCCTCGTACATTCCTGTACCATCGCCTGGTCTATAACACTGCTGAACGCAGTGGAACTGATATATATCAAGATAATCTGTTTTCAGATTTGTAAGTGTCGTCTCCAGATCTTCCCAAAACTTATCAGGAGTTTTCGCCTGAGTTTTAGAAGAAATAAATATCTTCTCACGCATTCCTTCGATAGTTCCGAAAGCCTGTCCCATCTTCTCTTCACTATCGGAATAAGCGCGGGCTGTATCAAAGAACCTCATTCCGCCCTCATAAGCTCCGCGAAGAAGCTTAACAGCCATATTCATATCAACCCTTTGAATAGGAAGAGCGCCGAATGCATTCTGCGGAACCCTGATTCCTGTTTTCCCAAGTACTATTTCTCTCATAAGCACACACCCCTTCTGTACAAATGATAATTTCTTTTTAAGTATACTAGTGCAGATTTTTGTGTGCAACTTTTTTCTCTTGACAGTGAAATATAAAAAAGATAATACTAAAAACAGCAAACCATTTGTTCAATATGTATGTTCATTAATTTTAGGGGGTTACACTATGGACTTATCTTTTATATCAGTAAACGCACAGAACAGTATAAGGATCGACGCGAATGGAACAATCATCTATGTTGATCCATATCTAATAGATGAAGAGACTCATGATGCAGATTTCATTTTCATAACACATGATCATTATGACCACTTCTCACTTGAAAGCATAAATAAAATAATGCAGCGCGAGACTGCATTTATTGTTCCTATAGCTATGGATAAGAGGGTTAGAAAAAATACGGCCGTGGGAATAAACCATCCCGTTGAACCAGGCAAGTCTTATGAAGTAAATGGCCTCAGCTTTGAAACAGTTGCCATGTACAACAAGCTGAAGCCTTTCCATCCTAAGAAGTCCGGCTGGTGCGGATATGTCATCGATGTATCTGGAACACGCATTTATATAGCTGGCGATATTGATGATATAGACGAGGCAAAAGCAGTAAAATGCGACATAGCTATGATACCTATCGGCGGATTTTACACAATGAATTACAAAGAAGGGGCAAAGCTTATCAACGCAATGAAGCCTCAGGTTGCCATACCGACTCACTATGGAACAGCCGTTGGAAATCCATCCGATGGAGAAAGCTTTGCCAGCCTTGTAGACGAGGGAATTCAAGTTGAGCTTAAACTATCTTTTTAAACAAGGTCTGCTAATTCTAATAACAGCTGTTCTGTCTTTTCCCATCCAAGACAAGGGTCAGTAATGGACTTTCCGTAAATGCCCTCTCCAATCTTCTGGCAGCCATCTTCAATATAACTCTCAACCATAAGTCCCTTAACAAGACCTCTGATCTCACTTGAAACTGAACGGCTGTGCATTATGTCCTTAGCAATTCTGATCTGCTGTAAAAACTGCTTATTGGAGTTAGCATGATTTGTATCAACAATAACTGCTGGATTTGCAAGCTCTCTCTTCTGGTACTCATCATAAACATTGATCAGATCTTCGAAGTGATAATTTGGCTTGCTGTGTCCAAGATTATCAATGTAACCTCTCATGATTGCATGTGCAAATGGATTACCCTTTGTTCTGACCTCCCATCCACGATAGATGAAATCCTGAGATGACTGAGCCGCTGTGATGGCATTCATCATAACAGAGATATCTCCACTTGGAGGATTCTTCATACCAGCTGGGATACCAACACCTGAACTAACTATTCTGTGCTCCTGATCCTCTACTGATCTGGCACCAACTGCTATATATGAAAGAAGGTCTGAGAGGTATCTGTGATTCTGAGGATAAAGCATTTCCTCTGCACAGGTAAATCCAGTCTCTGCTACTACTCTTGTGTGCATATGACGGATAGCCACAATACCTTCCAGCATATCTTCATGTCCTTCTGGGTCTGGCTGATGAAGCATTCCCTTGTAGCCAGTTCCTGTTGTACGAGGCTTGTTGGTATAAACTCTAGGAATGATAAAAATCTTATCCTTTATCTTTTCCTGAACCTTGGCAAGTCTGTGCATGTAATCCACAACTGCCTCTTCATTATCTGCTGAACAAGGACCAATTATCATCAGGAATTTATCACTCTTTCCAGTGAAGATATCCATTATTTCCTGGTCTCTTGTTTCCTTGATTTTCTTTAAGTCATCGCCTATTGGGTACTGTTCCTTTATCTCAAGCGGGGTAGGGAGCTTGCGAAGGAACTCCATTGTCATTTCCATAATTTGTTACTCCTAAATATCTATCAGCTTATTTACTTTTGTACTTCTCAGAACAAAAACTAGGACGCATTTTCATGCGTCCTAGATATCTTATCACTTTATCGCGTTAAAGTAAAGAAGTATTTGTTACTTTTCGTCAATTCCTTCTTTGCTTTCCATGTAAGTCTTTATAACCACCTTTTGGATAAGTGGCGAAAAGATTAACAATAGCACAAAACCTATAATGAAGCATGCTATTAACTGTCTTACCAAAAGTGGAGCGAAATGCATTGGCTCTGGGCTAAACTTAGCAGCTCTTTTATATGCCATAAACACCATAAGTGTCGTCATAATTGGAGTGAAAATGCAATCTCCAATAAAAGATTCTAAACATCTGGCACCAATTGAACCAGGTGTAAGATTAGCTTTTGTTACCGCCGTATCATTTATTTTTTTCATTGGTACAAAAATACCGATAATTATACTAACTACTGAACTAAAGAGGAACGAAACAAGAAATCCCACAATAGTGAAATGTCCTGATGAGATAGTTCCATAAAGTGAAAGGAAAAAGCTCATCATTATTCCTATAGCTCCACCTATAATACGACCAATAATCTTCTGATCTTCCATAATACTCTCTCCTAAATAATAGAGGGTGATTATCTCTTTGAAAACTGTGGTGCGCGACGTGCTCCCTTGAGACCGTACTTCTTTCTCTCCTTCATACGAGGATCTCTTGTAAGATATCCTGCCTTCTTAAGGATTGGTCTGTAATCATCTCCAGCACTTGCGAGTGCTCTTGAGATACCATGTCTGATAGCTCCAGCCTGACCTGTGAAACCACCACCGTATACGTTTACTAATACATCAAACTTTCCTTCTGTACCTGTTACAGCGAAAGGCTGTCTAACGATAACCTTAAGTGTCTCAAGACCAAAGTACTCTTCGATGTCTTTCTTGTTAATTGTAACTTTACCACTACCAGGTGTAACATAAACACGAGCTACTGAGCTCTTTCTTCTACCTGTTCCGTAATATCTTGTAGATTTAGCCATTTAAGTTTCCTCCTTCTTAGTACTTGATCTCAAGTGTCTCAGGCTTCTGTGCCTGGTGCTTGTGATCTGGTCCTGCATATACAAAAAGTTTCTTGTACATCTGTCTTCCAAGAGGTCCCTTAGGAAGCATACCCTTAACTGCATGCTCGATAACAAATGTAGGCTTCTTCTCCAGCTTCTCTTTAAGAGTTGCTGACTTCATACCACCGATATAATCTGAGTGATGATAGTAAACCTTATCATTCAGCTTATTACCAGTTACCTTAATCTTCTCTGCATTAACGATGATTACATAATCACCTGTGTCAATGTGTGGTGTGTAGATAGGCTTATTCTTTCCTCTTAACACCTTAGCTACTTCTGATGCAAGACGTCCAAGTGTCTGTCCTTCAGCATCAACTACGTACCATTTTCTTTCAATGGTAGATGGGCTTGCCATAAAGCTCTTCATCTTTTTATCCTCCTTCTTCAGGCAGTCTCACGACCACCAAACTCGTCTGGCAAAATGTATGCCAGAGTAGCCTACTCTAGTGTGAAGCTTCGCGGATGTCCGGGCCGCAGATGCGTCTCACCGATTTCGGCGCCATATATACTATAACGGCTAAAAACCGCTATGCACGATAAAATAAGTGACTTAGGCAGTCACAGAAACTTATTCTACTCTAAATATATACTCATGTCAACCAAAATATCACTATTTTAGGGCATTTATAGGTATTTTGATATTATTTACAGATGATTAATAGGATTATTTGAATTGTATGCCTATCATAGTAAGTCCGCAGGCTGGTGCAGTAGGTCCTGCATCACTTCTATCGCAGGTTTCCAGACACTTATCAATATCGCTTACTTCCATTAGGCCCGTACCAATATCGAGAAGTGTTCCTGCTATTATGCGCACCATGTTATATAAGAATCCCGAGCCTGTTACTCGGATTCTGATCATTCTTCCAAACTTACCTGCGTTATCTGACGTTATGTCAACCTGGTTACTAACTGCCGCTTCAAGCCTGTCCTCTAATATTTCAATGCTATAAATGGTTCTGACCGTAGTCTCTACCTGAGAACCAGCTCCGCAAAATGCTCCGAAGTCATGTTCTCCAACCAGCTTCGCAGCAGCCTCTCTCATCTTATCTGCATCTATATCTCTGTAAGAAAAATGACTATAAAGTCTGAGTGTTGGGCTTGGGAACTTATCATTCCAAATCCTGTACTCATAAGTCTTAACAGAATCACAATGCCTTGGATGAAAATCCACCTCAACCTCTTTGGACTCAATAACCCTGATGTCCTCTGGAAGACGCGTATTCAGAGCATAGCTCATCTTCTCAGCAGGTATAGGACTCTGTGTATCAAAAACGCAGACATTTCCCAGCGAGTGCACTCCAGCATCCGTGCGACTTGCACCGATTACCTGAATCTCTTCACCCAGCAGATCCTTGAGGGCCTTATTCAACTCTCCCTCAATGGTTACCGCATTCGGCTGAACCTGCCATCCACTATATTCAGTTCCGTCATACGCTACTCTGAGCAAAATCCTCTTCATAACTATCCTCAAATAAGTAACATTAATACTATACTGCTTAGCATTAGGAACATGAAGCCACAGGCGGCAACTTTGTCCACCCAGGTAAGTTTCATTTCGACAACACTGTTTCTCTTTATAACGGAAACGTATTGTTTTTTATTCATCGCTTCGTACTGACTCTTGGAGCGTGCAAAGGCATACTTCAGATTTGGAATTGTCAGAAGAAGTTCTTTTCTGAACTGATCAAGTATGTTTCCACTTTCAGGATCAACACCTCTCGCTCTCTGAGCCAGGCGTCCTCGCTTCTTCTCTCTATAGAGCTTTGGAAGATAGTCCAGAATAAGCATCAGCATTCTGGCTGTCTTTGCCCTGAGTCCAAAGCCTTCTGCCAGTCCGTCCAGCAGTTCTGCCTGCTTCATACCGCTAACGATGAGCAGCGAAACAATTGTATACAGATAAAGCTTCAGCGTAAAATAAAGTCCAATCCTAATAGGCGCTGCAATAATAACTATTATTCCAATCACAAGCTCCAGCATGAGCAGACCGATAGCATTACTAGTCACCTTTTGCAAGTTCTCCCTCGTAATGTAAATCAGTATTCCGCCCATCAAAGCACAGACCAGCACCGGAAAAATCTTCCAGGATACCAGACACATGATCAGGTACATAAGCAGTATATGAAGTTTTGTTCTAGGATCATAGGTTCTAAGAGCACCTATCCTTCTACTGTTATTATGCATTTTCCTTCTCTACAAAGCCCTTCTATAATATTCTCCATATGCTTTTTGCTGTTATAATCCAAGCCGACATATGGCTCGTCGATCAGCAGGAAGTCTGGATTCAGTGCCAGTGCTCCTGCTATTGAAACAAGTCTCTTTTCTCCAAACGAAAGTGCCAGAGGCGACCTGCCCCAAAGCGTTTCCTTTACTCCTACAAAATTCAGGATGGAAGATGCCATCTCCCTCGCTTCTCTTTTCGAGTATCCCTCACTCATAGGACCAAACATTACATCATCCAGAACAGTATTCTCAACGAATCCATCCTCCGAATATTGGAATACATATCCTATCTTTTTATTATCACCTATAAAAATCTCACCCTCGTAAGGCTTCAGAAGTCCGGCTATCAGCTGCAGGTAGGTTGTCTTACCTGAACCATGAGGTCCCAGGATTCTATAGGCAGAACCTGCCTCGTACCGAACATTTACATTATCTATAATTAAACTACTATCGTACCCAAAAGAAATATTATGTAAACTAATTCCGTTTTCACTCTTGGAGTCTCCTCCATAAATATATCTGGATACGCTTATTTTCCTATTCATATCAACAAAGGTTTCGCCCTTTGCTTTATTCTTTGCAGCGCTGCTATCAATCCAAACTCTTTCCCTTGGCATGCCATCTACGTCAATCTCATAGAGGCTTCCATTTACCATTTCAAAGGCTCTATCAACCATCTCCAGTACCTCACGCTGCTTTGAGAAGATTATGACTGTCTGTCCTCTTCTTCTGGCACTGGAAATTATCATCTTTACATATCTCTTAGTATCCTCAGTGTTCTGCATGCTAAATGCCTCGTCCAGGATAATGATATCGTTACGCATGATCATCATTCCTGCAAGAGCTACTCTCTGCTCTTCAGAACCGCTGATGCTATCATAAGTCTTAGACTGTTTTTGTCTCAGGTTATAATTCTTGATATAGTAAGAAAACCTTTTCTGTATTCTTTCTTTTGAAACACCAAGGTTCTCCGCGCCAAATGCCATGTCCCTGCCAACCGTCTCGAAAACCTTTCCCTCACGTGGATCCTGAAAAACTATTCCAACCATCCTACGAATCTTTGCAAGGTCCAGTTCAGAAAATGGGTCCAGTCCATTTATAAGTATCTTGCCGATAACATCTGGTCTGTCAATACCAGCCAGGTACCTTGCAAGAGTAGACTTACCACTTCCGTTAGTTCCTGTAATACCAATAATCTCTCCCTTATCTACAGAGAGGGTTACACTACTACCAGGGATATTAGTCATATTAAGTTGATTAAGCTTAATATATGAAATCATTACTACCTCAAATAATAACCACAAACAATTAGTTTAAAAAAGGCATCTGCAATCTGCAGATGCCTTGATTTTTTTAAACAAGTTCAAGAAATACTTCAAGCGCTCCGTCACCTTTACGCTCAGCAATCTTAACTATTCTTGTATATCCACCCTTGCGATCTGCATACTTTGTTGCATACTCATCGAAGAGTTTCTCAGTAAGGTCAACCTTGCGAGTTGCTTTCTTCTTACCTTCAGCACTTTCAGGAATCTCTGATACAGGATAGAGAACCTTAAGCATCTCTCTACGAGCATGAAGTCTTGAAGGCTTATCCTTCTTAACTGTCTTCTCTACCTCGTCATAAACTGTAACTTTCTTACCGTCTACAACTTCCTTAACTCTCTTTCCGTCCTTGTCCTTACGTGCCTCTTTAGCAGTAACAGTAACTTCTTCAAAGTTATCCTTTTCTTTGATAGCAAGTGTGATAAGGTGCTCAGCTATCTTGCGAACTTCCTTAGCTCTTGCCTCTGTAGTCTTAATCTTACCATGATAGATAAGCTGTGTTACCTGATTACGAAGAAGTGCCTTTCTCTGATCAGCCTTCTTACCAAGCTTTCTATACATTGCCATATTTTTTATCCTCCTTACCTCTGGTCTCCCAGGGTCTTCACTGTGCTTACTTCGTCCTTCAGCGTGAGTGGACTGACCAAGATTGCGTAGCAATCTTGCCGAAATGTCTTATTATTCGCCTTCGTTGAGAGAAAGTCCTAACTCCTTAAGCTTAGCAAGTACTTCCTCGAGTGACTTACGTCCAAGATTACGAACCTTCATCATCTCTTCTGGAGTCTTGTTGCAAAGCTCCTTAACTGTGTTAATGTTTGCTCTCTTCAGGCAGTTATATGAACGAACGCTGAGCTCAAGCTCATCAATGCTCATATCCTTAGCTGTTGACTCAGGAACCTCTGTCTGTTTCTCTGTGATGATTGTCTTATCCTTAACATTATCTGAAAGGTTAATGAACAGGCTGAGATGCTCGCTAAGAACCTTAGCTGCATAACTAACTGCATCATCAGGAGAAAGAGTTCCGTTTGTGAATACATCAAGTGTCAGCTTATCATAATCTGTAATCTGACCTACACGAGTATTCTCAACTGTGAGGTTTACTCTCTCAACAGGTGTATATATAGAATCTACTGCGATAACATCGATAGATGTTTCACGCTCTTTATTCTTGTCAGCGCTTACATAACCACGACCATTTGTGATGGTAAGTTCCATCTCAAGTCTGGCATCAGGACCATTAAGGTTAGCAATAACAAGATCTGGGTTAAGGATTTCAAGATCTCCATCTACATGAATATCTGCAGCTGTAACAACCTTGTCACCTGAAGCCTCGATGTATCCGATCTTTGGCTCATCGCTAGATGAGTTGTTCTTGATACAAAGCTCTTTAATGTTCATAACGATCTCAGTTACATCTTCTTTTACCCCTGCGATTGAACTGAACTCGTGAAGAACGCCCTTAATCTTAATGAAACTAACTGCTGTTCCCGGAAGTGATGAAAGCATTACACGACGAAGTGAGTTACCGAGAGTTGTACCATAACCTCTCTCAAGTGGCTCAATGACGAATCTTCCATACTTGTTGTCTTCTGACATTTCATCTATTACTATTCTTGGCTTTTCGAATTCGAACATTCATAACCTCCAAATATCTTATGTGCTGTAATAATAAGATTCTTCGCTGCTTTAAGGTAAACCCCTAAGCAACTAATGAGTTCTTACTTAGAATACAGCTCGACAATGAGTGTCTCATTTACAGGAACATCTATCTGCTCTCTAAGTGGTATCTGAGCTACCTTACCTGAAAGATTATCAAAATCTCCCTCAAGCCAAGCTGGTACTGCTATACCCTTATTTGCCTCAGTGATATCCTTGAATCTCTGAAGAGACTTGCTCTTCTCCTTGATTGCAATTACATCACCTTCGCTAACCTTATATGATGGAATGTTTACAACCTTTCCATTTACAGTTACATGCTTATGTGAAACAACCTGTCTAGCTTCTCTTCTTGTTCTGGCATAACCTAAACGGAAGATGATATTGTCAAGTCTAAGCTCGAGTAACTGCATAAGATTTGTACCTACAAGTCCAGGCATCTTCTCAGCCTTCTCAAACATGTTTCTGAAAGGCTTCTCCTGTACTCCGTAGATAAACTTAGCCTTCTGCTTCTCACGAAGCTGAAGTCCGTATTCACTTACTTTTCTATTTGCTCTAGTATTCTTTCTATGAGATGTCTTGTTTACTCCGAGAAAATGAGGCTCGAGGTCAAGTGATCTACATCTCTTAAGAACTGGTGTTCTATTAATTGCCATTCTAACTTTACCTCCTTAATTAAACTCTTCTTCTCTTTGGTGGACGACATCCATTGTGTGGTACTGGAGTTACATCCTTAATTGTAAGAACCTCAAGTCCGCAAGCAGCGAGGGCACGAATAGCAGCCTCACGACCTGAACCAGGTCCCTTTACCATAACATCAATCTTCTTAAGTCCATAAGGTGATGCAGCCTTTGCAGCTGTCTCTGCAGCCATCTGAGCAGCATAAGGTGTTGACTTCTTTGATCCTCTGAATCCAAGTCCACCAGCACTTGCCCATGAGAGTGCATTTCCTTCGGAATCTGTTAATGTTACGATTGTATTGTTAAATGACGCCTGAATGTGAGCCTGTCCGTGCTCAACGTTACGTCTGTTACGCTTTTTAGTTACTTTCTTTGTAACTTTATTACTAGCCATTAACCTATATCCTCCAAATCAATATATTTACTTCTTCTTGTTTGCAACTGTCTTCTTAGGTCCCTTACGTGTACGAGCATTGTTCTTTGTGTTCTGTCCACGAACTGGAAGACCCTTTCTGTGACGAATGCCTCGATAGCAACCTATCTCCTGCAGACGCTTAATGTTAAGCGCTGTCTCACGTCTAAGATCACCTTCGACCATAAGCTCATTGTTGATGTAATCACTGATCTTTCTTACTTCGTCATCTGTAAGGTCCTTTACTCTTGTGTCCTCATTAACACCTGTCTGAGCTAAGATCTTCTTTGATGTTGGAAGTCCAATACCATAGATATAAGTAAGACCAACTTCAACACGCTTGTCTCTAGGTAAATCTACACCTGAAATACGAGCCATTAATTCTACCTCCAAATTAATCTAACTTTAGTTTCTTCAGCCGCTATGAATGCAAAATGCATTCATAATTCTTCATCAACATTAACGCGCTGATGACCGCGTTCTGTCCGTATCACCCTTTGTGATACAAATTAGCCTACCTTACATCAAGCTTCTAATATGTAGATACTCATATCATCCACTTAACCAGGTAGCAAACGCACAAAACCGGAAGACAGTCTCCAGTGGGCTAAACACCTTCCTCTAATCTCCCTTACAAGAAATATATTGATTATTATCCTTGACGCTGTTTGTGCTTTGGATTTTCGCAGATTACTAAGATTCTGCCTTTTCTTTTAATGATTTTGCACTTGTCGCAAATCGGTTTTACTGATGCGCGTACCTTCATTAAAATACTCTCCTTTCCAAAAGTGTCCTGCAAATGTCTACTCTAACATTTTTCGGTGCTAAATGCAAGGACTTTCTAAACAAGTTCTTTACTAATGTAAAAAACCTATTTTGCTCTCCATGTGATTCTACCCTTTGAAAGATCATATGGTGACAGAACAACTGTAACCTTATCTCCTGGAAGAATCTTGATATAATTCATACGGAGCTTTCCACTGATATGAGCAAGTATCTCATGACCATTCTCAAGCTCAACTTTGAACATTGCATTAGGAAGTTTCTCTAATACTACACCTTCGCACTCTATTTCGTCAGCTTTGGACATATGTTCACTCCTTTTTAACCAAGTATTGCTATGATATCAGCAAATACTGCCTCTAGATCCTGTGTTCCATCAATATTCTTTACGATACCCTTACCATCATAGTAATCGATAAGTGGCTGTGTCTGCTCATGATAAACTGAAAGTCTGTTAAGAACTGTCTCTGGCTTATCATCTTCTCTCTGAATGAGCTCGCTTCCACAGTTATCGCAAATGCCCTCTGTAGCAGGAGCATTATACTTGATGTGATATGTAGCACCACATTTTACACAAGCACGTCTACCTGACATACGAGTTACGATATTTTCATCTGGAACATCTACGTTGATTGCATAATCAACTGCTTCACCACTCTCAGCAAGTGCCTTATCAAGCGCTTCTGCCTGTGGGATAGTTCTTGGGAAACCATCAAGTACATAACCGTTTTCACAGTCATCCTGATGAATGCGATCTATTACGAGATCAACAACAAGTGAATCTGGAACCAGCTCACCTGCATCCATATAACCCTTAGCCTTCTGGCCAAGCTCTGTACCGTTCTTAATGTTAGCACGGAAAATATCTCCGGTTGAAATGTGTGGTACATTATACTTGTTACAGATCATATCAGCCTGAGTACCCTTTCCGGCACCAGGAGCTCCAAGCATTATTATCTTCATATGCTACTCCTCTTCTCTATTAAAAAAAATACACTTTCCAATAAACTACATAAAGTCATCCTAAGCGAAGAACTAATTCTCCGCTCAGAATGACATATTTATTATGATAAGAATCCTGAATAGTTACGTACTATCATCTTAGATTCAATCTGTTTGATTGTCTCAATGATAACACCACAAACGATGATGAGTGATGTTCCACCGAAGCTTACATCTGCACTGAATCTTCCGTTAAAGAAGATTGGGATAACTGCTACGATGATAAGTCCGATAGCACCGATGATAACTATATAGTTCAGTATCTTATTCAGATAGTCCTGTGTTGACTTACCAGGTCTGATACCAGGAACAAATCCACCCTGCTTCTTCAGATTATTTGCAATCTCCATTGGATTGAATGAAATGGATGTATAGAAATAAGCGAAGAATACAACGAGCACAATGTACAGAACAAGTCCGATGTATGCCCATGGATATCCAGGTCTAAACCAGTAATTTGTATTAAGACCTTCAAAGATCTTAGCAACTACCTGATTTTTAATCTGTAAATTAAACAGGTTAGTAACGATAGATGGCATCGACATAAGTGTTGATGCGAAGATGATAGGCATAACATTTCCTGTATTTACCTTTAAAGGAATGTGTGATGAACTACCACCTACCTGCTTTCTACCCTGAACCTTCTGTGCATATGATACTGGGATCTTTCTGATAGCATCATTAAGGATAATAGTAAGGACTGTTGTGATTACTACTACACCAATGATGATGATTGATGCGAAGATCATATTTACAGTTGACTTGCCCTTTACAAACATGTTGAAAAGGTTAACAAAGTCATTAGGCATACGGGATACGATGTTAATAAGCAGGATGATTGAAACACCGTTACCAATACCCTTCTCAGTGATTCTCTCACCGAGCCACATTACAAATGTACTACCAGCTGTCAGTGTAATTACGATAACTGCAACAGACAGGAAGTTGTACTCAAACAGGAGTCCTGAACGACCAAAACCAACTGCAAGTCCAATACCCTCAATAATAGCAAGTGCTACAGATACGATTCTTGTTATAGCTGTGATCTTCTTTCTTCCGTCATTACCATCCTTCTGCATCTCTTCAAGTGCTGGAATAGCAATTGTGAGAAGCTGAATGATAATGGATGATGTAATGTATGGTGTAACTGACAGTGCGAAGATTGACATCTTCTGGAACGATCCACCAGTGAATGAGTTCAGAAGTGAATTCGCACCATCACCTAAATTGTTTGAGAAAAAGTTTTCAAGCTTGGAAACATCTACGCCTGGTGTAGGCACAAGTGAACCAAGTCTTACAACTATAAGCATAAGAAATGTAAAGATTAAACCATTTCTTATCTCTTTGATCTTAAATGCGTCTCTAATGGTTTTAAACATCTTAAACCACCTCTATTTTTCCGCCTGCTGCTTCAATCTTCTCAACTGCACTCTTGCTAGCTGCGTCAACTGAAACTGTGAGCTTCTTGGTTAACTCTCCATTTCCTAAAACTTTAACACCATCTCTAGGATTCTTAACAAGTCCGATCTCCTTAAGAGATTCAACTGTTACTGTAGCACCGTCTTCAAATCTGTTAAGATCTGAAACATTGATGCTGATGATGTTCTTAGAATTTCTGCACTTAAAGCCTCTCTTAGGTATACGTCTGAAGAGTGGCATCTGACCTCCCTCGAAGCCAGGTCTTGGAGCTCCAGAACGTGCCTTCTGACCTTTATGTCCCTTACCAGCTGTCTTTCCGTTTCCTGATCCGTGACCACGTCCACGTCTGAAGTCATCACGAGTTACTGCGCCATCATTTGGTGCAAGATTTGATAAATCCATCCTCTTCGACCTCCTTATTCTTCAACCTTAAGTAAATATTCAACCTGCTTGATCATTCCCTTTGTAGCAGCATTGTTAGGAAGCTCAACTGTCTTGTTAACTTTCTTAAGTCCAAGAGCCTCAACTGTTCTTCTGTGCTTTGGAATGCATCCGATTGGTGATTTTACAAGTGTTACCTTTAATGTATCTGCCATTTTCCTCTACCTCCTAGTTAAGAATCTCAGCAACTGACTTACCACGAAGTCTTGCGATATCTTCTGGATCCTGAATGGCCTTAAGTCCCTCGATAGTAGCAAGAACTACGTTCTGCTTATTGTTTGAACCAAGTGACTTAGTACGTATATTTTTGTATCCTGCCAGATCAAGCACGCTACGTGCAGGACCACCGGCGATGATACCTGTACCTTCTGGAGCTGACTTCAGAAGCACTCTTGCGCTACCGAACTCACCTGTATATCCATAAGGTATACTTCCATTCTCATTGATTGGTACTGAAACCATCTTCTTAATAGCATCTTCCTTAGCTTTTCTGATAGCTTCAGGAATTTCTGCTGCTTTACCTATACCAGCACCTACGTGACCGTTACGATCACCAACTACGATAAGTGCAGAGAATCTCATATTACGTCCACCCTTAACAACCTTGGTGACACGCTTGATAGCAACTACATTATCGAATAGTTCCATCTGGCTTACATCTAACTTTGTATGTCTCATTTACACTTCCTCCTTATTAGAATACCAGGCCAGCTTCTCTAGCTGCCTCAGCAAGTGCCTTAACCTTACCTGTATAGATAAAGCCACCTCTGTCAAAAACTACCTCTTTAATGTTTGCTGCCATTGCTCTCTCAGCAACTACCTTACCTACATAAGCTGCAGCTTCAACATTATTTGTCTTCTCTAATTCGGAAGCGATCTTCTTCTCGTTTGTAGAAGCAGAAACAATCGTCTTACCAACTGTATCGTCGATAATTTGAGCGTATACATGATTATTACTTCTGTATACAGCAAGCCTTGGTCTCTCAGCTGTTCCGCTGAAACGATTGCGTATCTTTAAATGCTTCTTCTGACGAATAACATTTCTTGATTCCTTATTAATCATATCTTACTCTCTCCTTATCTTACTTCTTACCAGCCTTACCGACCTTACGTCTGATAACCTCATAGTCATACTTGATACCCTTGCCCTTATATGGCTCTGGAGTTCTTGTTGAACGGATCTCTGCAGCATACTGTCCAACCTTCTCCTTATCGATACCAGATACTATGATCTTGTTCTCTTCTACCTTTGTCTCAAGACCTTCTGGATCTTCCATCTCAACTGGATGTGAATATCCAAGGTTAAGTACGAGTTTCTTACCCTGCTTTGCAGCTCTGTAACCAACTCCGTTAACCTCAAGTGTCTTTGTGTATCCTTCTGTAACACCAATGATCATGTTGTTAAGAAGAGTTCTTGTAAGCCCGTGAAGAGCTCTGTTTCTCTTTAAGTCATTAGGTCTTGTAACTGTGATAACATCACCGTCCATCTTGATTTCCATCTCTGGAGCAAGTGCACGTGAAAGCTCACCCTTAGGACCCTTGACAGTCACCTTATTATTTTCTGCTATATCTACTGTAACACCAGCAGGTACAGCGATAGGCATTTTACCGATACGTGACATTTCGCCTTTCCTCCTTTTGTTTTAACTAACACAGTTTACGCCGCCTGCCCGTAAAGGCACCCAAGTGCCTTTACGGCACTGCGGCTAACTACGGAAAAAACTTCGTTTTTTCCTACGGTCATCGATTTGCAAGCAAATCGATAACTACCAAATAAAAGCGATGACTTCCCCACCAACATTCTGCTTACGAGCTTCTTTGTCTGTAAGCACACCTTTGTTAGTTGAGATGATTGCTGTTCCCATTCCGCCAAGAACCTTTGGAAGATTCTCAACATCTACATAAGCTCTAAGTCCTGGCTTTGAGATTCTCTTGAGACCCTTGATAACCTTCTCATTCTTATCTGCACCATACTTAAGAGTTATTCTTATAACATCGAAGTTTCCTTCTTTTACAGTTTCAACGGCACTAACATATCCCTCATCGAGAAGGATCTTAGCAATCGCCTGCTTCATCTTAGATGCAGGTATATCTACTGTATCATGCTTTGCAGTATTTGCATTACGGATTCTTGTAAGCATATCTGCAATTGGATCGCTTGTTGCCATTTTTATTACCTCCATATTTTTAATAAAACAACAGTTATTGTCTAGAAAATCCTACCAAGAAGATTTCTTTACTCCAGGAATATCACCATTGTAAGCAAGTTCTCTGAAACATACTCTGCAAATACCATATTTTCTAAGGTATGCATGTGGTCTACCACAGATCTTGCAACGTGAATATTCTCTTGTAGAGAATTTCTGCTTTCTCTGCTGCTTTACTTTCATAGCTGTCTTAGCCATAGTTTCTTCCTCCTTACTTCTTGAATGGCATACCGAAGAGTCTGAGAAGTTCTCTTGCCTCTTCATCTGTTCTTGCTGTAGTTACGAAAATGATGTCCATTCCCCTAACCTTGTCAACCTTATCATACTCAATTTCAGGGAAGATGATCTGCTCCTTGATACCAAGTGCATAGTTTCCTCTTCCGTCGAATGACTCAGCGCTTACACCACGGAAGTCACGAACTCGTGGAAGTGCAAGGTTTACAAGTCTATCTGCAAACTCATACATTCTCTCGCCACGAAGTGTAACCTTACATCCGATAGGCATGCCTTCACGAAGCTTGAAGTTAGCTACTGACTTCTTAGCCTTAGTAATAACTGGCTTCTGACCTGAAATAGTTGTCAGATCCTTAACTGCTGATTCAAGAATCTTACTGTTTTCCTTAGCCTCACCAACACCCATGTTGATGACGATCTTCTCTAATCTTGGAACTTCCATAACATTCTTGTAGCCGAATTTATCTGTCATAGCTTTTTTGATTTCGTTTTCGTATGTATCTCTTAATCTACTCAATGTATTTTCCTCCTTCCAAGATTAGTCTATAGCCTCGAGCTTACCGCCCACTTTAGCTACTCTCTTCTTATCACTACCTTCGCCCTGGAAGCCAACTCTTACTGGCTTACCCTTGTAAAGGTACATAACGTTTGATATATCGATTGGTGCTTCCTTCTCAACGATACCGCCCTGCTGATTTGTATAGCTTGGCTTCTCATGCTTGAAGATCATGTTGATACCCTCAACGATAACCTTACCGTTCTTAACATCTACGCTGAGAACCTTGCCTTCTTTATCCTTATCCTTACCGGCGATAACTTTTACAAGGTCACCCTTCTTAATCTTTGATGTTGCCACGATGCTACCTCCTTAAAGTACCTCAGGTGCAAGTGAGATGATCTTCAT
>CACYKH010000020.1 GCA_902774915.1 uncultured Lachnospiraceae bacterium | reverse complement strand
AAGCTTAAGAACAAGATGATCAATAAGTTCCTGAGCCTGCTGTTCAGTAATGATACCTTTCTTCAGATCTCTTTCTATATATATATCAAGGAATGTAGAAACACGGCCAACAGACATAGCTGCACCATTCTGAGTTTTAACTGCAGCCAGATATCCAAAGTAAAGCCACTGAACAGCTTCCTTTGCATTCTTTGCAGGACGTGATATATCACAGCCATAAGCCGCAGCCATCTTCTTCATACCTTCAAGAGCCTTAATCTGTTCAGCAAGCTCTTCACGTAGACGGATAATATCATCAGTCATAACTCCATGACCACAATTCTTCTTATCTTCAGTTTTCCACTCTATAAGCTGATCAATACCATAGAGTGCAATTCTTCTATAATCACCAACAATACGTCCACGTCCGTAAGTATCAGGAAGTCCTGTTATAATATGACTTCTTCTAGCGGCACGCATTTCATCTGTATATGCATCAAATACAGCCTGATTATGAGTCTTATGATACTCAGTAAATACTTTATGAAGATCCTTATTGGGCTCATATCCATACATTGTAAGAGACTCTTCTGCCATCTTGATTCCTCCAAATGGCATAAATGCTCTCTTAAGTGGTTTATCTGTCTGAAGACCAACTATCTGTTCAAGATTCTTCATGGATTCATCTATATAACCAGGACCATATGAAGTAAGAGTTGAAACAACATCTGTTTCCTCATCCAGAACTCCGCCCTTATCACGTTCTTCCTTCTGGAGCTCCTGAAGTCTTTCCCAAAGCTTATTGGTTGCCTCAGTTGGACCTTCCAGGAAGCTTTCATCTCCAGTATATGGAGTATAGTTATAGGTAATGAATTCTCTAACGTTACACTCCTCTTTCCATAGTCTTCCTGTAAATCCATCCCACTCTTCATAATCAAGCATAATATCTTTTTGCACGTCTTCATCCTCTTTCATATAAATTATTGATGAAACAATAATAAACCAATATCAACATTCAAAAATGTAGCACTATATAATGTGTATGTCAATCAAATAAACACACTATATAGTGTGTTTTGGCGATTTATACAGTAAACTGAAAAAGGCACCTTATCTTTTGGATAAAATGCCTTTTATAAATCAGTTTAATTATTACTTTTGAGGATTATTTTCTATCCTCTTCATCCTGAACCATGATGTATTCACCTGCCATTCCGGCTCCGGCTGCAACTACATTTTCAGGTTCATCAGCTATTACAGCTCTGATACCAGTTTTGTCAGATATCAATCTATCCATACCATAGATTAGACTACCACCACCGGAAAGAAGTATTCCTTCTTTAGCCACATCAGCTACAAGCTCCGGTTCAGCCTTCTCAATAACCTGTATAATGCCATCGATTATCTGACTGGTTATTTCTTCAAGAGCTTCCACAGTTTCATTGGCTCCAAGGTCAAGCCTTACTGGAAGTCCATTAACCATGTTCTTACCTTTTATCTCGTAAGAAGAATCAACCTTTCGTTCTATTACGCTGGCTATTTCTATCTTTGCATCTTCTGCAGTCTGTTCACCCAGCTCTATACTGTACTTACGACGAACATACCTGGCAATTGCTTCTGTGAAATCATCTCCACCAACCTTAAGAGATACACCGTAGGATATATCTCCAGCAGATATAACTGCAATATCAGTAGTTCCACCACCAATATCTACAACCATATGTCCCATAGTTTCCATTATATCTACACCAGTTCCAAGAGCTGCCGCTATAGGTGATTCCAGGAGGAAAACTTCTTTAGCACCTGTTTTAACGATAGCATCTTCTACTGCTCGTCTCTCTACCTCTGTTATTCCCTGAGGTACAGCTACACAAATATTAGGTCTTCCCAGTATTCTTCTCTTACGGAGTGCATTCTTTACAAACGCCTTTACCATTCGCTCTGCAAGAGCATATTCTGAGATAACTCCATTTTTAATAGGTCTGGCAACAATTATATCATCTGCTGTTTTACCAAGCATACGCTTTGCTTTTTTTCCAACTGCGATGATTCTTTTTTCTTTCTTTTCATATGCGAGAACTGAAGGCTGATTAATTACAATACCTTTATCTCTCATATAAACACATACTTTAGATGTTCCCAGGTCTAAACCAACGTCAATACGATACATACTAGCACCACTTTAGTCTTAATCAAAATCCTTAGGGATTATCATTTTCTTGCTGTCATTTCTAGCATCACTCTTAGCAATTGCTTCATCAATTGCTGTAATCATTCTATCCAGGTTACCCTGTTCCATACCCATAAGGATATTTTCAATCTTGGACTCAAGATCATCAGAAGCTTTGTAACCTCTCTGCTTGATATAACCAAGTGCAACCTTGACCATATCACTCTTCTCGATCTTTGTCATATCGATCAGGTACTCAAACTCAGAAACAACTTCAGCTGTTTCGCCAAAGAGTCTTGAGATAGAATCGATTTCACCTGTAAGGATAACAACGAAGTCGTTTACATCCTTAGCTGAAAGCTTAACGATTTCAACCAGTCTCTCTGGTGCAACAAGACCAGCATTCTCAATAACGAGACATCCACCTGCAAGTTTCTCCATATTAGGCTTAATCTTATCAAGTGACATCTTATTAAGAGCAGCAGCCTTAATCTTAGCTATTGTTCTTGCACTACAGATACCCATATCATAGAAGCTTCGTGCGAAGTCTTCACCAACTGATACTGAACCGAATCCATACTGTCCAAGAATAACGATATTTCTTGATCTGATGGTCTGTTCCATATTTGCTGCGATATCATTGAATGTTTCAACAATCTCATCAGCTGATCCTTCGATACCAAGATACTTCTCAAGATAAGTAGCAGCAAGTGGAAGTCTTGAACCAGGAGCGATCTGAGTAAGATCAACCTCCATACTGTCAACATCAGCAGCCTTCTTCTCAGCAGCCTTAACAGCTTCCTTAGCTTCCTCAAGTGCCTTCTCAAATGCAGCAACATCAGGTTTTCCAGCCTTAGCTTCAGCTTCAGCTTTCTCTTTAGACTTCTTCTGCTCTGCTTCAAGCTCTGCCTTTGCAGCTTCAATATCAGCCTGCTTAGCATTAGCTTCATCTTCAAGTTTCTTCTTATTATCTTCAGCTACCTTAACACCAAGCTCTGCCTTAGCAACTTCATCCTTAGCAGCATTAACTCTGGCATTAATATCAGCCTTTGTGTTCTGAAGAGCATCTTCAATACTCTTAACACTCTGCTCAGCCTTTTCATCAGCTTCAGTCTCAGCCTTTTCAGCGGCCTCATCCTCTGCCTTAGCAATTGCTTCAGCTATAGCAGCAGCTATACCAGCCTCAGCTTCCTTATTTGCAGCCTCAAGAGCACTTCTTCTCTCATCAGCAGCCTTTGTCTTCTTATCATCGATTGCAGCGATATCCTGCTCGATATTCTTAATAGCCTGTTTCTTATCTTCAACAGCTTCCTGAGATTTCTTAAGCTCATCTTCTGCAGCAGCCTTAGCATTAACAGCAACTTCAACTGAAGCCTTGTATGCTTCAACTTCACCCTTGCATGTCTCAACCTTTGCTTCTGCCTCAGATACTTTACCCTCAGCCTCTGCAACCTTTGCCTCAGCTTCAGAAACCTTAGCCTGAGCATCTGCAACCTTTGCCTTTGCGGATTCAACTACAGCTCTTGCTTCTTCTTCCTTAGCCTTAGCGTCTGCAAGAACCTTTTCAGCTTCCTCTACAGCAGCCTGAGCTGTTGCAACTTCAGCCTCTGCAGCTGTTACCTCTTCCTCAGCACTTGCTACATCAGCGCTTGCCGTCTCAA
Source organism: uncultured Lachnospiraceae bacterium (assembly GCA_902774915.1). Taxonomy (GTDB): domain Bacteria; phylum Bacillota; class Clostridia; order Lachnospirales; family Lachnospiraceae; genus Eubacterium_Q. The sequence continues at coordinate 25,070 of CACYKH010000020.1, read as the reverse complement.
CCGAACCCTTAACAAGTTCAACATTATCCTTAGCTGACTGAACACCAGTCTCTGCTGATTCAAGCTCTGCCTCAGCAAGTTTAACCTTGTCTTCTGCAGATATAATCTCGGCCTTAGCAGCTTCAATATTGAATTCGTTCTCAGCAACCTTTGTCTCAGCGGCATCTAATTCAGCATTTGCATCTTCAATGCTTGCCTTAAGTGATGCTGCTTCGTCATCAAATTTCTTAGTATCCTCAAGAATCTGAGCTTCTGCATCAGCTTCTCTTGACTTAGCTTCCTCTGCTGCTTTATTTCTAATAAGAAGTTCTGCTGCAGCACTTGCTTCTTCAAGAATCTTAGCCTTGATATCAGCAATGCCACCTCTTGCTTCAGCCTTTGCAGCCTCAATATCTTCTTCTGCCTTCTTCTCTGCAGCTTCAATCTCAGCCTGTACACTTTCAACGTCTGCTTCCTTAGCCTTAACGTTATCCTTTGCAGCATCAATATCAGCATCTGCAGCCTTAACAGCAGCCTCAGCTTCTTCCTTAGCCTTTATAGCAGCTTCAACCTTAGCTTCTGCTGCCTCTTCAGCCTCAGACTTAACAACCTTAACTTCAACAGGTTTATCTGCAGCTTCCTTTGCTTCCTTAAGAGCCTTCTCAGCTTCTTCTACTGCAGCCTTAGCTTCAGCAACCTCAGCTTCTGCCTCTTCTTTATACTTCTGACGCTGAGCCTTTGCAGCTTCCTTACGAGCAAGTTCAGCAGCCTTCTGTCTCTGCTCTTCAAGCTTCTTACGCTTCTCAGCAAGTTCTTCTGCTTTCTTAGCAGCCTCTTCAGCCTCACGCTCTGCTTTCTCTTCAGCCTTCTTCTTGTATTCTTCTTCGGCTTTCTTTCTTCTTTCAGCATGAGCAGCTTCCTCTTCTGGAGTCATCTCATGCTTTTCTTCTGCCTTAGCCTCTTCAGCCTTAGCTGCCTTAGCTTCTTCTTCAGCCTTAGCTTCGGCATCAGCTGCGCGTTCCTTCTCGAACTCAGCCCTCTTACGAGCAGCAGCCTTTTCTCTTGCAGCAGCAAGTCTTCTTTCCTGATCATCTATGCTGCTGGAAGCTTTCTTCTTACGCTTCTTATCTTCTTTAATTTCTTCTTCAAGTTTAGCATTCTTCTCTTCGATAGTATGATCTTCTTTTGGCTCTTCCTTCTTTTCATCAATATCCTGGAAGCCATCCATCTCAGATGCCTGAGCAGCAAATGGAGAATCATCATCGTCAATATCATACATAGCATCTACATCATCTGTAGGTGTAGTTCTATTTGTAGGAATGATACTGTCAAGGTCAACATCAAGAGTATTGAAGCCATCAGACTTCTCATCCTTCTTATCCTGAACCCATCCGCTATCTTCACTAACTGTCTTAGTTCCATCTGCAGAGAATGAATACTTACTCTCATCAGAACCATCTACAACAGTTACTTTGTCGGATCCTTCATTATCAAGAGTCGCACCAAGACCACCACCCAGTCCAGCGCTGCCAAGTCCGCCGCCTGATGGGATGTCTCCAAGTCCGCCTTCTTTCTTATCTCCGCCTGTGATTCCGCCAAGACCACCCTTAAGTACATCTGTCTTGTCAAGATCATCATCTTTTCCAGCTTTAGCTTCTTTTGTCTCTGGAGCAGTTTCTTCGGCTTTTGGTTCCTCCTTCTCTTCTGGTTCGTAAGGAATACCCAGTTCCTCTGCTCTCTTTTTTCTCTTTTTCTCCTCAATACGAGCAAGCTCTTCAGGGGACAGAGTCTTATACTTCTTTTGACCCTCATCTTTCTTGTCGCCAGACTTTTTCTTAGAAAAAGCCATAGCTTCTTGTTCTCTTTCGAGCTTTTTCTGCTTTTCTGCACGTTCCTTCTCAACCTGTGCACGAACAGCAGCGATTAGCGCCTCTCTCTGATCAACAGCCACGGTGCTACTACCTCCTTATGTCTTTTGCTAAACTCTTATAGTTTTATACCCAGGGAAGCAAGAAGTGCTTCTGCTTCCTTAAGTTTTGCTTCTTCTTCTTTAAGACCTTCATCAAGCTTCTCACCCTCGGTCTTAATAACCTCATTAAACTTGTTCTCTACCTTAACCTCTTCCTTGCTAAGTCCAGGGAATAGATCTGAACCAAACTTGGAGAAATCGATTGAAGGAGCATCATCAATCATGTACGAACGCTTGAACTCTGGAAGATCATCCTTAGCAGTTGAAGCTACAACTGGCTCTGGCTCAACCACAGGTTCTGGTTCTGGTTCGAATGTTTCCTCTACTACTGGCTCAGGTTCAACCATTGGTTCTGGCTCAACTACTGGCTCTGGAGTAGGTTCTACAAATGTTTCTTCCTCTTCTTCCTCAAGCTCTGGAATTTCGTCCTCTACCTCAGGAACATACTCTTCCTCAACCTCTTCAACAACAGGTTCAGGTTCGAATGCTTCCTCTACCACTGGCTCAGGTTCTGGTTCATATGTTTCCTCTACTACAGGTTCTAGTTCAACCACTGGTTCTGGCTCAACTACTGGCTCTGGAGTAGGTTCTACAAATGTTTCTTCCTCTTCTTCTTCAAGCTCTGGAATTTCGTCCTCTACCTCAGGAACATACTCTTCCTCAACCTCTTCAACAACAGGTTCTGGCTCAACTACTGGTTCTGGAGTAGGTTCTACAAATGTTTCTTCCTCTACTTCAGGAACAAACTCCTCTTCAACCTCTTCTTCTACTTCAGGTTCGAAGGTCTCCTCAACCACTGGTTCAGGTTCAAATGTTTCCTCAATTACTGGTTCTGGTCCTTTTAATTCCTCTTCAGTAGGTATAGGTTTTTCAAGGATAATTGCAGAAGTTTCTTCTTCTACTATTTCTTCTTCATCTTCATCCTCAAGCTCTGGAATATCTTCCTCTACTTCAGGAACAAACTCTTCTTCATCCTCAATCTCAGGTTCGAAGGTTTCCTCTACTTCTTCTTCAACCTCAGGTTCGAAAGTTTCTTCTATCTCATCCTCAGCTGGCTCGAAGATTGCAGTTTTATTATCTTCCTGATAAAGTGTGAAATCTCTGAATGCGCTGAACGCTTCATCAGCAGAATCTTCAAACTCATCATCCAGATCACTAAGTCCTGCTATTGTATCTGATTCAGGAGCAAATCCATCATCAAACTCATAAGTAACAAAGTCAGGTTTATAGGATTCTTCTTCCTCAGCTTCAACTGGAACTTCCGTTTCAACTTCTGCTTCACTAAGAACTTCTGTTTCAGCTTCTTCTACGGAAGCCTCTACATTCTCTGCACCTTCTTCAACACTTGCTTCTGAAGGCACTTCTGCGGCAGGCTCCTCAGTTGCATCTGTTGGAACAGCAACCTCTTCAGTAGAACCTTCAGCATTATCTTCAGTAGTTTCAGCTGTCTCATTCTGATTCTCATCAGTTTCCTCAGCCTCTTCTGCTGTCTTCTTCTTGAATTTCTTCTTAATAAATCTCTTAAGGCCTTTTTCTACATCATCTACATTCTTGACTTCCTTTTCCTTCTCGGAAATCATTCCTGTAATGACTGCCTCGTCGTCCTCACTTGGATTAATCTTTTTATAGTCAATCTCAAGCTGAACTTTTTCCATTTCACGGGTCTCTTCTTCTTCAGGATTATTATCCTGCTGAGGTTCCTCAGCGTAGATAAAGAAGCTATCCCAAGCTACACTCTTTTCTTCAACAACCTTATCAACCAGATGGAGATAAGGACTTGTTTTAAATGTTGCTTTGTAATCAGATGAAATGATATCGATTTCGCCCTTATCTAATAACTTTGTCAGAAGAAGCAGTTCAAAGCTCCACTTCTCATCCATGTTATCTCTGTAATAAGGGAATAACATATCATACAGCTCTATAAGATCTGGCGCCTTTGCTTTCTTCATAATGTATCTAACATTTGAAAGCTCTCTTCCACCACCGCTACTGAAATGAACATATTCCTCGAAATATCTTTCAGCCAGATCAAAGTATCCAACCTTCAGATAGTATTCGATAAGTGAGAATATAATTCTTGTAGCTTCAGGTGCCAGAGTGTGGGCCTTCACATATAGATGCCTAGCTTCACTGAGACGTCCCACGTTTTCGTAAATCTCTCCGCACAGTCTCAGAAACTGAGGATTGTATGACTTCTCTAAATCCTGTGAGTCCAGGATTGGAGCAGCCAGACTATACTCATGTGACGCTGCAAGCTCTTTTATTTTGTTTACGCTGGCCATACTAAGTCCGCTACCCAAAACAATTCACCTCTAAAAAACTAAATCTTATTCGTCTATCGACGCATCTTCGAAGACTTTCTCAACCTTTTCGATTACAGTCTCCTTCATGTTTCCTCTTGTCTTCTCATACTGAAGACCAGATTCCATGATTTCGAGAAGTTCAAGTCTCATACCTGAATCAATCTCTTTGATATATTGCATAAGCACATCTTTAATCTCGACTACATATTCCTTTTCTTTCATGCGGTCGATCATTTGCTCGTAGTTAAATGTGGCCTTTGTCATGATATCTTTCTGCTTACGTCCACAAACAACGCATTCCTCAGAGCCTTCTTCATTTACATGACCACAGTTACATGTCCAGATCATTCCATCTGTTCTATACTTCTCAACTGCATCAATACCACGCTTAGCTTTAAGCGCTTCAAGTCTTCTTGTACTAAGAGTAACATTGATAGGCTGATCATTACATGCATATACTCCACGAGGAGTTGCATACTTGGTAAGAATAACCTTTGCATCCTTAAGAAGTAACAGATCGTTTGGAGCAACCTTACTCTGAACATAATCCGATTCAATTACTGATAGATTTATATTTTCGCTGAAAACAAAATCGATATTCTTGATAACGAGTCTCTCGTCATAGAGATTAGTAAACTCAACGTCACATCTGATTGCCTGTATATCTTCATGATTGTAGTTATAGCAAACAACCTTCATATTGATTTCATTTGAGTTACCATCAAGAACTATTTTAACTGGTCTAGGAACCAGTCTGTTATAGTAGTTTGTCACGAATATTTCTTTATGAACTGCATCGCTTATCGCGATATTCTTTGCAACCTTTACAGCTGTTCCGGTAACGATTATTCCGAATGAACCAGCCTCGAATGGTGCATAGGTCATGTTAACACCTATGATTGCATTTGCACCTTTCTTTTCTGCAGCTTTGATAAGCTGTTTTCCAGCATCCTCACGACACTGTTCCAGTTTTGCTGTATCCTTACGTGCCACATCTGTCATGTTTGCAGCAATTCCAGAAATAAAGTTAGAGCCAAGAATTGCCTGGCTCGAAACAAATCCAAGATATTCTACTATACTGTACCCCTCTAATCCTGAACCTGTTGTAACAAGAATTTTGTCCGCCAATGTAATACCCTCCTAAGTTCAAAATACGCACATTTCATTATACCATCTTCAGCCCTTGATTTAAAGTTTTAATTCCAAATTATGGTAAACTTTTAGGAGCTTTATTTTTGTATGTTGTGAAATAATACTCTATGCTAAAACAAGTCTGTTCTTCGCTTGTTTCTGCCACTTCCCAGTTATCTTTTTCATCAAGATTTGGAAAAAATGTATCTGCCTGATATGCATAATCTATCTTAGTTATGTAAGCAGTATCACAATACGGCTCAAGCATCTTGTAAATAGTGCCTCCCCCAATAACAAAGATATCATCTGAATCAATTTCCTTCAGCAGATCAAAAAGCTCCTGTTCAGAATGAACTATGGTAGCATCTCCTGCTGTAAAATCCTCTTTTGTAGAAAGAATAATGTTTCTTCTTTCAGAAAGAGGAAGCCCCTTAGGGAATCCTGCCAGAGTCTTTCTTCCAAGCACGACTGTATGGCCTGTAGTAAGACGTCTGAAGTTCTTCATATCATCTGGGATATGTATAAGCAGTCCGTCTTTATATCCAATTGCCCAGTTTTGATCCACTGCTGCGATTAATTTCATATTTTTCTCCTTAAATAGCGATTGGAATATTCTTAATCTGCTCGCCAGTCTTGTAATCTTCAATCTTAAAGTCATCTACAGTAAAGTCGTAGAAATCCTTAACATCAGGATTCATTGTAACCTTTGGAGCAGGATATGTTTCACGCTTGATAAGCTCCTTAACAATAGGGATATGTTTATCATAAATGTGAGCATCAGCTATAACATGTACCAGTTCACCTGGCTTAAAGCCTGTAACCTGAGCAATCATCATAAGAAGCGCCGCATACTGAACAACATTCCAGTTTCCTGCCGCAAGAATATCCTGAGAACGCTGGTTTAAGATAGCATTTAGCTTATCTCCTGTTACATTAAAGGTCATGCTGTACGCACATGGATAAAGATTCATCTCATTAAGGTCCTGATGAACGTAAATATTGGTCATAATACGTCTGCTATAAGGATTCTCCTTCAGGTCATAGAGAACTCTGTCCACCTGGTCGAACTCGCCTTCTTTGTATTTATGCTTAACGCCAAGCTGATATCCATAGGCCTTACCAATAGAGCCATTCTCATCAGCCCATTCATCCCAAATGCTACTATTCAATTCATGAATGTTGTTGGACTTTTTCTGCCAGATCCATAGTATCTCGTCTATAGCAGACTTGATATATGTTTTTCTGAGAGTGATTGCAGGAAATTCCTCCTGAAGATCATAGCGATTAACTACGCCAAACTTTTTGACAGTATAAGCAAAAGAGCCATCCTCCCATTTAGGGCGAACCTTCTCTCCTTCAGTGCTTATACCACTAGACAAAACGTCTTCACACATTTTGATATATATTTCATCAGCCTTACTCAAAACCCGTTACCTCCCACTTAAGCACATTTTTTTGCATTTCGAGCACATTTTCGTCCAAAAATACAAAGCAAGTGTATTATTTTTCTCAACCTATTATTTAATTTGAAGGGAGAACTATTATGACAATTAAAATCTATTGGGGTGAAATTATGAGAGAACTCAGATTGGAATACAATCTCACCCAACAGGAAGTAGCCGGGGTACTTCATATCAGCAGGCAAACCTACAGTGGATTAGAATGTGGCCGAACTCAGCCAACAGTCGAAATCCTGGCTATACTCTCAAATATTTACGATATCGACATTTATAGCTACGCTGTAAACAGAATGCCGGACGATATGGTCGCCGAGCAAAAAGATTTTAAATCAACTATGCCTTCCTCCAACAAAAACAAGAACAAGAAAAGAAAGAAAACTTCTAAATACTTCTAAGAATATTTACTGCAGTATTTATCTTGTCATTATCAAATGATTTGATAACTCTGTCTATCTTGAGTTTAATGTCTGGTGGCAGTTCATACATACTGAGTTTCTGAGTATTCTTATGCGCTGTTTCCTGTTCATTATTCTCAAGATTAACGAGAATCTCTTCTATCCTTACTCTGATATCTGAATCCGGAAGTCGAATGCCATTTGTATTGGTTGTAAGAACCTCTGTAGATCCCAGCTGAATACTTGTTTTTCCAAGCCATCCCGAAATACCAGAAACTACATTTTCCCAAACCATCACAAGATTATGCCAATTTCCTTCGGCAACATCCAGACTATCATCTTTTGTCATATTTACATGATCATCAAAGCAATCTGAAAGATAAATGGCACCAAGCTTACGAGCCTTCTCTCTCATATTTCTTGCATAATCAATGTATTCATCGCTCTTACCAGAATAAAGAGCATCTATCATATCAGAACTGATTATTTCATATTCATCACAGAACCTGGAAGCATCTTCCTTATACTCTTCCATGTTTCCGTCATAATTCTTAAGAGCCTCAATAAGTCGAACTCCGCAACCCTTAAGCGTTTCAGCATCTTCTGCATTAGCCTTAATTTCTTCAATAAGCTGCTCGTCATCAGGAAGCATCTTTGAAGGAACATGACTGATAATGATCTTTTGAAGAATAGTTCTGTCTATTGGCTTACGAACTATTCCGTCAAAACCTGCATTTTCAAAGAAAATATCCGGCTCATCAACCTTCTCATCAAGGATGATATAAAACTTTGCATCTTTACACTTGCTGAGCGGACTATTCTTGATATTATTAAGAGTCTGTATTCCATCCATTCTAGGCATATTTCTTGCCAAAAAAATGAGATCATACTTATCATTATTAACCTGATCAAGACATTCTATTCCACTGGAAACAGATGTGATGAAGCAACCTGTCTGATCGATCATTCTCTCAATCTCAAGTCTTTCATCCCCATCAGCATCTGCCAGGAGAACATAGAACTGTCCTTCTCTGGTATATAAATTAAGTTCTTTCTCAACCTCTACATTTTTATCTGAGAGGCCACTAAACTCAACTTCGCTCTTTTTCTTGCTAAAAATATTTAAATTTTCGATATCCTTCCCAATATCTTTAATACCCATAATAAACCCCCATTTATTTAAAGTACTATTTTACGGAAATTCTTCTTACCTCTACGTACTACAAACTCCTCTTCGAAAGCTGATTTTTCATAGCTTGCATGAACATCTGTTACCTTTTCCCCATTTACGGCAACACCATTCTGCTCAATCGCTCTTCTTCCTTCACCACGTGATGGAACAAGTCCAGCCTTAACTAAGATGCTTATAAGATCGATAGTACCATCCTCTTTGAAGTCCCCATCTTCAAGTGCTGTCTCTGGCATATTCTCTGTTCCGCCACCACCGAAGATTGACTTTGCAGCTGTCTCAGCCTTCTTAGCTTCTTCTTCACCGTGAACAAGCTCTGTAAGCTGGTATGCCAGGATTTCCTTAGCCTTATTAAGCTCAGCACCTTCCCAGCTCTCCATTGCGTGAATCTCATCAAGTGGGAGGAATGTGAGCATCTTAATGCAATTGATAACATCTGCATCATCCACATTTCTCCAGTACTGATAGAACTCATATGGAGATGTCTTCTCTGGATCAAGCCATACAGCACCTTTTCCAGTCTTACCCATCTTCTTTCCTTCTGAATTAAGAAGAAGTGTGATGGTCATTGCCTGAGCATCTTCCTTACCAAGTTTTCTACGAATAAGCTCGCGTCCACCCAGCATATTAGACCACTGGTCATCACCACCGAACTCTAAGTTACAACCATATTCCTCATAAAGCTTAAGGAAGTCATAGCTCTGCATGAGCATGTAGTTAAATTCAAGGAATGTAAGTCCCTCTTCACTGGCAAGTCTCTGCTTGTAGCACTCAGCACGAAGCATGTTATTAACCTTGAACATTGAACCAATATCACGGATAAACTCAATGTAATTAAGGTCTCTAAGCCAGTCAGCATTATTGACCATCATAGCCTTGCCTTCTCCAAACTCGATGAATCTGCTCATCTGTTTTTTGAAGCATTCACAGTTATGGTCAATCATCTCTGTAGTCATCATCTTACGAAGATCAGTTCTTCCTGATGGATCACCAATCATTCCAGTACCACCACCAACAAGGGCAATAGGTCTGTTGCCTGCCATCTGAAGTCTCTTCATAAGACAAAGAGCCATAAAATGACCTACATGCAGTGAATCTGCTGTAGGGTCAAATCCTATATAAAAAGTAGCCTTACCATTATTGATAAGATCTCTTACTCCTTCTTCATCAGTAACCTGAGCAATAAGTCCACGCTCAAGTAGTTCCTCGTAAATTTGCATTTTAAAGTCTCCTCTTGTTCTAATATCTAAACGTAACGAATATTATAGCATTTTTAAGGCTAAATGTCATTACTCATCTTTCGTTTTAAACTTGCCATAACCCTGATCACGGTACCTTATATATCCTATGCCTGCAGCAAGTGTAATAAAGAAGAATGGTGTTGTTATAGGCTGGTTCAGATTAACCATTGCCTGAGCGAAATATGCCATTCCACTGGCAAGGCATGCTATAGCAACCGCATCTCCCTTAAGTCTTCTGAGAAGATATATAAACGAAGTTACCGCAAAGCCCACATATGAAACAACGCCAAAGATACCAGTTGTAACCAGATACTGCAAAAGCTCATTGTGGCAGTTATCATACTTCTTATGTGTAATGGAAACCATTTCTTCGTAATAATACTTTCTCATAAGCTCGGCAACGGTCTCATTTCCATGTCCAAATAGTTTCTGAAGAGGTGTGCTGTGATCTGTGAAAAGACTCCAGCTTCTTCTCCAGATATATCCTCTAAAGGTACCCCATTTATCATCGAATACAAACAATGACATTTTGCTTTTAATACCATAGATAACTACTGACACTGAACCCAGCACCAGAAGTACTGTAACAATGATAAGGAGTTTAGTACTCTGAACAGCCTTGTACTTCTCGTAATTAATTCCTCTGAATATCATGGATGCTATGAGAATGCCAGCTACAAGTATAACGAAAAGCAGCATTACTTTTGGATTCTCTACGATCTCAGCAATACCATTTATATGCTTCTGACTACCCTTCCATGCCGAATTAAGAATAGCCATAATGAGAAGTCCAATTCCAAGAAGCATTACTGCGAAGATGTATTCAGTAAATCTCTTATAATAAACAGCCAGATAAAACAGAACTACAAAAGCCACGCCACAACCAAGATAAACGTTATCACTCTTGGCAGGGATAATAGCGATCGCTGCCTCAACAATAAGAATTCCAGAAAGGATTCTTACCCACAGCTGTCTGCTAAAAACAAACAGCGCAACAAAAATTGGAATCACTACACAAAGGTAGGATCCATATGTATTGATATTTCCAAATGTGGAAATAAACATTTCCTTCTGTCTTGCAACCACACGTGCACGAAGGTTGAATGGATCATTTCCAAAATGCTGCAGAAATGCGATTATGAAAATGATATTAGATGTAGCAAACATCGAGCAAAGTACATACTCATGAATGATTGCCTCTCTCGCCATAATAATAAATACAAATGTAAGGGTCAGAACCATGGCAAGTCCGAACTTTCTACCAGTTGAACCATCCCAGGATCCCGCCTTATTTGTAGACATCATCCAGGCAAAAAAGTTTGCTACAAGAAAAAGAAGCACCCAAAGTTCTGGCATGGCCCAGACCTTCGAATCCTTATAGAATAATTTTGAACCAGGCTCATAATATCTGATCATTACAATCTCAATAAAGTATGAGACTATTGCAAGAATTATGTAAACCAATCCTGTATGGATAAATACAGAGCCTCTGGTTCCGGTAATATCAAAATACTTATTATGCATGTAAAGGCAGAATATAGAAGTCATAAAGATAAGGAATAATGTATTCACTATATCTATGGGGCGATTGACTCTATACCTGTCAAAGGACGAACTACTGTCCTTTTTCTTAGTCTTGTCATTACTCATTGTTTTATCATCCATTCCTCGGCTATACACCAATATTATTTACAACTCCAATGGAGATGCATTTATCTACCAAAGCCTTAAGGTCGGTTCCCTCCTCTCCTCTTTCCTGGTACTGACCATCTATAACATATCGGCCACCATAATTTGGCAGTTTTTCAACCAATCTGTAACGATCCTTGTAGAACATACTATGAGAAACCTTAACATCTCTACGAATACCATTAAACTCAGCTAAAGAACAACTAGGGAAGTTAACATTCCAAATCTGTCCAAACCCAAGTGGTTTATCAATAAGCTCTACAAGTATTTCTCTGAGGTACTTATCTGTAACCACGTGCATATCACTCTGACCTTCAGAAAGCGCTATTGCACGGTATCCCTGAAAGGCTGCCTCAAAGGCCGCTCCACAAGTACCCGAATATTGTATATCAGTTGCAGAATTATAGCCATAATTAATGCCCGACAGAACAACATCTGGTTTATAAGGCATTACGCTAAGGCTACCTACTCTTACACAATCACATGGGGTGCCACTGCAGGTAAATGCAGTGACCCCCATTTTTTTATAATCATATGGATAAATATCAATAGAACCATGCAAGGTTATACAGTGAGAAGATGTACTCCTCTCCCCATCCGGTGCTATAACCCAGACCTGACCAAAATCAACAGCTACATCAACCAGGCGTCTAAGGCCATCAGCATTTATTCCGTCATCATTTGTAATAAGAATCCTTCTCATCTTTAATTCCTATATCGATAAATTATAACACTTTTGTTCTAGTCTGCTTTCAAACTCTTCCAAAGGAAGAGGTCTGTCAAAGAAGTAACCCTGAGCTACAAGACAATTATTTCTTCTAAGAACTTCAAGCTGATCAACTGTTTCAACACCTTCAATTACACATTTAATTCCAAGATCATATGCTAAAGCAATAACATGCTTGAACATCTTATTTGAAACACTATCCTCTGCCTCATCATCCTTAGGAACAAAGCTTCTATCAATCTTAAGAACATTCCAAGGAATGTCGCGGATAAGATTCAGTGATGAGAAACCAACACCAAAATCATCTACCGCTGTCCAGATACCCTGATCCTGAAGTCCACATACAACACGTTTCAGATCACTGAAGAGTACATCTGTAGTGGTTTCAGTAAGCTCTACTTCAATATATTCATGCGGAACTTTATATTTATCGACAACAGAAATAATATGATCAAGCAATTCCACATCTACAAGATGCTTTCTGGAGAGATTGACAGAAACACGAACAACTTCTTTTCCTTCATCCAGCCATCTTCTTATGTCGGCACAAACATGTTCCAACATATAGAAATCCAGATCACAAATATCTGTATTCATTTCGAGGATTGGAATAAAATCATCAGGCGGAATTATAGTCCTGTCCTTGACCCATCGGCATAGAGCTTCGGCTCCAATTATTTCCTGGTTTTCTATATTAACCTTTGGCTGGTAATATACTGCAAATTCTTCATTATCAAGAGCCGTCCTAAAATCAGACCGAATCTTCTTAATATGATTCCTTGCAGATTTCATCTTATCATCATAGACTACAATACTGCCCTCAGTCTGACGCTTTGCAGTATTACTGGCTATCATGATCTTATCCATGATATCTCCAGGTCCTCTGTAGGCATACGGATTAGGAAGCATATAAACTCCAGCGGCAGAGGTAACATCTATCTTCTTGTCATTCTCATCATCATATGTGATTGCTACACCAGAAAAGACATCGTAAACATTTCTCTTTATAGTTCGGTCAAACAAGCCAATAAACTTATCTCCACCCAGACGAGAAACAACTCCATTATCACCTATTGCTTCCAGAAGCTTCTTATAATACCTGTGAATAACCAGATCACCTTTTTCACGTCCAATCTCCTGATTGACCATGGTAAAGTTATGGAGGTCTATATGAAATGCAATCTTTCCGCCAAGTCTATTCTCAAAATTCTCCGTATCTAAATAACGAGCGAATGCACGATAATTATTAAAGCCGTCCATATCTTTGAAACCAAACTCTTCTATGACACGAACAAGCCTCCTACGACTGACAAAACCGATAATGATACGGAGCATCATATCCAGTTCATCAATCTCTTCTGCGGATCTTTCGGCATCATCGGCAGCACAATAAAGAGTCCCAATAACTACAGCTTTGGTAGAAGTTATAATTCTAAGTCGAAGTAATACCCTTTCGGCTTTACCGTTATCAAAATCACAGTAAACCTCACCTTCGCCTCTCTGTTCTTTCATAAAAGTAGTATAAAACTCTGATACCCCTTTAGCCAATCGATACTCTTCACATATCTCGTGAATCAACTCCTTATATGGTTCATGATCGAAAGGTTCAACATGAGTGAGCCTGATGAGTCGATTCATAAACGACATGTATTTTTCATTATATTTTTCCATAATACCCCTTTTCTTGTTAAAAAACCCCTTCTCCTACGGCTTACGCCGAGACAACAAGAATATACAGAGTAATTGTAACATTTTTCCCATTTTATAACAACCTTATTGATATTAATGAGGGGTGAATGATTTTTCAAAACAAAACCGCTATGACTGGGGTCATAGCGGTAAAGATTTCGTCAATTATCGATTTTTGAAATAATTTCATCTATATGACGTTCGAGATAAGGATCAGCATTATCTATCAGTCCGTGTCCCATCAACATCTTCGCTATTTCCTCAGCTATTCTTTCAGAAAGAAGCACCACCTTATCATTTAGGTTTAGATAATTAGGATTATAGCTTCTTCCTTCCCAGGCTGATACATCACCAAGAGTTTCGGAAAGTTCTTTTATCCACTTGGAAATCATCCCCTTAGAATCAATCTCAGTCATTCTTCGGTAAGTCCATTTATAGTATGGAGGATAAACTCGCTTCATTAGGAAGAATAACTGCATTGCCGCTTCCAGACCATGCATATGACAAAGTCTTGCAGCTACAATATCTCCGCGCGACATACATCTGGCATAATTCACCTGAAGCGCAGCTGAGAATTTATGCATTTCATTTACTATCCTTACCTTCCAGACATCTTCAGGATAATAATCCAGAAGCATTTTCCTATAAGCCGAAAACAGCCCCAGGTCATCTCTAAACACTTCTCCATTCACGGCTGTAGCAAGACAGGAATGATCCAGCTTCTGCCACTCATCAAAAGAGAGCTCACAGCTATTAATATCGCATTCAACCCCAAGTATCTGAGAATAAAAATGCTTTATTGTCATAACACCGCGACGTTCCCTAAGTCTTCTTGTAAGATTATTTCCTGGTTGTCTGTCTATAAGCTCATTGTATGCATTATCCAGTTCTTTACCGAACAGCTCCATATCCTCATCAGTCAGCCACAGACAAACTCCCGTTCCAAAATCGTGATCTCTGGAAATAAAATCATCATAACCAAAACAGTCAGACCCCTCTCCTGCAAGTCCAACTGCAATTCTATCTTCATACACAGAAAACAGGTTTCTGATCATACCAGAAACCTGTTTTTCATAAAATCGACGACTGTTATCAAAATTATTAAGCATAAACTATATATTCTCTCTCTGCTAATTCTTTCATCAATCTACTAAGTGGAAGTCCCACAACATTATTATAGTCTCCATTTATAGATTCTACAAGACGCTCGCCGATCCCCTGTATACCATAGGCACCAGCTTTATCCATCGGTTCACCTGTAGCTATATAATCCAGAGCCTCATACTCATCGAAAGGATACATATTTACCTTTGTTTCAACAAAGAATGAGAAGCTGTCCGTTTCAAGCATTCCCTCAGTAAATGAATTGTACTTGAGCACCTTACAAGTTACACCTGTATAAACCTCATGCACTCTACCTGAAAGATTCATCAGCATCTTTAATGCATCTTTTGCATCTTCTGGCTTTCCAAGAATCTTGTTATCCAAAGAAACTACAGTATCCGCTCCTATAACAAGAATCCCACCAGTTTCCAGATCTATGAGATTTCCAAGATTGCTAGGAACATTTTGCATAAAGCCATTTGCTACAGCTGCACACTTCTGTTCTGAGAGTTCTAAAACAACCTCATCAGGATTTGTTTTGGTAACTATCTCCTCTACATCACTTACAATTACTTCAAACTCCAGCCCTGCCTGCTCTAAAAGGTCTCTTCTACGTGGAGACCCCGAAGCAAGTATCATAACAACATTCTGTCTCATTTTCCTAAACCTCTTGCATTTTTATTCTGATTACATTCTATTACTCAATCCTAATACTCATCCAGGAAATTATGGCGCACTCCATCCTTCTTATATTCAATTACAGTATCCAGGTTAACATTCTCTACGCTTCTAAAAATATTAGATTCTATATATGGATTATCTTTCTTAAGTGAAGCTATAAGTTTTTTTGTTTCCAGTCGTTTTGAAGATGTAGTTCCATCCTCACGGCAGGTGGAACATGTATCCGTAAAATGACAAGCACATTGAAGAAAATGCAGTTCATTATAATCTCTCCATGCGCAGATATCACTTTCCCTAACCAGATAAAGCGGTCTTATAAGTTCCATTCCTTCGAAATTGGTACTATGCAGCTTAGGCATCATTGTTTGGATCTGAGCTCCATGTATCATACCCATAAGAATTGTTTCTATAACATCATCATAATGATGACCCAAAGCTATCTTATTACATCCCAGCTTCTGGGCATTACTATATAAGTATCCCCTTCTCATTCTGGCGCATAAGTAGCAAGGGCTCTTCTCTATAGTATCTACTGTATCGAAAATATCACTTTCAAATATGGTAATTGGAATTCCCAGAGCTTTGGCATTACTCTCTATAAGAGCTCTGTTATCCTCATTATATCCAGGATCCATAACTAAAAAGGTAAGTTCAAAATTACATTGTCTATGCTTTTGAATCTCCTGGAAAAGCTTAGCCATAAGCATAGAATCCTTACCACCGGATATACAAACAGCTATATGATCCCCCTCTTCGATAAGCTTATATGTCTTACATGCCTTCGCAAAAGGAGTAAAGAGCTGTTTATGAAATTTTTTTCTAATACTCTGTTCTGCTTTTTGCCTTTTTTCTTCCGCATCCTCCTCATTAGCCATAGATGCTCTGACATAGCCTATATATCCGCCTTCCAGGCTGTAGCAGTCTCTTCCCTGCGAAACCAAATCCTCATCCAAGTCTCTGGTCTTTCGGCCCACATCACAATAAAAGATGAGTTTCTTGTCATATGGAAGCTTTGCTATATCGCTCTGAATCTCTTCTGGTTCCCTATCAAAATCAATTGATATAGCACCAGGGATCATGCCATATGTTCTAAGACCCTCATCCCTTATATCTACAAGGATATATGTATCCTTTTGTAATTTATTTAGTTCTGCTAATGATATTTCTTTCATGGTTTTCCTATATTATCCTTAAGTTTAATCTCGCATCTGGCTTCATTATCATCAATAATAATTTCATCCACATGGTCAGCTACAATCGAACCTGAATATGGATTCTTGATGCTAATAATACTTCCATCAATTATGGCATATACATCCGACTTTTCAAAGGATAAATCAGTTTCCTGCATTTTGCAATTTATCAGTTTAAGATTTTTACAATAACATAGCGGCTGCGTTCCTATGATCACACAATTTTCAAAGGTAACATTTTCGCAGTACCAGGCCAGATACTCACCTTTTACCAGGCTATCCTTTACCACTACATTCTTGGCATGCCAAAAAGCATCTTTTGTATCAAAGTTGCAGTTAATGAATTCTGAATCCTCGATATACTGAAATGAGTACTTTCCCTTCATGCTTACATTTTCAAATCTAAGATTATCCGAGCGCATCATAAAATATTCACTATCTGCAGTTGTATCTTTCATAGTTATATTATGAACCGACCAGCCAAACTCGGGTGAAACTATATCGCTATTCTTGATCATAACATCTGAGCATTCCCTAAGTCCCTTTATTCCATGAAGCTTTGTATTATCTATACTAATATCCTCAGAATACCAGATAGCCGCTCTACAGAGATTAGTCATTTCGCTATCTGCTATATGCAAATGTTTGTTATGCCAAAAAGGATATCGGAGGTTAAAGTAAGAACCTTTAACCTCGATATCCGAACTTTCTTTAAGTGCACTTTCTCCATCCGCTGGTCCATCAAAAGAACATTTTTCGACTACGACATCTTTACTTCCATATAATGCTCTTTCCTCATCGAATGTTTCGTTTATATATTTTTTTCATTTAGTATCCTCATACGTTATACAAAATGTATCTATTAAAAATTTTCTTCATAAATCTTTCTATTCTTAATAAGTATTATTGTCTCGACAAATATACTCTCGTCTTTTCTTTTTTCAGGTTCCAACCAGACTCCTTCAAACTTTTAAAGGTTTTAGACAAGTAATCTGTTATATGTAACATATATACCACCCACTCTATTTAAATTTATTTTTTAAATCACTTATCTTTATAATTGTATATATACTCTCTATCCTGTTCTTCATATAGTTCAGAGATATCTATTATCTGCACAAACTTAACTCTGTAACCTTCATCACCATCGCCATAATTATCAGAATACACATGAACCTTTTTATCACTATCCTTAAGATTATATAACCTGCAATGTGTATCATCCTCAGTAGTCGCATACTGTTCCATACTGTTGAAAACCTCGCGGACAGCCTTCTCATCTGTATAATCAATCTTCTTTAGGTCTTCCATACTTATGGAGTCTTTAGTCCCTGTAGGCTTCCAGACATCATTGTCATCCCAGCCTTTACTTGTATTTAAAACTTCGTATCCATCGCTACTACCATAATCAGAAAAGATGTTACAAGGACTTACTCCAACTATCTTTGTCTGAGCATCCTTAGTAGTACCATCTCCAAATATATATTTATCAGTATATTCAGTAGAACCATCTTTATATCCAGATTCCACCTTCATACCATACTTCTTATCAAGAGTCATTACCTGAAGTCTTGTTACTCCAACAGAATCCTTACCATCAGCCTCCCTGTCATTTACCGAACACATATCCAGCTTCACATAGTATGTTTCCTTATCTGTATATACATAGAAATCAGATTCATAACAAGCGACCGCCTCGGTCTTGGACCACTGGGCTGTTGTCCTGGCTCCCAAATCTCCACTAATATAAGTTGTATCTTTTATATCTCCTTTAAATCCATCCAGCAAAGCATCGATTTCTGAATCAGTGTCCTTCATATCAAGCAGACCTTTGCAAAGCATCTTTTTTAGACCAGCTTTATCCCCGTCATCAATATACTTAAGAGTACCTACCACCGTTCTCTTATATATATTCGAATCATTATGATCTATTTCCATTTTATCGGCATATGCATTCTCAACCTTACTATATGGCTGACTTTCCGATGCCGGCACATAATCCGAATAAGCACATGCTGTACAAAAGAATAACACCATACATATTGCTGGTATCAATAAAAAATAACGTTTTCTAAATTGATTCATAAAATATTCCAAACTCATATCCCTAACCTTCATCCGAATCATCCCATTGATAAACGCTCAAATCAACGCGTGATTCCTTTACCTCTATCCCTTCCGCTTCCAGTAGCTTCGCCTGAACCTCTGCTCCGCCAAATGCGAAACCACCAGCCAGTTCACCCTTTGCATCAACCACTCTGAAGCACGGAATATTATCCGGATCAGGATTCTTATGAAGCGCATTTCCAACTGCACGTGACATCTTACTATTACCGGCAAGACGGGCAATCTGAGAATATGTTGCCACCTTACCATAAGGAATCCTCTTAACCGCTTCATATATACGCTTAGTCGGACTATCGCTTATCAGATTATAGCTTTGCTCGATCATCAGCTTCACATCCTCATCAGGAATAGACCCATCCAGAATTATAGTATTCCAATGATCCTTATTCTGATGATATCCCGGAATAACAGACTCATAAGCCGAACGCCAAAAATAAGCCATATCCGGATCAACCTTAACATTCAGATTTATAAAACCATCTTTCTCATACGTCCAGAGAAAAGCCTTCTTATTTCCCTTAAACCTGACAAGCTGCCAATTATCATCATGAAACGGCGCATCCTGGTACACATCCGGAAAAGAAAGACCAAACTCAAGCACTTCTCTTCTTGTATTCATACAAATCCCCTATTCCATATCCTCGATAACACATACGCCCATTCTATCACAATTTTATTTGAAATAATATATTAACCAGGGAGATGAGGAGACAGCGTTAAAAAAAAAGGTCCGGTGGACCTTTTTGCACTACGCTTTTACAGATATAAGTTTTTCTCTCACAGCTTCTTCAATAAAACTATTAAGACTCTGTTGTTTTGACATCGCATATACGGCAGCACGTTTGTGAAGTTCTGGTCCAAGTCTCACATTCAGGCTACCTTTATATGCTATCTCAGGCTCAGCTCCATTCTTCTCACAATCTGATATATAATTATCAACGCTATCATGAAAGTCATCTACTAACTCCCTGGCATTTGATCCCTCATATAGTATTAACGAACGTATCCCCTGAATAGATCCAAAGAATAGTCCATCCTCTTCAGAAAACTCAACGCTTCCCACATATCCTCTATACTCCATGGTATTCTTCAAATCAATCCCTCCTTTTCCAAATACTCTATCAACATTTTTACAACATATCTTTTCATTTCATTTGACGGATGCGGCTTATGCATCTCAATTTTCCCGCCGGTTGTCTCACTTATAAAGCATACTCTCGAACCACTTGTTCTCCCCTTATCATGTCTTCTATATGATAAATACGATAACAGAGTTTCTATTTCTTCAAATGTAATCGAACTACCTGATTTCAACTTTTTAATTAGTTTTTTCTTTTTACTCATCCTTTCCTCCTTTATCATAATATATCGCCATTATTATTGCAACTATTTTTAGTTGCAGATATATGGTATCAAAAAAAGGGCATCAGAAAATAGCCTTTACTACTTTGACTATACTCTAATATCCCTTAGCGAATATACACTAACATATTCTCATTATCTTTTCAATAACAAAAATATTTCTTTATACGATAGGGAGATGGGGAGGCAGCGTTAAAAAAATGGTCCGGCGGACCATTTTTAGCTGACTCGTGAGCAAGCTGTGCTTGCGAGCCGACCGAATCTCCCGCACGCAAAAATAGCAGGTGCTAAGCACCTGCTATTTAATATAGTTTACTATTGACAAACGCCATTAGCCCCAATCCAATAACCATCAATATATGTATTTGTTACCATATATCCATCGCTATTGAAATAATACCAATCGCCATCAATCTTTAACCATTGATTTGTTGGCCACCATCCAGACTTATCTTCAACCCACCATCCAGTCGCATTACTCTTCCATGTTAGATAGTACTTAAAATCCCATGAGCCATCCTTATTAAACCAATAACCATTATAGTATTCTTCTGATGCCATATATCCGTCTGGTTTGAAGAAATACCAGATACCATCAATCTTTTGCCACTGATTCTTTGGATACCATCCCTTTGTATCTTCAACCCACCAGCCATTTGAATTCTTCTTCCATTGAAGAGTTCCTGAATAAGATTGTTTTCCTTCAACATCATACCATTTACCATCTACCCATTCATTTGAATAAGAAGGTTTTGAAGATTTAGTTTCCAAAGTATTACCTGACTTATTAGATTGAGTCTTTGGAGTATTAACAACCGCCTTTTGAGCACTATTATTAGTTCCCGTTGAATTAGGTGTGACATTATTTGTTTTATTGTTTTCTGAAGCATTTCTAGCATTGACTAGTGCCGTTTCTGCAGCAACTAGTTTCTGAAGCATATCAGGATCAACTTTATCTTTCTGTTCAGCTGTCAATGCATCATAAGCTGTTCTTGCTGCTACTATTGCATCATTATCCGAAACCGAAACATCTGTATTATTAGGAAGATTATTAATCAACTCATTAACAACATCTGCCGCCGCAATATCTTCAGCCTCTTTTGTCGCATTTTCTTGAGCAACTACCAGTGCAGCCTCCGCATCCGAGAGTTTCTGAATGGTATCAGCATCAACGTATTGCTTCTGATCTTCTGTTAGCGCATCATAGGCTGCTCTCGCCGCTACAATTGTATCATTATCAGTTACGGATATATCTGAATTATTTGGAAGATTATTTATTAATCCATTAACAACATCAGCTGCCGCAATATCTTCTGCCACCTTAGCAGCAATTTCTTTAGCATTCTCCAAAGCAATCTCTACATTAGATAATTTTTGTAATAATTCTGAACCTATATAACTCTTTTGGTCCTCTCTTAATGCATCATAGGCATTCCTAGTCGATACAACTAGATCATTATCATTTACTGAAATATCATCAGCATCTGGTAATGCATCAATCGCATCTTTAACACTATTTGCAGTTTCAAATAATGCCTTAATTGTTTTATCCGAATCATTTAATTTATTAATAGAATCTTCATCCAACCTGTTAATACTATATTCATTTAACAAACTGTTATATAAATCAACCGCATCAGTAATATCTTGTTCATCATTTAAAGATATGTCCTCTAAAGCCGGAAGATCATCTATCTTTTCTTTTATACCAATAAATGGATTAAGAGCTCGTGAACAATCTATCAATTTCATTCTTGTTTCATAATTAATTAGTTTCATTTGTTCTTCATTTAAAGCTTGATATGATTGTTCTGCCGCCTCTACATCTGCCAAATCAGTAATCAATAAATTATTATAATCCGGAAGATTATTTATCATTTCAATAACATCATTTGACGGCTTCATCAATCCAGCCAAAACTTCTTCAGATACGGTTAATTTTTCTAATAACGAGTCTCCTACCAGCACTTTTTGATCATCTGTCAACGAGTCATATGATTGTCTTGCCTCTTCAATTACTGACTTATCAATCAAAGAAATGCTTTCAGCGCTAGGTATTTTATTTATTTTAACAATCACATTATCCACAAAAGGTTTATTGTAACATGCATACTTTACATCCTCTTTACTATCAAACATATTATTATATGCCGCTTCTATTTCTTCCTCAGTTGCAACAGTATTGTCAACAACTATATAAGCATCATCAATTGATTTCTTAAGGGCCATGAGTAATGTATTGTCGATTTCACAATCTTTTACCTGATTATAGTATTCCTCAACTCTCGAAATATAATCTATCAACTCTGTTTTATCAGCAGATACATCAACACTAAGTCCTAAAACAAGTATATTATAATTATCTGTATCAGACGGAGTATAAGTCGCATTAAAACTATGTTTACCTGGCACATCCGAATACTCATTCCTGTCGACCCAAGCCCATCCATCAGGTAAAATAATACTCTTGATTTCCCATCCACATGTTGTCGCAAGATTCGTAGGCAAAGTATAAGTTGGATCAGCTTTATTAATCACAAATGTTTTACTACCATTTATTATATAATCTCCATTCTCATTATCTGTGATTGTAATAACACCATTTCCAGCATTAATATTATTTGAATAACTCACCGTGTATTCTGATTCATCAACAATATCTTCTCCATCTTTAACAACAACATTAGGTTCTTTAGGTAAACCATCATAAACATAATTATTATTATCGACTTCGATTAGTGGATTATTTACTTCTTTGCTAAAGACTGCAGAGACTGTAACATTACTATTCGGCAAAATAATTTTATTATCTAACACCTCAATAATATTATTATCTTCATCTCTAACTTCATATGAAGCTATATTATATCCTGCATCCGGAGAAGGTATTAGTGTAATAACACCACCTTCATAATATTTATCTTCTCCATACACGCAAATGGTTCCACCATCAAGTGCAACGCTTCCTTTTCCAGAACAATTTACAGCTACTGTTTTACCATAGCCTGAGACTAATGAAGCATCAATATTTTTCTCAGCCATATATTCAGCTTTTTTCTCAAAAGGAACACATATACACTCAAAATTATAACACCAGCCACATAATTGTTCTCCAATAACAGGACAATCACCTGTAAATATTATCTTAGTAAGATTAGTGCTACTAGAAAATGCTCCATTTCCTATTTTTAGTACGCCTGATGGTATAGTTACAATATCCTCAGAGCAACCACTAAACGCATAATCTCCTATTTCCAAAACAGAATCAGGTATTGTAATATTGGATAAGCTTTTACAACCACTAAATGCACTAATACCTATTGAATTAATCGAATCTGGGAAGTTAAAATCTTTCAAACTACTACATCCCGAGAAAGAATAATCCGGAATATATGTCATTCCGCTTGGTAGTACAACAGATTCTAGAGAGCTACATCCCTCAAAACATGAATAACCTATGTATGAGGTTTCATCACTGAATTCTATTGATTCAAGAGATGTACAACCACTGAAAACATCCCTTCCTAACCTCAGATTACTTTGAGGTAATTGTACATGTTCCAAAGATACACAACGTTCAAAAACGGAACTACCAATTTCAACTATGCTATTTGGCAATATAATATTTTCAAGATTACCACAATCTTGAAAAGCATAACCACCAATCATAGTAACCCCATCAGGTATAGTGATATTTTTCAATCTAGTACAACCCGCAAAAGTATATTCTTCTATTGTTTCCACAGATGAAGGTATATTCACAGTCTGAAGATTTATACATTTATAAAATAGATTGCCTCCTAATAAGCTTACACTTTCAGGAATATAAATTGATTTTAAACTTATACACTCTTTAAAAGCCCTAGCACATATCTCATTTACACTATCTGGAATAGAAATATCAGTAAGCCTTTTACAATAACTAAATGCATCGGAAGAGATATCAGTTATACCATATTCTATTTCAACACACTTTATATTTGCCGAGTATTGATTCCATGGAGCTGAATATCTAAAATATCCCATACTTCCTTCACCAGTCAAATATAACTTATAAGCATCAGTTCCATCATTGAAGACACCACATTTAGTTAATGTCCAATTTATCTTAGATCCTCCCCAATAATTACCACAATTACCTGTATCAACCACCTCCTCTTCATCGATATGTATTTTATGTCTAACAGGTATGGTTAATGATGCATTATGGTCTTCATAGGAAGCTATTACGGTTATTTCATTAGTGGTTTCATTTTGAGAAAGAACTAATGTTCCATCAGAATCAATGACGGTTTCATCAGATTCATTTCCAGAAACTGACCAATCAAAATCATAAATGAACTCTCCTGAATCTATAAACATACTCGCAGAAAAAGATCTAGAATCACCTGGGAACATTGTCTCCTCAGAGCCTACTATTGCTATATCATTAACACAAACAAATCTGATATCTTTTGCATCGGCATATTGCTTTGCCGCAGAATCACTGTAACCATATATTGTTAAGATGTCACTTTTAGTAAATGAGTCCTCTCCAATACTATCAATTTCTTCTGGTATAAAAACAGATTTAAGAACACTAATATTCTCAAAACTATGAGCTGATATTGACTCTAATTTTTTGCTTATTTTTAACTCTTCAAAACAATTACACCCATTAAAAGCATATTCTCCAATTGAAGTTACATTATCCAAATCAGATATTGTCATATCGCAGTTTCCAGCAAAACTAGCTTTTCCTATCGATGTAACACTTTCTGGTAATTCAACAGTTTCAAGACTACATATATTCGAATATTCCGGATAACGTATATTATATGCATATGGTTGT
>CACYKH010000019.1 GCA_902774915.1 uncultured Lachnospiraceae bacterium | reverse complement strand
ATCAGGAGCTCTTGGAGCTATGCTTGATCTGGGTAAGGGCAGCGGCCCTATGAATCACGCATTTAAGATAGATGCAGATTATAGGGAGGTGCAGTAATGTCTAATCAGGAAAAAGAAGTTAAGAAGACATCGGTCCTCAGTAATAGCCTTATCTGGTTTGGAGCGGGTGTGTCCATTGCTGAGATTCTTACAGGTACATACCTGGCATCACTTGGCTTTGCCAAGGGTATAGCAGCTATAGTTTTAGGTCATATAATCGGCGGGCTTATGATGTTCGCTGCTGGTATGATAGGCGGTAGTACTGGCAAAAGTGCCATGGAAACCGTAAAGATGAGTTTCGGTGAGTATGGTGGAAAATTCTTTTCGCTATTAAATGTTCTTCAGCTTGTAGGCTGGACAGCCATAATGATCTATGATGGCTCTCTTGCAGCTGATGGCATTTTTTCTACAGGCGCATGGATTTGGGCGTTAGTAATTGGAGTTCTTATTATTCTTTGGATCCTTGTAGGTATTACAAATCTCGGCAAGATAAATACAGTTGCCATGGCAGCTCTGTTTATCCTGAGTTTAATACTTTTCAAGGTTATATTCTTTGGAAAGGGCTCAGCAAATGCAGTACCTAGCGATGGTCTTACATTCGGTGCGGCAGTTGAACTTAGTGTGGCAATGCCTCTTTCCTGGCTGCCACTTATAAGTGATTACACAAGAGAAGCAGAGAAACCTGCCAAAGCTACAGCAGCTTCAGTAGTTGTTTATAATCTTGTAAGTATATTCATGTATATTATTGGTATGGGTGCAGTTATCTATACAGGAGAATATGATATAGCATCAATCATGGTTAAGGCAGGACTTGGAATAGCAGGTCTTCTCATTATCATTTTCTCAACTGTTACAACTACATTCCTGGATGCTTATTCAGCTGGTGTTTCCAGCGTCTCTATCTGGAAGAAGATAAACGAGAAATGGGCAGCTATAATTGTTACAGTTATCGGAACTGCAGCCGCATGCATTTTCCCAATGGATGATATAACTGATTTCTTATATCTTATAGGTTCAGTATTTGCACCTATGATTGCAATTCAGATTGCTGACTATTTCATTTTAAAGGCTGACTCAAAGGAAGAGAAGAAACTGGGTATAGCTAATATAATTATTTGGGTCATTGGATTTATTCTCTATAGAATTCTTATGAAGTTTGATATAATAGTAGGAAATACACTACCAGATATGATAATAACTGTTATAATATGTGTATTGACTGGAAAAGTTTTACTCAAAAATAAGCAGAAGTAAACTATGTATCATAAGGTACTGTCAGAATGTTTAAAGAATTAATTATACAAAACTGGGCAAATGTACTTATTTTGTTGGCATTTGCGATTCTGCTCAGTTCAACAGTCTTTTTGGATAAACGAACCATTCTCCGCTTATATGCACTTATTCTTTTACTATTTATCTTTTCTCTTTTAGTATATGCGGAGTTCTATTTGGAGGGAATGGGCGAGTATGCAGATGCTCGCCTTGTTCTCATGGCCATCCGGTATAGTGCAACCCCTATTATAATAGCTTTTATTATATATACTCTTGCAAAACATGAGACCTGGACGGTGTTTGTTCCGGCTATTATTCTTTCAATCCTTGACTTTATTTCTGTCTTTACAGGAATAGTTTTCTGTATAAGTGATGAAGGAACTCTTAAACGTGGTCCGTTGGGGTATCTGCCATATATTATGGTCGGTTTTTACTCCGTGCTTTTGGTTTATCAGTTGATAAAACGAAGCAACAAGCGTGCTTCGGAAATCTTTCCTATTGCATTTTTATGTCTTGCATTTACTTCAGGACTGGTTCTTCCATTTGTACTGGGTAAGGATTATTCGAAATTATTCTGCGTGACCATAACTATTGCCTTATTTGTTTACTATGTATTCTTAATCCTTCAGCTTACAGAGAAGGATGCTCTTACTGGTCTGTTAAATCGTCAGTCATTTTATTCCGCAACTAGTAACGATGAAAAAGAAATAAATGCAATCGTTACAATTGATATGAATGGCCTTAAGGTTATAAATGATCAGGAGGGACATCTGGCGGGAGATACTGCTCTGGCAACTCTTGCATCCTGTTTTATGAAGGCATCTACTTCAAAGGATTCTGTATTCAGAATCGGCGGTGATGAATTCTTAATAGTATGCAGGCGTTCATCTGAAGAAGACGTACAAAAACTTATTGAACGTATTCAGAACAGGGTATCTGAAACCCGTTACAGCTGCGCTATAGGATATAGCTACAGCCCTGATGGGGAAATGGATATTGAAGAGATGCAAAAGGTGTCTGATGAGATGATGTATAAGAATAAAAAAGAGTACTATTCAAAAAAAAGTAAAAGTGTGATAGACTAGTACTGTTTGTTTATTATAAAAAAGAAAGAGGGATAGTTATGAGTAACGAAAAACGTGATAGCTGGGGTTCCAGGTCCCAGTTTATTCTTGCATCGATTGGATCTGCAGTTGGACTCGGAAATGCATGGCGCTTTCCAGGACTTGCTGCAAAGCATGGTGGTGGAGCATTTCTTCTGGTATACCTAATTGCTATGCTTGCGATTGGTATTCCATTCCTTATGATGGAAATATCTATTGGTCGTAAGATGCACCGTGGAGTTCCTGGAGCACTTCGTGCAATCAACAAACCAACCGAACCAATTGGATGGTTTGCCGTATCAAATGCATTCGTCATTTCTGTTTATTACGCTGTTGTATTTGCTTGGGTAATCATGATGGCATTTGCCAGCTACAAGTTTGCTGGACTTACAGGTGATTCTGAATCAGCTTCCGGCATTTGGGCTGCGATGATCAAAACTACAGGAACTACATCTGGTTATGGAACAATATCATTACCAGTTCTCGGATGTCTTGTTATAGCATGGGTACTTATTTATACATGTATTCGTAATGGCCCAGGAACAGTTGGAAAGGTTGTAAAGTATACAGTATTCCTTCCAATCATTTGTCTTCTCATTCTTGCAATAAAAGGTATGTTAATGTCTGGAGCAATGGAAGGTTTAACAAAGTTCTTTGTTCCTGATTTTTCATCTCTGTCAAGTGCGGACATTTGGATTGATGCTATCGGACAGGTATTCTATTCATTGTCAATAATGATGGCTATCATGGTAGCTTATGGTTCTTTCCTTACAGAGGATAGTAACGTAGCAAAAGACGCAGTTATAATTGCATTCTCTGATTTTGCTATCAGTGTTCTTTCTGGTATCGTGCTCTTTACAACAATGAGCGGAACAGGTCAGTTAGAGAATATGACTGCTTCAGGTATTGGAACTGCATTTATTGTATATCCACAGTCTATAGTTCTTTTAACTAATAATGGTGTTGCAAATGCTATATTTGCATTTGTTTTCTATTTCTGCCTGTGTACACTGGCTATTGATAGTGCATTCTCTATCATCGAAGGTGTATCTACAGCGATTTCAGATAAGTTCCATCTGTCACACAAGAAGACAACTCTTGTGCTTTGTATTGTGGCCAGCATTTTATCAATCTGGTTTGTAACTGGTGCAGGACTTGCATGGCTGGATATCGTTGATAACTGGTGTAATGCATTCAGCCTTATTATGGTTGGTATTCTTGAGGCTATTACAATAGGATGGCTGTTTGATCCAAAGAAGGTTCTTAAGGAAGTTAACCGCAATACAGAAGGTTTCAAAATGCCTTCATGGTGGTTTGTAACTTCTATCAAGTTCCTTGCACCACTTGCGCTTACTGGTTTCTTTGTTTGGAACATTTATGCTCTGTTTAAAGCCGGTGGAATATATGGTGCTGAATCAGGATATTCACTTGCATCTAATATAATTGGTGGATGGCTCATTCTGGCAATTTGCTTCTTCAGTGGATTCATTGTAAAAATCATTGAGAAGATCATGGCTAAAAAGGGCTACACTCCTGATGAGGATGTTTGGGAAGATACAGAAGAATAATTCTACAAATTGTTAAATATATGATATTATGTCATTAAGAGGAAGTGATATTCACTTCCTCTTTTTAGAGGAAAAAAATAACTTTGTTTATAGATTAAGAGGTATTTATTTAGATGAAGAAGCTGAGTCTTGGAATCCTAGCACACGTAGATGCTGGTAAGACAACACTTACAGAAAGTCTTCTGTTTGACACAGGCATGATTAGAAGTGCTGGCAGAGTTGATAATGGTGATGCCTTTTTGGATACAGAAACACTAGAAAAGAAAAGAGGGGTTACTATACTTTCTAAGCAGGCAATCTGTAAGTTAAATAAAGATGATGAGCTTAATGATTCGGGAGATGATATTAAGATTACTATTATTGATACTCCTGGTCATACAGACTTTATAGGTGAAGCGGAGAGAGTGCTGGGTATACTTGATATCGCTGTTCTTCTGGTTAGTGGTCCGGATGGGGTGACGGCATCTACAAAACGTCTTGCTGGCATGCTGAAAAGCTATAAGGTTCCATACTTTGTTTTTGTAAACAAGATGGATATGTGTCAGAGGTCGGAAGATGAGATAACAGCAGAGTTAAGTGACATACTTGGCGAAGGATTCCTAAAGTATGAAGGTGCTAGCAAAGAAGATATAGCAGCGTTATCTGAAAGCACTATAGAAAAATATCTGGAGGAAGGGGATCTTTCTAATGAAGATATAGAAAATCTCATTTTCGGTAGAAGGTTCCATCCAGTAATATTTGGTTCGGCACTAAAGAATACTGGCGTAGACTTTCTTATTAAAACAATTACCCAGTACATCCCAGACTGTGAATACAGAAAGGATTTTTTTGCTAAGATATTCAAGGTGGGTTATGAGGATGGACATAAACTTGCTTTCGCTAAGATAACTGGTGGAAGTATCTCTGTCAGAAATGAAATTGACGACGAACGTCTTGAAGGTGAAAAGATAACTCAGATACGTTGCTACAGTGGTGGCAAATATGAAAATGTGGATATGGCAGAAGCTGGAGATGTTGTTACATTTGTTGGCCTGGAGAGTGCATATGCCGGAATGGGACTTGGAGGAGAGTTTGATGAGGAACAACCTCTTTGTCAGCCGGTACTAAGATACGATTTGGAGTTACCGATAGATGTACCTCTTAGAGTTTTTCTTCCTAAACTGAAAGAACTTGCCATGGAGGATCCGCTGCTTGGGCTTGAGGTTTCGGATGATGACAGAGTAAGTGTTTCTGTGATGGGTGAGTTCCAGATGGAAATCCTGAAGGAAACTATAAAAGAGAGATTTGATGTATCGGTAAACTTTGTTAAAGGCAGCTTTGTTTATAAAGAAACTATAAAATATCCTGTTATCGGATATGGACATTTTGAACCACTTCGTCACTATTCTGAGGTACAGATTCTTATGGAACCACTTGCCCGGGGTAATGGAATTGAAGTTGCAAGTAATCTCAGCGTAAATGATCTGGATATTAACTGGCAGAAAACCATAATCTCTACAATAACTGAGCATCTGCCTGTTGGCGTACTGACGGGGGCTCAGCTTACTGATATAAGGTTTACTTTGATTGCAGGAAAAGCACATTTGAAGCATACAGACAGTCAGGATTTTCGTGAGTCTGTTCGACGGGCAATCAGACAGGGGCTTATGAAAACAGAGTCTTTACTTCTCGAACCGGTATATGATTTTGTAGTGAATCTTCCGGCTGAGTCAGTTGGTCGCGTTATGACAGATATTTCTGATATGGGTGGTAGCTGTACAGTTTCTGCAGATGGTTCACTTGTGGGAACTGCTCCGGCCAGATGCATTTCGGATTATCAGTCTAAGCTTACTCAGTTTACATCCGGTCAAGGAACTATTGAGCTAAAGTTCAGTGGATATCAGGATATGCCTGAACAAATAATGGAAGAAATCATAGAGGATAAAGGCTATGATCCGGACAGTGATAAGAATAATCCTTCGGGAAGTATTTTTATTTCTCATGGAGCGGGCTATTATGTTCCTTGGTATGAATGTGAGGAGCTTATGCATCTTCCTTCCAAAGAAAGTGATTATCTGGATGTGGATGAGGAGAGCGAGGAGGAGAGATTGCTTCGCGAGGCTGAGAATCTGCGGCTTGCAAAGGAGAGAGGACAAAGCTCATTAGAGGAAGGCCTTCAGGCTATAGGTACGGATGAGATAGATGATATTCTCAGGAGTGCCACTCATTCAAATGCAGGTAAGGAGAACCGAAGGACAAAGAGGGTATATCTCAGTAAGAGTACAGTTCAGGCGGAAAACAGAAGCAGGAAGAATGCTGCAATCAGGAAGAATGCGGCTGAAAGAAGAAAGTACCTTCTTGTGGATGGATATAATATTATTCACGCATGGGCTGATCTTAAGTCTCTTTTGGAGGATGGAAGTTCAAGTGCTGATAGACAATCTCTTAGTCTTGAAGCTGCGAGGTTTAAGCTTCTTGAAATGATGTCAGAATATAAAGCTATGAAGGATACGGAGATAATAGTTGTCTTCGATGCCTATAACGTGAGAGGGCATTTTACAGAAAAGCTGGACTACATGGGAGTGCATGTGGTCTATACAAAGGAGGCTGAAACTGCCGATCAGTATATTGCCAGGTTCACAGTAGAGAATTCTAAGAATTTCGATATCACGGTGGCAACGTCAGATGGGCTTATACAGCTGATCATAAGAGGAGAGGACTCTAAGATGTTAAGTGCCCGTGATCTGGAGAATGACTACAAGAATATAAAAAATCAATTATTGGTTCAATATTAAAAAATTGAGTGGGTGCATTAAAATGCATCCACTTTTTTATTGTATTTTTACATAAAAGATTGTTCATAAAACTGGTATTTTATGGTAAAATAATATTAATATTCTGTCATAAATTATAAAAAACAATATTACTGTAAAATATAGCGTTCTGGGAAGGAGATGGGACGATATGCAATCAAGAAAGAAGATTAAAAAGTTTATTGTAATTATCTTGTTTTTTGCGTTTGTAATAAATTTAATACCGTTTGATACAATCGCCCAGGAGGCTGAACATAAGGTTGTTCGTGTGGGATGGTACGATTCTTCTTTTTGTTATTATGATGAATTTGGAAGAAGATGTGGTATTGACTACGAATATCAGCAAAAAATCTCAGCATATACTGGTTGGACTTATGAGTATGTAGAGGATAGCTGGCCTAATCTTTTGCAGATGCTTCAAGATGGTGAGATTGATCTTCTTAGTGATGTTTCTTATAAGCCGGAACGTGAAGGTAAAATTCTTTACCCTGATCTCCCTATGGGAACGGAATCTTATTATATATACATAAGTGCGGATAATAGAGAAATCACTTCTAAAAATCTGGAATCCCTGAATGGTAAAAAGATTGGTGTTAATAAAGATAGTATGCAGCAGGGATTCTTAGAAACATGGGAAGAAGAGAATAATCTTTCTTTTGAAATTGTTCAGGTTAATGATGAAGAAGATGTATCAATGGAAAAGGTGGTTCAAGGTGAACTTGATGGATATGCCACTACTTATTCTTTTAATTCTGAAGGCGTGATTCCTGTTAGCAGAATTGGAGGATCTGATTATTATTATGCGGTAAATAAGAACCGCCCTGATCTTCTTTCTGAACTCAATATGGCACTTGCTGAGATTCAGGATCAGGATCCATATTTTAGTCAAAAAATATCTGAAGAAAGACTATATAGTGAGAGAACTACAGCGCTACTTTCACCAATTCAGGAGGACTGGGTTAAAAGTCATGGCGCTATAAAAATTGGATATCGTGATAATTATCTCCCATTCTGTGATTTTGATGATAAATCAGGGGAGTTGGTGGGAGCATTAAAGGATTATCTGGCCCATGCTGAAAATAATCTGGATAGTCAAAGTGTAGAGTTTGAGGCTATTCCTTTTGATACAACAAAAGATGCTTTGGATGCACTAAAATCTGGTGAAGTAGATTGTATTTTCCCTGTTTATGTTAGTAGCTATGAAGCAGATCAGATGGGGATAAGACTTACTGATCCAGCTATGAAAACCGAGATCAACGCTATAATGCGTGCTACAGATAATCGCTCTATTTCTGAAGAAAGCACCATTAAGCTTGCGATTAACCAAGGAATGATGAACATTGATACGTTCACAAAGGATTTGTATCCTAAGACCAGCAGAGAAGAGTATCCAGGCCTTGATGCATGCTATAAGGCTGTATCAGATGGTGATGCAGACTGTGTTTTTGTCAGTTCATATAGAATTCCTACGGCAGAAGATGCTTTAGATAAATACAATCTTTATTCTTTCCCAACAGGAGAGTCTTTACCATTTTCATTTGCGGTAGACAAGTGGGATACTGAGCTTTATTTTCTTCTAAATAAAACTGCAATAATTACAAAGAGCGAGGAGATGGATGCGGCGCTCGCTTCTTATATGACCGTTAATCAAAAGGTTACCTTCGCTAAGTTTTTAAAGGATAACTGGCTCATAGTTTTTGTCAGTCTTATTTTAGTATTTTCAATTATCATCTTCCTGCTTGTTCAGAAGATGAAAGCTGACAGAAGGGCTAATAAGCAGAAACAGCTTTTGGAAGAGGCTGAGGAGATTGCTGAGCTTAAGCAAACAATTTCGTCACTTCTGGATAATATGCCTGGAATGAATT
This sequence comes from uncultured Lachnospiraceae bacterium, assembly GCA_902774915.1. Taxonomy (GTDB): domain Bacteria; phylum Bacillota; class Clostridia; order Lachnospirales; family Lachnospiraceae; genus Eubacterium_Q. Next base: position 23,410 of record CACYKH010000019.1, on the reverse strand, counting down.
TTACGAAGGATGCGGAAACAGGTGTTTATTTAGCTTGTAATCAGGATTTTGCAGAATATGCGCATAAGAAGAGTCCGGAGGAGGTTGTTGGACTTACGCCTGATGCATTATTTGATGAAGAAACGGCTGCAGCTTTCGTTGAAGATGATAAGGTTGCGCTTTCAATGGATGAACCATATATTTTCTTCACCAATATGACAGATAAGGATGGTAATTCAAAACAAATTAAGACAACTAAATTAAAATATACAGATTCTAATGGAAAGCTATGTGTGCTCGGAATGTTCCAGGAGGCATCAGATTCTTTCAAAATATATAGAAATGATGCTAAGTCGAAAGAGTCATATGAAAAGGCTCGTAACAGTGGAATCATCTTTACTCATATTGCTCAGGCATTGGCTTATGGATATCTTGATCTTTACTATATTGATGTAAATTCTGAGGAGTTTATTGAATATCGTGTAAATAATGAGACAGGAATCCTGAGTGAACTCCGTCGTGGATGGCATTTCTTTGAACAATGTGTGGATGAAATTAATGAATTAGTATATGAAGAAGATCGAGAAATGGTGACTAACGTCATGGATCGAAAAACTCTTTTAGCTGAGCTGGATAAAAATGAATTGTTTATGACAACATTCAGGATTTTAAGAAGTGGTAAACCATGTTATGCCAGTATGAGAGTTACCAGAATGCAGGATGATGAGCGTTATATCATTCTTGGAATAACTGATGTAGATGAAGAACTTAGGGAGCGTAATGCGGCTCAGAAGATTCTCGAGGAGCAGGGTGCATATAATAGAATAACTGCACTTGCAGGTGAATTCTTCTGTATTTATGTTGTTGAACCTGAAAATGGTAGTTATCGTGAATTTAGTGCAACAACAGGATTTAACAACTTTGAGATTCCAAGTGAAGGAACAGACTTCTTTGCGGCTTATAGAAAACTCGCTTCATCAATAGTTTATCCGGAAGATCAGAATAGATTTGTATCATTACTTACAAGAGATAATGTTCTGACAGAGGTTAAGCAGAATGGTATTTTTACACTTAGCTACCGCCTAAAAACGGATGGTGAGCCTCGCTATGTTCAGCTCAAGGCTGCTATGGTAGAGGAGAAAGAAGGTCAGAGACTTATTGTTGGAGTGAATGATATTGATGCCCAGGTTCGTCAAGAAGAAGAGTATGGAAGACGCCTTGCACAGGCTCGTATTGAAGCCAATATCGATGCTCTTACAGGCGTAAAGAATAGAAATGCTTATAAGGTATACGAAGAGAGAATTAATGCACAGATAGAAATGAACCGTGCTGCTGATTTTTCTATTACTATTTTAGATGTTAATGATCTGAAGAAGGTTAATGATACTGAGGGACACAAGGCTGGTGATCAGTATCTTCGTGATGCATGCAAAATCATCTGTACTACTTTTAAGAGAAGTCCGGTATTCAGAGTCGGAGGTGACGAGTTCTGCGTTCTTTCTCAGGGAAGTGACTATGCCAGAATTGATGAGCTTATCGAACAGATGCATCAGCATAATGAGGAAGCTACTCGTAGTGGCGGCGTTGTTATTGCAGTAGGTATGTCAAGGTTTGAAAATGATTCGAGTGTAGCACCTGTTTATGAACGTGCAGATGAGTTAATGTATGAAAACAAGAGTGTACTAAAGGCAAAAAAGCAAAAAGGATAGGACAGTATGTATTATTCTGTGATAGGACTGCTTGCGGTCCTGGTATTATTAATTGTAAATCAGGATATCCTTCTTGACCCGAAGGTTTCATATAATAAACCTGCATGGAAAGTATACAGGAGGTTTTTGTTTGCTGTTCTTGTATACTATATTACAGATATTTTGTGGGGGATAATCGATAGTAAAAAGCTTTCAACAGCTTTGTTTATTGATACTACTATTTATTTTGTTGCGATGGCTGTGGGCATAGCCTTTTGGGCGCAGTATACAGTGGCTTACTTAGATGAGAATAATAGATTTGGTTACTTTTTAATATTTGCAGGAAATACATTTGCGGGAGTGATTACATGTCTTGTTATTTTAAACATTTTTTTTCCTGTATTATTCGTGGTTGATAAAAACTGTGTTTATCATGATCTGACTGTTCGAGATATCAGTTTGGTCTGTCAGATTATTCTCCTTATTACTATTTCGGTATATTGTATATATTCCATGATAAGGTTTCCTAAAGTGCAGGAAATACGTTCCAGGTTTAGAATTCTTGCTTCATTCGGTATTATTATGGCTGTTTGTCTTTTAATTCAGCTGTTCTATCCTTTGCTTCCAATTTATTCTATAGCTTATATGCTTGGAACCTGTATGCTTCATTCTTTTGTTGCAAGTGAAGAAAAAGAAGAAATTAGGCGTGGAAGGGAAGAGACAAAGAAAATCACAGAATTAAAGAACAGGTTTATTTCTATCATTGACAATATGCCTGGAATGACTTTTACAAAAGATGCGAAAACAGGTGTTTACCTGGCGTGCAATCAGGCTTTTGCAGAGTATGCTCAAAAGAAGAATTCAGATGGTGTTATAGGGCTTACAGATGCTGATTTATTTGATGCTGAAACAGCGGCTCTTTTTGTGAAAGACGACAAAATAGCTCTTTCGCTTTCAAAGCCTTATGTTTATTTTGAGGATGTTCCGGATGCGGCCGGCAATCAAAAGCAGATTCAGACAACAAAAATAAAATATAGAGATACAGAGGGCAGGCTTTGCATTCTTGGTATGGGTCAGGATGTTACTGATATGATTCGTATTCAGCATGAGCAGGCTATGACACAGGAAGCCTATGAAAAGGCTGTTAGTTCGGGACTGATGTACACTAATATCGCACAGACACTAGCTCGAGACTATATGGATCTTTACTATGTCAATGCGGATACGGAGGAATATATTCAGTATCGCAAGGGTGATGAGGATGAAACAATCTCAGAGGTTCGCCGTGGATGGCATTTCTTTAGTGATTGTAAAATGGAGCTTTCTGAAAAGGTGTTTGTTGACGATAGAGATGCTTTCCTTTCGGCAATGAAAAGAAAGACACTTATGAATGCCTTAGAGCAGAAAGATACTTTTGTAATGACATATAGACAGATTGGGAATAACGGTCCATTCTATGTCAGTATGAAAATATCCCGTATGCAGGATAATAACTATATCATCCTGGGTATTGAAAATGTTGATGATGAGGTGCGAGAGACTCTGGCTATTCAGGGAAGAGAAGCTTTCCTCTCTGATAAGGGAGACGAATTACTGTCCTCTATTAATAATATTGTTGAGCTGAATAAAAAAGCACTCAAGGACGAGAAAATGGATGATGAGACAAGAAATTATTTAGAGAATATTGAAGAAAACTCTAAAAAACTTGTTGATATAATAAATGACTTCCATGAAAAGAACTGGATATTATAACAAAAAAATTGGTGGGATTTTAATGAAAAATAATAAGAAACAAAGGCTATCAGATATATGCAATGCAGCAGTAAAGATTTTGCTGTTGGCTTTGCTTGTCTTTAATGCCTTTGTTTTTATTTATTATGGATTTATTAATAAAGGAGATGTTATTCCAAAAGAAAAAGTTCGTCTCATGAAAGATTGGGACGAGCAGGAAGGGGAGAATAGCGAGATAACTATTAGTTCTACTCTACCTCAGAATATAACTGACAATGAGTATCTATACTTTGATACAAGAAGAGATGTTACTGTTTATATTAATGGTGAGCTTCGTAAGGATTTTATAGAAAATAGAGATGTAAATATGCCGGGAGGTGTATTTAGGAGATTCTATGTGATGGTCCCTCTTAAACGAGAGGATTCGGGTTCTGAGATCATGATAGTAAGGCACTCAGTTGCTGATATAGACAGGGAAGTTCCGGAGATTTTTATTGGAACTCCTTCTGCTTCATTTGATTACTTGTTTGACAAGATGGGTCATATGTTTGTTTTGTCCTTCATTGTTCTTATTTTTTCCTTTGTATCATTTGTTGTGAGCATAGTTCTCAGATTAATGTTCAGAACGAAGATTGATATGATGTATGGAGCACTAAGTATATTTGTTATAGCGGCCTGGCTTATTACAGATTCAATGCTATTTCCATTTGTCTTTGGGGTATACCATGTGAATGGTCTCATAAGTTTTATGCTTTGTCTGACTATTCCTCTACCTCTGATCGAATACCTTACATCCATACAGCGTGGAAGATATGGCAAAAGCATGTCCATCATAATGATTGTTTCGATAATCAATGCGATAATCTGGCCATTACTTCACTTTACAGGAATTGTGCCATATTACAATATGATTGATTTGGCCAATGCAGTCCTCGTCTTTTTAGCAATAGCTGGCCTTGCTGTTTTGATAATTGATGCTGTTAGAGGAAACACAGTTTCTTACCACTATACATTTATTGGTTTTATTGGTTTCCTTGTTGGATGTCTTATAGAGCTTACGTGTGTCATACTGGAAGTTTCATTCGTTAAAGAATATATTTTCATGGTGGCGGGCCTGGCTTTTCTTCTTACGTTTATTGTAATCCAGCAAGTTCATGATCTTAGAATGATAAATAAGGAAAAACAGCATGCAATAGATATATCGGAAGCAAAGACCAGATTCCTTGCCAGCATGTCTCATGAGATAAGAACTCCTATCAATGCCATTCTCGGTATGAATGAGATGATCCTTAGAGAGAATAATGATAAAGTGGTTGAGGAATACTCGAGAAACATCAAAACCTCGGGAAATATGCTTCTTATGCTGGTTAATGATGTTCTGGATTTCACTAAGATTGAATCTGGAAAGATGGAGATCAAGGATTCGGATTTCCTTATGTCTGATATGCTTTATGATGTCATTTCCCTCATAAATGAAAGAGTGGAAGAAAAGAATCTTGAGCTTAAAGTTGAAATAGGTGAAGACGTGCCTAACAAGCTTATAAGTGATGAATTTAGAATCAGACAGATTATAATCAATCTTTTAAATAATGCTGTTAAATATACAGAAAAGGGTTCTGTAACATTAAGAGTTGACGGGGAGAGTTTGGATGATAAATACAGACTTAGTCTGCTCGTTAAAGACACAGGAAAGGGTATTCGAAAAGAAGATCAGGAATTCTTGTTTGATGCATTTTCAAGAGCTGATGTTAAGACAAATGCTAATATTGAAGGTACAGGACTCGGGTTGGCGATTGTTAAAAGTATAGTTGATTCCATGAATGGAGAGGTTGGAGTAGAGAGTGAATACGGAAGTGGTTCTGAGTTCTGGGTTAAGCTTCCGGTAAGATTTGAAGAGGGAGAAATCCTGGAAAAAGACTTTATGGAGAAGAAAGTCGAGCAGACAACTGTAACTCCATCAAGCAGTTTTGCTGCGCCAGATGCTAAGATTCTTGCAGTGGATGATAATCAGTCTAACCTTACAATTGTAAAGCTATTCCTTAAGAGAAATGGTATTGTTCCAGATCTCTGCAGTTCAGGTGAAAAGGCTATAGAGCTTTGCAAGGAAAAGAAATACGATCTGATTCTCATGGATCATATGATGCCAGAACCGGATGGAATTGAAGCTCTTCACATCATCAGAAAGGATGAGGCATCTGTTAATAAAAAAACGAAGATAATAGTTCTGACAGCCAATGCTGTAGCTGGAAGCCGTAAGATGTATCTTGAAGAAGGCTTTGATGAATATCTTACAAAGCCTATAGATTCGAGTGTCCTTGAAGACATGGTGAAGAACATGCTTCCTAAGGAAAAGGTAATAGAATCATCTGCGGAAGTTTTATCAGAGGATACAGGAACACTAAAGAACAGGCTGTCCTATATTGAAGGCTTAGATTATGATGAGGCTCTCAGCTATTGTGGCGGAGAAGAGGATATGCTCCTGGAGATTATAGGAGATATTGCAAGAGAGTGGCCAGAACGTTCGGAGAGGATGAGAAAGAGCCTTGAAGAAAAAGATATAAAGGCATATAAGATAGATGCTCATTCTATAAAGAGTTCAATGGCAACTATTGGCTTGAAAGAATTCAGTGAAAGAGCTAAAAAACATGAATTTGCAGCAAGAGATAATGATATAGCTTTTATCTATGGAGAGGCAGATTCATTTATCAATGAATATATAGAAATATGTAAAAAACTTGGCGAAAGGAGTTCAAGCTTATGAAAAAGTTTGGAAAGTTAGTAGCACTGGTTACAGCGATATCACTTTGTCTGACGGGATGTGGTGCTAAGGAGCAGGCGAAGGATAACACAGAGGAAGTTGCTACTAATACAAGCGCAGCAGCTGAGTATGACAGGGATACAGTTTATCAGGTTTCACTTCTGCAAGGGCTTACTTTTGGTGATTACCATGGTAGTGTTTCTGTGGCTGATCTGAAAAAGAGAGGCGATATTGGTATAGGAACATTCGATGGGCTGAATGGAGAGCTGATTGCCGTTGATGGTAAGGTTTACCGTGCAGCAGGTGACGGTAGTGTGGAAGAGGTTTCGGATGATACCATGATTCCATTTTCAAATGTTACATTCTTTGATGAGGATGTAAAAGATATACTTAATGGAGTGAATGATATTAATGCGCTACAAGATAAACTGAATCAAAAAGTATCTGAGCTTGGAGAGAATAAATTCTACTTTATTCGTATAGATGGAACATTCGATGAAATGAATGTCAGAAGTGAATATGCACAAGAGGAACCATATAAACCTCTTGCAGAGGTTCTGGAGACAGATCAGACATTCTTCCACTATGAAGATATTGAAGGAACTGTAGTTGGCCTATATTGCCCACCATATATGTCAGATCTAAATGCGACAGGATGGCATATGCATTTTGTTTCTTCAAATAAAACTCAGGGTGGTCATGTACTTGGTCTTAAGATAGGTAAAGCGGATCTGGGAATGGATGTTACAGATGGTTTTGAGATGGCACTTCCGGATGATGAGATGTTCGCGGACTTTGACCTTACTATAGATCAATCTGAGGATATTGAAAAGGTTGAGAAGGATACTACTGACGAGGATGAAGAAGAGGATAAGGAAGATGAGCCTAAGGAGGCAGCCACTCCGGAGGAGGATTCATCTGATTTTGTTCTTTTAAGTGAGGCGGTTCCGGATGCTATTCTTGAAATCAGATATTATTCAACATATAACTTTGTTGGTGACAGAATAGATGGATATGAAGAACCAGTTGCTTTACTTACCAAGGAAGCAGCAGATGCCCTCAAAGAGGTTAGTGATGATCTTGAAGAACAGGGCTACAGACTTAAGATATTTGATGCCTATAGACCTCAGATGGCTGTAGATAATTTTGTTGAATGGGCTGAAGATGTTGATGATACAAAAATGAAGGATTACTTCTATCCTGAACTTGATAAATCAGTGCTTTTCGATCAGGGTTATATAGCAGAGCACTCTGGTCATAGCAGAGGTAGTACTGTCGATCTTACTCTCTTTGATATGGAAACAGAGAAAGAGGTGGATATGGGCGGAACCTTTGATTATTTTGGAGAACTTTCTCACCCTGACTATACTGGAATCACTGATGAACAGTATGAGAATAGAATGATTCTTAGAAATGCTATGATGAAGCATGGATTCAAACCACTGGATGAGGAGTGGTGGCACTTTACACTTGAAGATGAACCTTATCCAGATACATACTTTACATTCCCTGTAAGTAGTGATTCTGTAGAAGAGTAGAGTGATAAGATTTATAACATAAAAGTGGAATGTTTTGGGGGGGATTGTCTTGAAAAATCAACAAAAAAAGACAACATCTACTTATATAATTGGGGCGTTAGTATTTCTGGCAATCATGGTCATTGGAACTCTGATAATGGGTCGACGCGCAAGTGCAGATACGGAGGATGCTGTTCATAAGGTCAGTCTGCTTTATCTTGATGAGCTTGCTGGAAGACGCGAGCAGGTTGTTGAGAATAATCTGCAAAATAGTATTGAGGATATAGAGATTGCGGTTAACCTGATGACAGATGATGACACAAACAGTGTTGAGCATCTTCAGGAGTATCAGGCGAGAATGAAGAAAATCTACAAGCTGGAGAAGTTTGCTTTCGTTGATACGACTGGCGTTATTTATACTGCGCTTGGTCCTCAGGATAATATTGATGATTATTCTTTTGATTATAAAAATTTAACTGAACCAGATATTTCAATACTCAATATTGACAGTCTTGATAAAAAGGTCGTTATAGCTATTCCAGTAGATATTCCATTTAATGGAGATACACTTAAGGTTTGCTTTATGGAAAAAGATATGGATGAAATGCTTTCTGGTGTATCCATGGAATCAGGTGAGGATGATGCTACTTTTTGTAATATCTACACTCGGGATGGTGTGGCATTAAGTAATACTATTCTTGGAGGTCTTGCAGTAGAAGATAATCTTGTTTCTGCTATGAAGACCGCGGATTATGCGCCTGATTATTCCTATGATCTATTTATTTCTGAATTTTCAGAGGGGAAAAGTGGCGCAGTTTCATTTACCTATAATGGCATCCGTGAAATCCTGAGCTTTGAGCCTGTTGAAGGAACAGACTGGCAGCTGACATATCTTGTCAGAGAAAGTGTTATTAGCGATGAGATAGGCTCTATCACTAACGGCATTATCGTCAGAAGCATTTTGCAATCCATACTCCTTAGTATATGTCTGATAGCTTTGTTTGCATTTATTATTTATCAGATGAGAAGGAACTCTAAAGTTCTTCTTGAAAAAGAAACTGCTGATGCAGAAAACAGAGTTAAACAGCAGGAGATGCAGGAAAAAATTGATCTTCAGGAAAAGCTTATTGAAGAAGAGAAAAAGAGAGCTCTTCAGGATAATCTCATTACTGCTATGGCATCAGATTATCGAAGTGTTTATTATGCAAATCTTGATGAGGATGATGCAGTCTGCTATAGAGAGGATCCTTTAGATGAGGATCAAAGTCCAGAGGGACAGCATTTCAAATTTACTGAGAGATTCAAGTATTATGCAGAGAATCATGTTGCAGAAGAATACAGAGAGGGATTTCTTAAGTTTATAGATTTAGATAATATTAGAAATTCGCTTACTGAAAGCCGTCTTATAACATATAGATATCTGGTTCGTTACGGGGATATAGAGTATTATGAAATGCTCCGTATGGCAGGCGTTCGACTTGCTGAAAATAGAGATGATGGAATTGTTCATAGTGTTGGTGTGGGCTTTACTATTATTGATAAAGAAATGCGTGAGGAGATGTCACGAAATGAAATCCTCAGCGAGGCGCTTGCATCTGCAGAGCAGGCAAATAAAGCCAAGACTGCATTCCTTTCAAATATGAGTCATGAAATTAGAACTCCTATGAATGCGATAATAGGTCTGGACAGTATAGCCCTTAATGATCCGGAAACTCCTGAAAAAACAAAGGGTTATCTTAGTAAGATTGGAGACTCTGCGGACCATTTGCTCAGTCTCATAAATGATATTCTGGATATGTCTCGAATAGAGTCGGGTAGAATGATAATCAAGAGTGAAGAGTTTTCCTTCCCGCAGCTGCTTGAATCTATTAATACTATGTTCAGTGGACAGTGTCAGGATAAGGGAATAGATTATCAATGTCATGTAAGCAGTGATGTGGATGATTATTATATAGGTGACGGTCTAAAAATTCGTCAGGTGCTTATAAATGTTATTGGTAATGCTGTTAAGTTTACGGATAAGGGTGGCGTTCATTTAGACGTAAAGAGAACAGCGAGTTATGATGGCAAGTCAACGCTTCTCTTTGAAATAGCAGATACAGGTATTGGAATAAGCGATGAGTTTCTTCCTCATCTCTTTGATACATTTGCTCAGGAAGATGAATCAACCACAAGAAAGTATGGCAGCTCGGGTCTTGGTATGGCCATTACAAAGAATATTGTGGAGATGATGAATGGCGAAATAAAGGTTGAAAGTAAAAAGGGCGAAGGTACTACATTCTTTATTTCTGTTACTCTTACAGATGTAGATAAAGATGATGACAGAAGGTTTGATGTAGAAATAACACCTGAACAGATGAGCGTTCTTATAATAGATGACGACAAGGTTGCCTGTGATCATGCAACCATCGTTCTTGAGAAGGCGGGCATTTCTGCAGAGGTGGCAACGTCTGGTGCTGAGGCCATTGAAATGGTGAAGTTAAAACATGCCAGAAGAACGCCTTATAATCTTATTCTTGTGGATCTTAAGATGCCTGAAATGGACGGCGTGGAAACCACAAGGAGAATAAGAGAAATTGTTGGAAATGAATCAGCTATAATAATCCTTACAGCATATAAATGGGATGATGTCCTTGAAGATGCCCTCCAGGCTGGAGTTGACAGCTTCATTCCTAAACCACTATTTGCAACTGTAGTTATTGAAGAATTTAAGACTGCATTTAAGAAAAAGACTATGCAGGGAAGATCTGAAGATGAGAAGATTGATCTTGCTGGAAAGAAAATACTCCTTGCAGAAGATATGCAGGTAAATGCTGAAATAATGGTAATGGTTCTTGAAATGAAGGACATGCAGGTTGAAATAGCTGAGAATGGAAAAATCGCTTTGGATAAGTTTGAATCCAGTGAAATTGGTTTCTATGATGCTATTCTTATGGATATGCGAATGCCTGAAATGGACGGACTTGAGGCTACAAGAAGAATCAGGGCACTCGAAAGAGAAGATGCCAAGAAGGTTCCAATTATTGCGTTAACAGCAAATGCATTCGATGAAGATGTACAGCGTTCGCTCCAGGTAGGATTGAATGCTCACCTTTCAAAACCGGTTGAGCCAGAGAGACTCTATCAGACACTGGAAGAATTCATTTGGGAAGCAACCAGAGAATAAAAAAATTGTGCCGCTTAAAAAGCGGCACATTTTTTATTTGCAAAGCTCTTCGAGTTCTTCTTTCTTGGAATTAATAAGCTCTTTTAGATTTGTATAGTCCATTTCTGTACGGCTTCTAAGAAGCTCTGTAACTTCTACAAGTGGATCATAGAGTGGTGTGAGAGCCAGGTTTCCAGTTACACCTTTTAATGCGTGAGCATTTTCAAAAGCTGAATCTAAATCGTTGGCTTCCAGGCTTTCCATAAGTTTACTAAATTTTTCTTCGTTTGGAATGGTTGATACAAGTTTCAGGTAGAGGGCTTCATTTCCCATGCAGCGTCCTAATCCTTCATCAACATTTGCTCCATATTCTTTTAATGCGTCTATTGTAATCATTGTAATTCCCTTTCAATAAATGTAGTAAATTCTTCAGGTGGAACTGGCTTTGAGAAGTAATAGCCCTGGATAATATCACATCCACGTTCCTTAAGAAGTAGCAGCTGTTCCTCAGTTTCAACACCCTCTGCAATAACTGGGACCTGAAGGAACTTTGCAATATCAAGGATGAGCTCCACAAGCTTCATGCTCTTTTCATCCTTTTGCATATTACGGATAAATTTCATATCCATCTTAAGCGCGTCAATTGGAATGGTGGTGAGCATATTCAGTGATGAATAGCCGGAACCAAAGTCATCCATTTCAATCATGAATCCATCATTCCTGAGCTGATCAATAACATTTACTAATTGATCGGCATTATCAGCATATGCGGATTCAGTTATCTCTAGCATCAGTTCGTTATTATCCAGACCGTTTTCCTTTAGCAAAGCTTTGAAATCATCTCTAAGCTTTGGATAATAAATGTCCATTCTGGATACATTAACCGAAACCGGAATTGACATTCCGTATTTTTTCTTCCATTTGCCAACCTGCTCAGCGGCTTCTCTCCATACATAACGGTCGAGTTTTTGTATCAGACCATTACTCTCGAAGAGAGGTATAAAATCTCCTGGACTTATCATTCCAAATTCTGGGTGGTTCCATCTGATAAGTGCCTCAGCACTTCGTAGATGTGGTTCATCACCCTGGATATTATATTTTGGCTGATAGTAGACTACCAGATCTTTATTAGTGATAGCACCTTCAATATCAGATATAAGTTTTTCCTGATATTTGGATTTTTCATAGAACTCATTATTATAGTAAGCTATATGCCTGCTGTAATCGCCTCTGATGCGGTCACAAGCTGTCTTTGCTCTATCAATCCAGTTCTCAGCTGTAAGCTCTTTGTCGACTTCTTTGTAGACGCCCATACGAAGACGGACATGGGCAGAAGGCATTTCCTTTGATAATGAATCCAAAAGCCTGTGAAGGACTTTATCATAGTCATCATTATTTTCGTTATATATGTAAAAATAATCTGCTTCAGTTCTGGAGCCTATACCATGCATTTCATCCAGCAGTTCGGAGAGGGTATCGGCGATGCATATAAGTGCTTTGTCACCTTCCTTACGTCCGTACAGCTCGTTAATGAGATGGAAGTGCTCTATATTTATAACTGAAACATCCATCTTTCTGTCAGGATTATATTTTTCTATCTGTTTAATGTATTCTGTGAAGAAGTCTTTTGTGTAAAGACCTGTAAGATGATCCTTTTCAGCTGCATGAATTAAGCTCTTATCTTCCTGGAGCTCGATGATTCTCTGGCATCTGGCAAGAATGACCTCTGGCATGTCATAAGGCTTTGTGATGAAATCGGCGGCACCAAGTTTAATACTTGTTACCTCTGCATCCTTTTCCGAAGTCATTACAATAATAGGAATGCTTCTTAGTTTTTCATCCTTTTTGATGTTATCCAGAAGTTCGAACCCGTCCATGACAGGCATTAAAAGATCTAAGAGTATAAGTGAATAGATGTGCTCGCGGAGAAGAAGAGTGTCGAGAGCTTCTTTTCCGTTCTCGGCAAAATGTACTTCGTAATCCTTGCTTAGAAGATTACCAAGTATTTCGCGGTTTATCATTTCGTCATCGACTATAAGAATATGTCTTCTGAGACCGTTAGTTTTCCTATAACCATGCATAACCCCATAACTCCTTATCCTAAGTTATTTACAATACCTACTGAAACATAATTATCCATTATGGCCTTAAGGTCAGTACCTTCTGTGGCTTCCCAAACTCTGCTGACAGAGATCATATAGCTCTTTGAACCATCTTCCAATTCCTCTATATCATAGGAATCAGCATAGAATGGATCTGTGGAAACTACCTGATCTCGGAGTACTCCTTTACAATCCTCAAGCGAGCAGGCTGGAAAATTTATATTCCAAATCTGACCTGGTTTCAAAGGCTTTTTCATATATTCTCCCATAAGATCATAGATAAACTTTTTTGTTACGTCAGTGTAATCCAAAGATCCCTGAGAAAAAGCAATTGAATGAATGCCGTGGAATGCGGCTTCCATAACGGCGCCAACTGTACCAGAATACTGGATGTCCCAGCACATATTGTAACCGTTGTTAATTCCTGCGAAAACATAATCCGGTTTTTTCGGCATTATACTTATTATTCCGACTCTCACACAATCTGCAGGAGAACCGCTGCAGGCGAAGGCCTTAACGCCCTCCATTCTAAAATCATAATCCTTGACGATTAGAGGTTTGTCATAAGTGAAACAGTGAGATGTTGCACTTCTTTGACCATCTGGTGCTACAACCCAGACCTCTCCGTATTTTCTTGCTGTATCTACAAGAAGTCGGAGTCCTGGTGCATCAATTCCGTCGTCATTAGATATTAATATTCTCATTTTCCATACCTTTCCCGTTAAATCTCTAAATTAACCGAGATTTATACTATATATATTCGCATAAATGGGGCAAAAAGTATAGAGTTTTATGCGAATAATTATCAATTAATGATAATAACAATGGACCAAAACTTAATTAAATGTTATTGTTAATATAATCATTATATAAAGTCACTGTATGGGGTGAGTTTTATGTCTGATAAAATGATGGATAAATCTGTAGAAGAGCTGGTAGTTCAGGAAGAGGAACAGATGGCTCGTGATGATACAGGTGTTAAGGCTGCCAAGAAGGAAAGCCTTAAGGTTCCTGTGATTATTCTTGGCGCGCTCATTTATTCTGTGGGAATGAACCTGTTCCTGAGACCGCTGCATCTTTACTCTGGTGGTCTTATGGGATTCGCACAGCTGATACAGGATCTTATGACGAGAGCCGGAGTGAACTTACATAATTTCAATATATCTGGTGTTTTGTATTATATTCTGAATGCACCAGGGCTCATTATAGCGGCTAAGAAGATGAGAAGAAGGTTTATTTTAAAAACACTTCTGGCAGTTACTGCTGTTACTGTGCTTCTGTCGATTATACCTATTCCTAATTCGCCTATTATGGAAGATAGCCTGACTAATACTATTATGGCAGGCCTTATTTGTGGAGCGGGTGTTGGAATAATGCTATGGACCGGTGCCTGTGATGGAGGAATGAGCATAATCGGGATGATCCTTATCAATATCAGAGGTAAGGGCAGTGTTGGTCATATAAATATTGCGACAAATGCAGTCTTATATACGATAATGCTTTTCCTCTTTGATGTTCCTACGGTTATTTATTCACTTATATATTCGGTATTCTGTTCCATAGCGGCTGATAAGATTCATACACAGAATATATTTACTCAGGTTACGATAATCACGAAACTTGAAGATACGAAGCCTATGGAAGTAGAGGTTATGGGAAGACTTCACCGAGGTATGACGGAGATACATGCCAAGGGAATCTTCACCGGAGAACCTGTCAGAATATTCATCATATATCTTAGTAAATATGAAGTGGGAAGATTAAAGGCTATTGTTAAGAGTTATGATGAGAGAGCATTTATAGTAGAAGATGAGGGGGTTAGAATAGATGGAAACTTCCTTAAAAAGATAACGTAAAAAAGAAGGTGGCAAGACATCAGTCTTTGCCGCCTTCTCTCATTGTATAGTCAGTATCTTCATCGATCATCTTTAGCATTATCTCTGCGAAACGAGGATCGAACTGAGTTCCACTTCCGTTTATTATTTCTTGTCTTATCTTGTCCTGTGAAATGATATTTCTGTAACTTCGGTTACTGGACATAGCGTCGTAGGAATCGGCTACAGCTATGATCCTTGCCTCTTCAGGAATCTCTTCGCCGGCAAGTCCATCAGGATAACCAGTTCCGTCATATCTTTCATGATGCCATCTTGCTCCGATAGACAGCTTAGGCATTTCATTGATGTTCTTAAGAATCTGAGAACCTATAACTGGGTGACGTTTGATGACATCGAACTCTTCGTCAGTAAGTCTTCCTGGTTTGTTGATGATGGAATCCGGAACGCCAATCTTACCAACGTCATGTAGAAGACCGATGATATAAATATCACTTTGTTCTTTCAGGTTGTAGCCATAACGACGGGCTATTTCTTTTGCATATTCAGCCACACGACTGGAATGACCATTCGTATAGGTATCTTTTGCATCGATAGCACCAGCCAGAGAGCTAACGACATTGAGGAACAGCTGTTCATTTTCTTTAGTCTTCTTGGCAACCTCGTCTGAAAGTCTTTTCTGAAGTCTCAGAAGCTCGGCAATCTGTTTAACTCTCAGAGTAAGAATCTCAGGAATAAATGGTTTCTTTATAAAGTCCTTGGCGCCCAGCTTAAGGGCTCTTTTTTCTGTTTCAGTATCATTTTCTGCGGTAAGGAAGACAACAGGGATATCAGCTATTTCTGTTTCTTCTTCACGAAGCTTTGTCAGAGTTTCAAAACCGTCCATTCCCGGCATATTTACATCCAGCAGTATGAGGTCCGGACGATGATCCTTCAGGAATAGGAGAAGCTGTTCTCCTGAACTAAGCTTGGATACGTTAATATCATTCTTACTGAGAATTCTTTCTGCAAGTTTCAGGTTCATTTCATCGTCATCAACAATTGCAACCCAGAGCTTGTCTCCGCCACCAGTGTAGAGAAACTCGGATTCAAGGAATTCTGTTTCGTATGATATATCGAGTACATCTCCATGCTTTGAACGCCAGTTTCTAAGAATGTTACCAGTAACCTGCTCAACAGCCTCGGCTTTGATATCAGTAAGTACAATAAAGTACATGTTCTTTCTTACCTGCATCAGAAGGTCGCTTCGTCTCAGGATATTACCAATATGCTCTCCGAAAAGTTCATACTTCTCGTTTGCCTTTTCCTCGCTGATTCCCTCAGCTGGAGAGAGTGTTATGAGAAGCTTGCAGGCATTTCTGTGATAACGCATAACATAGCGCATTACAAATCTGTAAACGCCGATAAAAGATGTTTTATCCAGTTTAAGAGCGGAAGATGTGACCGTACGCTCTGACATAATCTTTGTCAGGGTCTGAAGATCCATGATAGTAGCATCATCGTCGGTTTCTTCCTCGGTATAAATTGCATAGCTATGTTTGCCATTATTCTTAACCTGATAAAGAGCTTTGTCAGCGTCCTTCAGAGCTTCGTTATAATCCTCACCGTGTCCTTTTAATTGTACGGCTCCTATAGAAACACCAAGAGGAATATCCATGTCTTCTCCGAGAAGATTCTTTGCTTCTGTAGTAATGGCTTCATTTAGTTTTTCGGCGAATTCCTTAATATCGTTTTCGGTGCTGAAAGAAGAGGAGAATGCAGTGAATTCATCGCCGCCCATTCTTCCTATAATATCTTCGTTACCAAGATATTCCTTAAGAGCTGCGGAAAAACTTTCAAGTATCTTGTCGCCGGCATCGTGTCCATGGATATCATTTATAAGCTTAAAAGAATCCAGGTCGATCATCATAAGGTAACCTGGCTTTCTCTTACATATCATTTCCAGTTTGTTGTTTGTGGCGCTTTTATTGAGCAGACCAGTTAAGCTGTCAGTAGTCGCTTCTTCCTGGAAGCGATTGATAAGCTTTTGTCTGTTAAGTACATTTTCTATTCTCTTGATTAGTATATCGGATTTGAAAGGCTTATGAATGTAGTCGGAAATACCCATCTCAAAACCACGTGTCTCGGATTCGTTTGTATCGTCTGATGTCAGGAATATAACAGGAATTTCTTCAGAACCACGTTCCTTCTCCATAGCTCTGATCTTGGTCAGAGTTTCAAAGCCGTCCATTTCTGGCATAATAATATCTAACAGTATCATATCCGGAGTATTGTTTTCCAGATAACTGATGAGCTCTGCTCCGGAACTAAAAGCATTAACCTTAATGCTGTTTTTTTCTAAGATATTAGTGGCTATTTTTAAATTGAATTTATCGTCGTCGACTACAGCGATATGGTTGGACATTTTGTGTTACCTTTCATGATTTATTATTGATCATTTTTTTGAGTTGCTTCATCCCGTATTTTACCAAAAAAATGGGCGATAAGAAACTTGAAATGATGTTTTTTTACAATTATACTGTACATATAGTGTCTTTCGTTTTTTTTGGAACGTATTTTTGGGGGAAATCTCATGATAAGTAGTAAGAAAAATGTGGCCGGAATTTTGCTGTGTACTTTTATATTGATGGCATTGATGGTTACATATACAACCAGGGTTATTTATAGAACAGCCTTTAGATCTGTTGAAGAACTGGGAGTTGATAAAACAACAGCAATAACAGCTGAACTCGAGAATTATATGGATACGGCAAAAAGTGTTCTATGGGTTGCGGCTGATACTGTTGATCATATGGTTGCAAATGGAGCAACTGATGAAGAGATAGTTGAATACATTACACGTGAGTCAACTAATACAGAGGCTCAGTTTGATGAAAGCTATACAGGCATTTATGGATATATAAATGGCAATTATGTTGATGGTGTTGGCTGGGTTCCGCCTGTTGATTATGATCCTACTGTAAGAGACTGGTATAAGACTACAGTAGCAGGTAAGGGAGATGTTGTTATTGTTTCTCCTTATGTAGATGCCCAGACGGGAAAAGTTATTATCTCCATTGGCAGGTCTCTGTCAAATAATGAAAATGCACTCGCCCTTGATCTTACTCTTGATGGAGTGCAGGAGATTGTTGAGGATATACAGATAAATGGATACGGCTATGGATATATCGTCAATAATGATGGTATGGTAATTGCCCATCCAGATCAAAATGAAAAAGGTAAAAATTATAACGAAATATCTGAACAGAAGGAGCTATTCCAAAAAGTCTCTGAAGTGGGAAAGGGAAGCTTCGTTACAGATATTGATGGTGATAAATGTACGGTATTCGTAGATACTGTTATGGATCAATGGTATCTGGTTATTGTAACAAAGAATTCCGAACTATATAATGCACCGATGTCATTGATGATCGTTAGTATTATCATTTCCCTCTTTGTATTTGGACTTACTTCTACATTCTATGTTCTGGGTTATAGAAGTGAGAGAAAGTCCTATCAAAGACTTGAAGAGATGAAAGAGATTGAGAGACAGAAGGATTATGAGGCAAAGGTACTGAAGCTTGAGAAGACAGCCGCGGATAGTGCTAATAAGGCGAAAAGTGATTTCCTTGCGGATATGAGTCACGAAATTAGGACGCCTATAAATGCTATCCTGGGTATGAATGAGATGATCCTTCATCAGTCCAAGGAAGAAGAAACGGTGGAGTATGCATCTAACATTAAAGGCGCCGGAAAAACTCTTCTTGCCATAATTAATACTATCCTGGATTTCTCCAAGATAGAAGATGGAAGAATGAGCCTGGTACCAGTAGAGTTTGAAACCTCTGTGATGGTAAATGGTTTGGTGAATTCCATAAGTGAAAGAGCAAGAACTAAAGGGCTGGAGCTGAAGCTCGATATTGATGACACAGTTCCTTCGGTTCTTTATGGAGATGATGTAAGGATAAGCCAGGTAATAATGAACCTGCTTACCAATGCGGTTAAGTATACTGAGAAGGGATATGTACAGTTTAAGATATCAAATCTTGGAACAACCAGTGATTACTCCAGACTTCTGGTTTCTGTTAAAGATACTGGTATAGGAATAAAGAAAGGGGATATAGACAAGCTATCTATTTCCTTTGAACGTGTTGATGAAGAAAAGAATCGTCATATAGAGGGTACCGGACTTGGAATTTCCATAGTTACAAAGCTCCTTGATATGATGAATAGTGAGCTTAAGATAAAGAGTGAATACGGAGTTGGTTCAGAATTCTATTTTGAACTTCCAATCAAGGTAGTTGATGGCACACCTATTGGTCAGTACGAGGCAGGAAGAAAGAGACTTGTGGATACTGGAGCGGCCAGTGATGTTCTTATCAGTGCTCCAAAGGCGAACATTCTTATTACTGATGATAATGAAATGAACCGTAAGGTTGCTTCTAATCTTATGAGACTCTTTGGCATTACACCGGACCTTTGTAAGTCCGGAGCTGAGACTATTGAGTCCATGAAGAAAAAGCATTATGACATGCTTTTCCTTGATCATATGATGCCTGAGATGGACGGTATTGAGACTCTTAAGATATTGAAGGAGCTGGGCCTGGTTGATAATACAAAGGTTGTGGCTCTTACAGCTAATGCGGTAGTTGGTGCAAGAGAACAATATCTGGATGCGGGCTTTGATGATTATATTTCCAAGCCTATAGAGCTTTCGGAAATGGATAAGATTTTCAATAAGTATCTTTCTGAAGAAAAAGTTGAGGCTCCAATTGCTCCGGAAGATAATAAGATTAAGTCTCTGAATTTAGATGGACTCGGTATGATGGACAAGCTAAGGAGCCTGGACATAAACGTTGAAGAGGGCATTTCCTATTGCGGAGATGACGAGGAGTTCTATATTGAGATAGTTAATGATTACATTAAGGCGGCGCCGGAAAAGATTGAACAGCTTGATGCTCTTCTGGAAGAAGGGGATATGAAGGAGTACAAGGTTCTCATTCATTCTGTTAAGAGTTCTTCGAAGACTATCGGATGCATGTCCCTGTTTGAAAAGGCTAGAGACCTGGAGGCGGCTGCGGCTAGTGGAAACATTGACTATGTAAAGACTAATCACAGAAGTGTTGTATCAGAGTATAAGAATCTGGTTGAAGCTTTGGAATCTAAATAGATATGGGTATATTTAAAGATAGAAAAAAGAAAAATGTAATCACCTTTGATCCTGAAACTCAGTATGCGGTGATACGGAGTTCCATATGCACAGGTGAAAAGGTTGCGGGGTTTAAAAACAAAGTGGATGGGCATTTTGTAGATGTTATGCTTATCCGGACTCAGGCGGACGAGGACAGATTTATGGAGATGTATGGTCTGACCGAAATAAAGACTGAGTATTAAGGTGGCTTGTTGGAGAAGTATTTGGGAGGTGTACTATGTTAAAAGAGTGGGTAAAAGAAGAAAAACTATCTGATGAAGAATTATCTGAGCATTTGGAAAAAGCCAGAGCAGAACTGGCAGTGCGCCAGATGATGGTAAAGGAAGCAGGACTTCCTGTTCTGGTTGTGTTTGATGGCTGGGGAGCGGCTGGTAAGGGAAGCGTCCTTGGACGTGTTATCAAAAACATGGATCCAAGATTCTTTAAGGTTGAAACTCTTACAGAGCCAACCAGTGAGGAAACAAGAAGACCGTTCCTTTATAGATATTTTGTAAGAATTCCTAAGGCTGGAAGCTTTTCATTCTTCGATGGAAGCTGGATGGGTGAAGTAACTCAGCACTACCTTCAGGGGGAAGTTGGAAAGAAAGAATACAAAGAGCATCTTACAAGCATAAAACGTTTTGAAAGAACTCTTAATGATAATGGCTATCTTGTGGTTAAGTTCTTCTTCCATATAAGCGAGAAGATTCAGAAGAAACGTCTGAAAGAGTTAGAAAAGAATGAGCATACTAAATGGCGTGTTTCAAAGAAGGATCTTTGGCAGAACAAACATTATGATGAATGCCTGGATGTATTTGATGAATATATAGAGGCTACAAATCAATTTGTTGCTCCTTGGTATTTTATTGATTCGTCTGAAAAGAAGTGGGCAGAGCTTCAGGTTACTGAGATTCTTATCTCAAGTATTGATACAGCTCTTGCAAATGCGAAGTCAAAGCAGAATGCGCCACTTCTGCAGAATACATTCCCATTAAAGAATACTCCAAAGCTTTCTGAGATTAAGCTGGATAAGACTATAACTGATGAGGAATATAAGAAGGAGCTGGATGCTCTTCAGAAGAGACTGAGAGAACTTCATAACAAGCTTTATCATAAGAGAATACCTGTTATCATTGCTTATGAAGGCTGGGACGCAGCTGGTAAGGGTGGAAACATCAAGCGTATAGCTGGTGCTCTTGATCCAAGAGGTTACGAGGTTCATCCTATTGCAAGTCCTGAACCTGCTGAAAAAGCTAGGCATTATCTGTGGAGATTCTGGAACCGACTTCCTAAGGACGGACACATTGCCATATTTGATAGAACCTGGTATGGACGTGTTATGGTTGAGCGTCTTGAGGGATTCTGTTCAGAGAATGACTGGCAGCGTGCTTATAATGAGATAAATGAATTTGAGAAAGAACTTGTAGACTGGGATGCAGTTGTAATTAAGTTCTGGGTTCAGATTGATAAGGATACTCAGCTTGCCAGATTTACTGATAGACAGAATACGCCTGAGAAACAGTGGAAGATAACTGATGAAGACTGGCGTAACAGAGAAAAATGGGATCTGTATGAGGAAGCTATTGATGAGATGATTCAGAAGACAAGTACTAAGTTTGCTCCTTGGTACATTCTGGAGTCAAATGATAAAAAGTATGCTAGAATTAAAGCTCTCAAGATAGTTATCAAAGCTATCGAGAAGAAGCTGGAGAGTAAGAAATGAGTAATATAAATAAGGCTAGAGAATATAAATTCTATGGCTGGCAGGATGCGAATATTAATGCTAAGACAGAGGAGTATGGAGGAATCGATACTCCTCTGGATCTTTATGACGCACTTACATCAGTTTGGTGCGAATATACCTGTGCCCCAAGACTTAGGGGAGAGTGGAGCATGGATAATCAGACGCTGGGGCAGTGTTCCATAACTGCTTTCCTTGTTCAGGATATATTTGGTGGAAAGGTTTATGGGGTGCTAAGACCTGGCGGGAATTATCATTGTTATAATGATGTAGATGGCCATGTTTTCGACCTGACCAGCGAGCAGTTTGGGGATGAAATTCTGAGTTATGAGAATAATCCGGAACAATTCCGTGAAGTGCATTTTGCTAAAGAAGAAAAAAGACTCAGATACGAATATCTGAAAGAAGAACTAAAAAAGCTGAAAGGAACTAACTAGAAAGATGGAGGAAGTGATAAAACAACAAACAAATCTTATCATGGATGAGATTCTGGATAAATCAAAGATTAGGTCCGGTGATATATTCGTGGTCGGATGCTCCTCAAGTGAGATAGTAGGAAATCTGATGGGGACATCCAAGGACGGAGAAACAGACATAGCGGTTGAAACGGTCTACAATGTTATTTCTGGAAAGCTAAGTGAGAGGAACATTCATCTTGTTGTTCAGTGTTGTGAGCATCTTAACCGTGCCATAGTATGTGACAGAAGTGTTGCTGAGAAGTTTGGATTTGAAGAAGTAAATGTTGTGCCAATGCCTCACGCTGGTGGTGCATTTGCTGTTAAACATTATGGAAGTTTAAATGATCCGGTGGTGGTTGAAGATATTGCACAGAAAGCCTCAGCTGGACTGGACATAGGAGGAGTTATGATCGGAATGCATGTGCATCCGGTTGTTGTTCCTATAAGGCTTGAAAATAGACATATTGGTAAAGCGTTTGTTCTTGCTGCCAGACATCGTCCAAAGTATGTTGGTGGTGAAAGAGCGGTATATAATACAGAATTGGAGTGAGAGGAAAATGGATGCAAGTGGAATAATGAAATATGTCGCAATAGTTGCGGGACTACTTGGGGTCATCGCTCTGGTAGTCGGAATAATTCTTTTGATCTCTGCGGCAGTTAGGAAAAAGGATGGGAAGACAAGTGTCACTAAAGTGATACTTGGTGTTTTTGGTATAATTGCATCTTTTGGACTGTTCTTCGTTGCTTTTATATTTGGAATACTGAAGTTAACAGTTGGTGATGAGATGTCATCTGAAGAGGTTAAAACTTTTGATAAAAATATTGAGAAAGCATTTGAGTCGAACGATTCGGATGAACTGGCAGATTTATTTGCGAAGAAGAGTGTTAAGGGTGATCCTCTGACTAAGGATGATGCCGAAGAAATATTCGACCGCCTGGGTAATGATATTACGAACGCGAAGGTTAGAACGAATACATTCCATGTTACTAATGGCGATTCGTTTGCTGGCGTTATTGTAAGACCTGATGATGGTGATGATGGCGACTACAGAATTCAGGTTGAATATATTTATAAATATTGGAATGAAGACTGTGTTGGAATTCAGTATATTATGGTGGAGCGGGATGGCAAGAAAGTCTATGAGGCTGGCACTATTCCGTATGACGGAGATTAAATAACTCAGCCGTAGAGAAGATGATTATTGTATAGCAATAATAATATGGATATGGTAGAATAACGAAATGTTATAAATAAAGGAGAAAGAGGAAAAATATGAAACTAGGTATAG
>CACYKH010000018.1 GCA_902774915.1 uncultured Lachnospiraceae bacterium | reverse complement strand
ACTCAAATACTGGTGGACAGTCTTCAAAGGCTACTCCTACAGGTGCTGTTGCACAGTTCGCTGCAGGTGGTAAGGAGATCAAGCAGAAGGATCTTGCTGGTATAGCAATGAGCTATGGTTATGTATATGTTGCTCAGGTTTCTATGGGTGCTAACTACAACCAGCTTATCAAGGCTATCAAGGAAGCTGAAAGCTATCATGGTCCATCACTCATCATCGCTTACGCTCCATGTATCAACCACAGAATTAGAGTTGGTATGAGCAAGGCTATGGCTGAGGAGAAGAAGGCAGTAGATGCTGGTTACTGGAATCTGTTCAGATTCAACCCAGCTGAAGACAAGAAGTTCACTCTTGATTCAAAGGCTGCTACAGTTCCTTATCAGGAATTCCTCGCTGGAGAGGCTCGTTACACAGCACTTCAGAAGGTTAACAAGGATAAGGCTGATAAGCTCTTCGCAATGGCTGAAGAGAACTCCAAGAAGAGATTTGCTCACCTTCAGGGTCTCGTAGATCTCTATGATGGAAGCAAGGCTGAGTAATCTATATAGAGTGGTCTCTAGTAGATAACCAAACTCCTAGTTAGATATAATAATGAATGCCGGTCATCGAAAGATGATCGGCATTTTTTTGAACGGTTTTATCTTGAAATACTATTGTGTTAGTGATACACTTATAAGTGTTTCCGCAGATTATAAGCAAAAAATGCGCTATAATCTGCGGAAACATATAAAAAACAGCACATTTCCGCAGATTATAAAGGAGTTTAAGGTTTTATGAATATAATTGGAAGGATAAAAGAACAAGATGAACTGAATCAATGCGTATTGTCAGGTAGACCAGAATTCATGGTGGTATATGGTAGGAGACGTGTAGGTAAAACATATCTTATAAAGGAATATTTTAATAATCACTTTTCCTTTTATGCGACAGGACTATTAAATGGAAAAATGCGCAGTCAGTTAAAAGCATTTAATGAGTCTTTAGTAAACTATGGAGATGAAGAGAAAACCATACCAAAAGACTGGTTTGAAGCATTCAGAAGACTTCAGAAGATTTTGGAAAAAGAGGAAGCATACAGGGATACTCTAAGTGGTCGTAGAGTAATCTTTCTAGATGAGGTTCCTTGGATGGATACGGCTCGTTCAGATTTTAAAGTTGCATTGGATTACTTTTGGAATAGCTGGGCTTCATCCCAGAAAGATTTACTGCTTATTGTGTGCGGATCAGCAACTTCCTGGATAATAAATAATATTCTTTTTGATAGAGGAGGATTCTATAACAGAATTACAAGACAGCTCAACATAAAACCATTTTCATTAAGTGAATGCGAGAAGTATTTTGAAGATAACGGTTTTTCTTTTACACGTAAGCAGATAATAGATTCGTATATGGTTTTTGGTGGTATACCATATTACCTAAATCTATTTGATAAGAGACTTAGCTTAGTTCAGAATATTAATAATCTTGCAATTAATCCTCAGGGGCAATTGCATTATGAATATGAACATCTATTTAGTTCATTATTTAAAAATGCGACCAATCATATAAAAATAATATCAGTTATATCAGAACAAAAATGGGGAGTTCAGAGAACGGATATAGTAAAAAAATCCGGTGTTTCAGATGGCGAGGGTCTTACAAAGGCATTAAAAGAATTAGAACAATGTGGATTTATTAGAAAATATAAAAATATAACAAAAGAGAAGAATGGTTTCTTTTATCAATTAATTGATCCGTTTATCCTATTTTCATATTATTTCTTAAAAGATGAAAAAATAAAAGATTGGGAAAAATTCTATAAGTCTGCCGCATTTTATACTTGGCGTGGTAATGCTTTTGAGATTGTTTCCTTATGCCATATTCATCAGATAAAAAATGCACTTGGTATTTCAGGTGTTTCTAGTGATGAATATTCCTGGAAGAGCGAACAAAAGAAAGAAGGAGCGCAAATTGATCTGATTATTGATAGACGAGATGATGTTATGAATATTTGCGAAATGAAATATTCCGATGAAGAGTTTTTGATTGATTCGGATTATGAAAAAGAATTAAATCATAAGATAAATCTTTTTAGAAAAGAAGTAAATACCGATAAAGCATTGCACATTACTTTAATCAGCGTCAGCGGTCTTAAGAAAAATAATTATTCTGATGTAGTTTTAAATGTAATTAATGGTGATGATTTATTTTCATGAAAGAATATAAAGGGGACTTGTTTAGACAAGTCCCCTTTATAAGTGTTTTCGTTCGGCTTGATTGAACCTATTCGGTTTGTGGTTTTCACATAACCCACGGGCTGGCTCCACACAAAGCTGCATACCGACACAGTCTCATGCTTCGTAGCCACGATAGCTGGTCATTGCCGCTACCTTCTGATAACACTATATCATATTAATAAATTTATTCAAATCCATTTTTCGTGAGGTGCAAAAATTTCACCTCACGGAAAATGGCTTGTTTAGTGGCGCTATTGAAGAAATTGTAATTATGTAAACTTGACTGGGGGGGTAACGTGCTAAACTCACTTCAAAATCTTATTTATGGGAGTGAGTAAATATGAAGGGAATAGCTAAAAAGATTATTGCATTAGCCATAGTTTTAGCGTTTGTAATATCAGTATTATTGCCTATGAACGTAAAGGCTGCTAGTGGTAGCTGGAAACAGACGAATGGTCGTTGGTGGTATCAGTATGCTAATGGTTCGTATGCACATTCTGAGTATATAGATGGGTATTGGCTTGATAGTGCGGGATGGTACGATTCAGCATGGAATGGTAGTTGGAAACATGATTCATCAGGATGGTGGTTTGAATCAGGAAATTGGTATCCAACAAACTATTGGCTTAAGATTGATGGTAGCTGGTATTATTTTAAGAATTCGGGATATATGGCATGTAGTGAATGGATCGGAAATTACTACCTTTCAAGTTCAGGTGCAATGGCAACAAATACTTGGATTGGTGAGTATTATGTAGATGGTAATGGTGAATGGGTAAAAGGAAAGAAAAAGTCTGAAACTACTGAACCTGCAACTGAATCTACTACTGAAGAACGTATATATAATGATGCTGGTGAAGATGTAACAGAAAAACATAAAGCTGCTGAACAAGATCCTGCTAATATTAATTGGGATGATCCTGATTTTCAAGATACTGGTAGTTGGTAAATAGTAATTAATTATTTATTATGAATAAATTATAACATATTTGAATAACAACATATATAGAATTAATTAGTTTAATTAAGTTTTTTTAAGAGCTCTGCTTTTAAGGTAGAGCTCTAAATTTTACAAAAATAGTATAAAAATAGAAGTACTATTTAATTATTTACTATTATAATAAAGGAGAAAAATATACTAATGCATTACAAAATATTTCTATCAGATAATAGTTTTATTATTGCTGATGAAGATTAATAACAAAAAACAAGTAACAAATAAATAGATATTTAGCTGATCAATTAATTTTGGTCAGCTTTTTTTATATGAGGGGGAATAAGCTGGTGTGAACAGTGATTAAAAAATCGTAAAAAATGAGTATGAAATTATCCTTTTTTCCTTTGATACTTACCCTTCGATATGTTAAAATATCATCAGTGGTCTTAGTGCTACGAATATAAAAAATTTTGGCGGTATTTTTGCCGCTGAGATAAAAGATTGAGGAGGTTATAACTGTATGGGAAAGGATAATCAAGTAGTCTATGAAGATGGAACCTGGTCAATAGAGCTTCGCCCACGTAACAATGTTCATGCTGGCGAGCCAACAGTAAAGGTCTGGGTTCTGATGATGGGGAAAGAAGTAGCTAAGTTTTCTAATAAGTTCCGTGGATATGGACATTACAATACTGAGGAAATGCTGGATCCAACAATTTGTGCAGCAGCAAAGAAAACTTGGGAAATGCTTAAAGAGGGTGATCTTACACCTGAGTTAGTTGAAAAAATCCGTACAGATATTTCTGATTTTATTAAGTCTAGTCCAGCCCCTGCAGCTGCAGAGAGTGCTGAATAGAATTGCAAAATGAGGTGGTCGCCCGACCACCTTTTTTGTAACTAAAAAAATAAGAAATTATAGTAGAAATATACTCCAGATAAAGGAGATAAATCCAATGGATTCTAAGCTTATTTACGCGGCAGATGATGAAGAAAATATAAGAGAGATACTCAAGGTTTTCCTTGAAGAGGCAGGTTATAGAGTGAAGGTTTTTGAGACCGGCGACGATCTTTATGATGAATTCACAGTAACCCCTTCTGATATGGTAATCCTTGATATTATGATGCCAGGAAGTAGTGGTATAGATATATGCAAAAAGATCAGAGCAAAATCAACTGTTCCGATCATAATGCTCACTGCAAAGGAATCAGAAATGGACTATTCGATAGGTATCACTTCTGGTAGTGATGACTATATGATAAAACCATTTTCACCTTCAATCCTTATTATGAGGATCAAGGCTCTTTTCAGACGTATTGAACTTGAAAGGAGTGCAGCTACTTCCGCAGAAGAGTCACCTTCAAAACTTGAGTTTGGTGACATTTATTATTCTGAAAGTAAGCATGCCATTATGTGCGGCAACAACAGTCTTGGCCTTACTGAAATGGAAATGGATTTCATGAAGTATATGCTGGGTCGTCCGGAGGAAGCCATTTCCCGTGAGGACTTCCTGGACTCTGTATGGGGTCTTGATGCAGAAACAGAATCACGTGTGGTTGATGAGACCGTAAGAAGGCTTAGAAGAAAGCTGAGGGCTATAGAAAGCAAGGTTACGATCAATACAGTCTGGGGCTTTGGTTATCAATTGGGAGTGGTTGAATGAAAAAGAAAAGAAGAAAGATGAATATAGGCCTTTTGGTATTTATCATTACAACCTTTTCTTTAATCGTTGTAGCCCTTTGTGTTCATCTCTTCCTGAGCAAATACATTCACACAGAAGCTCGTCGAAGTATAAACAGCTGTGTGGATTATCTGAACTCACCAAGCGATGATTCATATATGGATTATCTGGAAGGCGATTATTTATTTAAGAGTTCTTACATTGACCTGGATTATGCCATGTTATTTAGTAATGACACCACAAGTCATTACAGTGTAGATTCACTGGTTACAGACTGGTGCGCTAACAATAAGGATAAGCGAAATGAAATCTACATGGTAAAGCTTCAGGACAGGATATGCTATATAAAGCAGACTAAGATAAATAACAGCACATCACACTTTGTTGTATATACTGATGTTTCATCTGCAAAGCGAATGAGTGCCATTGTCGAAGTCATAATAATCATTGTCATGATCGTTTGCGATATTGTTGCAACCTTTATGGGCCACAGAATGAACAAGGCTATCCAGGAAGAAGAGGATAAGCAAAAGAGATTCTTTGAGAATGCATCTCATGAGCTGAAGACACCGCTCATGTCCATTCAGGGCTTCTCTGAGGGGTTAGAGAAGGGCATAATCAAAGATCAGCAGAATGCTTACAAGGTCATACAAAAAGAAGTTGGAAAAATGTCACGTATGGTAGATGACATTTTGCTTCTTTCAAAGCATGACCGTGAAAGTGTTCAGTATAATTTTGAGGAGATTTCCATTAAGGAACTTATCGGCGATGTGCTGGATACTTTCTATATGGAGATCAAAAACAGAAATATAAACTTGCTCGTGGACACTGACGACAAGTTCATAAATGTGGATATAGATCAGATGCACAGGGCTATATCAAATGTCATCTCAAATGGCCTTAGATATGCGCATACTACACTTCAGATCGTATTCAAACAAAATGTGCTCTACATCTGGAATGATGGAGTGCAATTATCTGTCGAAGATCAAAGCAAAATGTTCGACAGATTCTATATGGGGCAAGGGGGAAGCACTGGAATTGGGCTCTCTCTGGCAAAAGAAATAATTGAGAAACATGGGTTTAATATCAAGGCTGAAAATTATAGCAACGGTGTTAGATTTGTGATAGAATTGTCTGTATGAGGAGGTGGTTACATGAATGTATTTACTACGGACAAAATTCGTAATGTGGTCCTATTAGGCCATGGGGGATGTGGCAAGACTTCACTGGTTGAGGCAATGGCATATCTAGCAGGTATTACTAACCGTATGGGTACTGTTGAAGACGGTAACACAGTTAGTGATTACGATAAGGAAGAGACTAAGAGGAAAATTTCAATTAAAACCTCAATAGTTCCAATTCCTTGGGAAGGTTACAAGGTTAATATTCTCGACACACCTGGTTCTTTTGATTTTGTTGGGGAAACAGAAGAAGCAGTATCAGTTGCAGATGCAGCAATCATAGTTGTTTCTGGAAAGACTGGTATTGAAGCAGGAACAAGAAGAGCTTGGGAATATTGCGAACAGAGAAAGCTTCCTAGAATGGTATTCGTTACAGATATGGACGTTGACAAGGCTAGCTTCAGAGAAGTAGTTCAGAATCTCCAGGATTTATATGGAAAGAGAATAGCTCCTTTCCATCTGCCTATTAGGGAGAACGAACAGTTCGTAGGCTATGTAAATGTAATACAGCAGAAAGCAAAAAGATGGAATGATAAGGGTACTGTAGACAAGTTTGACGTTCCGGATTATTCTCAGGAAAACCTGAAAATATGCCGTGACGTTCTGGTTGAGGCAGTTGCTGAGACCAGCGAAGAGTTTATGGAGCGTTACTTTGACGGGGATGAGTTTTCAGAGGACGAGATCCGTGCAGCTATGCATGTAGGTGTATGTGATGGATCAATCGTACCGGTACTTATGGGATCTAATCCGCTTGCAAGAGGTATGTACACTCTTATGGCAGATATCATTAAGTATTTCCCAAGTCCTGACAGATGCAAGTGTGCCGGTATCAATACAACAAATAATGAAGTTTTCGAAGCTGATTATGATTTTTCAAAGCCTAAGTCAGCATATGTTTTCAAGACAATTGCTGATCCATACATCGGAAAGTTCTCACTCATTAAGGTTAACTCCGGTGTTCTGAAACCAGACGATGTACTCTTTAATTATCATAGAGATGCAGAAGAGAGAATTGGAAAGCTCTATGTAATGTGTGGTAACAAGGTTGAGGAAGTAAATGAGCTCCACGCAGGTGACATTGGTGCACTTGGTAAGCTTTCAGTTACTCAGACAACAGATTCTCTTTCTACAAAGAAGAGCCCAATCACATATATCAGAGCTAACATTTCTAAGCCTTATGTTTATATGCAATATAAAGCTAAGCAGAAGGCAGATATAGACAAGATATCACAGGCACTCGGTAAGATGCAGATGGAAGATCTTACACTTAAGACTGTAAATGACAGCGACAATGGTCAGACACTCATTTATGGTATTAGTGGACAGCAGCTGAAGCTCGTTCAGAGTATTCTGGCTGAGAGATATAAGGTTGATATTGACCTTCTTCCTCCACGTATTGCATTTAAGGAGACTATCAGAAAGAAAGTCGATACTGAGTATAAGTATAAGAAACAGTCCGGTGGACATGGACAGTATGGACACGTTAAGGTTATCATCGAGCCTCTCGGAGATACTGGAAAACAGTATGAATTCGAGCAGACTGTAGTTGGTGGAGCAGTTCCAAAGAATTACTTCCCTGCAGTTGAGAAGGGTATTATCGAGTCAGTTAAGTCCGGTCCTCTTGCAAACTATCCTGTTACAGGTGTTAAGGTAACACTGTATGATGGTAGTTATCACGCAGTAGATTCATCCGAGCTTGCATTCAAGGTTGCTATGGAGCAGGCATTCAAGAAGGGATTCATGGAAGCTAGTCCAGTTCTCCTTGAGCCAATTGCAACACTTAAGGTTGTTGTTCCAGATCAGTATACTGGTGATGTTATGGGTGATCTGAATAAGCGTCGCGCAAGAATCATGGGAATGGACCAGGTTAGTGATGGATATCAGCAGATACTTGCAGATATTCCTTATCTCGAGCTTTATGAGTATGATACAAGACTCAACTCAATGACACGTGGTGAAGGATTATATGAATATGAATTCGCTAGATATGAGCAGGCTCCTGATGAAGTTGCTCAGGTTGAGATTGAGAAGAAGAAAGCTGAAGAAGAGTAGGCTGGTTCTAACAAATGAAATAAAGGCACTGCAGATTTCTGCAGTGCCTTTTCTTATTTATTCTTGTTAGTTGATTTATGTTTTATTTCTGAGACTTCTCAGCTATTTCATTTAGCTTGAGGCAGAGTGGTTCGAGACCGTTCATGTCTGATGGCATGTCAGTTATTATTGCAATGACATAAGGGGCTCCGTTTGTTGGATAGATGATTCCACCATCGGTTGTGGCTCTGTATTTTCCTTCGCATATCCAGCCTGCTTTGGACTCTGTTCTGTATCCGAGTCCTGCATCTACAACTTTTTCTGTATCATTTATTGGCTGGTTATCCGAATTCGTGTCTTTGTTATTTTTATTGCTTTTATCTTTACTTGAATTTGTATTGTTTTCTTTTTTGTCTGTGCTGGAAGTTGTAGCGTTTGTAGCTTTATCTGTATTATATGTTCCAAGCGCAGTGTATATAGCAGAAGCGTTAGGAGATATGTACCAGTCTTTAATCTGCATTCCCACATCGTCAGTATTGAAGAAGTAGTAATTCTGTATCCATAGCTTTGCAAGTGACCTGGCACTTAGCTGTGGATAGTGGTAGGTTGCATTACTTGGATCTATATCTGCTTCCTCGCACCACTCAGCAAAGAACTCTTTTCCATATGTCTTCCTGGTGTTGCTGTAAAGCTTGTTATCAGAATACATTACGATAGTCTCTAGAGTATGTGCTGATTTTTCTAATAGCTCCGGCTTGTAGTCCACAAGGGAGGCTATGTAAGGCCCCTTAATGCAGCTGGCAGAATAAACAGTGCTGTCTACGTTATAGCCAACTCCTTCGCCGGTATAAAGATTTATCATTACAAATCCTGCAGTGTTGCAATTTCGCATTTCGTCCACACAGTTTAGTAAATCTGTTTTGTCGGACTGACTAAGCTCAAGACCGCCGAATGTTTCAACGGTTTTGCTGTCATTTTCAATCTCATCTATACAGTCGAAGAGGAAATCCTTCGTTATCATTTTTCCTGTTTCACCAAATACATAGTAGCTGCCATCTATCTTTTCAGGACCAGTAGCGGCTTCACCATTTTCTTCGAAATAGTATTTATCTCCAAGGAAGTTCTGCCAACCGGTTTCTGGTATTCCTTCATCATTCAGGCAGTAGGTTTTACCATCTATTTCCTGCCATCCGGTAGCTATAGAACCATCTGAGTTTACATAACATTTATTGCCGGATTCGTCCTCGCTCCATCCAATATCCTGAATTCCTTCGTCAGACAGTATGTATTCCTCTCCATCCACTGTGGTACGACCGGTTAACATAAAACCTTGCTCATCAAAGTAAAACTTCTTTTCTTCGATGGTATTCCAGCCCACAGCCACTGTGTGGTCAGGGAAGACATACATCTTCTTGCCGTCTATATCAACCCATCCTGTATCCAGCGAGCCATTATCATCGAAATGATACTTAAAGCCATCGATGGCATTTTGCCCTATATCTGCATAGCCCTCATCATTAAAGTGATACCATTTGTCATCCAGCAAAAGCCAGGAATCTTTTACATATTCCCGGTTCTCGTCTACATATCTTATTCCCTTGCTGCCTGTTGTTACCCAGGTGTTAGGGCGTTTGTAATATAGGAGAAATGCGGCTGTGACAGAGCCTATGATCACTACGCATAGAATAGCTATTAATATGTTTCTTCGTTTATTCATTCTCCAGACCTTTTTTTAGGTGCCAATGTAATTTCTTTCCACAGAATAATTTATACAAATATAATCCAAAAAGCAACAAAATAATTATGAAAATCAAAGAATAAAATAATGCATTTTGTACTTGCACTAAAACATACCTAGATTAATTCACAAAATGTAGTATCTTAGCTATTTTTGTGGTAAAATATAGAAGTCTCTGTGGAGGATTCAGAGGACGATTTTAAGATGATTATTTGGGAGACAAGGTGGCATTATGGCAGAGCAGTTTACACTGATCGACGACATAATTAAAAACCATTCTGAGAGAATTCTTAACCTGAGAAAATTCTATCCATTCTTCACTCTGGCTGAGAGTACATTTAGCCAATATAAGGAGGGGAGATTTAAGTTTCTTGATATGGGTTATATTACTCTTGCTGTGCTCAGATTTTTCATAAACGAGAACAGTTTTAATGATAGTCCTGTTACCTATTCGGGGTATGAGGATTTTTGTCTGAAGCTGCTGGCTCGTGATTTTGATGTGCGTCCTGGAGATGATTATTCCAAGGAAGAACTAAATGAACTGGTCAAATATATTTTTGACAAGATGAGAAATTATGGACGTGCATTTGAATTTAATTTCTTTGATCCGTCTGATAGAAAACAGAAGACTGCCAGAGTAAGACTTCTGGACAGCACGGTAAGAGAGACTGAGGTTGTTTATACCATAACCGAGGACGGAATAGAATTTTACCTCACGACTAAAGAGGTTAGAGACGAGAGCCGCATCAACATGGATCAGCTCCTTCTTGAAAAGCTTATCAAGTCTGAAAACTTTAGTGGAAGTATGGATGTTATTCAGCGTATCAATATAGAGGTTAAGGCGCTGGAGAAAAAACGTGAAGAGGTTGTTCAGCTTCTGCTGACAGATGTACATGCAGGTGCTGAGGCAGTTGATGAATATATGGATCAGACATCTGTCTGGTTTGCAGAGGAAAGAAAATCCTTTGCCCGAAATAGAGAGCTGGTGGACAAGGCAGTTTCGAGACTGACCTACGGCGGTGATTCGAAGACTGCAAGGGATATAACAAGTCTTCAGACAATGCTTAAGCAGACTATTGAAAGTCATAGCGCACTTATAGCGGCAACGGCTGAGCTGTCCCGTTTTTCAGATGAGATGATACGAAGAAGCAGAACAAGAAGTCTTAGGATTTCTTACGACTTCGAATCTACTCTCAGCAGAATGATAAATGAGGACAGGGTGGATGCACTTGTAAATACCATAAGTCCTTTCATGCTCCCTCGAAGAAGAAAGTCCATGGCAATATCCACCATAGATAACATTGTCCTTCAAAAGACTGCGGATTCACTTAAGGGTGAGATAAGAGAAGATGTAAAAGCGGACCTCAGCTTTAAATATGAGGACGAGATCTTCAGTGAGAATGTTGGTCAGAACTTCGCTAAGCTTTTCCTTGAACTTATTGGAAGGCTGAAGAGATGGGACAGGGTAACGCTGGAAGAATATAATGCAATCCTTGAAGTTAAGTTTGGCCCTGAAATATATAAGAACCGTGATTATTATTCCTTCCTGACACATCTGGCTGGAAAAGAGCATTATTCAGTAAAAGATATGCGGGATAATGCGGAGACCTTCCTGGAGGATATGGTAATAAGCTATAGCAGTGAGGATGAGCTGGACCAGTATGAGGATGTGGAATTCGAACTGGAATATGGTCAGGAAGAACTTGAGCTGAAAATAGAAAATGAAGACGACATAGCAAAATTGTCGCAGATTACATTTAACAGGATTAAAGAAAGGAGGATGGACTGATGGAAAAAAGTTTAGAGAAAGCCCTTGATATTTACAGTGTGCTTGCTACCGGCAAGAGCATTTCATCAAAGGATAAAGAGACAAGTGAACTGTACAATGCATTCTATGCCGATACAGAAGTTTATGATACAGTAATGGGTCTGCTGAGCAGACTTAACCTGAAGCTTTATGAATACAATGAGTCCATCTTCTTAACAGCCGGAACAGGTAACAAGGTTTTCGGTTATACAAATGATGACCTTAAGAAGACGATGGGCCTTAGACTTAACAAGGAACTCTATCTTGTATTCTTTATCGTTTATGAGATGCTGCTTCAGTTCTATAAGACTTCGGACACATATCAGGTTAAGGATTATGTGAGAATCGATGAGATTATCGATGCAGTCAACAAGGATTTGGGAAGAATCAGCAGTGATGCATCTGTTTATAGTGAGGATGATATTGGGGACAGCTCCTTCAAGGCTGTTGCGCTTCTTTGGGACGGACTTCCACCAATGATATCTGAAGATAAGGACAGAAATAAGGCATCCCGTGGTTCAAGAATGGGATACGTTAAGCTGGCAAGTAACTTTATGAATGGAGAGGGCGTTTTTACAATTGTGGATGACAGGCTCTATCCAACTGACCGCTTCCATGCCATAGCGGAAAATTATTTTGAAGATAATGGCAGTGCCATCTTCGCCGAAATGAATGGAGGTGAAGATAATGCCTAGTATAAACCGAATCAGAGTAAACAATGTAAAGTATAATTTTGGTACTCAGAGCTACGACGATTTCTCCATGAGAATGTATGGTCGTAATACTCTTTATGATCTTGCAAACGGTGGTGGTAAGAGTGTGCTCATGCTGCTCCTGATGCAGAACCTGATACCTAACTGTACTCTTGATGATAAGCAGCCAATTGAAAAGCTCTTCAGAGATTCCAGTAATACAGTTATTCATTCCCTTATTGAATGGAAGTTGGACAGCTGTGACATCAAAGAAGGTATGCGTTATATGACTACCGGATTTGCTGCCCGTAAGGCTGCGACTACAGAGGAAGAGCGTAAGGATGGAACGGCTCAGATTGAATACTTTAACTATGTTATCTTCTACAGGGAATATAACAAGAATGATATTCTGAACCTTCCACTTGTAAAGGATAATGAGAGGATTTCTTATAAGGCTCTCAGGAATTATCTGCACGACCTGGCTCGTAATGACAAGAACATGATCGTTCAGGTTTTCGACCGCAAGGGTGAATACCAGAGGTTCGTTGCTCAGTATGGTCTCTATGAAAGTCATTGGGAGATCATCAGAGGTATCAACAAAACTGAGGGACATGTTCGTACTTACTTCGAATCTAACTATAAGACTACAAGACGTGTTATCGAGGACCTTCTTATTGAGGAAATAATTGAGAAGGCATATCAGACCAAGACTGAAAGAGAGTCTGATAAAACAGAGAGTACGGTTTCGCTTCTCATGACTATTCAGGAAGAGCTGAAGAGTCTGGCTGAGAAGAAGAAGGGCATTCAGCTTTATGATCATGAGCAGGAGCTGGTACAGCTTTTAATAGACAGAATTCAGTCCTTTATGGAGCTCTATAAGGATCAGGAAAGAACTGCGGAAACTATTGGCCGCGTGCTTGTGACTCTTGAAAATGAAAAGAGTTCAAGACAGGAGAAGCTGGATAAGCTGCAGGGAGATGCAGACGAGCTGGAAGAAAAACTCCGTGATGTTAAGGAGCTGATAGAGGTTCTGAAGATATATATGGATATTGAAGAGCTGGCTGCACGTAATGAACTCATTTCTGGAAAAGAGGCTGCTATTAAGTCTCTATCACAGGATATAGATCTGCAGGACAAAGCCTTTAGACAGCGCTCGGCTATTTCTGAGTATCTTGAACTTAAGAAGGCAACTCAGGAGCTGGAAGCTCTTAGTAAGGAAAAGAAAGATGTACCTAAGGGTGCAGATGACATCTACACTATTGTTGCTAATATCAGAGACAGATTGGATAAGAAGCTGGAAGAGATAGACAGGAAGCTTGCACCGCTTACTCAGGCGCTGGCTGAAACCAAGGAGAAGAGTGATCTTCTTATGAAGCAGAAGGCTGAGGGCGAGACAGAGCTTGCAGTCATCGGCAGCAGACAGGAATATCTTTCAAAGGATATTGATGAACTGAATAAAGAGATGAATACTCTTCAGGATGATATTGATTATTCGCTTCTGATGGATCCTCGTGGAGCGGTCAGCAGCAGATCAAAAGCCCTAGAAGAGTGCGAGGCGAAAACCGAGGAGCTTGTACTTAAGAAGGAAAGACTTGAGTTTGATATTGCGACTCTTGAAAAAGAACTGGATGAAAAGGTTGCTGAGGATAGAGCTAACGAAATTCGTTTAGATGAGCTCCGTGAAAGAGTTGAAGAATATAAAAAGTGCAGCGGTAAGTATACATCTATCTGCAGCATTTATGCTGATGAAAAGAATGTTCAGCCAAATGTGTTGGAAGAGAAGCTGCGTGACAGACTTAGTGCCAGTGTTATAAAAGTTTATGAACTTCAGGGCGTTATTTCTGAACTGGAGAAACGTGATAAAGACATTCGTGGTGGCCGACTTGTTGAGGCAACTAAGGGTGTTGAAAAGGTTATAGATTATCTATTCACAAGACATAGCATCAGTGCTATGTACGGAATGGATTATCTTTCTGCTCTTCCTGATAAGAAGAAGGAAGAGGTGCTGGACAAGGCGCCGGGGATTGCATTTGGCGTAATCGTTGATGACCTTTCTGTAGTGCTGGAGGATCCGGGACTTAAGGAACTGGATATCGACGAAGAGGTTTATATTTATGACAAAACTCAGCTGGGCGGAGTCAGCCTTCTTCTGGGTGACGGAGTAGAATGCGTTCGAAGGAATAAAGAATATTTCTTAGATCCTAAGTTCCAGGATGCGAAGCTTAGACTGCTTGGTTCTGAGATTGATAACCAGCAGGAAGAATTAAAGAATAACGAGGCCATGCTGGAAACTCTGAAAGAGGATATGGATTTTGTAAAGCTCTTCAGAGAGAAGGGCTACAGCACGGCTGAGCAGGATTTTAAAGCGGCAGAGGAAAATAAAAAATCTGCTGCAGAGGAAATCAGTAAGCTTCGTGAGACAAATCAGAAGCTGGCTGACAATCTTGAAAGTACAACAAATGAGTTGGAAGAACTTAGAAAGAATATTGAAAGATACCAGGCTGAGCTTATAAGTCTCACTAATCTTGTTTCTCTTCAGGACAGAGTGAATGAACTTACTCGTCGCAAGGAAGATCTGAAAAATGATAAGAAGCAGATTGAGGCGAGAATAGAAGAGGTTTCTAATTCCAAGAGAAGTAACGAGCTGAAGATTCTTGAACAGGAAGCTCAGATTGAAACTCTTAATAAAGAGAAGGATGAGCTGAACTATAAATGGGATAACAAGTATTCTGTTTATTACATAGATACCACAGCATTTCCTCCACTGGATTTAGATGAGTCAGAACTTGAGAATGCATTTGAAAGGGCGCTGGGTGGTTCCGGCGACAGTCGCATTTCTCTTGAGAAAGAAAAACTGCTTCAGGATACACTGAAGGGTACTATTGAAAGACAGACCAGAGCAATCGAGAGACTAGGAGTTGATGTGGCAGATCTTGCTGAGCTGGATAGGAGCGGCAGTCTGACTGCG
This sequence comes from uncultured Lachnospiraceae bacterium, assembly GCA_902774915.1. Taxonomy (GTDB): domain Bacteria; phylum Bacillota; class Clostridia; order Lachnospirales; family Lachnospiraceae; genus Eubacterium_Q. The sequence continues at coordinate 25,237 of CACYKH010000018.1, read as the reverse complement.
GTCAGTGATGAGGTTCTGGATGCCATGCGTTCTGAGCTGGATAACCTTCAGGGTGAAAGAAGAAAGCTGGAACAGGATATGTCCGGTATCAGTACTGAGAAGGCCCGTCTTGAAGGAAGTATTGAATATGCTAAGCAGCGTCTGGAAATGGAATACGGCGGCGGAGCTCTTAGGAGACTTGAAAATCCTGGTGAGGAATATATTCAGGATACAAGAAAATCTCTGGATGAGCTTAAGGGTACAAGCGCACAGTACAAGGCTATGCTGGATAAGGCGAAGGCTGAGCTGGATAAAGCGGCAAGTAGTGCGAAGAATAATGATGACCTGATGAAGCTTGCCAACAGGATTGTGGATACAGCTGGTGTAGATATTTCCGAGCTGAGTGCATTTGAATCGACTGCAAATATCGACGAGGAATTTGACAGCTATGTTATGAAGTATGACAAGCTGTCCAAGGATATTGACAGAGCCCGGGCTGACATGATGAAGGTTAAGATGAGTGTTTATGATACTCTGATGAACCTGGGTGTTCTGGAGCTTGCAGCTTCTATAAGGGACGATGTAAATATTCCTGAAAACAGACGTGATGCAGAAAGACTGCTGAAGAGACTTGGTGATGTTATTGAGATAATAATCCTCGAGAGAGACCGGGTTGAGAAGAGTCTTGTAAGCATGCAGCAGCTGAAGGATAACTTCGTCGATCAATGTGTGGAGAGATGTCTTGATGTTCGTTCCGAGCTGGATAAGCTGACTAAGCTTTCTGAAATCACAATGGGTGACAGCAAGGTGCAGATGATACGTCTCAGCATTCCATACGTTAAGGATGAATTTATAAAGGACAGAATGTCTGAATATATTGATAACGTGGTTGAAGAGGTTGATAAGAAGAATGATGATGGCGACAGGCAGAAGTTCCTGAGCACAAGTCTTTCTATGAAGAAGCTTTTCTCAGTCATCGTTACAGATATGTCCAAGATAAGACTGATGCTTTATAAGAGAGAAAGAATTAAGGAGCAGAGCAGATACCTCAGATATGAAGAGGCGGTTGGTAGTACCGGACAGTCTCAGGGTATTTATATACAGTTCCTGATTTCAATAATAAATTATATTGCTGGTATGTACGCCGTTCAGGATACTGCCAGATCAAAAACACTCTTCATAGATAACCCATTTGGAGCGGCTAAGGATATTTATATCTGGGAGCCAATCTTCAAACTTCTTGAAGAGAATAGTTGTCAGCTTATTGTTCCTGCGCGTGGAGCTACACCTGAAATCACAGGTAAGTTTGATATTAACTACGTTCTGGGTCAGCAGATGACTGGCAACAAAACAACCACTGTTGTGGTTAATTACAGTAGCAAGACAAAGGGCGAAGAACTTGAATACAAGAACCTGGATTACGAACAGGCGACCTTTGATTTTGTATAGTGTTAAAGAGGTTGATTAATGTATACAATAGAGAGCAGAAATATTCTGACTCCGCAAAACGGACTAAATATTTATAGAGGCAGAACTGAAGATAGCATTTACCTTACGGAAATTCCTGGAGGCGATGACCTGGATATTGGTGTTAAGATGGATGCGCCCGAACAGCTGAGTGGTGTGCTCCGAACAAGAAGAAACAAGGGCATTATCATAATGGGCAATCTGGGCGATCCTTATAACAGTCATGAGAAACAGTATCAGCTTACGAGGAGGAGTCTAAAGGTTATTGAGAATAATGACTACGGTGTTGTGATCAGTACCAAGCAGACTGCAATAAGTCGTGACATGGATATTCTAGCGGGAATTGCCAGAAAAACCAAATGCGCCGTGGAGATGACTATCCCAACTCTGGATGAAAAGAAGCTGAAGAAGATAGAGGGAAAAGAGGTTTCAACTGTTAAAGAAAGACTGGAACTTATTACTGAACTTCGGAAGGCTGGAGTGGAAGTTATAATCGACGCCTATCCTATTATTCCATTTGTGAATGACCAGGATATACCTGAAGTTGTGCAATGCCTTACAGATTATGATATACTAGGGGTCGACCTTATGGACTACAGACTTGCCATAAAGAAGTCTGTGAGAGAATTTTTCTATAGTCAGTTCAAGGAAAGGTTCCCTAAAGAGTTCGATGAATTCTCGAATTTATATGAACAGTCCGGAGAGCTGGTTCCGGAAAATGCCAAGGAAATTCTGGCAGAACTCCAGGCTATTTGTGAGAGTCATGAAATTATTTGCAGCTCTCAAAAACTTAAATCCTGGAAACGCCAATACATTAATAAAACTGTTGGTGACCAATTAACAATATTTGATATTGTATAAAAATTTGTGAATTATTGTTTTTCAATATAGGAGGAAAAAGAAATGGATTACAATGCAGCGAGTCTCGTGATGCACGAGGAAAATCAGGGTAAGCTTGAGGTTAAGCTTAAGGTTGCTCTGGAGACAAAGGAAGATCTGTCAACTGCCTATACCCCAGGTGTTGCAGAGCCTTGTAGAAAGATAGCAGAGAATCCGGCAGATGCTTACAAGTACACACTTAAGGCAAATACTGTTGCAGTAGTTTCTGACGGAACAGCAGTTCTTGGTCTTGGAGATATCGGACCACTTGCAGCTATCCCTGTTATGGAAGGTAAATCAGTGCTTTTCAAGAAGTTTGGAAATGTAGATGCATTCCCAATCTGTATTGATACAAAGGACACTGAAGAGATAATTGAAACAGTAAAGAGACTTGCTCCTTCATTTGGTGGTATCAACCTTGAGGATATTGCAGCTCCTAGATGTTTTGAGATTGAGAGAAGACTTAAGGAAGAACTTGATATTCCAGTTTTCCATGATGATCAGCACGGAACAGCTATCGTTGTTGCAGCAGGTCTTACTAATGCACTTAAGCTCATTGGTAAGAAGTGGGAAGACTGCAGCGCTGTCATCAGTGGTGCTGGTTCAGCAGGCATTTCCATCTGTAAGCTTCTTCAGAGCTTCGGTCTTGGAAATGTAGTCCTTGTTGATAGTAAGGGTGCACTTGTAGATGGAGATCCAAGGCTCAATAGTGCTAAGCAGGAAATCGCTGCAGTTACAAATAAGAATAAAGAATCAGGAAGTCTTGCAGATGTACTTAAGGGTAAGGACATCTTCATCGGAGTTTCAGCTCCAGGACTTGTTACAGCTGATATGGTTAAGACTATGGCAGATGATCCTATTGTTTTCGCTATGGCAAACCCAACACCTGAGATTATGCCAGATGAGGCTAAGGCAGGTGGAGCAAGAATAGTTGCAACAGGACGTTCAGACTTCCCTAACCAGATCAATAACGTGCTTGTATTCCCTGGCATCTTCAGAGGTGCGTTGGATGCAAGAGCAAGCGCAATCACAGAGCCTATGAAAGAGGCTGCAGCCAGAGCTATAGCATCTATCGTTACAGATGATGAGCTCAGCGAAGAATACATTATACCTGATGCATTTAATGAGAAGGTTGCACAGGTAGTAGCAAAGGCAGTTGCTGATGAAGCAGTAAAGTCAGGTATCAGCAAGATGTAATCCTCGGGGTAGGAGGAAAAATATGTCTATAGAGTTATATGAAAAAGCAAAGAAGATGGGAAACAAGGCCTACAAGGCCAGCTTGTCAGAGGGACGCTACCCATTTCTTCCAGTGCTTGATGACATCATAAATAGAGAGGATATTGCAAGCGAGGTCAACCTCGGTCTTGTGGACATTCCACTGGACAGAGTTGTGGGTACCAGTACATCTGGAAGAACCCAGGCCTTTGCTTCTAATTTCATGCCTCTTATGGATCCTAAGTCAGAGTTTGGTGCCAAGTGGTCCGCACTCTGCGATGCTCATCTTGAAGAGGGTATTAGAGATGCCATAAAGGTTTATGAATATCTGAATTATTATTACGTAGTAGAGGGAAACAAGAGAGTTAGTGTTCTTAAGTTTTTCGAGGCGGATTCTATCCCTGCATTCGTAACAAGAAAGGTTCCTAAACTGAGTGATGACGAGATAGTCAAGGTCTACTACGAATATATGGACTTCTATAAGAAGACCGGAGTTAATTACATAACCTTCTCACATGTTGGTGGTTATGAAAGACTCATGGAACAGGTTCGTGTTGCTACGGAGCATGGCGGTGAGCTCGGGGACGAGACAACAGTCAGTGCTGTAGGTTCAACCTCGGATACAGCAGATGGTTCAGGAACAGTTATCAGAGCAGATGCTTCCAAGATATGGTCTGATGATACACTCCTGGAGCTGAAGGCTGCATACAAAAGATTCGAGAAGGCATTTAAACAAAAAGGTGGAGGACGTCTTGATATTACCACCGGAGATGCATTCATAGTCTTTATTGAATTAAAGGGCTTCGATGCAGTCTGCGATATGGGTATAGACGAGATTGAAGAAGGAATAGCTGCTATGTGGCAGGAGTTCCTGGTAGTCAATGAGAAATATGAAGTTGAGGTTTCTCTCGACCCGCCTGAAGAAAAGAAGAGCAAGCTCTCACAGATTCTTGCTCCAAACTACAGTGCATCCAAACCGCTTAAGGTTGGATTCGTTTATGATGGGGATCCTTCCAAATCTGACTGGTTCTATCAGCATGAGCTTGGAAGAAACTACATCAAGGAAGAATTTGGTGACAAGCTGGTTGCACTTAAGATTTCTTGTAATGGTAAGGAAGAAGAAATTATATCGGCTATTGAGGATCTTGTTGAGAATCATGGAGCCGAGGTTATCTTTACAACTACGGCGCAGTCGGTTGGCGCCAGTCTGAAGTGCGGTATTAAATATCCAAATGTAAAGATACTCAATTGTTCGATCAATACATCACATAGATATATAAGAACCTACGACGCCCGTCTTTATGAGGCAAAGTTCCTGTCAGGAATGATAGCAGGTGCTATCACAGATACTGATAAGATTGGTTATGTTGCTACCTATCCAATTTATGGAATAACAGCAAATATAAATGCATTTGCCCTGGGCGCACATATGGTTAATCCTAAGGTTAAGGTTCACGTTAAGTGGACATCGCTTAAGGATAACCAGACAAAGAATGATATATATAAATCGATTTACGAAGAAGGAATTGATGTTGTATCAGATCAGGATATGATCAATCCTAGTGAAGCTTCAAGAAAGTTCGGTATGTACCGACTTACTGTTAACGGTCCGGAAAATGTGACCATGACGGTTTACAACTGGGGCAAGCTCTACGAGCGCATTATCAACATGATCATGCAGGGTAACTGGAGCAGTGCCGACGCAGAGAATGAAAGCAAGCCTATCAATTACTGGTGGGGACTTTCTGCAGGAGTTGTAGATATAATCATGTCCGAGAAGGTTCCGGCAGATACAAGAAGGCTCGTTGAGATTATGAAGGGCCTTATCATCGAAGATAAATTCTCACCTTTCGGTGGTGAACTAAAGGATCAGGAGGGAAATCTTATCAGTCCTGATGGAGAGGTTCCAAGTGTAGATGAGATTATCAAGATGAACTGGCTCGTAAGTAATGTTGTGGGCGAAATTCCAGAGATTGAAGAACTGGATGAAGAAGCAAAGATACTAGTGGAAATGAAGGGTGTCCAGAAGGATGAAAATTCTAGCGCTGGCTGATGTTGAGTCGAAATATTTATGGGATTTTTTCGAGAAAACTAAATTAGAGGACATTGACCTGATACTGTCAGCAGGTGATCTGGCACCGCAGTATCTGGAGTTCCTGGCAACCTATGCCAAGTGTCCGATACTTTACGTGCATGGAAATCATGATGCCTGCTATGACGATACTCCGCCTCTCGGATGCATCTGCGTAGATGATCAGATTTACGAGCATGAAGGTCTGAGAATAATGGGACTCGGCGGTAGTATGTGTTATAATTATGGCACGTATCAGTTTACTGAGAAGCAGATGAAAATGCGTCTCTTAAAAATGAAACCTAAGCTTTGGAGGCATAAGGGAGTAGACATTTTACTTTCCCATTCGCCAGCCAAGGGATTTCATGATGGAGAGGATATGCCTCACACAGGCTTTGATTGTTTTAATACTATTATGGATAAGTATGAGCCAAAGCTTTTTATTCATGGCCACGTTCATATGAACTATGGCAGGGAGTTTAAGCGTGAGGATATGAGAGGCAATACACGAGTTGTAAATGCCTATGAGCGTTACATTATAGAGATATAGATTTGCTGCTAATTTTATAGTGAAAAATCTTATGTGAGGTATTATGAATTCATACGAAGAATACAGAAAAAAAGTAGAACGATATGTGGATTTATGCGATAATATAGGAGGAATTGATAAGTCTCTTTACACCAAGTACGATGTAAAAAGAGGACTTAGAGATTCAGATGGACGAGGTGTTCTGACAGGTCTTACAGAGATATCAGATGTCTCCGGTTTTAAAGAAGTAAATGGTGAAAGAATTCCTATCGAAGGCGAGCTCTTTTTCCAGGGATATGACGTGCGTGAACTTGTTAAAGGTTTTGGTCAGGGAAACCATGGTTTCGAGGAAACCATCTTCCTTCTTCTTTTTGGAGAGCTTCCTACAGAAGAAGAGTTAAAGGATTTCATGCAGATAATCGGATATCTGAGACCGCTTCCTGATAACTTCAACCGTGATGTTATTATGAAGGCGCCTAGCAGAAACATTATGAATGTTCTGGAAAGATGTGTTCTGACACTTTACTCTTATGATGATAATCCTGATGATATAAGTGTTGCGCATGTACTTTCTCAGTCACTTAGTCTGATTGCGAGATTCCCTGTTATAGCTGCTTATGGCTATCAGAGCTACAGGCATAAATTTATGGATTCCAGTCTGGTTATCCATAGACCAAAGCCAGAGCTTTCAACAGCAGAGAATATACTCAGACTTCTGAGACCAGATGCGACATTTACAGATCTTGAAGCACAGGTACTGGATGTGTGCCTCGTACTTCATGCTGAACACGGTGGTGGTAACAACTCTACATTTACCACACACGTTATAACTACTACAGGTACCGATACATATTCCGCTGTGGCTGGTTCTCTTGGATCACTTAAGGGACCAAGACACGGTGGTGCTAACCTCAAGGTTCAGCAGATGGTTGCAGACCTTAAGGCTAATGTTGAAGATACAGAAGATGATGCACAGGTTAAGGCTTATTTGGATAAGCTTCTGAAGAAGCAGGCATTTGACAAAGCGGGGTTAATATATGGTATGGGACATGCCATCTATACTTTGTCAGATCCTAGAGCTCAGATCCTTAAGTCTTATGCAAGAAAGCTTTCTGAGGCTGAAGGCTTCATGAAAGAGTTCGAGCTTTATGACAGGATTGAGCGTCTGGCGAAAGAGCTTATTGTAAAACACAGAGATGTGCAAAAACCTGTTTGTGCTAATGTGGATCTTTACAGTGGATTTGTTTATTCAGTACTCAAGATTCCTGTAGAGCTTTTCACACCTATGTTTGCTATAGCTAGAATAGCAGGCTGGTCAGCTCATCGTATTGAAGAGCTGGCAAACAATGGCAAGATTATCAGACCTGCATACAAGTATGTGGGTACTCACAGAGAGTATCTCCCAATGAAGGAGAGAAACTGGTAAAGCCAAATCTTTTTTATAGGAGGGGGACGTTTATGTTCTGTACACATTGTGGAAAAAATATACCAGATGGGGTGAGATTCTGTACTTATTGCGGAAGCTCTGTTGAGTCAAAGGCACCAACTATGAATGCTATGAGCAGTGCTCAGCCAAAGCCTAGACCAGCAGCTCAGGCAAGTGGTTCATCAAAGAAGACAATGATCTTAGTTTGTTCTATCTGTGGAGCGGTTATTGTTCTCGCACTAGGAATTCTGTTCTTTGTTAAGATGTTCCATTCTGAAGAGGTCAATCTGAATGACTATGTAAGCGTACAGTTTGATGGTTACAATTCACAGGGAACTGCAGTTGTTGTTTTTGATAACGATGCATTCCTGGATGACTTCGAAAATAAGATTAAGTACAAGGGCGGAAAGCCTTCAAATGCAGATGACTATTACAGCGCTGCAGAATATATGATAAATGAGCTGGTAGATTATTCTATTGATAATCCAACTGGTCTTTCAAATGGAGATACAGTTGTACTTAAGTGGAACGTAGATGAATACGGAATCCAAAATGATGTTAAGGTTAAGGCCAGATGCCGTGATACAGAGTTCAAGGTAGAAGGTCTTCAGGATGCTGAGGCAGTAGATGTATTCCAGAACCTCGATGTATCATTCCAGGGTGATGATGGTTCAGGTTATGTAGTAATAACAAATAACAATACTACAGAGCCATTTAATTCTTGGACATTCTCAGCTGACACTACTAATGAGCTTAGCAACGGCGACAAAATCGTTGTTTCTGTAGATGATGGTGAAAGTAAACTGGATGCCAGCGTTTCAGATACAGGTAAAGTTCCTACAGCACTTTCAAGAGAATACACAGTTACGGGTCTTTCGGCAAAGGCTGAAGCAACAACTGAAGAAGAAGAGGAAGAAGAGGACGATGACGATGATGATGGTGGCACAACTGTAGCACAGGGTGGTACATCTGCTCAGAAGCCTAAGAAGAATAATGGTTCTGGCTCAGGCTCAAGTTCAAAGAGTGGCGGAAACCAGGTATTCCCTGATAGTAGCTCAAGACTTCTTACAGCTGAGGAAGTTGGAAGACTTTCAGAACAGGAAGTTCAGACAGCTATCAACGAGATCTATGCTAGAAATGGTTACATGTTCCATGATACAAACATCTATAACTATTTCTGCCAGTATGATTGGTATTCACCAGTTACTGGTTCTCAGGAAGATGCTAAGAGAAGAATGAACTCAACAGAGAATGCAAACATAGAACTGTTGGAGAAATTTAGATAATGCTAAAAAGTAAAAGATTAAAACTAATGACAGTGCTGATCATCGCATTTGGTTTACTACTTACCGGATGTGGTGAGAAGGCATTGGTTCATGAAACTTTAGAAGAGGTTCCTACTGAAGTGAAGACTGAAGAGGAAACTACTACTGAGGAAGCAAAGATAGAAGAGGCCACACCAGAAGCCACAGCTACGGATGTGGCTTCTTCTGATGATGCGGAAGTTGCTGAAGATGAAGGTTCCGAGGATGAGGATGATAACGTTCAGCAGAGTGCGAACGGCAAGATAGTAGTTCTTGATCCAGGTCACTCGTCAGTTGTATCTGGAAACACTGAGCCAATTGGTCCAGGCTCCGGAGAATATAAAGCTGCAGATTCAAGTGGTACCAGCGGTTCAACCTCTGGACTCACAGAATATCAGCTGAACCTTCAGATAGCACAGAAGCTTAGAACTGAGCTTCAAAGCAGAGGATACACAGTTTATCTTACAAGAGAAGATAACAGCACAGGGATTTCCTGTGCAGAAAGAGCTCAGATGGCAAATAACCTTAATGCAGATGCGTTCATCCGTATCCACGCTGATGGATCCGAAAGCAGTTCCTCAAGCGGAGCAATGGGAATCTGCATTACACCATCAAACCCATATATCTCTTCAATGTATAGTGAGAGCCGACGTCTTTCAGATGCAGTTCTGAATGCATATGTTGCTGAGACAGGATTTTCAAGCCGAGGTGTTTGGGAGACAGATACCATGACTGGTAACAACTGGAGCCAGGTTCCATGTACCCTTCTTGAGATGGGATTCATGACAAACCCTAATGAGGACAGCCTGATGGCTGACGAAGCATTCCAGAGTAAGATGGTCACAGGAATCGCAAATGGTGTAGATACCTACTTCTTTACTGACTAAGAAAACGTAAATGAGGAATAGATATGATACTTGCTAATCGTTGGAAAGACTACGAAGTCTTAGATTGTACCGATGGAGAAAAACTCGAACGCTGGGGAAAATACATTCTCCTTCGTCCTGACCCACAGGTAATCTGGAGCACAAAAAGAATATCGAAAGAATGGAAATCTCTGAATGGTCATTACCACCGCAGTAATCGTGGTGGCGGTGAGTGGGAATTCTTTGATCTCCCACAGGAGTGGCAGATACAGTATCACCTTCCAAGTGAAGGTATTACAGGAAATGATGCACTGACCTTCAATCTTAAGCCATTTTCATTCAAGCATACAGGAATCTTTCCAGAGCAGGCGGCGAATTGGGATTACATTTTCGAGACAATAAAGAGTAAGCGCGAAGAGGATGCTGATAAAGAAATTAAAGCACTTAACCTTTTTGCTTATACTGGTGGAGCAACTGTTGCAGCTGCTATGGCCGGTGCAAAGGTAACCCATGTGGATGCCTCGAAAGGTATGACAGGTTGGGCAAAGGAAAATGCAAAATCCTCTGGTCTTGGCGAAGCATCTATCAGATGGCTCATTGATGATTGCATTAAATTTGTAGAGCGTGAGATTCGAAGAGGAAATAAATATCAGGTCATCATAATGGACCCACCTTCATACGGACGTGGTCCTAAGGGTGAAATGTGGAAGATGGAAGATAACATCTTCGAACTGATAAAGCTTACGAGTCAGATACTTGCAGACGATGCAATTATTTATCTGATCAATATGTACACAACTGGTCTTTCACCAGCAGTCCTGAATTACATGATTGCAGAGACAGTAATAAAGTCCCACGGTGGTTCAGTTCATTCTGAAGATATTGGACTTCCAGTTCGTGATACAGGACTTATACTTCCATGTGGCTCAACCGCCAGATGGGAACCAAAATAATTGAATAGAAAAAAACAAATGCGCTGGTTTTTGCCGGCGCATTTTTGTCGTTTACTATATACAAAAAATATTGGAAAAATATAAATTTACTGTTGACAATTTACAAGTTTAGAGTTAATATAATACGGTTACTCAAAAAACGGAACAGCAACAAGGAGTTAAGTCCTTTTATCAGAAAAGCTATATAGGAAAAATATAGTAAAACTATATGGTAAAACATTATTTATATGTTTACCGAAACTAAGGAATATAGTAAAATAAAAGGTGACTTAATTACCGGGATTTGAGTGAATAAAGGGTGGTTTTATGAAGTCTAAAAAAGTTATCATTATATCTGCAATCGTTCTTGCAGTAGTCGCTGCATTGGTTGTATTCTTAGTCCTTTCTAAGAAGGATGCATATCGCATTCTTAAGATCTTTGAAGTAGAGGGCCAGGCAAATGTTTCCCGTGAAGGAAAGGGAGACATTACTCCTTATGCCAACATGGTGCTCGAGTCAGGTGATAAGGTATCACTCGATACCGGAAAACTTTCAATTCAGGCGGATGAAGATAAGTTTATTTATCTCGAGGAGAACTCCGAGATACAGCTTAATGCATCCGGATCCAGCAAAAATAGTAAAACGAATATTGAACTTATAAAGGGTTCTATTACAAATGATATAAAGAACAAGCTTTCGGATGATTCGAGTTATGATATAAATACACCGAATTCAACGATGTCTGTTCGTGGTACCGTTTTCTTTGTAACCATCTATGAAATTGATGGAGTTAAGTACACAAGAATCTGTGTATTCGAAGGTGCGGTAGCTACAAAGCTTGTATATAAGGATGGAACTGAATCAGATAACGAAGTCAGCGTACCAAAAGGTAAGGAGGTTACCATCTACGAGGACGGAACAACTACAGACTATGTATCAGAGCCTACAGATATTGATTATAATACTCTGCCTGATAACGTACTTGAGCTTCTGATTGAGATTAACGATGATGGTAAAGAACTCTCTATCACAAATCCAGAGATTAAGAGAATTCTCGAAGGACCATACTATGTAACATTTATGTATGACAAAAAAGAATTTGGAACACAGACAGTTAATAAGGGAGATAAGGCAACAGTGCCTTCACTTAGCCCAGCATCAAGCGGAGGTTGGGATTTCGACTTTGATACTCCTATTGATAGAGATACAGTAATTGAGTGGAAGTAAGGGTGGTGGACTTATGAAGAATAGAAAAACCCAAAAGATATTAAAAAAGATAATAAGTGTTTTACTTTCAATATGCATGATTTCGGGAGTTTGGGGAGTAAAGTTTGAAACATTTGCTGCAGAACCAGATACTGTCGAGACTATGCCAGCTTCAATAACTGCAAATCAGATTAATTGGACGGGTAATGAATTAAAAGTTTATGATTCAACTAGCAGTAATGTTGAACATCGTTACCTTGTTAACGGAGGAGATTTAACTATTTCTGGTACAGCCAGAATTAATGTAAAGTCTGATGCAACAGGTACATTATCATCATTGACAATAAATGGAAGTACTCCATATTTTCATGTTGAAGATGGTGCGGATGTTACAATTAGTACTATTAATAATAACAGTAATGGAATAGAAAACGGAGCAGGATTTGGTCGCGGTCTTTCGGTTGGATCAGGAGGAATACTTCGTTGTTCCAGTTTATCAAACACCGGAGTTACTCAGGTAAATGGAACTTTAAATTGTTCCGGACATTTTACTAATGAAGGTAGTTTTTATGATATAGGTTTGTGTTCTTTTACCGGAACGGTCACAAATTCATCAGGAAAAACATTTTCGGTAGATGCAGGAAAAACACTTAGTTGTGGATCTTTTTACAACTATGGAACATTTACTGAGGATGGTACACTGACGACTGGAAGCTTCTTTAATGAAAACAGTGCAACGATTACAGCTGGCTCGGCTTCATCAATAACATGTTCATCGTATAATGCTTATGCGGATTCAACGTTTAGCACAGAAGGATATTTTAAATGTACTGGAACTCTAAACAACCAATCTTCGTCTACATTTACTTCCGGAAACGCTTCCACATTGGATTGTAACACGATTTATAATTATGGCAGTTTTACAAATAAAGGTACAACAACAGCTAGTACTATTATTGGTAAAATCACAGTTAACGGCCGTAATGGCGGAACTGCTACAGTTAATTGCTCCGGTACAATTACCAATGCAAGTGGAGTTAATGTTTATGCAGGTACGTTAACCTGCAATAATTTTACCGGATCAGGAGCTGTTGATGTTAATAGTGGATCAATATTTACGATAACTAATACTTATGATTGTACAGGTGAAACTAAATTTTTAAATTCTACAGTTAATGCTGGTACTTTTATATCACCAACAAGTGGTTATAATGCAGGTACTGGTGAATTGGCTGCAAGTAATATTACCTGGAAAAATGGATTCACCAACGCTACCACTGTTAAAGCAACAAGCAGTCTTACATTTACAGGCTATGACCCAGATGTTACAACAAGTATCGGGGCAGCATTTACTGCAGATGAAAATACAGTTGTTAATTCTGATGGTGCATACTTTACTCTGAAATCAGGAAGTAAAACTAAAAATATTGAAGGTGAATTGATCACAGATAAAAAAGCCTCATGGGTTGTAAAGGCTGAGCCTACAGTTACAATCGGAATGAGTATTTATGACAATTATTATTACGGAATAAATTATAATTACAGTTCAAAAGTATCGACAACTTCAGATGGTACACCACAAGTCACTTACAAAACTGCCACGGATGACTGGGGCAATGTAGTGACTGGTAATGCATATACTGCAACACCTACTAAAGTTGGAACATATGTAATGTATGTTAATGTTCCGGAGACTACAGATTATAGAGGTATAGAAGGACAGCAGGCGTTCAGAATAAAGGGCATTTCTATGGGTTCAATGTATTGTACAATAGAGCAGACTCAGTCTGCGCCTGATTTCTACAATACACCTGTTACTTTGGTGGCGCCTGACGGATACTTGATATCACCGGATGATGGAGAAACAGTACCATTTGCCTCAAAATACACTTTGACAGAAGATGGCTGGTATTACGGTGTTTCAGGTGTATACCAAGAAATATCCACTGGTGGAAAAACGGATCCAAGTGGCAATCATGGACTATATGATGGCGCGTTTTATATTGACCAGACTCCTCCTGAGATATTACAGGATACAGCAGTTGATCAAGATGACAATGCGGTAACAAAAACTATTGAGAACGGTGTTGTAATAAAAGCAAGATCTGTAAGTTTTACAGTAAAGGATGAAATAGAGGATTATGCCAGAACACTTAAATCTGTTACAGTAGATGGCACATCAATAGAAGTGGATTCGGACATGGGAACCGCTGATGTTTATCTTTCTATTTTATATCCGGGTACAAAAACTCATAAAATAGTTGCAGAAGATGTAGCTGGAAATAAATCCGAATGGAATGTTACATTGGAGTATCTTCCTACAGCAATACCAGAGATACCATATACACTTTCAGGAACCAAGGGCAAAAACGGATATTACATAAGTGATGTAGAACTGATTCCAGCAGACGGTTTCAGTATAACATCTGATGTAAATAGTGAGCCATCAGCAAAGCTTACTTACACTTCAGGTCTTGAAAATGTTTATCTCATTAGAGGTACTGACGGAGCATTCACATCTCCAATTCCTGTTGAAAAGCTTCTTGTAGATAAAGCAAAACCTACCATTCCAAAAACTGTAACCAATCAGGATGGTATAGCTATAGATCTCGAGTATGGTGGAGAAGTACATGCGAGAAAGATAGACTTTTCTGTAAGTGATACAAATCTGACCTCAGTAACACTGAATGGTGAAGAAATTGAAGTTGTAGATGGAAAAGCAGACATTTCCATAATAGCTGATAGAAATGAAATTAGAACATATAAGGTTAAGGCAGAAGATATAGCAGGAAATACAAGTGAAGTTGTCTTTTCACTTAAGTATAGTCTGAAGCCTATACCTGATGCGACATTATCAATTGGAGATACAATCGTTGGTACTGATTATTCGATAATACTTGAGACCAACTCTGATGGTAAGAATGAGGCTGAGCTTTATTATAAGGCAGAAGGTGAAGAGGATAGTGCGTATACAAAGACAAAACCTTCGACAGCCGGCAAGTATGTTGTTCAGGCGAGAATACCTGAGACTGAAACATATGAAGGCACAAAATGTGAAGATACATTCAACCTTTCTTATCTGAAGGCTCCGGAAACTCCTTATATCATTTCCGGAAAGAAGGGTAATAATAATTATTATGTAGCGGATGTTTATCTGAATGCACCAGATGGATATAGCATATCTACATCTGCAGGTGGAAAGTTCACAGAGAGTGTACTTTATTCGGATAAGCTTTCATCAATATATCTGAAGAGATCTGACGGAGCTTTAACAGATGCAATAGATGTTAAAGAAAATCTTAAGATTGATAAGACAACACCATCATTCTCACAGAGTACGGGTAGTGTTTATGCGGATGAGCTAACAGTAGAAATCTCTGATGACCATCTTTCAACATTTGTTATTGATGGCGAAACATTTAAGGTGACAAAGACAAGTACTACTGCAAAGCTTGATCCATTAAATGGCGTAAAGACATTTAATCTTAGTGCAGAGGATGAGGCTGGTAATTCAAATGATGTTGAAATAACAGTTATGGCAACATGGCTTAAGAATAAGATTATTCCTGCTGGTAAGCTTCTTCCACTTGATAGTTCGGAAAGCTACAAACTTGGTAGTGGTAAATGGACTGTAAGTGGAGATTCAACTATTTATAATGGTGGCGGAACTGTATATGTAAATGCAGACGGAGATTATACATTTACGCAGGTTAATTAATAAGTAATAAATGTGGCAGCCGAGGTTTATCCTCGGGTGTCACGTTTTGGTAAAGAGAATAATATGAATAAAAAATTTACAACTATAATAGAGACAATAATAGTAGGAGTGTTGGTATTCATCTTGACGTTTACCAACGCTTTTGGTGCTTTAGATTATATTGCTAAAGATAGCATTTATCAGATTCCTAGAGGTATTGATAGTAATATTAAAATCATTGGTATTGATGAGAAGACTTTAAATGAGTATGGACCAATTCAGACTTGGTCGAGAAGCATATATGGTGATCTGATTAATACACTTAATAGTGGAGAAAGTGATGGTCCTCTAATTATTGGATTCGATATACAGTTTTCTGGAAATGTTGATGAAGGTGATGATGCATTTGCTAAAACGGCAGAAGAGTCAGGAAATGTAGTTATCGTAAATCATCTTATTTATAAAACAAAACTTGAAATGGGAAGCGGTCCTAGTACAGTCGTTGATAGTGTTGAAGAACCATACGATAGTATTAAGGCTGTATGCGATGTTGGCTTTAGTAATGTGGCTCAGGATTCTGATGGACTGGTTAGAAAAATTGTTCCGGAAGAAAATGGCAATGGCCAGGATTATAAGATGTTCTCAAGAGTCTTATATGAGAAGTATTGTGAAATAACTGGAACAAGCGAGAATAAGATTCCGGTTGATAGATTTGGTCGTTCTATCATTAACTATTCAGGTAAGCCGGGTGATTATGAATATGTTTCTATGTACGATGTTTTAAATGGAAACATTGATTCTCGTGCATTTTCTGATAGTATTGTATTAGTAGGTGCATATGCTCCAGGAATGCAGGATAACTTTGAAGTTCCAAATGGCGGAAGTACACAGATGTATGGAGTGGAAATCCATGCAAATATTCTTCAGTCTTATATGGAGGGTCGCTTTGCGGTAAATGGAAATCCGATCATCCTTGGAATAATAACAGCATTACTGGCAATGCTTCTTCATTTATTATTTAAGAAGCTTAAGGTTTGGCAATCATTATTACTTCTTGTGCTCACTATTGTTGCTGAAGTACTTATACTTAGTTTTGTCAATGAACATGGATTTGCATTCAGTGTTATTTACTTCCCAATAGTGATAATTGCTTCCTTTGTTTATTCTATCGTTACTCATTATCTGATCGAGAGAGCAAGAAAGAAGAAGGTTCTGAATGCCTTCCGCAAATATGTAGCCCCAGAAATAGTAGAAGAGATTTCTAAGAAGGGCGACTTCGAAATCAAGGTTGGTGGAGAGAACAGAGACATAGCAGTTCTCTTTGTAGATATCCGTGGTTTCACCACTATGTCTGAGGCGCTGGAGCCTGAACAGGTTGTAGAAATCCTGAATGAATATCTTTCACTTACTACAAAGTCCATCTTCGATAATTCCGGTACATTGGATAAGTTCGTGGGTGATGCGACCATGGCGGTATTTAATTCTCCGTTCGATCTGGATGATTATGAATTTAAGGCTGTATGTGCAGCTATGGATATAGTTAACGGCGGCAAGGAACTGGAGAAGGTTCTTCTCGAGAAGTACGGCAGAAGCGTAGGCTTCGGAGTTGGAGTTAATGTAGGTCCTGCAGTCGTTGGTAATATTGGTTGTGAGTTCCGTATGGACTTCACAGCTATTGGAGATACGGTCAACACAGCTGCCCGTCTTGAGGCTAATGCAAAGAAGGGACAGGTTCTCATTAGTGATGTTCTGTATGAGAGAATAAAGGACCGTGTTGAAGTTAACGATATTGGCGAGATTCCTCTTAAGGGTAAGAGTAAAGGAGTCTTCGTATACGAGGTAACGGAGGTTCATAGATGATAAAATTCTTCGGACGTGGTTCCGGTTTTTCAGATAATCATAATACGGCTTTCTTCTATTATAAGAAGAGTCTTGTTTTGATGGATTGCTCTATGATGGCATTTATTAAGATGAAGAATTACGGCCTTGAATCTGTTGCCGATGGTCAGGAGGTAGAGAGGATAGTAGTTGCGGTTACGCATACTCATAGTGACCATGTGGCAGGAATTCCTATGCTTATTCACTATGCAAGGTTCGTCTGGCATGTTAAAATTATTGTTGTAGCACCGGGTGAAATGGTCAGGGATAATCTGAGATACTATCTGAATGAAATGGATGGATGCAGTCCTGAAGTTTATGACCTTGTAACTGCAGAGGATTATAAGCTGAAATATGCAAAGACACATCCTGGCACATCCTGGCTGGATGCGGTTATCCCAACGGAGCATGTACCAGAGCTGAAGGGGAAATGCTATGGCTACAGTCTCTTTGTGGGAGATAAGCATGTAGTTTATACAGGAGATACGAATAGTCTGGATCCATTTCTTCCTTATATAAAGGAAGGAACTTATCTCTATACTGAATGCTCTGCATTTGAAAGTACTGTTCATTTGTATGTACAGAGACTTCTAGATTATGTAAACCAATTCAAAGAGAAGAATGTGACTGTTTTCCTGATGCATCTTGATGATGAGGAGAAGATAAGAGAAGCGGTAAGGGGTACAGGTTTTAATCTGGCACCGCTGGCAAGTTTTAAGGGGAATGAAAAGATGAATAAAGAAACTACATTAAAAGACATATATGATATCAGTGCTAAGCTTTATGCTGAGATGTGCAGCGACAAGGAAAAGGATCATGGTGCTATCTTCGAATATATGACAGAGCTTGGCAGAACTATGGCAGATGCTGACAGAGCCAGCTTCTGGAAATGGGACAAGCATAAGAAAGAGCTTTGGACTACATCTGCTACAGGAGTTGATAAGATTGTAATTCCTGACGATACAGGTCTTGTTGGAAGAGCTCTTAAGACAGGAAAGATTGTTGTGACCAATGATCCATATAGTGATCCTGATTTTAATAAGGATGTTGACTGGATGACAGGCTATACAACAAAGTCAGTTCTGGTTATGCCGGTTGCGGATATTAATGGACAGTTTATCGGTGCATTCCAGATCATTAATAAGAATGGTGATGGTGGATTCGATGAGGAAGAAGATGTAAGAAAGCTTTCAATGGCTGCTCTTATCTGTGGACTTGCTGTTGAGTCAGAAAGCTTCTATGAAGAGTCACATCATGACAAGCTGACTAAGCTGAAGAACAGAATGGGATTCTACAGTGATTTCTCACGTATATATAATAAGGTAATAGATGAGGACCGTAAGCTGAGCCTCTTTATCTGCGATATCGATAAGTTCAAGAGAGTTAACGATACTTACGGACACAATGCTGGTGATGACGTTCTTGCATTTGTTGCTTCTATATTAGAAGATTCATGCGGCGACAAAGAAGCTGTTTACAGATGGGGCGGTGAAGAGTTCATTATGATGATGCCAGATACCGACCTGGAGAAGAGTGTGGCAAAGGCTGAGAAGATTCGTGAGAGAATTCAGAATTCCGAGATCAATGCTGATGGAAATACTATAAGCGTAACAATGAGCTTTGGATGCAGACAGTATGATTCTGAATTATCTATAGAAGAAAATATCAGCAAAGCAGATGAACATCTGTACACCGCAAAAGAAAGTGGAAGAAACTGTGTAATCCACTAATGGTTTACATAAAAATAAGTCAGTGAGATCTGGTCCCACTGACTTATTTTTTATTTAAAAAAGTGCTTGCATTAGTTTTGGGGTTGTGGTAGTATATCTCTTGCTGTGACATTGATAGCAAAGAAGCGGTAGTTGCTGCTGCAGGAGCAGGTAATATCGTGGAGCGAATGTCAAGATCAAAGAATCTGGCGACAAGTCACTGTACTATAACCATCTGACAAGGGTCAGAGATGACGGATGTCACTCCGTTTTATCTCTTTTTTTAAGAGAGAAGCGCGATACACCCGGGATAGTTGTACAGTCACCACTTGCTCGGCATTTAAAAAATGCAAAAAAAGGAGGCGGCTTTTTTTATGGCTAACAATCAAGTAATGAGAATCACATTAAAGGCATATGATCATGAACTCATCGATCAGGCAGCTAAGCAGATCGTAGAAGCAGTAAAGAGTTCAGGTGCACAGGTAAGTGGACCAATCCCAATGCCTACTAAGGTTGAAAAGGTTACTATTCTTAGAGCAGTTCACAAGTATAAGGATAGTAGAGAGCAGTTCGAGCAGAGAACTCACAAGAGACTCATCGATGTTGCTGCACCAAATCAGAAGACAATCGACGTACTTCGTAAGATTGACATCTCAGCTGGTGTATATGTAGACATGAGAATGAAGTAAAACAAAGAGGAAAAATTATAATACAGTACCTAATTGACTACATTAAACAAAATTCCTGCATATAAATAATGTAGCGTATTTAGTAAGACCATCACAGAATGGCCCGCTGTAAATAATTTAGAATGATTTCTACTATATAGTATGAAATCCGCTGTAAATCAAATTAGGAGGAATTCAGAAATGAAAAAGGCAATACTTGCTGAAAAAGTTGGAATGACTCAGATCTGGGGAGAAAACGGTCAGCTCATTCCAGTAACAGTTCTTGCTGCTGGACCTTGCGATGTACTGCAGGTTAAGACAGTTGAGAATGATGGCTACGAAGCAGTTCAGGTTGGCTTCGGAGAAATCAAAGAGAAGATTATAACAAAGGATGGTTCTGGCAAGAAGGTAGTTCACAATCCACACGGAGCTACTAAGGCAGAGGTTGGACATGCAAAGAAAGCTGGCGTTGAAGCTAAGAGATTTGTAAAAGAGTTCAAGTTCGAGAACGCATCAGAGTATGTACCTGGTGAGACAGTTATCAAGGCTGACATCTTCGAAGAGGGAGATAAGGTTGATGTAACTGCTAAGTCAAAGGGTAAAGGATACGCTGGTGGTATTAAGAGATATGGTCTTAAGTCAGGTCCTTCAGGACATGGTTCAAAGTACCATCGTCATGCTGGTTCTAACGGTGCTGCTTCAGATCCTAGTAAGGTAATGAAGGGTAAGAAGATGCCAGGACATATGGGTGCTGAAAAGGTAACTATTCAGAACCTTGAGGTTGTTAAGATAGATGCCGAGAATAACATAATTCTCGTAAGAGGCGCTGTTCCAGGACCTAAGAAGTCACTCGTTGTTATTACAGAGTCAGTTAAGGCTGGAGCATAACACTTACGGAAGGAGGATTAAAAAATGGCAAAGATATCTGTAGTCAACACAGAAGGTAAAGAAGTTGAGAAGATTGATCTCAGCGATAAGATCTTCGGTGTAGAGATAAATGAAGCAATAGTTCACAAGGCTGTTGTTGCTACTCTCGCTAACAGACGTCAGGGAACACAGAGTGCTCTCACACGTTCAGAAGTTCGCGGTGGTGGTAGAAAGCCATGGAGACAGAAGGGAACAGGTCATGCTAGACAGGGTTCTATCAGAGCTCCACAGTGGACAGGTGGTGGTGTTGTATTTGCACCAAAGCCAAGAGATTATTCAAAGAAGATTAATAAGAAAGAGAGTCGTCTTGCACTTTTCTCAGCTCTTACATCTAAGGTAAATGACAAGAAGCTCATCGTTGTTGATGAACTTGCACTTGATGCACCAAAGACAAAAGAGTTCGCAAAGATCCTCGATAACATCAAGGCTAACAAAGCTCTTGTTATCACAGAGGGTGAGAGTGCTAACGTAGTTCTTTCAGCTAGAAATATTCCTGATGTTAAGACAGAGGCTAGAGAGGCAATCAATGTATATGACATTCTTAAGTATGACAGCCTTGTAATGACAAAGGATGCAGTAAAAGCTTTAGAGGAGGTATATGCATAATGGCAGCGATAAAGTATTATGACGTTATTTTAAAGCCAGTTCTTACTGAGAAGAGTATGAACACAATGGTTGAGAAGAAGTATACATTCCTCGTTCATCCAGAAGCTAACAAGTCTCAGATTAAGGAAGCTGTTGAAAAGATGTTCGACGGTGTTAAGGTTGCTAAGGTTAACACAATGAACTGCGATGGCAAGACAAAGAGACGTGGCATGGTTTATGGTAAGACAGCAAAGAGCAAGAAGGCATATGTACAGCTTACAGCTGACAGCGCTGACATCGAGCTTTTTGAAGGACTGTAAAGAGTAGTTTGAAAGGAGAAACAAGATGGGAATCAAAGTATATAAAGCATATACACCTTCCAGAAGGAATATGACCGGTCTTGATTTTGACGTAATCACAACTGATAAGCCAGAGAAGTCACTTCTTGCATCTAAGAATAAGACAGCTGGTCGTAACAATCAGGGTAAGATTACTGTTAGACATCACGGCGGCGGAAATAGACAGAAATATAGAATTATCGATTTTAAGCGTAATAAGGATGACATCGAAGCAAAGGTTGCTACAATCGAGTACGATCCAAACAGAACAGCTAATATAGCTCTTCTTGTTTACGCTGACGGTACAAAGACATACATTTTAGCTCCAGCAGGACTTAAGGTTGGAGATAAGCTTATGAACGGTCCTGAGGCAGAAATCAAAGTTGGTAACTGCCTTCCACTTGCAAACATCCCAGTAGGTACTGAGGTTCACAACATTGAGCTTGTACCTGGTAAGGGTGGACAGCTTGTTCGTTCAGCTGGTAACAGCGCACAGCTTATGGCTAAAGAAGGAAAGTACGCAACACTTCGTCTTCCATCAGGAGAGATGAGATACGTACCTATCCAGTCAAGAGCAACTATAGGTAGTGTAGGAAATGGAGAACACAGCCTTGTAAATATCGGTAAGGCTGGACGTAAGCGTCACATGGGCATTCGTCCTACAGTTCGTGGATCTGTTATGAACCCTAACGATCACCCACACGGTGGTGGTGAAGGTAGAGCACCAATCGGTAGACCAGGTCCTTCAACTCCTTGGGGTAAGCCAGCACTTGGACTTAAGACAAGGAAGAAGAAGAATAAGTCTAACAAGATGATCATCAGAAACAGATTAGGTAAGAATGTTAAGTAAGGAGGACTAATTAAATGGCACGTTCATTAAAGAAAGGCCCTTTCGCAGACGCAAGTCTACTCAAGAAGATTGATGAGATGAATAAGAACGACCAGAAAGAAGTTGTTAAGACTTGGTCTAGACGTTCAACTATCTTCCCTTCATTCGTAGGACACACAATTGCAGTACATAATGGTAGAACACATATTCCTGTATATGTAACAGAGGATATGGTTGGCCATAAGCTCGGTGAGTTCGTTGCAACAAGAACTTACAGAGGTCATGGTAAGGATGAGAAGAAGGGTAAATAATAAAGGAGAGTAGAAAATGGCAAAAGGACATAGATCTCAAGTTAAAAGAGAGAGAAATGAAAATAAAGATACTAGACCTTCAGCTAAGATTTCTTACGCTAGGGTTTCTGTAACTAAGGCATGTTTTGTATTAGATGCCATCAGAGGAAAAGATGTCAACGAAGCTCTTGCTATCCTACAGTATAACAACCGTAAAGGTTCAAAGGTTATCTACAAGCTGCTTCAGTCAGCAGTAGCTAACGCTGAGAACAACAATGGTCTCAAGGCTGAAAACCTCTATATTGCTGAGTGCTTTGCAAACAAAGGACCTACAATGAAGAGAATTCACCCAAGAGCACAGGGTAGAGCATACAGAATCGAGAAGAGAACAAGCCACATTACAGTAGTGCTTGACGAAAGATAGGAGGAAAGAGCATGGGACAGAAAGTTAATCCACATGGTTTAAGAGTTGGTGTCATCAAGGACTGGAACTCCAAATGGTATGCAGATACTAAGAACGATGAGTTCTCAAACAACCTTGTAGAAGACTACAACATTAGAAAATATCTTAAGAAAAGACTATATGAGGCTAACATCTCTAAGATCGATATCGAGAGAACAAGAGATAGAGTTAAGATAAGTCTTTTCACAGCTAAGCCTGGTATCGTAATTGGTAAGGGTGGAGCTGAGATTGAGAAGATCAAAGCAGATGTACAGAAGCTTACATCTAAGAAACTTATAATCGACGTTAAGGAAATTAAGAAGCCAGATATCGATGCACAGCTTGTTGCTGAGAACATTGCTCAGCAGCTTGAGAATCGTATCTCATTCCGTAGAGCTATGAAGTCTTGCATGGGAAGAGCTATGAAGGGCGGAGTTCTTGGAATCAAGACTAGTGTATCAGGACGTCTTGGTGGTGCAGATATGGCTAGAACAGAGTCATACAGCGAGGGAACAATTCCTCTTCAGACTCTTCGTGCCGACATCGACTATGGTTTTGCTGAGGCTGACACAACATACGGTAAAGTAGGTGTTAAGACTTGGATTTACCATGGTGAAGTACTTCCAACTAAGAACAAGAAGGAAGGAGCGAAATAATCATGTTAATGCCAAAGAGAGTAAAATATCGTAAGCAGCAGCGTGGCTCAATGAAGGGTAAGGCTACAAGAGGAAACAAGCTTCACAGAGGCGAGTATGGTATTGTAGCAATGGAGCCAGCTTGGATTAGATCCAATCAGATTGAGGCTGCCAGAGTTGCTATCACACGTCACCTTAGACGTGAGGGTAAATATGTTCCCAGACAAGCCTGTAACATCTAAGCCTATCGGTGTTCGTATGGGATCCGGAAAGGGTGCTGTAGAATACTGGGTAGCAGTTGTTAAGCCAGGCAGAGTATTATTCGAGGTTGCTGGTGTACCAGAGGAGAAGGCTAGAGAGGCCCTCAGACTTGCAGCACACAAGCTTCCAATTAAGTGTAAGATCGTTTCAAAGGCTGATCTGGAAGGAGGTAACGAATAGTGAAGACTAAAGAATTCGTAGAAGAGTTAAAGACTAAGTCAGTAGATGAGTTAAATGTCGACCTCGTAGATGCTAAGAAAGAGCTATTCAACCTTAAGTTCCAGAATGCTACTAACCAGCTTGAGAACACTAGCAGAATTAAAGAGGTAAGAAGAAACATTGCACGTATTCAGACAGTTATAGCTGAAAAGGCAAATGCTTAAGAGTCGGGAAAGGAGATAAACAATGGACAGAAATTTACGTAAGACACGTGTTGGTCTTGTTACAAGTGACAAGATGGATAAAACTATTGTTGTTTCAATTATCGACAATGTTAAGCATCCACTGTACGGCAAGATCGTAAAGAGAACATATAAGCTCAAAGCACACGATGAGAACAACGAGTGCAAGAAGGGCGATAGAGTTAAGGTTATGGAGACAAGACCTCTTTCAAAGGATAAGAGATGGAGACTTGTTGAGATAATTGAGAGAGCTAAGTAAGGAGGCAATGATATGATACAGCAGGAATCAAGACTTAAGGTTGCCGACAACACAGGTGCTAAGGAACTCCTTTGCATCAGAGTACTTGGCGGTTCAACCAGAAGATATGCAAATATCGGTGATATCATCGTAGCTACTGTTAAGGAAGCTACACCAGGTGGTACTGTAAAAAAGGGCGATGTTGTTAAGGCTGTTGTAGTTCGTACAAAGCACGGCGTACACCGTAAGGACGGAAGCTTCATCAGATTTGACGAGAACGCTGCAGTTATTATCAAAGATGATAATAATCCAAGAGGAACACGTATATTCGGACCAGTTGCAAGAGAGCTGAGAGATAAGAAGTTTATGAAGATCATCTCACTTGCACCTGAGGTACTTTAAGGAGGTAGCATCGTGGCAACATCAAAGATTAAGAAGGGTGACCTTGTAAAAGTTATCGCCGGT
>CACYKH010000017.1 GCA_902774915.1 uncultured Lachnospiraceae bacterium | reverse complement strand
CAAAAAGGCAATGGCTTTATCACTTGCACTCGCTATGGGTCTTTCACTTGTAGCATGTGGCGATAAGGCAGAGGAAACAACAGAGGCAACTACAGAGGCAACAACAGAGGCTGCTGTAGACGACGCAACAGATGATGCATCAGAGGATGAGGCTGAGGTAGTTACTGAGGAAGCTGATCTCTCTAACGATGGTAAGGTTCTCAACATCCAGTGCTGGAATGATGAGTTCGCTCGTAGACTTAGAGATCACTATCCAGGATACGAAGCTAACGATCCTGACGATGCTACAGCAGGTGGAAAGATTGGCGACATCGAAGTTAAGTTTACTGTAACTCCTTCAGATGATAACGCTTATCAGAACAACCTCGACGCAGTTCTTCCAGAGAACGCTGATGCTGCTGACGATGACAAGGTTGACCTTTTCCTCGTAGAAGCAGACTATGCTCTTCAGTATCAGTATACAAAGGATATCGTAACAGACGCTGATGGAAACCTTAAGGGTGTTTCATGGCAGGGATGTCCTGGTGTACTTATCTACAACAGAGATGCAGCTAAGGAAGTTCTTGGTTCAGATGATCCTGATACAGTTCAGGAAGCAGTTAAGGATTGGGATACATACAATGCTACTGCTAAGACAATGAACGAGAAGGGCTACAAGATGACAGCTACTGCAAACGATACATTCCGTGTATTCTCAGATAACGTTTCAGCTCCATGGGTAACTGATGGAAAGATTCAGATCGATGACAACATCAAGGCATGGGTTGATATGTCAAAAGAGCAGGTAGATGCTGGTTACACAGGTACAGCTGATCTTTGGTCAGATGACTGGTCAGCAGGTTTCTATCCAGATGGTAAGGTATTCTGCTACTTTGGACCAGCTTGGCTGATCGACTTCTGTATGGCAGCTGATGACGAAGAGTCAATCGCTCATGCAGGTGGTTGGGGAGCAACAACAGGACCTCAGGGATTCTCATGGGGTGGTACATGGATCTGTGCAGCTAACGGTACAGATAACCCAGCACTTGTTGCTGATATCATCAGAAAGCTTACAACTGACGAAGAGATCATGACAGGTATCGTTAAGGATGATAACGATTTCGTTAACAATAAGCCAGCTATGGAAGCTATGGCTGCAGATACAAGCTATGGCGATGATGTACTTGGCGGACAGAACGCACTTGCAATGTTCTGCGAAGGCGCTGACAAGATCGACAAGTCAAACATCTGTGAGTATGATCAGGGATGTACAGAGTCATTCCAGGCAGCTATGAAGGATTACTTCGAAGGCAACACAGAGACATATGAAGATGCACTTGATGCATTCTATCAGTCAGTAACAGAGAAGTATCCAGAGCTTTCATACTAAGATTCATTCTAAGCTATTGCTTAATAGGGCCGTCACTGGCCTAACCTAAAAATTAAATGCGTGCCTGCTTGGGCATTTGTCCGAGAGGCACGCTTTAATTAACTTTTTTATACACTATCAAATATTGGTTTAGCGGAGGTAGCAGAATGAATAAGAAAAAGAATGGAAATGTTGTACGCTTTAACCGTTGGGGGTATTACTTCCTAATTCCGTTTGTCGTAGTGTTTATCGCATTCCAGCTTGTTCCATTAGCATCAACTATTTACAATAGTTTCTTTGAACATTATTTTAAAAATGGTCTTACAGAAGTTGGACCAACTCTTATTGGATTTGAAAATTATAAGACACTGTTCCAGAACGGTGACTTGCTTAAATATTTCGGAAACACAATGTTGATGTGGATCATGGGATTTGTTCCACAGATTCTTGTTTCTCTTTTACTGGCAGCTTGGTTCTCAGACCCTTCACTTAGACTTAAGGGTAGACCTTTCTTCCAGTCAGTTATCTATTTACCAAACCTTATTATGGCATCTGCATTTGCAATGTTATTCTTTGCATTATTCTCAGATGGTGGTCCTATTAACTCAATGTTAATGAACATGCACCTTATTGATAAGCCATATAAGTTCTTATCACATACAAGTAGTGCAAGATGGCTCGTAGCCTTCATGAACTTCATTATGTGGTTTGGTAATACAACTATTCTGCTTCTTGCAGGTATGCTTGGTATTGATACAACATACTATGAGGCAGCAGAGGTTGATGGCGCAACAGCTACTCAGATATTCTTTAGAATAACTCTTCCAATCTTAAGACCAATCCTGATTTTCGTTATGATTACATCACTTATCGGTGGTCTTCAGATGTTCGATGTACCTCAGATTCTTACAAACGGTGAAGGTTCACCTGTTAGAACTACAATGACACTTATTATGTTCCTTAATAAGCATCTGTACAGTAAGAACTATGGTATGGGTGGCGCCCTTTCAGTTATGTTGTTTATAATTACCGGTATCTTGAGTCTTATAGTATTCAAGTTTAACCAGCAGACAGATAAGTAAGGAGGGCAGTTATGGAAGAAAGAAATCAGCATGGATTTGGTATCCATACAAGACGTATTGTTGCATATGTTGTCCTTATTTTAGTAACAGTTATGTGTCTCTTCTGGTTCTATGTACTTTTCATTAACGCAACCAGATCTAATGCGGCACTTAAGAGAGGATTTACACTTATTCCTGGTGGTTACTTAGGAAAGAACCTTTATAGTCTGTTCCATAATAGTAACCTTCCTATTATAAGAGGTCTTCTTAACAGTTTGATCATTGCTCTTTGCACAGCTGGTCTTAGTACATATTTCTCAACTATGACAGCTTTCGCAATTCATGCATATGACTTCAAACTTAAGAAATTCATGTTTACATTTATTCTTGCAATCATGATGATTCCTACACAGGTAACTGCTCTTGGTTTCATCAATATGTTAAGAAAGATTGGACTTATGGATTCATTTATTCCACTTATTGTTCCAGCAATTGCTGCACCAGCTGTATTCTTCTACATGAAGCAGTACATGGAAGCAAACATTCCTCTGGAGCTTATGGAATCAGCACGTATCGATGGTGCTGGTGAGTTCAGAATCTTCAACACAATAGCACTTCCTCTTATGAAGCCAGCTATTGCTGTACAGGCTATCTTCTCATTCGTAACAAGCTGGAATAACTACTTCACTCCAGCACTTGTACTTAAGACAGATAGTAAGAAGACACTTCCAATTCTTATTGCAACACTTCGTTCAGCAGACTTCCTTAAGTTTGATATGGGCCAGGTGTACATGTTTATTGCTTTAGCTATTCTGCCAGTTATCGTTGTTTATATCTTTATGGCTAAGAACATCGTTGCTGGTATGACAGTAGGAGCTGTAAAAGGATAATAATAATATGCTAATTAAAGAGCCTAGACAAATGAGATTTTCTCATATGTCTAGGCCTTTTTTATTTGAAAAATGGCTATCATTGAAGTATAATTACCACGTTATGGAAAAGAATAAAGAGAATAAAAAAGAAGAATTTAATAAAACTGAAGAAGTTAGTAAAACAGAAGAGGTTAGTAAAATAACAGAGGAAGCTGCTGTAAACGCAGAGGAGACTGAAAAGAAAAAGACTGAGGAGTCTAATGAGGCGATAGAGAAACCGACTAAGGCTCAGAGATTCTTCAATGTGATGGATAAGGGAGGAGATTTGTTCTTCCTGAATATCTATTTTACGATTACATGTATTCCAATAGTTACTATTGGTGCTGCTATTACAGCTCTTTATACAGTTACTAATAAGATGGTAAATGATAAGGAAGCAAATGTAAAAGAACAGTATTTTGAGGCTTTTAAATCAAATTTCAAGCAGAGTACTACCATCTGGATTATTGATCTGATATATTTAGCCATAATGTATCTTCAATATTGCTACGTTGTTACAAATAGTAGTGATGCTGCAAGATACCTAATGGTATTTCTGGGATTTGAATTCGTTTTAGCAGCTTTTGCCATTCCGCTTCAGTTTCCGCTAGTTGCGAGATATGAGAATACGACCTGGAATCTTATAAAAAATGCTCTGGTTTTTTCTTTGGCATATCTTGGTACATGGTTCAGAATGTTTTTTATATGGGTATTCCCAGCGGTTTTATATTGGCTGAATCCTAAGATATTTATTTATACATGGTTCATATGGGCTCTGTTTTTAACTGCATTCTTTGCATATGCATGTTCTGTATTCCTTGTAAAATTCTATGAAAAATTAGAAGCACCAAAGGAATAGTTTAAAATTAAAAAAATTGTTTGATAAAAAAGGATTATCTAAATTAATGAGTAATAATTAATTTGGGTGACCTTTTTTATTTTGGAGGGGTTTGGATATGAATATCAGGGAAATGTTTGAACAGGAGGAGCACCAGAGACTCAGTGAATATGCTTCTTTCAGCGATGAATCTCGTGGCAGGGATGTTCCTGAAGAGGAAAGCGATATCCGTACTGTTTATCAGAGGGATAGGGACCGCATAATACACAGCAAATCCTTCAGACGTTTAAAACATAAAACACAGGTTTTCCTTGCTCCAGAGGGAGACCATTATAGAACGAGGCTTACTCATACACTTGAGGTGTCTCAGATAGCCAGAACTATTGCTAAAGCAGTTAGATGCAATGAGGATCTTACAGAGGCTATTGCCCTGGCTCATGATATTGGACATACTCCTTTTGGCCATGTAGGCGAGAGAGCACTTAGCAGTATAAGTGGTCGGCCATTTTCTCATAATGAGAATGGTGTAAGAGTGGTTGAAAAGATAGAAAAGGATGGAGAGGGCCTGAATCTTACCTGGGAGGTAAGGGATGGCATTCTGAATCACAAAACAAGCTGCAGTCCTGCGACTCTTGAGGGAGATATTGTAAGGATTTCAGATAAGATAGCATATATCAGTCATGATATTGATGATGGAATCAGGGCTGGTGTTCTCAGCGAGGATGCTCTTCCAGATGAGTGTACTCGTGTCCTTGGACATTCCACCCGGGATCGAATAGATAAAATGATCCATAATGTAGTTGAGCATACACTGGATAGTCCTCGGGTTAAGTTATCAGATGAATTCTGGACAAGCCTGATGGAACTAAGAAAGTATATGTTCGAGACTCTTTATACAAATCCTGTGGTTAAGAAGGAAGAGGAAAAGGCTACAGATATTATTCAGTTTCTATATGATTATTACATGCAGAATGCAGATGCGCTTCCGGATGAATTCACTCATATGATTTCTGAAGGCGAGGATGTTTCTACTGTTGTATGTGATTATATAGCAGGTATGACGGATAATTACGCTGTGGAAGTCTTCCAGGGGCTCTTTATACCAAGTAGTTGGAACAAAATGTAAAAATTATTTAGGAAAAAGATAAAACACTTTTTAGGTGGGGTTATAGATGTATTATTCTGATGAAATAGTGGAGGAGGTACGTTCACAAAATGATATTGTGGATGTAATCTCCGAATACACTGGTCTAAAAAGGGCAGGCAATTCGTATAAATGCTGTTGCCCTTTTCATAACGAAAAAACACCGTCCTTTGTGGTAAGCCGTGAGAAGCAGATGTATCACTGCTTTGGTTGCGGCGTCGGGGGAAATGTTTACACATTTGTAATGAAATATGAGGGCATGACCTTTCCAGAGGCTATTCAATATCTTGCTAAGAGAGCGGGGATTGAACTTCCTGAGGAAGAGCTTTCAGAAGAGGATAAGAAAAGGAAATCCTGGCGTTCAAAGCTGTATGAAATAAACTTGGATGCTGCGGGGTATTTCCATTATCTGCTTACAAAGACTGAGCGTGGAAAGGTTGGATACAAATATTATAAAGATCGTGGTTTTACAGATGAAACCATAAACAAGTTTGGACTTGGTTATGCAGACATCTACAGAGATGATCTCTATAAGTATCTGAAAAGTAAGGATTATTCGGATGAACTCATGAAAGCGGCAGGCCTTGTGAAGTTCGATGAACGGGACGGTCCTACTGATCAGTTTTGGAACCGAGTCATTGTTCCTATCACCGATATTGGAGGCAAGGTTATAGCCTTCGGTGGACGTGTTCTGGGAGATGCAAAGCCGAAGTATCTGAATACAAAAGAAACAGATATCTTTAATAAGAGCCGAAACCTTTTTGCCATGGATACGGCAAAGCATAGCAGGAAGAAGGGCGTTATTATCTGTGAGGGATATATGGATGTAATAGCCATGCATCAGGCAGGTTATGATAATGCTACAGCTTCCCTGGGAACTGCATTTACAGAGGGACAGGCTGGTCTTATAAAAAGATATACCACAGATGTTTATCTGGCATATGACAGTGATGGGGCCGGAACCAATGCGGCGATGAGGGCTATAGGAATTCTGAGAAACCTTGGTCTGTCCCAGAAGGTCATTAATCTATCGCCTTACAAGGATCCAGATGAATTTATAAAGAATGAAGGCGTAGAAGCCTTTGATGTCCGGGTAAGAGATGCTCTTAACGGAAGGCTCTTTGAGATAGATTTCAAGTCTAAGAATTATGACATGAATGATCCGGAAGAGAAGACCAAATTTATGAAGGATGCTGGAAGACTTCTGGCGGGAATAACGGATAAAACGGAACGAGATAATTATATTGAGTCGGTTTCATCCAAGTATTTCCTGAATAAAGATACTTTGTCAGGAGTTGTTTCGGATATAGGAATGGCAGGACTCGGAGAGACCAGTATAAGCGTGGAGATGCAGTCAGATACCATTGATAATACTGACAGGCGAAAACGCCAGGTTGAGAAGAAACAGAGTAGTCCGGCCGAGGATAATGAAAAGTATCTCCTTACAATGATGGTCAATGAGCAGTATTTGTTCAAGAAGCTAAAAGGAATCATATCTGCTGAGGACTTTACTGAGGATATTATCAGTGATGTGGCAAAGAAGATATTTGATCAATATAACGAAACAGGCAAGGTTGTTCCGGCAACTATACTTAATAGTTTTGATGATGCAGAGTCACAGGAAAAGGTCAGTGAAATATTCACAAAGGAGTTTGAATTTGATACCACTCCATCCATTATGGAAAGAATACTGACAGATGTGATAATCAAGATCAAAACTAATAACATAGATAAGACACTAAGAAATAATTCCAATGTCAGCTACATTCAGCTGGCAAAGGAAAAGGCTGAAATTAAGAAAATCAAAATCAGATTATAGAGAGGTTAAATTATGGCAACAAAGAAAGCTAAAGCAGCTGAGGAAGTAAAAGAAGAAAAGAAGACAACTGCTAAAAAGACAACAAAGAAGGAAACAACAAAAAAAGAGACTGAAAAGAAAGAGGCAGAAAAGAAAACATCTGCGAAGAAAACTTCTTCAAAGAAGGCTAAGAAAGAAGAGGAAGTGTTAGAAGAACCAAAGAAAACTACCAGATCCAGAAAGAAAAAAGCTGAGCCAGAAGAGGTTGTTGAAGAAGTAGTTCAGGATGAAACAGAAGAGGTGGCTGAAGATGCTGCTGAAGCTGCTGATGTTGAAGAAGGCGCTGAAGAAGAGGAAGAGATGGATGCAAGCGATAACATGACAGAAGAAGAGCTTGATAAACTGTTCCAGTCAAAGATTGATGAGCTTCTTAAGGTTGCAAAGAAAAATAATAACATCCTTAAAGATGAAGTTATTATCGATGCATTTAAGGATGCGCATGCACTTCTTACAGCCGACTATTTTGCAAAGGCTCTGGGCTTTTTTGAGAGTAAGAAGATTGAAGTTCTCTCTATAACTGAAGATGAAACTGATATTGATGATGAGGATATTGAATTTGATCTTTCCGAGGAAGAAGAGATTGATCTTGAGAAGATTGAGCTCTCAGTTCCAGAAGGAGTTAGTCTTGAAGATCCTGTAAGAATGTATCTTAAGGAAATTGGTAAGGTTCAGCTTCTTACAGCAGAGGAAGAGATTGAACTTGCTCAGAGAATGGAAGAAGGAGACGAGGTAGCAAAGAAGATGCTTGCTGAAGCAAACCTTCGTCTTGTAGTTAGTATAGCCAAGAGATATGTAGGCCGTGGAATGCTTTTCCTTGATCTTATCCAGGAAGGTAATATGGGTCTTATTAAGGCAGTTGAAAAGTTTGACTACAGAAAGGGATATAAGTTCTCTACATATGCAACATGGTGGATCAGACAGGCTATTACAAGAGCTATAGCTGATCAGGCAAGAACTATCAGAATCCCTGTACATATGGTTGAAACAATCAATAAGCTGACCAGAGTATCCAGACAGCTTCTTCAGGAATTAGGACGTGAGCCTAGTCCAGAAGAGATTGCTGAGGAAATGGATATTCCAGTTGAGAGAGTTAGAGAAATCCAGAAGATTTCACAGGAGCCTGTTTCACTTGAAACACCTATCGGTGAAGAGGAAGACAGCCACTTAGGAGACTTCCTTCCAGATGAGGATATTCCTGCACCATCAGAGGCGGCTGCATCTACTATCCTTAAGGAACAGCTCGTTGAAGTTCTTGGAACTCTTACTGAAAGAGAGCAGAAGGTTCTTCGTCTCAGATTTGGTCTTGATGATGGAAGAGCAAGAACTCTTGAAGAGGTAGGTAGAGAATTTAATGTAACTCGTGAGCGTATTAGACAGATTGAGGCAAAGGCTCTTAGAAAGCTTAGACATCCTAGCCGTTCACGTAAGCTTAAGGAGTTCTTAGAGTAATGAAACCATCTTTATCAAAAAGGATGATGTGTCTGACTAATATGGTAACTCCTGGAAAGAGAGTTGCCGATATTGGTTGTGACCACGCTCTTGTATCTATTTATCTTGTTTCCGAGGGCATTTCGCCTAAGGTTCTTGCTATGGATATAGGAGAGGGGCCTCTTGAGGCCGCAAAAGCAAATATTGAAAAGTATGGATTATCTGAAAGTATTGAAACCAGATTGTCTGATGGAATGAGTGAATTAAAACCAGGGGAAACCGATGGTGCAGTAATTGCCGGAATGGGTGGACTTACTATTGTTGGTATCCTGGAAAGAGGTTTGCATAATATTAAACCCGGTTATGAACTTGTCCTTTCTCCGCAATCTGAAATTCCAGAGGTGAGGGCATTTCTCAGAACTCATGGGATAAAGATCATTGATGAAGAAATGATAATTGAAGATGATAAATACTACAATATTATCAAAGCTGTTGCAACAGATGAGGAGCTTATTGACACTAATGAATTGTATGATACATACAGTCAGTTTCTCATAGAAAAAAAATCACCGATATATCTAAGGTATCTTGAGGAAAATCTTGAAAAGATGAATGGCATCTACTGCAGACTGTCAAAACAGGATGGGGATAAGGTTATTGACAGGATGGCGGAAATAAGAGACGAAGTAGATGACATTGCCAGGATACTGGATATGATGAAATAGATTTTTGTTTATTTGTTATGGTTTTCTAAGAAGGAGAAGTATATGACATTATTAGAACTATATAAAGAACAACATGGGGAAGATACGAAGCAGGTAGTAGCAGCATATGTTAATGGAAAGCTGCGTGAGCTTCGCGTTGAGGTAAATCCAGAGGACAAGGTTGAATTTATTCCTTACTTCAGTTCTATTGGATACGATTTTTACAAAAGAAGTATTATTCTTCTTTTAATGAAAGCTGCAAGAGATTTTATTGGAAAAGAAGACGGAGAATACAAGATCAATGTGATGTATTCAATGCGTCATGGATTTTTCTGTCAGCTCCTTAGTGATGCTGTTACTCTTACTGATGAACTTTTAGAGGGCTTTAAAAACCGTATGAAAGAATTGGTAGAGGCTGACATTACCATTGAAAAAACTGTTTGCAATACAGCAGATATGAGAGAAGATTTTGCAAAACGTGCACTTCCTGGAAAGGCTAGTCTGCTTAAGTTTAGAAAATCTTCTAAGATCAATATTTATTCTCTTGATGGATATAGAGATTACTATTATGGATATATGGTTCCATCTACTGGATACCTCAAAGAATTTGATCTGGTACGTTATGATGATGGATTTGTTGTAGTGATTCCTGAAAAATCAACAGGAAAGCTTCCGACGGAGTATACATTCCCTAATAAGCTGTATCAGACTCTCAGACAATCCGAGGACTGGGGCAGAAAGCTAAATGCAAACTACGTTGGTGACATTAATAATGCCATCGTTAACGGCGGCGTGAACAATATGATTCTTGTTCAGGAAGCCCTGATGGAAAAACAGATAGGTGATATTGCCAAGGAAATAATTGATGGAGATAAGAAGCTTGTTCTTATAGCTGGTCCATCTTCTTCAGGTAAGACAACCTTCTCCAACAGACTCAGTATTCAGCTTATGACATATGGAGTACATCCACATCCAATTGCAATGGATAACTTCTTTAAGGAAAGAAGTGAAACTCCTGTGGATGAAAATGGAGATTATGATTTTGAATGCCTGGAGGCTCTTGATCTGGATCTTCTTGAAAACACAATGGAGAAACTTCTAAATGGAGAAGAAGTTCAAATGCCAACCTTCGACTTCACAGTAGGTAAGAAGGTATTTGACGGAACCACACTTAAGCTTGGAAGTGATGATGTTATAGTCATGGAAGGCATTCACGCGCTTAATCCAGAAGCAACAAAAACTTTATCGAAGGATAGCTGTTATAAGATTTACATTAGTGCTCTTACACAGCTCAATATAGACGAACATAATAGGATTTCTACGACTGATACAAGGCTTCTTCGTAGAATAGTCAGAGATGCCAGAACCAGGGGACATTCGGCAACGAGGACTATTAAGATGTGGCCTTCAGTAAGACGTGGAGAAGAAAAGTACATCTTCCCATTCCAGGAAGAAGCAGATGCAATGTTCAACTCAGCTCTGCTTTACGAGTTGTCTGCAATTAAAACATTTGCAGAACCACTTCTTTATGGAGTACCTGAGGATTCAGAAGAATTCTTTGAAGCAAAAAGATTGCTTAAGTTCCTGGGATATTTCCTTGGAATAGATGTTCAGAGTGTACCACAGAATTCTCTAATGAGAGAATTTATCGGTGGGGGATGTTTTAAGGTGTGAAGGTTTGAAGGTTTGTCATGCAATTGCAGAAAATAAATTTTCTGCAATGATGAGACTGCGTCTCATATAAGATAGAATAATAATATTAACCTTTAAAAGTAAACTTTCGCGGTTAATATTATTATTCTATCTTGCATGAACTTATAAATCACAAAAAGACGAGCAGGACTGTAAGCCGGGTTCTGTCTAGGATGATCATCTATCTAGACTCTGTGTTGCCACAGAGTTCAAGCAACCTACCTGAAGCTCGGCGGGCAGCGTCTACGCTTCGTCTTGGTCTTGCATCGGATGGGGTTTACAATGCCCTGTCTGTCACCAGCCAGGCGGTGAGCTCTTACCTCGCCATTTCACCCTTACCTTAATCAAAATTGAAAAAGGCGGTATACTTTCTGCTGCACTTTCCTGTGAGTCACCTCAACTGGACGTTATCCAGCATCCTGCCCTGCGATGCCCGGACTTTCCTCACGATCACCAGGTGATCCCGCGATCATCTATCCTACTCGCAGGATGAAATATAGCATATTATTATGAAGGTGTCAAAGTAATGACAAGGAGGAACATAATGAAGAAGAGAAGACTGATAACGGTCATACTAGCTTTTGTTCTGTGTATAGGACTCGTTATCCCTTTGGCAAATGTGGATACATTTGCTGCTAGAAGTGATTTTGACATAGAAGTAAACGGTTCTCCATCCAATGGTGGAGACAGCTATGCCCTGGATGTTGATATTACAAATAATGATGATAACTTTACAGGTACTATGAGAGTATGTGTTTCATATGATAGCTACGCTGTTGGTTATGATGTGGATATTTCTATTCCAAAGGGAAGCACTAAAACTTATACAGTGACGGTTCCGGCTAAAAATCTGGCTGGATTAAATGATGTTGTTGTTGTAAAAATTAATAATTTTAAAGGGAAACAAGTTTATAAAGAAAAATTTAGTTCAGTTTTTAATGACGCAGGAAGTAACTTCAATCTGGGGATTCTTTCTGATCATCCTGATAGACTTTCAAACCTGGATAATGATGGTGATACAATTAATTACAATGGTAACAAGTCCTATGTAAAACTTGTTGAGGTTGATGATACCAAATTAACCAGTGAACTAAGTAATCTTAATGGTCTTATAATCAATGATTATGATACATCAACCCTTTCAGATGAAACAGTTGTAGATATCATGAACTGGGTTAGTGATGGAGGAGTTCTTGTTCTTGGCCTTGGAAAAAATGGAGAACGTGTTTTATCCGGTTTGGAACTACTTATTGATGTTCAAATCGATGGGGATTATGAAGTTAATTACACGGATTTTGAAAATAATGGGCTCAGTGGAACATATACAGTTTCAAACATAACATATGGTCCGGATTTTATGTACGCTTCTTCTCTTAATGAATATGCATTTAGTGGTAGTGGTTTGGTGGATGTCTATGCATTTGATTTAGATGAGTATAACCCAGATGATTATGATACCAATTTTGCAGTAAATGACCTTTTCGATAATAGAATTCAGCAGCTTGGATCTAACACAAATGGAGGTAGTCAGCTTTATTACAATTCTCTTAACCAATATAATTTAGAGAACTATCAGGGATATATGGAAAAGCCTGTTAAATCAGGAACAGGAGTTCTTGCCCTTATAATGATCGTTTATATAGTTCTTATAGGTCCAATTATTTATCTTATACTTAAGGCTGTTAAAAAACAGGAAATGATATGGATTGCTATTCCAGCGCTTTCAGTATTATTTGTTGGATTTGTATTCCTTGTAAGTCTTGGCGTAAGAGTAAGGGGAATATCATTAAAATCTATTACAGCCACTGACTTAGGTTCTGGATCAACCTGCTCTTATATTGTCGGTTATGCTCCGGACCCAGATGAATGGACTATTGAGACTAAAGATAATTACCTATATGGAGACGTGATAGGCTCTTATTCTTACAGTGAAGAGGACGTAGATGCAGCTATAAAAACCACAAATGGTAGTGAACAACTGACTTACTATCCAGATACTGCATTTGCTACTGGATGTTTCGAAATGTATTCAAAGAAAAAAGTAACTGGTGGCTTTGAAATAGATGAAGATGAGCTTTTAGATGACATTTCGGGTTACAGTGGAAGTAGTTATGTCAGTGTAAAAAATAATACAGGTTACGATTTTGACTTTGTACTTGTTATTTGTAATTCAAACTTTTATGTGAATGAGAATATTGATAATGGCGAGATTTTTAATGCAAACATATCTACTGGTTCGGGTTCAAACTATTATTCATCAGAGTATCTTTTATCAAATGAGGCAAGACCTTATTATGAAAAGAAGGAATATGAAAAATCCGGAGCCATTGCTTCTATGGCTCTTGTAGGACAGGCTGTTCAAGGTGGTTATGGTTATGATGCAGTAATATTGGGTGTAAGAAAATCTCAAAGCATTACAACAGAAAATGAGACAGCCTGGGAAGTTTATTACCAGACATATTAAACAGGAGGGAAAGAAATGTTATATATAAATAATTTATTTAAATATTACGGCCGTTTCCCTGCTGTTCAGGGATTAACGCTCAGAGTTCCAAAGGGTGACCTCTTTGGATTCGTCGGACCTAATGGTGCAGGTAAAACAACAACTATCAGAATAGTATGTGGTTTGCTCCAGGCTTCTTCAGGAAGCGTAACGGTTAATGGAGTTACTGCCGTTAATAGTGGAGGAAAGCCTGCTTCTTCTAAAGAGATGAAAGAGCTGAAGAGGAACATAGGTTATGTTCCAGATTTCTTCGGTGTTTATGATAACCTGAAGGTTACAGAATATCTTGAGTTCTATGGTTCACTTAATGGAATGAGCTATAGAGATATAAATGCAACCTCAAACGATCTTCTGGATCTGGTAAATCTTCAGGATAAGAAAGATTTCTATGTTGATACTTTATCGCGTGGTATGAAGCAGAGACTCTGTGTTGCAAGAGCCCTTCTGCATAATCCAACTCTTCTTGTAATGGATGAGCCTTCATCAGGTCTTGATCCTGTGGCAAGAGTAGAGATGAAGGAACTGCTCATGAACCTTCAGTCCATGGGTAAGACTATTATTATCAGCTCTCATATTCTTGCTGATATATCAGAGATGTGTAATGCCATTGGCGTTATGAATCAGGGACGTCTTATAAGAGCTGGAAAGATGGAAGATATCATGAAGACTGGTACGGATGCCAGCCGTCTCATCATTGATTTTTCAGGTGGAACTGAAATGGCATCTAAGATTTTCTCGGAAAATCCATATATCAAGGTTGAGTCTATCAGAGAGAATCAGATAATCATCACTGGTGTGAATGATGATGAGTATGCAGACAGA
This sequence comes from uncultured Lachnospiraceae bacterium, assembly GCA_902774915.1. Taxonomy (GTDB): domain Bacteria; phylum Bacillota; class Clostridia; order Lachnospirales; family Lachnospiraceae; genus Eubacterium_Q. Next base: position 25,801 of record CACYKH010000017.1, on the reverse strand, counting down.
TTAATTGTAGATCTCATCAATAGAGGTGTTATAGTTTCGGGCTTCCATAGAGAAGAGAGAAGTCTGGAAAGAATTTTCATGGATATGACAGGAGGTGCTGCTTAATGAATGCAAAAGTTAAAGTAAATCCGATTGTCAAAAAAGATCTTAAAGTTATTTCAAGAAGCATGAAATTCTCCTGGGGACTCTTTGCATACGAATGTATTCTCGGCATTATTTTCTTTTTTGTAATGCTTGCAATGGGTGCTTTTACAACCCTCACAGGAAGCCAGAGAAATACTGATATTTACGAAGGCTTTGTGGCATTCTTCCCAATTATAGGTGTTGCACAGCTTTGTATGATATCGCTTATTGTTCCGATATTCACAGCTTCCGCTATTTCGGGAGAGAGAGAAAGACAGACTATGGATGTTATGTTAACCACAACCATATCCCCTGTTTCTATAATCATCGGTAAAATATCATCTGCCGTTATAAGAGTTATGATCTTCATAATTGCAAGTATCCCTCTTATGGCTGTTTCGTTTGTTATGGGTGGTTTATCATGGCTTACGCTTTTTGAATATCTGATTCTGGCATTTGTTTATGCTGTTTATGCTGGAAGTATTGGAACCTTCTGTTCAGCAGTATTTAAAAAGTCTATTCCTGCAATAATAATGTCATATGTTATTTATGGGGTAATCTATGGTGTTACCTATATACCTGCGCTTCTTATAAGTATTATAGGAAATCATCAAGATTATCTGCCACTTTTCTTATGTACATTAGTTAATCCTGTTCAGCTGTTTATTATGTTCTTCTATACAAAGATATCTGGTGAGGATCTGTTCGAGTATATGATAAATAATAGTAATTATCCGGATTTTGTTACCTGGATATTTAAGACAAATGCATGGATTATCGTATCCTGTATAGCACTCTTTGCAGTTACTGCATTATTCGTATGGCTTGCATCCAGAAGAATCAGACCTGGTAAGAAGTAGAAAATTATAGTATTTGATTCTGAGGTATTCTTATGGAATTTATAAGAGGATTCGTTGGAAGGATCAGAATTAAACTTAATAGAAATATCATGAGAAAGTCCATGGTCACGTCGCTTATGTACGGCGTGATCCTTGGGCTTCTTGTTGTTGTGCTTAGTCTCTTTATCCCTATCTATGAAGGAGCGGTCATCATAGCTGCGCTTACTCCGATTGCGATTTCTATTCCTGTTGGATTCATGCTGGGAGTGAAAAAAAGAAAAGGTGACAGAGATGCGGCACTATTTATAGATTCATTTGGCTTTAAAGAAAAAATAGTTACAGCTCTTGAAAATGAAAAATATAAGGATGATGTTTGTATACTTCAAAGAAACGATGCCGAGGCGCATTTAAAGGCAGAAGGTCATAAAGTAAAAGTAAAGTTTGAACTTCCTTGGTTAAAGCTTGCTGTCACTATGCTTGCATTTATTCTGGCTCTGGTTCTCTTTATGATTCCTACTCCGGCCAAGAAAGCGGCAGCGGATAAGCATGAAGCTAAGGTCCAGGCAAAAGAGGCTAAGGAAGAAATAGAAGAAATGATGGAGGCTCTGGAAAAGATAGATCAGGGCGAACTGACAGATGAAGAATTAGCCGAGCTGCAGCAGATGATGGAATCTCTTGAGACATCCAAGCAGGAATTCCAGAATGTAAACAGCATGGATGAGTTTGAGAAGGCCAGAGATAAATATGATTATAAGCTGGGAGATGTGTCAGAAAAGCTGGGTTCTATTTCAAATGGAAAATCTGGTAATGCAGAGAAGCAGATAAAGAAGGCTCAGGAAATTGCAGATAACCAGAATAAAACACCTAAGCAGACTGCATCTAATTCTCAAAATGGTGAAAATGGTCAGAATGGTGAGAATGGCCAAAACGGTGAGAATGGACAGAATGGCGAAAATGGCCAAAATGGAGAGAACGGCCAGAGTGGCGAAAATGGCCAGAGTGGTGAAGGCCAAAATGGTGAGAATGGCCAAAACGGCGAGAACGGGCAGAGTGGTCAGAATGGAGAAGGTTCCGGCGAAGGACAGAGTGGCGAAGGTCAGAGTGGTCAGGGTCAGAATGGTGAAGGCCAGGGAGAAGGCGAAGGTCAGTCTGGTGAAAATGAAAGCGGAACTGGAGGAAATGGACAAGGCTCGGGAAGCGGTTCAGGAGAAACTCATAAAGACCATAATCATGACTATGTAAGCGTTAATGAGAACATTACAGGAAATTATAACGACAATAGTACATCTCAGTATGCCCATGAACAGAATGGACTGGTATGGGAAGGAACTCAGGTTCCATATGATACTGTGGTAGGTCAGTATAGCCAGCAGGCTTATGACGGAATTGATAAAGGAAAATATCCAGGCACTATGTCTGGTGTAATAAAGGATTATTTTTCGGGATTATCCGATTAGACTAGGGAGGTTAAGATGCAGGATTATAATCAGGCAGTAGGAGTTGTAAATCAGATCAGACAGGAAATACATAAAGAGATAATAGGACAGGAAAAAACTGTTGAGAGTCTTCTTATGGCACTCCTCACAGGAGGAAATGTTCTCCTCGAGGGTATGCCAGGACTTGGAAAGACCAGACTGGTTCAGACCATCAGTCATGTTTTTGAGATGTCATTTAAGCGTATACAGTTTACTCCGGACCTTATGCCGGCAGATATAACGGGAACCAATATTATGGTCAGGGATGATCAGGGCAGCAGCTTTAAATTTGAGGCTGGACCAATTTTTGCAAATGTAGTTCTTGCGGATGAGATTAACCGTGCAACACCTAAAACTCAGTCTGCTCTTCTTGAGGCAATGCAGGAGCATACTGTAACTGTAGGTGATATAACTTATGCACTCCCAGATCCATTCTTTGTAATAGCAACTCAGAATCCAATCGAGCAGGAGGGAACTTATCCTCTTCCAGAAGCTCAGTTAGATAGATTTGCGATGAAGCTTCTTGTGGAGTATCCAACAAAGGAGGAGCTAGCTGCTATAGTAAACCTTACTGAAGGATTTGGTGCTCAGCCGGCTCGACCAATCATTAATCCTCAAACACTGATTGAGATAAGACAGATGATCCAGCAGGTTCCTATAGCTGAGCCTGTTATGGACAGAGCTCTTACGCTTGTTATGAATACTCATGAAGAAAACAAATATATTCGTGAAGGCGCCAGCCCTCGTGCTGCACAGTATATAGTTCGCTGTGCCAAGGCAAGAGCATTTATGCAGGGCAGACTTAATGTAGCCTTTGAGGATGTTGATTATGTGGCACCAGCTGTTCTTCGTCACAGAATTATTCTCAGCTTTGATGCTGTTGCGGATGGGGTTTCGGCGGATGACATTATAAGAGATATGATCAATCAGTAAGATAATCGTTTAGGTAATCAGCAGGAGCATCGATATGAAAACTATAGATCTTAGAGAGCTCGAAAAACTGAATATGTTAAAGCTGAACATCAGACGAAGTATGTCTCAGAGTGAAGGCCTCAGAAGATCATCAGCAAAGGGACGTTCTGCTGAATTTTCCGGTTATAGAGAATATATTCCAGGAGACGATATGCGCTACGTTGACTGGAATGCCTATGCCCGTCTGGATAAGCTCTATATCAAAGAGTTTATGGAAGAAAAAGAAGGCAGAGTAAACATCTTTCTGGATACCAGTCAGTCCATGGAGTTTGGCGAGAAATTAAAAAGTACTCTGATGGCTGAACTCGCAGAGTCAATAAGCTACATCGCTGGACTGGGCAGAGATTCTGTATTTGTAACAGATCTTGGGAATCCGGCAAATACTCTCAAGGTTCCAACAGGAACGAATGGGGTGGCTGTTCTTAAGAAGTGGCTGGAAGGAATTAAGCCTCAAGGCAGGATAGATATTATGAAGTCTCTGAGAAGTGCAATTAAAGGTAATGGTGGAGTTGCTTTTATCCTATCGGATTTTATGGACGAAGGTTTTCTGGACGACGAAGAAGAAGTGTTAAAGCTATTTGCTTATCACAATATGAAGGTCACTTTACTTCAAATCCTTTCGAGGGAAGAACTTGAAATTGAAGAGGATGGTGCCTTTCAGTTTATAGATTCCGAAGATGAGATGAAGAACGTAAAACTAACTCTGGATAAATATTCTATACGGGATTACAAAAGAAGTCTTGGGGAGTTTATGAGGCAGATTAATGAAAAGGCTAAGTCGGTAGGAGCGGATTATATTCTATGTTCCACAGGTGACAGCCTGAACAAGATGATATTTGAGGATATGAAACTACTGTTTTTGTAGGAGTGAGATATGACATTCGCCAGTCTTCTTCCACTTGTTCTATTAGTGGGAGTTCCTATTATAATAATTTTATACCTGATGAAACCGAAGGGTACACGTAAAGTAGTACCTTCTGTTTTGTTGTGGAAAAATGCAGAACGTAATGAGAAGAGTACTACATTTTCCAAGAAACTGATAAAGAATATTCTTATGTTTTTGGAAATACTGGCTCTTCTTTTTCTTATCTTTTCGGCTATGTCACCTGCAATTAAAAGGGGAATGTCTGGTTCGGCTAAGTCAACAATTATTCTTATAGATGTATCTGGTAGTATGCAATTTGAAGACGAGGGTGGAAAGACCAGACTGGAGCAGGCAATAGCAGATGCAAAAGACCTGGTGGACACATCTTCTGGTGAGATAACTATTGTTACCAGTGGAAGAAATATTGAAGTACTTGCAAATGGAAGTAAAGATAAGCAGAAGCTGAAAAAGATTCTTTCAGACATAGAACCTACAGATACTGCAGGTGATATAACAAGGGCTGAAGGAATTCTGGAATCTCTTGATAAGGAAAATATCTTCGTCTTTACAGATGGTAATGGAGCGGCTGGTCTTGAAAATATGGCTGCTCAGTTTTCAATGGATATTAATGTTTACGGTACTGCATCTAAAAATGCAGGAATCACTCAGATGTCCATGAAAAAGAATTCTGAAGGAAAGTACGACATAGCTGTCGGCTATCAGACCAAAGGCGCTGGCGATGCGCAGTTTGATATTACTCTTTATGACGCAGAGGGTAATCTTCTGGAGGTTCGCAGTATTAGCGAAGTTGGAAATGTTAACAATACAATCCTTTCCATGAACAAGGATGTAAAGGGCGATTATGTTAGGGCAGAGCTAAGTGGATATGATGATGATGCACTTAGTCGTGATGATGTGGCCTATGCAGTTAAGAACGATGCTTCGGATATGCCTGGTTACCTTGTTGGAGTTGGTAATACATATTTTGAAAAAGCTTATCAGGCTGCAAAAGGGGAAACTGTAGTTAAGGTTTCCTCTGATTCAGATATAAAAGATGAGAAGGCGGTTGTTATTTATGATCAGGCTTCTTTAGTTAGCGAAAATAAGAACAGACTTGTTCAGGATATGGAATCAGGAACAGGAGAGCAGATTAGTGGTGCCATTGTCACAGTCAGAACAGGTGAACTGATAAATGATATGTCTGACTATACTTTTGGTGCATCGAACCTGAATGTTCTGGAGTGTCCGGATTGGGCAGAGCCTCTTATGGTTGTGAGCGATGACAAAGAAGAAAAGGTTGTAGCTTACTATGGTGAGCAGGATGGCATTCGACAGGTGGTTCTGGGATTTGATATAAGGGATTCCGAATATCCTCTAATGGCTGAATTCCCTATTTTTGTAGCTGACAGTCTAACTTATCTTTCCGATGAAAGTCTGGTTCAAAGTAAGTATATAGAAGCTGGAGAGTTTGTGGACCTCAGCCCTTCAGTAAGTGAATCTGCGAAGATCCAGGTTGAGGGAAGTGATAAGAATAGTAAAAGCATAGCTGATACTAATATAAGCACTGCCAACTTATGTAAACTAACTGGGGTTGGAATCAAGGATGAATATTTTGTTGTGAGATATCCTGTTTCTGAGGGAGATGGTTCCATAGAAACAGAATCCATGAGTTATATTTCCGAGACAGGTTATGGCGTGAGATTTGGTTCCATCAAGAGAATCTGTCTTATTATAGCGCTTCTTATTATCATTCTTGATTGGATTATTTATTTCAGAAGAAGAGTAAAGGTTCCGAGATTAGAATTAGTATGGAGATGCATTCTTACATTTTTAGTTCTCCTGGCCATTATTGGAATAAACCTTCCGGGACGTAAACACAAGGTTGTTACTATTTATGCTGTAGATATGTCAGATAGTAATGTATCTAACCTGGAAGATATGGAGAAGTATCTGAGTAGTAAGGTGGAGGCGCTTCCACATGGTGAAAGCTATGGAATAGTTACATTTGGAAGGAATGCAACTACAGACCAGTTTATTAATTCAGAGAAGAACTTTATGGGTATCGCTACTGATCCGGATGGCTCGGCTACAGATATTGAGGAGGCAGTTAATTATTCCATTTCTCTTATTCCTGATAACCGTCTGGGCAGAATAGTTATTCTTACAGATGGTAAGGAGACTGTAGGTGATATTAATGCCTGCAGGGATAAGCTGGAAGATAATGATATAGAGCTTTGCGCGACTCTCTTTGATGGCGAGTATGGAAAGGATGTTTACATCCAGAATATTGATATGCCAGAGAAGATTGCCGGTGGTGATGCTTACGATATAAAGGCCACAGTTTATAGTACTTATGAGACATCCGCGGTTCTTAAGTTATGGGACGGAAGTGAAGTTATAGATGAGATGAATGTAAAGCTCACAAAGGGTGAGAATACATTTATCTTAACAGAGGTTGCAGGCGAGGATCAGATTGAAAAAAGAAAGCTTACTGTAGAAGCCGAGGGAGATATTGTAGAGCAAAATAACTTTATGGTAGCAGCTGCCATAGTTGAAGCACCTAAGAAAACCCTGCTTATTTCAGGACTGAATGAAGACAGTGCAGGACTTGAAAAACTGCTTGAAAGTGTGAATAAGGATGTTACGGTGGTATCGGCAGTAAATGCGCCTGAGGATATAACAGGTGTACTAAATTATCAGACTATTATTCTGGATAATTGTTATATTGGAGATCTGCCTGAATCATTCCCAGCCGTTCTGGAGACGTATGTAAAGGATTACGGTGGAGGAGTTATTTGTACAGGTGGTAAGGAGAGCTATGCACCAGGTGGATACAGAGACACTGTAATCGAAGATCTCCTTCCTGTTGATATGACTCCAAAGGGGCTGGACGAGGCTCCTTCCCTTGCTCTTGTCATGGTAATCGACTGCTCAGGCTCAATGGATTCGGCGGGATTTGATCCAAATACAGGACAGTCTGTTGGACGCAGCAAGCTGGATGTGGCTATAGATGCGGCAATGGAGGCGGTTGATAGTCTGAATAAGACAGACTATGTTGGTGTGCTTGCATTTAGCGATGATTATGAGTGGAGACAGACCATTGTCCAGGCAGAAGATAAGGATAAGATAAAAGAAAATATTGAAGGTCTTGGTATCATGGGTGGTACAGTAATTAAGCCAGCTGTGAAGGAGGCTACGAAAAAGATAGCAAAGCAGGATGTGGGAATTAAGCATATAATCCTGCTTACCGATGGTGAAGGTGAGACTAAGGATTTTAGTGATGCCATTGATGAGATAAATGATAATAATATAACCATGTCGACTATTGCTGTAGGTGCGGATTCTGATCAGACGCTTCTTGAAAATCTGGCAGAGGAATGTAATGGTAGATATTATTATTCGGATTCATCAAGTGATGTTCCAAAGATTTTTGCTGAAGAGGTTTATCTTTCAGGAGAAACATATTTTAAGGATGGCGATTTTTCACTTAGTATTAGTGCTAATAACGAATTAGTTGAGAATCTTTATTCAAATGGAATTCCTAATATATCTGGTTATGTGGCAACATCTACAAAGAATGGTGCCAGAGAGGTTATTACCACAAGTGAAGATGATCCACTTCTTTCATGCTGGCAGTACGGACTGGGTCATTCAGTTGCGTGGATGACAAATGCATCTGGTACCTGGAATGAGGGACTCGTTGCTGAGCAGGACTATGCCCAGATGTGGAAGAGAATGCTTGATTATGCAAGCATGGAAAGTGATATTGGACAGGACAGTGTTTCTATTTATAAGAGACGTGGCAAGGTTGAGATAGACTATATAGCCAGTGATTATTCAGAGAATACATCTGTCACAGGTATTTATACATCTCCTTCAGGAGTTACAGAAGAACTGTCTCTTGAACCGGGAGAGCCGGGTACTTACTATGCAAGCTTTGAACCATCTGAGATGGGTGTTTATAGTATTAACGTTAGAAGGAGCGAGGGCGATACTGTTGTTGCTTCTACTACAGCCATTGAAACACTTCAGTTCTCTGATGAATACAGGAGAGACATTTCAAATGCGAATTTTGTAAGCTTTGTTGAAGGTTATGGCAAGGTGCTGGACACAGATGCAAACGTTTATACAAAGCTAAAGAGCAGTAATAAGAATAAACGAGATATAACGGATATTATTATAGTGATTTCTATCTTTATGCTGCTTATTGATATAGTTATCAGAAGGTTCGATATGAGCCGTGTTATGGCTAATTATTGGATGAAAAAGAAGGAAAGCTCCAAGACTGAAAACAGGAAAGAAAATAAGAGTAATAAGCTGAATAATAAAGAAGTTCATAAGGTAAATGAAGGGGATGAAGGAAGTGTAATAAATGACTTGCAAAATACCCCATCTATGATACAATCAGCTTGGACTGAGCCGCCTAAGAGTGAGCAAAAAAAGGTGGCAAAATCTGATCAGTCAGCAGCCCCTTCTGGCCCTGCTGGACTTGATACTAAAGCTCTTCTTAAGAAGAAACGAGACAGAAACATGAACTAAGAGGAAAACATGATAAAAATTATTGAATTATTCGGAGGAGTTGGACTTTTCCTTTTCGGAATGAACCTGATGGGTTCATCTCTTGAAAAGCTTGCCGGCTCAGGACTTGAAAAAATACTACAGACTCTTACAACAAGTAAACGTAAGGGTGTAGGTGCTCTTAAAGGATGGGGGCTCGGGCTTGGTGTTACTGGTATAATCCAAAGCTCGGCAGCAACCACTATAATGCTTATAGGTTTTGTAAATGCAGGGATTATGACGCTGGCACAGGCTATCCCTGTAGTTTATGGTGCAAATGTAGGTAGTACAGTTACTGCACAGATTCTTAGACTTGGTGATCTAGGATCCGGTAATCTTGTACTGAAACTTTTAAAACCATCATCCTTTGCTCCTATGCTTGTGGCTGTGGGAGCGGCTATGCATCTTTTTTCAAAGAAACTGAAAGTAAAGGATGTGGCCGGAATACTTGTGGGTCTCGGAACTCTTTTCTATGGAATGACAATGATGGAAGAGGTTTTTGCTCCTCTTAAAGAATCAGCGAAATTCCAACAGTTTTTCTTATCTTTTAACAATCCATTTTTAGGAATATTAACTGGTCTTGCACTTACCGCACTTATTCAAAGTTCAAGTGCGTCGGTAGGTATTCTTCAAGCGCTTTCCGCAACTGGAAGTGTAACCTATGGAACGGCTATCCCAATCATAATTGGACAGAATATTGGAAAGTGTATGACCATAATCCTTGGTAGCGTTGGAGCCAATAAGAAAGCGAAGAGGGTTGCTCTCAGCTACCTGTTCTTCAATATTGTTGGAGCAATTTTCTTTGCTGTAATTATTTATTCGATATATTACACAGTTGGAATTCCATTCTTCTCCAAGGTTGTTAATCGTGGTGATATTGCAAATGTGCATCTTGCATTTAACTTGATAATGAGTGTTATTCTGCTTCCATTCTCAAAGCAGATGGCTGCATTTACAGGAAAAGTACTTAAGGATACAGATGAGGTTTATGGTGATGAAGAGCTTCGCCGCCTTGACGATATGCTTCTTAAGACTCCTGGTATTGCCCTTAGTCAGTGTAAGCTCCTTATGGAGTCCATGGGTGATAAGATACTTGAAAACCTGACTATTGCAACAGGACTTCTTAAAGAATATGACAAGAATGCATTTAACAGGCTTAATGACAATGAGGGATTTATTGATAGGTGCGAGACTGTTCTTTCTGCCTATATAGTTCGAATAGATAAAAAACGTCTTACAATAGATAATAACAATATGATAATCGAAATTCTTAACTCCATTGGTGACTATGAGAGAATAGGTGATTATTGTATGAACATTGCTTATGTTGCTCAGGAGATAAATGAGAACAAGCTGAAGTTCTCTCCTAAGGGACAGGCTGAACTGGATACTATTTCAGATGCTTCGAGACATCTTGTTAAGATGACATTTGATGCCTTCAATGAAGATAAGCAGAGTGAAGCTTATAAGGTTTATCCACTTTCAAAGGCTATAGATCAGATGTCAGATATTATAGAGTCGCACCATGTTGAGAGACTCCGTGTTGGCGATTGTGGAGTAGCTGGTGGCGTTGCACTTTATGACTTAACTAATTGCTTTGACAGGATTGCGGTTCATACTAAGAGTATTTCTCGTCATATAATCAAGAGACTTGGAAGAGACGATGAAATGGATGCTTTGCATGGTAGTATTATGGACAAAGAGAGTGAAGAATATATCGCACTCGAGAGTTATTATTATGAGAAGTACATTAGGGATATAGAACAGGGTACACTTAAACCTAAGTCAAATGAAGATGCTAAGGAAATAAGTGAGAAGACTGAGAAGGCTGAAAAGTCTGGTAAGAAGAAGACTAACGCAAAGGCGGATAAGAAGAAAGAAAGTAAGCTGGAAAAGAAAGAAGAACCAAAGAAAAAAGACAAGAAGGACGAAAAAAAGGAAGAAAAGAAAAAAGATAAAAAAGACGAGAAGATAAAGCCAGAGAAGAAAGAAGATAAAAAGAATAAGGACAATAAGGACAAGAAAAATTCTGACAAAAAATAATTTGGTGGTTGACATACCGGAAAATATTTGTTAGTTTTTAAGAGCAGTAAGGGAGTAGCTGTCGGACATTTGTCCGTTTCGTATAATCGTCATCACAAGCATTCGTGCTTCGGTTTATGAGTAATTAGCGAGACTTATTTGCAGATAATTAATAGTGATTATATTAATCACTAATGATTTTCTGCAAATGGGTCTCGCTTTTTTTGTAGAAAATTGATTACAGGGGTTGACATCTCATGTAATTTCATATATATTGAACGAGTGAATATATGAACGAACGTTCATATATTAAAAAGGAGGTCAAAGATGACAGAATTTGAAAGAAAGTTTCTTGAAATCGTAGATTTAAAGAAAGGCTTTGGTTCTGGTGAATCCAGGCAGGAAGTTTTAAGAGGTATGAATTTCACCGTTGCAAAAGGTGAGTTTTGTGTTTTGCTTGGACCATCTGGTTCGGGTAAATCAACACTATTAAATATAATTGGAGGAATAGATAATCCTGATTCAGGTTATATCTCAATCAGTGGAGATAAGCTTGAGGATATGGGAGAGAAGGGGCTCACACAGTACAGGAGAAAACATCTTGGCTATGTATTCCAGATGTACAATCTAATCCCTAATTTAAACGTGAAGGAAAATATAGAGGTTGGTGCTTATCTATCTGACACCCCATTGGATATTGACGATCTGCTTAATACACTTGGACTTTACAAGCATCGTCATAAGCTTCCAAATCAGTTGTCAGGTGGACAGCAGCAACGAGTTTCAATCGGTCGAGCCATTGTAAAGAATCCGGATATACTTCTTTGCGATGAGCCAACAGGTGCGCTTGACTATAACACTTCCAAAGAAATACTTAAGCTTATTGAGGATGTTAATCAGAAGTATGGTAATACGATCATAATGGTTACTCATAATGAAGCCATTAAAAATATGGCAGATCATGTTATCAAACTTCGTGACGGAGTTGTTCGTCACAACAATATTAACGAGGCTAAGATTTCTGCAGTAGACCTTGATTGGTAAAAGAGGAAGGAAAGATGAAAAAAATAAGCAATCCACTTAAGAGACGAGTTTCTAGAGAGCTTCTTGGAGAGTGGCATAAATATTTAGTAATTGCACTTTTTCTTATCATAATGATCGGATTTGTTTCAGGTATGTTCGTGGCAAATAACAGTATGCTCACATCTGCTGAAAACAAGAAGAAGGAATACAATCTTGAGGATGGTTCCTTTGAAATCAGCGAGAAGGCTAGTGCTGAGATGATTGAATCTCTTGAGAAGGGCGAGAAGGCTGATGTAAAACAGTACTATCTTGATAAAGGATATGAAGAAGCTGACAAGGAAGTTGTAAAGGCTGTTGATGAGTATCTTGAGGAAGCATATGGTGAAAGCTTCAAAGATCTGATAAGTAGTGATGATTATGATAAAGCTATTGAAGATGCAAAGGAAGAGGCATATAAGGAAGTTGAAAAAACAGTAGATGAGGAATATGAGAAGGCTGCAGATAAGTATGACCTGGATAATCCTGATTACGAATCAGTGCCAATAACAGTCTACGAAAACTTCTATAAGGATACTGGTGAAGATAGAGATGGCGATGGAGAAAAAGATGGAAACATCCGTGTTTTCAAGGATAGAACCGATGTAGATATGTATAGTATCCACGAAGGTAAAATGCCTCAGAATGAAAATGAAATTGCTATCGATAGAATGCATGCTGATAATGTAAAAATCAAAATAGGTGATACAATTAACGTTGGTGGTGAGGACTTTAAAGTCACTGCATTTGTTGCACTTGTTAACTATAGTACGCTTTATGAGAAGCCAACTGATAGTATGTTTGATGCTCTTTATTTCGATGTTGCTTTAGTAACAAATGAAGGCTTTGACAGAATTCATAAAAATACACATTTCAATTATGCCTGGACATATAATAATAAGCCTGAAGATGTAGTAAAGGAAAAAGAACTGTCAGAAAATGTTATGGCAGCTCTCATTTCTCAGTCAGTAGTTGAGGATGTTGAGATAGAAGGTTATCTTCCAAACTTTTCAAATAATGCAATCCATTTCGCTACTGATGATATGGGCGGTGACCGTGCGATTGCCGGAGTAATGCTTTATATTCTTGTGGCTGTGCTTGCATTTATCTTCGCAATTACAATAAGCAATACAATTACGAAAGAGTCTTCGGTAATCGGAACGCTGCGTGCATCTGGATATACCAAGAAGGAACTCATAGTTCATTATATGACAATGCCTGTTCTTGTAACACTCATTGCAGCAATCATTGGTAATATTCTTGGATACACTGTATTAAAGAAGGTTGTAATAGGTATGTATTACAATTCTTACAGCCTTCCAACTTATGAGACATACTGGACACCAGATGCATTCGTTAAGACAACAATTGTTCCAGTGGTACTGATGTTTGTAATAAACCTTTTTGTAATAGTAAGAATGATGAGATTCTCACCTCTTAAGTTCCTCAGACATGATCTTAAGACTTCAAAGAGAAAGAAGGCCATCAGACTTCCAAAGTGGAAATTCCTGAGCCGATTCCGTACAAGAATCCTTATTCAGAATATTCCTAACTATCTGGTTCTTTTGGTGGGTATATGCTTTGTAATGCTGATGCTTTCCATGGCGGTTGGTTTCCCAGAATCTCTGAACGCATATAAAGATAATGTTACTGATATGATGTTTGCAAAGTATCAGACAGTTCTTAAGAGTACAGAAGATGATGATGAGAATCCAATAGAAACAACAACTGCTTCAGCTGAAAAGTTTGCAATGACGGGTCTTGAGTATATTTACAAAGATCATAAAGAAAGCATTTCTGTATATGGTATAGAAGATAATAGTAAATATATTGATATACCTTCAGAAATGGCGGAAGACGAGGCTTATATATCAACCACATTTGCAGATAAATATAAATTGGAAGTAGGCGATACCTTTACTCTTGATGAAAAATTTGATAATGAAACTTATGACCTTAAGGTAAAAGGTATTTACGATTACGAAGGTGCACTTACAGTGTTCATGCCAATAGATAATTACCGTGCACTCTTCGATGAGGATAAGGATTACTTTACAGGCTTCATGGCAAATGAAGAGATTGAAGGAATAGACGATAAGTATATAGCAACAACTATCACTGAAGATGACATTTTAAAGATATCCAGACAGCTGGATCACTCCATTGGTTCTTACATGGTTTACTTCCAGTATGTTTGTATAATCCTTTCAGTAGTTCTCATTTATCTTCTTACTAAGATAATCATTGAGAAAAATGAAAATGCAATCTCCATGGTAAAGATTCTTGGTTATGAGAATAAAGAGATAAGTGGTCTATATATGACATCTACAACATTTGTTGTAATATTCTCTTGTGTAGTCGGAATACTGGCTGGTTTCTTTGGAATGAATGCTGTATTCAAAATCTATCTTATGAGCATGGAAGGCTGGTTTAATTTTGTTATCTCGCCAGTCGGATTTGCAAAAATGTTCGCTTTTGTATTCGTTGCATATCTTATAGTAATGGCTATCGATTATCGACGCATTAAGAAGATACCTATGGATGAGGCACTTAAACATGTAGATTAGAAAAATGAATAAACCTCGGAGCTAATATGTTATAATTAGCTTCGAGGTATTTTTTTATGAAGAAAAAACAAGAAAGTAAAATTAGTTTAAAAGATAACATCAGGTTTACTATAGTCTTTTTGGTAATGGTACTCAGCCTGGTTGGCTTCTATATTGAAGGAAAATATGGAGACAACAAAAAGGATGGTTATATTATGCATGCACTAGGTGGAATGGATGATGATTACATCAATTCTATAGATTGCCTTAGAACATGCTATGATGCCGGATACAGATATTTTGAAGGCGATGTTTCCTTTACCAGCGATGACATTCTGGTTATGGCTCATAGTGGCGAAAATAATGTTTGGAGCGAGAGTGACTGGAACGATAGACTGGGACAGCCTTATCCTTTTGAAGAGGGAGCTGAAATTCCGGAAGGGTATGACGCCGAAAAGCATCTGGCGACATACAGAGATTTTATGTCATTCAAGATACAGGGAAAATATAGGGCTACAAGCTTTGATGACGTTCTGGATTTTATGGAGACACATACAGATATGTATCTTATGGTAGATGCAGGCTACAGAAGCTATGAGGATACACAGGTTTTTTATCAGGAGGTCGTAAAAGAGGCGGCTGGAAGAACGGACGTTCTTGATAGGCTTATTGTTGGCGGTCAGACTACAGATATGGTTAAGGCTGCTAAAGAAGCTTATGATTTTCCGCTGGTTAATCTGTATTATATTAAAGATTCTAAGAGAGAAGACATCATTTCTACTCCAGAAAAGTTTGTTCAATATTGTAAGCGTTATGACATAAAGAGTTTTAGTATTTCCAGTGAAATATATACGGAAGAGGTAGCCAGAGAGCTGGAGAGTGAAGGACTTAAATCCTATGTTTTCACGGTGAACAACAAGAAAGAAGAAAAGAAACTCAGAAAGTACGGTGCTGATGTTATTGGAACGGATACTTTGTGGGAAGACTAATAGGCTATAAATTATGACGAAGGTAGATCTTATAACCGGTTTCCTGGGATCCGGTAAGACAACATTTATAAAAGAATATGCAGACTATCTTGTACGCCGCGGTGAAAATGTTGCAATCATTGTAAATGATTATGGTGCAATAAATGTGGACAGGCTTCTTTTAGGAGAGGCTCTTGGAGACAAATGTCATCTTGAAATGGTAATTGGTGGCGATGCTGACTGCACGAGACGAAGGCTTAAGACAAAACTCATTTCTATGGCCATGAATAAATACTCTTATGTGATAGTTGAACCATCAGGCGTATTTGATGTGGATGACTTTCTTGATATGCTCTACGAGGAGCCGCTGGAGAGATGGTATGAAATGAGTAATATCATCACACTTGTGGAGGCGGATCTGGATAAAGGAATGTCAGACAAAGCCAGATATGTTATGACTTCAGAAGTGGCAAAGGCTGGAACCGTAGTACTGAGTAAGGTTGAGCCTGTCTGCCAGGAAAGAAAAATAGATGAACTAAGTCTACAAAATGAAATAGTTGACTACCTTAATGAAGGACTCGAAATGTTTAATTCGAGACGCAGACTTAAGGATGCTTATTTGTGGAAATCAGGGAAGATAAGTGATGATGACTTCAAGGCTATCGCTGCTTCAAGATATAGTTCTGGGGAGATGACGAAACTGCCTCTTTCGGAGGGGGATTTTGATAGTTATTTTTATTTCCATGTTGAGATAGATTTCAGTAAAATTGAAGAAACAATTGCTCGTATTTTTAATGATCCAAATGTAGGAAATGTTATCCGTATCAAGGGATTTCTTCAGCAGGATAATGGGGAGTGGCTGGAGGTAAATGCGACTAAAAACAGCATTCGTCTGGAACCTATTTCCACCGGTCAGGAGTTATTTATCGTTATTGGTGAAAATATTAATTTTGAAAAGCTTGGAGAGTATTGGAAGTCCTATCGTAACGGTCTCTAAAAGCTTGTTATATAAGGCTTTATCGGTTATAATTAAGAGAAGGTTAAGTGTTCGGGGGAATACTTAAAGGGGTGTTACAATGAATGAGATAGGGCAACATATATATTTTGATGGATATAGTCCTGTGGCAGACATGGTTGTTATAGCTGTCTGCATTGTTATGGTTGTTTTAGTTTCTACTTCATATGTAACCAAAACAAAGGCATACAAGATATTTTTAAGTATTGTTTTTGTACTTTTCTTAGCAGCATTAACTGATATTATTTATCACAATGCTTATGTTCATGCTGTAAATGGAGTTTATACATGGGTATATATCTTCCGTAATCTTTATCATATCTTTCTTTTTACTATTTTCCTATTATATATTTATTATATTGTTACGCTTCAACGTCTGGAAAAAGACAAGACGGTCCCTGTAATGATCGTTTCTTTGGGTATTTTCGTAGGAGTTGTCGTAACGGATATTATTACAACTATTTCTGGTAAGGGATTCAGAATTGATCAAAATGGTGTAGCCATTACAGGAATGAATGTATTTATGTATGGTTATATGGCGTTTGTATGTGTAGTCATTTTCCTTATGTTTGAATTTAGAGCCAGACTCTATAGACAGGTTATGAATGGCTTCTATGGAACCATGATCGTTTCCTTCCTTGTTTTGTTATTCCAGTTAAGGCGTGGACAGACTTCGCTTACTGTCGCAAGCTTCCTTTTCCCAGTTATTGCAATGCTTTATTTAATACATTCAAATCCTTATGATATTGAGCTTGGCGCTGTTGATTCCAGAGCTCTGGAGGATATGATCAGGTATAACTATGAAAGAAAGAATGATCTTGTTTTCATGAGTTTATTCCTTCCGGATTTTAATGTTGAAGGAAGATCTATTTCAAAAGAAATGTCAGAAGTTATTAGAAACTTTGCCGCTAATTTCTTCAGAGGTGGAGTTTTATTCCAGATCAATAATGGACATGTTATTCTTATTGCCAGAAAAAAAGCAAATCCAGATTATGAAAATAAGATTAATAATATAATAAATGCTTTCTATGTAGAATATGAAAAGTTCCAGTTTGATTACAAAATTGTAATGGGTGAATCTATAGAGGAGATAAGCAGGAAGAATGAATATATAAGCTTTATCAAAAGTATTCATAGACGTATGGAAATGAATACGATACATCTTATGGAATATGAAGATGTGGAAGAGTTTAATAAGTTCGAATATATCTTGTCTGAGCTCGGCGATATTTATAGAGGACGTGATCTAAGAGATTCCAGAGTACTTGCATATTGTCAGCCTGTATACAATCTTAAGACTGGAAAATATGATACGGCAGAGGCGCTTATGAGGCTTAAGCTTCCAGATATTGGAATGGTATTTCCGGATCAGTTTATTCCTCTTGCTGAGGAAAATGGTTACATTCATGTACTCACCGAGATTATGCTTCAGAAAACATGTGATGAGATTAAATATCTTATGAAGGAAGGCTATGAGGTTAATCGTATTTCTGTTAACGTATCTGTTCTTGAGATGAGGGATGAATCCTTTACTGAGGATTTTGGCAAGATAATAAAAGATAATGGAATTCCAGACGAGAAGATTGCTATTGAGATTACTGAGTCCCAGAGTGAAAATGACTTCATGGTTATGAAGAACATGATTAATGATCTGAAGGATAATGGTATAAAGTTCTACCTGGATGACTTTGGTACTGGTTATTCAAATATGGAACGTATCATGGAGCTTCCTTTTGACATCATAAAGTTTGACAGGTCTCTTGTTATTGCAAGCGACCATGATCCTAGATCTAGAAAGATGGTTGCCAGTCTTGCAAACATGTTTGATGATCTGAATTATTCAGTTCTTTATGAGGGTGTTGAAACAGATTCTGATGAGGAAAGATGTAAGAGTATGTCTGCATCTTATCTTCAGGGTTACAAGTATTCACGCCCTATACCTATTATAGAACTTAAGAAATTCTTCTCGAAGGTGGGGGAGTAAAATATGAGTAAATTTATAATGGCGCTTGATGCCGGAACAACCAGTAATAGAGCTATACTCTTTGATCATGATGGAAAGATAGTCTCTGTTGCACAAAGAGAATTTACACAGATATATCCTCAGCCAGGCTGGGTAGAGCATGATGCAAATGAAATCTGGTCATCCATGCTTGGTGTGGCAGTTGAAACAATGGCTAAAGCAGGAGTTGCTGCAGAGGATGTTGCGGGAATTGGTATTACCAACCAGCGAGAAACAACTATTGTATGGGATAAGGAAACTGGGGAACCGGTTTACAATGCAATCGTATGGCAATGTCGTAGAACTGCCGAGTATTGTGACAGCTTAAAAGAAAAAGGACTAGAAGATAAGATTCGTCAGAAAACAGGTCTTGTTATAGATGCATACTTTTCAGCTACAAAGCTACGCTGGATCCTGGAAAATGTTGAGGGCGTAAGAGAGAGAGCTGAGAAGGGAGAACTCCTTTTCGGAACAGTTGATACATGGCTTATCTGGAAGCTTACACATGGTCGTGTTCATGTAACTGATTATTCCAATGCATCTCGTACCATGATGTACAATATTAATGAACTAAAGTGGGATGAGGATATCCTCGCTGAACTTGGTATACCTGTTTCTATGCTTCCTGAGGTTAAGGATAGCAGCTGCGTATATGGAAATGCCAGCAAGCATATTCTTGGTCGCGAAATTCCAATCGCAGGTATTGCAGGTGATCAGCAGGCTGCACTCTTTGGACAGCAATGCTGGGAAAAAGGAAATGCAAAGAATACATATGGAACTGGATGCTTCCTTCTTATGAATACAGGTGATAAACCGGTATTCTCAAAGAATGGTCTGGTTACAACTCTTGCCTGGGGAATTGATGGTAAGGTAACCTATGCGCTGGAGGGTTCTGTATTTATTGCCGGTGCATCTGTTCAGTGGCTGCGAGATGAGATGAGACTTATCGATAGTGCCGAAGATTCAGAATATATGGCTACTAAAGTTAAGGATACAAATGGCTGTTATGTAGTGCCTGCATTTACAGGTCTTGGTGCTCCATATTGGAATCAGTATGCGAGAGGAACGATTGTTGGTATTACGAGAGGTGTTAATAAGTATCATATTATCAGAGCAACTCTTGAATCCATAGCCTATGAAACAAGCGATGTTCTTTCTGCGATGGAAAAGGATTCAGAAGTTAAGCTTAGTGAGCTTAAGGTTGATGGTGGAGCTTCCGCTAATAATTTCCTTATGCAGACACAGGCTGATATTATAAATGCTACTGTTGTAAGACCAAGCTGTGTTGAGAGTACTGCAATGGGTGCGGCATTCCTGGCAGGTCTTGCTGTAGGATACTGGAAGTCCAGAGATGAACTAAGAACAGTTATAAGTATTGACAGAGTCTATAAACCTGAAATCAGTAGTGAAGAAAGAAGTGAGCGCCTGGCCGGCTGGCAGAAAGCTGTGGGTCGAAGCTTTGACTGGGTAGATTAATAAGCTGCAGACTAGTATTGAGGGATTTATATGGGGTTGTTTAGTAAAAAAGATAAAGAACTTGAATCTGTAATTAATCAGATCCGAGTTGATCTTAGTAATAATTATAAAGATAATGCTGTAGAGAATATTAAGAAGCTTGAACAGCTTCTTGAGGAAAAATCTTCAGGTGGGAAAATGAAGGAAAAGGATTATCTTTCATACAAATCTCAGCTGGATGACTTTAAGCATGATGTTGCACATTTCAAGAGGACATATTAAGAAGTAGTATATAAGAAAAGTCAGTCGTGAGACTGACTTTTTCTTATGATCATACATTTAGTTCTCAGGTAGATTCCCGCGTATTATCCAGTCGATTATGCGGTCGCATGCATGAGTATCCGTGAATTCAAAATTGTTATCTATATATTCTTCAACCTTTTCATATTCAAAGTCTTTCTTTTCAATGGCCTGAATCATATCATCAAAGGTTTCGACTATCTTTCCAGGAACATTCGTTCTGTAATCTCTGTGGAAGCCTCTCGTTTCCGTATACTCATCTATATCAAATGCATAGAAGAGTATTGGTTTTCTCATAAGTGAGAATTCATAGATATTAGAAGAGTAGTCAGTAATAAGCAGGTCTGTTATATAGAAAAGATCGTTGATATTTGGATACTTGACCAGATCGATCATTCTATCTTTATACTCTTCAGGAATTGGAACCGGATCCTCAACAAATGGATGCATCTTAAAGATGATAACAGAATCTGTTTCTTCACATAATTTATAAAGCGTGCCTAAATTCAGCTTGTCATATGGATAGTAGGCATGTTTTTTATTTTCTCCTCGATATGTAGGAGCAAACAGAATTATATTATCCCTTTTTCTGTCCTTCCATGATTCAGATGTGGTTGAAACTGACTTGGCTGAATCGGATGATGGTTTACATAATATAGGATAGCCATTCAATAACCTGTTGGCAGTTTCTTCTATATAATTCTCATCCAGATATTCATCCAGCCTAGGCATTCCTGTTGGAAGTACCATCTCATCATTAATTCCCCAGACCTCTGAGAAGAAATGTCTTATTTTCTTTGAGCCGGCTATTCCGTAAGTGTACTGTCTGTGGCCGGATTTTGGTGCCGGACTTGCTGGCATTCCAAAACGACTATAACCTGTAGATTTAAAGCCTGCACCTGCGTGCCAGAGCTGAGTTATCACGGCTCCCTTGATAGTGAGCCAGTCGGTAGTCTGACTGTGATCATCCAGAAAAATGTAATCTGCCCAAGCAATCTTCTTAAGTGTTTTCATCCAGTGAAAAATGCTGTAATGCTTTGTTGTAATCGCACGGAGTGCTTCTTCAGGGCTAAAGCCTTCTCTAATAAGAGCATTCTTAAGTGCGACCATGTTAGAACCCATTTCTTCGCTCTGATCTGACATGAGCAGAATTCTAGGCTCTTTTATTTTGTGAATATCTTTTCCCCTTAGCTTTCTGTGGAAGAGGAGATAGTCGAAGTTATAAATAGTTCTAAGAATAGTCTTGGCAGTATTGTTCTTTGTTCTTCTAATAATAGATAGAAGATTTTTAACTGTGCCCTGTCCCTTTAGCTGAACATCTGATGCTTTAAACTTAAATCCATTCTTATCAGTGAACTGTATTCTGTAGGCCCTTTCATTATGGAAGTAAATAAATTGTTTGCTGAGAGTCTTTACTTCTATAGAAGGATTATTCCAGTTTATATTATAAGAAGCACCAGGAAGTTCCTTATCTGAAGAATTATAGAATAATTCGTAGATTCCAGTAGGAAGCATTTTGCAGTCACCTGGGTTTGTGATGTTGAGTTTATATTCGTCAGGGGCATCTCCTTTTTTTAGGCTAAAACTATAGGTGCGTTTAGAATTGGAAATAAAAACATTCGAGGTCTCATCTAATCCCTCGATAAAAAATGAAATCCAGATGCGGTCCCATTCTATGTTTTTAATAAAAACCTTTTCTGCCATTAGAATTACTCCCGTAACTTAGTTTCTTAATCACGATACAAGTATAGCATTCGCTGGCTTCTCCAACAAGGTGGAGATTAGAATGTAATTGTGGTACTATAATGAATTGGAAAATGAAAACTATTAAAAACATTTTTTAATCTTATTTTAATCTTTCTTAAAAGATGAATTAAAAAATTAAGGCTATTATAAGAACTGTCAAAAGCAAATAGCCAAAGAAAATTTGGTAAATAAATCATTTTAAGAAAGAAGAGGAAAATATCATGAATGAATTTGAGAAGGTTGAAAAATTAGTACAGAAGGCAAACGTATCTTACGAGGATGCTAAGAAAGCACTTGAGGAAGCAAATGGCGATATGCTGGATGCAATGATCGCTCTTGAGAAGGCAGGAAAGGTTAACGGACCAAGCCAGACAACATACTCAACAAATACTCAGCAGCAGTCAATTTACAGAGATGTTCCTACAGTAATAGAGCAGTCAAATCAGCAGAAGGAAGGCAAGAGCTTCTTTAAGGATCTGGGAGCTGCTATAAAGAGAGGTTTCCAGTATACAGTTGATAATTCAGTGAAGGTTGTAAAGAATGGTCAGGAGATCATTAAACTCCCACTTTGGATTTCAATCATTTTGATGCTTGCAGCATGGGAGCTTTTATTAATCGTCATCATCATCTCACTTTTCCTTGATTGCAGATATTCAATCGTTGGTAAGGATGATACAAACGAGGTTAACAGAGTTATGAACCAAGCTTCACAGTTTGCTGGTAAGGTAAAGGAAAGCTGGAATGAGAGCTTCGGTAGCGAGCAGGCAGCTCCTACAACAGATAATACACAGGCAGCTCCTGCAGCAGAAGATACACAGTCAACTGTAGTTGAGGGAACTGTAGAAGATAACAACGCTTAAGTATCTTTGGAGGTAATAATGGGAGCATACATATTAGTAGTAGAAGATGAGGAAAAGTTAGCCAGATTCGTGGAACTCGAGTTAAAACACGAGGACTACAAGGTGGATAAGGCTCTTGATGGGCGTACTGCACTTGAAATGGCTCTGGATAATAATTACGATCTCATTCTCTTGGATATTATGCTCCCTGAGCTAAGTGGTATGGAGGTGCTAAGAAGACTGCATAGAGAGAAGCAGACTCCGGTTATTCTCCTCACAGCTCGTGATGCCGTAATGGATAAAGTATCCGGTCTGGATGCTGGTGCGGTTGATTATATAACAAAACCATTTGCTATAGAGGAACTTCTGGCAAGGATCAGAGTTGCTCTTAAGCTGCATGGTGGAGCGACGAGCACATCTGCTAATACTGCTGTTGAAAACAGTGGAGCAACTGCTGGTGCAGAATCAGATAAGAATGGCAAGGTGGACGAGGACCATTTTAAATGGAACGCTCTTACAATGGATATACCAAAGCATAGTGTTCGTTATGATGGACATGAGATAGAACTTACTAATAGAGAGTTTATTATGCTCAGAGTCCTCCTGGAAAATATGGATATAGTTCTATCCCGTGACACATTGCTTGAAAAGGTATGTGGATATGAGTATCTGGGAGAGACGAACGTAATTGATGTTTACGTTCGTCATCTCAGAACTAAGATAGATGAAGCATATAATGTAAAGATGATCCAGACAGTTCGTGGCGTGGGCTACGTTATTAAGGCGGAATAGTTTAGTAGGAACGGATATGGCAAAGAATAAAGAACAAAAGAATATGTCTTCTATAGCTCTACGCTTACACGGCAAATTTATATGGACCAAAGTAGGGCTATTTTTTAGTGCAAACCTGTTTTTGTTTATAGCATTATCATTTCTATGGTTATACAGTATTGAATCCAGAACATTCGGAGATGAGCTTTATAAATATATAGTTGAGTGGAAGGATGGAGATGTTTCCAGATATTTCACTACGCGAGGTGAGGATTTAAGTAATCTTACATATGTAGTCAAGTCGGGAAAAGATGTTCTTATTAGCGAAAATGTTTTTCAGCCATTTATGATAATCATTTCAATGATCATATTAGCTGTAATTTTTCAGTCTATAAATATAATCTTTTCATATTATGGGGAGCATAAGAGCATAAAGAAAACCCTGAAGCCGATTAATGATATGGCATTAAAAGCTGAAGAAATCAGTAATATGTCCTTTGATGAGGCGAAGTTCCATACTATAGAGAATGCTATCGAACACATTTCGCCAGAACAGACTACGGAGCTTTCCCTGGGAGATAATGACCTTCAGGGAATAGAAGCGGCTATGAATAACATGCTGACCAGAATGCATGATACATATTTACAGCAGGCCAGATTTGTTAATGATGCATCTCATGAGCTTAGAACTCCTATTTCCGTCATACAGGGTTATGCAAATATGCTGGATCGCTGGGGCAAGGAAGATGAAGAAATACTGGAAGAATCCATTGCTGCCATTAAGAATGAATCTGACCACATGAATCATCTTGTTGAACAGCTTTTATTCCTTGCAAGAGGTGATGCAGGAAGAAATCCAATGACCTTTGAGGATGTAAGCTTAAATGAAGTGATGCGTGAGATTTATGAAGAGTCCCTTATGATAGATGAGGATCATGTTTATAAATATGATGAGAAGGCTCAGGATGTTCATTTGAATGCAGATGCTTCCATGATAAAACAGGCTATGCGAATATTGGTTGATAATGCGGCCAAATATACTTCGAAAGGTGACGATATAGTTCTCTCTGTAGGATTTGAAGCGGTTGAATCAGAGGATAATGGACGAAAAGAGACAAAGTATAAGCCGTACATTCAGGTACAGGATAGCGGTATAGGTATGGCAGAAGTAGATGTAAAGCATATGTTTGAGCGCTTCTACAGGGCAGATGATACAAGAAAGGTTCAGGGAACAGGTCTTGGTTTATCTATAGCAAAGTGGATAGTTGATAAGCATAATGGTCATTTTGAAATAGTATCCAGGAAAGAAATTGGTACCAGAATACGTATAGTTTTTACAACTTAAAACAGAATAAAGACAACTTTATGTTAATTAAACATTAAAAACTTAATAAAAATATCAAAAAACTTAATTTTCTTATTTACAACGCATATGAAATAGTATATAATTCTGCTTTAGTTGGATAAAGTAAAACTAAGGCAATTAAGAAATTAGACCGTTCGTGCTTGCACGAAAAGGTATAATGTCTTAATGGCCGCAAAAACATATAAAAAGGAGAAAACGCTATGTCATACGTTGATGAGGTACTTGAGAAGGTACAGAAGAGAGACGCAGATCAGCCTGAGTTCCTTCAGGCAGTAACAGAGGTGCTTAGCACACTTCGCCCAGTTATCGAGCAGGACGAGGAGAAGTATCGTAAGCTCGCTATCCTTGAGAGAATTACAGAGCCAGATCGTCAGATCATGTTCAGAGTTCCATGGGTAGATGATAACGGTAATGTACAGGTTAACAGAGGTTTCCGTGTTCAGTTTAACAATGCAATCGGACCTTACAAGGGTGGTCTTAGACTTCACCCATCAGTAAACCTTGGTATTATTAAGTTCCTCGGTTTTGAGCAGATTTTCAAGAATTCACTTACAACACTTCCAATCGGTGGTGGTAAGGGTGGTTCTGACTTCGATCCTAAGGGTAAGTCAGACAACGAGATCATGAAGTTCTGCCAGAGCTTTATGACAGAGCTTTCAAAATATATCGGAGCTGATGAGGATGTTCCTGCTGGTGATATCGGTACAGGTGCTCGTGAAATCGGTTTCATGTTTGGTCAGTATAAGAGAATTAAGGGACTCTATGAAGGAGTTCTTACAGGTAAGGGTCTTACATATGGTGGATCACTTGCTCGTACAGAGGCTACAGGTTATGGTCTTCTTTACCTCACAGAGGAAATGGTTAAGTGCCATGGCGATAAG
>CACYKH010000016.1 GCA_902774915.1 uncultured Lachnospiraceae bacterium | reverse complement strand
ACTACAATTAATCTTGCAAAGTTTCTCAATATCTTCCGTACCCTGCTTATCAAAATGACCCATATATCCAATTCCAGCGTTGTTGATCAGAAATCGAACGTCATCAATATCAGCTCGTAATTCTTTCTGTATTTTCTGCTTAATGACTTCAACTCCATCTGTACTAAAATCTGCAATAACAGGATGAATGATAGAATATTTCTTCCTAAGTTCTTCAAGTTTCTTCTCATTTCGTCCTACTGCCCATATCTCATCTATCTCGTCTTTTTTTTGTATTTCCTTGATGAATTCCTGTCCAAGTCCACCAGTAGCACCTGTAACGATTGCAATTTTTGCCATAATGCCTCCCTACTTATCTTTAAGTAATAACCTGTTTAATGTATCCTTTGTAACCAATTTATGATTTTCCATATAAAGAAGCTTTAGAGAATTGAGATAAACTATCCCCCAGTAAAGATCGCTTAGATAAACTGCATTTCCCTCTACTACGCTTCCTTCTTTCTGTCCCTGTTTAATAATCTTCGCCAGCTCCTTATACATTTCACTGGAATATATTTCGTCTTCCTTCTCTAGAAGAAGCTGAGTATAAATGATAATTTTCACTTTATAATCATCATCATATTTCAACTTTTTAATTACCTCTTTAGAGATTCTATCTATCTTTTCCTTTGCCGAAATAGGAAGCTTTGAAAGAATCTTAAGCTTTAAAACCTCTTCCTTATTATCCGCAGCTTTTCTAATTTCCTCGAAGAGCTCTTCCTTGGACTTAAAATATAAATATATCGTACCCTGGCCAATTCCTATATGTTTCGCTAAATCACTCATCTTCGTATCTCCAAAAGCATTTTTAGCGAAATATACCGATGACTCCTTGAGGATTCTATCCCTCATATCCTCTCTCATTTGCTTACATTTCTCTTTATTCTTAGGCATATCAATACTCCTATATATACATCATAGATTTATTCACTGAATAAATATTCACTCATAAATTAGCACCATTAGGCATCCTTGTCAACAAACAAATAAAAAAGTAACTGCTTTATCATAAAAACAAAGCAGTTACATAATTTACGCAAATAGTACACCAAATATTTCATCTTTTTCCGGAATGAAAATGAAGAAACGAAAGTATTCCGATGGGCATAAAATATACACACCAAACAACAAGAGCTAGCCTTCCGCCAATTCCATTTCCGCCAGAGGACATATTCACGAACACTCCCGTAATCGGCATAAACGTGCAGCTTAAGTAGAACACTCCGTGTATCATTAGCAATGCTCTGAGCCACTTATCCATCTTGTCCTTCGGCTTCATCGAAAGTCCCGTGAAAAAGGTAGAAAGTGCCATTACACCGTAGCCGAGCAGATCGTAATTGAAAATAAGCCCGTACTTATCGAATTCTAACAGCTTTGCTGCTTCGAATTCTAACAGCTTTGCTGCTTGTTCATTCAACTGTTCGTTATTCACCGTAGTCAACTGCGAGAAATAGACAAGCATAATAAACGTGCCGTATACCGCCGCAAGGATCAAACCTATATTTGCTGCGACTTTGCGATCATCTTCGCACTCATTATGCAGACCTGCAGTCATCATGATAAACCCTACCGGCAGGATAAGGCAGACAAAGTAACCGCCCATAGAAAAATCGATTATCAAAAAAAACGCAAAAAGAAATACTGTTACTATTACGATTGCTGACCCTACTTTAGATATCATTTTGTTCAATTCCATTTGCTCTCGCTCCTACAAATCCCTATTTCCATCTAATAGGCTCATTATATTATCTTCATACTTCGTTTTGTAGTGAAAAAAGGTATATTTCAAATATGACTATAGTCACATTTTCTTAAGTTTTCATAGTCGCCTTTACTATCGGCTCGATATATGACCTATCTACCCAATCACCTCTCTCGTCTTCCTTACAAGACATAAGTGCCTGCTCCCAGATTTCATATTCTGAAGGATTCTGTTTCCCAACAGCTTTTCTGAGCATCTTGCAGAGCGTTCTGTCCGCAAATGTCATCGATTTCATATCAAATGTTCCTCTACAGTAAAAGAATTCTATTCCTTCGAGATCACCCTTGAAATTGTGCTGTCTTACAGTTTCTACTGCACTATCTTTAAAAGGAGAAGCGCCACATGCATAAACGATTATCTTTTTTTTTTAATTTACCGATATTTTTCTTTAGGAAAGGAATACATGCAATACCAGATGCATATACACCTCCCCCAAGTATAATCACATCTTTCCGTGCAACCTCATTTATATTAGCTTTATCAATCTGGACACATGAAAAACCCGTTTCTTCTGCGATCCACTCAGCATACTGTTTTGTTGCACCATATTTAGATTTATATAAAATTATCCCACTCATTAAATCGCTCCTCTTAAATTCTTTTCAATTGCAATAATCGTTTGTATAGTTGTATTAATGTCCTTCTCTGGAATTCCTTCAAACATCTTCATCATAATACCTTGACTCATAGAGTCATTTTTGTTACAGAAGTCTCTACATGTATCTGTTAATATAATCCTCTGCTTTCTCTTATCAGTATCATCCTGTTCAAACTTTATAAACTCCTTTTTCTCAAGTTTTAGAAGAATTTGTTTCACATTCTGATGCGAGCTTCCAAGAATATCTGAAAGTTCCTTCAGTGTTGGTGGCTCGGTACACATGTTGATACAGATGATTGCAAAAAACTGCTTCCAGCTAATCTCCTGCATCGTACTATCCGCCATAGCCTGAAATCTATTTTCGAAAGCACTGAGAAGCCCGATCAGATAATAATTGGCTGGAATCCCGGAAAAATCCACTTTACCACTTTTAATAACATCTTCTAAATTCATAAAACGCCCTCCAAAAAAGGTAATATATTACTTTTGATAAATGGTAACATATTACCCATCCGTAGTCAATGAATAAAAAAACCTGATTCATATTTCATTTATGAATCAGGCCTTTTACTACGATTATTCTATTCAATTAGTATGATGCCTCGCAGGATTTTGTTCTGTGAGGCATCGATCATTTAATACCGTATTGTGTGCCAATTGTTATCTGCGTCCTATAGTATTTTTTACTTATCCATTTCTCTTCTGCGTCTGTATCCTATCGCTACGAGCGCTCCGCCTGATGCGAGCATCAGCGCCAGCAGTCCCGCGATGTCGATAGGGTCGCCTGTCTTAGCACCGCCCTTTCCTTTTTTGTCGTCTTTGCCGGGATCTGACTCAGGGATTTTGGTATCCTTGTAGGCTAGAGCGTATGTCGAAAACTTACTCGAGCTGAACCCAACTTTTACTTTAGAGGTATTCGCGAGTTTGCTCGCAATGCCGTCGTGGGCTCTTCCCAGATAGAATTCACGCGTATATCCCTCAGGGGCATTCTTGTACTTATCCGGAACCTCAACGCACATGCTCAGTTCATCTTTCGTGTCATGCACCTTCGTTGCTGCACTGCTTCCGATCTTCTTCCAGACTGTGATATCGTACCAGGATATGTCCGTGGCGCCTTCAGTTCTGAACAAACCGCCGAGAAGAGAACTGTCAGTAGATTCTACCTCGCTCTCCGGCTGCTCCTTGAAGATCATATATACAAGGACACTCTCGCCGGAATTGTACCTGACCATATCCTCTTCTGTGAGGAAGCCCTTGGCCATGCTTACTGTCAGGTTGTCCACTGCCAGATCCGAAGAGTTGTTCTCCACATCGACGAAGACTTCAAAGTCGCCTCCGCCTTCTGTTCCTTCTTCTTTTTCTTCGCTCGACTTGTTTTTGTACATCATCCAGCTCGTGTCGATAGTTCCGGTATAGTTGCCCTTGCCCTCGGCTGTGATGACATGGGTCCCAAGTTCAAAAGATCTCACATCTCCGCTAAGAGTGTAGTCCTCGCCTTCGACCATCTTCTTAGGAGCCTCTTCTACCAGGATATCCTTATCAGTCATCGTGACCTGAGGGCTCTTCTCTGTGCCATCACGCTTGAATGTATCGCTATCAAGGCTGATCATGGCCTGTGTCAGTTTCTTAGGCACGATGGTGAATTCCGTTGTTTTGTTATCCGGCAGCTTGTAGTTGTCATTGCTTAAGGATATGGCAGTGGCTGTATAACTGTCTTCGCCACTCTTGGCATTGGCATCTGTCTTCTCGCCAGTTACAGTCACATCGCATATGTCGCCGTCCTTAAGTCCTGTAGCAGTCGCTGTTGGCTTCTGGGCTTCACCGCTATATGTGAACTCTGTATCAGTCCATTTAAGGCCGACTTCTTTCTGTGTGATGATGAATTCTACAGGAGTGCTGACTGCACCGGCGTAGCTATCCGTTTCCGCAACTGTCGCCTTTACATACCATGTACCGGCATCGGTTGGAACCGTTTCTGTATAAGTCCCGTCTGCCGCATCGCTGTATGCAAAGGTGGCTTTATCCTGCCCATATGTAGCCGTGGCGCTTGGATTATTCGGGTTGTCACCGTAGGTCCAGCCTTCAATCGTTGCTGTTACGCTATTGGTCGTCGCCTTATTGATGGTGAACGTTCCTTTTGTATATTTGATTGTGTAGTTATTCCCTGCACTCAGGGTTCCCTGATTGATATCATAATTGCCGGCATCCTCTCCCTCATCCCTTGTGAGAGCTCCGGTGAATGTATCACCTGTTATGAGCCCATCTGCAGTATATGTAAGTTCAGGGTCCGTATCGCCGTATGTCTTGGACTTATCTTTGGCTGTTACACTAACTTCCTTTGCAGTGATTGTTGCAGTGGTTGTCGTCTGGCTGTCTGTTTTAATCGTATAATTTCCTGCATCTGCTCCACCGAGCTCAAGCTCAGGCAGAGTGACGGGCTTATCTGTTCCGACGTTCTTGTCATTGAAAGTTCCATCCTGGGCTGTCTTACCCTTTACGGAAAGATTATCGCCATCAATCATCCCAGCAAATGTTGCTCCGGTGAATGTCAGCGCTGCTGTTGTATTGCCGTCATAAGTCTTATCAGATGCTGTGATGCCGCTGACTGTAACAGGTTTAGCCGTTATAGCGCCTTTCAGTTCTGCAGGATCAGCCGTCGCTTTATATCCGCCGGCATCTTTACCTTCAAGCACTATGATGATTCCGTTGATGGTTTTCCCTGTGTCTACATTCTCATCTGCAAATGTACCGGTAGCAGATTTAATTCTGACATCATCGCCTGGCGCTACATCCGTAAGTTGTGCTTCTCTTGTATCCAGCGTCGCTGTGGTATTGCCGTCATACACCTTTGAATCAAACTTAAGGCCAGTGACCGTGACGGCCGTGGCGTTAATCGTAAACTTTTTCTTTCCGGTTCCGGAATTATAGTTGTCGGTCTCTGCTACTGTAGCCTTTACCCAGTAATCTCCGCCATATGAAGGCACACCACCGTCTTCGGTTGCACCCTGAGCTGAAGTGGTCTTTTTTGTGCAGGCTTCATCTGTGAAGTACTCGTATTTAACTTCGCCACTTCCCGGGTTACTGGCCTCAGTCACAGAAGGCTCCTTCGGCGTATCGCCGTAGTTCCAGTCCTCTATTTCAACAACCGGTGTAATATCTGCCTTGGCAATAGTATATACCACGTGTGCAGTAGCCGTCTTTGAATCAGTGCCAGGGCCGAGTGTGATCTCTGCCCAGTATTTGCCTACATTTGTTGGTGTTGCGGTCAGAGGATTTCCAGTTTTTTGGCCGTCTGCGTCAGTAATATAGTATTTTACTTCCGCATCTCCCTGGATGCTGTTTTCGTCGGTGATAGTTGCCCCAAACGAAGTGGTTCTATCGTATGTTCCACCTTCAGCGGCGATGGTCAGCGTGGCCTTTTGATCTGCCAGCGGGCACTTGCCGTCTGTATTGGCACAAGCCGCTGTGATGGTCTGACCGTCTGCAGAATAGGTAAAATCATGAGTATGATCTAATGTCCAGTGTGCATAAAGAGTAACATCGTTTGCACTATTTAATTTGGTATCGTTTGTTACTTGTGTTCCACCTTCTGCTTCAGTATACCAGCCATCAAAAGTATAACCTTCTCTTGTTGGTGTAGGTAAACCTACTTTAGTTGCATTGTTATAATTAGAAATATTATTAAGACGTAGTTCTGAATAATCACTATTACTATATCTATTATAATATATTAAACGAGATTCAATTGTATCTTCCCCTCCATTTGTATCAAAGGAAATTACGCTAAGTTTGCCTATAGCCAAATAAAAATTATAACCAGAATTCATATTAGCTGACTTCGCAAGAATAGAAACATCACCAGACATCGCATATTCATCTATTACAGTATAATTTACACTATTATTATAAGTATATTTCGTACTTTCTCCATTTGCAGATCTAGTGAAGTTCATTGTATCATTGTTCTGCAATGTAAAAGATATTGTATCATTCTTTCTTAAAATTTGTCCCGAACTCAGGTTGTAATCAAAACGACTATTCCTATGAGCCACATAATAATTTGCTGCTTCTACTTTCATAATCGGCATAAATATTTGCAATATCAAAATTAAAACGAGCATGAATGCAATTCTTGATTTTCTACCTCTTAAAATAATTTTATGTCTCATATTTTCCACCATTGCAACCCTTCCTTTTTTCGTTTAAGAAAAAAACAGTACATTAGCCTGGCTCTTAGCCTGGTAGATACTGTTTAATGTTTTTTTATAAGCACAAACCTACAGCGATCTCTAATAGTTCCGGTATACTCATCCGGAAGATCATTTCCTATGAATACTACATCTTCCGTTTCTGCTATCGTGTAAAACTCTCCAACATACTCCTTCAGATACGCTTTGACATCATCCCAGTTGCCATCAGCGTCTTTGATTACAGTTACATTTCTTTCCATGGTCTTTTTCTATTCTATTTCATCAAACAAGAGCGGAGTGCGCCTTCTCCGCTGTTTCATGTCATTTATAAGCACCTATATTTTATCAGATTCACGGAACATTATCAATTACAATCAGGCAAAAAACGTTGCCTTATCGCTCCATACCCCTCGTTGATCTTTGGGCGACTTTCCTTTGTTGCGGCTGTTCTTGCGCTTCTTTTTTTAGCCTCGTCAGCTGCTCTATAATGCACCGGAGACGAGAGCGACATCCGCAGTCTGGTTCCATTCCTGTCTGGCAGCATTATCCGCTTTGATCTCCGCGGCCTTTGGATTATAATACTTTCAAATGTTTCTCCGGCTCCTCGATATGGAGATTGATGAGATCAGTGTTATTATCCTATAAAACATATTAATTAAATCATAGAGTAAGCAGAAAGTTTTGAGTGTATCAAAAATTTATACCCATTTCATACGCCTTGGAAAGATGCCGAGGAATACTCTCACTACGTGCTTCTTCATTCCAATGCGTTACACTATCAAAAATAACCATTTCTTTCTCTTTTGCTCTATCACGAATTCTATCTCCCAACATTACTGTTTCCATAGCACTCTTTTCCCCAGTTTCAATGAGAGATTTCATTGATTTTCCTGCACAGACTATAAATAATGCTTTTTCAAGAACCTTCATCTTAGGATCCGGTTTATAAGCAAATCCTGTTGTCCAAATCCGATCAAACCAACCCACAAGCTTTGCGGGTGCTTCTGTCCAAAATACAGGATATATAAATACAATTGCATCACTGTTCTGTATTTTTTCCTGTTCAATCAAGACATCTTTTGATTTTATTCCATCAGTTCTGTAATAAGTTTCTCGTAAATATTCTTCTTCACTCATATCCGTTTGAAAATTCATATCATATAAATCAGATATAAGAATCTCATGACCTGCATCTCTTAAACCTCGTTCAAAAGATTTATATACATCATTCGTAAAACTATCTTTTGAAGGATGGCAATATACAATAAATACCTTCATTTCATACTCCTTTACCTATGGCTACTTTCTTCCATGTATAAGCATCAAAAGCCTATTATAATAATTAAGTTTTGAGGCGCTGGCATCCACATCGGAGCTGACAATCTGACCCTTGCCAAGTCTCCTTGTAAGTGAAGGATAAAGTCCTCGTCCAGCCGTATGGTTTACCATACATCCGAAAGGCTGTGCAGCAAAAACCTTATCAATCCCATGTTTAATATATGAAACTGCCTCAGCACCAATCAGCCAGCCATCTCCATTACGAATGTTATAATTAACATAGCCGTGAGCCTCTTTCTTAAAGGTCCAGTAATCAGGAAGAGTAAAGAATCCATACTTCTTTAACGTACGGTTCATATCCTTCTGGATCAACTCAAATAGTTTCATCAGAACTTTAGCGCCCTTTGCCTCAAGATTATGCTTTCGTATCATATGCGTATCCATGTAATACATTGCATAATAAGACAGAGGATTCACATGAACCTCTGCACCTTGTTTCTCCGCAAAGTTGATAACATCCCAATTACCCAGATGACAATACTTCACATACAGCTCCCCAACCAGAGCAATCTTCTGTTTATCAAATCCTTTACGTCGTATTTTAGAAAAGCTCTTGCAAATCAGATTAAAATTCCGATGCATATATAAAAGGTTCAAATTCTTACCTGAAATCATATCCTTGGAAAGAATTTCAACCCACTTCTTCCACAGCCTTTCAGCCGCACCTTTCTTCTTCTCATACGGACGGGTCGCATTAAGGAGAACCATCAAAATATCTCCGTAATAAAGTCCAAAAAGAGCACGCCAAACCATTCCGAAATCAAATTTCATCATGCTTTCCGGCTCGCAATTCCGAACATTTAGTGTAAGAACCGGCACAAAATCATAGCCCGCATCCTGCATTGCACGCCTGAGAGCGCCGATATAATTAGCACCGCGGCATGCATCTCCCGCAGTTGGCATCAGGAGCTTCACACGATTCACATTGTACTTTCCACTTTTAAGGGCAGCTAGCATTTGCCCTACTATCTGGCAAAGTGGGTAACACATATCGTGATTTATATATCGAAGCCCCAGCTCAGTAATACCATCCTCTTCGTACATTATCACAGGAAAATAATCCTTAGAATAAAATGCATACTTCAGCAATGGAAAATGTGCATCAAGCATGGCAGGCACGAACAACACACTGTCAGCCGTATTGCTATTCACTTTTATACTTTTAAGCCTCACTAAGTAACACTCTACACTTTCATTTTATTTCATTAGCCTTCTTCTTTTCCATCTCGGCCTTATGTCTTTCCAAAGCCTGCTGATATGCCGCCTCTCTTCTCTTATCCTCTTTAATCCTGTCCATTATTTGAATAATAGCCAGAGGAATTGCTGCTAGTACGCTAAATACTACAAATACAATACCCGGATAATAGAAAACCATTTTCTTAATATCACCAGAAGCCTCTTTCTGAATCTCCACCTTTAAATAAGATTGACTCGGATCATTTGGATTATACACAATATCTAATGTATCTCCCATTTCAATCTTCTTACGACTGCTATAATTACCATTATATTCCTGTCCATCAACAGTAAAAGTATAACGAGCGTCATAAATATTGTATGTAGGACTATCTATTTCATCAGGTTTTGTCTTCTCTGTAAATGTATTCAAATGTGTAACAGTTGCAGTCGTTTCCTGAGTACAAGGTTTCATATTCTGATGATTTTTCTGAGTTTGCTGAGCACGGTTGTAGCTCACTAAAAGTAGAATAACTCCCAACAGAAATACAAAAAATATTAATCCATCCAGAAAAGCCATCACCATTCGTTTTGCGGCATTTGAATTATAAGATTGCATTTAACCCCCTAAAACTTCCAAATACTATCTAAGCAAAATGCTTCAAAATCATAAACACTATAACAAAAAAAGCGATAACTGCAGCATAGCCAATAAGAACATTCACTCCATAAGCTCTGTTCTTCTCAAAAGCAGTGCAGTTATGATTTGGATTTTCCGGATCATACCAGATTTTTACTTTTTTATAACTGTTAAGAAAATAAACCTCTCCAACGCCAGTATACTTATAGCCATCAACGGTAAATTCATAATGGGCATTTCTAAAAATATACGCAGCTCTTGAACCTTTGAAATCATCTTTGATTCCGCCGGTATGACGCTCAATCTCAGTCTCATGATTAATAGTCGCAACAGTTCTTTTCTTACAGTGCCTAAATAATTTTCTAGATCCCGAACGAATAATAAAATCCATTAGTGCAGAAAAAACAAATGCAAAGACAACAAAAATAACCAAAGGAAGTGCTTTTTCGTTATGAAGCACACTATTTATTATATCCATATAACCCCCTGTAAAACTTCAACTAATAACCTTCATAATAATCAAGCCAGGAATTCGCATGCTAATTTCAAATTTCCAGCTTCATCATTTAGCGCAACAATATATCCCTTATCCGTCTCTTTGACAACAGGATACAAAACATCCCCAAGCTTAGATTGCATTTTGTATTCTGCCCGGAAAACATTTGCTTTAAAATCCGCGGGCAGCTGTGTCGTTGCAAACGCAATGTACTGAGCATTATTTACATGATTATTTGTATCCAAATGCTCTCCTGACACTACAATAGATTGAGGAAACCAAATGCTATCATCCGCATTATCTAGATCATCCAGGAAGCCGACATCTATCTTTCCTTTAAGAAGCGTCTCCTCTTCAGATTCTGAAATGCCAAATTCAGAAAAACGTTTTTCAATAGGAGTGTCGAGCCCATAAGCTTCTAATTCCTTATCCGGAACATTCTTCTCAGGACGATTCTTAACCGTATTCACATAAGCCCACTCAGAAAGAGCATAAACTAAAGGCTCACCTTTAGTAGTTTTAATAAGAAAACTTCTCTTTCCAATGAAAAATTTAAAACCTGAAGCCCATGTAATTATCTCAATATCCTCGCAATATTCAGGTCTTCTAAGAATATGAATCTGCCAGTTAGTGAGCATCCAGGATGTATTATGATCCGACAGCCACTGAAGTCCTATATCCTTATCCTCCGCCTCAAAAGTACAACAATCCTGAAAATAATTAATGATTGAAACCAAGGATAACCTTTTATCCGCCGCTAACTCGCTGTATCTTACTCTAGAATTAAAACTATACATGTCACATATCCTTACTATTTATTTTTTCTTGGACTTACGCTTTTCCTTCTTTTCCTTAGCATTATCCTCAGGCCCCCTAACAGGCTCACTTTCACTAAATGCAATCGCATAGAAAATTGCCGCAGGAATAGCCAGCACCAACAAAATCAACAATATAATAAATATCATATAACCCCCAACTTACTCTGCAGAATAAAACTCAGTAGTTGTCTTGTTACTTTGGATAAGTACAGAACTTTGATGGAATACATCTAACATCTCGTCACAAGCTTTGTGAACTTCATCAATGTTTGTATCACTCAGATAAATAACCAACGTATACTCTTCATAAACAGTGTCGCCATCTTTCCATCCACCATTAGCTTCCTGAATAGTATAACCACCAAAATGATCAAGAAGGATTTCCTTCAGTTTTTCCTTTGACTCTTCCTCATCAAATACCGGTTCATTTGAATCCTTATCATTGGTACCTAAATAAAGAACATACTGAATATCCTCAGAAGTATCACTCTCTTCAACCACCTGTCCCTTGCTCGTCTCATTCTCTCTAACCTTATCACCCGTCTTGAGAGAAATCATAAATGAAAACACTGATAAACACAGCGCTAACAAACTAATCACCAGAATAATAATAAACTTCTTATTCATAAAAACACCTCCATAAAAAGCACTACTTCTATAATAAAACAGATGAGGCTAAATTTCTAGCCTCATCTGTATCATAATAAGTCAGTCAGACCCGGTCCCAGTGACTTATTTTCCTTTTTTAGGAGCTGCATTAACGGCATCCTTGCCCTTGGCATTACCCTTAGCCTTACCTTTATCAGGTTCTTTGATTTCATTGCCGTTTTCCTTAGCTTGTTCTGCCGCATTCTCGGCATTTTCCTTTGCCTCAAGCTTCTTGAACTCATCTGTATACTTGTCATCCAATCTTTTATACGTTGAGAATTTATTATCAACCATAATCTTACCGATAACTTCAACATACTCTGGAATGAGTGGACTGTTCATGATTTGCTCAAGACTACGAGAATCTTTGGTTTGCTTAGCAATTTCCGAAAATTCATTCTTACAGAGATTTTTATAATTAACTAGGATTGAATTCTCGAGTTTAATCATCTTCTTTCTAGCTTCAACTAAATTCTGATAGCCATCTTCAACCTTGTAATTATTATACATGTCTCTATATTTTCTATATTCCTGAATTTCCTTTTTATAATCTGGATACTCGTTATAAATTCTCTCCATTCCCCTATCAAACTCTTCATCTTCTAAAGAATTTCGAATGGTTTCTGTAAATGCATCAATTAATTTGTTTCCCCTCAAACGACTCATATCGATTGCATTCTTTGCATCAATGTAGCCATTATCCAGTTCTTTAACCTGCTTATCATTTAATTTTCCATGTTTAACTTCATAATCCAGCATTTTCGCATTTTCAGCAATTGAACAAAAATCAGCATCAAAGATTGCCATAAGTTTATCAAATGCAGCTTCATCATATGGAAATTGAAAAGCTTTATTATCAAGTTCTCTAATTTCTTCTATAGAAGAATACTCAATTGTAAGACCTGTATTCATTGCATTCAGTTTAAAAAATCCAGATATATTCGAAATAGCATTTCTCGTTTTTTTATCAATATCTTTAAAAGAAACATTTTGCCTCTTTAGTTCATTAAAATGCATTCTGAATTCCTGAGTTTTCTTAGACAGATCTGAATTTTTAAGATCTTCATAACCAATAAATGAATCACAGAAAGAATCATATAATGGATAGTATTTTTTCTTAACTTGCTCAAGCTGTTTATCTACATTCACGCCTTTATCAAAACTCGTCCTAAGCTCAGTAATCTTCACTATCCTTTCATCCAAAACATCTCGATGACATTGTTCAAGAAGTTTAGTTGCACATTTATATGAATTCTGATACACATATTCTTCACTATCAGGGTCTACCCTACGATTCATCTCTCGTTGCATTACGATTAATGGATCGAAGGAATTCTTAATGCTTTCTTCAATAGGAAGTCTCTCCAGTCTTTCTATTGTCTTTCTAAGCTCAATCGCACCATTACGAACCTCAGCCATACTATTCTCAAGTCTCTGCTGACACTGTGAGAAATTCTGAAGCTCCATAGGAAGCTTAATACCAAGATTCTGCGCCGTAGTAAGTGCCAGAAGAATCTTAATACCTGAAGACTCCGGCGTGCCTGTATCAAAAATTTGCGTAAGTCGCTTAATGTATTCCTCACGAACCTTTGGCTTAAGCTCAGAATAGCCAATATGACCAGGACCATCAGGATCCTCAGCTATAGATTTTTTGAGAAACTCTTCAAAAGCCTCAACAAACCACTCCGGTTTATTAAGAACAACCGCGCTCATCATCTTCATGATGATTGTGACCTTCTCATGATGCAGCTCGCTTGCATTTCCATAATCAAGGATCGTTGCAAATTTATCACCCACCATAATATTACCTGAATGAAGGTCTCCGTGACGGAAATTATAATTGTTAAAAATACTCCAGGCAGAACCATAAAGTGCTTCAGTAGTCCAAACCTCAGCAACCTTCTTAATCATGTTTCCATACTTAAGTGTAAGCTCGATATTATAATCAAGTGTACGATAATAACTACTAAGCTTAGATATGTTACTCAGATTAACCTCATGAACCTTAAATTGAGCTCCCTTTTTCACCTCAAATGGAACCAGAGCATTTTCATAAACATTTCTAATATTATTTATGTGTCTGTCAAGGGTAATACCTTCAGCCTTTGTCATTACCAGATAATTCTCACTACTAGGTATGTTTTCATACAAAGCTACTGACTTAACTTTATCATCTTTCTTTTGATACTTCTCTTGACCAAGCTCTATATTTTTAACTTCATTCTTAAAGTTAAATTCCTTCTCAATCTCAGAAAGCTGTGCCAGGAAACCAGCCTCAGTTGCCTTAGGCGTATGCTTAGGAAGATCACCTTTGTATTCATTCCAGAATAACTTCTCCTGCTTAGGACTCATATCCGCCACAATTGCAGCCTTCTTAATGAAATTAAGTTCCCTTTCCATATGCGCCTTGGCATCAGGTCTAAGAATCTTAACAACAACCTCATTAACATTGTTCTTCTTATCAACAACAGTACAACTAAAAGTTTCTGCCACAGAAGCAGCACCTAGCCTATCATTAATAGTAAACTTCTTTATATTCTTTCCAGCTTTTTCTTTTATTTCTTTAACAACCTTATTAACATGACTATTTGAAATATGACAAAGGTCTGATTTAACAACGTTAATAGCCCCTCTGATTTCAGGCACAACAATAAATTCAGGAACACCCTGCATCATCTTCTGCATAAGTGGGCCCGCACCCTTCATAGAAG
Source organism: uncultured Lachnospiraceae bacterium (assembly GCA_902774915.1). GTDB lineage: Bacteria > Bacillota > Clostridia > Lachnospirales > Lachnospiraceae > Eubacterium_Q. The sequence continues at coordinate 26,903 of CACYKH010000016.1, read as the reverse complement.
AGGCGAAATATTCGCCACCCACCTGTTTCTCGTTAGACTTATCACCATTCTTAAATCCTTTAATTATGAAGGAAAGCATATTGCGTCTATCAGCAGGATGAGCATTCTTATAATAATCATTCATCAAAGTCTGAAGGAATTTACCCTGACCATAATCCTTGTTATATCGCATACCATTATGAATGAATGCCAGGGTTTCTTTATCATTCTTCACACTTTCTTTTTCATCAAAAAGATTAGGGAAACCAGAACCACCAATCTGATCAAAACAGTCATCTGTTGCCTCATGCATCAATCTGATAATCTCAGTTTCTGCAGCCTCTGCAACCTTATTAAGCTTTTGAGATGCATTCTTAAAATCAATATTTATTTTCTGCGTCTTCAAAACATTCCTGATATCATTATAATTAACGCCCTTTATCTCACCATTTCTACTCGCAATTATAGCGTCATTAAAGAATTTTGAAATGCTTTCTATAACAGGTCTTGCGCCATCAACAAACATCTGCTCAACAGGTGAGAGACCCTTTTTAAGAGTTTCGAACATATCAGTAGGAAGCTTCTCATTCATAAAGTTTATGCAATTAGCAAAAATAGATGGATTCATATCCACAATTCTCGCCAGCTGCTTAGCGTTCATCGGATCACTTCCAGCAACAAGGAAAAGATCTCCAATAACATCTAGAAGAAGCTTACTCTCATTAGACCAATTCTTTGGTTTTTCAATCTCCGCTATCTTCTTCTCTGTAACCCTCTCCTTATACTTCTTCTTAGCTTCAATAATCTCACCGTAATTTGCCCTGCCGTACATTCCTTTATTATTCTTATTGGCAAGATCCATCACATAATGCTCATCAATATCCTTATCAAACTCAGAATTAAATAACGGAACTTTTTTCTCTGGAATCTTATCGCCAAATGTATTCTTAATGGCTGCTTTTATATCATCTCCAAGTTGAAGACTATTAAGCCCATCAGCAGCCTTCTCCAGATCTTTAGCAGTAATATCTTTACCATCATAGTATTTAATCACGCCAAGATTAGAAACAAGCTTATAAAGAGAGTCATCATCCAGCTTATTTAAAGACTCTAAAGGCATAACCTTAAGTCCAAGCACCTTCTTAATATAAGCATAGCCAAATTCTTTTCTTTCTTCAGGCTGATCAGCTACCTTTCCGGCGCCTCTCTTAGTCTCAAGATCAAGGTACTTCTCTCTATAATAATCCTCGCTTCTATCCTGTAATTTTTTTATGCTATCCTTACCATGTTTTTCAATATTCTTTTCAGACTGAACATGTTGCAGCATATCCTTTGCAACTTCTATTAGGTCAGCCTTAGGAATCTCATCAAATTCCTCCTGCTTAATCTTAGAATATTTAGAAATCAAATCACGAAGCTTCTGCTTATCTGCAGTCTTGATAGCATCTGATAAAGAATCATACCTGTCCTTAATGGCAAGCGCTCTTTTTTCGCATTCATTTAGAATTTTCTCGAATTCATCTTTATTCGTAAGATTATCAATTAATGTATGTACAGATTTGTTACTATCAGCAAGAGTAAGTAATTTAAAAATCTCTGGAGACTTTCCACTAAGAATAGAAAGGAGCTCAATCGACTGAAGTCTATGCTTCTCCTGTGTCTCCTTTGGAAGATCATCAAATACTTCATCATTATTTGCATCAATATCCGTCGCGTTAAAATCAAGCAAATGTGTAGTAAGTTCTCCAAGTTTCTTTAAATCTATAAACATAAGAGAATTATAATCAATAGCTGTTTCACTAATAAACTCTATGATATGCAATGAGTATTCATATGCATTTAACTTATCCAGCTCAGTAACATCCTCTGGATTCTTATTCATAAAATTTGAAATAGGCTGTCTAAGATCTTCATTGCTCGCGACATTATCCCAGATTTTTATACTAATGCTATCCTTAATCAGCTTTATATATTTTTCTTTTTCATATGTGCCCTTATCTGCATCTAACATATGCTCTTTAAGAGAATCAATGATCATCTTTGTTGGGACAAATTCAAGATGATCGTTATCGTAATCATCATTAAGCTTCTTGTCATCTTTAAATATATGCTCATTTAAGAATGCAAGAACGTCCTTTCTTAAATTTGCAGCATCTTCAGGAGTCTTACCCTTATGACCAAGAGCATCGAATTTTTCTATAACTTTATTAAGATCATCGAAGAATTCATTGTAGGCTTTCTCTTCTGCAGCCTTTCTTTCTCGTTCCTCCCTGATCTTCTGCTCCTTTTTTTCTTCGTCAGCATTTCGATCATTAACATATTTAATGCCACCTGAACGGGCAGTATTAAATATGGTCTGAAACTCAGATTCTCTCTCGGCATGTATTTGCTGTGCCTCCTCAGCCTTCTTTGCTTCAGCATCTTGCTTTTCCTTAGAAGCAACAGCTTCATAGTATAATTCCTGGACGTATTGATTATAAAGCTCAATCACTTCCTCACATCTCTGCTTACGATTTTCATATGAAGAATCACTTCTCTCCTCTAGATACTTAGCAGCGGCATTGATGACATTTACCATTCTTGTTTTTTTAGTTTCAGGATTATCATCATTATAATAATTAGTAAGGGCTTCCTTAACGCTGTTATATCGGGAAGCTCTCCTATCATCATTAAACATATCACGGAAATTATTCTCTAACTTCTCCAAAAGCTGCTCAGACTTAGGTCTTAAATCCTTCTTTGCCACATCGCCAATCTCAGTGATATAAGTTGTTTCCTTCTCATGTGTATCCACCATCTTGTAAGATGCATTCTGAGTCTTAAGAGTTTTATAAGCCACAACATCATCAAGATAGTCATCCAGAGCCTCGTGTCCCTCGCCTTTCTTAAGCTCATTTATCTTTTCAGGTGTCAGCTTATCAAAATCTTTACCTGCAAAAAGAGCATAATAAGGCGATGAAACCAGTCGCATCCTGATTTCATAATCCTTAAGCATTTCAGATGCCATTTTACATTTGGCTTCTGTTTTCTTAATGCTCTCTTCATTATCACCTTTAAATAAACTTGTTTTAGTTTGGAGTACATTTTCATTATGCTGCTTAATGTAATCTATGATGGCAATTCCATCAGCAAGTGCCTTAAGCTTCTGATATTTCTTAGCAAAATCATTTATGAAAGTATTATTATCTGAGTACGCAAACTCGCTCATATCAGTATCTTCAACCATCTGAAGCATATCCAACATGATAGGTAGTATATTTGAAGACTCTTCAGAAAGAAAATGGAAAAGCTGACTAGGCTCAAGAGACAGATAATTATTAAAACCAGCAGGATTATCCACTTTATACTGCGCCATAAAAGGAATCCAGTTGAGCGCAATTTTATGAAGTTGCTGATTCTTAACGTCAGTTTGTCCATAATCATTATTGCTTGCATTATTAGCAGCTATAATAGACTCGATCCTCTTATTCTTCGCCTTATCAAGCTCAGTGCGGAGTCTATTTACATCCTGCATACGATGCTTGAAATTCCTAATTCTGTCAGACTTTTCAAACACACCAATACTGCCGAGCCCGACCTCTCTTCTGGCTGCCCGAATCCTCTCAAGCACCTCATTATCCGTCCACTCAGCATAAGGCTTATCAAGATTTAGATTATTATCAATATAACTCTTATTAGTATTAAGGAATCCAATCAAATCCCTCGATGCCTGGTCATTCTCAATAACAACATCATTATTATCATAATTTAATATTGGCATAACAAAAACCCTTTCTAAAAAGCATAATTTACCCAATTTTCTTTATCATACCGCAATTCTACCACACAAAATATAACAAAAGCGCAACAAATCTGTTGCGCTTTAATAATTATACTTATTTACATCTTGATATTGTTTATAATGTTATCATTTTTCACTTCAACTTCAGCTTTCTTGCCAAATAGCTTTGAACGGTCGGCTGTTTTTTCTTTATTCATAACATCCTTTATTACGTTCTTCTTAAATGTACCGTCAGCAAGTTTTCTATTAAGATCCGCCTTATCGAATTTCATGCCGTCCTTACCCAAAACGTTATTCTTCTTAAGATAATCTATAGTTTTATCATTTACTGTCATTAAGTCGAAGTGTCCAGTCACAAAGCCCTGTATCAGTTTGATGTTATTAATGTCTGAAAGAATCTGTGCTGTAATAATGGTTGCAAGTCTCTGATAACGTTCGTTAACAACTTGGTTTGCCTTTTCTTCAGCTATAAGATCATCCATTCTCTTCTGAAGATCTTTATCAACCACAATTTTATCTAGAGAATTATCAAGCATGCCTTTGTTAAGATGTTCAATACCATTATCGCCATCATGTTCGTCATTGAATTCATTCTCAAGCATTTGCTCCATTCCTTTTGGAGCTTTATTAGCAGCCACTTCTATCAGGAACCCTTCAGTTACAAAATCTGCCAGTGTAGCTCTGGCATTCACGTACCTTGATAACTCCTCAGCATACTCCAATCGTATATTATCAGAATCCAATGTAACCTGATGCCACTCTTTCAACATATCTTTCCAGTTAGCCGTCTCTTTTTTAACCGCCTTAAACACTAAATTGTTCTTAAGATTTGTAATATCATTTTTAAAATCATTTGAATTGATATAATCATTAAGTCTATTCAGATCTTCCAAAGACACATCTTTATCAAAAGTTTTAGCCATGTAGTGAATGGCCATAAAATTTTTAGCCATATCTTTTTCACTACCAGTTGCAGGATTATTCAGGCAGTCCCAAATGCGTTTCGGATCAATAACATCTTTAAATCGTCTACCTGTTACACTCTCAAGAGAACTCTTAATGGTTGCCCTTATATTTGCCCTGTTATTTTCATCTTGAACCAATGCAGCCATCTGTTTCCTAACATTCTCTGAAACAACCGGCTTGGTCAATGAATTCGCGTTGCCCTTCTTTTTAACCTCTACCTTTTTTGTTTTTATATCAGTCATTTGTTCGTAGAAACAATTGATATCTAACTTTCCATCATTCTTAGCAAAAGCATGAAGTATAGATGCCTTCTGGAATTTCTCATAATTATCTTCATTAACCCCATTCTCGGCAATACTTCCATCATCATTCACCAGCTTCAAGTAATCGTGATCTTCAACTCCTGGCCAGAAAAGATCCTGATAAAAATCATGTTTCTTAGGTCCTTGATATCTATCATAAAGAGGTTTTTGTTGTTTTATAAGATTTCCAAAAATCTTGTCAAATAACTTATCGCATTTATCAAGTTCATCCTCATCCATATCCAGGAAATCTTCTACATTCATTCCTTCATCAAGCTTATCAGAACTATTGATTTTCAGAAGATATATCTCAGACAAATCAAGCTTCACAATTTCAGCAAATTCTTTATTAAACAGTGCTATAGAATCATCCTCTACCTTTTTGATAACTCTATTATCATTCTCGATTCTTTCCTTATAATCACGCTCATAATTTCGTTCCTGTCTTCTACGTTCTTCCGACTTCTCAGGTGCCTTAATCTGACCTCGATTCTCACCAACACCATACGTTGCACCATTACGCACAATACTATGCAGTATGTATGCCTTCTTAAATCTAAATCTAACCTCGTCAGAAATGTTATTACCCTTATCTATATTAGCAAAAATCTCATCAACCTCAGCAGACATAGTAGTATCTTTATTCAGAGTTATAAAGGCATTCAGATCAACGTTTTCACCGAAGATTTCATTAAATACCCTCTCAGCCTCTGCTAAATCTTCTGGCTTAACATTTTCATACTTCAGATTTTCATGATATGTATTTTCAACACTACAAATACGAAGGCTATAAAGCATTTCAGGATCATTATCGCCAAATGTCATCGTGGCAAGTAAACCTGTCAGATGCTTAATCTTATCCTCCTGAGTCGTCGCAATACTATTGAGAAACGTCTTAACTTGTTTTAGATTTCTAAATAGATCCTTCTCTTCATCGACGAGTGTATCCATAACTTTAAGTACTAAATTTGGTTTTTTCGCAGCGAGAACAGTAAAGGAATTATTCATGATAAGGTTAATCTCATCTTCTGTAAAATCCTTCATTTTTTCTTCTGCAGCTATTATTGAATTCCAATCCAAAGCAGTTATCGTATTTAAAGTATTAATGCTTTTTATAATTTCTGTATTCTCTTCATTATATTCATAATGTAAAGATTTTTTATCAATAACACTCGTATTTCTTGTTAAACAGGACACCTCAGTCTCGCCTACAAGCTTCTGATATGCATGGAACCTAATCGAATATGCAGGATTCAGCATTCCATCAAATACTTTATTAAGCGGCAGGGCTTTACTAAGAGAAACGCGACAATTTTTGAATTTATTCTTTCTATTATCGGAGTCGTCAAACAAGTATTCCATGTTTTTATCGGCTTCAAGTAAATTATTACTACTTATACTTTTAAGTGCATCATTAACAAGCGTCATAACCCAATTCTTAGACGCAACATATTTTTCCGCGGCTTCTACATTTTTAAATGCATTTCCAGATGGCATTTTAAGATTTTCTTTATTTATTTGCTCCAACGCCCTTAGGATAAAATCACCATACCATTTAAGATTATCCTTAAAACGGCCTATATTAGTATTCTTCCAGAATTCTTTGTTGAACTTATGCTCATTAAAATCCTTTATAAAGCTTTCTCCGTATTCTTTCTTTTTTTCAGGAGTGGCTTTAACAAGATCTTCAATACTAATTTTCAGAACACCTAAACAATAAAGTATATAGAATCCACTTGCATTTTCGCCATTTTTAAAACCTAACTGCTTAAATTGTTTGATTGCCTCATCAGGATTATTGAAAATGTTATCATAGGAGAACTGTCTGGCAACACTGAGTGTACCAAAACGGCCATTATCCTGTTTAAAACGCTCATCTGCCTCAATCTTATAGTTAAAGATCTTTTCATCTCTTTCGTATGTAGCCTGCTGCCTTTCATTTCTCTTATGCGTATTAAGGGAAACTTCCTTATCACCGAGATAATCATTCTTAACCTTAATTACCGTATTCTCTTTTCCTAAAGCATGCAGAATATATGCCTTAACGATCATGCCGTTAAATGCACTCTCCTGCTTTTTGCTTATCTTAGCGTCACCAACGAAATAACTTCTCAGCTCCTTATCCATATTAGACAGGGCTGGATCATTACTCTGTACTTTATCCTTAAATGCATTTCTTATATCAACGCATTTATCCCATACGGCAACTTCCTGACCATTTTCAACAACAAAGTAGGACTTGAACTTATGTGGTTCAATATGATCATTATCTATTTCACCACCAAAAAGTCGATTGAATTCTTTTTCTGCACTGCGCAGATCCTCCATTGTGAGTACTTCAAGCGCAAAATTCTTTTTATACATTTCGAACTTATTTGTTTTAAGCTCAAAAATGCTATCATGATTCTCTTTATTCAGTTTTTCAATCTTATTTTTAAATGTAACCTGAACCGGTCTTTTAATACCGAATTTTCCATTAATAAATAATCTGCAATTGGAGTTGATCTCAGTTGCTCCAAGATTATCTTCACTGTATAATTTTGGTGTAAATCCGATCATTAACTTATCGTCAAAAAGTGCCCTAAGTATCTGCGCCCTTGTAAGGCTGTTAACATACTTAACATTATTAACATCTTCACTTTTCAGACGTACCAGCTCATCCTTAACTTTTTCTTTAACAGACTTCTTATCTTTTAACTTGCTATATATATTAAAGCTATCCAAAAATTCCTTTGGAAATGTTTTCTGCAGCTCAACAAGATCTCCAAATATCAGATCAAACATAGCATCTGTCATTTTAAGATCTTTCTTTGTGAGCTTTGAAGGATTCTTTAACTTTAATTCATCTGGAAGCTTAATATTATTCTCAGCAAACAGCTTGTTAAAATCTGTGCTAATGATCTTATTGATGCATTCATAAACCTTATTATTGAACTTACCTATTTCGTCTAAATCTTTTGGTCTCTTAACAGGTTCTCTGTGCTTTACAGGCACTTCATCTTTTACAGATTTATCTCCCTGTACTACAGTTTTAATCTTTAATGGTCTGTCAATATTAGGAGCTTCTTTAACAAGAGTGGTTGCTGACTTAACAACATTAGCAATATCTACAACTAATGAGTCATGCTTTTCTTTTTCAAGGTATCTTAATCCCTTATCAAGGATCAATTCACAATCTTTGTCTGATAATTCAAGAGCGTCAACATCCACAAGTTTCATTTCAGCGCGAACTTTTTCCGCATCAAAAATTTCCTGATCCCAGTTTTTTCCCAAAAATGGTTTTCTTAACGAATCAACAACAACGAAATTTAAAACCCTCTCTTTCAGTGACAGATCAGGATTGATAACATTTCTGTAGCATTCGTATATAAAGTTTACCTGATCAGCATGCTGCCAGACATTTTTTTGGCCATATTCCTTTTCTAATAATTCAATAAAGGTTCTGAAGTCTTTACTATTTCTGTCATATGGGATCACAGTTCCTAGAAGCTTTACTGCACCCTGCAGAGTTGAATCATAATCTTTGATCATTCTCTCAGCAGCACCAGCGGTTAAATCACTATAAGAAGATTGCATTTTAATAGAGCGTACTCTTTTTAAAGCACCACCGATAATCTTGGCATAATATCCCTTACTCCAGTCAAATCGGTATTTCATAACATCCGCCTTAAATTCGTCGACCAATGTCTGTACACGAGGTCTATCAAGACGAAGCTCAGTATAAAAATCTTCGAGATCTTCAATATCAGGCCTGTTACAGATCCATGCAAAGAAAAGCGATCTTATATCATGAGGATGATGGTATTCTGCGTCATTTCCATAGAGGGTCGCAAGCAAATCCTTCTGCTCTTTTTCAGTACCAAGCTTTTCCATCTTAAATGAGCGTTCATATGTTGTATACGCTAAATCTTCCTTGTATCTAGCTTGTCTTCTGTGTTGTAAGAAAGCATCATCCCTAAAGGTTGGTACTTCAAATTCTTCATCTATGAAAACATTTGTGGAAAGAACAGTATTATTACCTCTTTTTTCCTCTAAAATCCTTGCCTTTAAAGGTGTAAAAGTAACCTTGTAACGCGAATTAGGCTCAGTAAGGGCATACATAATAACAAATTTTCTTTCGTCATCAATACCAATAGGAGAAGTAATACCACAATACTGATTAACAAATTCTTCCGGTCTTAGTTTAAGTTTTCTCCTTGTATCATATATATGAAAGCAACTTTCAAAATCAACATCAGATTCAAAAACATCTTTCTTGTTTTTGTTAGGATAAAAGTCAAATTTATACCTGTATTTATACTTCTTAAAATCCATTACTTTTTTGTAATCGCCAAATATCTTGTCGTATAATTCAACTGTTTGAATTCTTTTATTATCCCTATAATTTGGAATTTTGTAATCACGACCATCCTCATAATTTTCAAGATTAGTCACAGTATAAGAAATATCAGATGCAATGGATCTCATATCATCATAGGCTTTCTGCATTTTGTAATTAAAATCATCAACTTCTTTTTGCAGTTCTTCCCTACGTTTTTCCAGTTGTACTTGCTTTAATTCCTCCTTTGAAAGCGATTTTTCGTCCAGATCAGGTACTTCATCCTCTTCTACATAATCATTTTTAACAATTTCCTCAGGATCCTCATCAATAACGTAGTAACTTAAACATTTTTTCTTCATCTCCTCAAGCAGCTTAACTGAATCAGGATCATTGATCAATGTTTCAGGATCAAAGTTGGTTAAATCCACATCCTTAAAACGTTTACCTGCAAACTGATAAATTATTTCCTTTTCAACATCATCCCATCTGAAGCGTTCACCGTCATTCTCATTGTTAAGGGCAGTGATAAGCTTAAGGATGGCACCTTCAAATGTATCACAATTTTCAGGAGCCATCTGGTTGTAGTAAACGATGTTCTGAAGAAGTCTGCTGTCATGTACATATATTCCGCCATGACCAGGATCAGGAAGAGTATACATTTCCTTTTCTATGTCATTTAAAGGATGTGCAGAAGCAAATTTCTGAATATTATCTGCAACAAAATCAAAGCAAGCTCCATCAATGGATTTATAAAAATCGAGCATTGCCTTTTTGGTGCCTTCATTTTTGGCACGGCGGTATTGTTCTGTCAGATTCCTTAAAAGATCAGGAATAACATAATTTGCATAATATTTTGGTCCATTATCAGCATAATGAGGGAAGAACTGAGTCATATATGTAACAGCCTTATAGCTGTCCATATGCATATTGTTGGCAGTTTTTCTACTTGCATCATCTTTTTTCGTAAAACTTGTTTTCAGCTCATCGTTGATCTTAGCTTCATCTGCATTAAAAAGTTTTACAAGGTAATCTTTATGTACAGCAATTTTAAGAAGCTGATCCAGGAAAATGCTGGACGTCTCATACGTAGTTTCAAAATCAGCCGCATCCTTTCCTTTAACATCAATTCCCTTTCTTAAGGCTGCAGCTGCCTGCATATCTCTCATATTGGCAGGCATCATTTCGTCATCAATTGCTCCCGGTGAAAACTTTTTAGGCATACGAGGCCTGTCAGTATTCTTATACTTATTTGATCCATCCAGATCATTCTTATAATTATATAAATTATCAAGCATTTCTGAGATTTCTCGTGCTGTCTCATTTTCCTTGATGAGGCGATCTTCCATCTCAATACGCATATCACTTTCGTCAAATACACTGTACTGACTATCCTTAAAAAGCAGCTCTTTCTGTGCCATGATCTCTTCTACAGTAACCTTGGTATCATCTGCTTTAGGATCATTTATATCAACGCCTTTATTTTTAAGGACTGCCTCAAGACATGTCTTATAAATCCTTTCTCTCTCCTGATAAAAATAATCAGTTCCTCTAAGATTTGACAAAGCAGTATATTCATCGCCCGAAAGAGTAAGAATTTTTCCAGGATAATTATGAGTCTTAAAAAATTCCTTTGCTTCAACAGTCGCTTTCCTCAAGTCACGGATTTCAATCACTGTAGCCAGGGACTTTTCATAGGTAAGACGGTCAGGATCATTACCAAAATCTCTATCACATATAAGATGTCTTAATTCTCTTCTTTCAGCGAAATATATTTTTCTTTGATTAAAAAGCTGAGCAGATTTTGCATTAATGCTTTTTTGAGGAGCATTTTCTTTAACAAGCTTCTCATATTCGTTTAGGCGTTGGTTAATAAGTTCAACTCTTTTTGGAATTAGATCTTTTTCAAGAGCATTTATCCTTTCATCACGCTTTCTAATTTCTTCGGCTTTCCTTTCAGCTTCCTTTCTCTGTCTCTCTTCCTCAGCTATTCTAGCCCTTTCTCTCTCCTGTTCATCCTGGATATTTTTCTTTTCCTTACCTGCCTTGGTTTCAGCCTTAATATCCTGCGGATAGCCACCATCTACAGCTTTCTGGATAATCTCATCTTTAAGACCCAAAGGAAGCTGAGCATATAACTTCACAATTTCAGGTGTTCCAGGAATATTCTTTGCAATAAAACCTAATACTGCCTGATATTGATCTCCAGTATAATTCATACTGAAATCTTGTTGAATCCATTTTAAATCATGCAGATTATTATTAAGACAATCTTCTGCTTCATCCACATCAAATAATATATCTTTAGAATCTCTTTTATCATATTTTATTGTCTTAAGGAGATCCTTAAATCCATCACTTTCCAGAATCTTGTTGGCTCTGGCTATATTCTCCGACAATTCTTCAATTTTCTTCTTTGTTTCTTCATCATCTGTTTTAAAGTCTACGCCCGCAATCTTTGGTTCAATCTCATATTGAACGATCAGCTTACATATAAAATGAACAAGGTGATTATACTCCGGTGCAGTCATTCTGTAATAGAGATTTGAAAGTTCAACTATCTGTTTTTTATATTCAACGGCCTTATCATAACCCCCTTTACCCATTGCAAAATCAAAGCCTTCTTTAAATCCTGAAAGGCGGTCTATACCATGAACATTAAAATTATCAACCTTTGATGCTTCTTTACTATTTAGTAACACTAAATCATCACTATCAATCTCGTTTATAATAGTAGATATACCGTAGAGCTTTGAACCACTAAAATCAGGCAAAGGATTAAGCTTATCAGCATACTTTGCCTCATTTAATATCATTTCTTCTTTATATAAACGCTTATAAAAATCCCCGTACATTTTTCCATACCACAGGGCATTTTCTTCAACGGCATCGCCGGATAAATCTCTCATTTTTGCACTGTTAAAAGGATGTGAACTTACATCCTTCGCAAAAAGTCTACCCATTTCGGCCTTTTCTTCAGCTGACATCTTTGAAATGTCATCTAGAGACTTATTATGGACTCCCATTGCATAAATAAGGATTTTTTTGCATGCCATCCATCTGGTCATCTCTTTATCATATCCGGCATCAAATAATGCACGACCGATAAGATTTTCATCTTTTTTAGAAAGAAACTCTTCTATCTTTAAAGTTTTATGGAGATATGTGTTATTATGTATATCTTCAGTAGCTTTAATCTCTTCTTTTGTCCACGTATCTTCGTCATATACATGTTTATATTCAAACTGTATCAGTGGTTCTTTCTTCCAATTTTTTTCATCATAACCTTTACGTTTAACTGTTTTGTAATCAAAAGTATTATCATCATTATAATCTTCAAGAATTTCAAAGATTTTTTCTTCATCAGCTAAGCCGGTTTCTATAGCGTTACTGATCGCAGCTACAGCATCACTACACCATAACTCAAGTTCAATGATATTGTCGATATCACGAACACTGCTACTAAGATCAACTCCGTTTTTAACAAGCTGCTCTCTGAATTTATCAACCACATATTTCTTCATATCCAGCGTACGGTCAGCTTCTTCAAGAAATAACATATTCACAAAGTTGAACATGGTTCTGTTAATATAGGCAACAGTTCCCAGATTTTTCTTTTCAACACCATAATAAGACTCTACAGCTTTAAGTCTCTTAAAGTCATTCTCTTCCTTAAGATGAGAAAGTAAGAATGTATCCAGCTTCTTTAAATAGACCTGTACACCTTCAGATTCAATTTCGTTATAATCAGGCGCAGGAAAATCACCGACATTTTTAAGCGCCGGTATATCTTCACGTAGTTTCTTTTCAAGGCCTGAAAGAATACGAAGTATCGTATCCTTTTCTCCATTAACTTCCTGAACAGGACGTTTAAATGTGTTATTAGCATTTATTATGGCTTCATTTATATAACCCAGTACTCCCTCGGCAAATGAAAGTCTCTCTGGCTTGTGGGCACCCTCACCAACATTAATAGCATGTTTATCATCATTTATTATAATATCGTGAGGTACTCTGGCTAGTATTTCGTTAAAAGATCTTAAGAAAATTATCTTGGAAAAACCTTTATCATTACATTTTTCCATAATTTCTCTGAGACTCTTAATCCACTCTGGTTTCGTTTTATTAAAAGACTCATTTGATTCAATGATATCGTATATCATATTTCTGAAATCATTAAATTCGTCATATTCTTCAAATATATTAGTTGTCCTAAAAATAAACTTTACAAGTTTAACAGATTCATCAAAGTCTGTTTTTTCTAACGCGAGTTCCAGATATTTGAAATAGTCACTTATTTCTGCTGCTTCAAGACGACCCTTTGGTAACACCTTATCAGGCGCAGGCTCATCCAATAGTATTATATCTGACAACTTACGTTTACTTTTTTCTTCATCTAATTTCTGCTGTCTCTTCTGATCTTCTTCTTTAGCCTTTTCTTCCTTCTCTTTTTTACGCTTTAAGAAGGCATTTATCTTTTCCTCATTATCCCTCTTTGTTTTTTCAAGGTCTTTATCCTTTCCCTTATTATCTTCTACGAGCTTTACAGCTCTTTTCATATCCTGGATCTTAGTGTTGAACATAAAATCGCCATTTTTAACATGATTAATAATAGCGTTGCCTACTTTGTTAGAATAATCCATCGCCTTTTCAACAATCGGTTTTATAGCAGGATCTATCTTAAGAAGCTGTTCACGGTATCCGGCAAAATTGATCTTATCCCCATTATCATGATAAGCTGCTTTCGAAATATCATAAATCCTCATATTTGCATCGTCGGCAAGTGTTGCAAGAGTCTTTAACCTATCAACAAATTTTACCGGAAGCTTTTTAATATAAGGTTCAAAATCCTTGAGAAGTTCCTGGGCTTCTCTTCCATAACCACGCATCTCCTCAAACAATTTTTCTCTATTCTCTTTGTCTGCATTTAAATATTTTTCGGCATACTCATCCGGTGTTGGACGAAAATAGAACTGATAATATGTCGTATTGCCTCTTTTATCTGCTTCAACCATAATGTCATTATCTTCTTCATCAATGAACATTGCAGAGTGAAGACCAGCGATACGCTCAGAACTAGATTTAACACTTGACCAAGCATAATCATCTACAGATAATTCAAACTTTTGCGACACTACTTCATCATACAGTTTCTTATCAGGACCCAGGTATTTAACCACATTATCAATATATCCTAATGCATCAGACGCCATAGTATCTCTTATAATGATTCCTGCCGCCTTATTATAAAATTTATCATAGGAAACAAAGCTTTCAATTCCCTTGGATTTGCTAAGCTCCTTCCCAGAAAGAACTCTTTTACCTATATCCATCATAGCATTTGCTTTCTCAATATATACATGTTTCAAGATAGCTTTCTTTTTAGCCTCTGGAAGCGTACCTATGATAATTTCTAACAGATCTTTTCTTACTTGGAGTTTGCCCTCTAGTATTTCCTTTTCAACTCTCGTCATAACCCACGCAAAGTCTTCTGCGGATTCATTAAATGACATGATATACTTATAAATCTTAGCTTCAAATTCATCCAATTTAATCTTTTTTCCGTTTGGCATAAATTTAGCCTCCTTACCACTATTTAAACTCTACTCATTATACTATTTTAAATATAACAAAAGCGCAACAAATTCAAAAATCTGTTGCGCTCAGTAAACTATTTATTTAAGAAATCTAGCAGCATCGGTCTAAAATCTCCCTCTAAATCATAGAAACTGTGACAACTGCCTTGATAAATGTATGATTTACAACCGGTTTTTGACTGAATAAGCTTTGTTTCTTCATCTCCAAACAAAGCATCCTTCGTGGCACCAACCACAAAAAGCTCTATTGGTAGTCGCCTCATCTTACTGCTTAGATCAAAAGGTTTGATACTCTTACATACCTTACTGAAATGTTCAAGATTCGCATCTGTCATGCTGTCGGCGAACATCTTGAATGCATTTTCATTTTCTTTCATATACTCTTCGGTATATACCATATCTCCCATATATTTAACCAACTCCCATTTTTTTCCTTGATCAGCAAGGTCACTCAGATTATTGGCGAAATTCTGAAGACTGTCGGTAAGCCTACAGGTGCTGGAAGCAATAACAGCCTTATTAATTGTATTCGGCTGCATAAATGCCATATGTAATGTTATCATTCCTCCAAGAGATGTTGCGAAAACATATAATTTGTCAATTCCCATCTCTCCCTTTAAACCGAGAGCTTTTATAGCTTTAAGCTCATCCAAGGCAAAATCATTTATAGTAAAGTCATCAGGCACATCTTCCCTTCTATCAATCAAATAAATTGTATATCTGGAAGTAAAATCCTGAAAAGCATCCATTAATACTTCTGCAGTTTCAATCACACTCACTAAAGATAATCCTGGTATGATAACTAGAGGAATCTCACCTTCACCAAACATTAAATATCTGAGTTTTGTATCCCCTATATCCACATAATCAATCTTAGAATTCATAAAACCTTCTCCTTGTAAATAAATGCACTCTATCTCACATCAACTATATAACTCAACAATTATTCGTGATAAAAGCTACCCAAAAAAAGTGCCCCACCAAAGAAAAAGAACACCGCGGCTATTTTTTTATACCAAATTTTATTAGTCTTTTCTGGGTTATCAGAATTTATATGAACCTTAATTTTATCACCTTCACTAATTCTTTTAGAAGTTGTATCTGTTTCATAGTTATATGTTTTACCATTTATCTGATACTCACAGTGTGCCTGGTATTTATTATCACCATCTTTATCTTTAGAAACACTGACAGATGTAACAACAGCAGTTACCTCTTTATCATACTTTCTATTATCAACTTTCTGTATAATCAAAAAAATAAAGCCCAATAGTATTAATGAGAGCGAAAACAAAACAAAAGGCCTCTTAATATATTTTATTATTTTCGATAATCTTTCATTTGATGTTTCCATACTAACCTTCTACCAATCATATTTTTTACAAAACCATTTCCATACCTATCTTCTGTGGCTCCATACCCATAGCCTCATAGAACTTCATTGCATCAGGGTTACAACACCATACATTAAGTGTGATGTTATAAAAGCCTTCTGACTTTGCATAATCCCTAATGAACTCAAACAAAGACTTACCTACACCAAGTCCACGAGCTTTCTCATCAACGCAAATATCATCAATATACAGCGTTTTTATATCAGTAAGCACCGAATCATCCTTCTCCTGTTTAAATACACAGAACATATGGCCCAGAACCTTATCGCCATCTGCATCATCATCCACACAAACAAAAACAGGAGTCGAATCATCACCAATTATAATCTTCAACTCCTCAGCATTATACTTAGTCGTCGGTCCTTTAAACAGATCTGGTCTTCCATTATGATGTACCATATCCACCTGAACTAACAAATCTAATATACTTGGAATATCTTCAACCTTCGCTCTTCTAACAACTCTCATAACTATATTCCTTTAATTCACAGTTATTAATACCAAAATCCCCATATTCCTCATTAGTCATATCATAGAAATACGAGTTAACGCACCTCACAATCCCATTATGCGCAACCAAAAGATAAATCTTATCATCCTGCGCCAGCTCATCTAAAAGATTATAAATACGCTGAGCCAGTCGAAGCATGGACTCCCCACCTTCGTAGGAATTCACAAAATTCCTCTTATCTTGCTTGAAAATCTCACCATTTCTAGGAGTCCCTTCATACTTCCCAAAATTCTGCTCTCTCAGCCTCTCATCAGCCCTAAGAGGAAGCCCAGTCATATCCGCAATATGCTTCGCAGTGTCAAATGCCCTCGAAAGCGGTGACGCTATAATCTCATCAATATGAATCTCTCCAGAATCTAGTCTCTCCTTTATAAGCTCACCAGTTTCCCTGGCCTGCTCATGACCTCTATCAGTAAGCCCAATATCCGTAGCACCGCATATTTTATTATCGACATTCCAAAATGTCTCACCATGTCTTACAAAATAAATCTTCTTAGTCATTACGAAAAACTCCTATCCCGGCTCGCATCACGCTATTATTACCATATTTATTTCGAATGGAATCCAAAGCTTTATCAAGCTTCTTCTGTTTTTCTTTCTCTTCTTCACCAAATAAAGACATCTGTTGAAAACCATCCCTATCTATATCCGAAGCAGAAAGACCAATCAATCTCAGAGGTTCACCCTTCCAGCATTCTTTCATAAGATCAACTGCTATATCATATATCTCCGATGTAATATCAGTGGAATTCTCTATCTTTCGTCCATGTGAATGACGTTTCATATCACTGGTACGATATATAACAGTAATGGTAAATGCCTTCACCTCGTCAGCTCTTAGCCTGCTAGCCACCACATCAGCTTCCGCCAGGAGCAAATGATTTACAGTATCAAAATCCGTCACATCATCCTGGGTTGTATTCTCAACACTGTAACTCTTAGCTTCTCTTTCTTCATTAACTACAGGAGAATCATCTATCCCATTAGCTGCATAATGCAGATAATCAGCGGTTTTCTGACCAAATACACTCAGAAGAAACCTCTCATCCGCTAATGCCAGATCCCCAATAGTCTTGATATGCATTTCCTGTAACTTCTTTGCAGTAGACTGTCCGCAACCAAAAAGCTCTCCTACAGGGAGAGGCCACATCTTATCCTTTATTTCATCAGGAAATAACGTATGAACCTTATCAGGTTTCTCAAAATCACTAGCCATCTTTGCACATAGCTTATTGTTAGCAACGCCCACATTTACAGTAAAGCCAAGCTCATCACGAATCTTATCCTTCATCTCATGGGCAAGCTTAATGGGATCCGGATGAAGAAGCTCCATCCCACTCATATCCATAAAAACCTCATCAATAGAAAATGACTGCATCAAAGGTGTATACTCATTTAATATGCTTTTGAATGCATGGGACATTTTCTGATAAAGATGAAAGTTCGGCTTAACAACTATCAGCTCAGGACACTTACGAAGCGCAGTCGCAACAGGTTCTCCTGTAACTATACCGTACTTCTTAGCAGGGATTGATTTGGTAGAAACAATACTGGTACGCTTATCAGGATCACCACCAACACAGGAAGGAACAGTCCTGAGATCCAGAGTATCCCCCTTGGAGAGGCGATCAACCGCCTCCCAAGAAAGAAACGCACTATTAACATCAACATGAAAAATCAATCTTTCACCCATGTTATTCTCCGAAAGCTAATCTTATATCTACTTGTTTAAAGAATATACTCAGATATCATGCGTCCTATAGCACCGATATCAACCTTACCCTTAAACTCAAACTTTGCTGAGAATCCACTTGCAAACATCAGATAAAGCTCGCAATCAGGGAAAAGTTCAACGAATCCAGGAGTCTGAATTTCAAAATACTGAACCTTTGAATAAGGCATAGATGCAAAAGATCTTCTCTTTCCCGTAATACCCTGTACATCGATTGCAATAATTCTCTTATTAGTAAATACAAGCTGATCTCTTACAGTCTGGAAACCATAGAGCATCTGCTCTCCAGGTACCAATAATGCCTGAACATCATCTCTCACCTGACCTAAATCAATAGGTTTAAGATTGAACACCGAGTTTGAATTGAAATTAATTGCCATAATAAAATACCTCCATATATCATATATATTTATTAATAATACCTAGAACACCGTCTAGGTAGATAATACCAAATAAATTAAGATGATTTAACAAGTGATATAAGTTATAAATATCACGCCTTTCTTTATATCCCGCCTCAATCTTATTAACTTCCGAATATGCATCGTAAAATCTCTGCGGAAATCTTCCAAATAACTCAGTCATAGCAAGGTCAGCCTCAGCGTGACCAACATAAACAGCCGGATCGATCAGAACAGCATGCCCAACATTTCCAACCATATAATTCCCAGACCATAAATCCCCATGAAGTAAAGACGGAACATCAGGTTCAACTATTAGCGAAGAGATTTTATCAAGAAATCTCTCGATATTACTCTTAATTTCTGAATTAAAGTAATTGTCTGCCATCTTAAACTGTGGTTCCAAACGACATTTACAGAAGAAATTCACCCATGACGATTCAGGTGTATTGATCTGCGAGGTAGCGCCGATATAGTTATCAGAGTTAAAACCGAAGTTACCGTTGCCTGTAAATCTCTTTGTTTCAGCCAAATGCATTCTAGCAAGCTTATGTCCAAAATCCTCCCAAAAATCCTCTGTATGACTTCCCTGACGAATATATCTCATACATAGAAATGAAGAATTATCAGCTTCGTCAGCGCCACGGAACAGAATCTCAGGAACAGCAATAGCCTTAGTAGAAGCCAATGCCTCTATACCCGACTCTTCTGCACGGAAGAAATCACGATTCCTGTAAGAATTAGCTTTGACGAAAACAACTTCACCATTGGACAACTTAAGAAGACTCGAATCGTTGATATCGCCACCACCAACGTAGGACTTTGAAACGATTGAGACTTCTTTTCTAAAAATAGCATTTAGACCTTCTTCAATTGAAGTAAAAATTGGTAAACTCATAGTTCATCCAAAACATTTCAATAATACTAATCATTCTTTAACATAAATTTATAAGAATCTTCACCGTTTTTTGATATAACAAGACCAAGACTATTACCTATATAATACCCATTAGCTCTATGCTTTTCATCAATATAACTGATTGTCTCTTGGATATCATTATCGGATATAGAACTATCTAGTATAGGAGCAGCGTTTTCTATCATATCTTTACATTGTTGTAATGATGCCGAATTCATATATATCCTTGTCGGTGTTCCACCCATAATAGTGTCATGTGATACAATATCAACTGTGGTACCATCATATGAATAAGACTTTCCTATTGCCTCTTTATATGCATTTAATCTGAATTCAGTTCTGTAATGAGAACTTTTTTTATCAGAAGGAGTAAAATCTTCCACATAAGTTAATACAACATTATTCTTGGAGTTTATAGATTCAACTAAATCATCAATGACTTTTGATACATCAGGAGAAGATGTATCATCTGTATTTGCTTCTGAAGTTAATTCAGCAGTTTCTTCTTCACTTATTTTTACATCTTGAACTGTTGTGTTTTCAAAATTGTCATTTGCGCCATTATTTCTAACCAATCCAACAATCAGAAGAATTATCCACATTCCCGCAATAATTCCATACCTAACTTTTGGATTTATACTTTTATCTCTTGCTAAAAGTATAGTCAAAGGAATCGGAAAAAATAATATCCATCCAATAACCCACCATACCATTGTGTTTTTCTTTTTTTGATTTTGTGGTTGTTGCCAGTATTTAGTATTTGAAGATTGATTTGAATAGTTCATTAATTGTTCGGCCTGTGCTCTCTGTCTTCCCTTTTCAAATTCATATCCTGCATTTTCGGCATTATCATACTGAATATGCTGTACTCCATCATCAATCAATAAAGTATTTCCACAATACGGACATGAAGCCTGTTTATTATCCAAATCAATCTGAAGTTGTGATCCACAATTAGGACAACTCATATTAATCAATTTCATTAAAATCGTCCTCCTGTTTATCTCTTTGACTAATTTCTGACATATATCCTGCTGTTATAATACCTGCAGGTAGTGCAACAATAGCAATGCCAAACATCGAAGAAATCATAGTTATTATTCTACCCATAATTGAAACTGGATATATATCACCATACCCCACAGTAGTAAGTGAAACTGTCGCCCAGTATAATGCATCGAAAAATGTATCAAAAGTATCAGGCTCGACATTATATATTATCAACGCAGAGATAAGAATATAACCAAACGCCAATACACAAACAGCAATAAGAGATTCTTTTGATTTTTTCAAAACATTTCCAATCACCATAAAGCTTTTAGAATACCTTATCGTTTTAAATATTCTAAATACTCTCATTGCCCTTATCATTCTTAATACTCTCAAAGCTTTAAAGCCTTTATTTATAATAGACAATGAAGGTAAAATAGATAATAAATCAATAATCGCCATAAAAGTAAAAGGATATAGAATAAAAGATTTCACACCTTTCTTTTCCATCTTATAATCAGCAGTTATCCATCTAAATAAATAATCTATTATAAATATAGATACTGTAACTTTATCTATAATTACAAAAGCAAAATTATCGTTTTTGAAGAAAAGCGGAATCAAACTAATAAAAATCACAATCAACATTGAGCAATCATATACTCTACTAAAGGAGTTATTATCTTCTGCTTTTTCAATAATATAATAAATCTTCTTTCTCATCGAATTCTTCCATTCTATTTACTCAAATGAATCATAAGGCTTAATCACTTTAAAAAGCGAAGTGCTTGTCATATTACATCTATTTTCTGCCGTCATACAAAAAGTTCTTGGATCCATTAAAGCTACATTTTTCTTTTCAAACATGTTCCTAGTAAATTTAATGGAATATATATAATCATCATTAATTTCACCATCTTTATTTCTTCGTTGAGTATATCCAGAAATTAATACTTTCTCTATTGCTGGAGAAACATTAAAAACATTTGATGAAATAAACATTGCTAATCCAAAAACTAAAATTGCATATTCATTCCTTAATTCAGCTTGTGTTTTCTTCTTTTCTTTAAGATTTCCTGCATCAGTTTTAATCATTTTAGTTTCAGAAATATCTTCAATTTCAGGAAGATCCACATCTAACATCATCACTTTATTTGGATTATTCCAATCATAATTAATATTAATTTCAACTGGAAGCTCACAAGATTCAATCCAAGAATCAAACACCTCTGATACTTCTTCATCATCTCCATTAATTAAATATTGTAAAAACTCTTTTTGACTTTCATACTCCTCTTGATAATACTTTTCAGCCTCAATTCTTTTTTGTTCCTGAAACTGCAAAAAATTCTTCCTTTTTGTTTCCCAATCTGACATTAAAAAATCAAATCTTCTTTGAAAATTATCTTCTACATATTGTTTTCGCTGTTTATTTACAGTAAATATAGAACCGGTAATAGTGTTTTGAGCTTCTTGAAACAACAATTCCTTTACACTTTGTTCAGTAGGCATAGGAAGCATAAACTGTGCTGGAACATAAACATTAGGTTTTAAAGCATTATATCTATACTCAAAATCTTCTTTTGAATCTACAACTGAAGATAATTTATAAATATTAATGAATTTTTCATTTTCCTCTTCAGAAGACTTTATTATTTCATCTATTTTTTCACGACGTTGTTCTTCAAGTTGTTGTTTTTGAAGAATATACTGCGGAGTCTGTTTTATCTTCCTAATCAAGCTCGGATCAGTAATTTCTCTTCCTGTAGCATCATAAAATGATATCTGGCCCTTATCATTCATATGAATTTCCAATTCATTTTGAACAGGAGTTTGATTTGGAGGATTCCATTTACCATTAACCCAGGAGCCAGATGTATTAGAACTTTTATTTGTACGATAATTGGGCTTATTACTTGTGCTGTGATGTTTTCTTGAGCTAGATGTATGCTTATGACTAGTTCCCCCTATTTTAGTACTATATGATAAACCTGTTCCAGGTATACCAAAAGTGGCTCTAGTCCCTCTTTTTCCGGTAGTCACACGGTGACCTCTTCCTCCCAAAGAAATACTAGCTCCTGATTTTGAAAAATTAACACGTACACCTTTACATATCTTTACAGATTTTCTAAATCTTATTCCCATAAAGGTCACACTCCCCTTTTATGTATCTTAAATATCAATCCTTCATAAATATATAATATATAATAATAAGTTCATGTATGTATCATAAAAAGGACCAAAGTATCGATTCACCCACCTTGCGTCTCCGCCATTAACCTCTGTCCATTATCCTTCAACCACTTCTCCTGCACTTTATAATCAGGCAGGACTCTCTCAACTTCCTTCCAGAACGCTTTAGAATGGTTGGCATGCAGTCTATGACAAAGCTCATGAACCACAACATAATCAAGAACCTCAATCGGAGCCCTCATAAGCGCCACATTGAAGTTCAAATTATCCTTCTTAGAACAACTGCCCCACAAAGTCTTCTGGTTCCTTATAGTAATCCTTCCATAGGTAACCCCAACAATAGGCGCATAAAACTCAACTTTATTCTTAAAAACCTCACAAGCTTTATCCCCAAGTTCCTCAAGTTCTAACTGAGTAAGTTTTCTAATCTGACCAAGCTCTGCCTCCCGAACTTTGGCCGCCGCTTTCTGCTTTTCAATCCAGTCAGCATGCTTCTCCAGAAACTTATATATAAACTTCTTAGAAACCTTATTAGGAGCCCTAACTATCACAGTATCAGAATTCTCTACTGACACAGAAATCGTTTTCCTGCGAGTTTTAATTATCTTAATTTCACCATTCAAGCTACTTACTTCCTAAGTATTCTTTAATCTTATCTATATTCTGATTTGCATCATTGTAGCCAAGCCAGTAAAGATCACCAAGTTTTTCCATATCGCCTTCAAATCTTGTTACTTCAACCGGCTTAGAAGGAGCAATAACAAAAACCTTACCCTCATTATGCAGTTTAAATAAAGAATCGGTCATCTTATTGAATTCATCGTTTGCTTTATTAATGCTATTCACAAACTCAGGATATCTACGATACATAGTCATAGCAACCTTATTAGGAGTCGTATCTCTTCTAAATGACCATTCTCTTGTCTTAACAACTATTATCTTCTCAGCACCTTCTTTAAGAGCATATGGATATGGAATCTTAGTAGAACATCCACCATCAAGGTAAGGAACACCTTTAATTACAACAGGACGTGAAACAAAAGGCACCGTCGCTGATGCTCTAACAGCTGCTGACAAGTTACATTTACCCTTTTCCATATATTCAGTTTCACCAGTAATCATGTTCGTAACGCCTACAGCAAGCTTTCTAGAAGGATCCATAAGCCTTTTCTTATCCAGTGGCATTCCATCAACTATATCATTATAAAGATAAGAAAATCCTGTAACTCCGTGATCTTTTAATACAGCACCAAGTCCAACATATTCCTTATCATGTCTGTAAGTCAGGTCTATCCTTGCACCCCAGCCAATCTGCCCAGATACATAGCCTATAGCAGAAAGCGCTCCGGCAGATATACCGACAGTACTTCTCATGTTTATTCCATTTTCCATAAATGCATCAAGTACTCCAAGAGTGTATAATCCTTTCCATCCACCACCTTCAAGTACCATGCATCCTTCAGTAATAATATCGTTAGATCTTCCAGTTGGAATTCTATCTATACCACTATATACTTTCATGTCTCATCATTGCTCCATTTATTAGTTGTTTACAAGAACCATCCCTTCTGTTGACTCGGTAAAACCAAGTTTTTCATATAATGGACGTCCTTCCTCTGTAGCATCAAGACTGATTTCAGTAACACCGCGTTTCCAGGCCTCGTCTATGAGAATCGATACCATTTTCCTCGCAATACCCTGTCTCTGCCATTCTTTCATGGTATAAACATTCATGAGATGAGCACGTTTACCAGTCGGATGATCAAAAGTCGGCATAATGTACATGTAGCAGATTGATGCACAGCCAATAACTCTCTTTCCATCCATAGCAAGAACCGTTGTGTGATCCCCTTTTTCAAAATATTCTCTGATATTCTTTACTATCTCATCACTATATTCATACTTATAATCCAAATTATTTACTACCTTAAGCATTTCAAGACGACTGCTCATTAAGAGTTCCATGTCATCAGGGGTAGCTATCTTATACGTAATTCTTTCAGTTTTTTCTAAAAATTCGTTAAACATGATATCTTGCCCATTAGTTTCCAGATTTAATCAATAAATTCATCATCTTATTTCTACGTAAAAGTACGACCTTCTCCACATTCAACTTTCTCAGGTCCATCAGCGCCAGATTCATAATGCGCTCTAAACTCCATATTTATCTCGCGTATTTCCTTCTTACCGTCAATATAATCCTGGTACATGTCCGCAAGTCCAGAAGCACAGCCATCACAAGAACCACTTATATTTCCGAGGGATTCCGCTACTATACGCTCACGTTCCTCTTTAGTTGTGTCTTTGATCAATATACTCATTATTTATTAATATTCCTTATATACTTACATTTAGGATATGTACTACATCCATAAAACTGATTTCCGGCATTAGCACCCTTCTTTGCAGTCCTTAGAATCAGTTTGTTTCCACAACGAGGGCAAATCAAATCATCAGAATTAGTATCATTTTTAATAGTACTTGATTCTGCAACAAGTTTTTCAAATTTTTCAAGATAATCTTTCCTATCTTCTATATTCATAGAAAGGACTTTCTCGCCAAGCGTTTTCATTTCTTTCAAACTAGATTTAGTATCAGATTTAAGGTTCTTAAGATATGTAATAAGTTGATCACACCTTATAACTTGATCCTTAATCTCTTTTTTTGCATATTTATCATCTAATATAGTCTTAGGATTTGCTAATACAACAACCGACTTGTTAAATGTATCAAAATACTTTTCAAATATAATTTTAGATGCAAGATTCTTGTCAGCTTTTCTACAATCTCTATATACAGTAAGATGTCGCTCATTTTGAGTAATAGGGCTATAAATGCCTTCCTTATACTTCTTGCCCTTATACTCAAAGCACCTTATAAAGTCACCCTTATTATTAATTTGAATATCACCAAAAAGATTCTTACACTCAATAAAAACATTAACATAAGGAGTAATCACAAAATAATCTATCTGTGCTACTCTTCCATCTTCTGTTTCAATGTATAAATCTCGAATAACCACAAGATTCATCCCACTATTTTTGAGCTCGTAAAGAACACTATCCTCGCCATATATACCAGCTTCTGTGATGGCAATTTCTTTATCAATGACATCGGCAGCTTTTGTATTATCCTGCAAACCAGTTCTTAATTGTTGAAGTTTATCTAAATATTCTTTTGAATCAGAGGATTCCTTAAGAATCACGACCTCGGTATCTGCAAATAATCCCATCGAAATAACACACCCTTTATAACATCATCCCAAATTCTATACATAGATTCTCAAACCTAACCTTCTCTTTATCTTTAATATCCTTAGTTGGATCATTAAGAGTATGGGAAATGACATCCGCATCCTTTATAAGCTCATCAAAATCGCCATCTACAACCAGTTTATCTCCATGATGATAGATAGCAGAACAAATCATATCCGTTTCTTCAGCACTTGTAAGTTCCAACTCATCTAATATCTCACGAGCAAGTTCAGCCCCTTTATGTTCATGTTCGTCATATGAACCAGTTTTATAGGCATGTAAATCATGAAGCACTCCAGCCATGGCTGCAATCTCTGGATCAAAACCTCTCTTCTTAGCCAGCATAGTAGCCGCAAGAGCCACACCATTTAAATGTATTATTGCAGAAGTTCTTTTATCCTCATCTTCCATCTTATAAAGTATAGAATTCACGTACTTCCTTAGTTCTTTTAATCTACTCATTTTTATCACGTATAATCCAATTATCAGTTAATGCTTGGATTTTTTCCTTTCTCCCAGGTTCTACTGGGTAATTCAATATCTATCTGATATATTTATTAAGGCGC
>CACYKH010000015.1:40728-41139 GCA_902774915.1 uncultured Lachnospiraceae bacterium | reverse complement strand
CCATTGTCCAATATTCCCCACTGCTGCCTCCCGTAGGAGTTTGGGCCGTGTCTCAGTCCCAATGTGGCCGTACACCCTCTCAGGCCGGCTACTGATCGTTGCCTTGGTGGGCCGTTACCTCACCAACTAGCTAATCAGACGCGGGTCCATCTCACACCACCGGAGTTTTTCACACTGTATCATGCGATACTGTGCGCTTATGCGGTATTATCAGTCGTTTCCAACTGCTATCCCCCAGTGTGAGGCAGGTTACCCACGCGTTACTCACCCGTCCGCCACTAAGTGATTCAAATGAATTCCATCTGAGCAAGCTCTTCAGGTCTTCGGGAGAACCACTCCGTTCGACTTGCATGTGTTAAGCACGCCGCCAGCGTTTATCCTGAGCCAGGATCAAACTCTCAAAAAAAGTTT
>CACYKH010000015.1:0-40699 GCA_902774915.1 uncultured Lachnospiraceae bacterium | reverse complement strand
TTACCGTTCCAAAACTTACTGTTAGGTTTTGTTTCGTTCAGTTCCGAAAATTATTTAAAAGAATTTTCGGGGTTGTCATCATTATTCTGTTGTTAAAGTTCAAGTTTTATATTCCCTCAAGGGGAATATAAAAGCTCTCGCGTTTATGTCCTTCGTGTATGTCTCGTTTAGCGACAGCTTTTATATAGTACTACTATGATTTATCAAAGTCAATATCAAAATTATATTTTTTTTATTAAATTTTACACCTATACCGGATAGTCAGGTTTTAACACTGGATTTGCACCCTCTAAAGCCCTCGCTTTCTCAGCTTCTATCTGATGTTCTCTAATGACTTCTTTCTTTAATTCATTATATCTGGCTTTGCATCTATTAGCTCCCGGAGTATCAATTCCCTGCTCAATCCGTTCTTTAATAGTATCATCACTCATACTTTGAAAAATCTTTTGATCTTCATTAGCTGCAACCAGGAAGGTTCCATTCTCCACCATCTTATTAACAGCCTCAGGTCCCCAGTATCCAGCCTCAGGATTCTTCTGATATTTTGAATAATCATTATAGACACTCTGAAGCACAGGCTTCGTCACACTTCTAAAGCTTGGCTGACTTGCCATCCTTCTGCTAAACTCTATTGCAAATGCATTATTAGGTAAGGACCCATTTCGCTTAATGATTTCCGCAGTCACTGTATCAGCCAGCGCATTTGTGATTCTTCTCTCCAGCTGTTCTCTCTCCTTAGGAGGAGTCTTTGAATCTGCAAGCTTACCCATAACCTCTGCATCTGTCAGAATATCCTTGAGCGCCTTCTGACGTTCCTTAAGTTTCATTGCACTTTCATTTTTTCCATCAACACCTGCCATATGTAAATCCTCCATTTGAATCCCCCATTATTTACACCCATTATACCAAATAAAGAGCAACAAAAGTGCCCTAAAATATGATATTATTATAATAGTTTCAAAAATTTATTTATGGGGTAAATTAATATGAAAACTAACGAACTAATAAGTTACATTAATGAGGGTAATCTTGGGGATAAACTGCTTGATATTTATATGGATAAAAGCAAGATTCCATATCAGAAAGAAAGATATATTCAGGCGGTAAAAAGCTTTGTAGATTTATATGGCGAAGCTGAAGTAAATATCATCAGCGCACCTGGTCGTACTGAGGTAGGCGGAAATCATACCGACCATCAACACGGTCAGGTTCTTGCAGCTTCTATTAATGATGATGCAATAGCTGTTGTATCGAAGAACGATTCCAGAGTAGTTAATATCAAATCTGAAGGATATGACATGATTACATTTTCTTTGGATGACATTGAAAAGAAGGACGAAGAAGAAGGAACAACTCTCGCACTTATTAAGGGTGTTCTTAAAGGCTGTCAGGATAGAGGCTTTAATATAGGAAGCTTCAATGCATACATCACAAGCGACGTACTTGGCGGTTCCGGTCTTTCCTCTTCGGCTGCATTTGAAACCGTGATCGGTAATATCATTTCCGGCCTATATAATGATATGAAGATAGATGCAGTCACCATAGCAATCATCGGCCAGTTCGCTGAGAATAAATACTTCGGAAAGCCATGCGGACTTATGGACCAGATGGCATGTTCTGTCGGAAGTCTATGTCATATCGATTTCAAGGATCCAAGCGATCCTGTAATAGAAAGAATTGAGCTTGATATGGATGCAGTTGGTTACAGCCTTTGCATCACAGATACAAAAGGCAGCCACGCTGACCTGACGCCTGACTACGCTGCTGTTCCAAGTGAAATGAAATCTGTAGCAGCACATTTCGGAAAAGAGGTTCTCATAGAAGTTCCTGAAGAAGAAGTTGTTGCTGCTATTCCGGAACTACGCGAAAAGCTGGGAGACCGAGCTGTACTCCGTGCTCTCCACTTCTATGAGGAGAACCACCGAGTTGTCAATGAAGCTACTGCTCTTAAGAGTAATGACTTTAGTACATTCCTGAAGAACGTAAAGGCATCTGGTGATTCTTCATTCAAGTTCCTTCAGAACGTTTATACAAATCGTGATATAGAACACCAGAATGTTTCCATTGCTCTTTGCATCAGCGAAAATGTACTCGAGGAAGATGGCGGTGTCTCAAGAGTTCATGGTGGTGGATTTGCTGGAACCATTCAGGCATTCGTTAAAAATGAAAAAGTTAAAGAATATAAAAATGCTCTGGACGCTGTATTTGGAGAAGGAGCATGTGCAGTTTTGAAGATAAGAAAATATGGTGGAATCCTGGTTATTTAAATGATTCCTTGTTTTGTATTATGTAAACTAAGGAGATAACTATGAAAGATATATGCTCTTTAATATTTGAACTGGTTTCATACGGTAAAAATAAAGGATTGATAGATAAAGCTGACGAGGTCTATACAACTAATAAGCTTTTAGAACTATTCCAGATTGATGAATATAAATTAGATAATATTTCTGATACACAGAATGTCAACCAACAGGATGACAATGAACAAAACACAAGAGAACTGTATTTTATCTTAGAAGACATGATGGACTATGCCGTGGAAAATGGCATTATGGAGAACGATACAATTACATACCGCGATCTTTTTGATACAAAGATCATGGGACTCATCACTCCTCCACCTTCAGTTGTCCGTACTAAGTTTAACAAACTATTAAACGGTGACAACGGTTCAAATTCTACTGACGCAAAAAAAGAAAACGCGAAAAAGGCTACTGAGTATTATTACGGCTTTAGTAAGGCAACAAACTACATCCGCGTTGATAGAATTGCAAAGGATGAGAAGTGGATTACATCTACTGAATTTGGTGATCTGGATATCACTATTAATCTTTCAAAACCTGAGAAAGATCCACGTGATATTGCTGCAGCAGGAAAGGCTAAAAAATCAGGTTATCCAGCGTGTCTGCTGTGTATGGAAAATGAAGGCTATGCCGGACACTTTTCACATCCTGCCAGGCAGAACCACAGGATCATTCCAATAAATCTGGATGGTGAAGAATACTTCCTGCAATACAGCCCATATGTTTATTACAATGAGCATTGCATTATATTTAATAAGAAGCACATTCCAATGAAGATAAATAAATCTACAATGAAAAAGCTTCTTTCCTTCGTCGAGATGTTTCCACACTATACCGCAGGATCAAATGCCGACCTTCCAATTGTTGGTGGCTCCATCCTCTCCCATGATCATTTCCAGGGAGGCGGATACGAATTCCCAATGGTAAGAGCTCCTTACGAAAAGGAATTTTCAGTAAATGGATATGACGATGTAAAAGCAGGAATAATCAAATGGCCAATGTCAACCATAAGACTTCAGGGAGATGACATTAACAGAATTGTGGAGCTGGCAGATCACATACTTGGAAGCTGGAGAAAATACACCGATAAGGATGCATTTATCTTTGCCGAAACTGGCGGTGAGCCTCACAATACTATCACTCCTATCGCACGAATAAGACAGGCAGGAAATCCAAATAATAAGTTTGATGCATCGAAGGATGTATTCGAGCTTGATCTGGTACTTAGAAACAATATAACAACGGATGAAAATCCTCTTGGTGTTTATCATCCACATGCTGAGTATCACCATATAAAGAAAGAAAATATTGGACTGATAGAAGTTATGGGACTGGCTGTTCTTCCTGCAAGACTGAAAAAGGAAATGGCATCTCTTCAGGAAGCTATTCTAAATGGAACAAACCTTTATTCAGATGAGAGTCTTGTAAGCCACATTGAATGGGCTATGAACCTACTTCCAAAATATGGTTACGAAATAAAGACAGATAATAGCACTACTGCTATCGTCACAAAGCTGCCTGAGGGAAGTAAAGAAGAAATAGCCGATGGTTTACATAATATCATCAAGAACGAGATAGGTTTTGTATTCTCCGGAGTTCTTGAAGATGCTGGAGTTTACAAGAGAACTACTGAAGGCGAGCTTGCTTTTATGAGATTTGTCGATTCTCTTTAAAGTATCAATAAGCTCATCTAATTACAATCATAATATAAATAAAAAAAATGTGGCAAAGTGCTAATTGCACTTTGTCACATTTTTGATTACTTAGAATTTATCTTATTTAATCAGATCAATCTAATCCACTAAGAATTGCAGCTCCTGTAATTGCAGAAATTATAAGGATAACAATCCAGATAATGATTGTGATCAAATAGATAAGCAGATATGACTTAGCAAAGTTTTTAACATTGATATTCTTAGTAGCCCCAAATGCAAATACGAATAAAAGGATAAGACTTACAAGTGGAATACATGTGAAGAGAAGTGAATATCCAACGTAACCCCATGGTGAAATTGGAGTAAACTCTTCAGGTACACCTGCAGGTGCCATCTGATTAATAACTGTTACGCCCTGCTGTCCTGGCTGTGGCTGTCCATATGCATTTGCCTGATATGGATTTTGCTGTGCAACAGGCTGAGGAGCAGGTGCTGGCGCTGCTGGATTTGGAGCTGGCGCTGCAGCCTGTGGTGCAGGTGCTGGTCCAGGTTCTGGTGTTGGAACTGGTGCAGGACCAACTGGAGCTACGCTTTCATCAGATAAAATAGATGAACCTGTAACAGGAGCTGGTGTAACAACCTTGCCCTCTGGAACCTGTGGCTGATGCTGTCTTACCTCTGGCTCCTGAACACTTGAGAAACCTTCAGTCTGAGGTGCATCTTCCATTGTTAACGGACCTGACATATCAGCTGTAAGAACTGTTGTATCTGCCTCTGCATCATCTGGTGCTTCAGCAATTGGAATATCCATCATAGGTGAAGTCTCAGCAGAACTAAGCTGTGGCTCAACTGGTGCAGCCTCTGGAACCTCAGGAGCTACTGGTGCAGCCTCTGGTACAGCTGTTGCTGGTTCACTTGGTATCTCTTGTTTGAACGCTCTGAGATCTGCTCCACAATTAGGACAGAAGTCGGCGTTATCTGGTACATTAGTACCGCACATATTACAAAACATAAAACCCTCCCACTACTTGTCCAAAAGACAAGTATTTGATATAAAAAACTGTATATTATTATATTACTTTTATAGTATATTTACAAGGCGAATAATATGAAAAAGACATCTAAAACCTTTTACTCTTCGCCTTCCATACTTGCAAGCTTAGCAGCCTGATCTGCAGCTGTAAGCGCGTCTATAAACTCATCAAGGTCACCATTTAAGGTCTCATTTAATCTGTAAGATGTAAGCTTGATTCTGTGGTCTGTAACACGGCTCTGAGGGAAGTTATAAGTACGAACCTTCTCAGATCTGTCACCTGAACCAATCTGACTACGTCTGGCAGCAGACTCAGCATCATGAGCCTTCTGCATCTCCAGGTCATACAGCTTAGTACGAAGCAAAGCAAATGCCTTCGCCTTGTTCTGAATCTGTGACTTTTCTGTCTGGCTGTAGATTACTATTCCTGTTGGATAGTGAGTAAGACGAACAGCTGAGTCAGTTGTATTTACGCACTGACCACCATTTCCGGAAGCACGCATAACATCAATACGAATATCCTTCTCGTTAATCTCAACGTCCACTTCTTCTGCCTCAGGCATGATAGCTACAGAAGCTGCAGAAGTATGAATACGTCCACCTGACTCTGTCTCAGGTACACGCTGAACTCTGTGCACTCCACTCTCGTATTTAAGCTTTGAATAAGCTCCCTTA
The DNA here is from genome assembly GCA_902774915.1 of uncultured Lachnospiraceae bacterium. GTDB lineage: Bacteria > Bacillota > Clostridia > Lachnospirales > Lachnospiraceae > Eubacterium_Q. The sequence goes on along the minus strand of CACYKH010000015.1, from coordinate 35,030 downwards.
CCCTTGATAAGGAAGTTAACATCTTTAATTCCACCAATACCAGTATCATCTATAGAAATAAGCTCCGTCTGCCATCTCTTCTTCTCTGCATAGTGCTGATACATACGATAAAGCTCTCCCGCAAAGAGTGCTGCCTCATCACCACCTACACCGGCTCTGATTTCGACAACAACGTTCTTATCGTCATTTGCATCCTTAGGAAGAAGAAGTATCTTAAGCTCCTGCTCGCATCTTTCTATCGCCTTCTTAGCTTCAGAAAGCTCTTCCTTTGCAAGCTCCTTCATCTCTTCATCAGACTCTTCATCCAGAATCATAAGGCTGTCCTCTTCATCCTGCTTAGCCTGCTTATATTCTTTATATTTTTCAACGATAGGAGTCAGGTCACTCTGCTCCTTCATCAGCTTTCTAAATCTAGCCTGATCATTTACAACATCAGGATCTGAAAGATCCTTCATGATCTGCTCCAGCTTTTCTACTAACTCGTCTAACTTATCAAACATTTCTTTCTCCTTTCACAAGTGGCTTATCGCCTTCCAGAAACAACACGGTCCAACCCGCTCATATCTCTAAGTCTTGTTATATGTTCAAACCCTGCCTCTCTTAAAAGATCAGCAACGTCCATATATTGCTCGCATCCTATTTCAAATACAATACTTCCCTCTTCAGTAAGGAAGTCATTTGCCCTGTCAACAACTCTTCTGTAAAATGCCAGCCCGTCAGGCGAACCATCCAGCGCAAGCCTTGGCTCATAATCCCTGACATCCTTCATCAGATTATTAATATCCTTTGATCTGATGTAAGGCGGATTGCAGAGTATCATATCGAACTTCTCAAGTGGCTTTCCACTTCCATCCTCAAGAGCACTAAAAAGGTCGCTCTTTACAATAGAAATGTTATCGCCTGCATTTAGTTTTTCAGCATTTGTTCTCGCAAGGGAAATGGCATCGTCAGAAATATCCACTAATGTCACCTTATCATTGTAGCCTTTACGCTGTCTCAAAAGACTGAAGGATATACCAATACAGCCCGAACCCGTGCACATATCCATCACCTTCATATCCCTATCAAGAGAAAGCTCAATCGCATGAAGAACTAAGTTCTCAGTATCAAATCTAGGTATGAGGACATTTTCCCTGCACTCAAATTCCCAATCTAGAAAATAAGTGAAGCCGGTTATATACTGAAGCGGATAATGTGAGGCCCTCTTCTTGATAGCCTTCATATAACGCATGGCTGTAAAGTCATCCAGCTCATCATCCAGCCTCGAATAAATACTGGCCAGATCCTCATCCAGATAAATGGACATCAAATGCCTTGCTTCTGCTTTATTATTTTCGATAAATGCGTCCTGGAGGATTTTGCTTCCTCGCTCCAAAAGCGCACCTATAGTTTTTTCATCTTTTGTCATAGCTTTACCACTTTGCTATTTTTCAAAACTATCGTTCTTTACACATTCTACATATTCATGCCAGTCAATAACGCCTTCCACCGATTTGATAGCAACTTCAATCATATCGTCATCAGGCTCCTTAGTAGTGAGCTTCTGAACCCAGAGGCCTGGAGCGCTAAGAATGTTGGAGCATGCATTTTGATGCTTTCCAGCATAACGGATGAACTCATATGAAATGCCTGCTATCACGGGAATTAGTGCAACACGAGAAACCAGTCTCAGCCACATTACGTCCGTACGTACAAACATGAATACGAAAATACTAATAAACATTACTATAAACACAAAGCTTGTTCCACAACGTTTATGGAAACGTGAAGCCTTGCGAACATTTTCTACCGTCAGGTCCATTCCCGCTTCCATGCAATTAATGGACTTATGCTCCGCACCGTGATACATGAAGGTACGTTTAATATCCTCCATCTGTGCGATGAGCGCAACATAACCTAGGAAGATAGCAAGTCTCAGAAGACCCTCTGCCAGATTAACAACAAAATCATTATCAATGACCTTATATAAGAAGTTAGCGAGAAATGCAGGCAGGAGCATAAATACTCCAATAGCAATAATGAGCGAAACCGCAAGAGTACCTACAAGGTAAGCAGTGTTGCTGCTATCCTTCTTTTCATCCTTGCCAGCTACTGTTTCCGCCTTAGTTTCTTCAGCCTTGGTTTTTTCATTAGTAGCTTCCTCTTCTTCAAAGTATTCAGAAGAATCCATCAAAGTCTTCATTCCAATATAAAGAGACTCAATGAAATTAACTACGCCTCGAAGAATAGGAATACTAAAACCTTTATGTTTCTCACCAAAGGACTTATATTCCGTCACTTTAACTTCTATTTCATTATCCGGTTTTCTTACAGCCAATGCATAGGACTTAGGGCCTTTCATCATAACGCCCTCAAGAACAGCCTGACCGCCAATATTTACACGTTTCATATCTCTTCCTAGTTATAATAGCAGGTTATAAAAATAGGACAGCTCTGATTATCACCTTTTCAAAATCGCTACTTCTTAGCTATCTCAAAAAGGTGACAATCGGAACTGTCCTATTGTCACCTTATCTTAGTTTATCTAATTATCTGCCTGTACGCCATACTTCTTGTTGAACTTATCTATACGTCCACGAGCCTTGATAGCCTTCTGCTGACCTGTATAGAATGAATGGCACTTTGAGCAGATTTCAACGTGGATATCTTCTTTTGTTGAGCCTGTTACGAACTCATTTCCACAGTTGCATACAACCTTTGCCTGATAATAATCTGGATGTATTCCCTCTCTCATAGTATTTCTCCTTTTCTATGTAACGTATGTACAACACCATCTGGAACCCCAAGGGCCCAAACCTAGATTGCACACCAGCAACGCACCTATACTATCACAGAGATATTTATAAATCAAGTGTTTTTTCCTATTTTACGCTTTGTACTATATCTCTTAAAAAACTAAACTATAAGACCAACCTTTTTCTTAACTTTTGAAAGAGTCTTATTTGAAATGTAAGTAGCAGTCTCAGCACCCTTCTTGTAGCATTCCTCAAGATACTTCTTATCCTTAAGAAGTCTGTTAAACTCTTCTCTTACAGGAGTGAGAGCATCAACAACAACTGTTCCTACAGCCTTCTTGAAATCTCCATAGCCCTTACCTTCAAAATCCTTCTGTATCTGGTCAAATGTCTCACCAGTAAATACAGAGTAGATAGTCATCAGGTTATTAATTCCATCCTTACCTTCTCTGAAGACAACCTCAGTCTCGCTATCTGTAACAGCTCTCTTGAACTTAGCCATTATCACATCTGGATTATCGAGAATTGAAATAGTTGCATTTGGATTCTCATCAGACTTTGACATCTTCTTTGTAGGCTCCTGAAGTGACATGATCTTTGCGCCTGCCTCAGGAATGTATGGTTCTGGCATACGGAATACCTCACCATAAAGATTGTTAAATCTATTTACGATTGTTCTTGTAAGCTCAATATGCTGCTTCTGATCAGCACCAGTTGGAACATAGTCCGGCTGATAAAGCAAAATGTCAGCTGCCATAAGAGCAGGATAATCAAAGAGGCCTGCATTTACATTGTCAGAATGCTGTGCTGACTTATCCTTGAACTGTGTCATCCTGGAAAGCTCACCAAACTGTGTGTAGCAGGAAAGAATCCATCCAAGCTCAGCATGTGTATGAACATGACTCTGAATAAAAGCAAGGCTTCTTTCTGGATCAATGCCACATGCAAGAAGAAGTGCAAATGCTTCCTTAGAATGTTTTCTAAGATCTGCTGGTTCCTGACGAACTGTAAGACTGTGCAAGTCTGCAATAAAATATGCGCAATCATATTCATCCTGAAGCTTCTCCCAGTTTCTAACAGCTCCTATATAATTTCCAAGAGTGAAAGTTCCTGTTGGCTGAATACCGCTCAGGAGAACCTTCTTTCTCTCAGGTTTCTGTTCATTTGTTACGTTTGTTGAATCGCTCATTTGTTTTTCCTTCATAAATACTTTTTGGTTTAGCACCAAGTGGCATAATACCATTATTCATCAATATAATCAAGCTTGTCAGCCACTTTACTCTTCTATGTAATCCATCATTTCCAGGAACATCCTGCCGTTGTGGTAAGGACATTTCCAAATGTCCTCCATAGGTTTTGTTTCTATTGGAGTACCATCCTTACGAACCTCTGAATACCACTCTGAACCTGGGCGCTTGTCTACTATACTCTTCTTTGTATACTCCCAAATAGAGATAGCTGCATTCTTATAATCCTCTTCAAACTTCTTATAATCTGAATAACCTTTATCTGATTCTGAAACATTCTTAATTCTGGTATATGCATTCATAAAACCAAGGATTGCTTCACACTGAACCCACCAAATGCGAGTTTCGAGAACCACACCATTTTCAGCTTCCGCTGGTATTCCATCTTCTTTAAATGCTTCTTTATAAATGCTTTCAGTAAGAACCGATGTGATATCAGACATATCATATTCTGATTTTTCGCTCGAAGAACCATTTGCCGAGCCTGATATTATGTCAACCGTTCTGTCTATCAACCATGCAGACTCAATATCATGTCCATAACTATAAAGATCAATAAGTGAATTATAATCTTTATCAAAGAAAACAAGAAGTCTTCCTCTTTCAGCATCAAACATCTTCTCTCTGAAAATCTTAAGAGTCTCGATTATATTTCGCTTAACAAGCTTATCACCATCAACCCTGTAAAGCTCTGTATAAGCTTCCATTACATGAAGAAGCGTATTCATAGTACGAGTTGCCATTACTCCATTCTCGGAAAGCTTCTCATTCGAAGCCACCTCAAACTCTCTTGTAAAAGCCTCAAGATAGCCATCATTATCGCGACATCTATCCTCTATAATATGATAAAGATCATAAGCACATTCCAATGCATCTTTATCCTTAGTTGCCTCATAATATGCGGCCAGGGCATAAATAGCAAATGCCTGACAATAAGTATGCTTAGTTGTATCCGCAGGATGACCGTCGAAATTAACTGACCAATAAACGCCACCCTCATCATCATCCAGAAAAGCTTCCATTAAATAATGAAATGCATGCTCCGCAGCATGAAGATACTTCTCATCTCCGAACTTTGTATAAGCTCTTGAGAAAAACCAAAGAATACGGCTGTTGACTATACAACCCTTATCAGCCTTCTTATCAAGACTTAGATCAAAATTAACAAGACCATAGTATCCGCCATGCTCCTCATCTTTAAGACCAAGCCAGAAAGGGATCATATGATTCTCAAACTCATTCCTAATCTCATTTTTTAATTTCATCAATCTTGCATCTGTCATAAAACACCCCACAACTTATCAAAAAACAAATATCATTATTCAACTATTATTTATTGTCATATATAAAGAAGTTATCGGTACTTAGCACTACTTTATCAGAAGGAATACTCTCTCTTTCATCATCCTCCCATATGTTATTATCATATACTATATAATCATAATCTTCTATATTTACTTTCCTTGCAGAATTACCCGCTTTTAATGTAATTATCTTATCTACTTTATTATACTCCTCATTTAATAAATATAAATCAGTATCATTAATATCATAAAGAGTGACAGTTATATCCGCTAAGCGAGTATTGTTTTTTACAACTATAAGTTTTTTCCCTTGCAAATCATCAACTCCATCATTAATAATCTGCATCTCATCAACATATTTTTCAGGAAGATAATACATTTTTTTTAACTCAATATACTTAATCAAAAAACTTGCAATATTGGTTATAAACAAGAACGTCATAAAGACAACATAAAAATGCTTCCTGTTCTTTTCCAATATCTTCACCCCGAATAAAACAATTAATATGATGATGATTTTCATTATCAAATTAAAAAAAACGGTCATTCTAGGACTGCCCAAAAAGAAATGAGTAGCAATTCTTTCAGGCAGAAGAAACAAAGCTGTTGATGTAGCATCTAATTCGCCACCCGGATTAAGTCCAGGCAAAATAAATAACACAATCAAATATATTACAAATGATAATTTTGCGTATCTTCCATTAAACACTTCCTTTTGGTCAATCTCATTAACTCGAGCAAGAAAACAAATTGTATACGGAATAAATAACGGCTCAAAATATCTAAGATGAAGTCTTGGAGAAAGTAGCCCATAATCTTCATTAAGGGATATACGATATACTACAATACAAATGAGTACTAAAACAGCCACTTCCAAATAAATAACAATTTTTTTATTCAAGCATTCTTCTTTTGTTCTAATAAATATAGGGAATATACAATTCACAAGAATAATATATCCTAAGTAAAACAAAAAAGCATAAAGTAAATAATAAATAGGATTTTTGTCATTCGATTCAGGAGCATTTGGTAAAGAAACATCATAGCTGTAATTAGATGATTTTCCATCAAACAGAAGGAACTTACCCAACAAAAATAGCAAAAGAAATGAAGCAGCGGAAATAAAACAAGATACTAATCCTTTAATACTCTCTTTTTGTTTAATTATGAAAATAGCTTTCGTAAAAAACAAAACAGGAATAGCAACAACCCCAACCTCTTTACACATATACAAAAGATATGATACTACACCAAGAATTACAGGCATAAGAACTTGTATTTCTTCTGTCTCCAGTATATTCATAATTAAAAATAAACTCCACAACCACAGAGGAAGAAAAGCTGTCTCACTCATAAATGTCAATGAATTTAAAAAAATCGGATAAGTGAGGTAAAATAAACATATAACAATACTTTTAATTCTATCAAGATTTAATTTCCTGCTAATAAGATATATGGGAAATATAGAAGATAGTCCAAAAATAACACCTAATAGATTAATAAGTTTTATTTGAATATGAAGATTTTTAACAAGAAATGCCGGACTAATAATAAGAGAATAGAATATTTTTTGGAAAGAACTTTTCACCCCATTATAGTATAATCCATATCTATTTGCTAATGCCTTAGAAGCCTGAATATATAGTCTTTCATCAGGAATAAAAGCCAGATTTTTATCATAACTACCAATGATAAAATACAGAAAAACACTTATTAAATATATAATAAACAGTAATATTACTATCTTATATTTATTTACTTTTTCAATATCTTTATTATTCAAGGATTATCTCCTCCAAATGTTTTTTTATAATGTCAATTTTAACATAATATATACTTAAGTAAAACATTGAAAAGACAATAAATAAAAACCGCCGGGAAAACCCGACGGTTCTTATTAACAATAATGATTATCTACTTTAGAAAGGATCAGCTGGATCAATTGACCAGTTAGTTCCATCAAATATCATTTTTCCTGCCTTTTCGTTGCTACCAGATTTAAATGTAACCTCGGCGCTCTTAATGGTATAAGCCTTATGTGAAGCATTTGAACCTAAACCACTATATGCAGTAATCTTAATCTTTGTAACCTCAGTTGGATCAACAATAGTATTAATGTATTTAATTGGATCAGCTGAAGCTGTACTATACTCTGTATTTACTGTCATTGGAGCAGCATTCTTTGCATACTGCTCTGTATTATAAGCCTGTGCTGCAGTAAGAATAGCATGAGCTTCTTCAGCATACTGGCCTTCTCTAGCTTTATCAATGTAACCAAGAAGTGCTGGTACAAGGATAGCTGCTAAGATAGCTAAGATAACGAGTACAACGATAAGTTCAACGAGTGTAAAACCTTTGTTATTATTCTTCTTCATAAGTCAAGTCCTCCTTAAATTATAATTTTTCATTTGTGAGACTACCGCTCGTCTCACAACTCTCTCATGAATAAGTTAACTTGATTTTATCAGTGAAAAAACGTTTTTGCAAGTAATTATGTAAACCCAGACGATAAATCGCTCATATCAACAATAGTATACAAATTTAATTGTGCACTTTGTACAAGTTAGGGTGTCCATTGTGTGTTTTCTGTCACTTTCGGTCATTTACATTCATTAACAGTCATCAAAATTTACCCATTTTTTAACATTTTTGTAATAATATAAAGCAAAAACCCTCAAAAAAGTCCCTGTTTCACATACTTTTCACAAAACTTTACACATTTTTATGTCTATAAAACAGTAAATCATTAATCGTAATAAGCAACCTTTACAAGCTCTTCAACAGTAGTCATTCCTGACTCTATAAGCTCCATACAACTCTCTTTCAGAGTAAGCATTCCAAGGTTCTTTCTTGCATAATCCTTAATATCCTCAGCTGACTCTTCATCCGTGATCATCTTACGGACTGTCTTATCAACCGGCAGAATCTCATGTATAGAAATACGTCCACGATAACCTGTACCGTTACATTTCTTACATCCAACCTTATGCATAACTCTTGGAAGTGGCTTTCCAACTACTCTCGCCTCTTCAGGTGTCATCTCGCCCCACTGTCCACAATCAGGACAAACCTTACGGACAAGTCTTTGAGCAATGATACCTACCAACGAGTTGGCAAGCATGTAAGATTCAATTCCCATATCGATCAAACGTGTTACAGAAGAAGCTGCATCATTTGTATGAAGTGTTGAAAGAACCAAGTGACCAGTAATAGCTGCACGAACTGAGATAGATGCAGTCTCCGCATCACGTGTCTCACCAAGCATGATTATATCTGGATCCTGACGAAGCAGGGCTCTCAGACCAATCTCAAACGTAAGTCCCGCTGTATTATTAACCTGCATCTGGTTAAGCTTTGGCAGGTTCTTCTCAACCGGGTCCTCGATAGTTGATATATTAACCGCTCTCTGAGACAGCTCAGAAAGAATCATATAAAGCGTTGTAGATTTACCAGAACCTGTAGGTCCAGTTACATATACAATACCATTTGGTGATTGAAGCATCTGGCTTACTATCTGATAATTCTTTTCATTCATACCAAATGTACCACTATGATCAATTGTAGCAGCTGAAGCAAGAAGTCTCAAAACCGCTTTCTCGCCAAATACAGTTGGTATAACTGAAACTCTGACATTTATAGGAGTACCCTCAACGTTAGTCTTAAAGTGACCATCCTGAGGAATACGACGCTCAGCGATATCCAGATCACCAATGATCTTTACACGGGCAATCAGAGAATTATGAATGTTCTTTGGAAGTGTCATGAAATCAACAATAACACCGTCCATACGCATACGAACTGAAGTATGCTTTTCAAATGGTTCGATATGAATATCAGATACATTTGAATTATATGCACGAACAACCAGAGAATTCAGAAGGTTGATGATAGGTGTATCATCATCTGCGTCCTCAACGTTAACTTCGATAATATCATCTTCAGCAAGGTTTGACTTAGCAGCTTTATCAGCCGCCTTCTTTGCAGATACCTCCGAATAATAATACTGGATAGCATTTTCAAGAGGCTGTTTCTCTGTAAGCTCTATCTTTAGGTCAGTTCCTGTAACCTGACGAATATCCTCAAGGCCATAGAAGTTCAGAGGATCATTTGTCAGAAGATAAAGAACTCCATCCTCTACTCTGTAAGCCATCATGCAATACTTCTCAGCAAGTGGCTGAGGAATAGCCTCGACCGCATTTATATCAACAGACAAATCTGCAATATTAACCACATCATACTGAAGTCTGCGTCCAAGAGCTTCAAGCATCTGCTTTTCTGTGATGATATTCATCTCTATAAGAGCGCCACCAAGACGCACACCCTCATGAGTCTTTGTATATTCAAGAGCCGCTCCGATATCATCTTCAGTAACGTAGCCAAACTCTTTCAGGACATCTCCTATTCGAATGTTTTTATTTGATCTCATTTCCATATTTCAGGTCCCCTATTGTAAGATTTCCTTTTTCATACCTTCTTCTATTCTTCAGCAGCATCTGTATCAGATGCTACTTCAGATGTATCACACATATAAATCTCAAGATGAATTGTAAGTGATTTCTTAGTAACTATTTCAACTGTCTCATCTGTAATTTCATCAGCTGTAACACCTTCTGTTTCATCAGAAGTCTCATCAGGAGTCTCGCTGATTACATTCCCATCAGAATCTCTTCTAATAACATCTCTGAACTCACCCCAGTTGTAGCTGACAAGAAGCACTCTCTTATCACTTTCAATTATCTCATTAATGAAGTTCTGAAGATCAGCCAAATCTCCGCCAACTGTCATTGAAACAGGAACAGCGTAGATGTCAGTATTTGGCTGATATCCGCCCTCTTCAGCACCGAAAACATCCGCATTTATAGATGCCTCTGTTTCCTTGCTATCACCACTCTTAGATGAATCAGCATTAAGACTTGCAGTTTCTCCAATACCATCAGAAGCACTTTCATCAGTTGTCATGCTAGCGCCTTCTTCAAAGTTAGCGATGGCAAGAAGCTGATCCTGATAAAGCTGAGAATTCTTATAAGCAAGTCTCTCAGTTGGTGCAGTTGGCATTGTGAAATCAAGATCATAAATATCAAGATTATTACCTACAGCAAGCTGAGTCATCATTCTATCTATCTCTGAACTGCTGAGCATCTGATAGAACTCACCCTTACGTTCTGCAACCTTCTTCTCATAGTCTTCAGCCTGAATCTGGATAGCGCCAAGATTCATAAGCTTTGTTTCATTAAGTTTCTTCTCTTTTACTTCTTTTTCAATTTTCTCATTAAGCTTAACATAAGCCTTAATCTGTGGGAGAATTCCCCAATATCCTATAGCGACTATTATTACTCCAATAAGCATTCCAACCAGGAGTTTTTTATCGCGTTCTGTCATATTTGTCTGCATAAAAACCTCCTTTACTCAGATCTGCCTACGGATTCAGCAAGTGTACAGTCAACGTGGATATCATACATCTTCTCAGACTCATCATAGGTGTAACCAGTATGATCAACATTCATAAATATCTCCTCGGCGAGAAGCTTATCTATGTATTTGTAAATATCATTAACATTATCTGACTTAGCAGAGAATGTAACCTTACCCTCTTCCGCATTGAAACTCAGGATTTCTATCTTTGCATAACCTCTTGCTGTTTCTTCTATAATATCGATAACATCATCCGTGCAAACCGGATAAGAATCCAGTGTATCAACTACTGTATTAATAGAATTATACTTTGCAAGCATTGCATCTCTGTCTTGGATAGCCTGATCATAAGAAGCAACTTCCATCATAACCGAAGGACTGTCATTATAATTCTTTGCATCCTCGTATCTACCTTCTCGTATAAGTCTCATTGTAAGAGCTATACCAAATGCAATCAGCATAACAACAAGTGTTGTAACTACAGAAACCACATATTTCTTGATCTGTGGATCCATCCTATCAGCTGAATCATCCTTAAGACTGAAGTGCGTAAGGAAGTTACTTTCTGGTCCCTGATCAAAAAGACCACTGACTGCAAATAATGCCGTCTGAGACTCATGAAGAAGTCTTGGATCAGTACTGAGTCCTGTATTAACAAGCTCAGGCATAGCATCAACACCGTTTTCTCTAACAACCTGAGCATAAGCGTTAAGGTTATTATTATCAGTTCCTGCTACATATATTCTCTCTACTCGTGACTGAATCTTCTCAGCATTCATAAACTGCTCTAACTGATTCAGCGAACGAGCCAGGTCATCAAGATACTCTGCCGTACCAGGTTCATTGAAACAACGAACCGAGTTGAAGTATCTGAACTTTCCATCAACGAAGAGGACATTTGACACCAGGTTACCATTTATAATCTGAAGGATAAATGTACTGCATCTCTTTGCAAGTGTCATTTGAGCGTATCCAATGATACTACCTTCACTAGATATAATACCTTTCAGCACTATTCCCATCTTAGCAAAGATAGACATGAATTCTCTCAGCTGCTCCTTTGGAGCCATTTCTGCATAAAGCTGTCTTACTTTAGTTTTCTTGTCGACTCCAATAGGCGTGTAGGCTATGGTATTTTCCTCGTCCTCACGCTGCATATCAGCAAACTCTCTAAGAATAAACTCAAGAGTCTTCTTTCCATTCATATTTGGAACGCCAAGATTCTTTCCTGCAATTTTGTTACTGTTAAGTACCAGATACACATCCTTCTTTGGAATGTTATTAGCCTCCCAAAATCTCTGAATGTGTGCCCCCAGTGCATCGGCATCCATAACAATACCATTGATGATACTGCCCTCTGGAGCCATAGTGGTATAAACTGACTTCAGCGAGCCCTTTTTAGCTCTGGTGCCGACAGCTATCTGCACTATCTGGTTTGAAAAATAAACACTTACACTCATACACTTTTTCCTTTCAAATGCATTCTGTAATCAGAACACATTTATTTACCCTGATTAGCAATTGACTGATAAGAACCGTAAATAGGCTGGATAACTGCAATCATAATGAATCCAACTATTGCAGCCATAACAACGATCATTATTGGCTCAACCATTGCAACAAGTTTTTCTATAGCAATCTCACTATCGTAATCCATCTGGTCAGCGATAGAAACAAGCATATGATCAAGTGCTCCAGTTTCCTCACCGACAGATACTGATGATGAGAGCTTTTTAACAAATCCATCTATTTCAGCAAGCCCATCTGAAAGTGGCTTACCACCTCTTATCTCCGCAATAAGATTATCAAACTGACTTTCTATATAAGAATTACCAATCGTAGTTTTAGCAATCTGAAGACATGTTACGATAGGGATACCTGCTCCGTACATACTTGCAAGTGTTCTTGAGAATCTTGCTGTATATATGATTTTTCTCAGCTTACCTATCTTAGGAATATGTATCTCCCATTTATCAAGTACCAATCTTACTCCAGGGATGGATACAAGAACCTTATATGCCATAAACAAAATGATTGCGAAGAATATAAGGAGATACCATTTATGTGATACAAAATCACTTATTGCCATAAGTATCTTTGTGGCAACAGGAAGATCATCCATCATAGAGAAAAGCGAATCAAACTGTGGAAGTACAAATCCCATAAGTACGATTACTACTATTACTATCAGAACTCCAAGAATCTTTGGATAAGTAGTAGAACTCTTTATCTTTTGCTGGAGTCTGTACTCTTTACTATAATACTCAGCCATGTTGCTGGCTGTCTGATCCATGTTACCGCCACTCTCTGCACTTCGAATCATATTAACGAAAAGCGCAGGAAAACATCCACCCTGTTCTTCCATTGCATCAGAAAGAGTCATACCAGAACGAACGAGACGAAGGATATCTGCATATATCTTTCTTTCTCTTTCAGGTATTGATTCATCTTCTGAAATTATTCTAAGCGCACGAACAAGGGTAACGCCGGCCCCAAGAAGCTTTCCGAGGTTTCTTGCAAAATCTGAAACCCTGTCATACTTTAACTTCCTGTGAATCGATTTACCCTTTGTGACTTCTTTTGCTTCCATAAGAAGCATACCGTCATTTTTCAGTTTGCTGTGAAGCTCCGCTTCATCGTTGGCCTTAAGCTCACCAGTGATAATCTTACCATCAGTATTCTGAGCTCTGTACCTATAGCTTACTGCCATAACTCATTCCATCCCACAATTATGCATTTTCCCATAATCATTTTAAGTTGCAACACTGATTATGTCAACCAAAAGTTACCTACTCGACTTTTTCAGGATTCTTGCCCCTGACCTTGTCGTATATAATGTATCCTGTTACAACTACAAACCCTGATATAATAAATGCCATCAGAGCCCATAGATTGATACCAATTAAAACAGTACACAGAACAGCAGAAATGCCGCCAACCACTTCTACTATAGTATACCTGGCCGAAATCTTTTCCCCACAATATCTGCATCTACCTTTAAGGCTGACCCACGAAATAATAGGAATTAGATCTTTTGCCTCCAACTTATGCTTACAACTGGTGCACATGGAACTACCGAGTGTAAATTGCATCTTCCTAGGCAGTCTGTATATGACTACATTTAAGAAAGAAAAGATGCTAGCTCCAATAGCAAAAAATATGGTTTCTATCAAAACCCTCGCTATTATAATTGTTACTTCAAGCCACAAATACACGTCTATTCATCCTTATCTTCGAAAGTATAAACACGGAGAATGTAATCCACATCCCATTTTACCTTGTCATTACTCTTATTATAATAAACCACGTAATTACCTACACGGTATTTAAATCCGGTTATCTCTCGACTGGCCAAATTATAAGATGTGACATAGTATTTGCCTTCAACAAATGCTATCTCCTCAACTTTCTCTTTTACACCATCTTCAATTCCATATGCTTTTTGGGGGTTATAAATAGTTTTGCCACTGGCATACATCTCGACATCCGTTGTCTCGAGTGCCATCTGGACATCCTTTGCATCACGAAGAGCAACTCTGGCCCCTGCCTTCAATTTAATGAACGCAGCCAAAGCTGTAATAATCATAAGAATTCCAATAGCTATCAATATTATTTTGACAGTATTGACTATGTTGAATTTAGATTTTGTATTGTCCATACCACACCCACATTTTTAAATAGTCTCGATTTTCAGTTACTTCCCCATTTATAACTTGTTTATGGATTCGTTCCACCGCCAGATGGATTAGGATCCACGTTGTACATTCTTACGAATCTATAGGTTTTGTAGCTACCATAATGATGACTATCGAGTTCCAGAAGAACTAGCATAACATCATCACCATATTCCCCATCAGAAGCAGAAATGCCATAACTCTCTGCCAATGACTTATTAGTTCCAGAACCTATAGTGCTAGCCTTCACATAAGTAAGGTTCTTAATATAAAAACTATTATAAACATTTTTATCAAACTTCCATATATTAGTCACTCTATCACTTTTACCTGTCGGATCCGTCTCATCCTTATAACCAAAATATGTTATCTGAAATACGTTATTGTTCGTAGATAATTCAACCTGAGTATTTGTTTTATCATAGAACTTCATTGAGGTTCCTACTGTCTTACTTGTATCTCCATCAATATAAATAACATCCTCTCCAGTCTTGGCACCCTCAACCTCTGACTGTATCTTTGTTAAAAGTATATCAGAAACCTGCTTGCCGTATGTTTCACCCTTTACTTGATAATAAATTTTTGAGATATGAGTAATAACCGAGAACGCTGCTGTAAGAAAAATTGCAAGCATCATAAAACATACTAGCATCTCGATGAGAGTAGTACCTTTATTATCTATTCTGTTGTTATGCTTTATTTTAAACATAGCATTCTCCAACAATCATTAATTATTTTCTAAAATAAAACTGCAGTGCATTAGGTGTAACTACTTTTTCAGCTTCAAGTCTATTTCTTATGGACTCAGACGGTTGTAATGACTTCGCTGCCAACTGATTCATCCTAAGTCTATAAGCATCACCACTTGAATATGTGCTTACATCCTTCATGTTTGAAATATCCGTTTTAGTACTAACCCTTAGATAAAACTGAGGACCTTCCACACCATCCTCATTATGTCTATCTTTAACTTCTATAATACTTTCAGGAATATTCTTTTTATACATATTTTGATTAAACTCCGTAAGAGCCTTATCAGTATCTGTAGCTTTCATTCTTAATTCACCGCAAAATGCAATCATTTGATAAACAATAGCAAGTATGATAGCCAGCACAACAAAGGCAACAAGAGTCTCAAACATTGTATTGCCTTTATTATCTAACTTAAGTTTTTTTCTTAACTTACAAAAATTCATCAAACAATCCTCATTTTCTAGAAACAAAAGATATATCCCATCGTTCTTTTACATTAATATAATTATTCGAATCTAGCTCTATTGTATTATTCTCAGTTGTTCCATACTTATATGGATTATATATACAACCTGTACTTGCATCACTCTTATACTGATCGGTCGTGATCTTTTTTATCTTTTTACTAAGCTTTAGATCTTCTTCTTTAGTCAGATCCAACGGACTTACATTTATTAAGTACTCATTAGTAACGGTATAGCTTTGATTTCCTGACTCTGCAATTATCTCAATATAAAGTTTAGCATTATTCCTCTCAGACATGGTCTTTGCAAGAAAAGAAGTAGAACCCATATTTTTTAATGTATCATCACTTGGTGTCCAATAAATACAAAGCATCAGACTACCAGGAAAGCCATCTACCGCACCATATTTCGCATTATAATTGGTATTTGCATAAAGATCAAAATACCTATACGCTTCTTTCTTGCCATGACCGGTACTCTCCTTCGGATCATAATATGGCCATGTATCATAATCATTTAACAGATTACACCTTAGATACTTCCACAATGCACTATTATCACATGCATCCGGATCCTGCAATTCCTCTTCTAACGCAACACTAAGAGTATTTGCAGCCTCAGAACAACGAAGGCTTGAAACCTTCTTGTTCTGAGATGCATAAAGTGTGTACGAAACTAATAAAAGTGAAAATGCAAACACCAAAATGATTCCGATAAGAATAATCGCCATCAATAAAGATGCACCACGATTGCTTCGATATGAAGTTTTATTTTTAATTCTAATTTTCATATAAAACTTCCTTAATGTAATCAATTACCCGCGTCGACAAACCTTCCGCCTTGATCAGGCCCAAAGTACGTAGGATTATCGATAAACTGATTCATAAACCAAGAATCAAATGCCCCACATTTCGCTTCGCCATCATATATATTTTGGCTATAATCAGCGTCCAATCCAGTAGTCATAAGATTGTCCTTGAACTCTCCATTTCTCTTATAAGTAAGATTATAACTACCACTAACTGATTTTACATATAACTGTTTAGACCAATGATCTTTTGCTTCAGTTTGACTTCCTTCTCCTACAAGATAAGGTTTTCCATCAATGTAAGCATCCGTATTTACAGTCACATAACTTCTTGGATCGGTATCATTTAATTTATACTTGTTGGTTGAATTTTCAATTTTTCTTTCTTTATTATTTTTATCAATCCAAGTAATGGCGCTAATAAAATATGTTTTATTTAATCTTGAGTCATCTATTAAATTGCCATCTTCATCTAGTATACTCATAATCACATCTATTTTTGTTGGATAAACGATATTTCCATCTGAATCTAGTGGAACAATCTTATCATAGAACAACGTATATGTAGAAACTTGTCCCCATTCCGGCTGATTAAATCCATCAAATTTCCTTCGATATGTAACCGTTTGTTCATTCGCATCCGAATCCAAATATGTTAATTTCACGTCATACATAAAGTATTTATCAACATTATGGCCACAATAATACCAATATATTTTTAACATATTCATCTCCAGTCCAGTAGAAGGACTCTCCACTTCAATACTAATGTCACGTGAATAATCATATGGTTTATCATCTTTAAGATACATTTTATAACATCCATCTTCATTATAGTTAGGACTAGGGGATCTATCACAAAAATAATTACTTCCATCATTGATTTCTTGTGAATTTCCGGCATAAACTTTAGAATTAAAACTTATATAACCTTGGTTTGCTGATAAGTTTTCACCATTTCTCATAATAAAATGTTTGCCATTAGTATCTGTCCAATATACATATCCATATAAAACATTAGTACCACCAGATCCATGATTAAGTTCATCCATTTTTTCATCATATTCCATTCTAAGAATTACTTGTGTGATTTCTCCCTCCTGTGGTGCTGTAGTACAATCCACCTTACTACTTTGACCATAAAGAGACGTTGTAATTCCATCAACAGTCGTAGTCTTTTCATTACCATCAGAATCTAGATATTTATATATAATAGAATACTTATAGCTTATATCTGTCACTGTATCATATGGGAACCATACTACATTAAAATCCTTCATTTTTACGCCACGATTATTCTCATCCCCATCTTCTCTACTGATATCATAAACGAAATCAAATCCCTTTCCATATCCTAGATAAAACTGAACCTTATTAGAGGTTGGAGTATCACTTGTTCGATCATATAAACTATTAGGAGAAATATATGTATCACCAGTAACACTTACAGTATATGAGACAGTTCCATAATTCTCGATTTTAGGCAAAACCGGTTGTGCAGAAGATGAACCTGAAGATTCCTCGGCACCTGAAATATAGAAATTATTTGTCAATGTACTAGATGTATTATTAGCAACAGGATCATGAGCCAGACTATTCTCTGTAAGTCCACTAGCCTCAAGATTTTTACTAATACTTCCAACTACTCCCGCTGCAATACCATATCTTGAAACACCGTTGATCTTTCCATAATTACGGCAATAGTTTATTGTATCACTTCCACTAGGAGTGGCAACAATACCTGCTGATTTCTGCGTAGTATCTTTGCCTATTGTTCCTGTATTTATGCAGTATTTAATTATACCTGCATCATTATTTACTGCGGCTATTCCGCCAGATAATCCCGAATCAGATGATATACTAGCTTTGTTAGTACAATACTGGATAGTACCACTGTTTTCTCCAGCAAATGCAGCTATTCCACCAGACTGATAATCATTAAAGTTAGTTTTATTAACAAGATAATCTGCAGCTGATGCAGTTCCATTATCATCAGTCTTTCCTGAAATCAATCCAGCATTTACTTCCGTAAGACCACCCAAGTATGTTGCAACTGAATTATAATTTTCCTGTCCTGTTTGGAGATTAGCACAGTTTATAAGTTTCGTCCCCGAAGGAACCCTACCTATAACACCTCCAAGATAAGAATATTTTACACCTGAAGATTCTATGCTATTATTTGCTTTTATCTTTCCATTATTAACGAAGCCTTCTACAGTAAGATCAAGGCCGCTAGGAACAAATCCAAACAAACCACCAGCAAATAATTCAGAGGTTACATTTACTTTATTAGTGATACGATCATTATCATAATCATCGAATTTAATAGTAGTTGCTCTCGTATCCTTCTTAAACGGACTTTCTTCACCCAAATCTTTTATAACAACATTATCATAAGTCTGTGATAGTGCGTCATCATCATCATATACACATGACTCAGAAGCAAGTTTATAAACCCACTCATTATTGGTATTCTTTATATCTGTAAAACTCTTATATGAAATCCAATTTATATATGGATTCACGTTATACAAGCCAGCTATTCCACCTGCGAAACAGCTTGCATTTACCTCTACATTGTCACCGACATTTATACGTTTAACAAAATTGATATTGTTTCCATTTTCAGAATTGTTAGATAAACCGCCTGCAATACCGCCAACAAAGTAGTCTCCACCGACACTAATTCTATCAATGTTAATTGCCTTTCCTGTTTCAGGAATACCAATATCTACAGAAGAAGAATATCCTAAAACACCACCAACAAAGCATCTTCCATATACTCTTACTAACTCATTATTCACGGGTTCAAGAGATGCATTAATTCTTCCGTGGTCACGTCCGCCTGGGAATTCATGAACACCAACATATCCGCCGACAGCATATCTTCCAATTACTGTATACGATGTAGCGATGGACTTTTTATTTGTTAGTATCATGTCGTGAGGAAGTCTTCCATATAAGCCTCCAACAACATCACTACCCAATACCATCATACCTGATGACTGAGCATTACTCTTAATTGGATACATTTCATAAGCAAATGGTCTATTTTCTTCTCCCGTATCTCCAAATAAACCACCAACATAGTCTTCGCCGAATACAACAGCATCGACATATAAACTATGATCCGTATTCCAATTTATTTTATTCTCATTACAAGAGAATCCTACAATTCCACCTACTTTATTTCCACCAAATTTACTATTTTTTTCAACATCTACCAGTTTATCAACAGACTCTTTCCAACTTAAACCATCAAAGCTTAACGCGGTGCCATTGTTAATAAGTTTCAATACAAAATTCTTTGTATTATTGGATTGAATATTATCCGCATTACTGAATCGAGCATAAGCGTTTCCTACTATTCCTCCACAATAACCAGTATATCCAATCGGCTTTGTATTTCCAATATAGAAAGGATTTGTTGTATAACTATTCTTTATACATAAAACCGCTCCAGTATTAAGAATGTTCTTAATTAACACTGGTGTTGTTTTACTTTCAGATCTATCTATTGGTTCTCCAGGAGTCCTCTCAATATTATCGGCAGCATTTATAGATGGGTTTCTAAAACTAAAATTTTCAGGATGGTTCTGTTGAGCTTCAAGTCCACCAATTCCAAATCCACCTGCGATTCCACCTACATACAATTTACCTACAACATTATTGTAATTAGTTGCCGCATAAACTCGATTATTGTATCCATCAGAATTTGCCGTAGCATTACCAACATCATATCTTGTCAAATCCGAACAACCTACAAGGCCACCAACAAATCTATTACCAAGTACATATGACTGAGATACACCATCAACCTTCTTAATACTGTCATCTGGCTTAGTGTTACAATTCTCAATAACAGTGAGTCGAGAATAGCCTATCAAACCGCCAACATAATTGTCATACTTTAATGATTTATAAGTATTTTCATCACCAATACTACTAACATTTTGTAAATCATATTCAACAAAACTATCACATTCTTTTACTTTTACATTTCCAGCTCCACCATTTACGTATGAAGAAAGGATAGATCTATAAATGCTTGTTCTATTATTTGATGAATCAAGTGCTTGAAGATAGTTATTATCGCAGATTACACCATCTGCAGTAATTCCTGCTATTCCTCCAATAAACGAACATGCTTTTATCGACTTTTGTGTAGCTTGCCCATTTCCATATCTATCTTTACTATAGATCTTCGCATTTTTCTCAATTAATTCTGTATATGCTAATTCATCACCTGATATAAGGCCTCTATTTTTACATTTTTCAATAGTAATAGTTTTATTACGTGATACTTCTTCACCAGTCATGGATTTATATGTATCCGTTATGGTATATCCATCATGATATTGACAATACCTATTTATAATTTGCTCATAACTGCTAATACTCGTTCCATTATAATATGCTGTACCATAAATAGTACCAAAATTCTTATCTTTTGATTCAGCCTCGGAACCATCAACGTATCTAGTATATGCACGTCCTACAATACCACCAATGTTTTCAAGTCCAGAAACCTTAGCATAGTTAGTCATTCCCGAAATCGTAACTTCATCACTAGCTCCAGGAAGACCAAAAGACTGACGTCCAATGATACCACCAACATCTGTTCGACCATTTACTTTCGAGATATTTGCCTTGGCTGATGCGGCATCGTTTCCAGTACTATCAAGTAAAGTAAGATTTGAGATCTTACCAATATTATTTCCGGCAAAACCACCAACCATACATGTATAAACGATATCTCTAGATGAATTCTTCATCTGTTCAAGACCATTTACAACATGTCTGTTAAGTATTATGTTAGAAATAGTTCCTAAATTCTCCGCAAAAAGTCCAAGAGGCATTCTACCTGCTCTTGCAGCATTATTACCTTCGGAATCATTAGCTGTAAAAGCAGCAACTTCTCCTTGGGTGCTTGCGTAAGATTCCTTGCAATTTTCACTTATTTTTTCATTATTATTATCATAAACACCATATGTAATATTACCAGTGATAGAAATCTTCAGGTCACTGATTACATATTTATCATCCTCTCCCTGAGTAAATGTATCATTCTTATCAAGCTTTCTAAAACCAGGGAATGGACAATTCGAAGTGTCACTTGGATCATCTTCAATAATCAAATCATTTGAAATATTAGCACCATCATAGTTAATACCAGTTACATAACCAGAACACTTTGAATTAAGAAAATGATTAGTTGTTCCACTTTTTCCAACAAATGTACTCCAACTCATATTAGACTTAAGTACAAAAGTATTCTTAATATTCTTTTGATCAGAAGATTTATAATCAGTTTCATATCTCACATTGAAAAGATGACGAACCTTTTCAAGTTGTATAGTTACATTGTCGCCAGACTTATCGTACTTCGCAAAAGTTGTACACTCACCTTTTGGAGCATCACCCTCAGCATCTTTATGAAATTCATCCGAAGTATTTGAATGACTGTATGAAGGCTGCGTTTTAGGTACAATGCTATTATTACCACCTGGAACACCAACACACACTTCACCATAAATATAATTAATATCTCTGGACAAACCAAACCTATAAAAACTATATGTTTTTCTAAATGGATCCGAAGTGCCATCATCATCCGGAGAGTTTTTAAGTGAACTATCAAAGTATATAGATTTGCTATAAGCCAATGACTCTGCTTGAATATCGGCCGCATCCATTATTACATGTATTTCACCCGTACTTACTCTGTATACCGGAATAATAAACTCTTTACTAGTTTTTTGATACAAACCCCTATTAGTTGGAAAATCGACCGTTACCAAAGCTGGATTCGTGACTGCATCTTTAATATTCTTATTCGAATTAATTATTGTGCTAGGAATATTAAAACTCATAACTTCTTTAGAAGTCTTTCCATCATATATACTAAACATAAGACTATCTGAAGTTCCAAGGTCGTTATTCTTATCTGTTATGATAAACTCCAAAAACTCGTCATTTACTATTTGAAAATCAAGATTAGCAACGTCTTTTCCTCTACCTCTAACCTTTTGGGTAAGCTGGTCAATGCTATAGTATCCAAGCATTACTTTTTCGCGTTCCTGAATTATACGATTCATAACGCTAACATCGCCATCACTTGGACTATCATCATAAACAAGATTATTCGCTCTGTCAGAATAGCATACAGAAAATACCTGACCTGATTCAGGAGAAAACTCAATAATTATTGAACCATTAAGAACAGTTTTGTCAGATACATATGAAGCAACTAAATCAAAAAGCAATTTAGCTCCAAGTTTTTCTTCAGTAGATGAAGTTCCGTCATAAAGAGTTCCATCCAGATAAGCCTCATAATCACCAGCAGAAGCCTGCAATTTAAGTATTGTACCAGGTTCTGTTTGAGGATTAAGATTCTTCCAAACATCAGACAATTTATAACTTGCCTCAACATCACCATTCTTTGCATATACAACATTTTCAAAATTGCTGATATAAAACATCGAATTATACGTGTGTGTATCATCAGAGCCCTTTTTGAGTTCACTGGTAATCTTATAATTAAGCGCACCGCTAGCATCAAGATCCGTCATTTGATTTTGAGCAGCAAAGAAAATCTCCTCGGCCACTGCTTCTTCTTGTCTGAACTGAGCCCAATCCTGCCATGCTAGTCCACCAACAATAGTCACACTAAGAAGAATACCCAAAAGAACAAGAACAACAAGAAGCTCTATAAGGGTAAAACCAGAATTGTCCTTTAGTTTTTCCGTTATTCTATTATGCAACATCTTAAATCTCGTCATACAATCACCATCAATCTATTATTTTCAACCTTCTCTGCATAGCGGAATTTCCACCGCCAATCTGAAGAGTCTTCCCATCTTTAGATGTAACAGAAACCGGAGTACCCGATTTAAAATCAGCGTGACATTTTCCAGATGTATACAATGAATTATTTCCTTCTGTATTCTGACTATTATTAAACAAACCATTGTATTGTGTACTTATATCAACTTTCGAGAAAGTAGTTTGTAATGCCAAAGAATCAAAAGAAGTGCAATTATCAAACATATATTTGACTGTTGAAATACAAGAAAAATTCACGCTAACAGCATCCTTATCATCTGTTCCAAACTCTACATTATCTAACGAAGTACAATCAAGGAAATTGTTACTCGCATCCATTAGTTCGGTTTTTCCAGCAGAATAAACTGTTAGTTTTACTGATTTTAACTTTCGGCAATACTTAAACATATTACATAGTTTTTTATTATTCGTAATAATCATTTCGCTAAAATCAGCATCCTCAAGGTTTGAGCAATTTTCACAAAAACTATTCAAGCTCGTACAACTAGAAACGTTAGTTCCTTTAAAAGAAAAATGTTTAATACTAGTATTGTTCATGAGTGCTTTTCCAAAATTTTCTCCTTGTACACCTGATATATCACAATACTCAATTTTTATTGTTGGGGCCTTACAAGTTTTAATAAATCCGTTATTACCGTTATTTCCGTCACTAAGTAGTGTCACACCAGATAAATCACAACGTTCCAATATAACTTCTTTTGCTTCTGTATTTGCAAACATATTTTTTATATCTTTTAAACTACTCAAATCAGTAGTTCCACTAGGATTAGTGAAAACTATACTTTCTTTCGTCTTGAAACTATTAAACATAGAATTTGCATTTGTACTTCCAGAAATATCCCATCCACTTATCTTTAAATCATTTATAATGGCTTCTCTAAAGAATTCTTTAGTTGTGTTAGTCCTCGACATATTACAATTATTTAGATTCAAACCATTTATTTTAGTACCATAAAACATACCTTCTGCACTACCACTAAGGCTTGAAAACTGTATATTTTCAAAGGAAAGCGTTCCTATATAGTTATCACCATTCTTTGATTCAAAGTACTTAAACATATTCTTCGTGGTAGTTACGCCCGACATATCATTATTAGATATATCAAAACTCTTTACATGAGTTCCTTCAAACATACTTTCTGCAGATATGTTATCAGCGAGTTCATAATTACTAAAAACAATACTATTTGCTGAAACATTTTTAAACATCTTACTAATGCTCGTGGCATTAGAAAAATCCTGATAATTTTTATCGAATATCAGATCAGAACTTGTAGTAAGATTTTGGAACATTTCCTGTGCATTGCCACAATTAATTTTCCAATTTGTCATAATTAAATTATTAATAGAAGATCCAAAAAATACAGACTCATTTGATACTTTAGTATTATTAATAACACTAATAACAGCAGTAGACATATCACAGTTACTGAGATCCAATGTATCAATAACACAATACTTAAACATACCGTATACATTTGTTGCAGGAATAGAGCAATTGCTTAAATCAACCTTTTTAAACTCAGCTCCCTTGAACATTTTTGTACAATTAGTTGCTCTGTCAAATTTTAAGGTATCAAGAGTTACATTATCCATAGATTCACAATAATAAAACATATTGCTCATATCTGTAACTCGTGAAGTATCAAGATCCTCTAAACCTTGTATCTCAGTAACACTCCTACATTGGTCAAATGTCTTCTGACATTTTTCAGGTTTTAGTATATTTTTCGTACTAATATTAATTGTTGTAGCATCTTTACAGTGGAAAAACATAAAACTCATATCTTTAAGAGAACTTAAGTCAGCATCTTTAAAAGATACGTATTGAAGTTGGTTATAAGTATCATCAGCCTGATTAACAGGTACAAAAAGATATGACGCGTTAGTTACTGACTGTAAATTTGCACTTTCAAAATGAACATGAGTCAAATTTGTAGTTATATTAAACATATAAGCCATTGTTTTTAGACCACTTAAATCGGCACCAGTAAAATCCACCTGTTTAATAGCAGCATTATGCATAAATACTTTTACCAGCTTATTATTTCTGTAGTCAGTTTCGGTTCCAACCTTAGGTGCTTCCCACTCGACAGCATTAAAATACTCAACAGGACTATCAACTCCATCCGCAACTAACAGACCTGATACATTTGTCAGCAGAGGAGTTTTTACACCATTTAATGTAACAGTCTTCATACTATCACATCCAGCAAGCCAATTATAAATAGTGGTGAGTTTAGGCATATCAAGACCGGAGAAGTCCATATAAGTAAAGCCTAAGTTCATACATGAGTTAAACATAAGTTCACAAGTTGTCAAATCTTCAAGTGTAGTACGACCCCATTTTGTAAAATCAATATCAGCCGAGAATAATGAACTACAACCAGAGAACATATAACTTGTGCTATTACACTTTTTCATGTTCCAATCATCTATTCCTGATCCAGCGAATCTACTGTTTGTAAAACCATCAAATGTATGGCTTAGTGATCCAAACACCTCAGGATTATCCTCAAATGAGAACCAGTGTATTTCTGTATTACCATCTACAACTTTACTATATGCAAAAATAGGCGCTTGATACGTACTATCATCACCATCCCAAAGAACAGCAGCCTTACTGATCGAACCACCGTTAACTCCATATACAGCGATATGATTACCAGCTGAAATAGTACTTGAAATATAATCTCCTGACGCACTTAAATTACCCAGTAGTCTTCCATCTTCTGAGCTTTCTGTTGTTATATCACCAAATATACCCTTTTCACCGCCAAGGGCAGTAACACCATCACCAAATGAATCTCTAACAAATCTAGTTACAGTAGCTACGGATTCATTGCTTAACGAACGAATAGAATATGGAACGTTCCCTGATTCAGTGTATACACCACCTATAATCTTAGCGCCTCTGATTTGTTCTGTAACAATTTTAAAAGTATAGCTGTCTTCACTTCCAGCAATCACATAATTTTTAATTGGTTCAAACTCAAATCCAAATTCTGTTTCACTTATTTCTTCAACCCAGTTCTTTAATCTATAACCATAATCCAGCTTTAATTCAGCTGCATTATATATGGATTCAGGATCATTTTCTTCTCCTGTAAGGTCATTTTTATAAATAGGAACTGTAAGTTCCTTTTGAGTAAGTCCGCCAAAACCAGAATGTAAATCTGTTTTAAATATAATAGTCTTATTAAGCTCACCTATAGCAGTAAACGTAGGAGTCTGTCCTTCTGGTGTGTTAAAGACTGCTTTCCATATAGTTTCTACATCAGAGTATGCCACCAATTTGTCATCAGCATCTCTTTCATAATCATCAGATACATTATGAGCCCATCCTGCAAATTCATAGCCATTCTGTCCAGTAGGATCACTAACTGGACCGTCTGTAGCTCCATGCTCGTCACGGATTAAGCTATATCCACCATCATTTCTTGCTTTGTCATACTTATTTGCATAACAACGGAACTCTATTGTCTGTGTACTTCCTGCAGGTTTTAGATTTCCAGAACTAGTAACAACAAAATTCACATTTCTTTTCTCAATATCCTTTGTTGTCCAAGCATATATATCCATCGGTTCCATTTCTTCAGATTCTTCATCCTGAGGAAATTCTATCTGACTGAGAAGATCATCTAAATCTTCAGTCCACTGTCTGTCACCTACTGTAGAAGGATCTGTACTCCATCTGAGGTCAGAAAAATCTTCTTCCACCTTTAAATACTCTTTTGATCCACCTACACTTATTTCACTACCATCTCTAAGATTTATACATTCGTTACACTTTATGACACTATCTTCTTTCGTAAAGTTTAATTCCAGAGTAAAGGTTGAATAATCACGAGAGATAGTCTCTCCACCCTCAGAACTCGCAAGAACAACACCATGATCTTCCTTATTATTTACAAAATGAAGAATAACCTTTCTTGATAATGAAACTCCTTCCTTACCAGTCCAATCTTCACCGGCCACATCATATCCTTTAGGATCACATGCATCCGTATCGACATAATCCCACATATGAATAATGTTTTTTGAATACTTTTCAGGAACATTCGCACTTGATTCAAGATTGAACGAATCAATATCCTCTTTCTCTTTTACTGTCCAATCTTTGCCATCATAAACAACGTACTTGTCATTACCCGTATCAAAAGCAGCATACACTATTGTATATGCTCCCATATTATCTGTAGTTGCTTTTGTACCGGAAGATACACTCTGAGTGCCATCTGGCTTTGTCGACTTATAACCGGTGGCCTCTAATCTCTTTGCAGTCCAAACGTAAAAACGTGTACCAACTTTCTTAGGATCGCTAGGATCATCGTTATAGTTTTTGATATAGACGTTTGCCATATCAGCTGCGCTATATCTCTTCTCCATAGAAATGGTATTAGAAGAATTATTAAACGTATCCGAAAGAACTGTCTGTGATGCTTTTAGACATTCCTTGGCAGTTTCTATATATTTCTTATCCTTTGCATGATCTGTATATCCTAACAAAGCAGGAATAACTGCCGCTGCCATAATTGCAAGAATTACTAACACGACAATAAGCTCCACAAGCGTGAATCCTTTTTTAGAATTCTTCTGGGAGCTAATACTCTTTCTATTCTTTTTAATACTTAAACCAACCATCCCTACTTTACTAGGCCATATCATAAGCTTTCAACCTCCTATGTTTATGACGCAGTTAACGTAGGTTAACATACTTTTAGATACTAGTAGTTTACCATAATATATAGCTTTTTACAAAGAAAACGCACTAATGTTCACAAAATCTTCAATTTTTCTCTTCATGCATTTCTTCTTTTTCATTTGCTATTTCTTCCGCTTCTTTTTCCGTCTCTACCTCTTCAGTTATATCTTTCAGAGTTTTTTGGTTGGTGAAGCTTAAATCTACCGAGAGATTTTGTTTTATTAATAGTTCCTGAATACCCATTGCAATGGCAATTATCATCAGACATTCTGTTTCCCACAATGCCCCGTAGCTAAGCTGCCAGACTGCAATAAGTATAAGGACTAATGCAAATATACGTGATACAAGTCTGCAAGTGGTATCTATATTTTGTTTGACCACCTTTGTTCCACCTGTGCCATAATTTTCATAAAGCATAGGTATTATTATTTTTATGAGATATGATCCAAGAAGGAACACTACTCCTGCAAACAGTGATTTAATGCTTATTAAAATCATGAACAGGAACACTGTTGCAGAGAATCCAATAAACTTTACTTTGCTATTTGGAGCTTTTATTAAAGCATCTAATCCTCTTGTTACAGCACGAAGAACAAATGCAAGCACACCCACAAGGATCAAAATAAGGTAGTAAGCTACGCCGTATTTTTCTGCCTGGATATCTCCTAACGCGAGGATACCCACGAAGATTGAAGCAAGGTACGCAAGAGCACGTACGCATTCGACTACATATACCCTAAGATCCTGCTCTTCATACTTGTTCTCTTCATCATCTTTATCTTCTTTTGCGGATGGATTTTCCTCTTCAACATCTTCCTCGTCTTTATTGTCTGAACCATCCTCAGATTTATCCTTTTTGTCACCAGTATATTTATCTATTATTGAATCTACTTCTGTTTTGGATGATTTAACTAAATCTGTTCCTTCTATATTTTCAGTTAGTTCAATTTCTTCACTTTCATCTCGATTTATTTCAGTTTCAGAGCCATTTTCAGAAACATCACTTAGTTCTTCATCCATATCTTCATCTAGCGAATACGGATCTTCTTCAGGCTCTTCCACTCCATCCAGTAAATAAACATCCTTCTCGTACATTATCGATAGGACAACGATCATCACCAGCGCTGAGAGTGTTATCGAGAAAGTTGAAGCAGCATACATCTCCAATGTTATAGCCAGCACAACTATACAGAAGAATGAAGAAACAAAGTCCAATACCATTGGCGATAAACCAATGTTCCTCTTGTTGCGAATTAGTATTCTGTCTAAAGCAAATCTAAACAGAATGCATATAAGGATCACAAGGGCATCTGTTAGCGCCTGACCTCGGGTTGTATAGCCACCCAGTCCGCACTCAATCATGTCTCCTATCTCATATCCAATTACGCCCTGCAGAAACACAGAGGCTATTAACAAAACTGCGTATATATTCATATCTTTCCCTTTATAAGTAATAGTATTTAGCTTTAATAAAGCATAACAGTAGAAAGCCCTTTTTTCAATATTAGATTAAAAGTCAGTTGTTAATTTTATTGTATGTGTTACAATTAAAAATTAGAAAAATATTAGCGGGGTTATGCATATGAAACAAAACATTACTTTTTTATCATCAGATGAAATTACCACTATTCACGCAGTGAAATGGATTCCGGATGGCGAGCCTAAGGCTGTCATTCAGCTGGTTCATGGAATGGTGGAATATATTGAGAGGTACGAGGATTTTGCCAACTTTCTGGCTGCTCAGGGATACCTGGTTGTAGGACATGATCATCTTGGTCACGGACAGTCGGTACGAAGTGTTGAGGACTGGGGATTTATGACAGAGCTTGCTCCTGCAAGAACTCTTGTAAGGGATATCCACCAGCTGAGAACTATGATACAGAAGGATTATCCTACTCTTCCATACTACATTTTGGGACACAGTATGGGCTCCTATCTTCTCAGAAGATACCTTACACACAAGGGCAAGGGACTGGCAGGCGCTATCATAGTCGGAACCGGTAGTGAGCCTGATATGATGGTCAGAAGCGGTCTTATGCTTGTACGAGGAACTGCCAAGAGCAAAGGATGGCATTTTAGGAGTGCAAAGCTGCAGAGTCT
This sequence comes from uncultured Lachnospiraceae bacterium, assembly GCA_902774915.1. Taxonomy (GTDB): domain Bacteria; phylum Bacillota; class Clostridia; order Lachnospirales; family Lachnospiraceae; genus Eubacterium_Q. The sequence continues at coordinate 4,982 of CACYKH010000015.1, read as the reverse complement.
TACATACAGCTCAGCTTACAAGAAGTATGATTTAACCAGAACTGATCTGGATAACAGCTGGATCTGTAGCGATCCTGAGATTATGAAGAAGTATTATGCTGATCCAAGATGCAGTTTCCTTTTTACAACAAGTGGATTTGAGGCATTGCTTAGCACTGTTCTCTTTGTTAATCAGAAAAGAAACATTGAGCTTATTCCAAAGGATCTTCCACTGTTCATTATTTCTGGCGAAGGCGATCCTGTAGGAAATCTTGGTAAGGGTGTGAAGGATGTTTATCAGAAGTATGTTAAGGCTGGCATTACAGATATCGAATGCAAGCTTTATCCTGATATGAGACATGAAATTCTTAACGAACCTGACAAGCAGATAGTTTATGATGATGTAGCTGCATGGCTTGACAAGCATCTCACCTAAGCGCAATTAGGTTTACATAAAAATAAGTCAGTGAGATCTGACCCCATTGACTTATTGGTTTACATAAAAAAGCGGGGCTTAGCCCCGCTTTTTTAGTGTTCTATTTAGTGTTCTGCGCTGCTTGCATTGCTCTCTTTACGGATGACATCGTGTGCGCCACCTTCAACGATACTTGTAGCTGATACAAGTGTGAGCTTTGCTTTCTGCTGGAACTCTTTGATTGTAAGAGCACCGCAGTTACACATTGTAGATTTTACCTTGCTGAGTGATCTGTCAACGTTGTCCTTAAGTGGTCCAGCATATGGAACATATGAATCAACGCCTTCCTCAAAGTGAAGCTTCTTATCTCCACCAAGGTCATATCTCTGCCAGTTACGAGCACGGTTGCTTCCTTCGCCCCAGTACTCTTTAACGTAATTTCCATTTACGAGAAGCTTCTCTGTAGGGCTCTCGTCAAATCTTGCGAAGTAACGACCGAGCATTACAAAGTCTGCTCCCATTGCAAGTGCAAGTGTAATATGGTGATCATAAACAATACCACCGTCTGAACATACAGGAATGTAAATACCTGTCTCTTCGAAGTACTCATCTCTTGCCTGACAAACTTCAATAAGTGCTGTAGCCTGTCCACGACCAATACCCTTTGTCTCTCTTGTGATACAGATGGAACCACCACCAATACCAACCTTGATAAAGTCTGCGCCGCACTCAGCGAGGAATCTGAATCCTTCTCTGTCGACTACATTTCCTGCACCAACTTTTACTGAATCACCGTAGTTTTCTCTGATCCACTTAAGTGTGATTTCCTGCCATGCTGAGAAACCTTCTGAAGAATCGATACAGAGAACATCTGCACCTGCTTCAATAAGTGCAGGAACTCTCTCTGCAAAGTCTCTTGTGTTAATACCAGCACCAACTACATATCTCTTCTGATCATCTGTGAGCTCGTTTGGATTAGCCTTATGCTCATCGTAGTCCTTACGGAATACAAAGCTTACAAGACGTCCTTCCTTATCGATGATAGGAAGTGAATTAAGCTTGTTGTCCCAGATGATATCATTTGCTTCTGAAATAGTACATCCATCTTCAGCTGTGATAAGCTTCTCAAGTGGAGTCATAAACTCTTTAACCTTGAGGTCATTTGCCATACGGCTAACTCTGTAGTCACGGCTGGATACGATACCAACCAGCTTACCTTCTGCTGTTCCATCTTCAGTTACTGCAACTGTTGAATGTCCATTCTTCTCTTTAAGAGCAAGTATGTCGCCGAGTGTTGCTTCTGGGCTTACATTTGAATCGCTCTTAACGAAACCTGCTTTATAGCCTTTAACCTTGGCAACCATTGCAGCCTCGTCCTCGATTGTCTGTGAACCGTAGATAAATGACACACCACCGGATTTTGCAAGTGCTATTGCAAGTCTGTCACCAGATACTGACTGCATAATTGCAGATACCATTGGGATTGTCATTTCTATCGCTGACTCTTCGCCTTTTTTGAATTTAACAAGTGGGGTTTTAAGACTTACATTATCAGGAATACATTCACTAGATGAATATCCAGGGATAAGTAAGTATTCGTTAAATGTGTGCGATGGTTCATTGATATAAGTTGCCATGATTTTCCTCCTTTTTTTTAACTCAATATATATAAAGTCAAAAAGCTTTTCTTGCAAGCAAGAACGCTTTTGACTTTTGACCCTTACGTCATATAATTACTCGAAATTATACTCCAAGTTTATCATAATCACAAATGTTATTTTTAACAAAATTCTGTCATGTAAATGTTATACATTGATAGATTTTCACACAACTAAGTTTACCTCGAAACAACAACCTTGTTTTTACCGGTTCTTTTAGCTTCGTAAAGTGCATCATCTGCCCTCATACAAGGGATATCGGAGTTCTCACCAGCAACCATTTCAGTCACTCCTAAGCTAAGAGTCTGATGCGCACATTTCTCAAATTCAAGGTTATTAAAGTTCTTTCGGAAGAGCTCGGCTACTTCAATAGCTTTCGCTTCATTCGAATCAGGAAGCAGAACCATAAACTCTTCACCGCCCCATCTTCCGGCCTTTCCAAAAATGTTATTCTCGGCCATAGTATCACGGAGCATCTGGGCCAGTCCCTTCAGAACCAGGTCGCCCTCTCTATGACCATAGGTATCATTTACCTTCTTAAAGTCATCTATATCCATCATGATAAGAGATGAACCAACCCTCGCTTTGCTGCAGTTAGATGTATTCAAATACTTTTCTGCTTCGAGAGTTATACAATGCTGTATCTCCCCTCTATTGAAGAGCTTGGTAAGTCCGTCCTGTTTAGCTACTATCTCCAGCTTTCTATTTGTTTCTTCCAGTTCTTCAGTTGCTGCCTGGATAAATGTAGCCAGACGATTGATCATTGAAACCTTACCTGAGAATTCTTCATTATCCATTTCAACCGTAGGGACAGCCTTTTCTCTCAGGTCACCTTCTCTTTGTGCCTCTATAACAAGAGTAACATTATGTTGGTTTACATAATCTCCGCTCCTCAAGAACTCTCCAGAGGTATAAAAGCCAGATGTAGGCGCCAGGGACTGGAATGGATCTGTTTCATTTCCCACCTCATCATCGCCCCAGAAGGTTCTTCTTGCTGCACATGAGAATACATTAAATGTATCAGGTATAAAATCCTCGAAGGAAACAGCGGCGTTGTAAACGCTCTCCAGGATGGTGCTTGGATCACCATAGGCTATTCTCGCCTGCACATCCTCTGCAATGTCCGCTGTCATTATCAGCGCACCATCGTCATCACTATCTATAGGCGCTCTCAGAATGTCCATTCCATTTAACTCATAGAGGAATGGGAATTCCAATGTATTCACAAAGAAGTTATCATCATTTTTTATATTCAGATACTTATAATACATTTCATAGGCAGGTCTGCCGTCCAGCTCGTAGAGGTATGGTCCCTTCGCCTTTGTAACCTGATGGTATCTTCCGAGAGGCTTCCATCCTGTTACATGAAGAGCTCTTACATAATAATCCTCTCCACCTGTCAAAAGAAAAACTGCTGCGTGGTCAGATATCTCTCCCTCAGAAGAAAATACAAAGGCCGCATTTTCATTCATATTTTCAGAAAATGCACCGCCACCGCAGAATACTATCTTCTTCGGAAGCATTCCCAAGTAATCACAATAATCTGTCATGGACATTCCACGCATAGTTGTATAAGTCATTATGGATTTAACCCAGGGATTTTCCTTAACAAAAAGACACAGTTCGGAAGCTACCCGCTGAGCTTTATTCTCATCCAAAGGAAACTGCAGTAGCTTAATCTGTGTAGATGGATATTCATAGGCTGTACATATAATACTTATTGGAGATTTACTCTTATCTCCCATAAGTATATTACCATTTGTAGAACATCCCATATAAAGAGCATCAGGAATTTCACGGTCTATAACATCGCAAATTCTCTCTATCTTACTCTTATCAAGACTCTCTGTATATATCTGAAATAAAACATTAGATACAACCGAAGCGTTGCACCACTGTCTTATTCTTTTTAGCATGCTGACGAGCTTATCTTCGCCCTCATAATCGAACTGAAACTGTTTCATATGTGCCTCCTACCCTGAACGCATAACGTAAAACGAGTTGTATTGCTATTCTATCACAAACCCACTATGTCATACAAGTAAGATACCTGCATAGTTACACATTTTCCAGACACGAAAAAAGGCGCCTCGCAAAAGCGAAGCGCCTAAAGTAATTCGTTATAAATCTATCTTAGATTACTCTACGATAGAAACAACTCTACCAGAACCTACTGTTCTACCACCCTCACGGATAGCGAATGTAAGACCCTGCTCCATAGCTACTGGGTGAATAAGCTCGATTGACATCTCTACGTTATCACCAGGCATGCACATCTCTGTACCTGCAGGAAGGTTACAAACACCTGTAACGTCTGTTGTTCTGAAGTAGAACTGTGGACGATAGTTGTTAAAGAATGGAGTATGACGTCCACCCTCGTCCTTTGTAAGAACGTAAACCTGAGCAGTAAACTTCTTATGGCATGTTACTGAACCTGGCTTAGCAAGAACCTGACCCTTCTGGATCTCATCTCTGTTGATACCACGAAGAAGTGCACCGATGTTATCACCAGCCTGAGCCTCATCAAGAAGCTTTCTGAACATCTCGATACCAGTAACAACTGTCTTCTGAACATCTTCCTTGATACCAAGGATTTCAAGCTCGTCATTCATGTGAAGTGTACCACGCTCTACTCTACCTGTTGCAACTGTACCACGACCTGTGATTGTGAATACGTCCTCAACTGGCATAAGGAATGGCTTATCTGTATCACGCTCTGGAGTTGGGATATACTCATCAACTGTATCCATGAGTTCCATAATCTTGTCGCCCCAAGCAGCATCTCCCTCGAGAGCCTTAAGAGCTGAACCCTTAACGATTGGGCATCCCTCGAAACCATACTCTTCAAGAGCTTCAGAAACTTCCATCTCTACAAGCTCGATAAGCTCATCATCATCAACCATATCACACTTGTTAAGGAATACGATGAT
>CACYKH010000014.1 GCA_902774915.1 uncultured Lachnospiraceae bacterium | reverse complement strand
GCAGGGCTAACCGCAAGAACCTTCTTCAGTCCATCACCAACAGCAAAATACATATCACCGTAAAAAGCGATTAGTAAGAGTATTATCGGTATAATATGAAAGCCTATAGGATACTGTCTCTTCGCAGAATTGCATATCAAAATACTAAGCAGAAAACCTGCCACAACACCCGCTACAATTCCGAGTGTTTCAAGAGCGACTGATTCACGATATACGATGGCTCTTATTTGTTTCTTTGTAGCTCCGATGCATCTAAGATTTCCGTAGTCCTTCACTCTTTCCATAGCAGAGATAGAGATATTATTTCTAAGAACTCCAACTCCTATGATTGCGAGGATAAATGAGATAAGAAGACCACCCAACAGCATCAGATAACCTACCCCATCATTATCCTGACAATAGGTCCAGGCCAGGAGGTCATTTAGCTCTACATCCACGTTGTAGGTCTTCTTGATATATTTCGAGTAATGATTTATCAGAAGCTTCTGTTTAACATTTATATGGAGCGCATTTGCATATACTCCTGAAGCCTCCTCTTCAGTCTGATAGGAATATGCTTTCCCAAGATATGCCGAAGAAACAAAATCTTCATTCACTATTGCTTCGATTGTATCCTTATCATCCGTGAGAACCAGAATCTCGAAATCATCCTCTTCCCTTGCTTCCTCTCTGCAGTTTTCAACCCAGCAAACCATAGAGTTAAGAAACATGAAGAGAACCGTAGACACGATGAAACACCCAAGTACTGTGATGAAGGAACGACGTCTATTCTGTTTTAAATACTTACTTCCTAAATCTTTATATGTTTCCATCAACTATTTCTCCGTCTTTGATCTTAACAATTCTATCTGCCTCTCGGGCGAGATCCATGTTGTGAGTGATTATCACAAGAGTCTGTCCGATGTCATGCACTGACTTCATAAGGAGGTCCATAACCTCCTGGCCATTCTTAGAATCAAGAGCTCCAGTTGGCTCATCCGCAAGAACAAGCGTTGGATTATTTGCCAGCGCTCTTGCGATGGCCGTTCTCTGCTGCTGTCCACCAGAGAGCTGATTAGGAAGATGTCTTCTTCTCTCAGAGAGACCGAGAAGTTCGATGATATGATCTATATATTCCTTGTCCGGTTTTCTGTGATCCAGAAGAACCGGCATCTTGATATTTTCCTCAACGGTGAGAACAGGAATAAGATGATAAGCCTGGAAGATAAAGCCGACCTTTCTTCTACGAAATATGCTGAGCTCATCATCGTTATACTTTGTTATGTCCTTTCCATCCACGAAGATGGTTCCATCCGATGGAGTATCAACGCCTCCCATAATATTAAGAAGCGTGGATTTTCCACTACCGGATGCACCGACCACGGAAACCACGCTACCCTTCTCTATATCAAGATTCACATTATGAAGAGCCAGCACCTGATTCTCCTTCTCTCCATAAATCTTTGTAACATTCCTCATCTCAACGATATTCATCTCCACTCCTCCTTAAAACAAGTCAACGGGACCTGACCCTACCGACTGGTAGGTCTGTCCCTACTGACTTATTATAGTGTGTGTGACTTACAACTACGTGACAAAATGAGAAGGCGTATCTTACAATTTTGCAAGATTAGTTTTTCGGACAGATGTTCTTTTGATTAAGGCACAGACTCGATATACTCTTGCATTTCTAAGGGATAGTTGTTATACTCTGGAAGAAATAAAAGAAGAAACGGAGGAGACCGATGAAAAATATTTCTTGCAAATAGTTTTTTTAGCACTTTGCACCGCAGGAATTTTTTCTTGTGGTGTATTTTTTTACGGAGGTGCTATATGTCATTATTACAAGTATCAAATCTAACCTTCTGTTATGAAGGAAGTTTCGACAATATATTCGAAGAGGTCTCCTTTTCTATCGATACAAACTGGAAGCTGGGTTTTATCGGAAGGAACGGAAAAGGCAAGACTACATTTTTAAATCTTTTACTCGGCAAACACGAATACACTGGGAGCATTTCAACGGATCAACATTTTGATTATTTCCCTTACAAGCTTTCTGATAGCGAAATGAACTTGACCGCGGATGAGCTGGCAGAAACCTGGAAACCAGGCGTTGAGAGCTGGAAGGTAATCTGTGAGCTGAACAAGATGGATGTCGACTGTGAGCTTTTATATCGTCCCATCAGTACGCTAAGTTTCGGAGAGCGAACAAAGGTAATGCTCGCCGTCCTCTTCTCCGGTGAAAATGAATTCCTTCTGATAGATGAGCCAACTAATCATCTGGATAAGGACGGCCGCGAGATCATCAAAAAATATCTCAGCGAGAAGCAGGGCTTTATTCTTGTATCACACGACAGAGACCTGCTTGACGCCGTGACCGACCACTGCCTGGTTCTTAACCGTTCATCTATCGAGGTTGTTTCAGGCAACTTCAGCACATGGTGGGAGAACAAGGAAAAGGCCGATGCATTCGCCAGATCCGAAAACGAGAAGCATCTAAAGGAAATAGGAAAGCTTCGCTCTTCTGCCGACCGAGCTGGCAGATGGGCGGATAAAAATGAGAATACCAAGATTGGTTTTGATCCTATAAAGGAGCACGATAGAAACATTTCAACTAGAGCCTATATCGGAGCCAAGACCAAGAAAATGCAATCCAGAGTAAAAAACTTTGAGAAGCGAATCGAGCGAGAAATCGAAGAAAAGGAAGGGCTCCTTAAGGATATCGAAAGCGTTGATGATCTGAAGCTCACACCCCTCAAGCATCACAAGAAATGCCTCGTGGAATGTAGGGACTTCTCTCTTCGCTACTCAGACTCCAGCGAGAACACTCTGAGTAACCTCTCTTTCCAGTTAATGCAAGGCGATATTCTTTTTCTCAGTGGTGAAAACGGATGTGGTAAGTCTACACTTATTAAAGCTATACACTCAGCAGCGGAACACGGAAACATAATAGAAACCAAAAATGATAAGGACACCAACATGGTTACAAGCGGTTCTATGGAGCTGGCCAGTGAGCTAACCATATCATATGTAAATCAGGATGCCTCAAAGCTAACGGGTTCCCTCAAGAAATATGCAGAGAATCACAAACTTGACTACAGCCTATTTCTCACACTGCTCAAAAAGCTGGATATGAACCGGGTTCAATTCGAGAAGAATATCGAGGACTACTCAGAAGGTCAAAAAAAGAAAGTACTCCTGGCAGCCAGCCTTCTCACCCCAGCACATATCTATATATGGGACGAACCGCTGAACTATATTGATATTTTTTCGAGAATGCAAATAGAACAGTTGATAGAAACCTACAAACCGACTATGATAGTAGTTGAACACGACACTCGTTTCCGAGAGAAGCTCGCGACAAAGGAAATCAAACTTTAGTTTTAGAAAAGAGAGTATGCAAATGACGACCAAAGAATATGTTCTCAAAACTCTAGAGGAAAATAAAGGATACTTCGTAACTGGCATGGAACTTGCCAGTGAACTTGGAGTATCACGAAATGCAATCTGGAAAGCTATAAATGAACTAAAGAAGGATGGCTACGACATCTACTCTGTTAACAACAGAGGCTACGCTCTTGATGAATCCAGCGATATCCTTTCTGTTGCAGCCATCAAAGAAGAGATGTTAGCGCTTGTTAAAGCTAGCAAAAACACAAAGAACGAATTTTCGATTAGTAAGTCAAAGATCAATCATATTGTAGATAGCATTATTATTTATGATGAAGTAGATTCAACGAATCAGCTGGCAAAGATGGAGCTTATCACAGGAGCTCTTGATAAGAAGATAATCATTGCTAAGAAGCAGTCCGCCGGAAAAGGACACAACAAGAAAGCATTTAGCTCTCCTGAAGGCGGTATCTATCTGAGTATCATTCTTGATGATCAAGATGTTATAAGTATAAACAACAAGAAGAGCTTCAAATCCAGCTCCATTGGGGCTATTGTTAAGAAAAATATTGAAGAGCTTACTGGTAAGGACGTGACTCTCGACAAGAAACTAAATCGAATTTCTATAGGAAATAAAAATATCTGCGGAATACTCACAGAGTACTTCGCAGATATGGAAACCAACACTGTTAATGGTTATGTAATTGGAATTGGGATCAAGAATATCAGCATTCCTAAGAATGAAATTGTTGCAAGGGTTCTTCTTGATTTATACAATTCGTTACACAACTAATTACACCTCATCCCACTTGACTGATAATAGTGCAATGATTAGTGACAGTCCCATTCCAATGAGACTTAGGTTTGCCATGACCGGTGCAGGTAGAGATAACTTCTCCAGCAGCGGAGCGAAATAGGTGCCGACCAGTCCAAAGAATCCACCAACAACTACTGCGGCAACCCATATAGGTTGTCTTATTTCTTTCTTCTTCTGGCAAAGAATGGCAATAAGTAATGGGAAAATTATTCCAGGGGTATATATTGAATACGCTCCCGTCAGAAGAGACATTATATCTCCCCTTCCAAGAACAGCAAGCGCTGTTGCAAGAATGCCAATAACTCCAACCGCAATTCTTATGCCCATCACACTTTCTTTTCTTAGAATATCCTTTACGAAAATGGAAGATGCATTTATAAGGCATGTATCTGTAGAAGAAAGTATGGCCGACAGAAGTCCAAATATCAGAGGTATACTTACCGCCTTCGGAAGAATACTCACAACATACATAAGTGTCTTTGATTCTCCCAGTTCCTCTGGAGTAATGTTATACTTCGCCCACATACCAATCAAGGTTATAAATATTGAGAATACGAACAGTCCAATTCCCGCGATGAGGGCTGATTTTTTTGCAATGGATTCATCTTTAGATATGAAGTTTCGGGAGATAATATCAGGACCAAGAAAATAAACTCCGCCTATAACAAAGAGCTGATTCAGAAGATTCATTGGTCTGTAGCTCTGATTCAGTAGTTCGACATTCTGAGCAACACTAGTTGTATCACCTCCACGAACAAGATACAGATAAAGACAGCAAAGAACAACGCCGATAACTATTACAATAAACTGTATCTTATCTGTTTTTACAACCGAAGACTGACCGCCAAATAATGTATAAACGATTATAACAAGTGACATTATTATAAATAACCACTTATCATTTCTTCCCGTTGCGAAGCTGACAAGTGAATTCATTGCAACAAGCTGACCTGCTACAACGCCTATCCACGCAATAACAATGATAAGGGCGATTATCATTTCCGCCGCCCTGCCTACTGTAATATTCGCTAGATCAGGAAGTGTCGCTGCACCTGTAGCTCTAACCTTCTTCGATATTAAGAAAGACTGTAGCACAAGTCCTATCGCACCGAAAGCCAGCCACCAAATCCCAGGAAATCCTATTGTATAAACTGTATCTGTTATGCCTATTGTTGTTGAAGCACCTATCACTGTAGCCAGCAGTGTCATGGTAACAGCAAAGGTTCCTTGAACTCGGCCGGCAACAGCATAATCCTCAAAGGTCTTCACCGAACGAAAATCCAATATACTGATAATAACAAATACCAACAAATATAGTCCTAAAACTAATAAAAATACAGCGTTCATCTCTTCCTCCAAAACTAGTAATAAACCACTCTAGGCAGCATCTTTTTTTGAGCATATAATTATTATCACACAACAATTCGATTGTCAACCGAATCCGATTTTTAGGGTGACATTATATTATTCAGAGTGCATTTTGTATTTAAGTTGTATTTCCATCATTATCAATGTAAAATAAGAGCAGTAACATTTCGTTTATTGTTTGTATGGTATTTGTTATGAATCAATTATTCAATCGTTCAAAGGCAAAGCTGATTTGCTATGTCCTTAATTTTTGTTTTTTGATCATCCACTTTTTTATGATCTACATTTTTACTGAAAATAACGTTACCCCAATGGTGCAGTTTAATATTTTTAGTATTATTTTTTACGTTATATCCCTAGTTATTATATATTTTGGATTCTTTAGGTTTTTCGTTGTATCTACCTATCTGGAAATACTTCTCCATATGACTCTCGCTATCATATATACAGGATGGGACCATGGATTCCAAATAACCCTGATTGGAATAAATTCACTTGCATTCTTTGCTGAATATTTAGGAAGAAGTATACAAGATAAATATGTTCCTGCCGCTCCACTGGGAATACTTGGAATGATATTCTATATTGCATCCTTTATTCTCACAAATAAATACGGAGTTGTTTATCCATTAACTAATCAAACATCATTTATCCTGCAATTACTTTGGGCTCTCGTAGTCTTCATTATACTAATTGCATGCCTTCAACTTTTTACTCTTCTATCATTTCATTCGGAAAGGCTACTATCGATTGCTGCGACCAAGGATAAGCTTACAAACCTTCCAAACAGATATCATATAACAAAATTTGAAAATGATTATTTATCAGATGATAGGTGGATTGCACTTGCAGATATAGATGATTTTAAGAAAATAAACGATACCTATGGCCATAACTATGGCGACTATGTTTTGATAACCCTCGCCGAGCTCATGCAAAAGAATCTATCCGATTGTGAGATATGCCGATGGGGAGGCGAAGAGTTCCTGATAATAGGAAAAGGACATGATACAGATATTGCTTACAAAATACTAGATGCATTTCGCAAATCTATAGAAGCTTATACATTTTCAAATGATGGCATCGACGTTAACCTTACGATCACAATCGGCCTAGCGGCATTTAAACCAGATTTATCTATGACTGAATGGATAAATACAGCTGACAAGAAGCTATATGCCGGCAAATACGGCGGCAAGAATCAGGTGGTTGTTTAGAGAAAAGGAACAAAGATTGAAACTGCTTGAAGCTTTTTAAAACTGAAGTTTGAATGTACTTCCCTCTCCTTCTTTGCTATCGACCGTAATCCTTCCGCCCATCCCTTCAACAATGGACTTAGAAAGGGAAAGGCCTATTCCAACGCTGTTTGGATTCACTTCGTTGCTTGCTCTGTAGAATCTATCAAAGATATGAGTTATAGTTTCTTCAGACATACCAATACCATGGTCAGATATGTATATACGCGTAAATACAGAATTCTTTTCAACATGTATATCAATATCCGAACCTTCTTTTGAATAATCAGATGCATTCTTTACTATATTTATTATAGCCTCTGTAAGCCACTGACCATCAGCCTTTATGGATATGCCTTCTTCGCATCTTACTCTGAGCTTTTGTTTTCTGGAGTCAGTCAGATATTTGACACTTCCTGCCACCTCACTTAGTATGGCAGATACATCAACATCCCCCATTTCAAACTCTATTGCACCGGCCTCAATACGAGCAAGTTTCAGCATAGAAAGGACCATCCATTCCATTCGGCTGATCTGATTTGTCGCTTCGCCGAGGATCATCTTTCGTTCTTCTTCATTATCAACCTTATCATTTACTATAAGATCCAAAAATAAATCCATAGAAGCAAGTGGAGTTTTTAGCTGATGCGAAATATCTGACATAACATCTCTCAGATATTCCTTCTCACTTTTCTCTTTTCGTTTTCCTTCCTGGAACATATTGACCAGTTTTTCAAAACTGTCATAAAAGATTCCAATGCTTCCTTCTTTCAGCTCAGAGGCTTTATATTCCTCAAGCTTTTTCAGGCTGTCGGTCATATCATCCTTCTCTTTACTTTCCTCTATAATAGAAAACATTAAGTCGGAGGCATCATCAACGGAATCATATGCCATATCCAAGTACTTTTTCGAAAAGATGTACATCAACACAACCAATATAATCTCTGTCATTCCGACCAGCCCCAGGATCAATCTGCCCACTTTGTCCAGCGTCATTCCAAGATAAAACAGCAAAACAAAGCTGACGACAAGAAGAATTCCTGCCACCAGCCAGAACATCATTTTGAAATTGTCTCTTTCATAACTACTCTTCATAGTTAATCCTCGAATCGATATCCTATTCCTTTTACAGTTTTTATATACTCAGCATCCTCGCCAAGCTTATCACGAAGTCTCTTTATATAAACAGAAAGAGTATTATCATCTATATATGTATTCTCTGTATCATATAACCTTTGAAGAAGCTGATCTCTGGTAATGACTATTCCTTTATTACGTACAAACTCTCTAAGAAGTCTAAGCTCAGCAGGAGTGCAGTCCACCAGGGTCTCTCCATCGTATAATCTAAAGCTATCTATATTAAACTTATGAGTTCCGAAAACAACCTCTGTTTCTTCCGTATTATTTGCTACAGATTGCATTGCGCGTTCCTGTCTTCTAAGAACGGCAGCAATTCTCGAAAGAAGTTCCTTAACCCGGTAAGGCTTTGTCACATAATCGTCAGCCCCTAAATCCAGGCCACGTACAATGTTGGACTCATCCCCAACTGCGGTACAGAAGATTACAGGTATGGTATTTCCTTTGCTGGATAATTCTTCCAGATAGGAAAATCCATCTCCATCAGGTAGCATGACATCCAAAAGGATTAGGGCAAAATCAGAGGATGCAATTTTCTCCCTGGCCTGCGCCAAATTCTTAGCATGCTCGACTTCGTATCCCTCTGCTTTAAGAGTATATGTAGTTCCCATGGCGAGGGCATGATCATCCTCGACTAGTAAGATTCGTTTCATTTATATTTCCTTCAAAATTAAATGCATCAACAAGTAGAATTATAACATTTTCCTCTTGACTTTAATAGTGATAGTTGTATAATACACTTTAGCGCGTTAAATCGTTAGCGCGATAAAGCAGACGCGTATTTTTTTCTAAAAGGAGATAGACAAATGGCTATCAAAGTTATCTTATTAGTAGTTTTCTTTGCTACTATGATTGGAATTGGTATCTATTCCAGAAACAAAGCAAAGAACGTAAATGACTATGTACTCGGCGGACGTACAGTAGGTCCTTGGATCTCAGCTTTCGCATTTGGTACTTCCTACTTCTCATCCGTTGTATTCATCGGATATGCCGGACAGTTCGGTTGGAAATTCGGTCTTGCATCAACATGGATTGGACTTGGAAATGCATTCATCGGAAGTCTTCTTGCATGGCTCGTTCTTGGACGTCGTACAAGACTTATGACACAGCAGCTGGATGCAAAGACAATGCCTGAATATTTTGGTAAGAGATTTAATTCCAAATCACTCAGAGTCGTTGGTTCCATCATTGCATTCGTATTCCTGGTACCTTATACAGCCGGTGTATATAATGGTCTTTCAAGATTATTTGGTATGGCCTTCTCAATAGATTATCGTATTTGTGTAATTATCATGGCTCTTCTTACAGGAGCATATGTTGTTATCGGTGGATACATGGCAACAGCACTTAACGATTTCGTTCAGGGTATCATCATGCTGATAGGTATCTGCGCAGTAATTGGTGCAGTACTTAATGGTCAGGGCGGATTCCTAAATGCAATCCAGGAACTTTCGAAGATCGCTACTGATCCTGCAGTTACTACCCCAGCTCTTGCAGACAGCCAGGGACTCTTCGCAAGTTTCTTTGGACCTGACCCACTCAGTCTTCTCGGTGTTGTTATTCTTACATCTCTTGGTACCTGGGGACTTCCTCAGATGGTTCATAAGTTCTATGCTATCAAGGACGAGAAGGCAGTTAAGACTGGTACTGTTGTTTCAACATTCTTCGCTATCGTAATTGCTGGTGGTTGCTACTTCCTTGGAGGTTTCGGTCGTCTCTTCGCAGATCATGAAGGAATCATCATTTTAGCAGAAGATGGAACTACAAAGGTTGCATTTGATAACATTGTTCCTACAATGCTTTCAACACTTCCTGATATCCTTATTGGTATCGTAGTAGTTCTTGTATTCTCAGCTTCAATGTCAACTCTTTCATCACTGGTTCTTACATCAAGTTCAACACTTACACTCGATCTTATCAAGCCACTTCTTAAGAAGGACATGAAAGAAAAGACTCAGCTTAGACTTATGCAGCTGTTCGTTATGTGCTTCATTGTACTTTCAGTTGTGATTGCATTTAACCCACCTACATTCATTGCTCAGCTGATGGGTGTTTCATGGGGAGCTCTTGCAGGCGCATTCCTTGCTCCATTTATGTATGGTCTTTACAGCAAGAAGATCACAAAGGCTTCTGTATGGGCAAGCTACATCGTGGGTGTTGGCTTTACTCTTGCTAACATCTTCGCTACACAAGCAGGAAAGCCAATCATCGCTTCACCTATCAATGCAGGTGCTGCTACAATGATTGCTGGACTTATAATAGTTCCTATCGTAAGTCTTATCACTCCAAAGCCTGATCAGGAAAAGGTTGATGAGATATTTACATGCTATGACAAAACAGTTACTGTTAAAGAAACAGAAAACCTTGGTGAGTCATTATAAGAATTAAAAGAACATATAAAAATAAAGCACTGGGACAAACTGATATGTACCCAGTGCTTTATTTTTATATCTCCACCTCTGGAATAACCTCCAGACTTCTCTTTAGTATTCCGTTCATATACGCAATAGCCGTTCCGTAGTTCGTAATCGGAACTCCCTGTTCTTCTGCAATTCGATATCTCGACTGTGCCTCTGCCGGATTCAGCATACATGCGCCGCAGTGGATCACAAGCTTGTACTGCTCTAAGTTAGAAGGAAACTCTGTTCCAGAACTAAGATCAATCTTCGGATTAATTCCCGTATACTTCTTTATCAGATTAGGAAGCTTCACAGAACCAATATCACCGCACTGTCTGTGATGAGTGCATCCCTCACTTATCAGAATCCTATCTCCATCCTGCAGCTCATCAATCTGAGTAGCCCCGAGAACAGAAGGAATAAGATTACCCTTGTATCTCGCCATCAGAATTGAGAAAGAAGTCAGCGGAATGTCCTCTGGAACAATCTCACTTACAACCTTAAATGCCTGGGAATCCGTGATTACCATACGAGGTTTTTTGCTCAGCGAGTTAAGTGTTTCAACAAGCTCCGAATCCCTGCACATAAGCGGAATAGCACCATGATCGAGAGCATCTCTTATAACCTGCTGTTGAGGCAGAATAAGACGTCCCTTTGGCGCAGCCTTATCAATAGGAATAACGAGTACAATGATATCTCCCTCGGAAACCAGGTCGCCTATCAGCTCTGTTTCACCACCACTCTCCTTAATAAGTCGTGCAGTAAGCTCTTTCAATTTCTGAATGTTATCTCCCTGCTTGGCACTAACATAAAGCTGAGCCGTTACAATTCCATTCTCACCTGTAGAAAGCTTTTCTTCGTAATCCTCTTTCTTTAAAACAGGAAGCAGATCAACCTTGTTGTAAACCAATATATAAGGAATGTTACGGCCCCTAAACAAAGTAATCAGTTCATCATCCGCCTGAGAAAGTCCCATCCTCGCATCAACAACAAGAATAGCTATATCAGTTTTTCTAAGAACCTGCTTTGCCTTCTCAACACGAAGCGCACCCAGCTCTCCCTCATCATCAATACCCGGTGTATCAATGATCACAACCGGACCAAGAGGCAGAAGCTCCATGCTCTTATTTACCGGATCTGTAGTTGTGCCCTTTGTATCCGAAACAATGGAAAGGTTCTGCCCGGTAAATGCATTCACCAGGCTTGACTTTCCAGCATTACGACATCCAAAGAATGCTATATGTTTTCTTTCCCCTGAAGGGACACTATTTAAACTCATTTGTTTTCTCCATTTAAAACTTCAACAAGAATGGAACTAGAATCTGAAATCTCTCTCGCCGCCATTCTTAATCAGCTCAAGTCTTTCCTTCATGATCTCAAGAACCTTTGGATTATTTATGTCCTTGAAGTTATCAGCGATGATCTTCTCTCCAAGAGCTCTTGTTTCAGGAGCAGCATAGTCAACCAGATACTCCTCAAGAGTCATGAGGGCATTTGGCAGACAGCAGTTCTGAATCTGCTTAGCTTTGCAAAGAGCCATGAATCTATCACCTGTTCTTCCTTCGCGGTAGCAAGCTGTACAGAATGATGGTACATAGTCCATCTCCATAAGCCACTTAATAACCTCATCAAGTGTTCTTGTATCTGAAACCTCAAACTGAGTTGTATCCTCTGGACGTTCTTCCTGTGTATATCCACCAACTGAAGTACGTGATCCACCTGATATCTGAGATACACCAAGATGAAGCACTCTTTCTCTTACCTTCTGTGACTCTCTTGTAGAAATGATCATTCCTGTGTAAGGAACAGCTATACGGATACATGCTACGATCTTAGCAAATGTATCGTCATCGATTGCATTTGAGAAATCTCCTACATCAATATCATCAGCTGGGCAGATACGTGGAACAGAAATTGTATGTGGTCCAACTCCGTGTACTGCTTCAAGGTGCTCTGCATGCATGAGGATTCCGGCAAACTCATAACGGAACTTATCAAGTCCGAAAAGAACTCCAAGACCTACATCATCAATTCCACCCTGCATAGCTCTATCCATAGCCTCTGTATGATAAGCATAATCACTCTTAGGTCCTGTTGGATGAAGCTCTTTGTAAGAATCCTTGTGATATGTCTCCTGGAACAGGATGTATGTTCCAATTCCTGCCTCATGTAGTTTCTGATAATTCTCAACTGTAGTAGCAGCGATGTTTACATTAACACGTCTGATTGCACCATTTCTATGCTTAATAGAATAGATGGTATCTATACTTTCAAGAACGTACTCGATTGGATTGTGAATTGGATCCTCTCCTGTCTCAAGTGCAAGTCTCTTGTGACCCATATCCTGAAGTGCTATAACCTCATCGCGGATCTGATCCTGAGTAAGCTTGATTCTTGGTATAGTTCTGTTCTTTGCATGATATGGACAGTAAGTACATCCATTGATGCAATAGTTGGAAAGATAAAGCGGAGCAAAAAGAACGATTCTGTTACCGTAGTATTCCAGCTTAATCTCATTTGCCAGCTTGTAAATCTCTTCATTCTTTTCAGGTATATCGCAGGCAAGAAGAACAGAAGCTTCTCTGTGGTCAAGTCCTTTTGACTCTCTTGCCTTCTTCAGAATCTCATCGATTACCTTTACATTACTTTTGTTTTCATCAGCATATTTTATGGATTCCATGATCTCGTCATGATCAATGAATTCCTCTGCCTTAAGTGATTTTGGATTGTACATTTTATTCCTCCTTAGTATCCCTGTTTGGGATGTCATTTTTATAATCTTTATGGTCACCTCGCGAGGTCACCACATTAAAACCTATAGACTGCATTCTCTGCTGCAGACAGATCTTACACTGGGCGGATTCATCGCCAGTACAAATCTTGTCATCATATAGCAGATACTTATCTCTCACTCCCACCGGAGAAAGGTTTGGCATAACAACATTCGCTCCCACCTTGATGCCATATTCTCGTCCCGCAGGATTAATGGTTCCAAGAGCAGTTGTTGATGGAAGAAGAACATTCGGAAGCATAAGCCTTACAAGGCCCAGCATAAAAAGTGTCTCCTCCATAGTGCCATTTTCTTTATCTTTAAATGGGGTATCATGGTGCGTAATAAACGGACCAATCCCCACCATATGCGGCTGTAGTTCATGAAGAAACAGCATATCATCAGCAAGACATTCTTTTGTCTGGTACGGCGAACCTACCATGAAGCCCGCTCCAACCTGGTATCCTATTTCCTTAAGCATAAACAAACATTTTTTTCTGTTTTCCAGGGACATGTTATCCGGATGTAGCTTCCTATAATGCTCATCATTCGCTGTCTCATGTCGAAGAAGATATCTATCTGCGCCCGCATCATAATACTTCTTATAACTCTCGTAGGTTTTTTCACCCAGAGAAAGAGTTACGGCACAGTCAGGATACTGCGACTTAATGGACTTTATGATCCTGCAGATGTCATCATCCGAATAATATGGATCCTCACCGCTCTGAAGAACGAATGTTCTAAATCCAAGTTCATATCCTTCTTTGCAGCAGCTGAGTATCTGTTCTTCAGTCAGTCTGTATCTATCAGCTTTCGGATTGCCGCATCTTATTCCGCAGTAATAACAATCCCTTTTGCAGTAGTTTGAAAATTCTATCAGGCCACGAACATAAACGTCCGTTCCATAGTTCTCACGTCGAATACGGTCCGACTTCTCAAACAGATATTCTGACAGTTCCTTCGTCTGGTGCTCAAGAAGATAAATCCACTCATCCTTTTCCAGTTCCTGAGTAGCCTCCAGCTTATCTATTAATTTATATTCATCTAAAACTTCTAGACTCATTTAATACCTCTTTTTTGCGTAGACAGTATTTGTTGTTACCCCGTCCAGCATACCCAGTTTGCCTCCTAATGAACTGATTATCTTCTCCGGCGCATCCAGGCTTACATTAATAATGCAAATCTTTTTCTCTCTATACGGAATACCCATTCGGCCGATAACATATTCTCTTGCGTCATGGAGAATCTTGTTAACATCCTCAATGGATTCTTCATTTTCAACAACTATTCCGATAAGTGCTATCCTGTTTTCCACTAGTTTCACCTCCTAAGTAACTTATGTAGGGGATGGAATTTTCTAGACAAAAAATAAAGGGAAGCACATTACGTACTTCCCTAAAATTCGAATCAAAGCGTAGACACCCCTGGGCATCCTCTTATTCCATCGCCTTTCCGGTTGGGACGAACCCTTCCGCGTCAGTACGTGAACTAAGTGTAACACCATAGCCGCAGTATTTCAAACGATATTTATATCAAAAAAGTGTTACTGTCTGGCATCAGGTTTTTTTGACCATGAGTTCAACGACAAATCCATTATCATTATAGTATTCCATGCCGCCGCCCATCTTTTCCATATACCACTTTACGAGGTAGAGTCCCAGTCCATAACCTGTTTTATCTTTTACATCTTTTCCTCTATAGTATTTTTCAATAATAAGAGGAAGGTCGCTTTCTGGAACACCAGGACCAGCGTCGCGAACAGTAATTTTAATAAAATTATCTACTCCACTTCTGTTATCAGAAGCTGACTGTACCTCGTCAAATCTGACATGAATATCAGTGCCGGCATATTTGTATGAGTTTCCAACTATGTTATCGATAACCTGTTTTATTCTAAGCTTGTCGATATATACCAGGCACTCTGGAATATGATTATCCAGGATTACATTTCCGTATTCCTTCATGCTCCTGAAATAGTCTTCTATATAAACCGAAGAATTCTCTATGATGTTAACTTCAATCTCTTCCATATCGTCCAGATTAGCGCGTAGCAGGTTCTTAACCAGTTCATTTATTGTTTCTGTTTTCTGAGAGATGTAGCCAATCTTCTCAAGTTCACCATCTATTTCTTTTAGATCAGACGTGCCTTCCTGCTCCAGCTTTTCCCGTTTCTTTTTTTTCTGAAGTTCAAGAACTTCGCAGGTTGCCTGGATGGTTGCCACCGGAGTTTTTAGATCGTGGCTCAGCTCAGCTAGCATTTCACGCTTCTTATTTTCCGCTTCCATCTCCCTCAGTTTAGAGCCCTTTAGTTCCTCTCTCATAATGTCGAAGCTTTCATTAAAATCCACAAAAATACTTCTTCTATTAACATCAAGAGGAATGTCCAGGTTGCCTCTGGCTATTTCGTCAGCGTAATCCTTGATATCCTTAACAGGTTTTATATCAAAGTAATAAACAAGAAATAGCAATGCATAACCCAGCAAAAGCAAAGCAGCCCAGAAGATCAGAGCACACTTATTAATACCGCTTCTATAAATATCCATACCGGAATTTATATCACTCCAAACCTTCTTATATACTTCCATTTCACTTTCATTATAGGAACCAGGAGTCAGATTCAGATGAAACTTATTGATATAGATTATAAATGCACCAAGGGCCAGAAGCATAAAAACAGTATAAAAAATTACAAGGTTTCTAAATCTTTTCAACTTCTAATTCTCCGTCTTATCCTTTATCTCCAGCATATATCCCGTTCCCCAAATTGTTTTAATGTATTCAGGATTATTAGGATCTTTTTCCAGCTTTTCGCGAAGCTTTCTGATATGAACATTCAGAGTACCATCAGAATAGAATGCATCTCCCCAAACCTCATCAAACAGGTTATCTTTTGTGACGATAGTATTCTTATGACTATAAAGGCATTTTAGAAGCGCATATTCCTTCGCCTTCAGCGCGGTTCTCTGGCCGCAAATTACAACTGACATTGTAGAGTCCTCAAGCACAAAGTCTTCAGTTTCTTTACCATCATCCTCGTCGACTGTGCTTTGACCTGCGTTTGCATTTTTCAGCTGCTCAACTCTTTTAAGATTAACCTTAACCTTCGCAAGGAGAACAGAAAGGCTGTAAGGCTTTTTAATGTAATCATCGCCGCCAATACTAAGCGCAACCAGCACATCATCATCGCTCTGCCTTGCACTTATAAAAAGAATTGGAAGCTGGTATTCTTCTCTGATCTTCTTACATACCTCGAAGCCTGAACCATCGCCCAGATTTATATCCAGCAGGAGGAGGTCAATATCATTCTTCTCCAGAAAATCATAACAGGCAGCGGCACTGTCAACGTACTCAGTGCTTATATCAAACATCTGAAAATATTCAGCTGTCATTTTCGCAAGTTCAATTTCGTCATCAACGATCAGACAATTATAATGCATGATCAAACTTCCTTTCTAAAGCTTCCAAAATCTGTATCACTTCCTAGGTATCATAATTGATAAGCCAAATGTATTCTCCTCGGACTGTGCCTTAACCAATCCGTCGTAATCCTCAACCGCGTTCCTGATATTTCTAAGGCCAAAGCCATGATGTTCTTTGTCCTTTTTTGAGGTATAACCGTCACTCATAAACAGCTTCTCTACATCAACCTTACCTTCAGCGGCATTGGAAATATTTATAACAAAAAACTTTTCAGTTCTCTTTATCTTTAGATCAACCCATGAATCTTTTTCAACTTTTCTCGCGGCTTCGATAGCATTGTCCAGAGCATTCGCAAAGATGCTGCAGACATCCATAGGTTTCATACGAAGGCCGCCATCAACAACGCCATCGGATGTAAAGCTGATATTAAGTTCCTTCATCTTATCCGCCTTCATTGCCACTATGCAGTCAAGCATTTCATCGCCTGTTATGATCGAAGGAGATAGGGCGCGCACGTTTCCTAATAATTCTTTCAGGTGCTGACTAGCCTCTTCAACCTTTCCTTCATCCAACATCATATTGGTAAGTGAAAGATTGTTGATGATATCATGCCTGAAAGCTCTGGTCTCGGTCTGCGCATTCTTGTAACGCTCTATGTATTCCAGCTCAGCATTCAGATAGGTTTCCTGATATTCGTTCTTTTCCTTCAGGCTCTTATCCGCTGCATTCATTACGATGAGAACCGGAGCTAAAATACCTAAAACAGGTAGTAAAAATGCAAAGATTGCACTTATAACTTTGTAGCGTAAATCTAGTTCATACACCGCTAATGGTATAGATGGGATGATGTAAAAAATCACCAGCCATACAACAAAAAGCACTCTGTCTCTAACCCTGACAACATATACTTTTTTCTTTTTATAATATCCAAAATAAACAGTTAAGAATAAAATAATATTTGTTATTAGAGATATAGCAACGTATAACGAATTGAACCACATCACATCAGGCCCACCTACCGTGCTATATAAGTTTTGTAAATAATCTGGCTCTCCTCCTTTTATATAAAGCAAAAAAAACTGAACAATCATGCCTTCATATTGATTTAACAGGAAAAGAACTAAAGTAGATTCAATCGCACGGAGGAACTTTTTCTCTTTATAACAGACAAGATAAAAAATAAATGCGTATACAAAAACAGATATATTGAGAACTGCTTGAAAAATGCTAACGAATGCATAATACCCTTCATATCCTTCATCCATTAGCGAAACGCCTTCAGACGCATCTAAGTTCTCCATGGTGTGGTATAGCTCGGGATTGATTTTTAGTAGTAAGAAATCACCCGCTAACAAAATAACTATCTGAAGAACGAGTATTCCTATGGTTGCAATTATCATTTTGCGCGATATATTAACGTATCTTCCAAAGAAGCATGCCGCCACCAAGATAATGATAATCATAAGTAACATGAAATTGATATCCGAAATGCCTGTAACAATATATCCAAATATTTCTTGTTTATCCATATAAATCTCCGTGTTTTATATACTGTCGTAATAAAAGTTTTGCTACATAGCCGTATTTTCTACATAGGCATATAGCGCTTCTTTAAGTGGTTTCACATTGCTTCGGCTTACTGGAACACTTACTTCTCCATCTTCGCCATCCATGATCACCTCTGACTTAACAAGCTTCTTAACCTTTGCCAGAGATACCAGATATCCTCTGTGGACTCTGAAAAAACCATCCGCCTTCAGCTGTTCCTCGAAGTCACCAATATTATATCTAACGAGATGCTCTCCATCTGTTGTATATATCATTACGTACTGGTTCTGAGCCTCGAAGTATACGATGTCCGCGATATTAAGGAGTAGTTCTTCTCCATCTTCCTTGATCATAAGCTGTTTTTTGCTGGTGCTCTGATCCATAACGAATCTCAGAACCTCGCGAAGCTTCTCCTCCTGAACCGGCTTAGTCAGATAACGGAGTGCATTTACCTCGTAACCCTCAAGGGCATACTCAACATGGCCCGTAAGGAATACGATGTATATGCTGTCGCTACGCTCACGAAGTTTCTTTGCCAGCGTAATTCCGTCCATAGCTGGCATTTCAATATCAAGAAAAAGCACGTCATATGGTTTCTGAGCTGATTTCCATCTGAATAGGCATCAACCACCACATCCAGACTGCCCGCAAGCTTATCTACCATATCACGCGCCTGATTTCTGAACTTTTCCTCATCGTCACAAACTGCTATTCTCATTTTCTTCCCCTTTTACTAATAACCTTTATTTCGATTTTGCTATGCTTTACGCAAAAATGTATTTCATATTTATCTTGTTTCCTGAAGCCTTAACCTCTGTCAAACTACCGGAAACAATTGGCATCATTGGTGGCACATGACCTATATCGAGGTCCATGATGATTGGAGCACCGAGACCTCCAAGAATGTCTGTCACCGCGTTATACTGATCAACACCCAGAGCCTCTTCTCCAAAATGAAGTGGTCTGCCGATCATAAATCCCTTCACGTATTTAAACCAGCCAGCCTCACGCATTTGCCAAAAAGCTCTTCTCATGGATAGAGGATCAAGATCGCAGCACTCAAGGAACCATATGAAGCCGTCGTCCTTATATTTTTCAAGGAACTCCGCAACCTTGTCGGTCTTTGTACCAACGTGGAGAGTCAGGATGTCGACACATCCTCCGAGGAGTCGTCCCCTGATATTTATTCCATTTCTTATATCTTCAGATTCTGAAATACCACTAGTTAATTCATCACCTGATAAAAGTTTCCCGCTATATGCTTTACCCTCTTCTTGAGGCAGATAATAGAAATACTTTGCGGGTTCGGTCACATTATACGGAAGAAGCGCCCTTCTTGCTTCCTCTTCTGCACTTATTTCTACAGGACTATCTTCGGAACCGGCTTCACCAGATTCGTCCTCGAAAGAATAATCATCCTTCTCCCATAGGTCATAACTAGTGAATTCTGTCTTCTCGCCAGTTATTAACTTCATTGCATCTGCAATCGATTCATGCCAAGGCTCTCTTCCAAAAGCCGGAGCACAAGGCCCATAGATAGCCGCTGTATCTGCCAGAATAGTAGAAAGAAATGTATAATTTGTATTATCAGAATAACCCATGTACCACTTAGGTTCACTGCTTCGAATCTTCTCAAAATCAATAAATGGAACAACCTCACACATCAGCTCGCCGCCACCGCAGGTGATGATTGCATCTGCCTTCTCACCTGACTCAGCATCATATCCGGAAACGCCTGTGGTCATGACATCCGTCAATTCCTCACCGCACTTCTCCGGAGTATTGCTGATCCCTATGCCACTTCCCTCATAGCAGTTAGGACCCAGATAAGTCTTATAACCCATCTCACGAAAAAGGAAGGCGCAATAAAACCGATAGTGCCTCCTGGTTGTAATGGTTTAGGATATCTCATCTAAAACCCTCCCAAAAAGAATATCGGTCTTATTGTACACTAAATATTAAATTTTTTCTATGGTCTACTCTTCGGTGATCATCTCGATTGGATTGATCTTCTTAACTTTTCTTCCTGCGAGGCCTGAGGTCATCATCGCTACCAGGACTATTCCTACGAACACAACCACCATCCAGATGAATGATATATTAAAGTGAACATTCTGAACACCCATGTAGGAAAATGCCATCTCCACAACAGCCTTACCTGCCTGACTTGAGAGAAGTGCTCCTATTATACATCCAACTATTATGGCTGGGATGTTGGAAAGCATTATCTGGGTTAATAGCTCGCCTGAACTCATTCCAAGTGCCTTGCTGATACCCATTCCTCTCCACTCACGAGTAACCTTTGCTCTTATAACAAGTGATTCTACAAATACAACGATCAGAACAGTAATGATGGAAAGAAGAACACATACAGCTGATATAGTAACTGTTAATGTATCTGTAACACTCGAAATCATATCATCCATTTTAGAGTATGAGAAATCAAGCTTCTCCTTCTCAGCATAATCTTCAAATGTTTTCTTTAATTCATCATATGAAACTCCATCCTCAGCCGTCACATAATAATTATCGTATGGCATATTAGCACCAAGTCTTTCAGCTCCTGACTTAACCATAGTCGCTGTTCTACCAGCCTGCATCAGTCTCTGATTGATTCCAGTAACTATATAGTCTTCTTTCTTATCACCAATCTTTGCAGTTATAACATCTCCTACTTTGCAGCCCAGTTCTTTCGCAACAGAACCCGTAAGCATTACTTCGTTATCATTTTCTGGAAATCTTCCTTCGATCATAACCTTATTAATAGCATATTTACCATCATCATTTACAATAGTATAGATTTTACTTGTCTTGCCATTATAGCTATATGTAGGCTCAATACTGTTTTCCACGAGTACATTTTTTACTCCGGAAAGCTCTCTCATCTCATCAGCATATCCTGACTCACCAGTAACTCCCATATCTCCAAACTCAAAGCCCATGATACCGATAAGTCCCTCAGGATCATTACTAAAGTTTTCAACCGATCCAACTCCTACAAGAGATACAATAGTAAGGATTGCTATAATAACTGACATTGCAATATTTCTTCCTATACCACCAAATGTATCCTTAAGAGAAAGTCTTAAAGTTATGAGTACTAATTCCGCCCCTTAGAGCATCCAGAACTGCAATCTTCTTATATCTTCTACTGAGAAGTCTTACTGTTATAAAGATAGTAACAAAGAAGAAAAATGCTGTACCTATTGCTACTACTACATTAATTGGCTGATTCCAGGAAATACCGATCAGCATATCCAGAAGGCTTCCAAAGCTTCCAACTGAAAGGAATGCAAGTATTTCTCCAAAAATGATTCCCAGCACAGTCACAAAGAGAAGCTGAATTGTAAGAGCCCATCTAAGCTCCTTTACAGTATATCCACTCGCCTCAAGTATTCCGGTATTCTTCATATTTCTCTGGATGAAGTTCTTAATACTGAAGGATGTAATAACAAGAGCTATAACAAGTGTTATTACAGCAAAGAGAAGGATAACACCAAGAACTACACTTGGAAGCATCATGTCACCCCATTCGAAGAGGCTCCAGTTTGCAGTAAGATCAAGGTTATTTCTAGCCATTGGATCAGCCTCTTTTACAGGAGCTATAAGTTCATTAAACTCATCTGCAACAGCCATCTCTATTTTTTCAAGATCTTTCTCATCACTTCCAGGCACCGACTGGAAATTAGCCTTATATAGCTGTTCTTCCAAAACATCTGCACTAACGTTTCCTGTTGCATGCTCGGAAAATGCCTCCATCATTTCGTCAGAAACATAGTAGTATCCAATAGATATCATAAGAGTCGAACAAAAGTATGGTGTCTCATGATATCCAGCAACTCTGAGATCGTATACATCATCCCTTATCTTGATCTGAAGCGTATCCCCGATTGCAAATGCATTCTTCATATAAAGTGGAATAATAACATCATCCTTCTTAAGATTAGAAAAACCAGATACAACATCACAAAACTTATTTTTGTTATTATAGTTTTCTGCAATCATTTGTGAAGAAGTATAATCTTTATCCTTCTTATTCTTATAATCAGCATTCATTAAGAGAAATGGTGTATGCTCATATTCTATAACACCATTCTTTTCAAGGGCTTTTTCAAGACATTCCATAGACTCCTTACTATCATCAACCGCAAAGAGTGTATCTGTTCCCTTAATTTCAGTAAATCTATCCTTTATAACATTCTTTGCTCCTGCAAGTGCAGACACAGAGTCAAAGACAAGGAATACAGCAATCATGGTGAGTAAGAAAAATGTAATCATGTCGCCACGTTGCTTTTTCATATTATTTTTAGCTATCATAAATAATCTATTCATTGTTTTCTCCTTTAGCTTAACGCCGCCTGCCCTTACAGGCACCCATGTGCCTGCAAGGCACTGCGGCTTGCTGGTCGCTTCGCTCCGGCATCGATTTGCAAAGCAAATCGATACCTTTACCATCCCATTTCCGATAAGAAATCTTTGAGTTTTCTGTGTCTTTCTATTGCCTGCTCTTTGTTTGGATTACTTTCGTCTTTATAATCCCCAAGGTATGGGCCAAGGTCTATTTCGTCTGTAATAACTCCGTCGGCCAGGTAGATAACTCTGTTAGCTCTCTCTGCCGCCTTTACTGTATGTGTGACCATAACAATGCTCTGTCCCTGATCATTCAGGTCTGAAAGAATGTCCAGAACATTTGTTGTATTCTGAGAGTTAAGAGCTCCCGTTGGCTCATCTGCGAAGAGAACCTCCGGCTGATTGATAACTCCTCTTACTACCGCAACTCTCTGTTGCTGCCCACCGGATAGCTGAGTTGGGAACTTGTTCCAATCCTTAGAAGTTATCTCAACCTTTTCCAACAGCTCCTTACTTTTCTCTGCAAGAGCTTTTCTATCCTTTGTCTTAAGGAGTCCACATACCATTATGTTGTCGAGAGCGCTCATGCTGTCATTTAAGTAATTCTGCTGGAAAACAAATCCGCAATGGTTTCTTCTGAACATTGCCAGGCAGTCATTGCTGAACTTTGAAATCTCAACCCCGCTCCCACCATTTGTCTTCTTGCATTTCTTCTCCAGCTTATCCTTAACGTTATATGTAATAGTTCCGAGTGTCGGTCTATCCATACCGCTAAGTGCATGATTACTGTGAAATCTCCTTTATATATTTCTAAGTTAAGATTCTTCAGTACATGCTGCTGAACTGACTCATTTGAAAATGTCTTAGATAAATCCTTAGCTGTTAATACTGTTTCTTTACTCATTTTTAATTCTCCTATTCTTTATTTGAATATCCTTCACTAAATGCTTCATCAAAAAACTTCCGTGTTGGCTTGTTGATGTTAATATACAACAACCCATCACGGAAGTCTTAACCTGTTTCTTCTTTAATTCTTAACTGTTTCTTAATCAGTATTATTCGTTTATTAATTGGCTATTTTACTTCTTTTCAACCGCTCTTTGAATAAGCTTTGAAATCTCCACTATAGGAATAATGAGGAATGCAAGCCCAACAGCTATACCAAACTCTTTTCCGTCAATAAAGCTGAAAGAGAAAATTCTTCTAAGAGCTGGCACATAAAGTATTGTCACCGTCAGCACAAGTGAGAAAACAAGAGTTCCCCAAAGTGTAACGTTCTGCTTCTTAAGTGTGAAGAGAGATGCCCTTCTGGATCTCATATTAAAGCTATGGAAAATCTCCATAAGCGAAAGTGTAAGGAAGGCCATTGTCATTCCGTCAGGAGAAGTCTGAACTGCCCAGCTTCCACTTTCCAGATAATGACCAATAATATAAGAAACAACTGTAAGCACAGCAATCACCGTACCCTGAAGGATTACATCTACCCCAAGTCCACCAGAGAAAATGCCATCTGTCTTTTTCCTTGGTGGCTGTGTCATTGTATTTGCCTCTGCTTCTTCCATACCAAGTCCGATTGCTGGGAAGCAGTCAGTAATAAGATTAATCCAAAGCAGATGTGCTGGCTTAAGGATTGTAAAGTTCATAATAGTCGCAATGAAGATTGCAATAACCTCTGCTAGGTTAGAGGAAAGAAGGAACTGGATTGCCTTACGAATGTTATCGTAAATTCTTCGTCCCTCAGCAACTGCAGCAACGATGGTTGCAAAGTTATCATCTGTCAGGATCATATCTGCAACATTCTTTGTAACATCGGTTCCAGTAATTCCCATTCCTACACCGATATCAGCTGACTTAATAGAAGGAGCATCGTTTACACCGTCACCAGTCATGGCAGTAACCTTGCCTTTTTCCTTCCATGCATTAACTATTCTAACCTTATGCTCAGGCTGAACTCTGGCATAAACTGAATAATCTCCAACATGCTCCATGAAGTATTCATCTGAAAGTTCTTCCAGCTCTGCACCAGTAATAGCTTCAAATGTTGTTGCCTCTCCATTCTCGTCAACGCCATCAAGAATTCCAAGTTGTTTTGCAATAGCAACAGCTGTATCCTTGTGATCACCTGTAATCATAACAGGACGAATTCCTGCCTTGCGGCATTCACCGATTGCGACCTTAACCTCTGGTCTGATAGGATCTATCATTCCGCAAAGACCAACATAAATCAGGTCATTCTCTATCTTCTCAGGAGAAAGATCAGAAGGAACCTTCTCCATCTTGTGATAAGCAAGCGCCAATACTCTGAGAGCTCTATCAGCCATTCCCTTGTTGGCCTGCTGTATCTTCTTTAGCACCTCTGGTGTCATCTCATGAACCTGACCATCCATTAGGTAATAATTACAAGCATCAAGAACGCAGTCAG
The DNA here is from genome assembly GCA_902774915.1 of uncultured Lachnospiraceae bacterium. GTDB lineage: Bacteria > Bacillota > Clostridia > Lachnospirales > Lachnospiraceae > Eubacterium_Q. Next base: position 55,265 of record CACYKH010000014.1, on the reverse strand, counting down.
GCGCACCCTTTGTGAACTGAGTGTATCCACCCTCTGGATCCTGATGAATAGTACTCATCATCTTTCTAAGTGAATCGAAAGGAGCCTCACCAACTCTTGGATATGTTTCCTTAAGCTTAGCCTTCTCCATTCCATTCTTAGCTGCATCTGTTACAAGAGCGCATTCTGTAGCCTCACCAACAGCCTTATCTGTCTCCCACTCAGCATCTGAGCAAAGAGCCATTCCAAGAATAAGAATTCTTCCATCATCAGAAAGGTTATCGTCTGGAAGAAGTTTTCCATTCTCATCACTTTCAACTTCAACACTTCCATCAGAAATAGTTACATGCTCAACAACTGTCATCTTATTCTGAGTAAGTGTTCCTGTTTTATCTGAACAAATTATTTCTGTACAACCAAGAGTCTCAACTGCTGTAAGCCTTCTGATAATGGCGTGATTCTTTGACATATGTGTTACGCCGATTGAAAGAAGAACTGTAACTACTGCCGCAAGACCTTCTGGGATAGCAGCAACTGCAAGTGAGATAGCTATCATAAATGTATTAATAAAGAACTCACCGGTAAGGCCTGCGCCTGTAACAAGATTTCTAACTATATTTATACCAAAGATAACTGCACAGATTACAAGAACCATGATTGAAAGTATCTTTGATAATTCCTTCAGTTTTATCTGAAGAGGTGTCTCCTCATCACCTGCCTGTGAAAGCTGATCTGCAATCTTACCCATCTCGGTATTCATTCCAGTTCCAACAACAACAGCCTTAGCACGGCCATACTGAACAGAAGAACCCATATATAGCATGTTTGCTCTGTCACCAAGTGGAACATCTGTTGCTCCGTTAAGATCAAGAACATTTGCGGTCTTATCTGAAGGAACCGATTCACCTGTAAGGGCAGCTTCCTCAACCTTGAGAGATGCGGCCTCTATAACTCTGGCATCTGCTGGGACTGCATCTCCAGCCTCAAGTGTAATGATATCTCCTGGCACAAGGTCTACTGAAGGGATGACCATTACTTCGCCGTCTCTGATAACCTTAGACTGTGCAGCTGCTATTTCCTGAAGCGCCGCAATAGCTGACTCTGCTTTTGATTCCTGATAAACACCAAGAACAGCATTCACTATTACAACCGTCAGAATAATGAATACATCTGCAAAGCCTTCATGCGAAAATACCGCTGTAACAGCTGATATGATAGCCGCGATTATAAGAACGATCGTCATGGGTTCACAAATCTCTTTAAAGAATTTGTGAATGAGACTCTCCTTCTCTTTCTCTACTAATTTATTAGGCCCGTATTCTTCCAGTCTTTTTTCGACCTCGCTTTTCTTAAGTCCATCTTCGTCGGACTTAACTTCAGCAAGGACCTTATCAAATTCTTCCAGATAGTATTTCATTGTTTCCTCCTGAATTTCACCCATGTAAATTCTTCTTTATTTTTTCCCTGTGAGGTAGTATACCGCAAGTGCCGTTCTATGTGAAAGGTTTTCTTTAGATAATATGTTAGTTATATAATTCTTAACCGTTCCCTCTGATATAAAAAGCTTTGCAGCAATCTCTTTATTTGAAAGGCCTTCCGCAACAGCCTTCACAATGTCCAGCTCTCTTTCTGAATAATCAGATGCATCAAAGCCCTCGGCCGAACCACCTGACGAGCCACCAGAAACCTCGCTGGTAGCAAGAGATTCCAAGATGCTTTCCTCCATAACTCCGGTTCCATTATATACAGATTTAATCATCTGCTTTAAGTGGTCAGGTGTATGGTTCTTTATAAGATAACCCTTCGCTCCATTCTGCAGTGCCTGCTTCACCAGGTCATTATCATCAAAGGTTGTAAGAATAAGAACCTTTCCCAGATCATTTTCTACTATATACTTAGTCGCCTCTATTCCGTCCATTTCAGGCATCTGAATATCCATCAGGAAAACATCTGGCTTATTCTTCTCTGCAATCTCAATCGCTTCTTTACCATTTGCCGCGCAGCCTATTACATCAAAATCATCATCCACATCCAAAATTATCTTCATTCCGTCACGGACAAAATCACTATCGTCTGCAATTATTACTTTTATTTTCTCCATCTTTCCCTCTTTCTTTCAAATGATTCTTCGGTCTATTGGTCTCAAAACAACACTCTATTCTAACGGGAGAAGCATGCTAACCTCAAATCCAGGATGAGTGTTGAAATCTATATTTCCACCCACACTTCTCACTCTCTTTCTCATTCCGGAAAGGCCCATTCCATCTACTATCTCGTCACAGCCTATTCCGTCATCCCTGACTACGCATCTTACCATCTTATTCATCACAATAATTTTAATATTAATGGAATTACATTTAGAATACTTCATAGAATTAGTAACGGCCTCGAAGGCATTGTCCAGGATAATCTCCCACAGGCTGTCCGGTATTGCAGAAAGATCTCCCTCTTTTTCAAACTCTGCTTCAACACCTTTTTTATTGCAATCTTCACAAAGCTCGTACAGCTGAAGCATAGCCATTTGCTGCTTCTCTGGTCTTTCCTTTCTGAGGATGGCTCTTATCTCGTCCATTCCGGTTCGGAGCTGATCTATAACAGCCTGTATCATGCCCCTTGCCTTTTCAGGCTCTTTATCCATAATAACCTTGCTGGCTTCCAGCTGATAAATAGAACCATTTATGTTATGGCCCAGCTTATCGTGAAGAGTCTGGGAAAGGTTTGCTCTTTCCTCCAACATTTTGTTCTCTGCCTGAAGCCGGTTTTTCTTTAACTCTTCTCGGGACGCATTTTCCTGAGTTTCCATATCCCGCTTAAGACCCTGCTGAGTTTTTGTCTCTTCCATCACCTGTTTTCTATAAGGTGTAACGATAAAAATATGCTGGATATAACAAACAGTCAAAACGAATACAACAACAAGCAAAGTAAGACTATCTATCGGCGATTCATAAAACACCGTAATAAAAGGGAAAATAAACATGATAAGAGGAGCTTCCAGTAAATAGAGTATCTCCAGAATGAGAAATACCCCAAGTAAAATGTAACCTGAGCCGCCCACCTTAAATAGAAATGCAAAAACAATAATGGCACCCATCATAAAAACTCTTTTCATGGATTTTCCAACAAGTTCTTTAAGTGCCATTAAGGATATAAATAACGAAACAAGCAGGAGTACCTTTACAGATACTCCTGTGTTCCACTCATAACTGTCATTTATCGCAATTCCGTATATGCTCAGAACGAGCATCAGAATTATTCGAACTCCAGTAAAATAATTGTCTTTTAAGAATTCCCCCATGAATCTGTCCTTCTTATTTTCAGTCCAAGACTTCCAAGACTGATGATAACAGCCAGGTATGCTGCTGTTATACATATTAACATAGGAAATGCATTATTGTCTCCAACAAATATCATTTCAGCACCTGTCACAAACCACTTCTGTGGCATAAGGAAGGAAAGAACCTTAAGTGCATTTGATGTATAGTTAAGTGGGAAGTAAAGACCACTGAGAAGTGCTGACATACACCAGATTGTAAATGCTGCAACGTTGGAGCTCATTATATCTCCTAAAAGGATTCCAATAAGCATACTCAATGAGCTGAAGATCAGTCCCATTAAGAATATCATTCCTATAAACTTAAATCTGTTCATTCCAAGGTCATCGAAGTCCAGCATAATTGAGCAAACAGATTCAATAGCCGCAAACATAACTGCTATAACGAAACCTGTTATAAACTTAGAAACAAAGTACTGAAGTGTGCTTGCCTTAGTAAGGTTGATTCTTGTAAGAACACCATTCTTCTGTTCCTTAATAGATGCATGCGCTACGAATATACCGCAGAATACAAATCCAAGTGTAAGGAATGAGAATGCATAGCCCATCTGTGTTTTCTGATTGATCTGTGTTGTAGTCAGGTTTCTTCCGTCACCACCAGCAACAGTTTCAATAGTCTTTTCTGGTATGTATTCATCCACCTTTTCCAACGCATCTATAGTACCCAGATCCTTAATTCTTGAAAGCTGAAATGCCATCTCGTCCTCAAGGACTTCTGTTCTTGAATCCTTAGAAAGAACATAAATTGTAAGAGCCTTTCTATAGTCACCATCTAATACTGCCTCATCAAAATCAGGTGTAAGATAGATTGCAACACCCATTCTGTCTTCGTAACCATCTTTTTCAATATGGTCAGTAATAAACTCTTCGTTAACCTGATCCTTTATATCATCTTTTGTAAGGTCTGCTCTATGAACCAGGAACATACCTGAATCACAGATTTTCTGAAGGAAATATTCTGAAAGATCACTGCCGGATGCATCATATACTTTTATAAGGTATTCACCCTTACCGCCACGGTAAGCAACCTTCTCATCCGCATTTGCCAGTTCAATTATTTTCTCCTCATTTCCATCTCCAAAAGCAGCAGATGAGTCAAATTTAAGAGTAAGGATGAATGTAGAAAGAATAGGCATAAGCACAAGGAAAAACCAGAATGCTTTTGATCTGAAAAGTAATTTTATGCTTGTTTTTACTAATGTTTTCATGCTTTTCCTCTCTTTCTAATGGTTCCTGCGAAGATACCAATCAATGTACAAACCACTATTATTGCTAATGAATAACCAATTGCGCTTCCAACGAAATCGCTGTGTCCCATACATGAGAGCTCAACCAAAGCTCTGTTAATGTGATATATAGGAGATGCCATTTTAACTGACATTGAATGTGCCGAGAACATATAGGTCTCGAAGCTTCCTCCGAAGAAACCGGCAAACCAAACTAATGAAAATACTGAGATTATTGTTACTACCATATTGTCTGTGATGCTGTAAACCATGAGTCCCAGTGCTGTCGCAGCTGCTGTTGAAAGAACAACTATAACTGCTGATAAAAGTGGATTACCCCAATGTACTCCAAAGAGTAGAATTGATAATGCTGTTGATAAAAGTGTTCCAATAGAAACCACCATAACCATTGGAATGTATTTTGCCATATACTGCTGTGTTTCGCTTAGAGATGAAACACGAAGTTTCTTTCTGATTCGGTATTTCTTCTCATTCATAAAAACTCCAGCTCCACAAACTATGGCACACCATCCGAAGTACACAATCTCTATGATTCCATAATAATCCGTGGATTCGATAGGTGGCATGTAATCAGGATTCTCTATTCTGAGATCACTCGATGAAACGCCCTGTTCTGTCTTCTGTGTGACCGTAGCCGTAACAACTCTGTCATAGAATGCATTTATCATATACTCGAGAGCTTTACCCTCTTCCTTATTTTTATCATTCTGATAAATTTTATAAGAGTCGCCATTAAATACCACGAAGGCTCCCAGATCCTCTTCCTTAATTAGTTCCTCAGGTTCTCCGGTTGAATACTCCTTAAGATCCACATTTCCTTCTTCAGCCGCATCTTTAAGTGCATCTAAAATCTCGGTTGAAGTATCATCATCTATTCTATAACCTGCACTAATACTTACATCACCTTCATACTTCTTCATAAGATCATTAAATGCACTAGAAAGCAGTGCTATGAGTATCAATGGAGTTATGACAAACAGGAGGAAATTCGTCTTACTCCTGGCCATTAGCTTGAAATTGTTTTTTATTAAATATCTGATCATTTTAATAATCCCTCAGTTTCTTTCCTGTCATTGTAAGGAAGACTTCTTCAAGTGTGATTGATGATGTATCATCAGTAACCATCTTCTTAAGTTCTTCGCTTGTTCCAGTTGCTATAACCTTTCCATTATCCATTATTGCGATTCGAGTACATATGGCCTCAACCTCTTCCATGTAATGGCTGGTATAGATTACTGTTGCACCATTTTTATTGGACATTTTAATCTTATCCAGAATGAAGTTTCTTGACTGTGGATCAATTCCAACTGTAGGCTCATCGAAGATAAGAAGCTTTGGATGATGACCAATGGCACATGCAATGTTAAGTCTTCTCTTCATACCACCGGAAAATGTTTTTGCATATTCATTTCTCTTATCCAGAAGTCCTACATATTCAAGAGACTCATCAATTCTTTCTTTAAGCTCTGCACCTTTGATTCCGTAAAGAGAAGTAAAAAGCTCTACATTTTCCCAGGCCTTCAGATTACCGTGGATTGCAAGTTCCTGTGGGATATACCCCAGATTCTCAATCAGCTTCTTTCTATTCTTTAGGAAGTCCTTTTCCATAAACTCTACATCTCCAAGAGTTGGACGAACAATTCCGCAAATCATATTCATCGTTGTACTCTTGCCCGCTCCGTTTGGACCAAGGAGTCCGAAGATTTCTCCTTCCTGAATTTCAATATTCAGATTATCAACTACCACTTTGTTGTCATATTTCTTTGTAAGATCTTTTGTCTTTAAAATTGTTCCCATCTTTTTCTCTCCATTTTATTTTTTCCGGAGAACCCTATCTCCATCTGACACGCTCATTATATAATTCACAACTTTCCTTTTGTAGTGAATAAAGGCACTTTTCGAATATGACTAAAGTCACATTATTCATTCAGCGCTATATTACTTTTGTATTTTATCTTCTTGATTATTCCACTATGCATAGCTAAAATAGAACCAATGGAAAACGAAAATGCAAAAACCAAAAAACCTCGGCAGTTAAAACTACCGAGGTTTTTTATCTGGGATTTTGTCTTTCGATGAAATTAAGAAACATCCGTTGGCACCTTTAGATTACTCAAATCAATCGTGTCAACTATTCTTTGTTCATTATTCAGTTCAATCAAGCCTACTGCATATAATGGTAAAGTGATGAATCCCTCTCCTCCACCAACATTTGTATCAGCAAATTTTACTGCAGAATGTTTTCCGTATTTCTTTTGATTTGCAATAACGAATTTCATACTTGTAGCTCTATCATTAGATGCTTTGCATTCAACAATATTTACTTCTCCGTTTTTTTCAAACAGAAAATCTAATTCAGGAGACCCACTTGGAGCATGAAAGTAATAAAGAGCAATTCCGTTAGCAGCAAACGCAGATGCAACCATATTTTCAGCAATGGCACCCTTGTAAGAACTGATATTTCCTTTGAGTATCTCTTGTGGAACCTCATCCCCCAACTGAGAAACGAGAAGTCCCGTATCAATATAAAAGACCTTAAATTCCGATGGTATCTTAACACCTTCCAAAGGAAAAGATATTTCTCTTGTGTTGTAAGACTTTACTACAATCCCCACATCTTCAATATACTGCAACCCGTCTGCTTTTTCAGGAGAATGACCCTTCACATTTACTAAACTATACTGAAACTTCTTATAATTCTTCGCCAGCTGAGTCGGTAATGATTCCAAGCAGGCTTCAGCCCTTAATTTTAATACTTCATTTACAGCATCATTGCCTTGAGCATTCTTATATCTTCCAAAATCATCCTTTATTGAGCTTAATACCGTTCTCTGAATTGTTCTCACCGCATTTAGATCATGAGTTTCTAAATAGACATTTACAACCTCAGGCATCCCCCCTACAATAAGGTATTGTAAATACAACGAACGCATGCTCTCATGAATTGTTTTGTCAATTGGCTTTAAATCCTTTAGTGAATTTTTAACATACTCAATAACTTCAGTATTGAGACCGGAATTAATAATAAATTCCTTAAATGTTAATGGGAACATTGTAATCTGTTCCTCATATCCTACAGGAATACCTCGTGTATACGGCGTTCGAAAGCCCTTTACCCCAAGAAAACTGCCTGTTGCTATTACATCATATCTTCCATCTATATCCCAATATTTGAGCGAGCTTCTTGCATTAGGACAATCCTGTATTTCATCCAAAATGATTAATGTCTTTCCGGGAATAAATCTTGCATCTCTAATAACAGCAGAAATTGATAAAACCATTTGATCAACATCGAAATCGCCATCAAATGCATAATGAACATTGGTATTGGCTCTTAAATCTATGTATACACAGTTGTCGTAAAACTCCTCACCGAATCGACGGACGATATATGTTTTTCCTATCTGCCTTAGACCCTTGATGACCAATGGATGATGTTCTCGTCTTTTCCAGCCTATTAAGCTGTTCCAAATAGTTCTTTTAAGCATTTTCCACCTCCATGTACATATATTATACGAAGAGTTTTGTCATTTTTCAAGGGGTAAACACGGTAAGTATTGTCATTTTTCAAAGGATAGTATCACCCAACTTTGTCATTTTTCAAAAGGTAATGCCATCCGACTTTGTCACGATTATTGTATAATTTTCGTGACAATTTTGCGACATAAACAAAAAAGGTCTTAGTTTCAATTATCCACTAAGACCTTTCAATCAGGGGTACTAGGATTCGAACCTATTCTTTCCAATATCCCTTACTATTATGCTAATTTATGTGGTAATACGATTATTTGTAATTATGCCAGTTGAAGCTCAGCTTCAACAGCAGCTTTGTATAGGTCTCTTTTTTCTGATGGAATCTTTAATTTATCCATACTCATATCAACATCCCACCCTGTACTATCCATAAGATTAATGATAGACTCAACACTTGCTTTATCTATTCCCTTTTCATATACGCCTTTACTTAAATTACACATAGTATCTACATCTCCTTCCAATTTTGTAGTCATCGGAATGCCAAATTCTTCTTGCAATATCTTTTTCTTCGTTGATGGTTCTGTATCTTGAGACAGAAGAACATCTAGCATCCTTAACACACCATTATATCCTTCCTTATCTTCTCCCCCAAGACATACAATAATTACTTTTAATAAATCATAATTACTCTCTTTTTCCTGAACTGAACCGATTATCCCATGTTCGCCCATTTTATAACCAGTAATAGTATTCCTTCTATATTCTGGCGGATTCGGACAAATCCATATGCTTGCAACCTTTTTTATCTTATTATATTCTGACTTTGTAAATACTGTGCCATACTGTTCTGAAATCATTCTACAAGCATAGTATATTCCTCTTTTAACAATAGGATAACCGGGATAGAAGTCATTCTGCGCCTCTACATTAATGATCATATCAAGCACTTCATCCATTTCTGGCAAAAGAGCACGAAATTTAATATCATATGTAGTCGTGCCTTCTTTCATTGTAGCGCTTTCATTATTCATTCCAGTAATAAATTCAGCTATTTCATCAATATGTACAGCCGCTTTAGATATTTCTGGGTCCCCTTCAATAAATCTATCAGCTATTTCTTTAATACTATAATCATTATACTCTTGAATGCAACCTTTTATTATCCATGCAAGAATAATCTTATTTGCAAGAACTTGTTTACATGCTTCATCATAAGAAATCATCTCTCCAGCTGTATCTATTCTATTTGCTAATACATTTTGCACTTTCATACTTCTCCCTCCTTTTCCAAATTATAGCTTATTGTATAAACGTATAATTATACGATTATGCGTATTGTGTGTGTAATAATAAAACAGGTTTTTAAACCTGTTCTATTATGTGTTATCTTTATTCTTTAGATGCTCCTGTAAGGCTTCCAAATAACCTATAAGGCGTTCTTTTCTTTTTTCATCCAGTTCTCGAAAACCATTGACTAATTGATATTCAACCCCCTCTTTATCAATTATCATATGCTCAGGAGTAACGTAAGTATCATCACCTATTCCAGATAACAGCGCACTTGGGCTTATTTCCAAAACCTCACATATAATCATTATTTTATCAGAAGCAGGATTGACATTTTTTCTTTTCCAATCGCTTATCGTACTTTGAGGAATTCCCGTTCTTTCAGAAAACTCTTTTTGAGACATCCCCTTTTCCTTTAATAATTCAAATACTCTATCACTAATAACCATGTACTTATCCTCATATCAAATAAATAAGTACATTATAAAAGTATTGATATAATAGTTCAATACTAAACGCAATAACTACCTATGACGTAAACTGATTATTGATTCTTTTTGCGATATGCATCAATTACCTTGGCTTTACATTTATCACATAGAAAAAAATGAGCCGCAGAATCATCATAATCTTTAAACACTTCATAACGACCAGGATGCTCTATATCGTTATCATAAATATTAGTAAGCTCGTCATATTTTTCAAAACACAAGCCACAAATACCCTCATCTATTAATCCCTCGAAAGCTTCATATTCATTTCCGTCACACCAGTGAACCCCTTTTCGACAAGCATGAACTAATTGAATAGCAGCCTCCTTACTGATCATCCCGCTTTTATACAGCTCCAACACTTTAATCGATACATAATTCATACCTCCGCCTATATCATGACAACTCATCTTATAGCCTCCTTTTCGAATTCTAATACGTTTTTTCGTATTTTATCCTATATGGCAGCTAAAGTCAACAAAAAAGGTCTTAGTTTCAATTATCCACTAAGACCTTTCAAGCAGGGGTACTAGGATTCGAACCTAGAAATGACGGAGTCAGAGTCCGTTGCCTTACCATTTGGCGATACCCCTATATTTAATTCCCTTGCGCCATTTTTCACAGCGCAAGGGTTATTATATACAACAATATTAAAAAATGCAAGCATTTTATTAGGTTTTTTCTAAATACGCAGATTTTTGTTCTAAATCACTTCAATCTGGCACATTTTCATGGTTGTAAGGGCTGCCTCATGGCTCTCTGGAGTAACGCCTGCACAGCATGAACTGTCTACGCTCACTCTAATCTCTGGGAAGAGCGCCTTGATGATAAGTGCGTTAGAAACAACACAAATATCTGTACAAAGTCCAACAAGCTCAACTTCTTCAAAGCTGTAGCCGCTCCAACCCGTATAGCCAAACGAAGGCTTGTTGATGATCTCGCAGCCTTCTGTATCCAGAACATCTCTGATCTCCCAGCCTGAAGTTCCCTCTATACAATGAACAACTGGCAAATGCTTTCCTTCATTTGTTTCCATGTAATTTTCCTGATGAGTATCTCTGGTGAAGATTATTTCGTCACCATTCGCCTTATACTCCTCAATTTTCTTCTTTACATTATCTACTATTGCAACCGCCTCAGCAGTTCCAAGGCTTCCATCAATAAAATCATTCTGCATATCTATTACAATTAAAGTCTTCTTCATGGTCTTTCTCCTTATATTCCTTGACAGATAAAAAAATCATTTCTATTATATATTCAACGTTGACATATTTCAACGAATCAAAATAACAACTTATTGTTATCTTTTAAGGGGAGGTTAATATGGGATTACTTAAGTCAGTTATTGATAAAATGGATATCAAAGAGAAGGATGAATATTCATTAGAAGAAAAGAGAGCAATTACAGATGTATGCCTTGCAACAGTTGCTCTTTCCACATATGCTGCCGCATGTGACGGAACTATTACTCTTGACGAGTATATGGAAGCTGATCTGAATGTTGCAACAATCAACAAACAGTTCCATCTTTCAGATGAGCTGATGAAAACTGTTTCAGAATTATCCATGAAGCACAGCATTACCTGGGAAGAGGTTACAGAGTATTTAGATGTACTCTCAGTTGAAACTCTTGAGAATATGCAGGCTGGTCTTGAAAATGTAGTTAATGCATCTGACGGAATTAACGAATCAGAGGATGAAGTTGTTCAGAGAATTAACGACTACATTCAAAGTAGAAAATAATATCTGGAAATAACGAACGGACGGTTTATTAACCGTCCGTTTTTCTTATAAATGTTTCAAACATCTTATTGTAAGGAAGCCAGGTCTCACCACTCTGGTCTCCTTCTACCGCCTCTTTAAAAGCCTCCAGTTTTGCATCTGTATCATCAGCAAAGGAAAGCGCCATAGCTTCTATGATCTTTGGTTTTTCTGGAGAACCAAATTCCAGCTTTCCGTGATGAGCAAGTATACAATGAACCAGTTTATTTAGCAGATCAATCGGAATATCCGGTACCTTCTTTGCCTTATCTCTGATCATCATAGCGCCCATTACAATATGGCCCATAAGATTTCCTGCATCTGTATAGTCATTTTCAGGAAACTCAGACAGCTCATAAACCTTACCTATATCATGGCAGATAGCTGCCGTCACAAGAAGGTCTCTATTCATTATTGGATACTGACTTGCAAGGAAGTCTGAAATCTTTGCAACTGATAGTGTGTGCTGAAGAAGTCCTCCTATAAATGAGTGATGCATGCTCTTCGCAGCACTGCTTTTTTTGAAGCCCTTGATAAAGCTTGCATCTTCAACAAAAAACAGCTTAAGAAGCTGATTCAGATATTTATCCTGAACTGTATCGATGAGTTCCAGAAGCTCCTTATACATGTCATCAATATTAAACTCTGAAACAGGCATATAGTCGGCCACATCAAAGGTTCCCTCTTCCGCCTTTCTCACCTGTTTTACATTTAACTGCAGCGCATTATTGAACGAAGTTACCTGCGCACTTATTCTTATATAATCCATAGCCTCAAAATGTTCGATGGCATTTGAAAGGTCCCAAATCTTTGCATCGATCACTCCTGTCTTATCCTGAAGCTTCAGGCTATAATAGGTTTTTCCAGCTTTTGACTGAGCTACAACCTTATCTTTACAGAAGTAAGTTTCTGTTATGTTTTCGCCCTCTCTAAGGGTGTTGATATAGTTCATAAATCATCCTCATTTCCAGTTTCATTCTAAGACAGTAGGTTATCACTATTTATCGAATATAGCAAGAAAAATAGCCATTTCTACACTTTACATACCCTCTTGATTATAATATCATTATATAGAAATCAAAGTATCTGAGGTGGATAGTAAATGAGTAAGTACAATGCATTCATTTCATACAAGCACGAGGTAGAAGATACTAAAATTGCAAAACTGATTCAGCGAGAGCTTGAGCATTATCGTATTCCGGATCGAATACAGGAAAAAACAGGATTCAAAAAGATTGAGAGAGTATTTCGTGATACTGACGAGCTCTCTCTAACAGCCAATCTCTCTGACACAATAACAGATGCACTCGATAACACCGACTATTTAATAGTTATTTGTTCTAAGAAAACCAAGGAATCAGAATGGGTACTTCGCGAGATTAATTATTTTCTTGAGAAGCATTCCCGCGATCATATATTAACTGTTCTAATTGAGGGCGAACCTGCAGAGGTAGTACCTGAAGTTCTTCAATACGAAGACGACACTCTGGTGGAACCCCTCTCCTGTGATTTTCGATTTGCCAGAAAAATCGCCGAAAAAATAGAACTGCCACGATTGGTAAGCGCCATTATTGGCTGTTCTTATAGTGAGCTAATTAACAGACAAAGAGCCTACTACATCAAGCACCTGACAAAGGTCATTGCCATTATTTCTGTTGTAGCTCTTCTTTTTGTTTTGCAGCTTATATACGGCATTTATTCCATTAATAAAAATTATAAAAATGCGCTCATTAATAAATCCGAATATCTGGCGCATGAATCCCAGCAGCTTTTAGATGAATCTGAGAAGATAACCGCAATCCAGCTGGCTCTGGCGGGTCTGCCAAGTGAAAAAAACAAAAAGCAGCCGGTTACAACAGCCGCCATAAATGCACTCACAGATGCTACCGGAGTTTACGAGCCTACTTCTGATGAGAATTTCCATTTTGATTATTCTTACACATCTAAGATGGACATAAACGGATTATCAATATCTGAAGATGGAAAGTACCTCGCCTCTATCAATATATACGAAACCGTACAGGTATGGGATACTGAAACTCACGAGCAAACTTTTGAAACTACATTATCAATCGAGGACATGTATAACATCACATTTACAAAGAACAATTATCTTTTGGTATGGAATGAAAATGCTATCACAGCTTATGATGCCCAATCAGGGGAAATTGCATATACCATTGAATCTGAAGATTACAAAATAAACACAAACATAATTAACAGTGAAAAAGAAGATGCTTTTTATGCCTTCTTCGGTGGTGCGGAGCTTAGAAAATACAGTTCTAAGGATGGCAGCCTTCTGGAAAGCTTTCCAACCGACTTCCCTGAGGATGAGGTAGTAAGTACATTCTCTATTTCTCCTGAAGAAAAGCTTCTTGCTATGGGTTCTTTAGATAGTAACTCACAGCCTACTAATTATATAATGGATTTATCCACGCTCAAGGTTACTGAACTAGAACAAAGCAACCTACATACCACTTCATATTTTTGGAATAACGAAGAATATCTTTTGATAAGTGGATACAAGTATTCTGAAAATTTTAGTATGATATATAAAAACAATAGATACTTGTCAAATACAGATGTGACCCTTCGATGCATTGATGTAAAAACCACCAAAGAAACATGGAGAAGTGAATTCACCAATAATGAAGCCGGGGCAAAAGAAGGCTTCCTTGATTCTATAGATAATAAAAGTGTCATTCATTATTGGGGTTCCATATGCACTATCTATGACTGGAAGACCGGAGAAATAAAAGAAAGCTATGACGCAAATAGTCCAATAGTTTATTTGTATTATGATGATGAGTCTTTATCTGTCATTACAAACGATGGTTATAATGGAACACTTAATGAAGGACAATTTAATTTAACTAAAAAGCTAAATCAGAACATCTCATATATCGTTTATAATGATGGAATATATATATGTTCAGAAGAAAGTACAAGAATTTCTCACTATGCCACGAGTTTTAACAATCCTTATTGGCATATACTTAATGGGCAGGAAAACTTTTATTTTTCTTATCTAAACTATATGGATGAAAATTATTATGTAGAAGATGGTTACACCGAAGACACTCGAGCTTTTATCATATATAACCTGAAAGATGATACTTATAAAATTGTAAAATTCGATGCAGATGACATTGAAGCAACTTATTGGATGGAATTTATTACTATCTACGATTCCTATTTATACTATTTTGCTCTAAATCTGCCATTTGATGACGATATAAGCGATTTATATCTCGGAAAGATGTCCTTAGAAACAGGCGAAAGAACCTTGGAACCGGTTGGCCAGTGCCATTCCACTTCCAGCCACTTGCTCTATGCTTCCGACAATATATTTGCTTATTTTAATTTAGATGAAAACAATAATTATAAAATTAATACTATGGATCTTTCTAATGGAACAAGTAAAACATTTGATGTACCAGAAGGAACTATCCCTGCAAGTAAACCTGTCTTCTCTTCTGAAGAAAATTTACTATACTACGCATCGTCTGGTGGAGATTATTTTATTGATATGTCCACCGGCGAGGTCACTCCTTTATCCCTTCCGGAAGATTGGGCTGGTACTAATAATGCGCGATTTATTGAGAATAATAAGATTCTTGTAACCGATTCTAAAAGAACGATCATACTCGACTGCGAAGGGAACACTATTTCCACAATAACTAAAACAGGAAGTGTGCCTGTAGATGCCTTCTATTACAAAAAGGGCTCAGAGGATTATATACTTGTATGCTATAGCAATTCTATTTCAGTATATGATGCAAAGGACTTCAAACCTATTTCTGAGATAGAAATTGATGATTATACATATAACACAGAATGGTATGTTAGCAAGGATAACAATTATGTTTATCTTAACTCCATATCTGAAAATATGTACGCCTTAGATACCGAGTCCTGGGAACTAGCGGCTACAATACCAAAAGTGTGTGGATATCAGGTTTCCACTGATAGATTTTATACATTGTCAAGTGATATGAGACACGGATATTTTGAGCATTTCTCCGACAAAGAATTGATTAAGATAGGAAATGAAATGCTCCACGGAGAAGAACTCTCCGAGGAGCAGAAATCACTTTATGGAATTGATGATTAAATCTTTTCGTACAGGTCGTCGAAAAGTTCACCACTGATTATATAGATATCGTGTTCATCATCTTCACGCACCGCTATATAATCACCAGGAGTACCCGAATAGTATTTTTCATCATCCCAGGCTGTGAAAAGCTTCACATGATGATCCAGCTTCTTAGCCAAAATTCGGGACTTCCCTGTACTTATTACACCATTTGCAAAATTAAGAACACTTATTTTTTCGCCAGTAACAATATTCCTGATCGAAGGATCGTATTCAAAGCTGTGAGAGTATTTGTTTCCTGTAAGCTCATAACTACTCTCCAGCTTTTGTTTTGTTATAGGATAAACTTCACCAGCTATTCCGATCATAAGATATGTATCTTCTTTAACTCTGATATTGATGTCGCCCTCAAGAGTTCTGATCTCCGCAAGAGAATCAACAGGAAAGATATCTGTCATTTTTACATATCCAAGCTCCATAGGCTTCTTCTCGTATTTCTCCATATCAGTTGTATCCAGAACCATTTCTTTTGCATAAATGATCTCATACATATCAAAATACTGATTCAGCCTGTCGATAAAAAGTGAGTAAACCATTGCATCAAACTCTTTTTCATCCTTTGTTTCAGGCAGCTTTTCAGGTCTGAGGGTTCCACCTGCTTTAAACAAATGTCCTCCACCACCGCCAATACCATCTGCAATAAATGCAGCCAGCTCATTTGCATGGACTTCCCTTACGCAGCTTCTCACTGAAAACTTCACTTCCTCAGGACTTGTATAGTATGCAAGGCAAACATTAATGCCGGCGGTCTCCATAGAAAAATCACTTATCACTCCGAGAATATTAGGATCGCATTTTTCTGCATGCATAACTATATATTTATTTTGTTCCTTGTAATGATAATGCTGTATGGCGCGTCCTGTAATCTTGAGTTCATCCAGCGAAATATTGGAATTACTCATCTCGGTAATAATACTTTTATTTACAATAAGGCAGTCTATCATGTCCCTGTCAAGAGGATGGGAAATCTCAGAAAAACGATTCGTATCTGTATAGAGGCCATAATATAAAGCAGTGGATAAATTAACATCTGAAACAACATCCAGACCTTCCTGCCTAATCATGTCCCAGATTATTGTCGAGCAGCTGCCTAAATTACTTTTCACTTCTGACAGTGGAGGCAGCTCTACAGTTTTTTGGTGATGGTCTATTATAGCTACTTCCTGAGCCTCGGTCTTTGTAACATTTCTCTGTCCGTACTGACAGTCAACGGTAACAAGAAGCTCCGGATTATCAGAAAAATCAGGCTCGTATTTTACAGGAATCTCCAGAAAACTAAGCATTAGCACGAGATTACTCTTCTGTATTTTGTTTTTTCCTCTATATATAAATCTTGGCCTTTTTCCATTCTTTTTCAGATACCACCATAATCCATAGCCCGATGCCAACGCATCTGCATCCGGATTATCATGACACTGGATTACTATATCATTATATTTTAGTAGGTCACGAAGTTTCATAACCCCTTCCTCCCCAAAATCAGATTTCAATCACCTTTTTCATTGTACCACATGAAAATAAAAATATATACTATTTAAAATGCGCAAACTCTTCCATTTTTCCGCTATTTGAGGTATATTTATGGGAGGTATTGTCTATTGGAGAAAAGGTTATGAACAAACGCTCTATAAGAGTTTTGGAATACAATAAAATATTAGAACAGCTTAGTGAACACGCCGTAACTCAAGGGGCCAAAAATAAGATATCTCATTTAAAACCATTTAATGAGATAAATGTCATCCAGGAGCTCCAGCAGAATACAAGAGACGCGTTCCTGAGACTCGAAAAACACGGACAGGTTTCCTTCTCTGGCGTAAAGAATGTAAATGAAAGTCTGCGACTTCTTGAAATAGATTCATCTCTTTCAGCAGCAGAGCTTTTAGATATAGCAAGCCTGCTTGAAGCAACGGCTGAAGTTAAGAAATACGATGATCAGGGCGGAGAAGAAAAAGCTTATGATTCTCTTACTCCACTCTTTGATAATCTGGTTGTTTTTGAAGATATATCCAGCGAGATCAGAAGATGTATCATTTCTTCTGACGAGATAGCGGATGATGCTTCCGGAAATCTTCGTTCCATAAGAAGAAAGATTGTTGAATCCGAAGCAAGTCTTCATAACACCCTGAACAAAATAATCAAGAATTCGAACAACAGAGATATGCTGATGGATGCCCTTGTTACAACAAGAAACGGCAGATACTGTATCCCTGTTAAAATAGAATACAAGAATGCATTTCCGGGAATGGTACATGACCGCTCCCAAACTGGCTCCACAGTTTTCATTGAGCCAATGCAGGTTGTCGAGCTAAACAATACAATTCAGGAGCTTCATAACGATGAACATGTTGAGATTGAAAAGATTCTCTACGATCTCAGTCGTATGGCCGCTTCCGTTCGTGAAGAAATCCACGAAAACTATAAGACTCTTGTGGAACTGGATTTCTGTTTTGCCAAGGCTAAGTATGCTAAGAAAACTGGTGCTACAGAACCCGTCTGGAATAACAAGGGAATAGTGGAGCTGAAGCAGGCCGTGCATCCTCTTCTGGACCCAGCCACTGCAGTTCCTGTGGATATCACCCTTGGAGATAATTATAATCTGCTGATAATCACCGGTCCAAACACAGGTGGTAAAACCGTATCCCTTAAGACTTTGGGACTCCTTACTCTTATGGGACAATCCGGACTTCATGTGCCTGCTTTGGAAGGAAGTCAGCTTACAGTTTTTGATGATGTATATGCAGATATTGGTGATGAACAGAGTATTGAGCTCAGTCTCTCCACCTTCTCATCTCATATGAGCAATATCATCTACATCATCAAGCATGCAACAGATAAATCACTGGTTCTTTTCGATGAGCCTGGTGGCGGAACGGACCCTGCCGAAGGTGCCGCTCTTGCCATTTCAATCCTGAATCATCTTAAGGATCTTGGAGCCAGAGTAATGGCTACAACCCATTATACCGAGCTTAAGACCTATGCAATTGGTACAGAAGGTGTTGAAAATGCATCCTGCGAATTCGACATGAAATCTCTCAGACCAACCTACAAGCTGATGATCGGAATACCTGGTTCATCAAATGCATTCGCAATCGCCACAAGGCTTGGCATGCCAAAGGAAATTACCGAGGCTGCTCAGAGTGGCATGAACGAAAACCAGATCAATATGGAGCGTATTATTTCCGAACTGGAAGAATCCGAAAAGGAAATGTCCAGACTTCGTTCAGAACTCGAGATTGAAGTTAATACAGAAAAGCAGTTAAGAAAGAGACTGGCTGACAAAGAGTCCAAGCTGGATACAAAGAAGGAAGAGATTCTCGATAAAGCCAGAGCTGAAGCAAGAGAAATCCTTGAAGACGCTAAGGAAACTGCAGATTCAGCAATCAGAGATTATAATAAGTGGCTGAAAAATCCTCATAAGGCAGATGCCCGAACAATGGAGGAAACAAGGTCCCGCCTTCGTAACAAGAAGGATTCCTACAAAGTAAAGGAAGAAAAGAAGGAGAAGAAAACCTCCGGACATAAGAATTCAGACTTCCATATTGGAGATAAGGTACTTGTTCTCAGCCTGGATACAGAAGGACACATTATAGAACTTGCAGATTCAAAGGGACTGTTCCTTGTAGAGATGGGAATTCTCACATCCAGATTCCCTGCCAGCGATCTTTTGATAATAGACGAAGAAAAGCTGAACAAGAAGAACCAGGGACAGGCTTACAGAGCCGCTGCTCTCAACAGTTCAAGCACTGCCATGACATTTAAACCAGAAATAAATCTACTAGGTAAAACAGTAGATGATGCAATAAATATTCTAGATAAATATCTGGACGATGCTCTTCTCACACACGCTGAGCAGATTACCATCATTCATGGTAAAGGAACCGGCGCACTCAGAAAGGGAATCACAGAATATCTAAAGAAAAAGAGCTTCGTCAAAGAATTCCGAAGTGGTGAGTTCGGAGAAGGCGACGCTGGCGTAACCATAGTAAAATTTTAGTTAAATACTAAACGAAAATGAAAAATCTATCAGAAGGTTAAAAATGGTGAAAGGATGTTAAAACAAAAGATATTAATCGTTGATGATGACGAAAACATTGCAGAGCTGATATCACTCTATCTTGCAAAAGAACAATACGACACAGAAATGGCTCACGATGGTGAGGAGGCACTTCAGATAATAGATGTTTATAATCCAGATCTTATTCTTCTGGACATCATGCTTCCTGGCATTGACGGCTATGAGGTTTGTCAGCAGGTTCGTAAGACCAGAGATGTGCCTATCATCATGCTTTCAGCAAAGGGTGAGGTATTTGATAAGGTTCTCGGTCTTAAGATGGGTGCAGATGATTATCTGGTAAAGCCATTCGATGCTAATGAGCTTGTTGCCAGAGTCAGCGCAGTTCTTCGTCGTGCAGGTAACTCAAAATCTGAAGAAGCAGATTCAGCTACGGCATCAGATTTTGAGCATACTGGCGACTATATTGAATACGACAACCTGATCGTAAACATTTCAAATTATTCAGTTACATTCGAAGGACAGAGTATTGAAATGCCACCTAAGGAACTTGAGCTTCTTTACTTTATAGCTTCCCATCCTAATCAGGTATTTACCCGTGATCAGCTGCTTAATCAGCTCTGGGGCTATGATTTTGTAGGTGATACAAGAACCGTTGACGTTCACATTAAGCGTCTTCGCGAGAAGCTTGGAAGCAAGTACAACTGGTCTATCCAGACAGTTTATCGTATAGGCTATAAATTCGAAGTAAGATAAATGAGGTTAATTTATGCAGCGTTCCGTACTCGATAGGATATATATTGCATTCCTTTTGATACTTATCGTGTCTTTTGGATTTCTGATCTTCTTCATTTCTGTATTTACAAGAAGGTCACTTATCCAGGAAAAGCAGACAACCCTTGCGAATGAAGCAACTCTTATATCCTCTCAGGTTATAACTTTATATATAAGCGGAAACCTAAGTCCAACCGAGCTTTCCAACTACTTTAATGTTTATTCTCAGACACTTGAGGCAGACATTTGGTATGTGGATGAAAACGGAAAGATTGTCGCGACTTCCGGTTATTTCAATGATGCAGATGATTATGATAAAGATGTGGCCACCTCGGGAAGGCCTGATGTAGCCATTCTTAAAAGACTTCCAAATTCAATCTATTCATTGGATAAGAATTACGATATTCATGAGGCAAGCTACGGGGTTTCTGATTTCTACGGTGTTTATAGTACCAACATGATAACCGTCAGTATTCCTGTGGTCATGACCTATTATATTGATGATAAATCAAAGGACTTAGATTGTGGAGCGCTTATCATTCACTCCACAACCGAGGACATTAACTCCATGATGAAAAACATTTATGGAATTACCTTCATACCTTGTCTTGTCATCATCGTTATTGCATTCTCACTTCTGCAGATTGTCTCTCATAAGGTCCTGAGACCTATTAAGAAACTGGCGGAAGTGGCACAGGATTATTCTAAGGGTGATTTTGATACAAAGACTGAGATCAATTCCCAGGATGAGATTGGCCAGCTGGCGGAATCCATGGAGTATATGGCTTCCGAGCTGTCGAAGCTGGAGGAATACAGGCACGAATTCATTTCCAATATATCTCATGATTTCCGAAGTCCACTTACTTCTATTCGTGGATATGTTACAGCCATTCAGGATGGAACAATCCCTCCTGAGAAACAGGATAGATATCTTGGAATAGTTCTTGATGAGACAAACCGTCTGACTAAGCTTACTCAGGGACTTCTAGATCTCAACCGTCTTGAGATTTATGGTCCATATCTGAACCTTACAGACTTTGACTTCATCGATATAATTAAGCCTACACTGAATACATTTGAAATAAAATGTATCGACAAAAATGTTGCCATTTATCTGAATAATCATGCAGAGGCAACAGTCGTTACTGCCGATAAAACAAAGGTACAGCAGGTTGTTTATAATCTTCTGGATAATGCTCTTAAGTTCACTCCTGAAGGAAAGCATATCTACATCAATATTGTTGAGAAGGGTGATAAGCTTCAGATTTCCATTAAGGATGAGGGAATTGGAATGAGCGAGGAAACTCAGAAGAAGATCTGGACAAGATTCTACAAGGACGATACCAGCCGTGGTAAGGATAAGGGAGGTACCGGTCTTGGACTTGCTATAACCAAGGAGATCATTAAGGCTCATAACGAGACTATAGATGTATATAGTAAAGAAGGAGAAGGTTCCGAATTTGTATTCACACTTAAGAAGGCAAATGACGAGACCACTCATTCTGGCGAGACTCAGATTCTCGTAAACGCAAACGAAAGCTAAATGCTTTCATCACGATGAATCTTTTGGAGGATTTTATGAAAAGAAAAATACTTGAGTTACTTGAGAAAAACAGTAAATTAACAGCTGAAGAAATTGCAGCTATGATAGGTTCTGACGAGGCCAGCGTTGCTGCCGCAATCACAGAGCTTGAAAATGACCATATAATCTGTGGCTACCAGGCACTTGTAGACTGGGACAAGCTGGATGATCAGGAAAGAGTTACTGCTTTTATAGGAGTTAAGATTTCCCCTGTAAGAGGCGAGGGATTTGACAGAATCTCTGCAAGGATCAGCAAATTCGACGAAGTAAAATCTGTTTATCTTATGTCTGGTTCCAGCAATGACCTGATTCTCACAATCGAAGGAGATTCACTTAAAGAAATCTCCCACTTCGTATATAACAAGATTGCCCCAATGGACACAGTTGTTTCCACAGCAACTTATTTTGTTCTTAAGAAGTATAAGAATCACTATGTTGATATGACAGAAGGTCACGGCGAAGACAAAAGAATTCAGATAATGCCATAGCTTTGACCTATATTCGAATTAAATTTTCATTAAGGAATAAATTATGAAATCAGTAAGTAAAGTTGCAGATGAGATTAAGCCATCTGGAATAAGAAAATTCTTTGATATAGTAAGCGAAATGCCAGATGCCATCTCTCTTGGAGTTGGCGAACCTGATTTTGATACTCCATGGCATGTAGTGGATGAAGGCATCTATTCCCTTGAACAGGGAAGAACCTACTACACATCTAATTCAGGACTTATGGATCTCCGTCAGGAAATATGCAACTGGTATGAACGCAAATATAACATCTCTTATGAAGCAGCCAAAAACTGCCTTATTACAGTCGGTGGTTCCGAAGGAATAGACCTGGCTCTCCGTGCTCTTATAAACCCAGGAGACGAGGTAATTATCCCAGAGCCCAGCTATGTATCCTACGTTCCATGTGCCAGCCTGACAGGAGCCGTTCCGGTTACTATTGATTTAAAAAATGAAAACCAGTTTAAGCTTACAGAGGCTGAGCTGGCTGAACATATAACTGATAAGACAAAGGTACTCATTCTCTCCTATCCTAATAATCCAACTGGAGCCATTATGACCAAAGAGGATCTGGAGCCTATTGCCCGTCTTGCTATAGAAAATGACCTCTATGTTATTTCGGATGAGATTTATTCTGAACTGACATATACTGAGGAGCCTCATTTTTCTATTGCTTCTCTTCCAGGTATGAAGGAAAGAACTATAGTAATAAATGGATTTTCAAAGGCATTCGCCATGACCGGATGGCGACTGGGCTATGCCCTCGCACCGGAAAAAATAGCAAAGCTTATGATCAAGATTCACCAGTTCTGTATTATGTGTGCACCTACAACCAGCCAGTACGCTGCTGTAGAAGCCCTGAGAAATGGTGACAATGATGTTCTGAACATGAAAGAATCCTACGATGAACGCAGACGTTATTTATTAAAGAGACTGGAAAATATTGGAATGCCAGCATTCGAACCACTTGGTGCATTCTATATTTTCCCAAGCATCCAGAAATTCGGAATGTCATCCGATGAATTTGCCACAAAGCTTCTTCAGGAACAGAAGCTTGCTGTTGTTCCTGGAAATGCATTCGGAAACTCGGGCGAAGGATTTATCCGTATTTCTTATGCCTATTCAATCGACCAGCTGCGTGAGGCGCTGGACAGAATCGAAGCCTTCGTATCAAAGTAGAATAGAAGTCTAAACAAAACATAATCAAAGCAAAAACAAGGCGTATCACCTGAGTGATACGCCTTTATTTATTCCTGTATTATATTCCAGAATTTAATTCTCGAGTTTACTCCTCACCAAGATTGAACTTCTCATGGATAGCATTGATAGCTCTATCTGTGTTTTTCTCATTGATAAGAACTGTAACTCTGATCTCTGATGTTGAGATCATTCTGATATTGATGTTTGCATCAAAGAGTGCTTCGAACATCTTTGCAGCAACACCAGGATGTGTCTGCATTCCGGCACCAACGATAGATACCTTTGAAACTCCCTTATCTACATCAATCTCCTCGAACTCCATAAGATCGTCGATGATCTGCTTTGCAAGATCTGCATCATCATCTGTACATGTGAAGGAAATATCCTTCTTTCCATGACGTCCAATTGACTGAAGAATCATATCTATATTAATTCCCTGCTGAGCAAGTGCATTAAAGAGCTTAAATGCTATACCAGGCTCATCCTTAAGTCCTATAACTGCAACTCTGGCTGCATCTGGATCAGCTGCAACTCCGCTTACTATCATTTTCTCCATTTTACTTCCCTCCCTTACGACGGTTCCTTCATTAGTGTTCAGACTTGAACGAACTACAAGTCTTACTCCATACTTCTTTGCAAGCTCTACTGAACGGTTGTGAAGTACTCCCGCTCCAAGAGTTGCCAGCTCAAGCATCTCATCATAGGTTACATTCTTCAGCTTTCTAGCATCAGGAACCTTTCTAGGATCTGCTGTGTAAACACCGTCTACGTCAGTGTAAATTTCACATTTGTCTGCGTGAAGCGCTGCTGCAAGTGCAACTGCTGTAGTATCAGAACCACCTCTTCCAAGAGTTGTGTAATCATCAAATTTGTTTACACCCTGGAAACCGGTTACGATAACTATCTTGTGCTGCTCCAGCTCTGCTCTAATGCGCTCTGTATCGATTCTCTTAACACGCGCATTGCTGTAAGTACTGGTAGTGTGCATTGCAACCTGATAAGCGTTCAGCGAAACTGCTGGAACACCCATGGAAGCCATTGCCATTGCCATAAGGGCAACTGACTGCTGCTCACCGGTAGTAAGGATCATGTCCATCTCTCGCTTTGGAGGATTAGGATTGATCTCCTTTGCCATATCTATCAGCACATCTGTATATTTACCCATAGCTGACAGAACTACTACCACATCATTTCCATTTTTGTAATCCTCGATACATCGATTAGCAACATTGAAAATACGGTCTCTGTTACCTACCGAAGTACCTCCGAATTTCTTAACTATTAGCATTTTTCATGCCTCCTGAATAATTACTCCCCCGATAAACCCTTTCTAGTTAGGAAAGGTTTATTTACTTACACGAATGCGGCTAACAACATCAAATCCCTCAGCCGCCTTATTAAAGTCTGAACCAGACATTACACCAGTAATAAATGCTGTCTCGCCATCTTTACCATCAATATATTCAACAGTGCCAAATGCATTCTCCACTGCAGCTTTATCGCCGCCCTTAATTCTTACGAAATAAGGAGTTGTGAATGCATCTGCACTTCCAATTTCTCTCTTAGTGCTTTCCCAAAGAATCTCAGCTGTAGCACCTGTTCTCTTTACTGCATCAACTACATCAGAAACAACTGCACTGGCAGTTGGAAGAGAACCAGCTCCCTTTCCATAGAACATTACATCACCAAGCATATCACCCTTAAGAAGGATGGCATTAAATACATCCTTTACGTTATAAAGAGGATTATCTGCATAGATGACAAATGGAGCAACCATTGAATAAACTGTACTTCCTTCTTTTCTCGCAATACCAAGAAGCTTAATAGAAGCGCCAATCTTCTTCATATAATCAAAATCATCTGTTGTGATCTTTGTAATTCCTTCTGTGTAGATATCTTCGAAATCAACCTGCTTCTCATAAGCGAGTGATGAAAGAATAGCAATCTTACGGCATGCATCATGACCTTCAATATCAGCTTCTGGATTTCTCTCAGCATAACCCTTATCCTGAGCATCCTTAAGTACTGTATCAAAGTCAGCGCCCTCATCCTCCATCTTTGTGAGGATGTAGTTTGTTGTACCATTCATGATACCCTGAATCTCTTCAATATGATCAGCTGTAATGCACTCGATAAGAGGTCTAATGATAGGAATACCACCACCAACTGATGCCTCAAAGAAGAAATTAACATTCTTCTCCTGAGCAATGGAAATAAGCTCTGCGCCGTGCTTTGCTACAAGCTCTTTGTTAGATGTGCAGGCACTCTTTCCTGCCTGAAGAGCTCTCTTCACAAAGGTATATGCAGGCTCAACTCCGCCCATAACCTCTACAACAACATCAACGCTCTCATCCTCAATGATTACATCTACATCATGAACCAGCACTTCCTCTACAGGATCTCCAGGAAAATCTCTAAGGTCCAGTACATACTTAACCTTAATCTCCTCACCTGCACGACGGGAAACATGGCTGTTGTTGTCATTGATTATTTTGTATACTCCAGAACCAACTGTTCCGTATCCAAGAATTGCTATATTTTTCATAACTTTATCCTTTCACCAAAGCTGTCTTTTGCTTTGATCATTAACTTTCTTCACCTGCGGCCATCCATACTAAATATGCATTCATGAATGGATCCACATCACCATCTAAAACTCTATATGCATCACCTGTTTCACAGGCTGTACGAGAATCCTTTACCAAAGTATATGGCTGTAAGAAATAGGACCTGATATGACTTCCAAATCCATTCTCAAAAGCCTCGCCCTTAATACCGGACATCTTCTCTGCATTCTCCTGTTCCTTAAGGAGATAGAGCTTGGATTTCAGCATCTTCATGGCCTGATCCTTATTCTGATGCTGACTTCTTTCATTCTGACACTGAACAACTATTCCTGTAGGAATGTGAGTTATTCTTATAGCCGAGGAGGTTTTGTTGATGTGCTGTCCACCCGCTCCACTGGCTCTATATGTATCTATTCGGATGTCATCATCCGCCACTTCTATTTCAATGGCCTCATCTATAACCGGCAGAACCTCCACAGCACAGAAGGATGTCTGCCTCTTTCCATTCGCATTGAATGGAGAAATTCTTACTAAACGATGAACCCCGTGCTCCGACTTAAGATATCCATATGCATGATATCCTGAGACCTGAAATGTAACCGTCTTAATTCCAGCCTCTTCACCATCTATCAGGTCCAGCAGAGTAAGCTGAAAGCCATGCTTCTCAGCCCATCTGGAATACATTCTATAAACCATGCTTGTCCAGTCACAGGCTTCTGTTCCACCTGTACCAGCATTAATCTTAACTGTAGCATCGTTGGCATCGAACTCGCCAGAAAGAAGGGTTTCTATTCTGAAATCCTCAAAGCGCTTGGTGAAGCTCTTCAGTAGTTCGCCTGTTTCAACAACAAGCTCTTCATCTCCGTCCTCTTCCGCCATCTCAATCATGGTTTCAAGGTCTTCGAAGTCCTGACTGATCTCGTTAAAGCTCTCAATAGTATTCTTGAGTCCCTTAATCTCCTTCATGATCTGTCCGGATTTCTGAGCATCATCCCAAAAGCCAGGCTGCTGCATTGCTTCGTCCAGCTCTGCTATTCTTTTTTCCTTGCTTTCTATATCAAGCGAAGCCTTAACCTCTTCAAGAGGCTTCCTGAATTTCTGAAGCTCCAGCTTATACTCATCAAGTTCCAGCACGAAATTATCCTTCCCAGCCACCTAATGGCAGATGACAATTCTTATATTTCTTTCCTGAGCCACATGGACACAGGTCGTTTCTACCGATCTTCTTAGTCTTATTAACCTTTGGACCCTTCTTAACGCTGTCATCCTTGTTTGTTCCAGTAACCTTAGCTACCTGCTCTCTGACAGCCTCTTCCTTTGGCTTAGGAATGTAATGAGTCATATTGAAGGCTACTCTCTCTCTGATAGTAGCGATCATCTCATTGAACATATCAAATCCAGCAAGCTTGTACTCAACAACTGGGTCCTTACCAGCCATACCCTGAAGTCCAATACCCTGACGGAGCTGCTCCATATCGTCAATCTGCTCCATCCACTTCTCATCAACAGCCTGCATGATCATCTTACGCTCGAACTCCTGCAGCTGCTCATCACTCTCGTAAACAGCCTTACAGAACTCCTCGAAGGCTTCAAGTGCAGAAGTCTGAATACGTTCTTTATATCCAGCAGCATCTCCACGATTAAGCTCTTCCTCAGTAGGATTAATGTCGATAACCTTGTCAGATCTCTGAGGTGGCATTGTCTGAGCAAGCTCTTCCTTAAGACTTGCAATATCCCACTCTTCTGGCTCAATCTCTGTTGAAATGAATCTATCAATGTACTTTCCGATGGTCTCGTTTAACATATCACGAACTGTCTCGTGCATGTTCTCGCCATCAAGAACTCTTCTTCTCTCTTCGTAGATAATCTCACGCTGCTCGTTGTTTACCTGGTCGAATTCAAGCAGGTTCTTTCTGATTCCATAGTGGTTAGATTCAATTCTCTTCTGAGCTGTCTCTATACCCTTAGAAACCATTCTATTCTCAACGATCTCGCCACCATCTCCGCCACTGAGTCTCTTCAGTGTTTCCATGGTTCTCTCAGCACCAAAGAGTCTGAGAAGATCATCCTCAAGTGAAAGATAGAACTTGGATTCACCTGGGTCTCCCTGACGTCCTGAACGTCCACGGAGCTGATTATCTATACGTCTGGACTCATGTCTCTCACTACCGATAACCTTAAGTCCACCAATTTCTTTAACCTTAACTGCTTCTTCAGCAGATATTTCCTTAGCCTTCTTAAGAGCATTCTTTCTCTCTTCATCAGTAGCATACTCAAATTCAATGCCCTCATCCTTAAGGATCTTCTCGGCCATCTTCTCTGGGTTACCACCAAGAACAATATCGGTACCACGACCAGCCATGTTAGTAGCGATTGTAACTGCACCAAGACGTCCAGCCTCTGCTACTATCTCTGCTTCCTTGTCATGGAACTTAGCATTCAGTACGTTATGCTTAATGCCCTTCTTCTTGAGCATCTTACTAAGTGTCTCAGATACCTCAATGTTTGCTGTACCAACAAGTACTGGCTGCTGCTTTTCATGAGCCTCGATAGTTGCGTTTACGATTGCATTGTACTTATCTGCCTTTGTAGCATAAAGGCTGTCTTCCATATCAATTCTCGCAACTGGTCTGTTAGGAGGAATAACTACAACGTCCATTCCGTAAATCTCACGGAACTCTGTTTCCTCTGTCTGAGCAGTACCTGTCATACCTGCCTTCTTCTCATACTTGTTGAAGAAGTTCTGGAATGTGATAGTTGCGAGAGTCTTGTTCTCTCTATTAACCTTAACACCTTCCTTAGCTTCCAGTGCCTGATGCAGACCATCGCTGAAACGACGACCTGGCATAACACGTCCAGTAAACTCATCTACGATAAGTACTTCGTTATCTTTGACAATGTAATCCTTATCTCTATGCATAAGAGCATGAGCTCTTACTGCCTGTAACATACAGTGATATTCATCAATATGCTCTGGCTCTGTAAGGTTTGTAATATCCAGATAGTTCTCTATCTGCTTAACACCCTGCTCAGTGAATACAATGAAGTTGTCCTTCTCATTTACAAGGTAATCTCCATCTTCCTGAACCTGCTCGCCCATGATAGCCTGAGCCTTTGTAATCTCAGTTGAGGCTGTACCTCTCTTCATACGCTTAGCAAGGTTATCACATATCTTGTAAAGCTCTGTTGGCTTTCCACCTCTACCAGAAATGATAAGTGGTGTTCTTGCCTCATCAATAAGGATTGAGTCAATCTCGTCGATGATAGCATAGTGGAGACCACGCTGAACCAGCTGCTCCTTGTAAGTAACCATGTTATCTCTCAGATAATCGAAACCAAGCTCATTGTTTGTGATATATGTAATGTCTGCTTTATAAGCAGCCTGTCTCTCTTCTTTACTGTAGCTCTGAAGTACACAGGCAACCTTGAGTCCTAAGAACTCATGTACTCTTCCCATCCACTCCGAGTCACGCTGTGCCAGGTAATCATTAACTGTAACGATATGAACACCCTTGCCAGCAAGTGCATTTAAATATGCAGGCATAGTTGATACAAGAGTTTTACCTTCACCAGTACGCATCTCTGCAAGACGTCCCATGTGAAGAATGATACCACCTATAACCTGTACTCTATAAGGGCGCATGCCAAGTACTCTCCATGCAGCCTCTCTAACTACAGCGAATGCATCTACAAGGATATCATCCAGAGTCTTACCATCAGCAAGAGCAGCCTTGAATTCTTCTGTCTTGGCTCTGAGCTGTTCGTCAGTATAGTTCTCAACACTATACTTCTCCTCCAGATCCATAATCGCATTTACTGTGCCATCTATTTTCTTGAGTTCTCGGTCACTATATGTGCCAAAGATTTTGTCCGCAAGTGACATTATTTTTCCTCCGTAGTTAAAATACTCGATTAATATCTATATCAGCATAAAAAACCGCTTTTCTACTATACCACCAAACCCTTATTTCATCAAGCATTTTAGCGATTCTTATGCCCCTTTTTAACAAAAGATTCAGCAAAAAAGGACCTGGCAATAATTTGCCAGGCCCCAAATGAATTATTCGTCTATAAATTTTTAGAATTCAGGTTCGATAAGTCCGTATGTATTACCTTTTCTCTTGTAAACTACGTTTACTTCGTTTGTCTCTGCATTACGGAATACGAAGAAACTATGTCCTAAAAGCTCCATCTGTACGCATGCATCTTCTGGATACATAGGCTTAACAGCGAATCTCTTACTTCTGATGATCTGAATCTCATCATAATCCTCTGTATCTTCTTCCTCAAGGAATCTATCCTGGAAGTAAGCTTTATCCTGATTCTGATCTATAATCTTCTTTTTATATCTGATAACCTGTCTCTCGATTATCTCTGCTACCATATCGATAGAAACATACATGTCATCGCTAACCTGCTCTGCTCTGATGATATGGCCCTTCATTGGTATAGTAACCTCTATCTTCTGTCTCTCCTTTTCTACAGATAGAGTAACCTGTGCATTAGCATCTTCAGCGAAAAACTTCTCAAGTCTTCCAAGCTTATCATAGATTGCCTGCTTTAACCCCTCAGTGACATCGATGTTTTTTCCACTAATCATATAATTCATAGTTTTGTCTCCTTCTCGCTAGAAATACACGAAAACCATAGGATTTCCATGTTTATTAGATTATATCACATCGACTAGTTCCATTCAATTAGTGTTTAAGAACCGAAATTTTTTAAAAGTTTGTTAAAAACCACGAAATTTATTTTTTTATTCCGCCCAAAACACACGGATTATGTTTACCCTTTTTATGTGGATAATGTGGATAAATTTGTTAATAACACCGTTTTAGCGCCTTCCCGAGGGTAGTTATCCACACTGGTTTACACCGTATTATGTTAATTATTGTCAACCACCAAAGCAATCCTTTGTGCATGTTGCACAAAACAGGCCTATTTTTCCCCATTTTACGCTTTTGATAAACTAATTAATTATCAAACGTTGTTAATAAAACAAAAACCCCGGAACTTTCGTTCCGGGGCTCATAAGCTTTTCTAATTAGTTATTGATAATTCTAACAGCCTTAACAGGTGTTCTGTAGTTGTATGATGAGATCTTAATACCATCTCTTGCATTAGATGCATGTACAACTGAACCACCACCGATGTAGATTGCTACGTGACCAATTCCACCACCATTGCTGTAGAAGAGAAGGTCTCCAGCCTGAAGGTCAGATAAGCTAACCTCTGTACCATATCCTGACTGAGCAGCTGCATTATGTGGAAGTGAATATCCATATGCTGCGTAAACGCTCATTGTAAATCCTGAACAGTCTGTACCACCTGTAAGACTTGATCCACCGTAAACATATGAGTAACCAACGAACTGGCAAGCATAGTTTGCAAGATCAACTCCTGTTGAACCAGCTGGTGCTGCAACTGGTGCAGCTGTTGTAGCCTGTGTTGTTGCCTCTGTAGCAACTTCTGTCTGCTGTGTCTGCTGTGTATTATCTACAGCCTGAGTATTATCAGTCTGCTGAGTTGTAGTAGTTGTTGTTGTCTGATTTGTGTTTGTATTCTGCTGAGTTGTAGTTGTTGTTGTCTGAGTATTAAGTGATGCAAGATATGCAAGCCAAGCTGCGTCAGCCTCTTCCTTAGCCTTTCTATCTGCCTCTGCCTGTTCCTCAACTGAAACAGCTCTTGGGTTATCGAATGTTACATCAACGTATTCACTCTTAACGAATCCTCTAACATCATCGTCGACTGAAAGCTCTGTCCACTCATCGCCAACGCTGTATACATAGTACTCTTCACCTTCTGGTACAAGAGTTACACACTCACTGGATTCATCTTTTTCTTCTCTTACCTTAAGAGTAGCTGTATTGATAACGGCTGTTCTTGCGATACCGTTGTTCTCACACCATGTTCCTGCGTCATCGCCGTATGCAAGATACTCATTTGCGATATATCCTACGCAAGTACCAGATTCAATCTTTGTCCACTCTTCGCCAATCTCATCAACGAGGCAGATACCACCTCTATCGAGTACGCCGACAACCTCAGCGTCTGGACTAGCTTCTGTTCTGATGTTTACCTTGCCCTCTGCTGTAGCAACAGCTCTATCCTGGAACTGTGGATACAGATGAGCATCTGTAGGTGAAGCATCTGTTGAAGTTGCATCTGTTGCAGTAGCATCTGCATCTGATGCTGTAGTTACTTCTGTCTCAGCATATACATCAGCCATTGTCACGATTCCATCTGTAAGATCTGAAACCGGATCCTCTGACTTCTTTTCCTCTAAATATTCTCCGACTTTAATTGATATTCCGACGTTAGAAGAGTCATAATCCTGTCCAGCTTCTACATTTGCAGATATTCCTGATACCGACAAAAGTATGCCAGCTGTAAGAAATGCAGCTACAACTCTCTTTGTTGGTTTATACATTATGTAACCTCCTATGGTCATATAACACACAATATCTTGTGGTTTGTTACGTTTTTTTTACATTTTCGATTAATTTGTTACAAAATTGTTACGCAAACATAATAACACCATGGGCACTGATTGTCAACCTTTAGATTGAAATCATAGGGATTTTGTGCTAATCTTTCCTAGTAATATGCCCATACTTATCGAGAGTATACTCTTTTATGGCAAGATTATCAACCTAAATCTTTTATAAAAATATATAATAGGAAGAAACTCGGTAAAGCTCTTATGAAAAATCATAATTTTCTAACAACATTTCTATCTGTAGCAGCCTGTAGAATGACCAGATGGGGTCTCAGAGTAATGCACCGCGGTGGCACTACCACTCCAGGTCGTGCAGCAATGTTCTTCGATAAGAAGATTCTTGAGGTTGTTTCCAAAGATATGGAAATAATAGTAGTAACAGGTACAAACGGAAAGACATCCACCTGCAGTATGCTGAGGAATGCCCTTCAGGAAAGCGGAATCAATCCTCTTTCAAACATTTCCGGTGCCAACCTGCTTACTGGTGTTACTGCTGAATTCACGTCACTTGCTACTCTCGGCGGAAAACCAAAAAGAAAATATGCAATAGTTGAATGTGACGAGGGCGCCCTTAAAAAGGTAGTTCCTCTGATCAAGCCTAAAGTAATAGTAGTAACTAATCTTTTCAGAGATCAGTTGGATAGATACGGTGAGGTTATGCATACATTGGAAGAGATTAGAACAGGCGTTAAGCTGGTTCCTGAAACAACTCTCTGCCTCAATGCTGATTGTTCCCTTACTGCATCTCTTGCAAATGATGTACCAAATAAAGTCTATTATTACGGAATTGGACAGGGAGCCTGCGAGGATGCAACAAGCGACGACGAGCTTTCAGATGCTAAATATTGTATTAAATGCGGCACGGAGTATGAATACTCCTACCACACATATGCGCATCTGGGTGGATTCAGCTGTCCTAAGTGTGGATACAAGAGAATTAAACCTAATATAGAAGTTTCTTCTATAGATATATCAGCCAAGGGAAGCGATATAGTTATTAATGAGGAAAAAATACATATTGGCCTTCCTGCTCTCTACAATGTTTATAATGGAATAGCCGCTATAGGCGCCTACGATGCCGCCGGCTGGGACAAGAAGAATATAATCTCTTCTCTGGCAAATGTAAGCTCCAGCTTCGGCCGAATGGAAACCTTTACATATAATAATGTAGATATTCAGATGATACTGGTTAAAAATCCAGCAGGATGCAACCAGTCTCTCAGCTATCTTTCTTCACTTGGAGAGGACTATGTAGCAGTATTCTGTCTGAATGATAAGACTGCAGACGGTCATGATATATCCTGGATCTGGGATGCAGACCATGAAAAGGTGGCACAGGATCCACATTGCAAGAAGATATATGTTTCCGGCACCAGAGCTACTGATATGCAGGTAAGGCTGAAATATGCAGATGCCGAAGAAGAAAAGATTACATTAATAGAAGATAATGAAAAGCTGCTAGAAGCAATGACCAGCCATAATCTCCCTGTTTTCATACTGCCTAACTACACATCTATGCTTAGTCTCAGAGCTGTAGTCAGCGCAGCCACAGGAAAGAAAGAATTTTGGAAGGATCAGAAGGTATAATGTCAGAACGAAAGATTAAAATTGCACATATGTTTCCTGAGGTCCTTAACCTTTACGGAGACAGGGGAAATATAATCTGCCTTAAGAAGCGTCTCGAATGGCGCGGATTTGACTGCGAAATAAACGAGGTTAAGCTGGGAGATCAGCCTGACCTTACTCAGTATGACCTATTTTTCATAGGTGGCGGACAAGATTTCGAGCAGGAGGTTCTCCTGAACGACCTGAAAGCAGGAAAAGGCGATAACATCAAAGCCGCTATCGAGGATGGAAAGACCTTCCTTGTTATCTGCGGTGGTTATCAGATGATGGGACATTATTATGAAACCAAGGAAGGTGAGCGCATGTCATTCCTTGGCGCTGTTGATTTTCATACTATCGGCGGCGATGTCCGTATGATTGGAAACTACGCTTTCCGTCTTCCTGAGGAAGCCGGAGGTACAGATATAGTAGGATTCGAAAACCATAGCGGAAGAACTTACCTGGGCGAAGGAACAAAGCCACTGGGTACAGTTCTCAGCGGATATGGCAATAATGGTGAGGATAAAACCGAAGGAATACATTATAAGAATCTTTATGGTTCTTACAGCCACGGCCCTATTCTTCCAAAGAATCCTGAATTTGCTGACCATCTTATCAGCAAGGCTCTTGAGCACAAGTATGGCTCAGGCGAACTTGAGCCGCTGGCCGATGCCTACGAGAAGGCAGCGCATGACCACATCTTAGAAAAGGTTCTTAATGGAACCATGAGTGGAGACTGATAATGGAAACAGAAACTAAACTTCTATCTGACAGTAGTCAGGATATAGATATAGCTGCTGACATTCTTAAAAATGGCGGTCTTGTTGCATTTCCTACCGAAACGGTTTATGGACTGGGCGGTAACGCCCTGAACCCTTCCGCTTCACAGCACATCTATGCAGCAAAGGGACGCCCATCTGACAATCCGCTTATAGTTCATATTGCGGATACTGCTGCTGTTTACGAGCTGGCAGAAAATGTTCCGGACATAGCAAAGACTCTTATGGAAGCCTTTTGGCCGGGACCTCTCACGATAATACTCCCAAAGAAAGAAATAGTACCAGATGCAACAACCGGCGGTCTTAAGACCGTGGCTATTCGTATGCCTTCCCACCCTGCTGCACTGGAGCTTATAAAGAAAAGCGGTGTTTATATTGCCGCACCATCTGCGAATACATCTGGCAGACCATCTCCTACCACGGCGGAGCACGTTATGACGGACCTGAATGGAAAGATAGAGGCGGTAATAGATGGAGGCGCAGTCGGTATAGGAATAGAATCTACTATTGTTGACCTCACCGGAAAGGTTCCTACTATACTAAGACCTGGATTTATAACAAAGAAAATGCTGGAACATTTAATAGGAAAGGTTCAGGTGGATCCTACTCTCACTCATCCAGATCCAAATATGAGACCTCTGGCCCCTGGAATGAAATATACTCACTACGCTCCTGCTGGCGAGTTATATATAGTAGAAGCTGATAATGTCCCTGAAAAGATTAATGAATTATATAGAAAGAAAAAATTCGAAGGATTTAGAGTTAAAATTCTTGCACCACAGGAGCATGCCCACTATTATGATGATAAAGACGTTATAATAGTAGGAAGTACTACTGACGGAATAACAGTTTCAGCAAGACTTTACAGCGCTCTTAGAGAATGCGACGATCTCGGGGCAGAATACATTTATAGCGAAAGCTTTAAGGATTATGAAATAGGCGGCGCAATAATGAACCGTCTACTAAAAGCGGCAGGTCATAAAGTTATTTATGTTTAAAGGAGGACATTATGAAAATAGTAATCGGAAGCGATCACGGCGGATACGAGCTTAAGCAGGAGGTTATGGACCACCTGAAGAAAAGAGGAATTGAAGTAGTAGATGTAGGATGCTACAGCGCAGAATCCTGCGATTATCCTGTATATGCAAAGCCTGTAACAGAGGCTATTCAAAACGGTGATGCAGACCTGGGAATCCTGATCTGCGGAACAGGAATTGGAATGTCAATGGCGGCTAATAAAGAAAAAGGTATCAGAGCAGCACTGTGCCATGATACTTTTTCAGCAAAAGCCACAAGAGAGCATAATAATGCAAATATACTCTGCATGGGCGCTAGAGTTGTAGGTCCTGGACTTGCACTTATGATAATCGATACATTCATCGATACACCTTTCTCAAACGACGAAAGACACATTCGAAGAATCAGCTATTATTCATAAGATAGTCCGTTTTAAAGCTCTGAAAGAGTCTGAAGAGCTGTATCAGAGATTATCTTCTCAAAATGCTCTTCTATATAATATCTGGAAGCATAGCTCTGTCTGAAGGCTGTACCAAATTCTCGGAGCTGTCTTCCTACCAGTAAAAATTCATTTTCGGTATTTCTATTTCTTGTAAATACCAGATAATAGAGGCCATCTTCCTTATTTTTATAAAGGGAGTTATCGCTGTCATAGAAGTTTTCAAACAACTTTGAAACCTCTATAAGCTTGTCCATATTATCAAATGTATAGATACCATAAAGAGGAATGGATTCCTTGGCTTCAGCCTTCTTTGGCTGTTCGTCTACGGAAGGAAATTCCTCTTCTTTTTCTTCTCTCTTAAGGCCTTCCTTAATCTTTCTCATCATCTCATAACGAGGATCAAGGTTCTCGCCCTCAGCCAGTTTAGTCACAACAAAAACAAGACAATCCTGATCAACCTGCATTGCTTCTATGACGATGGATGTATCATCCGTCTCAAAGTCATAGTCATTCTTTGCAACTTCCATGAGCTTTCTGAGGAATCCCTCAGCCTTATCACTTCTTTTGCCAATCAGATCTGTGATTGTCAGATCGTACTCTTCTAGGTCATTTTTCCAAAGAGTAAAGGATATTTGGTTGTCACTTAATTTCTCTATTTTCATATCATTATCCTTTAGTGACTTTTTTGATTATTAGTATTCTAACATATATTCTGTATTTTTACAGTGAAAATTTAATGTACCGACGAATCAGCAAAAATTTATATTGCAATGAGTAGTACCGTTTGATAAGATGATTCTTGAACATCAAACTTTTAAAAACGTTACAGATTATTTTTCGACGGCGTAATATTTTTGACGAACAAAAAAACCATCCCATTAATTTGGGATGGTTTTACTTTTTGTATTAAGATAATACTTAACCTTCTTCTATAGCTCCAACTGGGCAGTTGCTAGCGCAAGCACCACAAGAGATACATGAATCAGCATCGATTGTGAACTGTCCATCTCCCTCAGAGATAGCACCAACTGGGCAGTTGCCAGCACATGTTCCACATGAGATACAAGAATCATTGATTACGTATGCCATAGCTATAATCCTCCTTTAATTAAATAAATAAGCTAAGCGAAGTATACTACAGCAGTACTCGGTTAGCCAACACAAACTTTAATTCCAAAATACCTCTAGATATCCATGTCTACGCTGACCGAATAAACATCTCTCTTGCTAAGACCTCGGTCTGAAGCGACCTTCTTCACGGCCTCTTTCTTATCAACACCCTGCTCTATATAATACCTGATGTGTTCTTCTATGCTCATATCCTCCCATTTAGCTCTTTCCTCCGCTTCCTGCTCGGCATATGACTTTCCCGCAATTACGAGAACATATTCACCACGCGGCTGGTTTTCTTCAGCCTCATAAAACTGAATTGCCTCACCAATAGTAGTCTTTTTAAAGCTTTCGTGCTTCTTGGTTATTTCTTTACAAATAGAGATGCTTCTCTCATCTCCCAGTGTCTTCCTCAGTAGCTCCAGTGTTTTCCTTAATCTGTGAGGTGCCTCATAAATAACCATGGTTCTGGTTTCTTTGCTCAGCTCCTCCATCACTCTGGCACATTCCTTCTTGTCAGTAGGAATAAATGCCTCAAAAGCAAACCTTCTTGTATCCTGGCCCGAAGCTATAAGCGCATTAACGCCGGCTACCGCTCCCGGAACAGGCACCACCTGAATTCCCTCTTCATGACACATCTTAACAAGGACTTCACCAGGATCAGATATACCCGGTGTGCCCGCATCCGTTATAACAGCCACATTCTGCCCCTGACGAAGCTTCTCAATAAGAAAATCCGCCTTATCAAACCTGTTAAATTCATGATAACTGGTCATTGGAGTTTTTATTTCAAAATGGTTTAGCAGCTTTATGCTATTCCTGGTATCCTCAGCAGCTATAAGGTCCGCCTCTTTAAGAATCCGGATAGCCCTATAAGTCATATCTTCCAGATTACCTATAGGAGTTGCAACCAAATATAATATTCCTGACATATTACTTCTCCTTACCGTAATAACGAAGCAGTTCCTCAGTATAGTTTCCCTCATCATCATAAACAGCCAGAGTAGGAAGGATTCTGCACTCTCTTCCCGCCTCTTTAACCCCCTCTATAAGAACGAGGTTTGGTTCTTTATCAACAGTAGGCTGAACCAGCTGCATACGCTTTGGCTCCAGCCTGTACTTAACCATCATTTCCATAATTTCAGGGAGCCTGGATGGACGGTGCACCATAGTAAAGGTCCCATTTGTCTTTAGCAGATACGATGCCGCTGAGATAACATCTTCAAGACTGGCACTAACCTCATGCCTCGAAATATAAATAGTATCACTAGGATTCTTGAGCCCCGAATTCTCTTTCATATAAGGTGGGTTAGATGTGACCGCCCCAAACTGTGCTGGTTTAAACATTTCTCGAACAGTCTTTAAGTCACCCTGAAGGATTTTCACCTTCTCTGTGACCTCATTCATCTCAACACTTCTTCTCGCCATATCCACCATGTTTTCCTGAATCTCAAGTCCAGTCCAGGACTGGCCCTTTGATTTAGCCGCCAGAAGAAGAGGAACTATTCCCGTTCCAGTTCCAAGATCTATAACATCTGCTTTAGGGGATATCCTTGCAAAGTTTGCCAAAAGAACCGCATCCATACCAAAACAGAAACAAAATGGGTTCTGTATAATACGGAACCCATTTATTTCTAGATCATCTATTCTTTCATTCTCTTTTAGGATTACATCAATCATCGTTAAGCTTCGAACGTCCTTCTTCTCTCTCTAAAGCCTCAAGAGCAGCCAGTTCCTTATCTTCACTAGTCTGATTCTTATCCTTCTTAGGCTTCTTACGAGGTTTAAACTTAAGTTCTTCTACCTTATATTCCTCAGCTGTCTTGTTGCCTTCCTCATCTGTAATGATTATACGAACTGTCTGCCTCATTACATTTACAGAATCAACCTTTCCGACAACACCCTCAGGAGTAGTTGCATTATCGCCAACCATAGGCATCTTAGCATTCAGATACTCGTAAGCATCCTGCTCATGCTTCAGACAGCACATAAGTCTTCCACATACACCAGATATCTTTGTAGGATTCAGAGAAAGGTTCTGCTCCTTAGCCATCTTGATAGAAACAGGGATGAACTCTGAAAGATAACTATTACAGCAAAGTGGTCTTCCGCACATTCCAATGCCACCACAAAGCTTAGCCTCGTCTCTTACACCAATCTGTCTAAGCTCTATTCTTGTTTTGAATACTGAAGCCAGGTCACGAACAAGGTCTCTGAAATCTACTCTTCCATCTGCAGTGAAATAGAAAAGCACCTTGCTTCCATCAAATGTATACTCCGCAGAGATGAGCTTCATCTCCAGATTGTGCTCTTTGATCTTCTTCTCGCAAGTAACGAATGCGTCCTTAGACTTTTGTTTGTTCTTCTCGTAATTCTTTCTATCCTCATCATTTGCGATTCTGAGAATAGGCTTAAGACCGTTTATTCTCTTAGGGTCTTCTATTTTTCTTCTGCCCTGAACGCATTTACCATATTCAACGCCTCTGGCAGTCTCCACTATAACCTCAGTTCCAACCTGAACATAGAAATCCTGTGGATCGAAAAAATATATTTTGCCATTAGGTCTGAACCTAACGCCTATAACTTCCTTCATTCTAGCTAGTTGCTCCTTCTGATGAATTAAAACTCTTTAAGAGACATGATGAGAAGTTTCATAATGTCTTCCATTCGAGCCTTGGCATTTATTCTTTCCTTTGCAGATTCGATAGCCTTCTGCTTATCCTCAAGCTCGTTAAAGGAAAGATATTTTGCCTGATCTTTGATAATAGAATACTGTTCCTTGAAAAGAATCTTATCCGGATTTCCAGTAACCTTTAGTACAAGAATATCTCTGTACCACATCATCATAAGATCAAGATAATCATTTATATTCATTTTATAAGCAGTACATCTTTGAATAGCCTCGGAAATATCTTCCATAGTCATATCGCAGATATTTGCCTGAAGATCAATAACTGACTTAATGAGGTTCTCATAGTCCTCATTTGTAGCAAGCAGCACAGCCTTTCCAAGATTACCCTGAGCGTACTCAATAGCAAATTCAGCCTTCTGCTCATCTACGCCGTATTTCTCTACCAGATAATCGTGAATATCCTTTTCCTTAACAGGCTTTGTAGTAATAGTTATACATCTTGATCTGATAGTTGGAAGCAGTTTTTCAGGCTGAGTAGTTATAATAATGATAATTCCATACTCAGGTGGTTCCTCAATAGTCTTAAGGAGTGCACTTTCAGCTTCCTCAGACATCTTCTCAGCTTCCTTGATGATATATATCTTATACTTACTACTGTAAGGCTTTATATCCATGGTGCTTACAACCTGCTCACGGATAGTCTTTACAGAAAGAGTTTGTTCAATACCTCTATCTACAACAAGTATATCCGGATGGTTGCCACTTTCAGCCTGCTTACATGACTTACAAGAACCGCATGATTCAGATCCACCCTCTTCGCATTGCAGAGCTTTCGCAAAAGCCTGAGCAAGTGAAAACCTTCCACTTCCTTCTTCACCAGCAATGATATAAGCGTGGTTAACGTGATCCGTTTCAATACTACTTCTAAATCTACTTATTATATCTTCATGTCCTATTATTTTATTAAAATCCATAAGCAGTTACCTCAATAAGTGTTTTACCTCACCTTTTATAATACCACAGATTTCATCTATAGGTAAAGTTGCATCAATAGTTTTTATTCGGTCCGGGAACTTTGCAGCAAGGCTTCTATAGCCCTCTGCAACCTTCTTATGAAACTCAAGACTCTCAAGCTCCATACGGTCCAGTTCCTTCTGATCCTTCTTTCTGCTTATGCCTACCTCTGCAGGAAGATCCAGCATAAAGGTAACATCTGGCATATAATCTCCGATTGCCACCTTGTTTATCTCATATACCGTATCAACACCAAGGCCTCTGGCCATTCCCTGATATACAAGAGATGAATCCACAAATCTGTCGCTGATAACAGCTGTTCCACTATCGATAGCCGGTCCCACAACCTCTGCGATAAGTTGAGCCCTTGCGCTGGCATAGAGCATCATTTCTGTTACAGGTGACATCTCGGTGAAATCCTTATTGAGAATGATTTCTCTGATTGCCTCACTAATAACAGTTCCGCCTGGCTCTCTGGTAATAAGAACGTTATAGCCTTCCTTTTCCAGATACTCCTTAAGACGGCTTATCTGTGTTGATTTTCCAGATCCATCAGGACCTTCCATTGTTATGAAAATTCCTCTGCTCATATCTACCTCCGGCTGCTCACCGTTCTTTTCGCACCCTAGTCTCTTAATTAGGCGAATCAAGCTCACCATTCATAAACTTGACAACTCTATCTGCAATCTCTGCATCTTCTATAGGATAAGGCTGCCAGTTATTCGTACTTCCTGTATAAACATAGCAAGGTATAATCTGTTCATCCTTACTGTTAACGGTATACTCAATTCCGTCACTATGAATGTTCAAAGTATATTTATAAATGATCGTTCTGTTTGAACCTGGATGGTCATTTCCACCGAAACAGAAATTACCAAGGGAATAAACTATATCAACACCGTTATAGTTTTCTCTCTTCTGGAGTACATGTGGATGAGCTCCAAGAATAAGGTCCGCTCCATTATCCACCAGCATATGGCACGCCTGAACCTTCCAGTCTTCTGGCTGATACTCACCTTCTACTCCACCATGGAAAAAGATGATCTGAAAGTCACTATTCTCCTTTGCCAGCTCAAGATATGGGAGAATGCCCTCTGCCTCTTCATAATAATAATATGAAACGCAGACAACACCAATCTTATAGCCTTCTTTTTCATAGTAAATAATCTTATCTCTGAAGCCCCACTCAACACCGGCCGCATCCAGAGCTGCCTTTGTATCCTCAAAAACTTCAGGGCCATAATCATTTGTATGGTTATTATTAATCGTAACTGCTTCTATATTGTTGTCCGAAAAAACAGAAGCAAAACTGGATGGAGACTTGAACCAGTAATTAGTTCCCTCACCCTTATCTCTAGGAGCAACCGAACTATCAGAAAATGTATTCTCACAGTTTGCGATGGTAATGTCATCTCCCTCGAAATACTGTCTTACACCATCAAAGAAATATGTGGTAGGAGCATTTGACTCGTACCAGAGAAGTGTTCCGTAGGAATTATTCTCCAGATTAGTTGCCATACAGCAGTCGCCCACAAAAGTCATTTCTATGCTGAAATCCTTAGGAGTCGCATCTGTTGCTGAAGCATCAGTGGAAGATGCATCAGTGGAAGATGCATCTGAAGCCGAAGCAATAAGATTTTCAAGGTCATCATCTTCCTGTTCTACCACCTTTTTGTCTTTCGACTTATCTGCTTTATTATTCTTCTTATCCAGTTTCAGTACGCCTGTTAAACTTAG
Organism: uncultured Lachnospiraceae bacterium; assembly: GCA_902774915.1. GTDB lineage: Bacteria > Bacillota > Clostridia > Lachnospirales > Lachnospiraceae > Eubacterium_Q. The sequence goes on along the minus strand of CACYKH010000014.1, from coordinate 12,059 downwards.
AATAAGAAGAACCACCATAATAAGGAGGAGGCCTGTAACCACAGCTATAATAGCCTTCAGTTTTCTGACTTTCCTCTCTCTTTCAAGCCTTCTTCTTTTTGAAGCTTCGTTCATCTTACGAAGCTTTTCTGCTCTTTCTCTTTCGTTCATACTATACCGCTCTGGCTACAAAAACCTGCTTAGCCAGTCCCTTTTCTTCAATCTTTTGTTTTGTATTCTCGGCTGTATCTGCGTCTTCAAATACTCCAAAGACTGTCGGGCCGCTTCCGCTCATCATGGCATTTATGGCGCCACCATCCATCATTTCTTTTTCAAGTATTCCAATCTCTTCATGGTTCCTTGAGGTAACATATTCCAAAACATTTTTGAAAAGATCAGTTACCCCTTTCAGATTCTCTGAATAGATTGCATCCACCTGACCATCTACATCCGGATGCTTAATCCTCTCTTCGCTTTCTACCAGCTTGTCATAACCACCATAGGCTTCCGCTGTTGAAACCGAGATATTTGGTTTTGCAACAAGGAAATAACATTTGGGAAGAGCTGGCAACTGTGTAAGCTTTTCACCAATTCCTTCTGAAAGAGCAGTTCCTCCCATAATGCAATAAGGAATGTCCGCTCCAAGAGTAACACCCATATCCATAAGGTCCTGATCCAGAATATTCAGCCCATAAAGTTCATTTATTCCCCTGAAGGTTGCAGCCGCATCACTGCTTCCACCCGCAAGACCAGCCGCTATAGGAATATTCTTGATCAGAGTTATTTTAACTCCGGCCTCTGGATTCTTCTCCCAAACATATTTTTCCAGGAGAAGCTTTGCAACCTTATATATCAAATTATCCTCGTTTAAAGGAACAACTCCAAGCTTATCTGTTGTTTCTGACGCTGAAGCCTCACTACCCTCATTCTGCTGTGAGTTAAGCAAAACCTCTATCTTGCCATTGTCTGTTTTTTCAAAGGTAAGTTCATCTGCTATGTCAAGCGATTGCATTACCATACGCACCAGATGATAACCATCCTCACGCCTGCCAACAATATCCAGACTGAGATTTACCTTGGCATATGCTTTTTTATCTACTACATTCCCCATACTCTTCTCCCTATGATCAAAAGAGTCTATTTATCTAAAACCTATTATTCCGAAATATCAAGGAACTCCAGGAACTCTGGATAAGACTTCCTTATACACCAAATGTCATCTATATCTACCTTCTTTTTCAGAATAACTGATAGAAGGATCGCACACATTGCCATTCTGTGATCGTGGTAAGAGCTCAGTTTTATTGGCTCTTCCAACTCTATATTTGAAGGGCTTTCATATTCATAAACTGTAAGAGTATCATCTGTCTCTTCAGTTCTTACTCCGATTGCAGATAGCATTTCGCGAGTTGCCTTTACTCTGTCGGATTCCTTTATTCTTAGTCTTGAGATTCCGGTAAATGTAACCTTCGCAAATTCGAAAGGTGCAACCATAGCCATATAAGGCGTGATGTCCGGAATATCAGAACAGTCCCATGTCACCTCTGCAGGACTGTCATCCGAGTCCACAAGTTCAAGAAAATCTACGATTGCTCTGTCTCCCTGTCTGGAATCCGAGTACAGATTTCCAACTGTTATATCAGACCATCTCTTCATGCAAAGCAGAAATGCGCCGTTACTCCAATCCCCTTCCACCTTGAATTCAGGGATCACACGATTTTTATCATTTCCAGCAAGACTACCAGCCTTAGGATAGAAGGTCTTTCCATCCTTTTCAACAGGGCAGCCATATTTTTCTAATGCGTGCTCCGTCAGTCCAATGTAGTATTTAGAACTCATCTCTGAAATAACATTAACAGAGCTTGGTTTATCAAGAATAGAAAGTGCAATCAGAAGCCCCGAAATACTTTGCGAGGAACGACTTCCATCTATAAAGTATTCGCCAGATGTCATCTCGCCTGTCACTTTAATAGACCTTGTTTCTGAATTCTTCACAACCATCAGTCCATGTGGCTTAACCGCTTCCTGCAGCTCATCTATTGGTCTGTCAAAAAGACGACCAGCCGTTTCAAAGACAAGACCACTTAGTCCATAGCGTTCTCTTCCTTCACCCAAAAGAAACGCTGCAACAACTGGAATAAGAAGTCTTAGAGTAGAACCACTCTCATTACAGAAAAGATGAAGGAACCCATCCCCATCTATTTTTCCTTCAGGGACATTTCCTTCCATAACTTCTTGAAGACTCTTAAGAATACCCTTCGTCGCCTTTATATCGTCGCTATCTCCTTCGAGGAATTCCAAATGCTCATAATTACCACATAAAAAACTAACAATAAGCTCTCTGTGATAGATAGACTTCGACGGAGGTGCTTCTATATGAAAATCAAGATTTGAATTTTTAAATGTTACTACCATAATTCTCTTCCTTTATCCCTTGCAATTATACGAAAAAAAATGCCACCTCTCAACAAGGAATTTTCTTCCCTGTATCAAGCGTGGCATATTAATCTAATAATTAAAACTGATTAAAGTTATCATTGAATGACCGCTTAAGTGTATCCTCCGGATTCTGCTGTTGTGCGTACTGACTTGGATCCTGCATCTGGCCCTGAGCATACTGACTTGGGTCCTGAAGTGACTGTCCATACTGTTCTGGGTTCTGTGGTGCCATAGGCGCTGGCTTTGGTCCACGTCCCTTATTGAGAGTAACTACAAGGATTATAATACCGATGATGAAAAGGATTGCACCAACGATCATTATGTACTTACCCTGTCCGAATAATCTGATCTGAATATAATATTCTGAACCGTACTTCTCTATCTCTTCATCAGTAAATCCACCGCTCTTCATGAAGTCTACAAAGTAACCATAGTCTTCCTTTGTCATCTTCTGGATCTTACCCTTAAAGTGAACAACTGTCTCTGTGTTATCTCTCTTACCATCAATCATATCGAAGGTTTCATCTGTCTGCTTATCCATTTCACTGATTGTATCTTTGTTAGAAATATCAATTCCCACATAACCTTCTTCGCCAACAGGAATTACATAGCGGTAACTTGTTCCTGTTGTACGTCCATTTTCTTTTGTATCAATCTGCTCAAAAGGTCCGTAATTATAGTAGATATCACCTTCTACAATAGCACCCTTCTGAACCTGGTCTTCAGTCATTGTGTTGTAATCAATAGGAGTCTTATTTGAATCAATAAAATCCAGCAGTCCTAGTACGAAAAATATCGCACCACCGACAATAAGAACAATAAACAACTTAAGTAATCTTGAATTAAAAATCTGTTTCATTAGTATCCTCCACCTATAACTTGTTGTCTTCTTTCATCAACAGCATTTACCATGCTTTGAAAATTATTTGTAACGGCATTTGCAAACTTATCATTAAATCCTCTAAGGAAATATGGGGCTCTGCCGTACATTTCTTGAATTATTTCATCTCCCTGCTCCTGCGATTTTAAATTCAGCATTTGCTTCCTTTTATTCCTATCATAAATAACGAGCTGATAGGAAGTAGAAGTTCCAGCAGGTATTATACCGTAAACTGTATGTTTTGTTTTTGTTACTTGAACGTAAACCCAAACGAATACATTATAAGGAATTACGATGGTTCCCGGAATATTACAGGAGACCAGATGCTCCGTTCCAACAAAGTAATCACCAATCTGCTTGGCTGTTGACATATCCCTGTCCAGAAGCTCTTCAAGTATGCCGTAACTCTTAATACTCTTCTTGATGTTCTTCTTATATCCACCAGAGAAGAAGTAGATGATCATGATTATTCCTGAGATAAATAACACTAAACCAACTATCATATAGAAGAGATTATTCTCACCCTCATTGTCCACAATGAGTCCCCAAGGCGTTTCAAGACGATAAGTTAAATATATCAGATTATAATCCTCAACCTCGTAACCCGAAGCCTCTATATAGTCTCTCAGATATCTCTGCTCAGAGGTACTCATTTCGACCATATAGCCTTTACCAGAAAGATAAACATCTGAAAGATCATCTCTCTTTCCATCCAGATAATCATAGGTCTCATCACAAATCTGCTCAGCCTTGTCCAGATCCTTGTTTCTTACATAGAATCCAAAGTACTCACCATCATTTGTATTCGTTAGATAATATCTTCCAGAATCATCTGATGCGAAATAATCAAACAAGATGTTATTGTCACAGGTAAACCATTCACCTTCTTCATAGGAAGAACTTTTAGATTCAAAAAGATCAGGTTCGTCAATGAACAGATAATGAAAAAGATCATGGCCAACGCCTAACGTAATTCCAACGCCTATCAGCATCAGCATAATGCCTCCGATGATATACACCTTGCCGGCACTTTTTTTCAGCTTAGAATAAATGACATTCATTATTTCCCTTCGCTCCTAAATACCTTAGTGAAAAAAAGGCTTGTATTTGACATTTCAAATACAAGCCATAAAAGAGAGGCGACAGCAGGATTCGAACCAGCGATCAGGGAGTTGCAGTCCCATGCCTTACCACTTGGCTATGTCGCCATAATATAAATATTTTTAAAGCTCCCCGAGTTGGGCTCGAACCAACAACCCTTCGGTTAACAGCCGAATGCTCTACCATTGAGCTATCGAGGATCGTTTCAAGGTTATTTGAAAAATTCTAACCTGATCGGAGATGGAGGGATTTGAACCCTCGCGCCGCGTTAACGACCTATACCCTTAGCAGGGGCACCTCTTCAGCCACTTGAGTACATCTCCTAACTGAATTAATATATGCCCTTTTCAGCTTAACTATAGTACCATTTTGATATTTCTATGTCAAATCCTTTTTTCTAATAGGTTCTAATTGCCTATTACTATATATTTTAATAAACTAAAGTTTACTAGATCAGTGATGTGAACAGCATCATAAGTAATGTAATGGTCACCATGCTGACCATTGTAGTAACTGTAATTGCTTTGGAGAGGAGCTCTGTATCCTCTCCAATTTTTTCGGACTGAATGAGTGGCAGATTGCCTACCGGCATTGCCGCCATAAGACAGAATCCGAGGACTGTTATATCTTTACATCCAATTCCGCGGAGTACAAAGAACATTGCAATCGGAAGGAGCACAAGCCTGATAACAATGTAACCCCATAGCCTAATTTCTTTAAAGCCAGTTGTTACATCTGACCTAGCAATGGATACTCCAAGAAGTACCATAGACAAAAATACTGTAGCATTTCCAATATAACTAATACTGCTACTGATCAGTGGTGGTGGAGTTATCTTAAACCAGCATACAAGAAGACTAAGCACCGCCATGATGGTTCCTGGACTTAGAACATGCTTTAGGTTTATCTTCTCTTTGCCACTACTGAGAATTGTTATTCCATGGGTATAGAAAAGAAGGCTGTACATAACGTTACAAACAATTACATAGAGGATGGCATTTTCTGGCAGGATTGCTCTTGCAACGGGAATTCCGATAAAGCCAACGTTTGTATAAACTGTCATTAGATTGTAGAAACGCCTTTTATCTTTTTCTACTTTAAGGATGAATGGAAGGATTGCTCCTAAAACCACAAGACCAATGTAGAATATTGCTCCAAGTATAATTGCTATTAAAAGATCCTTATGGCTTGCGGTCACATTTCCCGAAAGGATGGATGCAAGTATAAGAGCTGGATTACAGATATCCATTACTATTACGGATATCTTTTGAGATACCGTGTTATCAACAACTTTTTTCTTGTATAAATAAATACCAATCGCAACCAGGATTATAATAACTCCCATTTGCTGTAAAACTACTACTGTACTCATTGTAAAACTATACTTCCTAATCTAACGAATAATACTTTCCGCATTATATCATCTTTTGATCTTCAAGGTACTTAAAAAATCCATCACAACCTTCTATAACATCTCTGTAGGTTGTTTCAAAATCTCTTGTATACCATGGATCTGCAACACTTCCGGGACGATTTGTGTAGTCCATAAGAAGAGAAATCTTCTGTCCTCTTCTAGCCTCTGCACTATCAAAACCCTGTGAGGTTTCATCTGCCTTCAGGATTCTTTTCATCCACTTTAAATTCAGATCATCCATTCCGATTATATAATCATAATCATTGTATTCAGACTGAATAAGCAGCTGAGCTCTCTTGCCTTTGCAGGAAATGCCATGCTCAGCCATTTTCTCCTTAGCTGGTGGATATACCGGATTACCGTGCCCATTCCAAATCTCATCAGTATGTGTGGCACGAGACTCAATGTGGAACTTATCCTCCACACCCTTTCTCTTTACCAAATCTTTAAAAACAAACTCACACATTGGGGATCTACAAATATTGCCCCAGCATACAAACAGTACTTTTATCATAGTTTCTCAATCTCCTGTAAAAGATTTCTTTTTACTTCATTTCAAAAGGTGCACACGGGGTGCAAACCATCGTCTTCCCATCCCGCAAATCAAGTATTTATGTAGCTTTATGATAATAGCTTTCTATCCTGCCGTGGCATACGAATAGTACTTTTATCATTAGCTATTTCCCTCGTTTTTCCTTGATTTATAAAGGCTTGTACAACAGATTTACAACACGTATTTTTGCAAATATTGGCAAATATCAGCATATTTTTGCCGGCAAAAGGTGCACAAAAAGGTGCAAATCCCATTCGCGTGCACCTCGTGTTTTGAGAATATATATCTACGGATTGACTACCGCTAAAACATTTCTCATCACAAAGCCTGCACCGAAGATAATCTTTCCATCTCACTTTGGGCATCTTCAAAATTCACATGCGTATATGTATTTAGTGTAACACTTATATCAGCATGCCCCATAATGTACTGAAGTGTCTTGGGATTCATTCCTGACTTTGCCATCTTACTGCAGAAGGTATGTCTGCATACATGTGGAGTGACGCACGGCATCTGTACCTTATAAATGCTATTGTACTTCTCTCTTATATGCTGCATATACTTCTCCCAATGAAGAGCAACCATAGGCATATCATTCTTATCAAGACATAAGAATCCAACTATACCATCAACCATCGGCTCCACTTTAGGATTTTCTCTGTTAGAAATAATATTCTTAAAACACTCTGCAACTTCCTTGGTCATCGGAACAAACCTAGTTCCACTTTCAGTTTTAGGCTTTTCTATGATGTACTCCATATTACTCGATCTCTGAAGTTGTCTTTCAACATTGATTCTCATTTTCTTAAAATCAATATCCTTTATAATAAGGCCACAGAATTCAGAGATTCTAAGTCCTGTATTAAACAGTATGTAGATAGCATCATAATATCTGCAAAAATGCGCATCCTCCTTAATAAACTTTAATAAGTCCCTTTCCTGCTTTCTTGTGATAGCTTCTCTGATAACACTATCATTAACCACCACAGAACTCAGTTCAAATGCAAATGGATTCTTTCGTATCAGATCATCATTAAGAGCCATTTCAAATGCCGGTCTCAAAACTCCTCTTATAGAATGGATTGAACTGTATCCTCTACCATCCTTCTTCTGAAGTTTGATCAACCACGCCTTAGCATCAGAGGTTTTTACCTTATCAATCCGAATCCTTCCAAAAGATTCTTTCTTTAATACATTAATTACCGTTTTATATCCGGTAACCGTTGTCTGCCGAACCCCTGTTTTAAGACTGACATATTTCTCCACCAGCTGGATAACTGTTAGATTCCCACCATTAGGCACAACCTGATTAAACAAATCCTGTTCAATCTGTTTTTCCTTCTCTCTTAGAGACAAATCCCTTGGTTTTCCTTTGGGTGTAGGATCATTCTTATCTAAACGCCAGCTGTAAACATAGCTTGTCCTGCCATTAATGTCCTGATACTTAAATCTGTATCTTCCATCTGCTTTCTGAATCTCTCCATTATGTAAGATTCGATTCTTGTTATCTCTTCTTTTTTCACTCATAATAGTCCTCTCTTTCTTAAAAAACAGAGAGTCCAGACCTTATGCTGACTATATTAACACAAGGTCTGGACCCTTTTCCACTTAAACTATTTAATTGTTTTTCTATACATAGGATGCATCATCCAGAATCCGTTCATTATTATAAAATCAGCTTTAGGATGTTCATCTACTATGCTTCGAAGCTTCTTCTCGCCTATATGATAATACTCCGCAGCTTCGACTATTGTAAGAACATATCTGTTCCATACTGGAGTATTATTCAAAGTCATCTGCTCATTCATCGTTCAGTAATTCCTCCTTATCATATTCCGTTATCTTGTCTTTTGGAATACGAGTTGATAACTCCAATAGCTCGTCCATCATTTTATCTGAAGCACCTATATAAATATTTACGCTTTCAACTGTAGGTATCTGATCAAAAATCATTTTTACCCCTGCTCGTAATGCATTTTCCATATTTGCTTCATATGGATCATTAACAAATGGAATTAATATTGCGCCTTCTTTATCAGTCATCCCTTTACTAGCCTGAACAATGAAGTCTCGGTTTAGATGCTTTAGAACCATTATTATGTCACTACCCATTGAAAGATCTTTTTCCTCAGAACTATATTCCGATCCCTCATCATAGTCATCATAATTTCCATTTTCTTTGTTAACACGGAAGTCTCTGACCGCCTCCATATAGCTCATCATGCGTGAAACAAACGACTTTCTGCTATACTCTTTCTCTATTGTAGCAATCGGCATACCATTTTCCATACATGTTAACACAGCATCAATTGTATTATCTGAACAATACTTCTTTGTAATCCTTACAGCAGCCGAAACGGAGACACCTTTTTTTACCATATCCGTAACATAATCTAAATTTTTATCATTACCTCTGAACTGATTCATGTAGAGAATGATATCATCCGGTCCCATTCCATTCTCTAAATCACTGATAACCCTTTCTCTTTCCTTGTCTGTCAGGTTTGTTATGTTTTCCTCAACCTTGTTTAATCCTATCTTGATGTCAAAATCTAATTCTTTATTTTTCATTTTCAAAATCCTCCATATAATCATATTTCATTTTGTTAATCTTATTGTTTACTTCCTGAACGCTTGCATTCAGTCGCTTCATATATATAAGCAGAACATCTTTGTCAGCCTGAAGATAAAGACCAGAATTATTATTCTTAACTATCTGATTTATATTCCGTCCGATACGCTGCAGCTCATTCATAATGTCATGTAGAAGTATTACTATTTCCTTATTGTCCTTAGGACCTCTTGCTATACATTTTCTGATGTAATTACTTTCCTTCATTCCATAACAAGCAGCCGAGTTTGCAAGGTTCATCGCCTCAGCTTCACTTAACCTAAAAGCTTTTATAATTCCTTTACTCGTAAAATCACTTCCTTCCACTTAAACTAAAAAATGCTTATCAGTAAGTGGCAAGATACGCAAAATGTTTTACATTTCCATTTTGCATCTTGTTAGGGGGCCCCCTAAGACCCTGGATAAGCATAATCACGAATATTCTCAATATAATATTCAAATATATTCAGTTGTCATTATTTATCACATACAAATACCACTGTTGTCATCATTTATTATATCCCGTTCGAATTATGTAATTACATTTGGGCGACATCTATTTCTCTCAGCACATACATATGTAATAAAAAAACTGTAATGTCATTACAATGCAGAATAATCACCTAAAATATCATTGCAATTCGATTACAGAAAATATATGTAATTGAAATCCACTTACTAAAGCACAGGATGTAAGTAAACTTCACATACATTCTATTAACGCCATCTACTATCAATCTCTTCTAGCAACGCCTCAGTCTCTTTATCCATTTTCATATCATTAACATTAGTAGAACTTGATGAACTGTGAACGGATTGATTATTTTGAATGGCACTGTCTGCATTTACACCTCTTTGAAATCCCACCGCTCCGATAATCATACCTATCAGCTCTCTGTGAATAGTATCATCCATATATTTCTTTAGATCATCGACAGCAGCATTTAATTCTGACTCATGAATTAGTCTGTCTTCAATAGCATTTTCTTCCGTAACAAATTCCGGCGGAATCTGCGTAACAAAATATTTTAGAGCTTCAATTATCAGCATACTTTCTGACTTATAGATATTCTTATTATAATTCTGAAGTTTTTGAAATATCTTGGCATGATCCGGATTGTTTAGATTGAGCCTGAAGCTTTTCTGCACACTGTTATTGCTTCCATTCATCTATCGGCCCTCCTTAATGTAAAATCATTGTTAATTAAACAAAGTCTTCATAAAAGACTAGCACATTTTGATCGATTATCCACCATTTCAATAATCTTAAAAGGTACACATTTCCTCTTTCAAGGCCCATCTGCGCCCTGTGTACTGGGAATTACAGCGAGCCGATCCAGAATTAATATTAATTAATCCCTTTCGTTCACGACGCCCCTGCTGTGCTTGCAGACACTATCTTCTCTACTGCCGTTTCGAGAACCAGGATATTCTTCTATATCCCTTGTGGTTTATTATCCTCCCGCAATAATGTTGCTCCCTTCACTAAAATCCTATCCTACGCCTCGTCCTTCATCTCTCGATCCTTCAGACTACTAATGTGGTAGCAGTGATAGTATATGATTCTCGTTCCAGGCATTACCCCGAGATTTTCACATCGCTGTAATTGACTATTCAGTTTTTACATGTACAATAATAATCCACCAATGATAATAAGAAAAGAATCTGAAAAGGTGTTTTTTCATATAGAATTGTAACTCAGAAGGTGAATTATATTTTTGCCTCGTCGCCTATTATAAGTGGTGTTTCTATGAAATAAAATGACGGCACAAGCAATTTTTCGTATAAAAATTGCTTTTCAAGAAATTTTTGAATACATAGTATTCTTCAAGCTAAAAACCTAGGAGCATTAGTGACTACCACCTATCTCAATTGCACTTATATGATAAAACAATATTTCATCCCGCGGAAGGTCGTAAAAAGTCCATTTTTTATCCGATTTAGGCTCAAAAGTAGACGTTTAAGGCCTACCTGTATAATTCACGCTACTTTCAAATAAAAAACAGCTCTCGGTATTATCACCAAGAGCCGTAATCGCAAACAAATAATTAAATACTATATTCTAACCCCCAAGTATACTATTTATCATTTGGGGTTCCTACATTATACTTATTTTCTTCAGCCACCATACCATACTCTGATCCACCACTTGGATAATAGTATGTTGACTGTTCCTTTACATACGAAACATTTTCCTCGAATTTTTCAACCTGTTCCATTACTTTACTGAATACTTCCACACCTTATTTCACCTGCTTTATTACCTGGATTGCTACGCCTGAGTACAGCTTTAATTCTCGAAACCATTTCCATCATTCCAAAAGGTTTTGCAAGATAATCATCCGCTCCACTATCAAGCCCGATCACCGTGTCATACTCACTATTCTTAGCAGTAGCCATGATAACCGGTATATCTTCAGTGGTTGGAGACAACCTTAATTTTTTCAAAATACTTATTCCATCTTCGCCCGGAAGCATAATATCAAGTATCACAAGCTCCGGTTTTTTATCTTTAAGCATTTCCCAAAATGAATCACCATCTCGGAAACCACAAGCTTCAAAACCTGATGCTTGAAGTGTATAAATCATTAATTCTCGAATATTGTTATCATCTTCAACACAATAAATCATATACAATGCTCCTTAATCATTTATGTAGAGTATGCTATCGCACAATTGTAAATCCTATAATATAAATTTTGTAAATTCTTCGTAAAGTCATTTTTCAAACAAAAAAGTAACATACACCGACATTTTCTTTTTGCCGATATGTTGCGGAGATAGAGCACTGGCCAATTGTTTTCACATTACAGATTGAGATAAACACGTGTTCCAGGCATAGCATATTTCAGAACATTTTCAATCTTTTCATTGCTCTGCCTGCCTTTCTGCCAAATATTCCTCCAAGCACAGCCCTTTTTCATACATCTCTGTGGCTGCCTCAACGCCAACATACCGATAATGCCATACTTCCTCGGCAACACCCGTGATGTCGGTTTTATCTCCAGGGTAACGGAAGATAAAACCGTATTTGTAGCTGTTTTCTTGCAGCCAGAAATAAAGATCATAGGTGGCTCCGTTG
>CACYKH010000013.1 GCA_902774915.1 uncultured Lachnospiraceae bacterium | reverse complement strand
ATGTGCCGGCATGCCTTCTTCCTTCAGTTTATCCTCAACTGTTTTCAGGAATTTACCATATAGTTCCTTACCATCTTCTCTATACATGAAAGTATCAATATCTATTTTCTTTTCATCTGTAAAGCTTGAATAGTCGAGTGCATTTTCACCTATCTTATCAACATAGAGGTCTGATCTTGTACCAAATGTATCTATAAATGCATTGCTATCCATAGTGGCCGTTGTATTGGCCAAAACAAGCAGGAAGAGTGAGCATATTCCAAAAGAAATGATTATATTCAGGAACCTCTTCGGACTGCTTACTATGTCGTTCCACGCCAGGTAAAGAGTATTCTTCGCATGGCTCTTACTAATTCTGTAACCTTTCTTCTTTTTAAACCTCTCACCTGTTTCACCATTTCTTATGGCATCAACCGGAGTAGCCTTCTTAATTCTTGCTGTTGATAAATATGCAAGTCCGATAATAACTCCAAATACCAGAATGGATCCGACAATGTTTAGTAGCTTACCATAGGAATTACCCAGCACCATATTTTCAGTTACACTCTTCATAAGCATTTCTGCAAATGGATAACTTATAATGCATCCGATTACCGAACCTGCCAATGCAATTCCTGTGTATTTTGTCATATAGAGACTTCTTATCTTCCTGTTTCTAATACCTATAGCCTTCATGACACCGATCTCACGGAAATCATCCTGAATCGTAAAACCAATGGAAAACTTAAGTATTACGAAAGAAACAATAACGAGACATACACTAAGTATCATTACTACAAATGCAACTATTAAATCCAGGACATATGTCATAAGTATTGTACTTTTTGGAGCCTGGAACATTATGCCTTCGATTTCACCTGTATCCGACTTAGCCTTTGCTATATCATCTGTATTGGCATAAACTATAAAGCCTTCCCAATGTTCAGTATCTGCATTATCATAAATGTAATCTAGATCTTCTTTATTTATAAAAAATCTGTCGTTTCCCATAAATGTAGATCCCAGGAACGCATCCTTAAGCTTTCCATCTACTACAAGCTTTCGTTCAACATCTTTAAACTTCAGAGTTATCTCATCACCTGTCTCTATATCATATCTTGACATATAGTCTCTAGTGATATAAATATGTCCTTTTTTTACACTGTTAACCTCTTCATTTGAAGAATCAAACATTTTAAGCGATGAATCATCAAAAGATTGAACAATAACAGAGTTATCTGTTTCAATCATATTTCCCTTACTGTCTATAACACCATCAGCTAGGTATAGTACCTTATCCATCTTATAGCTCGTTATAGCTTCTGAATTCCTAAATGCATCTTCTACCACTTTCTTATCATTTCCAGCAATGACCAGGTTGTAATCACCGACTCCCGCCTTATCCAAATAATAATCAGTACCATTTAAAACCGACACCAGATTATTAAGACCACTGGCTACAAAGATTGACGCCAGTATGATAAAGAGGAAGAGGATGACATTCATCGTTTTATTTCTCTTTAGATCTTTTTTTAATATCTTGAAAAACATACTTTTTTTCCTTTCTTGTTATTTTTCATCTTATGGCTGAATAATAACAAGTCAATTATTAAATAATCATTAAGTAGAAAAAAGGTGTAGTTTATTTTTTAACTACACCTTTCTAACCACCAAAGTTGCTCTGAAATTTTCACCTGCTTTTTCAGCAAATACGTCTCCATCCATCTTGGTCATTAATTGTTTTACTATGTATAACCCAAGACCATTTCCCTGAATGTTTGTTGTATTGCTGCCTCTATAGAAGGAATCAAAGATATTATTTATTTCCCCTTCTTCTAAAGAACATCCCGAATTCTCCACAGTAATCAGTTTGCAATCCTCTTCTTCGCTGAAGGAAATGCTAATCTTACGACCATCGCCATATTTGATGGCATTTTCCATCAGGTTCTGGAGAGATTCCACAAGTCTGTCCTTATCAGCTGACAGAAGTACATTATCGAAATCCTCAACCTCGAATTCTGTATGGATTACACTGAGCTTATCTTTATAATATGCTACAACGCCTTCCATAACATCCTTCAGATACACCTCTCCAACATTTACAGACAGCTCCATAAAGTCTTCGCGAGACAGCTTATAAATCTCATCTACATAGCCACGGATTTCCTCTGTTTTGGAGACAATGCCATCCAGAGCTTCCTGTTTCTTTTCTTCTGTGTCATAAAGTCCTTCTGATAGTGCTTTAGAATAAAGCTGAATTGCTGATAACGGAGTTTTAATATCGTGAGATAGTGAAAGCAGCAACGTCTTTTTTTCTTTTTGATATTCCAGGTTCTTTGTCTTGCTATCTTCCAGGTTCTCTCGAAGCATGTCCATTCCCCAAAGGAATTTTCCAAAGAAACGACTCTTCTCCTCCTTGATTGGTGTTGAGAGATTGCCTTTTGCCAGTTCCTGAGTAAGAAAGGACATTTTATCAAACGGCTTTATAACCTTCTGTCCTATATAAATGAAAACTCCTACAGTTAGAAGTAACGCCGCCGCCATTCCAATATTCATCAGAACAAAAGCTTTATTATTTCTATTAATTATATATTCTATTCTAAATAGAGTTCCATCTACCTCTTCTACAGAATAATCATTATTGCATATTTCAGATGGATCAAATTTGCTGACTTTTATAATCGTACTAAATTCACTTATATCCAAATCTTCCGGATTTTCTATTAGAGAAGGATCACTCTCTAGAATTCGAGCCACTCTTTTTGCTTCAACACGGTAAAACCTTCCAGATTGACGGACATTAGTTAAATAGATGACATTTAAAACTATAACGATCAGAATCTCTGCTATTATGATTATTGTTGAAGCTCTTTTAAATCTGTTCATCTAATACCTCATGAATATAATTCCGTATAGCCTTTTTCTTTCATAGTCTTAAAAACTTCTGGTTTAATATTGATCATCTTAAGATCTCCGAACTCTAGTCTTAATTTCTTAAGAACTCTTAGTCCAGTTTCTGATATGTATTCAAGGTTTTCAGCATCAATTACTGTCTTGTAATTTGTTCCTGAATTAAGAATGCAATACATCTCTTTTTCAAATTCCAAAGAAACATCTCTGTCAACTCTCTCCGGAAGATGAATAATCATTTTTTCATCTATTACTTTTCGCTGTATATCCATAAATACCTCCAGATATAACTAAACGCGGCTTATCTCTTATTCAAACCTATAGCCTACACCCCAAACTGTAAGAATATGTTTTGGCTTCTTTGGATCTTCCTCTATTTTTTCACGAAGCCACTTTACATGAACTGTCAGGGTTTGGATTTCAGATTCGCTGTCACTACCCCAAATAGTGCTAAATAAATATTCTTTCTTTAAAGTAACACCCTTATTTTCTATTAGCAGTTTTAAAAGATCAAATTCCTTTGTTGTAACAACAACATCCTTACCATCTACCTGAAGTGTTTCTGTTACTGTATTGAGAGTAAGGTTATCTTCAACTATTACTTCCTGCGCGTACTTACGTTTAAAAATACCATTTATCTTTGCAATTAAAATATCTATATCATATGGTTTTTCAATATAGTCATCTGCCCCAAGATTAAGACCCTTTAATTTATCCTCTTTCTCTGTCTTTGCACTGGCAATCAGAATATGTGAATTCGAAGTTTCACGAATCTTAGAACAAACCGCAAAGCCATCTATCCCAGGAAGCATAAGATCAAGAATCACAAGCTTGGCTCCATACATCTCAAAAAGCTTCATTGCTTTTTCGCCGCTATCTGCAACAGAAACAACGTAGTTTTCTTTTCTAAGAAAAGTTTCAAGAAGCCCGCCTATTTCTTTATTATCCTCAACTATTAATATATCTAACATTTTTCTTTCCCCTGTTATACTTGGTTACGCATAACGTTAAATTATTTTTACAAATAAAATGCCCTCTGCGCCTTCCTTTTCTCCACTATTATCGCATGCTATAACTTTTATTTCTATTGTTTTTCCAACCCATTCTTTTTCTATTTCAAAAATATTATAAAATTCAAAGACTGATTTTCCAATAGATTCCCCATCTATTCTTTCCATCATCAGTTTTCTGGTTTCTTTCTTCAAGACATCACCAGTTTCAGCATCTCTGATTTCATAATGAAGCTTTTGAACTTCATTTTTTATATTATAAATATTATCTTTCCTTAATTCAAAATCCTTTGGATCCATCTGCCATGGTCTGCAAACTCCAGACACTGCAATCTTGCTTCCCGCATCAATTTCAATTTTTTCTAAATTGGTTTGATATTCCTTTACGTTACATCCGCTAAGATCAAATTTATTCTCTTCAGCTCCATCACTTACCACATCAACTCTATATATATAAAGATATTCTCCTTCAGAGAATTCAAGGATCTGACCTTTTTCAATCTCCTTATCTTCTCTTTTAAGAACAGCTTCACCTATATCATAGTGATAAGCTCTAAATCTTTGGGGATTACTAACAACTCCCTGAGACTGGAGATATGCTAACTCCGTCTCATACGAAGTACTTGTTGGATCTACCAGATAAACAAACATGTGTATATCTGTCTCTTCATATAGTGCTATATCACAAGCCCTATACATTGGAAGAAGTCCCATATGATAAAACCATTTCCCTGTATATGGTTCTAAATATCCAGGAAATGTATCATCAATTATTTCAAAGCCCAGGTCCTTGCACCAGAGCTTCATATTATTCCTATGTTCTATTGGATTAAACCTGACGATTGTCTGTGTTTTTCGACGTGCGATGACAATAGACTTACTGGCTTCTGCTAAAAGCTCTCCATCAAAATTCCTTAGCTCAACCTTCACGGTATAATCACCACAAGGCAGAACCTTATATGGATTTCCATTCTCATCTAAAAGACCCAAGCCATCATCCCAGACCATTCCATAGTCTTTTCCGCTGGCTGTAGTTATGACTGCTTTATAAAACTCATCTGAATAGAATGCTTTTATAGTTGCATCCCTAAGACTTTCTTCTGGATGCTCTATATCCTTAACCATCAACTCAGGAAAACCAAATTCTAAAAGTTGCTTTTTCCCTGGATCAATCTCTTCTTTGTAACTGGTTAAATCCGGATGGTCAAGATAAACATTTTTATTATTCTTTTTATTCTGACTGACATGACGCACTTCTATTCCAGAGGAATTCATCAACTTGACTGTTAGTACTGCATCCTCCGGAAGTTTATCATAATGAAGAATTTCACCCCAAACATTGAAATGCCTTCCGTATTCAACTATTGGAGACTCTCCTGAAGGGAGTGTGATAGTCAGCTTATAACCCATTAAATTAACCTTCTATATTAATATCGATCAATACTTCTGGATCTGCAAGGAAAAACCACTTTCCTCCAGATTTATAACAATACCTTGTAACTGTTCCTGAATTCAGGTTTTGTCCATCAAAAGTTGTATCTATTGTAAAACTAACACTCTTAATCTGACTTACTGACATATCTATGCCGTATCTGTTCTTTACGCTGTCTTCCATTTTCTCAGCATATTCTTTATCAAGCTTCTCTTCAGAAACAATAGCAAGATTACTATAGGTTGCTCCTGACTGAAGACTGAAAGTCTCTGCAATCTTGTCATCAAGACTCTTTTCGCTCTGGATATTGTAGTCATCTCTCCACTTTGTTGTGAAGCAAGCTTTCTTATAAAGCTTTGAATCCTCATTGGAAATAGCATTAAAATAATTTTCTACTGCTTTGTCAGAAGAAATGTAACCTGGCATAAGTGCTATCCAACCATATGCAAGCGCTGCAAGTAACAGCACCACTATCATTACTACTACTCCGACAATGGCCCCTTTTTTCTTACTTTTCTTTTTTCCTTCTGCCATACCTTTTCCCCTTTTAGATAGTCTTTAAAAAATCAGCTGCTGCTGTTTCATAAAGATTATTTCCCTCAGTATCTATAATTACAACTACTGGTAAATCTTCAACCGTAAGCTTTCTAATTGCTTCTGTTCCAAGATCATCATATGCAATGACTTCAGACTTAGTAATTCTTTTAGAAAGAAGTGCGCCAAGTCCACCAATTGCAGCACAATAAACAGCACCATTTTTTACAATAGCATCTACAACCTCTGGGCTTCTCTTACCTTTACCGATCATACCCTTAAGACCCTTGCTAAGAAGGAGTGGTGTATATTTGTCCATTCTACTTGAAGTAGTTGGTCCTGCAGAACCTATTACCTGTCCAGGCTTTGCAGGTGTTGGTCCCAGATAATAAACAAAAGATCCTTCTATATCGTAAGGCAGTTCTCCACCCTCATTCAGAGTATCAAACATTCTCTTATGAGCAGCATCTCTTGCTGTGTAAATAGTTCCTGTTATATATAACATATCTCCTGCACGAAGCTCTTTAATCTCCTCATCTGTTGCAGGAATAGTAAGTTTCCTATCCATTAATCCCGTATCCTTATTATCTTTAAATTAACTATACTGACTAATTAGTCTTTATAAAACCACACTCTTATGTCTGTCTACATGACAACACATATTTACTGCAATAGGGAGTCCTGCTATATGTGTAGCATAAGTTTCAATATTAACAGCCAGCGCTGTTGTACTTCCACCCAGTCCTGCAGGTCCAATACCTAAACTGTTAATCTCATTCAAGAGTTCTTTTTCAAGCTCTGCTATATGTGGCTGTGGATTATGACTTCCTGGTTCACGGGTCAAAGCCTTCTTTGCAAGTTTCGCAACAAGTTCGAAGTCTCCACCAATTCCTACTCCAAGAACAAATGGAGGACATGCATTAGGTCCAGCATTCTTTGCCGCATCTATAACCACCTGCTTAACACCATCAACTCCATCAGCAGGTTTAAGCATAACGAGCTTACTCATGTTTTCGCTACCAAATCCCTTTGGAGTAATTGTTATCTTCAACTTATCTCCTGGAACAATGTCATAATGAATGATTGCTGGAGTATTATCCTTGGTGTTCTCTCTGAGAAGTGGATCTCCAACAACAGACTTTCTAAGATATCCCTCTGTATAACCCTGGCGAACTCCTTCATTGATTGCCTCTGTCAGGTCGCCTCCAACTATATGAACATCCTGTCCCAGTTCAACAAAGAATACCGCCATGCCAGTATCCTGACATATCGGTATTCCATCGTTTTTTGCTATCTCCATATTTTCCTGAAGCTGATCTAAAATACTCACAGCTAATGGATTTTTTTCTGTATCTTTGGCCGCACTAATAGCTTTCTCCATTTCTGGAGAAAGCTTTAAATTAGCATCGATACATAAGTCTCTTACCTGAGACTTTATCTCTTCTACATTTATTTCTCTCATTTTCTCAACTCTCTACTACAGTACGTAGTCATCCTTTTCTATTTTTCCGTTTCTCTTATAAAGCCTGTAATTATTAATCCTTACAGCTAAATAGAAAACAAACAGAATAACTACAACTACTGCTAACCAGTAAGCAATTCCTATAAGTATATTCTCGAGCATACCGGTGTTTGTCAGCGAATTGATATTCTCTCTAAAATCTTCCATTACGCTTCCTCGTTACCACTATCTTCCTGTGTAATTTCCTCAGATGTTACTTCTGAAGTAGCTTCTTCAGCTCCTTCTTCGGCCTCTTCTGTTTCTGTAGAATTCTTCTCAGTCTGTCTAACCTTAGCAATTTTCTTAACAGCTTCGCCTTCTTTAACATTTATAAGCTTAACACCAGATGTAATTCTTCCGTAGGTAGATATATCCTCGCATCTAAGCTGAATAATAATTCCCTCTGTAGTAATAAGCATTACTTCATGATCTTCATTAACAGCTTTAACTCCAATTACTTTTCCAGTCTTCTCTGTTACTTTGTAACACTTAAGACCCTTTCCACCTCTTCTCTGAAGTGTGAAATCATTTATAGGAGTCTTTTTACCCATACCCTTTTCGGTTACGATGAGAAGCTTCTCGCCCTGGGTATTCATCTGCATTCCGACAACTTCATCCTCATGGTCAAGGTTCATACCACGTACACCCATTGATGAACGTCCTGTACTTCTGATGTCAGTATCTCTGAATCGGATGCACATACCATTCTTTGAAACCATGAATATATCACGTGTATTATCTGTTGTCTTAACCTCTATAAGTTCATCATCTTCTTTGATGGTTATACCTATCAGACCATTCTTTCTGATATTCTTGTAATCCATCTGTGGTGATTTCTTTATCATACCTGACTTGGTTACCATGATGAAGTACTTATTCTCTGAGAAGTCCCTGATAGGAACAACTGCCTGAACATGCTCTCCACCATCCAGCTGAAGAAGGTTAACCATTGCAACACCTCTTGCTGTTCTTCCTGCTTCAGGTATCTGATATGTACGGAGCTTAAATACACGTCCTCTATTTGTAAAGAAGAGAATGTAATTAAGTGTTGTAGTCATAAGAAGATCTTCTATAAAGTCATCCTCTATAGTCTGGATTCCTCTTATACCTTTTCCGCCTCTATTCTGAGAATGGAAGTTATCTACTGACATTCTCTTTATATATCCGAAATGAGTCATTGTCAGAACTGCTGGCTCATCATCTATCAGATCTTCATCTGTGAAATCACCAACTGCCTGGCCGATGATAGTTCTTCTGTCATCTCCATGCTTATCTGCAATTTCCTGCATTTCTTCTTTAATAACTGTAAGAAGCTTCTTCTCATCTGCAAGGATACCCTTGAGATATGCAATCCTTGCCTGAAGTTCTTTATATTCATCTTCCAGCTTCTCTTTCTCCAGACCTGTAAGAGCACGAAGTCTCATATCTACAATGGCCTGAGCCTGAGCTTCTGTAAGATCAAACCTCTCTATTAACTTCTCTTTTGCTTCATTTACATTTGCAGCAGCACGAATAATCTTTATTACTTCATCAATATTATCAATAGCAATAAGAAGACCTTCAACAATATGTGCTCTCTTTTCAGCAGCAGCAAGTTCAAACTTAGTTCTTCTTGTGACTACATCTTCTTGATGCTTAATGTAGTATTTAAGCATATCAATAAGTGGCAGAACCTTTGGCTGCTTGTTAACAAGTGCGAGCATATTAACGCCAAATGTATCCTCCAGCTGAGTATGCTTATAAAGATTATTAAGAAGCAGGTTTGCATTTACATCATGACGAAGTTCAATAACTATTCTCATTCCTTCACGGGATGACTCATCACGAAGATCTGTAATACCGTCTACTCTCTTGTTCTTTACAAGCTCTGCAATCTTCTGAATAAGAAGAGCTTTATTAACCATGTAAGGGAGCTCAGTGATAACTATTCTCTGCTTACCCTTTGCCATTGGTTCAATATCTGAAATAGCACGAACACGTATTTTTCCTCTACCTGTTCTATATGCTTCTTCAATACCTTTTCTACCAAGAATCTCTGCTCCAGTTGGGAAGTCAGGACCTTTTACGATTTCCATTATTTCTTCTATATCGGTATCTCTATCTTCTTCAACTCTGTTATCAATAATTCTGATAGCAGCATCTGTTACTTCACGAAGATTGTGAGGTGGTATGTTTGTTGCCATACCTACGGCAATACCGGAAGTACCATTTACAAGAAGATTAGGATAACGTGATGGAAGAACCTCAGGTTCTTTTTCTGTTTCATCAAAGTTAGGAACAAAATCAACTGTATCTTTGTTGATATCAGCCAGAAGTTCCATTGAGATTTTTGTAAGACGAGCCTCTGTGTAACGCATAGCAGCTGCTCCATCACCATCCATGGAACCAAAGTTTCCATGACCATCTACTAATGGATATCTGGTATTCCAATCCTGTGCCAGCTTAACCAATGCATCATAAATAGAGCTATCACCATGTGGATGATATTTACCCATTGTATCTCCGACGATACGGGCACATTTACGGTGTGGCTTATCTGGTCCATTATTAAGTTCGATCATTGAATAAAGAATTCTTCTCTGAACCGGTTTAAGACCATCTCTTACATCTGGAAGTGCACGAGATGCAATAACCGACATAGCATAATCTATGTAAGAATTCTCCATTGTTTTCTTAAGATCAACCTCTTTCACTTCGTCATGAGGCTTGTCAAAGATCTTATCGTCACTCATTTTTATCTCCTAACATTTTCAAATAATTGAAAAGTAATTTTATATATCAAGATTCTTTACAAACTTAGCATTATCTTCGATGAACTTCTTACGAGGTTCAACATTGTCGCCCATAAGAACATTAAATGTAAGATCTACCTCTGATTCATCTTCGCCATCCATAGATACTCTGAGAAGAACTCTCTTTGAAGGATCCATAGTTGTATCCCAAAGCTGATCTGCATCCATCTCACCAAGTCCTTTATAACGCTGAACCTTATTATTCTGGTCTCTACCAACTTCATCAATTATAGAAGCCAGCTCTTCATCACTGTAGGCATACCATATTTTCTTATTCTTCTCTAATCTATAGAGAGGTGGCTGTGCCAGATATACATGACCCTGACGGATAAGATCTGGCATAAATCTATAGAAGAATGTAAGTAGAAGTGTTGCAATATGAGCACCATCTACGTCGGCATCCGTCATGATAATAATCTTGTCATAACGAAGTTTTTCTATATCGAAATTCTCATGAATACCTGTACCGAAAGCAGTTATCATTGCCTGGATTTCTTTATTCTCCATAATATGATCAATTCTTGCTTTCTCTACATTAAGGATTTTTCCTCTAAGTGGAAGTATTGCCTGAGTAGCTCTGTTTCTTGCAGTCTTTGCAGAACCACCAGCGGAATCTCCCTCGACTATATAGATTTCGCAATTCTTTGGATCTTTATCTGAACAATCAGCAAGCTTTCCAGGAAGTGACATACCATCTGAAAGATAACTCTTACGAGATGCATCTCTCGCCTTACGAGCTGCTATTCTTGCACGCTGTGCATTTACAGCCTTCTCAATAATAGCCTTTGCAACAGAAGGATTCTGCTCCAGGAATATTACAAGCTGTTCATTCATAAGTGATTCAACAGCAGTTCTGGCTGGTGCATTTCCAAGCTTCTGTTTTGTCTGACCTTCAAACTGTGGATCCTCGATCTTAACACTGATAATAGCTGTAAGACCTTCTCTTAAATCTTCTCCAGAAAGGTTATCATCCTTTTCCTTCAAAAGTTTATTATTTCTTGCATAGTCATTGAAAACCTTGGTCATAGCTGATCTAAATCCAGTAAGATGCATTCCACCCTCAGGTGTAATGATATTATTAACAAAGCTGTTGACCATTTCGTTATAAGAATTATTATGCTGAAGAGCTATCTCAACATAAATATCATCTTTTGTTCCTTCACAATAAATAACCTTATCGTAAAGAGTAGTTTTATGTCTGTTGAGATACTGAACAAATTCTTTAATACCACCTTCATAGTGGAAAGTCTCTGTCACAGGCTCCCAATTTTCTATTCTCTCTTTATATTCTTCATCAGACTCATCCTCTTTTTTCTCAGGCTGTCTGAGATCAGTAAGAGAAATCTTTAATCCCTTTGTAAGGAATGCAGTCTCACGAAGTCTGATTCTAAGAGTATTGTAATCATAAATCAGATCATCAAAGATAGTTCCATCTGGTTTAAATGTAACCTTAGTTCCTGTTTTATCTGTATCACCGATTACTTTAAGGTCGTAGCAAATGTTACCTCTTTCATATCTCTGTTTATGTACTTTTCCTTCTCTGGAAACTTCTACTTCCAGCCAATCGGAAAGTGCATTAACAACAGATGAACCTACACCATGAAGACCACCTGAAACCTTGTATCCTCCACCACCGAATTTTCCACCAGCATGGAGAACTGTGAATACAACTTCAACAGCTGGACGTCCTGTTTTTTCCTGAATTCCTACAGGAATACCACGTCCATCATCTATTACTGTTATAGAGTTATCTTCATTAATGAAAACCTCTATATTTTTACAAAAACCAGCAAGCGCTTCATCAACAGAGTTATCAACAATCTCATAAACTAAGTGATGAAGACCTCTTGTAGAGGTACTTCCGATATACATACCTGGTCTTTTTCGTACTGCTTCCAGACCTTCAAGAATCTGAATCTGATCCGCACCATATTCTCCAGATACTTCATATCCCTCTTCTTTGATTTCAGGGTTATTTAATGATTCACTCATTATTTTCTCCTTTTAAATCTATATGACTATTATTAAACTATCTTACCTTGAGATATTTTATATATCTTATTAACATTAATTCTCTGTCTTATAAAATCATCATATCCGGTACAGGTTATTATTGTCTGGATATCTTTAATACTATTAAGAAGAGCATCCCTTCTTCTTGTATCAAGCTCTGACATTACATCATCAAGAAGAAGTATTGGATCATCGTTGATAATTTTTTTAACTAATTCAATTTCTGCAAGCTTAAGTGCAAGTGCAGCTGTTCTCTGTTGTCCCTGAGAACCATAAACTCTTACATCACTATCGTTTATAAATATTCCAAAATCATCTCTATGAGGTCCCGTCATTGTTGTAGTATTTTTAATATCTATATTTCTTTTTTCATAAAGTGATGTTTTAAATTCATCTATATCAACATTAGGTTCATATCTAAGTTCTATCTTTTCACTTTCAGAAGTAAGTCCTTTATGAATATCCTTTATAATGTCATTTAACATGCTTATAAAGTTGGCTCTTTCTTTTATAATAGCGGAGCCAACCTCTGCTAATTGATCATCCCAGACATCCAGCATTTCTTCCATTCCAGATTTGTAGGCAATCTGTTTTAATGTGCTGTTTCTCTGATCAAGAACTTTATTATATGTTGATAAATTACTGTAATAAATCCGGCTAAGCTGACATATTTCCATATCCATAAAACGCCTGCGCTCGCCAGGTCCATTTTTTACAACTGCTAAATCCTCAGGTGAAAAAATAATTATATTTATAAGTCCGAAAAGCTCTGTTGATTTTTTTATAGGTATTCCATCTATTGCAACACCTTTATTCCCGGCTTTTCTAAGATGCATATCAATCCTATGACCTACATCTCTTTTTTTAATGTTTACTCTTATATGAGAATCTTCTTCACCAAATCTTATAATATCTTTATCTTTTGATTTTTTATGAGATCTGGTTGTTGCTGACATATAGATAGCTTCCAGAATATTTGTTTTTCCTTGAGCATTGTCACCATATAGAATATTAATCTTGTCACTAAACTGAATATCCAGTGATTCATAATTTCTAAAATTCATTAATGCCAGTGATTCAACAAACATTTACTATTCTTCTACCTTTACAGTATTTCCGTCATATTCGAAGCTGTCACCTGGATAGAGTTTTTTTCCTCTTCTGGTATCAACCTCACCATTTACTTTTACCTGTCCATCCTGGATAAGTATTTTGGCATCCAAACCAGAGCCTACCAGACCAGCTTTTTTCATAGCTTGTCCGAGCTTTATAAATTCTTCACCATCTCTAATTTTTATAGTTTCCATACTTAATTCCTAATTAATAAGCATCTGGATTAATATTTATAGGCAGAATAATATAAGTAAATGTATTCTCAGCATCCTTTATGATACAAGGACTCTTTGAATCATTCATATAAATATTAACCTTATCATCATCTATAACTCTGAGTGCATCCATGATAAATGTTGGATTAAATCCAATAATTATCTCATCACCCTCTTTTTCAATTTCCATCTCTTCTTTGATAGAACCTTTATTTGTATCAAGTCTTATATAAAGATTATTATCATTCTTAACACTTACAATAATTGGCTTCTTATCTGTTTCCTGAATAAGAAGAGAAGCTCTGTCTATACATCCAATAAGTTCACTTCTATTTGCTTTAACTAAAAGTGATGTATCCATAGAAAGCATATGAGCTATCTTAAAATATTCTCCTTCGATAAGACGAGAAACAACCTTTGTCTTACCAAATTCAAAACTCATATTCTTATCTGCAAAATAGATGACAACATCTTCTTCTGCATCACCATTTATGATCTTGCTGATTTCCTGAAGTGTCTTTCCAGGAACAACTGCAGAAATATCTGAATTATCTCCCTTAAGATTTATCTTTCTCATAGAAATTCTATGACCATCAAGAGAAACAACAGAAAGTACATTATCTTTTACTTCAAAAAGCTCACCACTCATAAGCTTTGAATTCTCATTATCTGAAACTGAGAAAATAGTTTGTCTAATAATATCTTTAAGACCAAGCTGAGAAATTATAATACTCTTATCTTTATTTACAGATGTTATCTCTGGGAACTCTTCTCCTGACCAGCAAGGAATATCATATCTTGATTTTTCACATATAATAGTTGTTTTGTAATCACTATTAGATTCTATATCAATATCACTATCCTGCATCTTTCTTATGATATCTGAGAAAAGTTTAGAATTAAGAGCAATTGTTCCTTCTTCTATGATAGTACAATCTATATAAGTCTCTATTCCAAGATTAAGATTGTTAGCTGTAAGCTTAAGCTCTCCATTTTTAGCCTCTAATAATATACATTCAAGTATAGGTTTTACTGTTTTAGTAGCTACTGCTTTAGATACAGTATTTATACCTGATAATAAAACCTGTTTCTTACATTTGATTCTCATTCTTAAAATGCTCCTTTCGCATCGTCATCTGACTAATAATATATATATAATTTATAGTATTAATAATAATAAGCAGTGTTGATATGTTGAAAAGTACCTTCAGCCCACTAATACAAACAAAAACTAATGTTAATAATCATTTATTAATGATGTTTTTTAATTTTTACTGTTGTGGATTAAGCTTGTTATAAAGAACATTTATAGTAGATTCAAACTGTGGATCGTTCTTTAATTTGTCTTCTATTCTCTTAACACCGTTATAAACTGTTGCATGATCCTTTCCACCAACAACTTCACCGATAGAAACCAAGCTTTTATCAGTAAGTTGGCGGCATAAGTACATAACAGTCTGTCTTGCAATTGCAATATCTTTACTTCTTTTTGATGATTGAATATCTGAGATACTAACATTTAAGTGTTCAGAAACTGTTGATAAGATAGTATCTGGAGTAATATTCTTTTCAGCATCCTTTGAAATAAGATCCTTAAGTGTTTCCTTTGTAAGATCAAGGGTAATATCTTCATTACTAAGCTTTGAATAAACACTAAGTTTATTAAGAGCACCTTCCAATTCTCTTACATTAGATACAATGTTTTCTGCAATATAAACAAGTATCTCTTCAGGAATGTTGTTCATTCCACCTTTTTCAGCTTTGTTTCTAAGAATAGCCATACGTGTTTCATAGTCAGGAGCCTGAATATCAATAGGAACTCCCCACTCGAATCTTGAACGAAGTCTTTCATTAAGCTCTTTAATTTCCTTAGGTGGTCTATCTGAAGAAATAATTATCTGTTTTTTTGCTTCATATAAGAAGTTAAATGTATTAAAGAATTCCTGCTGGGTTCTTTCACGACCTATAATTTCCTGAATATCATCTATTATAAGTACATCTACCTGACGATACTTCTGACGGAACTCTTCTGTTTTATTATTCTGAATTGCAGTGATGATATCATTTGTAAATCTTTCTGATGATGCATAAAGTACATTCATAGAAGGATTATGCTGCAATATGAAATGCGCTATTGATTGGATTAGATGTGTTTTTCCAAGTCCTGGTCCTCCATATAAGAATAGTGGATTAAGTGCATCCTGACTTGGAAGATCAGCAACTGCAGTACATGTTGCATAAGCATGTCTGTTACTTTCACCAATGACAAAATTTTCAAATGTATACTTAGGGTTAAGATTACTCTTTTTAATAGCCTGATAATAATCAGCACTATATTGTCCATCATATTCAACATTTGAAGAATGATTATCATCGTCACTAACTACGAATTTATATTTTTCATCTATTATAAGTTCTATATTAGGATCATTGAAGAATTCTCTAATAGAAGAAAGAAGGAACATGTCATATCCTTTGTTACGAAGATAATCTACGCCATGCTTACCTCTTTTCTCATCTACATAAAAATAGATAGTATTATCCTTAATATCAAATATACTCAGAGGTCTTATCCAGGTTTCTATAATAATCTTAGAAACATCATAATGAGTTTCCAGGGTATTAAGAATACTATCCCAATTGTTTATTATTTGCTCTTTCATTTAATTTTATCCTTTTATTTAATAAAAAACACAAAAATGTATTTAAAACAAAAATATAAGCCTTCTAAGAGGGCAAAAATACACTTCTATATTCTACTACAATTAGGTAATATTCTCAAGGTTAAAAGAGAGCCATAAAAATGCAATTTATGTTAAGTTGTGGTTAAATTTTGTTATTAATTTTCAGTGAAAAAATCCCTTTATAATAGCCAATTTTTTGTTTATAAAACATTTAATAAACAATAATTACATAAGTTATCAACAATTTATTCACAAAATGTTGATAATTTATGTAAACATATAAAAATTTTAAAAAATATTTTTCTTCATATTTAAGGCTCTAAAGCCACTATTTGCTTGACTTTTATATAGTAAAAAAATATAATAGTGTAGATTTGCCCTCTTTTTCGGAAGGTGGCAAAAATAAAACATATATAGAAAGGAAGAAAAATTATGAAGATGACATTTCAGCCTAAGAAGAGATCTAGATCAAAGGTTCATGGATTTAGAAAGAGAATGAGCACAGCTAATGGTCGTAAAGTTCTCTCAGCTAGACGTGCAAAGGGAAGAAAATCACTTACTCCATAATAAGGGAAAATGAAAAAATTAATTTCATTAAAAAACTCCAGAGAGTTTAGCCAGGTGTATAACCATAGAGAATCGTTGGCAAATAAGTATTTAGTGATGTATATCTTAAAAACTGATCAGGTATACAGTAGAATCGGAATCTCTGTGAGTAAAAAGGTCGGTAATAGTGTTATAAGACATAGAATTAAACGTCTTATAAAGGAAAGCTACAGATTGAACTTGGATAAAGTAAAGGATGGTTACGATATAGTGGTCGTAGCTAGGAATTCGGCAAAAGGGAAGAACTTTCAAGAAATAGAAAGTGCTTTCCTGCATCTTGGCCGAAATCATCATATTATTAATTAGTATTTATCATGAAAAAGATTTGTATAGCTTTGATCAAATTTTATAGGAAGCATTTATCTCACCTTAAGGGACATAGTACATGCATTTTTTATCCAACATGTTCTGAGTATGCTATTGAAGCATATAAAAAGTATGGATTTTTTAAAGGTACTCTTCTCACAATTTGGAGAATACTTAGATGTAACCCTTTCAGTAAAGGTGGATATGATCCTGTTCCGTAGAGGAGAACATTAATGATACTCACGCAAAATAGCGGTATTATCATGGGTCCTATTACTAAGTTATTAGGATTTATTTTTAATGCCATTTATAACTTGTTTAACGGAATGGGTGTTGAGTCAATTGCACTTAGTATAGTAGTTTTTACTATTATAATAAGACTCATTCTCTTCCCATTCAGTTTAAAAACAACTAAATCATCTAAGATACAGCAGTATCTTAAACCAGAATTTAACAAAATTAATAAGAAGTATAAGGGCAAGAAAGATCAGGAATCTATGCTTGCTCAGCAGCAGGAAACAAGAGAATTACAGGAAAAGTATGGTATTAAGATGACTCAGGGATGTCTTACTTCCCTTATTCAGTTCCCTGTTTTCATTGGTCTGTACAATGTTATTCAGAATATTCCTGCATATGTACCTAAAGTAAGAAACCTTTATGAACCAATTGCACAGGCAATTATGGATACAAATAAAGGTTATAGTCTTTTAAAAGGATTTACTGAATCAGAAAAAATCCCAAGACTTACAACAAAGCTTGTAGAATTTGCTACATCAACAGATGCAACATCAGGTGAAGGACTTAAATCTTTAAATAGTGTTATCGATGTACTATATAGATGTAATGAATCATTGTTTGACAAGCTTGCAAGTACATTTTCATCTAATCCACAGGTTGGACAGCTTATAGCTGAAAACCAGGATAAGATTACAAGAGTTAATCAGTTTATTTTTGGTATTAACCTTTCAGAAGCACCAGGCTTCAAGTTAACTCCTGCAATTATTATTCCTATTGCTTCATTCTTATGTCAGTTACTTGCTATGATTGCTACACCTATGAATGAGACAGGTGATCCTCAGCAGGATGCACAGATGAAATCTATGCGTAGAACAATGTACTTCATGCCTATTATGTCTTTCCTTGTAACAGTTAAGGCACCAGCAGGTCTTGGTATTTATTGGGCTGTTTCTGCATTTATCAGTTTCCTTATCGCAGTATTTACTAATCTTTATTACGATCATGTTGATATGGAAAAGATTGTTGAAAAGCAGAAACTTAAGGCAGAGAAAGAAATTGCTAAGAGAAAAGCTTCTGGAAAGAAAACACTTTCTCAGAGATTTACTGAAGCTGCTATGGGACAGCCAGCAGAGGAACAAACAAAGAGTTCTTCTAATTCAACATTAAGTAAGTACGGTAACATGAATCTCAAGAATTACGAAGCAGATCAAACAGCTGAACCTCCAAAGAAAGGCTCACTTGCTGATAAAGCAAATGCAGTTAAGAGATTCAATGATTCGGGGGTAAATAAATAATGGATTACAGAGAATTTTCAGGAAAAACAGTTGAAGATGCTATGATCGAGGCAGCTACTACTCTCGGAATAGCAAGTTCAGAATTAGATATAGAAGTAGTAAGCAAAGGAAGCAGCGGATTCCTTGGACTTGGTTCTAAGCCAGCAGTTATTAAGGCTAAGCCAAAGCAGGAAGTAAGTGATGATATAGAAGAATTACTTTCAGCTAAGAAATCAGCAAAGGGTAAGAAAAAACCAGCTGAGAAAAAGGAAGCTGTTAAAGAGGAAGTTAAAGTTCAGAAGGAAGAGGCTGCTCTGGAAGAAGTTAAAGAGGCTCAGCCAGAGGAACCACAGGAACCTGCTAATATTGATGATTCAATCATTGATGAAACAAAGGTTTATCTTGAGAAGATCTTTGATGCTATGGAAATGGAAGCAAAGATTGATATCTCACTTGATAAGGTTTCAAGAACAATGAGCATCGATGTTGAAGGTCCAGAGATGGGAATCATCATTGGTAAGAGAGGTCAGACACTTGATTCACTTCAGTATCTCATCAGTCTCTATGTTAATAAGAAGAGCGATACTTATATAAGAATCAAGCTTGATACAGAGAACTACAGAGAGAGACGTAAAGAAACACTTGAGAATCTTGCTAAGAATATTGCTTTCAAGGTTAAGAAGTCAAGACGTCCATTCTCACTTGAGCCAATGAATCCTTATGAAAGAAGAATCATTCACTCAACACTTCAGGGAGATAAATATGTATCTACTAAGTCAGAGGGTGAAGAGCCATATCGTAAGGTAGTTGTATTTCCTAAGAAAAACAACAAATAACTAATAAGCAGTAAAGCACCCCTGTTAAACAGGGGTGCTTTTTATTTCTGTGAGATGATCATCATATTGATCTTATTACCAAGCTGAGAAAACTTCTTTTCGTATTCAGTCATAATGTTTCCTTCATTATATTCTGAATTATGAAGATCACGAGTAACAACTTCAATGTTCCAATCACACTCTTTAGCCATTTCAACTGAGTATTCAAAAAGATCTATGTTGTCAGTTTTAAAAGTTACCTTACCGGATTTCTTCATTATATTAGTATATCTTTTTAGAAATCTATCAGATGTAAGTCTTCTCTTAGCAGTTCTATCTTTTGGCCAAGGATCAGAGAAGTTAAGGAAGATGTTATCTATCTCATCTTTTTCGAATACATTTTCTATATATTCAGCATCCATTCTTATAAAGACAAGATTAGGAAGTTCCTCCTGCTCCATCTTCTGCAATGCTCTAAGAAGAACACTTGAATACTTTTCTATTCCAATATAATTTATATCAGGATTTCTTCTGGCATTTTCCATTATAAAAGAACCCTTACCAGTTCCAATCTCTAAATGTATCGGATGGTCATTACCAAATACCTCATGCCATTTTCCTTTGTAAGATTCTTCATCATGAACAACATAAGGACTTTCTGCTATTGTTTCTCTTGAGCCAGGAATATTTCTTAGTCTCATCATTTCCTCCATTTAATAAGATACGATGAACAGTATACAAAAAAGATTGATTAGTGTCAAAGATTCGGGTCACTTCCTTATATTTATTAAATTCCTTGTGATTTTACTCAAAATGTAATAGGATATTATGTGGCAAAGTCTAATCTTTAGTTAGGATTTTCAATATATAATGTTTAAACGAAAACTTAGTTTTTTTATCATATTAATAATAATAGTAAATATTTGTTTTTATCCTATAGATGTAAATGCAGAAGGTTCAGCAATTGATATAGCAGGAAATGCCTCTGCCGGTGATGCTGGTTTTATTCCAGCTGATGCTCCAGCTATCAATGCACAGGCTGCAATTGTTATGGATTTGGATACGGGTGATGTTCTTTATGAGAAGAATGCTCATCAGCAGCTCTACCCTGCCAGCATTACAAAGGTAATGACTTGTTTACTTGCTGTGGAAAACGGAAATGTAAATGATGTTATTACTGTTTCCGATTCAGTTATGGAACAGGTCGAAAAGGGAAGCTCAGCTATAGGTCTTCAGAGTGGAGAACAACTGACACTTAAAGATGCGCTTTATGGTATGATGCTGAATTCAGGAAATGAATGTGCTCTTGCTATTGCAGAACATATTGCTGGATCTACAGGTGCATTCTCTATAATGATGAATGACAGAGCCAGGGAGCTTGGATGTACAGATTCAAACTTTGTAAATCCAAATGGACTCCAGGATCAAAATCATTATACAAGTTGTTATGATATGGCACTTATTGGATGTGCTGCTTATCAGTATCCTGAATTTAAAACTCTTATCTCCTCTCAGGCTTACACTATTCCTGAAACTAATTTAAATGAGGAAAGACCACTTTGGCAGGAGAACCGTCTTATATATTCAGGAAACAAGGATTACTATTACCAGTATTGTACTGGAGGAAAGACAGGATATACAGAAACAGCACTTGCTACTCTCATATCCTTTGCTGAAAGAGATGGACGAAGACTTGTAACTGTTGTTATGAGATGTAATCCTACAACAGAGTCTTACAGTGATACTATTAAGTTAGATGAATTCTGTTTTACTAAATATCATTTATGTAAACCACTTATAGATTATAGCTTTTCATCTATGAATATAGATAATTCAATTGTTTTAGCAAATTATTATGATGATCTAAACCATGAATTACCTAAATATTATGTTAACCAATCATATTCTTTCTATGTCAGATCCTTTATAAATGACGCTGATATAGAGAAAAATATTGATGTTTATAAAGTTCCAGAAAATGGTGTTGCTGGAAAAATATCATTCTCCTATCAAGGACAAGCTTTAGGAGAAACCGATATAACAATGACAGTTCCCGTGGTGATGGCATCTTCTACTGATGCAATTGTTGCTGAAAAGAATACACCTAAACCTGAACCACAGATTGTTAAGATTGCAAAAAGAGTTATAGTTCTATTATTAGTTCTGATCGTATTACTTCTTATTGTTATTATAGTTGCTAAGATAAGAAAGAAAATTCAGTACTATAATAGTAAAAGAAGAGTTAGATATTTTCCTCGTAGTCGCGATCCTCGATTAAAGGAAAATAAAGAAAGATTAGAAAAAGAAAGACTCGAGAAAGAAAAACTTGAAAAAGAGAAACAGGAACAAGAGTTAAAACAGCAAGAAGAGACAGTTGAAGAAGAAGGTAATGTTGAGGAGTAAGGGGAGTTATGAATCAGAATTATTCTAATATAACTGAAACGATTGATGAGATGATTACATATTTCAGCAGGCTTTTTACAGAGCACGATACTACTCTTCAGGAGTATAAGGCTAAGCTGTTTGAAATTAATGTAAAGTTGGATGAACTCTCAAGAACGCAGAATGTCTACTCACTTAATACAGACTATAGGAAAAGTGTATTTAGTCCTATAGCATTAGAGCCAGAAGAAAACGAGAAAGAAAAAGAGATTAAAAACGAAATAGACAATCTCACATCCAATCGTGAAAAGTATGAATACGGAATAAGCGAAGAAAGCATTTATCTTAAGTCTATAGATAAAAGGATTAAGAAGCTGAATAAGGCAAAAGCTTCTCTATCAAAGATGATGCTTGAATTTGGTGAGAAGGAAGAACAGATCCGCATTAAGGATAAGGTTATAGAAGAAGACATTAAGAAAGAAAGCCAGAGACAAGAGAAACTGAACAGTGATCTTCAAAATGAAGAGAAACTGAAAGAACATCTTAGAAACATTCTTATGATTGATACTTATGATGATACCTACCACTCTACTGTTCTGGACAAGAGAATAAAGAGTGTTATTAATGATAATAATCATAAGCTTGATAATGTTCGTGGTTATATTTATAGTAGTCCTGGTCGAAGCAAGGTTCTTGTTGACGAGATTACATCAACACATAAGAACATGATGCTTGTTATAGATGATCAATTGAACAGACTTAACTATAACTTTGATGATAAAAAAGCATTAAAGGAAATGTTAAAGGAATACCTTAATGCCTTTAAGGAAAAGAATAAGGATATAGAATTAGATTATCATATAGGTGAGATTATCCATAAGCCAAATTATGTTAGATATATTACACTTAACAAGCTTTTGAATATCTTCTTTGATAATATTCACAAACATTCTAAATCAACTAAAGTAAAGTTTGAAGCTTATGAGGAAGGTGGAGAACTTTACTTTGAGATAAAGGATAATGGTATTGGACTTCCAAAAGATTACTTAACAAAGTCCGATTGGTACAGTGGACTTCACAGAGCAGAGGAATTACTATTTCTTCTTAATGGAAGTTATAGCATTACTAATAATGAAGGAACACAAATAGAGTTTTCCTTTAAATATGAATAAAAGTCGGAGGAATTATGAAAGACAAAATAGTTAAGCTTCTTAGCGACAAGATTGAACAATTAAATGAGGAAAGCATTAGCGCTCTCCTGGAACAGCCACCAAAGAAAGAAATGGGTGATTACGCTTTTCCATGTTTCAGACTTGCTAAGGATCTGCACAAGGCCCCACCACTTATTGCTGCAGATATCGCTGAAAGCATAGAAAAACCTGAATATATTGATGATATTAAGGTTATGGGTGCATATATCAACTTCTATGTAAATAAGTCTGATTATGCAAAAACAGTTATAGAAAGTAGCATTGATGACAGCTATGGCGCATCAAAAGAAGGTGAAGGAAAGACTATTTGTATAGACTACTCCTCTCCTAACGTTGCCAAGAACTTCCATGTTGGTCATCTTAGAACAACAGTTATAGGAAATTCCCTCTATAAGATATATTCCAAGCTTGGATACAACGTAGAGAGAATAAACCACCTTGGAGACTGGGGAACTCAGTTCGGTAAACTTATAGTTGCCTATAAGAACTGGGGTTCTGAAGAAGCTGTAAAGGAAAAAGGTATAGAGGAATTAATGAGACTCTATGTTCTCTTCCATGATGAAGCTGACAAGAATCCAGAACTTCAGGACGAGGCAAGAGCCTGGTTCCACAAAATGGAAACTGGCGATGAAGAAGCTCTGCAGATTTGGAAATGGTTCTTTGATATTAGTCTAGAAGAGTTTAAGAGAACTTATAAGCTTATGGGTATGGAGTTTGACCATTATACAGGAGAAAGCTTCTACAGAGATAAAACAGATGATGTAGTTAAGGAATTAACCGATAAAGGACTTCTCAAGGACAGCGAGGGTGCAAAGATTGTAGATCTTGAAGAATATGATATGGCCCCATGTCTTATCCTAAAAAACGATGGTAGCTCAATATATGCTACAAGAGATATAGCTGCAGTAGAATATAGAAAGAAAACATATAATTTTACTAAATGCTTATATGTAACAGGTCAGGAACAGAAACTTCACTTTGCTCAGGTATTTAAAGTAATGGAACTTCTGGGAAATGATTGGGCAAAGGATAGTCTGGTACATATTCCTTACGGACTTGTTAGTCTTGCTGGTGAAAAGCTTTCTACCAGAGGTGGAAATGTTATATATGCTGAGGATATTCTGAAAGAAGCAATTGGAAAGATCAGAGAAATCATCGATGTTAAGAATCCAGACCTTTCTGACGAAGAAAAGGAAAATGCTTCAAGAATAGTTGGTGTTGGCGCAGTAATCTTCAATGATCTATACAACCAGAGAATCAAAGATGTTTCCTTCAAATGGGAGCACATTACAAGCTTTGAAGGAGAAACTGGTCCATATGTTCAATATACATATGCTCGTTGCTCAAGTATTCTTAGAAATATCGAAGGATTTGAGCCAAGCGCTGATATAGATTATTCAGTACTCAGTGATGAGGCAAGTGCAGATCTACTTAAAGAAATTGATAGATTCCCAGCTATTGTTGCCGAGGCTGCCGAAAGATATGAGCCTTCAGTTGTTGCAAGATATGCAGTAGACCTTGCTCAGGCATTCAATAGATTCTATACAGAGAATCGAATAGCTGTTGATGACGAGGTTGTTAAGAAGGCAAGATGTACAATTACATACATTGTACGTAGAATGCTGAAGGATTCCCTTGATCTTCTCGGTATTGGCGTAGTTGAAAGAATGTAATTCATATTGAGGATGTTTCACGTGAAACATCCTCTTTTTTATTTGTTTATTGTTTCACGTGGAACATGTATAGTTTCGCTTTTAATTATCTGTCATATTAGTTTGTATAAGGAATTGTTTCACGTGAAACATAAAAAATCAGCAAATCACGTTAAGAATGATTTTTCGAGACCGTCTCGGGTCTCGGTGCTTAGCGATTCACGAGTTCGAAGAACGAAGTGAGAGCTTAGCAAGCCGAAGCTTCTTTTCGAAGAAAGGAAGCCGGCGTCCGCTAGGGGGAGCCCGAGCCGAGCGGAAGCGATGTCGAGAAAAATTATTATTAACGAGATTTGCGTACGCGTGGTTTCTATTGCAAAACAATGAGAAAAAGTAGAATTAGAGGGCGAATAGTGGTATAATTACAGAAGTTTCGCTTATAGAGGAAGAATATATGGGAAGAATAATTGCGATAGCCAACCAGAAGGGTGGCGTCGGCAAGACTACTACTGCAATTAACCTTGCAGCATGTCTAGCTGAAAAGGGCAAGAAAGTCCTGGCAGTGGATATGGATTCTCAAGGTAATCTGACAAGTGGTCTTGGCGTAGATAAAGACAATGTAGAAAACTCAATATATGAAACATTACTTGGCGAATGTAATCTTGGCGAATGCATGCTGATAAATGTGTTCCCAAATCTTAATCTGATTCCTTCGAGTCGTGATCTTGCTGGAGCAGAGGTGGATTTCATAGATGTAGATAAGCCACAGTATATTCTTAAGGATATTATCAGAGGAGTTCGTAAGAACTTTGATTTTATAATAATTGACTGTCCACCAGCTCTTGGTATGCTTACAATCAATGCTATGACAGCAGCTGATACAGTAATCGTGCCTATTCAATGTGAGTTCTATGCTCTTGAAGGATTATCACAGCTTCTTCATACAATTAATATGATCAAGCAAAAACTCAATAAGAATCTTGAGATTGAGGGTGTTGTATTTACAATGTACGATTCCAGAAACAATCTTTCTCAGGACGTTGTTGAGAATGTACGTGAGAATCTGGACGAGATTATTTATAAAACCGTTGTTCCTAGAAATGTTAGATTGGCTGAGGCTCCAAGTTTTGGATTACCAATCAATCTATATGATAAAAGATCATCCGGTGCAGAAGCTTATAGACAGCTTGCGGATGAGGTTATTAAGAATAAGTTGTTTCAATAATTAGTCGGAGGATGTTATGGCACCTAAGAGAGGTTTGGGTAGGGGCATAGACAGAATGTTAGATGTAGAAGATACAAAAGCATCTTCAAAGTCTACTAAAAAAGAAAGTGCTCCTAAGCAGAATACAGTTGTTAAAGAAGTAGTAAAAGTTAAAGAAGTTGTTAAGGAAGTTCCTGCAGAAACTATTCTTAAGATTTCTGATATTGAACCTAATAAGAATCAGCCTCGTAAGGAATTTAACGAGGATGCATTATCAGA
Organism: uncultured Lachnospiraceae bacterium; assembly: GCA_902774915.1. Lineage (GTDB taxonomy): Bacteria > Bacillota > Clostridia > Lachnospirales > Lachnospiraceae > Eubacterium_Q. Next base: position 60,469 of record CACYKH010000013.1, on the reverse strand, counting down.
TCTGGCAGATTCTATTAAGAAGCATGGAATTATTCAGCCAATCGTTGTTTCTAAAAAAGGAAAGTCTTATGTTATTATAGCTGGTGAGCGTAGATGGAGAGCTGCAAGACTTGCAGGTCTTAAACAGGTTCCAGTTGTAATAAAAGATTATTCCGATAAAGAGCGTATGGAAGTTGCTCTTATAGAGAACCTTCAGAGAGAAGACCTTAATGCTATTGAAGAAGCTATGGCTTATCAGAGTCTTATTGATGAATATCATCTTAAACAGGATGAGGTTGCTGATCGAGTTTCTAAAGGTAGACCAACAATTACTAATTCACTTAGACTTTTAAAACTTTCGGATAAGGTTAAGCAGATGCTTGTTGACGATATGATTTCTGCCGGACATGCTAGATGTCTTCTTGCAATAGAGGATCCTAGTGTTCAGTATGAAACAGCTCTTTCTGTTTTTGATGAAGGACTTAGTGTTCGTGAGACAGAGCAACTGGTTAAGGGTGTTAACAACATTCTTAATGGAAAAGAAATAGATAAAGATGGTAAAGTTGTTGAGAAGAAAAATGATGCTGCAATGGAAGCAATCTTAAATGAACTTGCAGAAAATCTTAAAACAACACTTGGTTCAAAAGTTACTATTAAGTCAAAAGGTAAAAAAGGTAAGATTGAAATTGAGTACGTATCCTCTGATGATCTTGAAAGAATAGTTCATATCATCAAATCAGGTGCGGCTATATAAGGAGTAAACATGCTATTATCAACAGCAGTTTTTGGTATTAGATTGGAGATAGTGATAGTAGTTTTATTATTACTTATAATCATACTTGGTGTGATTCTTGCACTTACTATCAGACAACTTCAAATAGTATCCAGAAAATATTATACACTTACGAGCGGAAGTACTGCGAAAGATCTCGAAAGTATTATGTTAACCAGATTTAAAGAGATGGATAAGGTTAAAGCTCGTATGAAGAGATTCAATAAAGAGCATAAAACCTTCAAGGGTCATCTGGATTCCTGTTATAACAAAATGGGTCTTGTTAAGTACGATGCTTTCGATAGTATGGCAGGAGAGTTGAGTTTCTCACTTGCCCTTCTAAATGACGAAAACTCTGGATTTGTTCTTTCTACAATGCATTCAAAACAGGGTTGCTTCTCTTATGCAAAAGAGGTTATTCAGGGTGAATCCTACATAGCTCTTTCTAAGGAAGAGAAGGAGGCAATAAGAAAAGCTCAGACCGTTGATGAAGAGATTGAACGTATGACAAATGAGCCAGACGAAGAAGATATTATGTAAACTAAACAAATTTAAAAATTATCAATTGTTTTAAAAGGAGACAGTTATGATAGACATTAAATTCCTAAGAGAGAATCCTGATATTGTAAAAGAGAATATCAAGAAAAAATTCCAGGATAAAAAGCTTCCTCTTGTTGATGAAGTTATAGCTCTTGATAAAGAGAGAAGAGACATCCAGGCTGAGGCAGATGCAATCAGAGCTGAGAAGAATCAGATTTCTAAACAGATCGGTGCTCTTATGGCTCAGGGTAAAAAGGATGAAGCAGAGGAGATTAAGAAAAAGGTTGCTGAATCAGCAGCTCGTCTTAAGGAGCTTGAAGAGAAGGCCCCTGTTATTGAAGAGCAGGTTACTTCTATTATGATGAGAATTCCTAACATTATTGATGACTCTGTTCCTGTTGGTAAGGATGATTCAGAAAATGTTGAGGTTGAAAGATTTGGTGAGCCAGTTGTTCCTGATTTTGAGATTCCTTATCATACAGATATTATTGAAAAGTTTGGCGGTATTGATCTTGATGCAGCAAGAAAGGTTGCAGGAAATGGTTTCTACTATTTAGTAGGTGATGTTGCCAGACTTCATAGTGCAGTTCTTTCTTATGCAAGAGATTTTATGATCGATAAGGGCTTTACATATGTAATTCCACCATATATGATAAGGAGCGATGTCGTTACAGGTGTAATGAGCTTCGATGAGATGGAATCCATGATGTATAAGATTGAAGGCGAAGATCTTTATCTTATCGGAACAAGCGAGCATTCAATGATTGGAAGATTTAAGAATGAAATGCTTGATGAAGTTAGCCTTCCAATCACACTTACAAGTTATTCACCATGCTTCCGTAAGGAAAAGGGTGCACACGGAATAGAGGAAAGAGGTATCTACCGTATTCACCAGTTCGAGAAGCAGGAAATGATAGTTATATGTAAGCCAGAAGAATCTATGGATTGGTACAACAAGATGTGGAGCTACACAGTTGAGCTCTTTAGAACTCTTGATATTCCTGTAAGAACACTTGAGTGCTGTTCTGGAGATCTGGCTGATCTTAAGGTTAAGTCTGTCGATGTTGAAGCATGGTCACCAAGACAGAAGAAGTACTTCGAGGTTGGTAGTTGTTCAAACCTTGGAGATGCTCAGGCAAGACGTCTTAAGATAAGAGTAAAGGATGAGGATGGTAATAAGTATCTTGCTCATACACTTAACAATACTGTAGTTGCTCCACCAAGAATGCTCATTGCATTTCTGGAGAACAATCTAAATGCTGATGGATCTGTTAATATCCCTGAAGCACTTAGACCATATATGGGTGGCAAGGAAAAGATTGAAGTAAAATAATTCTTTCCATCCGGCAAATGTCCTCGTAGCTCAGCTGGATAGAGCGACCGCCTCCTAAGCGGTAGGTCGGAGGTTCGAATCCCCTCGGGGACGCAAATAAAAAAGTGCGATGCATTACGCGTCGCACTTTTCTTTTTATGTCAAAAAATATTTTACTGATTCATTTTGTTTTTCATTTGATGTATAGAAGCGCCACAAGATGTACAGTAGAATGCATATAAACTGTTTATTGTTCCACAAACCGGGCAGTGAAGAAGCTGCTTTCTTGTAATCTTTGGTGCAACTCCTGTATTAGTAACAACAGATGTTGAACCTTTATATGCTTCAGGGATGTAATCAAGTGCCTGAACTGTTTGTTCTGTTTGAGAACCATTTTGTTGCTGTGGCATAAACCTTGATGTATCCTGATTTGTCTGTTGTGGAGCATATGGCTGTTGTGTATTTGTCTGCTGAGGCATGTATGCCTGCTGTTGTCCAACTTGCTGTGGAGTGTATGACATTTGAGAAACCTGCTGTGGAACGTAAGCCTGTTGCTGAGCAACCTGCTGAGGCTGAACACCTTGTCCTCCTTGAGGATTATAGCTGTATCTACCGTATTCAGGTGCCTGATATCCACCGTATGCCTGATAGGGATTTGCTGCAGGGCCTGTCCAATATTGTCTGTAGAGAGGTGTCTCGTACATTTTCTGATCTTCTTTTTTTGCTTTGATTATTCGAATTACTGTGAATACATCTGCAACTATTACGAATATCACGAACAGACCAAAGAAGAATCCATTTTGTGTAAACAAGCAGAAATCATAGAAGGAGTGGAGAGAAACTGCGATTAAAAATCCTATCCACATATTGCTTCTACATCTTGCTCTGTCACCAAAGGATTTAAAGTATTTAGCGTTGCCATAAAAGTATCCCATGAAGATAGCGCACATTGCATGTGCTGGGATAGCCAGGAGTCCTCTTTGAATTCCCATAGTTAAAGCTGCATTGGAATTTGAAGACGTGAAGTTCTCAATAATGAGATACATTACATTTTCAATTGCTGCAAATCCCATGGATGCAAAGAGACAATAAACTATTCCGTCAAACTTATAATTAAAGTGTTTATTTCTCCAGGTTAGTATATATGCGGCGAGGAATTTAACTCCTTCCTCTATAAGTCCGACTCCGAAAAATGCATAGATAGCCAGATAAACAATTTGGTTTAGTCCGCCAAATGTCAGCTCAAGCATTTTTTCTCCAGCCCATTCCAAAATGATGGCTGGAATAGCAGAAAGTATTCCAAGTCCGAAAATAGAAAGAAGCAGACTGAGAGGTTCTTTCTCGTGGCTGTCCTGAAAATATATAAATATCAGAAGAGCAACTGCCGGTATTATAGCGATAAGTATAACTAATATCGGATTCATTTTATTCTCCTTAATATATAGGTGGCATTTAGATTATTGTATTTTAACCACAACATCAATTATAATAGTTGTGTCAAGAATATAAAAGCTATAATTCTATTTGTATAAAACATATATGTATTATGAGGGTGGAAGGTATGTATACAAAGATTATTAATGAGCAATATGCCATATTACATAATGCGAACGAGATCGCTAGACTGGGACGCCGAGCACTAATCGTAACAGGAAAGTATTCGGCAAAGAGAAATGGCTCACTTATGGAGGTTCAGAAAGTTCTTCAGGATACAGGAACGGAATATGTAATCTTCGATAGAATAGAAGAGAATCCTTCTGTTGAAACAATCCTTGAAGCCAGAGATCTGGGAGTCAGCAAGGGTGCAGATTTTTGCATTGGTCTTGGTGGCGGCTCACCTATGGATGCGGCTAAGGCAATTTCAATTCTTCTATTTAATAGTGATAAGGGTGCAGACTTTTTGTATGAAACTCCTACTGCTGAATATCTGGATGAAAAGGGATGTACCCTTGCTTATCCTGTAGTTGCTGTTCCAACAACCTGTGGAACTGGATCAGAGGTTACAGGTGTTGCTGTTCTAACAAGACATGATCTGAAAACAAAGAAGAGTCTTCCTCATAAGGTTTATCCGGAAGTAGCATTTCTTGATCCCAGATATCTTATGTATGCACCATACGAGGTTCTTCGTAATACAGCCATAGATACAATGTCTCACTTGGTTGAGAGCTATATTAATACTAATGCAACTAGAGAAACAAAGATGCTTGTTCTTGAGGGGCTCAAGATCTGGAGCAGAGGGAAAGATGTAATCCTTGGAAAGAGAAAGGTTGGCTATACCAAGAATGAGCATCCGGGAAATGTTTCTGATTTTATTAGAAGAAGTCAGGATCCGGAAAAGGCAGAAGCTGAGAAGGTAACAGAGCTAAAAATATTAGATGACATGCTTACATCTTCCAATATTGCAGGACAGGTTATTAGTATAACCGGAACTTCACTTCCTCATGCTCTTAGTTATAGACTGACTTATCAGGCCGGAATTGCACATGGTCCTGCAACTGGAATTTTCCAGCCGGGATTTATTTCTCATGCGGATGAGGATTCACAGAAGAAGCTTCTTAAGGCTATGGACTTTAAGGATATTGATGATCTGAGAGATTTTCTTGGAAGAACATGCGATATAAATGGAATAAGTGATTTGGATTATAGCCTAATAGTGGAAAATTCTATAAAAGATATTTTGGCGGAACCTGCAAGAATTAAGAAGGTTCCATACCCAGTAAATAGAGAAATATTGGAAGAAATAGTCTCTGGATAGCAAAATTATTATTAAAAAGGGTTAATATTTAATAAAAAAAGGTGTAATTTTGTTGCATTTTTCCGAAAATGAACAATGTGTGAAAAAAATGGGTTGCAATTAGGATTTTATTGTAATATACTAACGTGGTACTTTTCGATAAGTACTTCCGTATTTAATAAGTACGGGCCGCTAGCTCATTTGGTAGCTGACTCTTAATCAGGGTGTGCGGGGTTCGAGCCCCCGGCGGCCCACTCCAGGAGGGCTGAGGACTTTGTGTAGGCAAGGTTTTTGGCCTTTTCTTTTTGCGTTTAATGAGTTCGTGCAAAGCAGACGTTTTCAGCGATTGCATGAATAAAGTAGATAAGTTATAATAACCCCATAATGTTTTTAGGAGGTATTTATATGAAGTGTACAAATTGCGGCGCAGAAATCCCTGCGGGTGCTATGTTCTGTGTTTCATGTGGTAGCCCAGCTCCACAGCCAGCTCAGCCAACTGCTCCACAGCAGCCAGTTCAGCCAGCTCAGGCAGCAGCTCCACAGCAGCCGGTTCAGCCACAACAAATGGCTCAACCACAGCAGCCAACTCAGCCACAGATGCAGCAACCACAGATGGGCCAGCCAGGACCACAACAGTTTGGTCAGCAGCCACAGATGGGTCAGCCAGGACCACAGCAGTTTGGTCAGCAGCCACAGATGGGTCAGCCAGGACCACAGCAGTTTGGTCAGCAACCTCAGATGGGTCAAAGACCACCTATGGGTGCACCAGTTGGCGGTGGATTCAATGCGTTTATGAATACATTAAAATCAGATCCAATCAGATGGATGGAGATCGGAGGATTCTTCCTTATTTTCATTAGCATCTTCCTTCCATTCTGGATTACAGCAAAAGTTCCATTTTTTGGTATTTCAGAATCTGCTGGACTTTGGGGAAGTGGTTGGTTCTGGGTACTTGTTGCTCTTTCATTTATTATTGTAGTAGCAGCACAGGTTCTTATCTGGATAGACGCTATCCCACCATTATCAGGAATCGTTCAAGGATATAAGAGATTACCATTCTCACAGTTCTATATTCCTGCATATGTTTTCCTTATGTGTTTATTGTACGTAATTGTTAACCTTGCAACTATCAAGGGTGGCGAGTATTTAAAGATATATTTTGGCGTTGCTTTCTGGTTATGTCTTGTTGGAACAATAGTTGCAGCAGTTCCTGGAATCATTAAGCTTGCTCAGAAACAGCCATACTATGTATAATCACTTATAGAAACTAATATCAATATATGATACAATGTCTCCGACGTTTTTACGTCGGAGATTTTGTTTTGTATAAGGACGAGCCGGAGGAATCTCTTACTCGATGTAGAGGAGTCCCATGTATAAAAGTGATACAATATGTGCTGTTGCAACAGGATTAGGAAAATCAGCCATCGGTATAATACGTGTTAGTGGACCAGAAGCTATCAGTATTTGCGATGGTATATTTGTGGGCAAAAAATCTATTTCTGAAATGGAAACCTTTACGGCTGCATTTGGCCGTATTATGGATGGGGACACTGTGGTGGACGAGGCCATTGTCCTTGTAATGAAAGGAAAGCATACTTATACAACAGAGGATACAGTGGAGATTGATCTGCATGGTGGTTCTTATGTTGTAAGAAGAGTGCTGGAGCTTTTGATAAATAAGGGTGTCAGACTGGCTGAGCCGGGAGAGTTCACGAAGAGAGCATTTCTTGGTGGAAGGATTGATATGACTGAAGCCGAAGCGGTTATGGATGTTATCAATGCAGAAACTGAAAGGTCTCTTGGAACATCTATGAAACAGCTTTCTGGTAAGCTTAGAGAAGAAGTGGTTAGTCTTCGGGAAAAGATTTTATATAATACTGCATATATTGAATCTGCATTAGATGATCCAGAGAATTATAGTCTGGATGGATTTGGTGAAAAACTTCGTGCTGATATTGATGAAGTTCTAATGAGAATAAACAAGCTTCTTTCTACATCTGAGGAAGGAAGGGTTATAAGAGAAGGAATTAAAACAGCCATAGTTGGTAGACCAAACGTGGGTAAATCCTCTATGCTGAATTATCTTCTTGGTGAGAACAGAGCTATTGTTACAGAGGTTGAAGGAACAACAAGAGATACCCTTGAGGAGTATGCGGATATAGGTGGAATACTTCTTAAGCTTATTGATACAGCAGGTATTCGAGATACCAGCGATGTTGTTGAAAAGATAGGTGTTGATAAAGCAAAGGAAACTATTGAAGATGCTGATCTGGTTCTTCTTCTTTTAGATGGTTCTCAGGAAATGAGGGATGAGGATAGGGATATTCTTAATTCCCTTGAGGGAAGAAAAGTAATTGCTCTTATCAATAAAATAGATATTAATATAGAAGGAACGGAAGTTTCAGAAAATAAAGAATTAGAAAAGGAACTATCTGGTAAAGGGATAGATCACATCTTGTATACTTCAGCAAAAACCGGACAGGGCGTTGAAGAGCTGAAGGATTTAGTAAAAGAGATGTTCCTGAATCAGGAGCTGGATTATAACGATCAGATTTTTATCACCCGTTCAAGACATAAATCCTGTCTCATCAGAGCAAAGGACAGTCTGGACAAGGTTATGGAAGGAATAGACGCAGGAGTTGGAGAGGACTTCCTTACTATAGACTTGATGGATGCTTACGAAGCATTGGGTGAAATAATCGGTGAGGCTTTGGAAGATGACCTTGCCAATAAAATATTCGAAGAATTCTGCATGGGTAAATAATCACATCATGCAAAGAGGATGAAAGATGCACGTTGAGGAAACTTATGACATTATAATAGTTGGTGCTGGACATGCTGGTTGCGAAGCTGCTCTTGCTGCTGCAAGAATGGGATTTGAAACTATCATGTTTACGGTCAGTATAGACAGTGTAGCTCTTATGCCATGTAATCCAAATATTGGCGGAAGCTCTAAGGGCCATCTTGTAAGAGAGATTGATGCACTTGGTGGAGAGATGGGTAAGAATATTGATAAGACCTACATCCAGTCAAAGATGCTGAATGTTTCCAAGGGACCAGCGGTTCATTCTCTCAGAGCCCAGGCTGATAAATATGAATATACAAAGCAGATGAGAAAGACTCTTCAGGAGGAGCCAAAGCTTACTTTAAAGCAGGCTGAGGTTACTGAACTGATCATTGAGGATGGAAAGGTTACTGGTGCAAAAACACTTTCCGGTGCAGTTTACCATGCAAAGGCCGTTGTCCTCTGTACAGGAGTTTATCTTAAGGCCATGTGTATTTTCGGGGATACCATTACTTATACCGGACCAAATGGACTTATGTCCGCAGACCATCTGTCAGCTTCTATGACAGATGCCGGAATAGGACTTAGAAGATTCAAAACAGGAACCCCTCCTCGTATCGATAGAAATTCCATTGATTTTTCAAAGATGAGTGAGCAAAAGGGAGATGAGCACATTCAGCCATTCTCTTTTACAAATACTGAGGAAGATATAGCCAGAGATCAGATTTCCTGCTGGCTTACATATACCAGTGAAGAAACGCATGAGATAATAAAGGAAAACATTGACAGGTCTCCACTTTTCTCAGGCGTTATCAAGGGAACAGGTCCAAGATATTGTCCTTCGATAGAGGATAAGATTATGAAGTTCCCGGATAAAGAAAGGCATCAACTTTTTGTTGAACCTGAGGGCGAGAGTACTACAGAGATGTATCTGGATGGAATGTCATCTTCACTTCCTGAAGATGTACAGTACAAAATGGTGCATTCTGTTAAGGGGCTGGAGAATGCAAAGATTGTAAGACCGGCATATGCAATCGAGTATGATTGCATTTCCGCTACTGATCTTAAGCCATCACTTGAATTTAAAAAAGTTGAAGGACTTTTTTCTGCGGGTCAGTTAAACGGAAGCAGTGGTTATGAAGAGGCAGGAGCGCAGGGACTTATAGCAGGAATAAATGCGGCCCGTCTTTTGCAGGGAAAAGAGCCGGTTATCCTTTCAAGATCCGACGGTTATATAGGAGTTCTTATTGATGACCTTGTAACAAAGGAAACAAAAGAACCTTATAGAATGATGACAAGTCGTGCTGAGTACAGACTTCTTCTTCGTCAGGATAATGCAGACCTCAGACTTACTGATATTGGTCACGAGGTTGGACTTATTGATGATGAGCGTTATGCAAAGTTCTGTCAGAAGAGAGACATTATTAATTCTGAAATTGAAAGATTAAAGGGAGCTATGCTGGGAGCTGGCAAAAAGACCAGAGAATTCCTGGAGAGTCATAATAGCTCACCTATTCACACTGCGGTCTCTGTTGCTGATATAATTAGAAGACCGGAATTTGATTATGAAACGGTTGCTCCTCTGGATGAGGATAGACCAGAGCTTCAACTTACAAAGGAAATAGTAGAACAAATTAATATATCTATTAAATATGAAGGATATATTGAAAGACAGCAAAGACAGGTTGATCATTTCCTTAGAATGGAAGAGAAGAAAATTCCTAAGGATATAGATTATAGTCAGGTAAGAAATCTTCGTATTGAAGCAAGGCAGAAACTGGAACAGGTCAGACCAGAATCGATTGGACAGGCATCCAGAATTTCTGGAGTTTCGCCAGCAGATGTGAATATGATATTACTATATTTAAATATATAGAGGGCAAAATGAACTACATAGTATTTGATCTTGAATGGAATCAGAGTCCTATCGGTCAGGCCGGGGAACATCCTAGAATGCCATTTGAGATAATTGAGATCGGTGCTATAAAACTTGATAAAGATTTTAAGTATGTAGATGAATTTAGAAGACTTATAACACCTAAGCTTTATCCAAAACTTCATAAGTACATTCGTGGGATTTTGAACTATGACGAAAGAGAACTCAGAAAGAAAGGTACTACTTTTAAAAAGGCATGTACGGAATTTTTAGAATGGTGTGACAGTGATGATGAAGAGTACACCTTCTGTACATGGGGACCTTCAGACCTTAGTTATCTTCAGTGCAATATGGATTTCTATCGTATGCCACAGCTGCCATTCCCACTTAAATTCTATGATGTGCAACAGATTTATGCAGAGAAGTATACGAAGGACAAGAAGATATGCAAGCTTGAAAAAGCTGTAGACAAATTGGATTTGGAAATGACTCGTTCCTTCCACGCTGCAATCAACGATGCATACTACACATCAAAGATTTTGGAAGAGGGCAAATTTGGAGATATAAGTGACAAGTTCACGTTTGATATTTATCGCCATCCAAAGACTCATGACGAAATAGTAATGGAATACCATGATAGAAAGCTGGATTACATTTCCGAGGAGTTTGATAACAAGCTGATGGCTATGGCAGATCCGGATGTTATTTCTGTGAGATGTTCGAGATGTGGCAGAAAGACTATGGAAAGAGTAGACTGGTTCCAGGTTAACAGTGGAACTCAGTATTCTGTAGGAAAATGCATGCTGCACGGAAATATGCTGGCATCACTTAAATTCAAGCCGGCATCTGACAGTTCAAAGAACATCTTCGTAGTTAAGAAGATAGTTCCTATCAGCAAGAAAAGATATAAAGAAATAAAAGAAAAGAAAGAAATCCTTAAACAGAAAAGGGAAGAAAAATACCTTAAGTATAAGGAGAAATCAGAGGGGTGACTTCTTAGCTGTACCCGCTTTACGTGGGTAAGCTTTAGGAGTTGCCTTTTCTTTTCTTATAAGTACAAAGCTTCTATTAATATCTGTGTCGGCAAGCTGGAAGTGGATAACATCTTCTAGTTTTCCGCCAAGAACAGAGATGGCGTGCTTAGCTTCCTTCAGCTCTTCTTCAATATCTCCGGATTTATAGGAAATAAAGAGTCCGCCAACTTTAGCATATGGCAGGCAGTATTCTGTAAGAACGCTGAGGTTTGCAACAGCACGGGAAAGAACAAAATCAAAATTGTCTCGAAGATTCTTCTGACGACCACCTTCTTCAGCCCTGGCATGGATGGTGGTTACTTTTTTTAATTCCAGTTCTTCTACAACACTATCCAGGAATGTAACGCGCTTGTTCAGGGAGTCGAGAAGTGTAAGCTTCATATTAGGAAATGCAATCTTTAGCGGAATAGCTGGGAAGCCGGCGCCAGTACCCACATCTATTACGGACGCATTTTCTTTTGTAAGAGGAGCGGCAGCTTTTACAGCGGGTATTAGAGACAGGCTGTCTGCAAAGTGAATCAATGAAAATTCCTCTGGCTCAGTGATGGCGGTAAGATTCATTACCTTATTTTTCTCTATTACCATATTCATGTAGGTTTCAAATTGGCGAAGTTGATTTTCGTCCAGTTCAATACCCATTAGTTGTGCGTAATATGCTATATCCTTCATTATTATCTCCTGAAAAGCGTTACATTTAAGAAAATATTCATAGTTTTTATAAGTTTACTTAAGGATAATTGAATAAAATAAGAAAATCAATACCTTTAAAAGGTTTAAATCAGAGTAAAATTGTGGTATTATACTTTGAGCGAAAAAGAAAAAACGAATAGAGGAAAAAGATGAAAAAATTAAAAATCGCAGGATATATATTATCCGGAGTACAGTTAGTTTTATCAGTTCTTGTAATCTATATGGCAATGTCAACTAAGTTTGTACCTTTTGCTTACGGACTTATTGGATCACTTATCTTAGTTGCACTTGTGGCATTAAATGTTTTTCTTGCTACAAAAGAAAGCAAAAAAACCAGAATAGCAGGTATCATCACCTCATCGGTACTTATTATTATTCTGGCAATTGCATCTTATTATCTTTATGTAACTAATAAAGCTATAGATGATGTTACTGGTGTAAAAACAGAGATTGAAGAAATAAATGTATATGTTGCAAAGGAAGACGAGGTTTCATCAATTAATGAAGCTGTCGAAAAGAATTATGTATTCGGACTTTGCCTTACAGATGATCAGTCTCATATATATGAAACAATCAAAGAGATTCAGAATGATACAGGTTCTACTCTTCAGACTAAAGACTACGAAACTATCTTTGATCTTGTAAAAGGATTCGAGGCTGGAGAAATTCAGTCATTTATCACAAATGCAGGTAACCTTCTTGCGCTGGATAGTTCAGAAGACTATAAGGACTATTCAACAAAGGTAAAGATAATAATGGAGAATACCATCGAGGAAGAGATAGAGGAGAAGCAGGAGAGCAAGATTGATGATGATCACTTCTGTATGTACTTCAGTGGTATTGATACATTTGGATCTGTTACAGTAAAGAGCCGTAGTGATGTAAATATCATCGGTGTTATAAATAACGAAACAAAGCAGGTGCTGCTTATCTCTACTCCAAGAGATTACTATGTAGAGCTTTCTACATCTAATGGTAAAAAGGATAAGCTTACACATGCAGGAATTTATGGTATTGATGCATCCATGGATACACTGGAGAAGCTTTATGATGTACAGCTCAGTCATTATGTAAGACTTAACTTCTCTGGCTTCCAGGATATTATTGATCAGCTTGGCGGAATTGATGTTAATTCAGAATATGCATTCACATCTGTAACTGCTGAGGGTACATATTCTTTCTCAAAGGGTGTTAACCATCTGAATGGTGCACAGGCACTTGGTTATGCAAGAGCAAGATATGCATTCAAGGACGGAGACAGACAGCGTGGACGTAACCAGATGCAGCTTATCAAAGCTACTATCGAGAAGCTTGAATCTTCAGATATGCTGAAGAATTATAGTAACGTTATGGATCAGATGGAAGGTTCTTTCCAGACAGACATGAGTAAGGATGAGGTTGGATACCTTGTTAAGAGCACACTTGAGAATGGAGACTGGGAAGTTCTTACATACAGTGTTGGTGGTGATGATGCAACTAAGGTTTGCTACTCACTTGGTACTGAAGCATATGTTATGATTCCTAACCAGGATGATATTAATTATGCTAATGAACTCATCGACAGAGTTCTTGGAAACGAAGATGTAACTCAGGACGAGATTAATACATATATTGAGACAAAAGATTCTGAGGATCTTATAGATGAAGAATCTGTTCAGCTTGACGAAGAGCTGGAGGATTCAACAGAAGACTAAAGGTTGTCCTAAATGAAGGATCTTTATAAGGGTTAAAGGTAAAAAGTATGGCAGAAAAAACTGGCGGACCAGTTCTGGTAGTTATGGCTGCAGGTCTGGGAAGTAGATTTAAGGGGTTAAAACAAATTCAGCCTGTAGATGATGAGAATCATATTCTCATGGACTATGCTGTATATGATGCGCTTGAAGTTGGTTTTTCTGAAGTTGTCTTTATAATCAGAAAAGATTTTGAAGACAAATTTAAAGAGGCGATAGGTAACAGGGTTAGTGCCAAATGTCCTGTAACCTATGTATATCAATCTCTTGAGGATTTCCCTGGAGATGTTCAAATGCCAGCGGGAAGAACTAAACCATGGGGAACAACCCATGCGCTTTGGAGTGCACGCGAGGCACTTAAAGGAAAGAAGTTCCTTACAATAAATGCAGATGACTTTTATGGAAGAGGAGCTTACAAGGCTGCATTTGATTTTCTTACAGCAACTGATGAGCCAACTCATCATGGTTGCATCTGTTATGATCTGGTTAAGACGCTTAGTCCTACTGGAACAGTCAGCAGAGGAATTTGTAAGGTAAATGGAGAGGGCGATCTTCTCCGTATTGACGAAAGAAAGAATATAAAGCTGGAAGATGGAAGAGGATATTTCACCGAAGATGGTGGAAAGACTTATCAGCTTGTTGAAAGGGATGCACTTGCATCCATGAATCTTTGGGCATTTGGAGCGGGCTTTATTGATGATATTGAAGTAAGCTTCAAAAAGAGATTCGAAAAAGGAGTAAGCGCTGCTCCAGATACATTTGAAGAGACCATATCTGATGCAGTTCAGGATATCCTGACAAGAAATGCAGGAAGTGTTAAATGTATTGCAACAGATGAGCAGTGGTTTGGAATGACTTACATCGAAGAACTTGATATGGTAAAAGATAAATTAAAAGCTCTTAGAGAGGATGGAGTCTATGTCAAAGAGAAATGGTGATGTGCCATTTTACGAAGATCCAGGTTCCTATAAAAAGTGCGGAATAATGTCGCTGGCAGGCTGTGCATTAATGGTCGCAGCGGCATTTTTATACTGGATGAATTTATATATTAATAATGGGGAGAGGATATACGAAGGTGTTAGCCTTTTTTCTGCTGCGAAGAGAGGTTTCCTGAGTATGTTCAGTACAGACCTGAATGGAAAGATTGTAGAGACTATCTTCAGTTTTAAGGCAATTCTTCCGGGAATACTGTTTCTTTTATATATAGCTGTTCTTGTTGTTTTGATAATGGCTGGAATAAAAGATAATTTTCAGAGAAGACCTTTCCTTATGAAATGGAGAAAGAGAACAAGAGTAATTCTTCTGCTTATTACTGTTGCTATTGTTATCGGTATAACGTTTACCCCTGCATTTAGAGGAAGCGTAGAAGAGTTCAAGAGTCTTGCATCAACATGGGAAGGATTTATCGAAAAGTCAGTAAGAGCTAAGGCGCCAGGTTCAGAGCATATGAAGAGTATTTATTTCATAGGCCCTGGTATTCCATGTTATATAATTGGAGCAGTTTTGTATTTCATTTCAATCGTTTACAACTTCATTCTTGATACTCTTAATGAAGAGGATGATGATTAATTTAAAATAACTATAAAAAGTGGATGGCTTAAATGCCATCCACTTCTTCTTTTGCGAGCTTTCCATCTCTAAGTATACGGTGAAGAGTTTCGCTGTCTTTATGCTTTAATGCATCTCTATATTCTTTTAGATATTTGATTATGGTATCTAATTCGAACAGGAGATTATCTTTATTCTCCATGAAGATCTCTGTCCACATATCTTCATTCAGCCATGCTACTCTGGTCATATCCTTGTAGCTTCCTGCTGAGTAACCCTTGTGCTCTCTGGCAGTAGGACTTTTGATATATGCATTTGAAACTATGTGGGCCATTTCAGAGGTAAATGCTATCATCTGGTCATGTTTTTCTGGGGAACAGATTGTGATGCTACCAAATCCACATGGTTCAAGAACATTCTTTATATGATCAAAGAGGTTAAGGTCTGTAGGATCCTTAGGAACTATGATCATAGAACTATCTCTGAAGAGTTTTCCAGTGCTGTATTTATAGCCAGAGAATTTTTTTCCTGCCATTGGATGTCCGCCAACGAAGGTGAATCCATATTCTTCAGCTATAGGATAGCATTCCTGACATATTCTTCTTTTAAGTCCACCAGTATCAATAACTAAAGCTCCCTTTTTGATAAGTGGTGCCTTTTCTTTGATAAAGTTGATTATTGCCTGATTATAAAGAGCTGGAATAATGAGATCGCATTCGCCTATATTGTCATCGTTTAATATATCATCAAGGGTTCCATCCAGTTTAGCAAAGGAACAAATGCTTTCATCTATATCCAGTCCCAGAACTCTGGCATTGGAATGCTCTTTAAAGGCTTTAGCGAAAGAACCACCAATTAATCCGAGTCCAATAACGCCTACGGTTTTAACTCCGGATTTTTCAAAGTCGCCAAGTCTATGTTTCTTTCCATCTGTGCTTGGTTCAGTGATCCTTCTAACACTTTCTACTATATCAAGAGATTCGATAAGTTCAGGGTCAATGCTTGAGGTATCACCTACAAGACCAATGATGGTCTGGTAATCACCTTGAGAGATGTCGCATTTGAGTCCCTGTTCCTCGAACCATTTTGCAAGTTCGTAAACTTGATCTTCTGTTGCTTCTTTATTAAGAATAGCTATCATAATTGTCCTCTTTCTCGCCGATACTTTAGCGCGTTAACGTAACGAAGTATAACACTGGTTGGATTTGTTGTCAACAGTGAAGATTTGTGTTAAAGTACGTTCTGATATCATTTAAATAGGGAGAGAGATCTTTCTTCATATATAGGAGATACTTAATTGGTTATTGCACTAAATCTATTAAAAATAATAGTAGGATTCATTTTCCTTATTAAGGGCGCGGATTTCTTTGTGGATGGAGCAGCATCCATTGCAAAGAAGCTTGGTGTTCCCGAGCTGGTTATTGGTCTTACAATAGTAGCACTTGGAACAAGTGCGCCTGAAGCGGCGGTCAGTATCAATGCTGCGCTAACAGGAAACAATGGAATATCCATTGGTAATGTAATAGGAAGCAACATCATGAATGTGCTTCTCATCCTTGGTATTACTTCTATAATAAAAGCGCTTCCAGTAAAGAGAGCTACTGTAAAGGTTGATATTCCGGTTATGATCATAGCAACAATAGCAATGGTAGCCTGGGGAATGGTTGGAGGAAAACTGACAAGAGTTACGGGAATTGTATTTCTTGTTGCTTTGGTTAGCTACATACTTTACCTTCTTTGGTATTCAAAGAATACAAATAGCGAAGGAGAGGGTGAAGGTATAAAAATGGTCGGACCATGGCTTATTCCGATCTTCGTTCTGGGAGGTTTGTTTGTTATTATTTTGGGAAGCCGTATAGCGGTTGACGGCGCGTCGCATATAGCAGAAATGCTCGGAGTATCTAATAGGATAATAGGACTTACAATCGTGGCATTTGGTACTTCTCTTCCGGAGCTGATGACCTCTATTACTGCAGCACGAAAAGGAAGTGTGGACATTGCGATTGGAAACATTGTTGGAAGTAATTTATTCAACATATTATTTATTTTGGGAATAACATCTACAATAATTGATCTCCCATACCTAGCCGAAGGTGCTGACTTTACTATAGACGGTTTTGTTGCACTTGGAACAGCTATCCTTCTGTTTTTACTGGTGGCAAAACATAAGAGACTTGACAGAAAAGGTGGAATAATTATGGTCGCATCTTACGCTGCATATTTTGCATATTTAGTAATACAAAAATAACAAAAAATAAGGCTTACATAATCTGGAAAAATGCAACAATTTGTTGCATTTTTTTATGGCTAAAAAAAGGGTAATAAGTTATAATTGGAAGTGGGTATTTTTAAGTATTAGGAGGTAGTTATGATGAAGAGAAGAGTTAGTTCTATTATTAGTCTTATCCTCGTCGTTGTAATGGTTGTGGGTGTACTTCCAGCTAACAAGATGAACAAAGTTGAGGCGGCTGATAAGTATGTAACAGCAACAGTTACTGCTATGTATGGATATGCTTATGAAGTTCTAGATAAGATAAACGAACAAAGAAGAGCAAATGGTCTTGGAGAGGTTCAGATGGATGTTGAACTTCTCGAAGCTGCAATGCAAAGAGCAGCAGAATCAGTTGTGGTTGGTGAGGCTTATGATTATGCCGAAATTGGAAATACAGAAGCTCACACAAGACCTGATGGTTCTAAATTTAATTCCTGGGCATATAAGACAGGTTCTTATGGAGAGAATGTAGCATACGGTCAAACATCCTCAACTGAAGTAATGACTCAGTGGATGAATTCATCAGGACATAGAGCAAATATTCTTAAAGCTGATTATAAATCTGTAGGTGTTGGTGTTGTTTATTGCAATGGATATTACAGATTCTACTGGACACAGGAATTTAGTTCTTATTCAGCAACAGTTCCATCAAAGAGAACAGATAATGTAACACGTACTTTCACAGTAGGTGTAACAAATAGCGTATATAACAGACTTGTTTCACGAGGAAAGCTTGGTTCTGCTATAAAGAGTAATTCTTCAGATGCATCATCAAGCGGTTCAGGTTCATCCAGTGGTTCATCAATGTCTTCAAAAGCGGTTTCTGGAACATGGAAGCAGACTAATGGAAGATGGTGGTTCCAGGTTGGTAGCTCTTACCTGACAAACTCTTGGCTTAAATCAGGTGGAACATGGTATGCATTTGGTTCAGATGGATACATGTATACAGGATGGAAGAAGATAGATGGAGACTGGTACTACTTCGATAGTAGTGGAGCCATGGCATCCAGTGAGTGGAGGGATGGTTATTGGTTATCCTCTAATGGTAAGTGGTCTTACAAACATACCGGTAGCTGGCACGTAGGTTTGAAGGGCTGGTGGTACGGAGATAGTTCCGGATGGTATGCTCAGAATCAGTGGCAGAAGATTAATGGTAAATGGTATTACTTCGATGCCAGTGGTTGGATGGTAACAAACAGAAGAATCCAGGGTTACTGGATTGGAGCTGATGGTGTTTGTCAGTAATTAGAGTTTTGTGAAGGCGGTTCCGAAAGGAACCGTCTTTTATTTTGGAGTGGTTTGTGCTAAAATGCTGAAAGGTGTACATTTTTAAGAGTGTTAGGAGGAATAGTATGAAGCCTTATTCTGAAATGACAAAGGATGAACTTGCTGTTGAGATTAAAGCAGTAAAGAAAGAATACAAGAAATATCAGGACATGGATCTCCATCTTGATATGAGTAGAGGTAAGCCTTGTAGAGAGCAGTTAGATATTTCCATGGGAATGATGGATGCCCTTAATTCTGAGGCTGATCTTTCATGTGCAGATGGAACCGACTGTCGTAATTACGGAGTTCTTACTGGTATAGAGGAAGCAAAGGTTCTTATTGGAGATATGATGGAGAATAATCCGGATAATATTATTATCTTTGGAAATTCTTCACTTAATGTTATGTACGATACCATCGCCAGAGCATATACTCATGGAATAATGGGAAACACTCCATGGTGTAAGCTGGACAAGGTTAAGTTCTTGTGTCCTGTCCCAGGTTATGATAGACATTTTGGTATTACTGAATACTTCGGAATAGAGATGATACCAGTCCCTATGAGTCCAGAAGGTCCAGATATGGATATGATTGAAAAGCTTGTTTCAGAAGATGAGAGCATTAAGGGTATTTGGTGCGTTCCAAAGTATTCAAACCCACAGGGTTATTCATACTCAGATGATACAGTTAGAAGATTTGCAAGACTTAGACCAGCTGCAAATGATTTCCGTATTTTCTGGGATAATGCATACGGCATTCATCATTTATATGAAGATAGAGAAGATTACCTTGTTGAGATTCTTGCTGAGTGCAAGAAGGTTGGTAATCCTGACATAGTATATAAGTTTGCTTCAACATCAAAGATATCTTTCCCAGGTAGTGGTATAGCAGCGCTTGCAACATCACCTAACAACATGGAAGATATCCTGAAGCAGATGACACATCAGACTATCGGTCATGATAAGGTTAATCAGCTTAGACATGTTAGATTCTTCGGCGACATTCATGGTATGACAGAGCATATGAAGAAGCATGCAGCTATAATCAGACCAAAGTTTGAGGTTGTTATAAGCACATTAGAGAACAGACTTGGCGGTCTTGGAATTGGTGAATGGACAAATCCAAACGGAGGCTATTTCATCAGCTTCGATGCTCTTGATGGATGTGCTAAGGAGATTGTTGATAAAGCAAAGAAGGCTGGAGTTGTAATGACAAACGCTGGTGCTACATGGCCATATGGAAAGGATCCTCATGACAGTAACATCCGTATTGCTCCAACTTATCCAAAGATTGAAGATCTGAAGCTGGCAGCAGAACTCTTTACTATCTGCGTTCGCCTTGTTTCAGCCCAAAAATTATATAGTGAAATGGACTAATGATAGATATAGTATATGAAGACAATTACATAATTGCTTGCATTAAGCCTTATGGTGTACCGAGTCAGGCGGATAAGACTTATGGTGTTGATATGATCACCATGGTTAAAGAATATCTGTATGAAAAATCTGAATCGGATGAGGAACCATATGTTGCTGTGATCAACAGGCTGGACCGACCGGTTGCTGGCATTATCCTTTTTGCAAAGGACGAGTCAACAGCTGCAAAGCTTTCCGATATGGTACAGGATAGAGAAATTCAGAAGTTCTATCAGGTTGTTGTTCAAGGCTATATGGAGGATGCTGAGGGAGATCTCAGCGATTACCTACTGCATGATAAAAAGAAGAACATCACTCAGGTTGTAACAAAGGGTACAAAGGGGGCCAAGTATGCTGAGCTTCATTATGAGGTTTTAGATGAGCTGGATACGGACGAAGGTCCAATCTCTTATCTTCTTGTGGAGCTTAAGACAGGAAGACATCATCAGATAAGATGTCAGATGGCTGCAAATGGCACTCCAATCTGGGGCGATAATAAATATAATCCGGGCTCAAAGGGAGCGAAAGGTGGTCCAAGTCCCGCAAAGGGTGGGAAGAAGACTAAAGAACAAAAAGAAATAGGATTATATTCTACAAAAATGGTATTCAACCATCCGGTTACTGGTGAAGAGGTTTTTCTTCATAGAGAACCGGAAGGAAAAGCTTTTGAAATAATGGACCAGATGGACTGGTAAATTTCCAGTGTTCTGATCTAAATAGAAAAGAGGAAAAAATAATGGCAGATAAAAAGGTAGAGGCAATTACTTCCATGGAGGAAGATTTTGCCCAATGGTATACAGACGTAGTTGTAAAGGCTGATCTTACAGGTTATACAAGCGTAAAGGGATTCATGGTTCTTAAGCCAGCAGGCTATGCAATTTGGGAACTTATCCAGAGTCAGCTGGATGCACGCTTCAAGGAAACAGGAGTTGAGAATGTTTACCTTCCACTTCTTATTCCAGAAGGTCTTCTTCAGAAGGAGAAGGATCACGTTGAAGGATTTGCACCAGAGGTTGCCTGGGTAACACATGGTGGACTTAATGAGCTTCAGGAAAAGCTTTGCGTAAGACCTACATCAGAGACACTTTTCTGTGATTTCTATCAGAAGGATATTACATCATATAGAGATCTTCCAAAGGTATACAATCAGTGGTGCTCTGTAGTTCGTTGGGAAAAGGAAACAAGACCTTTCCTTCGTTCAAGAGAGTTCCTGTGGCAGGAAGGACATACAGCACATGCAACAGCTGAGGAAGCTCAGGAAAGAACTATTCAGATGTTAAATGTTTATGCTGATTTCTGTGAGCAGGTTCTTGCTATTCCTGTAGTAAAGGGACAGAAGACAGAGAAAGAAAAGTTCGCAGGTGCAGTAGCTACATATACTATCGAAGCACTTATGCATGACGGAAAAGCTCTTCAGTCAGGAACAAGCCATAACTTTGGTGATGGATTTGCCAAGGCTTTTGGTGTTCAGTTCACAGATAAGGATAATACTTTAAAGAATGTTCATCAGACATCCTGGGGAGTAACAACAAGACTTATTGGTGCCATCATAATGGTTCACGGTGATGATAATGGACTTAAGCTTCCACCAAGAGTTGCTCCTACACAGGTAATGATCGTTCCTATTCAGCAGAAGAAGGAAGGCGTACTTGAAAAAGCAGAAGAGCTCAGAGAAAAGCTTAGTGCTGTAGCAAGAGTTAAGGTAGATGCAACAGATAAGTCTCCTGGATTTAAGTTTGCTGAGTGTGAGATGAGAGGTATTCCTCTTAGAGTCGAGGTTGGTCCTCGTGATATAGAGAATAATCAGTGTGTTGTTGTAAGACGTGATACAAGCGAGAAGATCACAGTATCTATGGATGAGCTTGAAGCAAAGGTTGCTGAGTTACTAGAAACTATCCAGAAGGATATGCTTGAAACAGCCAGAGCACACAGAGATTCTCATACATACACAGCAAAGAACTGGGATGAGTTTGTAGATATCGTTAACAACAAGCCTGGATTCATCAAGGCTATGTGGTGCGGCGAGACAGAATGCGAAGAAAACATTAAGGCTGAGACTGGTGCAACAACAAGATGTATGCCATTTGAGCAGGAAGAGATTTCTGATGTGTGTGTATGCTGTGGCAAGCCAGCTAAGAAGATGGTTTACTTCGGAAGAGCATATTAAGAAGAGCTACTGAGTTTTCTCAGGAAGCAGTATCAGTTTATAATTATTGTAAGTAGTACAGGAGGAAATGGAATAATTAATGGATGTTCCTCCAGTCTGCTTAAGCCATAGGGATTCATCTGGTTTAAATGTAGTGAAGTCTGGTATAAAACTTGAAGAAGAATCTATTTGTTTCTGAATATTATTCTTAGCAGCAGAGGAAACTTCGTCGGTTTTAAATGCTTTTGCTACATCATCAACGGTAACGGAAGTGATAATATTATCATCGTTGGACGTTATAGAATATGTGGTATAAAACACATCAGCGTGTCCAAAATAATCTAATAAATATGAACCGTTAGAAAGCTTTGGCGTGAATTTGCCAAGGCTTTCTTTTGTATTTGCTTCAGCATAAAGGATGTCGCCGTATTCTGAAACAATGAATCTGTGAGTTTCTGAGCCATCGAATTTAGTGAAGTTGATTTCCCAGAAAAATGCAGCATAAGTTTTAAAGGTTGAATCCAGAGCTCTGTATGGTTTTGCTTCCCAGGAATACCAATTGTCTGTATCCGATGAAAGGTTACGTGGGTAGAGTCCTTTTGCATAAAGATCATTGATATGACTGACCACAAGAGTTTTCATTCCGAAGCCGGTATACTTACAATCTTCTTCTGAAACCGGCGTGACCTCGCTTTCCCAAACTCCAGTAATTAATTGATTGCATTGCTCTTCAGTCAGCTGTTTAGATGCATTCTTAATAATAGATTCGGATGGTCCGGAATAATATTCCGAAGGAACATCTCCTACTTTCCCATAAAAAGAATCACTGTCTTTATGCATCATAAAGCCAGGAAGCCAGATGGCAGCTCCCGTTATAAGAATTGCTAAGGTTATTAGTATGTAGTTTTTAATACTTAGCTTTTTCAATCTTCTTCTTCCTCATATTCTGAACAGTCGAGGGTTACGATCATCTTTGTTCCCTCGCCCAGTTTGCTTTCTATCTTCAGGTCTGCTCCGTGTTCCTTTAGTATAGCGGAAACAAGGGACATACCAAGTCCTGCTCCACCTTCTTTACGTGAGCGGGATTTATCCACCATATAGAACTCGTCGCATATCTTATCTATATCTTCTTCGCTGATTCCAATTCCATGATCCTCAACAACAAATTCATATTTATTGGAAGATTCTTTTTTTGATTCTGAAGGAATGACTTTTCCTGTAAATACAATTTCGGACTTTTCCTCAGATGCTTTTCGTGCATTATCCAGTAGATTAATAAATGCAGTCTTTAGAAGAGGACTGTCTCCATTTATTGTCGCATTTTCAAAATCGTACGTAAGTTTAATTCCTACCTTTTCTATTGCTGGAAGTACAGTTTCAACAACTGCTTCTCCAAGGCCCTGTGTACTAACAGGCTGTTTCGGTATTTCACCATCCTTAAGATAAATAAGGTCGAAGAGGTGAGATGACATTTGCTCCAAACGTCTTCCTTCAGAGAATATGTAATTCGCTGCTTTTACTTCGTCCTCTCTTGGAAGGTCCACGGATCTGATTGTATCTGCATATCCGATGATAGTTGTCATTGGTGTTTTTATTTCGTGGGTAAAATCAGCAACGAACTGGTCTCTTCTATGAATCATGTCATTCAGTTCATCAATGTGTCCTTCAACTGAATCCGCCATATGATTAAACTTATCAGAAAGAAGACCGATTTCGTCTTCAGAATGGATGTCACTTCGGCTGTCAAAATTTCCTTCTGAAAATTTATCAGTAACGGCATTTAGTTTTTCAAGAGGTCTTGTTAGTAGTTTACTTATGAGGAATACAAAGAGTCCCGACAGACATAGCATAACTATGATGAAGGTTCTGAAATCTCTGATGGATTTATTCATCATCTGTTTTGAATCCGTGATATCACGCTTGGTTATGATATTCATGATGTGGGAATCAATATTACTGGTTGAAACTACATAGATATAATCCTTACCATTTTCGTTGGTAAAGAGATATTTTTTCTGATAAGAAGATGAGTCGCTGCTTCCAAGATTATCAGGAAGAGGAATGTCTTCTTTTGTGGAGAAGAGAAGCTCGTCATCATATTTAACATAAAGATCTGTTGTATCGTTAAGAATTCCTGCAGATACCTGAAGAGAAGTATCTGGGATTGTGGCTTTTACATATAAAGGTTTATTGTTGATCGTATCAAGCAAGGAGTATTCCATTACTGATTGAACAAGATTATTTTCGGTTACAGCATTTTTTATCTGCGCATCCATCATTATCCTGTTCTGTCTGGACATCATAAGAAACCCTGAAATAGACAGGGCTAAAGATATAAGAATAATATTAATAAGTAATACCTTATACCTGAATTTCATAAGATGATTCCTACTAATTTTTATTTATCAGATAAACGATAACCAGTACTATATACAGTAACAAGGTTATCCTTAAGTCCCAGCTTTTTACGAAGTCTTTGAACGTGAAGATCTACAGTTCTGGATTCTGGCTGCCATTCAGTTTCCCAGATGGTCTCAAATATCTTATCTTTGAAAAGAGTCATATTGACGTTTCTCACAAAAAGTACGAAGAGTTCTAATTCCTTAGGTGTAAGCTTTATCTCTTCAAAAGAATCGTCATCGGACGCATTTTCCGAATCAGAACGTAAAACGATCTTGTTATCGATATCTATTTTAAAGTTTTTGAATCTGAGAACTGAATCTGTTTTATTGTAACGTCTGAGAACGATGTTGATACGGGCCAGAAGCTCAACTATCTCAAAAGGTTTTACTATATAGTCTTCTGCTCCTGAAGTCAGTCCCTTGATACGGTTATCCAGTGATGCCATAGCCGTGATAAAGATGACAGGGATTCCCATAGGTCTAATAAATTCCATCAGCTCATATCCATTTACTTCTGGAAGCATTATATCTAGAAGTATTAAATCAAAGCTTTGATTTTCTTCTAATAGATCTGCGGCATCCCGTCCGTTGTAAAGAGCGGTACATTTGTAACCGGCTCTTGTAAGATTCATTACCATAAGGTCGGAGATTGGTTTTTCATCTTCGACAATAAGAAGCTTTATCATATTACCCTCACTAATCGATATTGGACGGGAACATGAACTCCGCATCCGTTTTATAGTATACCACTAATGTATATGAATTGTATCTATTTAAATAATGCATACAAAAAATTTAAAAAAGATGCATTTTGATACATTTGTGATACAAAGTCGATTTATACTCTGTTATAGACTCGGATAGTTTGGGGAGAATTTCTGAGAAAACGGAAAGTGAAAGGAAAAGTATTATGAGAAGATCTAATTACAAGAAACATCTCGCAACATTTCTAAGTTTTATCTTTGTTCTATCCCTTACAGGTTGTGGAAAAAAGGATACCGTAGTTGATGATTATGGTTCAGGTTCAACTGATTCATCCAGTTCATCAACAGATGCATCATATGCAAAGGGCGACGGCCAGACTTTACAGTCAAAGTTTGGTGACTGGGCTAAGTGGAACGAAGACTTTGCAATTCAGGGAGTGCCTACATCAGTAAAAACATCTATTCCAATTCCAGATTCAGAGTATTTAAACGTATATAAACAAAGAGCTGTAACTCAAGGACAGGATGATGAGGATAAGATTGTAAAAAATCTTTTTGGAAACAGCGCAAAAAAGCTTGAGGAAATTAAGTACACTAACGAAACAGACTATATAACATTTCTTTATAAATATAGAGAAATATACCATGAAATACAGGGCGATCTATATAATTATTTTACGAATGCGGCTTCCTTTAGAAATACAATGGCGGCTATAGATTCCAGCTGTGAGGATGTATATAAATGGATTGATGAAGATAAGAATTATTACATCCACATGTATGAAGGAAAGTACAATGGAATACGTTATGGACTCATATATGCTTTTGATTATAACAGTGGTAGAAAATATATATTCTTTGATCCAATAAGTATTAGTGAAGTTTTTCCTGGTTCTGATTATAAAACAGTTGTATATGAAGGAAATGGAGATACTTTAGAGAAGACACAGGATATTAAAAATGAATGTACATTAACCAAGGATGAAGTTAAGCAGAAGGCTAAGGACTTTTTAGAAGATAACCTTGGAATAGCAGAAATAGATAATAATATAACTGAAGATGCTGAAATGTTTCATATGTCAGTAGGCCTTTGGACCTATGCATTAATAGATGACAGAAGTATGACAAGGCTGGCATTTTCAAATACTGATTATTATACAACCCTGCAGAGTACAAAGGTCCAATCAGCAAGAGGTATAAGCCGGGTTGCGGCTCAGGAAGATAAAATAGTTGATAAGATGGAAAAAAATAATGAAGATTTTTATGAGACACTTTATGCAAATACGGCAAATGGTACAAACGATACAAAATTAACCCGTAATGGTTATGCTGTTTACCTTGAAGACCCATCATCATCTTTGGTAAAAAGCGGCGACAATACAATCATATCAACTGATAATGTTGGAATGATAAAGGTTACTGATAAAGGTATTTATGGCGTAGATATTGTTATGATGAGCGAGACTGAGGATGTAATCGAAAATGTTGAGCTTCTAGATTTTGAAAAGATTCAAGAATCTCTGAAGAATGCATTAGAGGAGAAGCTTGATCTTAAAAAGCTGGGTGATCCAAAAGAACTCACCATAAATGGTGGAGCCCTTTTGTATGACGCATATTATGAAGATGGAAACACAAGCGAATATTCCAAAATACCAGTATGGCAATTTAACGTAAATGGTGATAATGTGGATGTTAATGAGGATGGAGTGAGCGGGGTTGTAAGCGTTAGCATAAACGCAATGGACGGTTCAGTTTGCTCCATGGATGATTCAATAGGATTCTACTACGAAGGAAACGGAACTGGTGAAGAGTCAGTAGAAGTAAGTGATGGGGAAAATGAAGATTAAAAGTATTAATTCTAAACAACTTAAGAGCAGATGTGCCGCTATTTGTGTGGCGCTTCTGTCTCTTTCTATGCTCTCGGGCTGCGGGGAATCCGATATGGAGTCCCTTTGTCTGCCGCGAGAGCTTTCTCAAGCCGGCGTAGACAGAAATACGGCGGAAGTCGAAAAGGGAGATCTTTCTCCAGTTTATGAAAACATAATAGAGTTGGCGGGATATGAAGAAACCAGTTATAAAGTAGAAAAAGAAAAAGCTGACGAACTTGAAAATCTTTACGAAGCAAAACTGGATAAGGTTCATGTCTCGGTGGGCGACAGAGTTAAAGCTGGTGATACACTAATCTCTTTCAAGTCGGAAAGTTTGTCCAAAGAATTAAGACAATATGAAAATGCAAAATCAGAGGCATCCTTAGAAAAGGAACATTACGAAAAACTGATGCAGATAGATTCTTCTCTTGACTATAGGGATGAGATTGCAGCTCTAGAGAAAGATATTGAACTTGCAAATACGCACATTCAGGATGTTAATGATGCCTATGACAGCATTAATATAATTGCTGAAAAAGACGGCGTTGTAAAATTCATTAATCAGTCCGTTCAGGATGGCTTCCTAATAGTGGCTGCTCCAATGATAACTGTAGCAGATGATGCGGGTTATTATGTAATGGATTTCTACGGTAATGGAGATGAAGCTACTTCGAGTGATGCAAAAATGGTTACTACAGATGTGGAATTCCATGTTGGAGATGTTTGTCCAGCAAAAACTTTCATGAGCGAATATCAGGTCGAGGTTATTGAAGACCCTACCAAGTATGGAACAGAAACAGATGCAGTTGCAACGGGAACAGATGCAGTTAGCGATGGAAAAGTATACTTTAAGCTGGTTGGAGATTCCGCAATCAAAGATAATTATCTTACGGTAGTGGTGGAGCTTCCTGAAATAAAGGGTGCACTGTATGTAGATAAGAAGGGCGTTATATTCACGGACACTCAGGACTATGCATACAAGCAGGTTGATGGAGAGTTCATAGCAACTAAGGTTACTGTAGGTGACAATGTAGGACAGTATATAATCATAAAGGAAGGACTTGAGGAAGGCGATGTTGTTTCAGTATCGGATTAGAAAACAGAATAAAAAAAGAATCCGCGCCAAAATCTCTGCGATTTTGATATGTGCTGAGATTATTTCCATGCTTTCTTTTATGACAGGGTGTGGCAGTTCTAAAGCTGAAGTCCCAGAACTAAACGAACCGGTTGTTGCTGAATCGGCTTACCGACCTGTAAGTAAGCGGATTGTAGGTAGGAAAGAACTCATGTTTGGAACGGTAGTTCCAAGAGAGTATCCATGTATTGCAAGAGAGGGCATTGAATTAGCTGAACTCAACGTTGCAATCGGAGACTATGTGAAAAAGGGCGATGTTATAGCAACAGGTGTAACAAGCGCTAGCGCAGAAACTATTAAAACCCTTAATAACGAGATTGCATCTCTCGGGAGACAAAGAACTAATACTAAGAATGTTTCAGATAAAACTATTGAGAAGCTGAACTATGAAAAAAAGATAGAAGAGTATCTTGAGAATAATGATGGTGTTCAGGAAAAAGAGAAAGAGATTGCTACAGAGCAAGAGAATCAGAGATATAATCTTGCGGTAATAGATAATTCTATCAGCAGTAAGAGAACTGAGATTTCTGAGTTACAGGAAAAGGATGATGAAAAAACAATTACTGCACCAATTTCTGGATATGTTTCGTTTGTAAAGGATCTTAGTGAATCAAATCACGTGGAGTCAAATGAAAACATTGCAATCATTTATGATCCAGATGAGCTTTATATAGAGTCTAATGAAAAGACAATAGATAATTACGATTTTGAAGATTACGAGAGTAAATGGGCCTATATTGATGGCGAAAAGGTAGATATCACTGAGCGAAGATATACAAATGAAGAGGTATCTTATGCGAAGTCAGTAAAATGCAATCCATATATCCAGTTTGAAGTTCCTGGAAAGAAGCTGACAATGGGAATAGATGTTGTTCTCTATTTTATGAACAGTGATGACACACCAAAGCTTGCTATTGGAACTGACTCAATATATAGAGAAAATGATGAAGAGTATGTTTATGTTAAAGGTTCTGAGGGAAGCAGTGCGGACGAAAAGAGACTAGTGAAACTCGGGGCAACAGATGGAAAATACACAGAGGTAATTTCTGGTCTTGAAGAAGGCGAACTGGTTTACTATAGAAACACAGCAGCCATCCCTAAAACTTATGAAGAGGCAACAGCAGGCCTTGCTGATTACCAGGAAAAATGCGAAACAGAATTCATAAGCATTGCAAATCCATACAGTAAAATATATACGGCAGATTATTCAGGAAAGATCGAAGAGCTTCATATAGTTGGAGAAGCCAGCGAAGGCGACAGCCTTTATACTCTTCAAACAAATGTTGGCGTAGCTGATATAGCGGAGGTTAAGGACACACTTGAGGACCTGGATACATCAAGAGAGAAAACCAGAAAAGAGTATGAGAAGAATAAATCTGATCTGGAAGAGATTATAAAGGGCGCTGAAAAATTTAGTGCAGAAGATATGGCAACAGATTCAGATGCAATCCACGAGAACATGTATTTGGCCGAAAGAACACAGTGCGAACTTGATATTCTGAATTACAATGAGAATTATTCCAAGGAAGAATATAATGCTCAGAAAGCAATTGCCCAGGAGTCTTTAACTGATCTGAGCAACGCAAGACAAAATGGCGAACCAGTTTATTCTGTAAATTCAGATGTAAGTGGAAATATAAATACTAACGGTGTTACCCGCGGTACCAAAGTTGAAAAATATCAATATATCATGACGGAGCAATACAGGAAGGAAGAAGATGGATTTACCAGAATGCATGTTATTGTAGATTCAAAAGATCCTTCCATGCCAAATGCTATGCCAAAGATTGGTGAGGATATAACGCTCTTTAACAAGGAACATAGCTGGGACGGTAAATGCCTCGGTATAAATGGAAGTGAAGAAAGATTTGTTTTGTTCACTCAGGGTGAGCAGGAGTACTCAACTTATTCAAAACCTTTCTTTAAGGGTGTTGAATTCCAGTTTGATTTCCGTATAGAAGATGAGATTTCCAAGGATGACCTGGAAGGTGCCAAGGTAAGATTCTATGGAAAAGACATGAGACAGGTTGTTGTTGTTCCAAGTCCATGTGTAAGGACAGAATACGATCAGCTTGCGCAGAAGGATCTGTATTATGTCTGGAAGATTGAAAATGGAGAAATAGTGAAGGAATATGTAACCATCTATGAAACCACAGTTGCTACTGGTACTACATATATAATGGATGGTGTTGAAGTAGGAGATAAGTTACTCAAATGATAAGGTACATACTTACAAAAATCTTAAATAAATATAAGCTGTATCTTTGCCTTATGATAGGAAATATTTCTATCATCATGATCTTTTCTTTGATGATGATGTTTAGAGACGGATCCAGAATGAAGCTTATTCAGAGGGGCTTTACAAAACAGTATGAGTCTACTGCGCTATTTCCAGCTACCATTATCAGAGAGTCAAATATACAGGGTGAAGATATAGGCGATGATCCAGCAGCTGTAATAGATAAGGAAATATCAGCATATGAGAATTCCTGGAAGAAGTACCTGGATATCCCTGTGGTTTCTACACAGCGTTTCGTATACTACAAGGCTGTTGAGGCAGAGTATTCATACAGAAAAGGAAAGCATATAGGTATAGGTTATCTTGAGGACGGAATGGGTAATGGCACTGATATTTCAGAGCATTACAATATTATATCCGGTGCAGACCTTTATGAGGATATTTCGAAATATACTGAAGGAGTGACAGAAATACCAGACTATTCTATTCCTTGTCTGGTGAGCAAGACCACAGCGACTGCATATGATATAGTTCCAGGCGAGGTTATTAATTTCGCAAAACTCGTTTATGGTGATGAGGTTACAGATAAACCTATACTTTCTCTTTATGTCAGCGGTATCATCACAGAAAAAGAAGATGATTATTTCTGGGATAGAACTCTGGATGAAATGGGTCTGGTCGCATTTATTGACAAGAAGGATTTCTGTAATGTCGTAAAAGATCATCCAAAAGATGTGATGTATAAAACAAATGTTTGTTTCGATTATAGATATATAAACACAGACAATGTATATGATGTTGAAAGTGTAATAAAACAGTTCGACAAAAAAGATGAAAATCTTGTTGAGAATATTACTCCTATAATTGAATCATATAGAGAAAACAGTAGATCTGTAGGTCAGATGCTTTATGTTATCGTTCTTCCGCTTATAATCTTAGTTCTTATTTTCATCGGAATGATAGCGGTAAGAATAGTGGATTCGGAAGCAGGAGAGCTTACGACTCTTCGAAACAGAGGTCTTAGCAAACCAAAGCTTATTGGAATGTACCTTATTCAGTCATTCATTTTGGCTGGAGTCAGCGTTCCTCTGGGAGTTGGAGCGGGATTCTTGTTCGGAAAGCTGGTTGCCGGAGTAGATGATTTTATGGGCTTCCACTTTATCCATAATGAGATCAGTGTTCGTGATTATAGGTTTAACTTACTGATGATAATTGCAGGAGTGATAGGTTCATTACTTGCTGTTATTGTAATGATGATTCCTGTTTTCGGAGCCTTTAGGAAAAAGAAGAGCACCAGAAGAAGCAATACTTCTGCACCAACCTGGGAAAAATATTTCCTTGATGTTGTTCTCCTTATAGTTTCGGTTTATCTGCTTTTCAATTACAACAGACAGATATCAACACTTTCTATAGGGGTTCTGAATGGAGAGGGAATTGATCCGGTAATCTTTATTGATTCAACTCTTTTCCTGTTTGCTTGCGGAATGCTGATGCTCAGACTTATTTTCTACGTTGTAAGACTCATATACAGAATGGGAGAAAAGAAGTTTGGACCAGTAACCTATGCAGGATTACTTGAGATACTAAGAACAAGGAAGGCATCCAGCGTAATTTCTGTTTTCCTTGTAATGACAGTTGCCATGAGCGTTTTCAATGCCAATATGGCACGAACTATAAATGCAAATAAAGAGGCGAGACTTCAATATGAATGTGGAGCTGATGTAAGGATTCAGGAAAACTGGCCACTTCAGCTTATGCAGAGTGCACCTGGAGCTCCGTATAGATTTAAATATCATGAGCCAAGTTACGAAGCATATAACCGGCTAAAGGATGATGGAACATTCGATAGCATAACAAAGGTGCTTATAACAGATAGAGCACAGGCTGGCGCCAAGGGTAAGGATAAAACCGAAATAGAATTTATGGCGATTAATACCAAAGAGTTTGGTGCCACAGCAAAGCTTAAAGAAAATCTTAGCGAAGAGCATTGGTATAATTATCTGAACGCACTTGCTTCTGATCCGGATGGCATTATCATTTCATCGAGTCTGGCGAAGAAGTATGCAGTTAAGGTTGGAGATCCTCTTGTCGTATATATGAGGAAGCCGGCGGTTTGTAACGAAAAGGATCCTTATGCAAGTGTTAATTATAAGGTTGTTGCCATTGTAGATGCATGGCCGGGATTCAATAACTATAGCTACGCTCCTGATGTAAACGGAAAGATTGAGGAGCATAATAATTATCTGATTGTGGCTAATTATGGAAATGCACTCGCAAGCTTTGGTGATCTTCCTTACGAGGTTTGGGCTAGTGTTGGTAAAACAACAGGTACAGATAAGTTTGGTAAGGGAGTAGACGAAAAAGAAATTAGAGAAAAAGTATTAGAGGCGTATGGTGATTCTAAAAGAACAATAAAGAGTGTTACTTCCTGGAAGACTGAAACACAGGAAGAAAAATCAACTGCTATAATTCAGATCACAAATGGACTCTTTACAGCGGATTTCCTTGTGGCACTTATCCTTTGTATCATTGGATATATGATCTACTGGATAACATCTATCAGAGATAGAGAACTCCTATTTGGTATTTACAGAGCACAGGGTATTACGAAGAAAGAGATTAATAAGATGCTCATTATCGAGCAGGCATTCTTATCTATCATGGCAATCGTGGCCGGAATAATTGCCGGACTTCTTGCATCTAAATTCTTTGCAAGAATATTTGCAGCAGTATATCTGCCACAGAAGCATTCGGTATCAGTGTTCGTCAATGCAAATGGCGGAGATATGCTGAGACTGGGATTGGTACTGATACTGGTTGTTGCGATCTGCGTAGTTTGGATAAGAAGAATTGTTAGAGGATTAAACATTACAGAAGCGCTTAAGCTTGGAGAGGACTCATAATGGATGAGATGAGAGTCGGTTTACAAGAGAATATATTAGTAACACAGGATCTTGTGAAGTCCTACCCTGCTGGTGATGGTGGCGTACTTACTGTACTGGATCATGTGAATTATGAGTTTCCGAAAGGAAAGCTTATAATGATCATGGGAAGATCTGGATCAGGTAAGACTACCCTTATGAATATACTTAGTACTTTGGACGATGCTACTGAGGGTGAGGTGTATTTTGATGGTACACCTTACTCTCAGATGAGCACGGAAGAAAAGGAAAAGATGAGACGTCACCGCATCGGTTTTGTTTTTCAGTCGGTTGCGCTTATTCCTGTAATGACCGCTTATGAGAATATAGACTTTGCACTTAGAACGGCGGGCTATAAAGGTGAAGATGGTGTGTCAGACGAAAAGGCCAGAGATAAAAGGATCATGGAGGTTCTTTCAAGTGTTGGTCTGGATGACAGGGCTAAGCACTTCCCTCAGGAGTTGTCTGGTGGTGAAAGACAGAGAGTTGCTATTGCAAGAGCTATGGCAATTAATCCGGAGCTTATTTTTGCGGATGAGCCAACAGGAGCGCTGGATACAAGTGCCGGTATTTATGTAGCAGAGCTTTTCAAAAGACTGACTGAAGAAGAAGGCATTACGGTAATAATGACGACACATGATGTGAGACTTCAAGAACTTGCAGACAAATTGATACAATTGTAAGGAATAAAGAATGAACGAAGCAAGAATATTTGAACATCAAAAAGAAGAGGAACAGGAAAATCCTCCTTATATAAAATGCGACAGTCTGGTGCGAATTTTTAAATCAGAAGGCATTGAGGTTATGGCTCTTCAGGGACTTGATCTTGAAGTTCAGAAGGGAGAATTCTTAGCTGTCATTGGAAAATCAGGAAGTGGTAAGTCAACTCTCCTGAATCTTTTGGGTGCGCTGGACAGACCTAGTGCTGGTTATGTGGCTTATGATGGTGAGAATATAAATGAACTGAGTGATGCCGAGCTGGCTAAGTTCAGAAATGAGCATATTGGTTTTGTATGGCAGAAGACAACGGATAATCTTCTGAATTATCTGACCGCGATTGAAAATGTTGAGATGCCTCTTTTATTTTCGGATATGTCGAAAAAAGAAAAGAAGCAAAGAGCAATCAAGATGCTTGAAGCGGTTGGTCTGGGAGATAAGCTTCATAGGTTCCCTTCTCAGATGTCTGGTGGAGAGCAGCAGAGAGTTGCCATTGCAGCTGCTTTGGTAAATGAACCAGAGCTTCTGTTGATGGATGAGCCAACTGGAGCAGTGGATAAGAAGACATCTATCATGCTTCAGGATCTTTTCAGAGAATTAAATCAAAAGCTGGGAATAACGATCATCATAGTTACTCATGATATCAGTCTTGCGGACCGTGTTGACCGAGTTGTAATGATATCTGATGGTAAAGTAAGTTCCGAGCGAGTTCTTAAAGAAGAATACAAGAGAAAGATTGAGGCAGGTGAATCCCTCTTAGATGAGATGAAGGATACTGGTGGCGAGCATGAAACAAGCGCCGATATGTCACACGAGGAATTCTCCATTCTTGATAAGGCCGGAAGAGTTCGACTCTCAGCCGAAATGAGAGAGGCCGCCGGAATAGATACAAACAGAGTTAAAGTAGATATTGTGGATGGCAAGATTGTCATCTCCAACGAAAAATAAGTCAACGGGGTCAGGTCCCGTTGACTTATTTTTTTTGTTTTGGTTTAATTTAGGTTCTGTTCTTGTTATAATTAAACGTATGTTGAAGATAGAGATACCACAGGATGTTAATTTAATAATAGATGAATTATCGAAGGCTGGTTTTGAGGCATATGCTGTAGGTGGATGTGTTAGGGACAGTATACTTGGACGTGAGCCAAATGACTGGGACATAACAACCTCGGCAAAGCCAGAAGATATAAAGAAAATATTTCGCAGAACTGTCGATACAGGTATTCAGCACGGTACAGTAACTGTACTAATCAAGGGAAATGGATACGAGGTTACAACTTACCGTATAGATGGAGAATATACTGATCATAGAAGACCGGACGAGGTTACTTTCACGTCAGACCTTTCAGAGGATTTGCTAAGAAGAGACTTCACTATTAATGCTATGGCATATAGTAATGAGAATGGTCTGGTTGATTTATATGGTGGAGTAGATGATCTTGAAAAGGGCATTATAAGATGTGTTGGAAATCCGGATGACAGGTTTGATGAAGATGCGCTCAGAATAATGCGAGCTGTAAGATTTGCCGCACAGCTTGGATTTGAAATAGATAAAGATACAAGATATGCGGCGGCAAAGCATGCCGAAGAATTGAACCAGGTCAGTGCTGAGAGAATCGAAACAGAGCTTACTAAGCTTTTACTCTCTGATCATCCAGAGAAGTTAATTGATATGTATGAACTGGGAATAACCGCTCAGGTGCTTCCAGAGTTCGACTGCATGATCGAAACAGAGCAGAATACGCCTTATCATCAATATGATGTTGGCCGACATACTATAGAAGTTATCCGCAATGTGAAGCCTACGAAAGTAATGCGCTATGCAGCTCTTCTACATGACGTGGCAAAGCCAGATTGCAAAACAACTGACGAGAATGGCAGAGACCATTTCAAAATGCATGCTATGTACGGAGAGAAAAAAGCAGGCGAGATTCTTAGAAGACTTCGAATGGATAATGATACCATCCGCGATGTTAAGAAGTTGGTTTATTGGCATGACTACGGGATCAAGGGTGTGAATTCAGTAAAGCCTGTAAGAAGAATGCTCAGTCAGATGGGTGCCGAATATTTTGATATGTTCCTTGATATCAGACAGGCGGATATGAAAGGGCAGAGCGATTATAAATTGGAAGAAAGAAAAGCTGTGCTTGCAGATATCATTCGTTATCATGATCAGGTAATCGAGGAAGGAAATGCACTCAGTGTGAAAGACCTTGCTCTTAATGGAAAAGACCTGATAGAACTTGGTGTTAAACCAGGACCAAGAATGGGCGAGATACTTTCTTATCTTTTGGATAAGGTTCTGGAGGAGCCGGAACTAAATGATGAGAAGCAGCTTATAGAAATAGTGAAGGACATAATTAGTAACGAAGGCTAGAGGGAGATTTAAATGGTTGATTACAATTTAAAAAACAAAATAGAATCGACATATAAATTAATTGATGATGTGCAGAATTCTAATCCGTCATTAACACTTAGTACTGGAATGACACTTAGAGAAATGCTTAAGTACAATCTTCTTCAGTATGTTGGATTTTTATTTGAATCTGATGGTACTGACGGAAGACTTGAACTGGATTTCATCAGGGAGTATCTGGGAACTTATATGTCTATTTCCCAGTTCCTGAATTTCAAGTACGGCAAGTGCATGGACAAGGAATTTATAAACACACCTCCTAGATGTCTTCTATATATTATAAAGAACGATCTTACAGACGGTTCTGTAAAGTCTCCAGCTGGAAGGCCAATCGCGAAAGAAGTTGTGGATCTTTACAAGGATCTTGGAGCGGCATTTGTTGCAATAAATGGGGAGACAGTTACAGAGGTTGGTAATCTTTCAAACTACTCTCTTATGCTGGATGATTTCCTAAAACAGTATGGTCTTTACTTTACGGATGGAATTGGAAGTAAGAGAAATCCGAAGAACAAGAATTATAGAAAGAATGACATTACAAACAAAACAGTAAACAGTAATGTAAATAAGACGAATGCATCTGATAACAAGATAAAGACTTCAAATGCAATGGCTGCAGAAGGTCTGAATGTTGAGCCGGAGGAAACTCTGGAACAGTTAATGGAAGAGCTGAATTCTCTTGTCGGTCTTAAGTCAGTTAAGCAGGACCTTACAAATCTTATTAACTTAGTTAAGATTCGTAAGATGCGTGAAGAAAGAGGAATGAAGCAGCCGGATATTACTCTTCATCTTGTATTCTCTGGTAATCCAGGAACCGGTAAGACAACAGTTGCCAGACTTCTGGCAAAGATTTATAAATCTCTCGGTGTTGTAAGTGAAGGACAGCTGGTAGAGGTTGATCGTTCCGGTCTTGTAGCTGGTTATGTTGGACAGACAGCAACTCAGACAGCCGAGGTTGTTGAAAGTGCTATCGGTGGAATTCTTTTTATTGATGAGGCATACACTCTTACCAAGGCTGGGGACGAAAAGGACTTTGGACAGGAAGCTGTTGATACTCTTCTTAAGCTTATGGAAGATAACAGGGACGACCTGATAGTAATCGTTGCCGGTTATACAGATAAGATGGAAGAGTTTGTTAATTCAAATCCAGGTCTTAAGTCAAGATTTAATAAATATATTTTCTTCAGTGATTATTCAGGAAAAGAGCTTACGAAGATATTTAATGATATGGCAAAGAAGCAGGAATATGCAACCAACGACGAGTCTGCTGCTTTTGTTGAAAAGTTCCTTACTGATAAAGCGAAAGCTCATGAAGAAAATTTTGCAAATGCACGTGAGGCAAGGAATTATCTTGAACGATGCATTTCACGTCAGGCAACACGTATTGTGAAGATAGAAAATATAAGCGATGACGATCTTAGAACACTCACAATTGATGATGTTAAAGAATAAAAATTGTAATATAATGACATAGGATTTCAATAAAAATCACGAGGACATTTATGAATTACGATAAAATTCCAGTAAATAAAAATGCCATTAAAGAAGCAAAGGATCTTCTTTCATATCTTGCTGATACAGCAGGAAATGCAATTCTAACAGGACAGCATACCCAGACAAATCCAATGGAAGAATATCATCATATCCACGACCTTACAGGAAGTTTTCCTAAGGTGGTGGGTTTTGAGTTGCTTTCGTACAGCCCAAATATTAATTATGATGATGCGGACGAGGCTTGTCTTACAGAGGTTTATGAAAACAGAGATACTTTAAAAACTGCAATGAAAATTGCAGAGACAACAGATTCTATTCTTTGTTTCTGTTTTCATTGGTTTTCTCCAATAGGAGGAAGAGACAAAGCGTTTTATTCAAAGAATACAGACTTTGATGCAAGACAGGTTTTGATAGAAGGAACACCCGAGAGGAATGCATTTTATTCTGACCTGGAGGGAATCGCAAAAGAGCTTGAACCATTTAACGAAAAGAATATTCCTATTTTGTGGAGACCTTTACACGAGGTGGAAGGTACCTGGTTCTGGTGGGGTGCACAGGGTGGCGAAGTAGCCAAGGAAATGTACATCCTTATGTACGATCTTTTTGTAAATAAATATCATTTGGACAATCTACTTTGGGTTTGGAGTTCTCCAACAAAGGAGTCCTATCCTGGTGATGAATATGTAGATGTAATTGGCTGGGACATTTATCTTCAAGGAAAAGAGTATACGGATTATAAGGCTAAGTACGAAGAGCTGATAAACAATACTACTACAAAGAAGGTGCCAGCTCTTACAGAAGTCGGCTATATTCCTGACATTCAAATGCTATCTGAAAGCCGAGTTCCTTGGGCTTATTATATGTGCTGGTCGAAGGAATTCTGCCTTGAGGAGCAGTATAATACAAATGAGGATTTGAAGAAGGCATATGCAAATCCATATGCTATTAAACAGTAAGAAAGTTTGAGATAGGATGGGGGTTATTCTATGAAATTCAGACCTTGCATAGATATTCATGATGGAAAAGTAAAACAGATAGTAGGCGGCACTCTGGATGATATGATGGGTGCTGAAACTAATTTTGTTTCCGAACATGGAGCGGGTTATTTTGGAAGACTTTATAGAAACTGTAATGCGCCGGGCGGACACATTATACTTCTTAATAAGGCTGGGACAAAAGAATATATGGAGGATATCCGTGCTGCGGCTGAAGCCATGAAGGAATATCCTCAGGGCTTTATGGTTGGCGGTGGAGTTACTATCGAGAATGCTCAGGAATACCTGAAGCTTGGAGCTTCCCATGTTATAGTGACGTCCTTCGTTTTCCGAGATGGCTTGATAGATTATGACAGGCTTGAAAGTCTGGTTGAAGAGGTTGGAAAGGATCATCTGGTTTTAGATCTTTCCTGCAGAAGAAAAAAGGATTCGGATGGAAACGAATCATATTATATAGTTACTGATAGATGGCAGAAATTCACCGATACCAAGCTGAATCATGAAACGCTGGATCTTCTCCAGAATTATTGTGATGAATATCTGATACATGCAGTTGATGTTGAGGGCAAGAAGTGTGGAGTCGATAAAGATCTGCTTAAGATGTTAGGAGAATGGAGGGGAGATTCTCCTATCACATATGCTGGTGGTGTTTCAAGCTTTGAAGATATGGATACCATCAAGGAACTTGGAAAAGGAAAAATTGATGTGACCATTGGAAGTGCTCTTTCAATCTTTGGAGGAGACATGGACTTTCATGAAGTGATCAATTATGCCTAGTAACATGGTACGGAGGTAGTAATGAAAAGGAAAAAGATAACAGCATTATTTGTAACATGTATAATGCTCCTTGGCGCCGTAGGATGTGGAAAAACAGATTCCCCTGACACTGCGACTTCAGGTGATGCAGAGGCGGTAGTTTATCCTACTGAAAGCAGTCTTAAAGGAACAGGTCCGGCTACAGCTGAAGACCTTGCTTCTTCCTCAGATGCTAATGAATCTGCTCAGCTAAAGGATGGAGATGTATTAGTTGATATCAATTTTGATGATGGAACTGATAACGGTTTTGTTACTTATACTAATGGCGGAAGCTTTGAGCTTAAGAATGAAGAAGGTCAGTTAGTTGCGGACATTAAAAACTGCGGTGGACTGGACTATGCAAACCAGGCTTACTGGGATGGATTTGCTCTCAGTAAAAACTGTGTTTATACATATAGCTTTGATGTTTCCTGTGATATAGAGAGAAAGCTTGAATATCGTCTCCAGATAAATGGTGGCGATTATCATGCATACCAGGGCGAAGTAATTGATATCGGGCCAGAAGTTACAAACTTCACAGTTGATTTTGAGATGACTGAAGAATCAGACCCAGCTCCACGTATTGTTTTCAACATGGGTAAGATGGAGGATATGTCATCTGATCCTGGAGAGCATAAGATTTATATTGATAATATTAAACTTGAAGTTAAGGACGCATCTAATGCGATTGAAGTTTCAGCTCTTCCAAGCTATGTAAATGTTGGTATTGATCAGATGGGCTACAAGCCAGATGACAGCAAGATCGCAGTTGTAAAGACGGATTCAACCGATGATGAAGAGTTTATTGTTTGTGATGCAAATACAAACGAAACCGTTTATGCGGGAAAGCTTGGCAACCCTATTTATGATTACGGTGCTGAACTGAATGTAAGAAGAGCAGATTTCTCTGAATTTAAAACAGAGGGTGAATACTACGTTTACACAAATGAAGGCGCAAGCTATAAATTTGAAATCAACTCTAATCCTTATAAAGATATCTACACAGATACAGTACTGATGCTTTATAGGCAGAGATGTGGTGTTGAGATTGAAAATAGTGATGCTTTCAACCATCCGGCATGTCACACTGATGAAGCTACTGTTTACGGAGATGAGTCCAAGAAGATGGATGTAAGCGGTGGATGGCATGATGCAGGCGACTACGGTAGATACACTGTTTCTACTGCAAAGACAATTGCCGATCTTCTTCTTAGCTACGAAGATTTTGGCGTAGAAGATGATCAGATGGGAATTCCTGAAAGTGGAAACGGAATCCCTGATATTCTGGATGAGACGAGGGTTGGTCTTGACTGGATGCTTAAGATGCAGGACCCTGAAACAGGCGGTGTTTATCACAAGGTTACTTGTGCTGTATTCCCAGAGACTGTACCTCCACAGGAAGAGACAGATGAACTTCTTCTTGCTCCTATTTCAGTTGCAGCAACTGGAGACTTTGCAGCTATCCTTGCAAAGGCATCTGTAACATACAAAGATATTGATCCTGACTTTAGTAAGACAGCTCTTGAAGCAGCTGAAAAGGCTTGGGATTATCTTGAATCATTGGATACATTTAAGGGCTATTCAAATCCTAAGGATATAGTTACTGGTGAATACGGAGATAAGAATATTCTGGACGAGAGATATTGGGCAGCTGCTGAGCTTTGTCTCGCAGGTGTTGATGGAACTAAAGACTTTGTAACAGGCACTAACCTTGACGATGTTAAGGAAGGTCTTGGATGGGCTGACATTGGTCTATATGCAAATTATGACCTTGCGAAATCTGATGATGCAGATCTTTCTAAGATTGGTAAAGATGTCATCAAAACATATGCAGATGAGCTGGTTGCCCAGTCAGAAAATACAGGTTATTATCTCTGCTTCGGTAGCGGATTTGACTGGGGTAGTAATATGAGAGTTGCAAACGATGGTATGCTTCTCTACATGGCAGGCAAGGTGACAGGCGAGGCTTCATATACTGATCTTGCAAAGCGCCAGAGAGATTATCTCCTTGGTACAAATGCACTTGGTTATTGTTTCGTTACTGGTTATGGATCTTTCCATCCTGAGAATCCTCATCACAGACCATCACAGTTTGCAGGACAGGCTATGACAGGTATGCTGGTTGGTGGACCTGATAGAAACCTGGACGATCCATATGCTATAGCAGTTCTTACAGAGGAAAGCGCTGCAATGAGCTACGTAGATAATGCTCAGAGTTATTCAACAAACGAGGTAACAATTTATTGGAACTCACCTCTGATCTACCTTCTCGCTGCAGAGCAGTAAAAGAAATAAAAAGTAACTATTGAAAGAATCTTTAAAATGACAGATACAGAAATAAAAGACACAAATTTCATAAAGAGATTTTTTGGTCGTAACTGGTCGTGGCTTGCCGCCGCGACCATTACGGCTGTATTTATGCTTGCCATGATGATTGGTGCAAAGGTTGCGCCATTTGGTGAAACCTCTTTTACCCTTGTGGACAGCATACATCAATATGTACCTTTCTTCAGTGATTATCAGGATAAGCTGGTAAATGGCGGAAGCCTCAAATATACATGGGATGTAGGAATGGGACAGAACTTCCAGTCTCTCTTCTTATATTACATGGCTTGTCCTCTTAATCTTTTATTATTCTTTGTGAAGAGAAAGAACATTATTGGTCTTTTCTCTTTACTGGTTGCATTTAAGTTTGCATTTTCCTCAGGGGCATTTGCATACTTCCTTTCACGTCGCAGAGGCAAGGTAACTAACAACATGATGATAGTTGCACTGGGAGTGGCATTTTCCCTTAACAATTATATGTGTGGTTATTATTGGAATATCATGTGGCTGGACTGCATCATGGTATTCCCACTTATCATGCTGGGATTTGAAAGGCTCATGAAAAATGGCGACATGCGCCTTTATTCCGTAGCCCTTTTCTACAGCATGTACTGTAACTATTACATTTCATTTATTATTTGTATTTTCTTATGCCTGTGGTTCATTTTCACAGGGCACAAAAATCCAAAGAAGTTTATAACTGATGGTCTTAAGTTTGCGGGAAGCTCGCTTCTTGCAGCGGGTATGGCAACCATATCTTTGCTGACAGCCTATCTTGCTATTATGAAGACGGCAACGGCAAAAACCCCTATGCCAAAGTGGAACTGGTACCAGAATTTCTTCCAGTTATTACAGTCGCATTTCTTCCTCAGCAAACCTATCAAAATGAATACATTTGATGGAGATGCAAATC
Source organism: uncultured Lachnospiraceae bacterium (assembly GCA_902774915.1). Classification (GTDB taxonomy): domain Bacteria; phylum Bacillota; class Clostridia; order Lachnospirales; family Lachnospiraceae; genus Eubacterium_Q. The sequence continues at coordinate 17,446 of CACYKH010000013.1, read as the reverse complement.
TATATTGTGGAACTCTCTGCCTGATTGCATTATTCATTTTTGTATGTTCTGACAAGGTTAAACTTGGCGAGAAGATAGGCAAATGCCTCCTCATCTTAATCTTTATAATCAGCATGAATCAGGAGAAGCTGAATTTCATTTGGCATGGTTTCCACAATCAGTTTGGAATTCCAAATAGATTCTCCTTCCTTTATATTTTCACGCTGCTTGTTATCTGTTATGAGACAGTTGTAAAACTTAGGAAAACCAGTCTTGTAAGTGTTTCGGTGGGAATAGTACTCACGGCTTTATTCTTAGGTCTCTGTTATCATTTTGGAGATATGAAGGGTATAATTCCTGAAAGATATATGATGATGGTTTCCTTTGGACTTATTGTGGTCTATGCAATCATTATTATTGCCAGATGCACTCGCTTTATGAGCGTGAAAGCCAATACTATCATTCTTGGAATATACGTGATAGTAGAGATTCTGGTAAATGCTGGTCTTGGTATTGGCGGTAACGGTTATGCCGATGGTCATTACTATATGCAGCATTCGGATACGATGCAGAGTGCCGTCAGCCAGATAAAAGAAAAGTCTGATAAAGAGGGACACCTTTTCTACAGAGAAGATGTTGTTGATCCGATAATGATGGATGAAAATACCTACTGCAATATGAGAAGTATTGGTACTTTCTGTTCAACGGTTCGTGGAGACATGGTTCAGACAATGTCTTACATGGGTTACTATACCGGTGCAAATGAATTCCTGTTCCTGGGAAGCAATCCTGTTACCAACGATATGTTTGGTATTCGATATGTATACGTAAGAAACGGCAACTATTATCCAGGTACTCAGTACATGGACCCTGTAGTTGTAAATGAGAAGATGACAGTATACGAGAATAAATATGCACTTCCTCTTATGTATGGAGTACGAAGGAACATTGATAACTGGACATATGAAACCAATAATTCTGCTATGGTCTTAAATCACTTTGCAAATTACGCAGCTGGCGTGAAAGATGATATTTATGAGACTGAACGACCTGTTCTTGGGGTTGTAGGAAATAACTGTGTAGCAAATTATGATTCAGATTCACCAACAGTTATCAGTTATTCGGAAGGAAAAGGAAAAACCATATCCATAACGATTACATTTACCGCTGAAAAAACCGCAAGGTATTTTGTGAATGCCAGAGCCAACTATGTAGACAAGGTAACTTATAGTCTGAATGGTCTTAAACAGGCTTCCGGCAGATATCAGTCCCAGCTTTTGGACCTGGGTGATGTTAAAGAGGGAGACCTTGTTCAGCTGGATATGGACTTCAATGAAAATTACACTCCTTCGGGATCCATAACAATGTTTCTTTCCTCAGTTAATGAAGATGCCCTGGCACAGTTCAGAGGTCAGATGACAAAGAATGCTGCTATGATCAAAACCTTTGAGGATGATTATGTGAAGGCTGATATAACTCTGGATGATAACCAGTATATCTTCACTTCGGTTCCATATGATGAGGGCTGGAAAGTCTATGTGGATGGCAAAGAGGTTGAACCATTTAAGGTGGCGGGCGCATTTATCGCCATCGAGGCAGATGCCGGAAAACATACTGTAGAAATGAAGTATTTTCCTCCTGGAATGAAGGCTGGAATTATAGGCAGTTCGGTGTGCTGGATTATGTATTTAGCGCTGTTTGTTTACATAACAAAAAAGAGTAAAAATAAATCGAAAAATAAGGAAACAACGAATTGACCGAGGGCAAAAAAGCATATATAATCAAAGAGATTTGTTAAGAAAAATCACCTATGTGAATACTATATAGAGAGGGTACAAAAATGGATAAGTTAAAACATATGGAGCCAAAGAAACTGGCCATTATAACAGCTGCAGTAATAGCTGTTTTAGGTATTGTGGGAGTGCTGGTTTCAGGAAATATACTGGCTGTCGGAATTATAATGGTTGTTCTGCAGGCTGTAGCAGTTTATATCATCATTAATTCTGGATCTGAACAGGCTCAGGAAAAAACACAGAGTGATAAATATAGAAAACTTTTCAAAAATCTTCCTATAGGATTTGCTCAGGCAAAGATCCTTATCGACCCAACAGGGGAAGTAATGGGTTATCAGGTAGAAGATGCAAACAATACATTTGGAAGCTACTTCAATCTTGATAGAGAAGAGTTTGTTGGAAAGGTTCTTGGAGATAGCCACATTGAAGTTCTTCAGGATATAAATGCATGGTTTAAGGCTTACAATACATCAGGTACTAAGGAAGGTGACCTGATGGATGTTGAGATAACAATGGAGAAGCTTGGAAAAGTATTCAACACTGTTATGTATAAATCCGAAGCAGATTACATTAACATGGTTGTTATCGATGTAACAGAGCAGAAGGAAACAGAGGCTAAGCTTTCAAAGGCTATCACAGATGCAAATGCAGCTTACAAAACTCAGGCTGAGTTCCTTGCAAATATGAGCCACGAAATCCGTACACCTATTAATGGTATTCTCGGAATGATTCAGCTTACACTTATGGCTGATGATCTTCAGGCTGATTACAGAGATAACCTTATCACAGCAAAGAATTGTGCTGATAACCTTCTCAGACTTATCAATGATATCCTGGATATCAGTAAGCTCGAAGCAGGTAAGTACAAGATTAAAGAAGAAACATGTGACATCAAGGCTTATATTGAAGAAACAGTTGCAGCTCATGTTCCTGCAGCTAACGGAAAGAACATTGCCCTTGATCTTTCATTTGGTAACAACATACCTAAGCTTGTTCGTGCAGACGGACAGCGTATACAGCAGGTACTCAATTGTCTTCTTTCAAATGCCATCAAGTTTACATCTGATGGTGGTGTAAGAGTTAAGATTGCTACTATAGATGATACAGAGGATTCTGTAAAACTTCGTATAGCAGTTGCAGATACAGGTATTGGTATTTCAGATGCAAACATGAGTAAGCTTTTCGTAAGGTTCTCTCAGGTAGATGGATCTGATACACGTAAGTATGGTGGTTCTGGTCTTGGTCTTGTTATTTCAAAGCAGATCACAGAACTGATGAACGGTACAATTTCTGTACAGAGTAAAGAAGGAATAGGATCAACATTTATTGCTGAGATTCCAGTTAAGATTGTTAAGGCAGCTGAGGCTGAGGTTGTGGAAGAAGTTAAGAAGGACGATCCTGCACTTTATTCTATCAACAATGCAAATGGAAAGAACGCACGTATCCTTGTTGCTGAGGATGAGCCAGTTAACCAGCAGGTTATCGGAAAGCTCCTCGGTATGGCAGGCTTCTCATATGATATAGCTGAGAACGGTGAAAAGGCTGTTGAGCTTTATAAGGAAAAAGAATACGATGCAGCTCTCTTCGATGTACAGATGCCAGTTATGGATGGTATTGCAGCAACTCAGGAAATCCGTAAGATTGAGATTGAGAATAAGAAGGATAGACTTCCTATTATCGCAGTAACTGCAAGAGCAATGTTCGGTGATAAAGAACGTATTATGCAGAATCAGCTGGATGACTATATTGCAAAGCCATACAACCTGAATACAGTAGTTGATACACTTAACAAGTATATCAAGGAGAAGGAAGAGAAATAATTCCTGAAGATTAAGAATTTAATATTAAGTAAAATAATAAAGAACGGAAATCTTTGGTTTCCGTTCTTTTTTGTTGCTCCTTAGCTTACATAAAGTAGTTACCTTTTTGGAGATGCAACAAATCGTTTCGTCTTTTTTACTAAACAGTATTGTTAATTATGCTGTTTGATTCTGAAAAATCTATTCTGATTCTCTGATAATCCATTCAAAAATTCAAAAATAATCAATTTCCGTCATAAAAAAGCGCAACAAATACCAGCATTTTAGGGGTTGAAATCCTGATAAACGGCTAAATTCTGCGATTTCTATCCTGAAAATGCTGGTATTTGTTGCGCAACATAACTCGTCATTTCGCTGGTAGTGACTAAACCTTATGAATGATAACCTAGCGTTAATCACCTCGGGAAAGGAGGTTTGGTAATGAAAACCTACAAAGTAGGTATTTGTGACAAGGACCTGGACTATGCGACAGCACTAATGGACTTTATTAATACAGATAATAGCAAAAGGCTGAGTATGATGGTTTTCTCGAGCTACAAAGCCATCAAAGATTATCTGAGTGTTCAGGATCTGGATTTGGTAATAACAGATGACATTTCAGCCTGTGACAAAACAGAAGAGGGATATGAATACCAGGGGGTTAGAACGGTTCCGTTATCACAGTACCGGGATTCCTCTGACGGCTGGAAGATAGAAAAATCTGATAGTGCCTTCATATTCAAATATCAGGATGTGGAGTTGATATGTAGATCGCTGAGTCAGATTTTGACGGAAAAGAAAAAGGATCCAAGAAATCTATCTACAGTTGTAGCAGTATTCTCTCCACTGGGAAGATGTGGAAAAAGCAGGCTGGCTAGGGCGCTGGCAGCAGACGACGGGGTGAGAGGCGGACTCTATGTGTCGATGGAAAATTACGCAAACAAAATAAACCATTCAAGTAATAACATTTTATATCTTATCAAATCCAAGTCGCCTGAACTTGAAGAAGTCATAGCCGAGCAGACTGTATGCGAAGATGGTATTCAGGTACTGAAGCCGTCGACGTCGTATCTGGATACGCTTGATGTTCTGTTGGAGGATATGGAAATGCTTGTGTCTATTCTTCTCAAGTCTGGGAGATATACAACAATTGTTTTTGATTTTGGTTCGGCAGCGATAAGCGACATGAGAATTCTCGGAATCTTTGAAACGATATATATGCCTGTGCTTAGAGATGACATTTCACTTGGTAAAATAGAAGTTTTTCTATCGGTGCTTAAGGAAATGGGACTTCGAAATGTCATTACAAAAATAGTAAAGGTTGATGTTCCAGATGCGGAGCCAAACAGTGAGGAGATGGTAAGAACATTGTGGGAGCTTAGTAAAGATGGAGGTGATTATTAAGTAATTGGAATATGGAATAAAGAACCGCCTGAAGCAGGAAGTAATGGAAAGTATAGATCTTTCAGGAGAGGTAAAAGATGAAGATATAAGCCGATTGATAGATGAATGCATAGTTGCAGAGTCCTTTCAGGGTTACATTCCTCTAAGAGAAAAGGTTGAGCTGAAGAACGAACTTTTTAACTCCATAAGGAGACTGGACGTTTTATCGGAGCTTCTGGAGGACAACGAAATAACAGAAATCATGATAAATGGTCCTGACAAAATATTTTATGAAAAGGCCGGAAGAATATATAAGACTACAAAGCAATTTGAAAGCAGTGAAAGACTGATGAGCGTGATACAGCAGATTGTAGGTGGCGCAAACAGGATGGTCAATGAGACCAATCCGATAGTCGATTTAATACTGGATGATGGATCAAGAGTGAACATCGTTTTAAAAGGTGTATCCGTTGATGGAGCGGCTGTTACTATAAGGAAATTTCCGAGTGAAATGATGGGAATGGAAAACCTGATCGAACTGGGCGCAATAGACAAGAAGACAGCAGAGTTTTTGGGGATGCTCGTGAAGGCCGGATACAACATTTTTATTTCTGGAGGAACCGGTGCCGGAAAAACAACATTTTTGAATGCTCTTTCTGAATTTATCCCACCCGAAGAAAGATTAGTTACTATAGAGGATTCAGCAGAATTAAAAATAAATGGGATAGATAACCTGGTGAGGCTGGAGGTTAGGAACGCAAATATAGAGGGTCGCAATATGATCACTATCCGCGATCTTATTAAATGCAGTCTCCGTATGAGACCAGACAGAATAATAGTTGGAGAGGTGAGAGACGCAGCCGCTATCGATATGCTTCAAGCCATGAACACTGGACATGATGGGAGTTTATCAACCGGGCATGCGAACTCAGCTCATGAAATGCTTCTGAGACTAGAGTCCATGGTTCTTATGGGAGCGGATCTTCCGCTTAAGGCAGTTCGACAGCAGATATCATCTGCAATTGATATTGTTGTTCATCTGGCGAGACTACGAGATAAATCCCGAAAGGTAATTGAAATACGAGAGGTAATAGGTATGGAGAAAGATGAAATAGTTACAAGAGAGCTGTACCGATTTGAAGAAAAGGAAGATAGCAAAGAAAAAGTAGATGGCGAGCTTAGGAAGATTAATGACTTAAAGAATCTGACGAAGCTGATGAATGCAGGATTGATAAGAGTTTATAGAGAGGGTTATGTGTAAATGCCAAGAATAAGAGGGACAGTTTGGAGTGTCGTAAAGGCTGCCATATTCGCAGTTGGTGTTGCTTTTGTTTTTTATAAGAACATCCTGGGACTCATCCCCGGCGCCATAGTCGGAGTATACGTTTATAGGGTGGAGTTAAAACGTGTTGAAAGAAAATGGCGTAATCAGTTCCTGGTGCAATTTGGCAGTCTGCTTACGGCAATGCAAAGTGCCCTTGAAGCGGGGAATACTATTGAGAACTCTCTTTTCATTGCGGGAAAAGAAATGGGAGATCTATATGGAGAAAATTCAGAAATAGTAAAGCAGATCAGGCTTGTAAAAAGAAAAATGGATTTGAACATGCCTCTCGAACAAGCTATGTCTGGCTTTGCAAAGAAATATAGTATTCGCGAGGTTTATGACTTTGTAGAAGTGATTTCAACGATAAAAAAGACCGGAGGAAATGCAATAAGAATTATAAGTGAGACGGTTACCAGGCTGGTCGAAGGGATTGAGCTTAATGCCGAACTTGAGGTTATGGTGGCATCTAAGAAATTTGAACAACAGATAATGACCTTCATGCCTGCTCTAATAATTCTTTTTTTGAGAATATCCAGCGTTGGGTTTCTCAGTCCGCTGTATGGGAATGTAGTAGGTGGACTTCTCATGACCTTAATACTAGGCGGAAATGTTTTTGCGGATTATCTGGGAAAAAAGATCGTAGAAATAAATATTTAAAAGGAAGGAGATACATATGGTTCGATACATTTCATTTTCACTTGTTTTGATCATCCTGCTGCTAGCTATGATCAGCAAGAAGAACTATAGCAAATACAAGGATGGAGGAAATCCACTTAAATGGCTGGCCAGAAATATTGAGTGTCATTTGAGTGCATCCTTTAGGAATAGGATAAGGGGATACATACGAAAAGTAAAAACATTAAATGTGAATTCTTTGGATTATGAAACAGAAACAAGACTGACTAAATACATATACGACCTTTTATTGGTTTTGGTTGTGTTTTTGGTTTTTGTTTGTGTACTTAGTTTTATTCCTGAAGAGAAAAAAGATCCATATGTTGTAGAGCGACCTTCGATCGGAGATTCTTCATCATTTATAAATGTGGTGTTGGAGGAAGGTGGCTCTGACAAAATGGAAAGCTTCAAACTAGAAATAAAACCACGGCAGCTTACGGAAAAGGAATTTGAGGAAGCTGCAGAAAAAACTAAGAAATATATAGATTCAGTAATGCTTGGTAAAAATAAAGATAGAGAACATATTTGTTCTGACCTGAATTTTCCAAGGGTCGATGAAAGTGGTTTCTTGCGAATATCCTGGGAAACCGATCTGATGACCATAATTGGAAGTGATGGAATAGTTGAGAATGATGATCTAGAAGCCCCAACAGTTGTAAATATAACTGCGACTATAAAAGACGAAGAACATAAACAGGAATACCACAAACAGGTAACTGTTATTAATAAAACAGAATTAAGTGACTCAGAAAAGGCAAAGGTGGCAATACTTGATATTGAAGAGGAGAACAGGTCTCAGGATGAGTTTGTATTACCAAAAGAGGTGGGAAATGTACGTGTAAGTCGTGATGTTGAGAGTAGTGAAGAAAGATCTACATATATTTTATTGTTTGGATTATTAATTATTGGAATTTGGAGTTATTACAGAATCTATAAATTGAAAGAAAAAGGGGAGAATAGAGATAAGGAAATAAGAGACGCATATTACGGATTCGTAAACAGACTGACAATTTATATGGGAGCGGGATTTACATTAAGAAAGTCTTTGGTTGCTGCAGTAAGGACAGAACCATGCAAGTACCTATATGAAGAAGTGGAGTTTACGATGAACATGGTTGAATCCGGTGTTTCTGAAAGTAAGGCATATGGCGAAATGGGCAGAAGGATAGGGCTGGAAGAATATATGAAGCTAATGTCACTGATAAGTCAGAACTTAACACTGGGCAATTCTAACCTATTAAAGCTTCTGGATACAGAAGTTAAGACCAGTTACTTCCTTAAAAAAGAAAACGTAAGAAAAAAGGGAGAACAGGCCTCCGAAAAACTATTACTTCCCTCAGCGATGCTAATGATGCTGGTTATTATAGTAGTCATGTACCCGGCATTTATTGGAATGAAATAACAATGAATGTAATTAGGAGGTAAGTGCTATGGAAAAAACTTTTAAAAATAATCAAGGAGTTGCGGTGGTTGAGGTCATACTCATATTGGTTGTCTTGATAGGTCTAGTATTAATATTCAAAACTCAGGCAACCTCTCTTGTTGCAAAAATCTGGAATGCAATAAGTGAAAATGCAAGTTCTATAACAGGTTGAAATTGATAGGTAATGTTAATGAGGTTAAGCGTATGAATAATAAGGGATATGTAACGGTCTTTGTAACCTTGATGATTGTTGTAATGCTTGTTATCACAGTTGCGGTTATGAAGATCACAGATGAAAGTGGCGCAAAGACTAAAGCTGTTTCTGCAGTAAGTAGCGCAATGTCTAGTGAAAAAGCAAATTATAACAGGTTTATTTTTGATCGTTACCATATCCTTCTATTAGATAAAAATGCTTCTGGCTCTGGTGAAGGAGCGATGGAGCAGGGTATAGAAGACTGCCTGAAAATTGACCTTGGAGAAGGATTCTCGGTTAACAGTGTGGAGCTTTCTGGAACGAAAGGGATTCTAGATAACACATGTGACGAATTCAAGCTTCAGATTAAAGATAACTTTAAATATCAGGTAGTTGAATATACCGTTGATAACATTTTGAAAAAAACAAATGGAGAGGATGAGCCCATAGATAATGAAACGATTAACGAAATAGATAGTGATGTTAACTCCGCAGAAATTGAACAGGAGGATGAATCGGGAGAAAGCGATGAAGTGGATGGCGAGGAGGATTCATCTTTAGAAATCACAGTGGAGGATCCAAGGGACGAATTAAAAACATATGTTCTGTTTGGGATTCCTGCCCTGATTCTTCCTGATGACGCACCGCTTAGTTCAAATATTGTTAAAGATGCAGAGTTGCCGTCAGCTGGCCGTCCTAAGAATTTTATAGATGAAATTAAAACTGAGTTCGATGATCTGGACCGAATGGAAATAGACTCTGTAAAAGGTCATGGTTGGACAACTAATCTTGTGACTAACGCTGAGGCGGTAATGTACAGTGCTGGATGCTTTAACTGCCTAACAGATCAGAAATATGATGATACGTACTTAAATCTTGAAATGGAATATATTGTGGGCGGAGAGGAAACGGATGCAAAAAATTACAAAAAGGTAGTAAATGAAATTTTACTTATCAGGTTCGGGTTTAATCTTGCCTATATACTAAATGATTCACAGAAGATGAAAAAATGTGAAACATTAGCAACGCTTCTGACTATAGAATTTCCGGGAGCCAAGGAACCGGTTAAGTACTTGCTTGCAGGTTGCTGGTCGTATATTGAATCAATTGCTGATGTTTATCGCCTTCTAAGAAATCATAAAGTTCCATTTATAAAATCCAGTGAAACCTGGGTTACAGATTTTCATAGTCTTTCAAATTTGGAAAGCCTGGAGGGAGAAACTTCAGATGACGAAACAGGACTGGACTATAAGGAGTACTTGATGATTCTTATAGCTCTCCAAGGGAATGATATGTATTACCGAATGCTCGATCTTATGCAGATGAATGTTACACAACCTGAATTAGAAGGTGGAGATACGACCTTCAGAATGAAAAATGCAATTACTGCATTTGGAGTAAATGCAGATATTGGTTACGGATCAAAAGAATTTAATATACATGAAGAAACTGGTTATTAAACTGTCAGAAAATATTAACTCGAAGCCTCCATCATAGCGTACATGAGAATCCACTGACAGTTTAAAAATATTAGTGGCAGGGAAATATATGAATAATAAAGGTGCTGTATCAATTGAAGCGGCGGTCGCATTTCCCCTTTTCCTTTTTACCATGCTGGCGCTTATTTTTATGACTGAAATATATACGGTAAAAGGCGTGGTTTATGAAGGGGTGATAGAGACAGCTGAATATATGGCTGAATATGCTTATTTAACAGATTGTTTTGAAGAAGCAGAGATTATGGACTATCCAATGGCAATGCTCAGGTTTCAGGAATATGCAGACTCAAAAGCTCTCCTGGATAAATTTATAGTAGGTGGAAGTAATGGGGTCAGTTTTTTAGGCTCTCAGTTTCCGGACGACGAAGGTTATATAGATATATATGCAACCTACTATATACGTGTAAATGCTCCGATTATTGGGCATTTTAAGAAAAGAGTTACCGAGCATATAAGACAAAGGGCATACCTGGGAGATGTTTATAGAACTGGAAGTGATGAAGACGAGAACGACGGTCGTTATGTTTATGTGGCTGAAAATGGAGAGGTATATCACGAATCCAGAAGCTGTACATATTTAATGCCTTCCATTACATCTTCTGATGTCGAAACTGCAAAATCAAATGGATATAGAGCCTGCACTTATTGTGGAGGAGAAGGTTCCATTGTTTTTGTTACGGAAGATGGGGAGTGCTATCACTCCAGCAGATCCTGTTCAAGACTTCGAAGGACTGTCTCGAGAGTAAAGCTAAGTGATACAGAACTTCCTCCCTGCTCTAAATGTTCAGAGTGAAATAAAGAGGACGAGTTATGAATAATAAAGGTTATATGACCATAGAGGCCAGTTTTATTGTTCCCATAGTTTTGTTTGGTATTTTTTTTACCATCATGGGATTAATGCTTTCGTATGAGAGAGGCTACATCATTGCAGAGGAGAATGTGGCGCTTTATGAAATACCACTAACCAATATAAGAAATGATTCCGTAGAGGGTTATTTGTCGGGTAGAGAGTATACAGGTGGGGTTGTTATTGGATCGGCGAGCGTTGGGACAAGTTATAGTAGCCATAAAGCGAAATGCAGTGGGGTGCTGAAAATATACGGAACGAATAGTGTGAGTAGTAGTAGAGAAGTAGATGTTTGTACAGGAAGACTCAGGAGGTGGCAGCTTTATGATGATCTATGCGAAGAGTAAGGGTATTAGTAACTATTTTGAGATTAGTGATGTTGATGTGCCAGACAACTACGAAGCAAAGATGCTACTTCATAATAAACTGGAATTTATTCCACCGCTGGAAATCAGTGAGTTTGATGGAGAGAGAAATCTATATATAAAAATAGATGGTCTTAGTGTTTTAGCAAATCGGTATGGAAAAAGTATTCCAACCATGGAAGAAGTAAAAAGTCTGGTAATAGATCTGAAGAACTGTTTACGTGAGATGAGAAGGTTTCTCTTGAAGCCAGATAATTTAGTTATAGATATCAAATATATTTTGTTTGATTCAGATAATTCAAGACACATATTTCCTTATGTTCCTGGATCTAATAAAAGCTTTAAAGAACAGATTAAGGCTCTGTTTGAGGAAATAATGGTCATGTATGACCACAAGGATAGAGAAGGGGTTGTTTATCTATATGATCTTTATAGCAAGTTTTTAGGTGAAAACTTTACTCCGGAAATGTTCTGCAAATTATTTAATGATGAAGAAAAAAAGCGTCCACAGTCCAATATAGACATTGAGTCTATTGAGGTTTTGGATGAACCAATAAATGAAGAGATGGATGACGAAGAAAAATCCCCTCAATATCCCTTAATTCTCTATGTATCGGCCGCTATAGCTACATTGATAATAGGCCTAATACTATTTATTTTCTTCGGAATTCTATCTCTGAAATTTTCGGCTCTTATGGTTGCGGCCTTAATTGTTTATGTGGCAAGTGATGTCATTTCTCTTAGAGAAAAAAAGGAAATAGATGAGGTTATGGAGCCAAGAGTAACCCGCGAACCTGTGGTTCAGAGTGTTCCTGTAGTTAAGGAAATATCTCCTAGAGTCGAAGAGGAAAAAGATACAACCATGTTGACTGTACAACAGTATTCGGACGTGGTATCAAAACTTGTTCCGTTAAATGAAGGTGAAGAAATTTATCTGATAGAAGGTGAAACACGCATAGGAAGAAAAAAGACTATGTGTGATTACTATATTAACGATCCATCGGTCAGCAGGGTTCATGCAATTCTTGAAAAAAGAGGGGGAACTGTAATGCTGAGTGATGCAGGTTCAACAAATGGAACATATTTGAATGAAAGAAGACTTGGGAAAAATGAAAAAATAGAAGCAGCCAGAGGCGATGTTATAAGTATCGCCGAGATTCAGTTCGAGTGCTGTTAAGATATAGGAGGGATAAAGTGCAAAAGACTTTTAAAATAAAACTGTTATTTGTTATATCTTTAATCCTTGTGGCAGCCTTTGTGCTGGATAAAGATTTTGTAATTAATTACGTAAGTGTTGAAGCTGATTCAGATACAGCTTCAATAGGTGATGCTCAGATGGCATCTAATACAGACGCGGAGTATAGAGATATCGGCGAACCCACTGTGGCAACAATAGGTGATGCCGAGATAATGGATTTGGTAGTTCCTTTTAAAAATTCAAGATCCATGGTGTTTGGTGCGACAGCTGTTGTGAACAAATCCGTGGGCAATAAACACCCTATGGAAAATAATGCCGGCTGGTGGGCAAATGCTAAGAGTTATATAACATCAACCTTTGGTGTTGTTGATGGCCAATATAATACTGTTGATAATGCACCTAACGCTGGAAGTGTTTGGTGTGCTGGCCTGGTATCACGAGTTATTTATAATACATATCCAGGTGGAAGCAAGGTCGCTGTTACTGAAAGTGTAGACACTCTTTATAGTGAAATGCAGGCTTCTGGAAATTTTGAATTTGTTGCAGAGGGATATGTTGGAGATTTTGCTGACATAGTTGAAAAGACTAAAGCTGGAGATATCATGCTTCTGATGTCAAAGGACTCAGGAGGAAACTGGAAGTGGACTCATGCCAATTTGATCACCTGGTATGGATATATTTATAGTCAGGGTGCAGGCGGAAAAATTAGAATGAACACCTTTGACAATTACAATGAATATGGTGCATACGATCCAAATGTATCAGCGGGCTACTATTACTATATATACCGCGCAAAGTCCAGTTCATATCTAGGGCTAAGAAAAGTTGGTAACCTTACAGGAAAAAGCTTCGATAACGTGGTATTTGAGGCCTACGATACTTCGGGCAATTATTTGGGAGTATATATTACTAGTCTCGCTAGCTCCGAAAAGGGTGGATATAGTTATTACTTAAGGAAATCTGCATCGGATACCAGTTATGTCGATGGAAGTGATGGTTCGATTTCTCTTCCGGTTGGAAGCACGGTGTATTTATATGAGCAGGGTGTTAAAACTGGAAATGGGTACACTTTGCCAACAGAGACTTCTGGATATGCAGGAACAAAAGGGTCCACTTGGAGTTATGTTCGAGGTCCACAAAAGCAATATTACATTACAGCAAAAACGGTTGATTATGATCATTGGACTGCATCTAATGCAATTAGGATTGAAGATCCGGAGACTACATATGGTCCGGTGTCTTTAAAAAAATCCACGGTTGCTACATATAGTTTGTATACTCAGGATGCGACAAGATATTCTCTGGAAGGAGCAAAATATACGGTGGCATCATCTGATAATAAGTTTGTTTATTATCTAGAGACTGATTCATCAGGAACAGCATATCTGCTTGATGGTAATGGGCACAGAACTTCAAAATCAACTATTCAGGATATTCCTGCAGGAACCTATTATTGTTGGGAAACTAGTCCGTCAAAGGGTTATAGGTTGGATGACAATTGTAATGTGAACCATAAGAAATCAATTACATTAGGGGCAAATGCTGCGAAATCAGGGTCTTTTACATCTGAAGAAGTTCCTATAGTAAATCTTAAGGGCGGGATAGAAATAATAAAACGTTCTTCTGAATCCTTTACTGATGGAAATCCGAACTATAGTTTAGAGGCGGCATATACAGTTTATGATTCTTCTGGAAAAGAAGTTGGAAAGATAAATACATCTTCTGCTGGTTATGGATATCTTGGAGGACTTGCTTCGGGTACATATACGATTAAAGAAACTCAGGCAGGCAAAGGGTATTACCTTGATGAGAATTCATATTCAGTTGTTGTAACTGCTCCAGCGCAGGGAACCTATGTCTATGAGGGAATAGATTATTCAGCGGTTTTTAATCCGACATATTACCGTTCAAAATATAGTGACCTTGCTGGAATGAGTGATGCAGCTCTGTTGCAGCATTTTGCGAAAACGGGACTAAACGAAGGTAGAAGAGCCAGTCTTATATATGATGCTGGTTATTACGCAAGTAAAACTGGAAAAAGCTGTTTTGAAGCTTTTAAATATTATCTTGGATATGGAATGTATCAGAATTCACAAGCTTCTCCTTATGATGAACTTGAAGAAACAGAAGCTGGAGTTTATATGAACAATTCTTTCCGTCCGGCCATAATATCTTATGAAAAACCTAAAACTCATACTGCGGGAATAAATCTGGAGAAATTGGATAGGTTTACAGATAGTAATGTGACAGAAGGTGAATCTACACTTGAGGGAGCTCATTTTAAAATTAGTTTTTATGCAAGAACATCAGAAGACATTTCTTCTATTAAAGAACCGGTTGAGGGCGAGGAAGAAATAGTTGCTGACAGAGGATGGGTAATAGAAACCCACAAGGACGAGAATGGAAGATATGTTGCTTATTTAACAGATGACTATCTTTCGACTGAATTCGAGAGTGATGAATTTTATATAGACAGCGATGGAAATATTGTAATTCCATATGGTGTCATTCAAATAGAGGAAGTAAAGGCATCCGCGGGCTATAAGATTAATGAAGTAATTTATAATGATCAGGAACTGGATGAACGATTTGTTGTTGAATTAAATGAAGATACTTTCGATGGAAATGTGACGGTTAAGGATACGATAATCAGAGGCGATATTAAACTCGAGAAGAGAGACTATGAAAGCGATAAAGCTATGGCCGGGGTTCAGTTTGAAGTTCGAAGCGCACTTACTGGGGAGACTCTCATTATTACGACAGATGAAAATGGCTTTGCCACAACTTCAGGTATGTGGATGAATTGTACTTCTGATGGAAGCGAAGTGCAGTCGGTTGAAACTTATGGAGCCCTTCCTTTTGGAAAGTATATTGTATCAGAGTTAAGATGCGATGCTAATGAAGGAAAACAACTAGAACCACCAATTGAGGTTATGGTTGAGGACGAGGTGATATATGATGCATTCGATCCTTCTAATAATGAAAGAATTATAAGAAATGTTCCTATGCCAGAAATTGGAACGGTGGCTCATGTTAAGAATTCGAAATGTGATACAGTACCAATAGATGAGGAAGCTTCTATTGTTGATACGGTGAGCTATAAATATCTACGTGCTTCTACCGAATATACTTTATATGCAAAGATGATGCTTCTAGATGAGGAAGGAAATATAAAGGAATTAGAAAAGGATGGAAGACCTGTTACGAGCATGACGCATTTTACTACTGAGTCTGATTATCAGAAGAGTATATTTGAAATGACTGGAACAGTAGATGTTTTGTTTGAACCAATTGATGTAAGTGATCTTGGAGGAAGCTCTATTGTAATTTATGAATATTTATATTTAGGTAATGGAACAGATGAAGATAACGAATACACAGATTATGAGAATGAAGATATTTTCCCTGTAAAGCATGAGAATCCAAAGGATGAGAATCAGACGGTTCACGTTATTAAAATAGGAACGTCCGCAAGCGAGGGTGAAACAACGGATGATGGAAAAGCTACTATTATAGATAAAGTGAGTTATTCGAATGTTATCAAGGGAGATAGTTACTCCGTAGAAGGCACTCTTTATGATAAGACTACAGGTGAACCGGTTTTAATTAATAATGAGGAAGTTACGGCGAGTGCAGAGTTTACAGCAGAGTCAACAAGAGGAGCGGTAGATGTTACTTTTGAATTTGATGTATCTGGATTAGAAAATTCAGATTATGTTGTATTTGAAAGATTGTTTGATTCTGATGGAAGACTTGTGGCAAAACATGAAGATATTGATGATGAAGAGCAGTCAGTAACTTTGAAAAAGACAATAGTAGGCGCCGCAACTAGCAGTGCATCTGTCAAAACTAATGATAAATATGCTTTGCTTAAAGTGGTTATTATCTTAATGCTATCTGGAGCGGGAATACTTTGTAACCTTCATCTAAAGAAAAGAAAATAGAGATAAATCTTCATTTGAATTATAGACATATTATGATATAATATATCTAAAATAAATGGAGGTAATTACTATGTGGAATCTTCAGGAAGATATAAGACCATCAGCGGATTTAAGAAATCATTATAATGAAATATCTAAACAATGTAGAGAAAAAAAGGAGGCGGTTATAATCACAGTTAATGGACGAGGGGATACGGTATCTCTATCATATGAGATGTATAAACATATGAAAGCTCGAATGGAATTGTTAGAAATGCTTGCCAAGGCTGAGGAAGATGTTGTGAATGGAAGAGTGTCTCCTATCAAAGATACATTTGATGAGCTGCGTAAACAACTGAGGGAGGAATCGTGAGTTGAAGTACGAAGTGATAAGAACTCGTATGGCTGATTATCAAATAAGAAACCTAACAATGTATATATCGCTTAGTTTTGGATCAGATGTGGCATTAGAAAAACTTTCCGAACTGGAAGATGCTATTATGACACTTGGAGATAATCCAAATATTGGTGATATTCCAAGAGATATTGAAATTCGACGTTTAGGGTTTAGAGTTCTTGTATTAAAAAAAGATATTATCTTTTACAAAATAAATGAAGAAAGAAAGATTATTACAATATATGCAATAGTTGATCAAAGGCAAGATTATTTAAAGATAATACTAGGATTATAGGTCGCACTTTCGGGTGCGACTTTTCTATGCGAAAATATAATTGAAAATATATAAAAATATAGGAAAAAAGGTGTTGACATAGATATTTAGTTTTGATATTATAGATGAGCTCGCCAGTAAAAAGGCGGCTACTTTTAATGAGTAAAAATACTCTGGAGAGGTATCGAAGTGGTCATAACGAGGCGGTCTTGAAAACCGTTTGTCCGCAAGGGCACATGGGTTCGAATCCCATCCTCTCCGCTCTAACTAAATATAGTTAGTTATTATCGAATCAGTTATTTGGAGAAGTACCCAAGTGGCTGAAGGGGCTCGCCTGGAAAGTGAGTAGGTCGTTAATAGCGGCGCGAGGGTTC
>CACYKH010000012.1 GCA_902774915.1 uncultured Lachnospiraceae bacterium | reverse complement strand
TCCAAAAGGAAGATCAATACCATGAGCCTTACAATAATCTATCTCGGCCTGACGTGAATCCATCTGCCATCTGTCATCTCTCCATGGAGCAATAACCTTAATATCTGGAGCAAGAGCCTTGATGCCGAGCTCGAATCTTATCTGATCATTTCCCTTACCAGTAGCACCGTGACATATAGCGACTGCATCTTCCTTACGAGCAATCTCTACAAGTTTAGCAGCGATAGTAGGTCTTGCCATAGCAGTACCCATGAGGTACTTATGCTCATATACTGCGCCAGCCTGGACGCATGGCATAATATAATTTTCGCAAAGATCATCAACGACATCCTCTATATAAAGCTTAGCAGCACCTGAGAGGCGTGCGCGCTCTTCAAGACCATCAAGCTCCTCGCCCTGACCACAATCTATACAGCAGCATATAACTTCGTAACCGTATGTTTCCTTTAACCAAGGGATTACCGCAGTTGTATCAAGTCCGCCTGAATAGGCTAAAACAACTTTCTCCATGTTTACTGACCTCTTTTCTAAAATATATAAATTATATAGGCTATTAAAAAATGCCATCCCCAATAATACCTTATATTATGAAAAAAGAAAAGTCCTAAAATATAAATTGAATTTCTTATCAGCGGACTAATTAAGTAGTTGTTTTTACATTGAGTTTAATCAGATATATAACAAACAAAATACTAGCAAATGCTATACCAGCGGGATAGGCTATAGTAGCGCTTAGCCCGAATCCCTCATTAGCCATAAGAATATAAGTCAGTGACACTGCAGACATAAATGTCGCTGGCAGAGATGTTATAATAGAAAAAATTCTATGCTTACTATTTTTAATTAGATATACAGTTGCAACCCAAAGAGATATCATTGCGAGGGTTTGATTACTCCAGGAGAAATATCTCCACAAAACATTAAAATCAAGTTGTGTTAACACTGCGCCTATACCAAGTAGGGGCAGTGTTATTATTAATCTATTCTTTATCTTTTTCTGATCCAGCTTTGTCCATTCGGCAAGTATGAGACGCGCACTTCTAAAAGCGGTATCACCTGATGTGATAGGACATACAACAACACCGATTATGGCTAGCGCACCGCCGATATTTCCAAGCATGGTTTTACTGATTTCATATACTGTTCCAGACTGTCCAAGATTAGTTAGTGCGTCATTCAATAAGCCAGTGCCATTATAGAAGGCAACACCGGCAGCTGCCCAGACGAGTGCTATTACGGATTCGATTATCATGGCTCCATAGAAAACCTTACGGCCTGCTTTCTCACTAGTGATGCACTTGGCTATCATAGGAGATTGTGTAGCATGGAAACCAGATATAGCTCCACATGCGACTGTGATAAACATAAATGGCCATATAGGAAGATTATCTGGATGAAGATCCCTTAGGGTGATTTCCGGTATGTTGTAGTCAGGAAGAAAAATTATGGCGCCAGCTATACTGAGAGCCATAACTATAAGAATGATTCCGAAAACGGGATACAGTTTTCCTATCAGTTTATCTATAGGTAACAGAGTTGCGAGTATATAGTAAAAAAGGATAACAATTATCCAGAAAGTGACAGATAGTTTGTTTGGCGTAAGTTTTGCTATAAGTGCTGCAGGACTTGTCACAAAGACTGTTCCTGTTAGCAGTAGGAGCAGAACAGAGAATGCTCTCATCAGATATAGAGCTGGTTTTCCGAGGTAGATTCCAGAGAGCTGTGCAATAGAGGCGCCTCCATTTCTTTCGGATATCATACCACTCATATAATCATGTACAGCACCACCAAGAATAGAGCCGAAAATAATCCATAAGAAGACAACAGGACCGAAGCAGGCACCCATAAGTGCACCAAATATAGGACCTGTTCCTGCTATATTAAGTAGCTGTATAAGGACAGCTTTCCATGTTTTCATAGGGATACAGTCTACACCATCATTTATTGCGATGGCAGGTGTTTCGCGGTCGTCAGGCCCGAAAATATTTTCGACCAATCTGCCATATGTCATAAAACCAACAAATAGAACTAATAGTGAAACGATGAATGATATCATATGTTTTCTCCGTATTTTATATTTATACTAAAATTGGCTTCAGCCTTAATCTTATTCTACCAATTGAAAACCTTATTTTCAACAAGCCCTTTTTTACATTTTTTTCAAACGATGCGTTGAATAGTATCTGAAATTTGTTGCTCTTTTGTTGCGCTTTTATGATACAATTAATATGTAAATGGGGCGATTTTTGGGATTTTTGTTATATGGGGTAAATAGCTTATGGCCATAAAAAAAAGTAATTATTTTGGTCTTCTATTATTTGAAATATTTCTCTTGCTGTTTTTCGGACTTCTATTCGTGATAGGGACTTTTTTTGATGAGAGTATAGCAAGTCATCTGTATTCACCTGACTCTACCTTTGTAAGGTATGTGACATCTTGTGGAGTTTTTCCATTCTTTGCTTTTGCGGTCCTTTTTATAGGGGCTTTATGCGAAGGAATCATTAAGTCCAAGTTTAACAAGATAATAAAAGTCGTACTTGCATTTTTTTGTTATCTCATAGCAATAGCTGTGGGATTTATTGGTGTGGGTTCTCTTGTTGATAAGGATAGTCTTGGAGGCCTGTATCCGGTGCTGAATAGAAATATTCCGGTTATCGCCGGCATAAGTATAGTAGTTCTGCCTTTGCTTCTCTGGGGTGGTTATCATTTAGCGAAGAAAACGGAAGATAAAAATCTAGCGCTAAAAATAGTCTGCTTACTTATCTTGCTTGCTTTGGCATATGCATCTTTACAGATTCTCAAATCAAATTTTCCGCGTTCAAGATACCGTCTGGTGGTTCAGGGGTATGAAAATATAGGATTCAGGCCTTGGTATATGCCACTTGAGGATACAACAAAGTTTATAAAGAATATGGGAATTGACAAGGGCGAGTTTCGTTCTTTTCCTAGCGGACATAGTATACTTAGTATGTGCATGGTAATGATTTTGCAGTCACTTACATGGTTTTCCAAAAAGTTAAAGGATAAAAGAATTATTCTTGGGGTGTTGGGTGCGGCATTTTCAATGATCATTATATTTACAAGATTGATACTAGGAGCTCATTATTTGAGTGATGTTTCTGCTGGGGCAATTATAGTATCGCTTCTGACAATTATATACACTTTGATTCAAATTAAATTTGAGAGTTGTTCTACTGAATCATTATTGTAGAAGATATGCAGATTGGAGGTTACATTATGGGTGATGATAAGACAAAAAAAGCACCAAAGCCAATGCGCGAGATATCGATAGAGGGATGCGAGCTTTTGGGAAGAGGCGGAAATGGAGAAGTATATCGTCTGGATCCCGAAACTATCGTTAAGGTATATTATGGAAAGCGTAATAGTCCTGAAAAAATAAATCAGAATAGAGAAGTTACCAGGGATGCTTTTGTTCAGGGAATACCAACTACGATTGCATTTGATATGGTAAAAGTTGGTGATAATTATGGTGTGGTTTTTGAGATGATAGATGCTAAGTCTTTCAGTGAGGAGATAGCCTCTAATCCGGAAAAGACTGATGAGTATGCTGAAATGATCGCAGATATGCTGATTAAGCTGCATCATACAGAGTTTAAAGAAGGTGCGCTTCCTGATTCAAGAGACAGAGTCAGAGCAGATATAAAGGCTACATATGATGCTGGCTTCTATACTCAGAAGGAAGTTGATATATTAAATAATCTTGTGGAAAAGATTCCTTATCGAAATACATTTATTCACCAGGATTTTCATCCTGGCAATATCATGCTTCAGAATGGTGAGATAGTACTTATCGATGTTGAAGACGCTGGACTTGGACATCCGGTTCTTGATCTTTCCTCGATGTATCTTGTTTATATAACTGCGCAAAAATCAAAGTGGAAAACTACGGATATGGGTATAACTAAGCAGCAGTTTAGCAGAATATGGGACATCATTATCAGAAAATATTTTGAAACAAATGATCCTAAAGAGATCGAGGAAATAAATCGTATCCTGAAGGGGTATTCGATGATCAAGCTTATCAGGGGTGTTGCGACTTCACCATCAGTACCGAATATAATAAGAAAGCCTTTTACTGCCAGCTCAAAGAAAAAGCTGTTTCGTATTATAGATACACTTCATCCGATACCTTAGAGAGTATTGTGACTTGATTTGTGGGAGATAAAAGATGTTAAAGAATGAAATTTTGCTTCCCGGTGTACAGAATTCAAGAGAACTAGGTGGATATCCTGTTGATGGAGGGATTGTTAAGAAGGGTGTTCTTATTAGAACGGCTGAACTTATTTATGCTACTCCTGAGGCTAAACTCAAACTGAGTGAAACCTATCATATAAAGCATATTGTAGATTTTCGAATGAAAAGTGAAGCGATGAAAGCTCCAGACCCTATTATACCAGGAGCAGAAAATCATAATTTTTCGGTTGTGGAGTTTGAAGATTATTTTGCAATGCTTGGTAACACCGATATACCCAAAGATATATTGTCACAGCCTATGGATAAGTCTCAGATGATAGAAATGGCTTATGAGAAGGGATTTATTGGTCCACATATGTATTCGATGTATCTGCTTAGTGATAGGGGAAAAAAGGCATATAAGGATTTTTTCAGGCTTCTAATTGAAACTGATTTGGAAACGAACGCTGTACTCTGGCATTGTACTGATGGAAAGGATCGGGCAGGTCTTGCTGCCGCCTTGCTTCTTGCGGCGTTGGGGGCAGATATGAAAACTATATTGGATGATTATATGCTGACAAATGTTTATAACGCAAATAAGATTGATGCGATAAAGAGCAAGTATTCAGATTGTACTCAGGAAAAACAGGATGCGATGATATTTGCTGGTGGGGGTGTCATAGACAGCTATCTGATCAATGCATTCAGTTCTATAAATAAACAATTTGGTAGTGTGAAGGGCTATCTTATTGATGGTCTCGGGCTTAATGGTTCGGATTTTATTCTATTAAAAGAAAAGATGATTTTAAGAAACTGAATTCTTGAATAAGAGGTATAGCAAATGGAAAAAGTTGAAAGAACTGATAAGGTGGGAAAGAAAGATAATATATTTTTTGAAAATGAAGTTAATGCGAATAGGATGATGGCACAAATTCTGAATGTAACAGTAGTTATAGTTGCTATCACATGGGCTTTATTTGAAAATGATATTTTTTATAGCCGAGTTCCTGTTCGATGGTTAATGTTGTTTATTATTTTATTGATTTCTTTTTCGAATTTTATATGTCGTCGTTTTAAATATGAAAAATCCTGGATAAAATACAGTTTGATGGGAACACTTACGGTTGTATATGCGGGAACAACTTCTGTACTTACCTATAATGTTACATTGTTGGTGGTTATTCCGATTCTTATTTCTATCAGATATTTCAGTAAAAGATATACTATGTCTATTGCGGTCTTATCCATTCTTATATTTTTTGCGGCCTATTTATATGGAGCAAATCACGGTATGCTGGATCTTAATTTTGTTCAGTATGAACCAGGTACTGTTATTACTACAAATGAGAAAATGTGGTTGGATGATGCTGTAAAGGGTATACCGTACGATAAGGGCCTAATGCTCATTAATACCATGTTTTCCAATTATTTTGTTAAGTTTTTGCAGCTGGTTATTATTGCCGTTGCAGCTGTAAAGTTGGTTGGTCATTGTCAGGAAATCATGAGTAAACAGAAAAAGCTTACTGAGACTTCCGCAAGAATTGGTACAGAGCTTGCACTAGCTGAAAAGATTCAGGAAGATATGCTTCCAAATCTGTTTCCGGCATTTCCAGAGAGATCTGAGTTTGATCTTTATGCATCTATGAATCCTGCGAAGGAGGTTGGTGGTGATTTCTATGATTTCTTCATGATAGATGATGATCATCTTGGACTTGTAATTGCCGATGTATCTGGAAAGGGTATTCCTGCTGCAATGTTTATGATGTTCAGCAAGAATATCATTGCCAACAATACTATGCTTGGAAAATCTCCGGCACAGGCTCTTATGGATGCAAATAATGCAATATGTGCCAATAACAGCGAAGAAATGTTTGTCACGGTGTGGCTGGGAGTTTTTGAAATTTCGACAGGAAAGCTGATAGCAGCAAATGCAGGTCATGAATATCCGGCTCTTATGACTCCGGATGGCAAATTTGAACTTTATAAGGATAAACATGGACTTGTAATCGGTGGTATGGAAGGTGCTAAGTATAAGGACTATGAGATACTGTTGGAGCCGGGTGCAAAATTATTTGTATATACTGATGGTGTTCCTGAGGCTACTAACAGCAGTGAAGAGCTATTTGGAACTGAACGATTGGTCGAGGCTCTAAATGTGATGGGTGACTCGAAGCCAAAGAAACTTCTTGAAGGTATTAGATGTGCGGTTGATGATTTTGTCAAGGAAGCTGAGCAATTTGATGATTTAACTATGCTTTGCCTGGAATATAAAGGAACCGAAACAAATAAATAAGTATTAGGAAAGGAGAAGAGGAAATGGGGTCAAATAAAGAACTGGTGATTGAAGCGGGTATAGATAAGCTTGATGAAGTGATTTCTTTTGTAGATTCTCAGCTTGAAAATATTGAGTGTTCTATGAAAGCGCAGATGCAGATTGATATTGCGGTGGAAGAGATATTTGTAAACATAGCGAATTATGCATATAACCCTGACGTAGGAGATGCAACTATCAGGGTAGAAGTATCTGATGATCCGCTTACAGTGACGATAACATTTTTGGATCATGGAAAACCTTATGATCCATTGGCAAAGGAAGACCCTGATGTAACTCTATCTGCTGAAGAAAGAGAGATAGGTGGTCTAGGCATCTTCATGACCAAGAAAAGTATGGATGATATTCGATATGAATATAAAGATGGTCAGAATATTCTGACAATAGAAAAAAATCTTTAATTTAAAAACAATTAGGAGGTAATACAAATGCTAAATATTGAAAAGAAATCAGAGGGTAAAAACTTGAGTTTTATACTGTCAGGACGTCTTGACACTACAACAGCTCCTGACCTTGAGAAGGAAGTAAAGGGTAATATCGAAGGTGTTGAAAAACTTGAATTTGATTTTACGGATCTGTTATATATCTCATCTGCTGGACTCAGAGTGCTTCTTTCTGCTCAAAAGACTATGAATAAGCAGGGGGAAATGATTGTAAAGAATTGTTCGGATGAAATCTTGGATATCTTTGAGGTTACAGGTTTTTCGGATATTCTTACAATAGAGTAATAGAGAAAAAAGTATGAGAGTTGAAGAGATAGACATTTTTGAAAGATTTGATTCGCTTTTAAAGGATTGTCCAAATCATGTAATCCTTAGCGAAGGTCCCGAAGAAACTGACATATCAGTAACTAAGTTGGATATTCTTTCCGGGAAGGTATACAGGTACCTTAAGGATAAGGGTTTCGGTAAAGAGGATATGATCTGCATACTTCTTCCGAGAGGTACAGCAGTTGCCGTAGCGCTACTTGGTATATGGAAAGCTGGAGCGGCGGCAGTTATTATAGAAGAGGACAGTCCGGCAGAAAGAACAGAATATATACAAAAGGATTGTGGATGTGTTCTTGTTTTGAATGAACAGGTTTGGGAAGAAATCTTGGCATTAGAACCGCTTGAGGGACATGAACCAATTGATCCTCATGCGGCTGCCTTCGCAGTTTATACTTCTGGAACAAGTGGGAATCCTAAAGGAGTTCTGCATGAATACGGCAGGATCCCAATCACTTTTGCATCTTATCGTTGGAATGGTGTTTCTATAAGTCAGCGTAGCGATATTATTGTCCTATACTTTCCATTGAACTTTGTGGCTTCGATCATGTTTATGATTATAAGCTGGATGATAGGAACCAAGCTTCTGATCGTTCCTTGTTCTGTATCAAAGGATCCACTCAAAATAATGGAGTTTTTAATAGAACACAAAGTGACATTAGCATTTTTCCCACCATCACTGTTCAGAATACAAAAAGACTTCGGGCCTTATCTGAAAAAGGTAATCCTTTCTTCTGAACCTGCGCATGGAATTTGGAAGGAACCTTCAGAAATGATGGTATTTAATGGGTATTGCAGTAGTGAGACGGCCTGTGGACTATTGGTATCCGTGCTCGACAAGCCTAACGTTACAGCTCCTGTGGGACTTCCTCAATATAATGTTGGGGTATATCTTATAAATGATGAGGGAAATCCTGTCGAAAAGGGTGAAGCAGGTGAGCTTTGTTTTGATGCTCCTTTCACCAGGGGGTATATCAATCAGCCTGAGCAAACTGCTAAGTCTTTTATAAATGGCATCTTTCATAGTGGCGATCTTGCAAGACAAATGAGTGACGGGCAGTATCAAATTGTTGGAAGAATAAGTGATACAATCAAGATCAACGGCAAAAGAGTAGAACCGACCGAGGTTGAAGAAGCTATCAAGCGTGTTACAGGTCTTGAATGGACTGCCGTCAGAAGCATTAAAGATAAAAATGGAATGCATCTCGCTGCATATCATTTGGGGGATGTCGAAATTGGAATAACCGAACTTCGTGATAGGCTTGGTCAGATTCTGCCTTACTACATGCTGCCTTCTTATTTTGTGAAAGTTAATTCAATCCCAAGACTCCATAACGGAAAGATGAACAGAAAGGCTCTTCCGAGACCGTCTGTTTCTGATTATTTAAGCGAGTATGCTCCGCCAACCAATGAGACGGAGATGATAATATGCAATGCTGTACAGAAAGTTCTGAAGGTAAAGAAGGTGGGAATAAATGATGATTTTTTCCTTCTTGGCGGAGATTCGCTATCGTCCATGAAACTAATCGTTGAGACTGGACTCAGCGGACTTACCTTTGAAGATATTTATTTAGGCTGCACAGTTTCAGGTATTGCAGAGCAGTATCTAAATAAAATGAGTCATACGAAGGCAAATGCTGAGAAGATTAATTCGGAAGCTATCTTAAAGTCTCATCCACTGACTGTGGAACAGAAGTATATACTTAATTATGAACTTTATACTCCTAATACCACTATGTATAACAATCCGGCTCTCTGCAGATTTACTGATGTGACTGCAGAAGACCTGGCAGCAGCAATCAATAAAACGATAAAGAATCACCCTTCTCTCATGACTATATTCTATTATGAGAATGGAGAGTATAAGCAACGATATGCTCCGGAATTGATGCGCGAAATTACCGTGGAGAAGATTTCAGATGAAGAAATTGAGACTTTGCGAGGAACTCTGGTGCAGCCATTTAGAGAGGTGACTGACTGCCTTCTTTGGCGTAGTAGGGTATTCAGTGCACCGTCCGGGAATTATGTGTTCTTTGATGTTCATCATTTGATCTTTGATGGAACATCTTATTGGCTTTTTATGAGTAATCTGCAAAGATGTCTGTCTGGAATGGAACCTGTGCCAGATTACTATTATTATGTTCTTGAACAGCGTGAAAAAGAGATTAACAGCGCTCTGCATGAGGAGGCAAAGTCGTATTTCGATAAACGATATGCAGGGGTGAAATGTACTCGTAATCTGCCATATGATTATACATCTAATGAAAATTATGCAGGAGATATAGATATAGATCTGCAATTTACTAGTGATGATTATAATGCATTTGAGGTATCAACCGGAATTGGTAGGAATGGTTTGTTCCTCGCGGCAGGCCTTCTTGCGCTTGGTTCGATTACTAACACTGACACTGTTATGGTCACTTGGATCTACAATGGAAGAAAAGATATTGATTCAATGAACAGTGTTGGCATGTTGTTCTACACATTGCCACTAATGCTTACTGTCACAGATGATCTTACGCTTGAAGAAATGCTGACAGATATAAAAGATCAAATGAACAATTCCCTCAAATATAGTTCTTGTTCATTTGTCAGTTCAACCTATGTGTCTCCTGTGAAGGATGACTGTATTTGTTTCATGCTTCAGGATGATGCCAGAGCCCTTTCGGAAAATTGGGAACACCCATTTGAAATGGTGGATATTGCCATAAATGACAGGGCGTCACAGACATCTCTTGATGTGGAGATTATGACGAATGGTGATGAGCCAAATCTTTATCTTGACTATGCAGCCAGTCTTTATAAAACGGATACAATTGAGCGTTATGGCGCTTTGATCAAGAGTATTGCAGATAAACTCATTTATTTCAGAGATTGTCCGGACATTTCTGTAAGGGAAATTATTAGTAAGAGTGAAAGCGAGGTTTTTGCGAGAATAAATGAATAAAACATCATTTTGCAAAAATAAGTTTAGTTCAATGCTTATATCAGGAACATTTACTATGGCTGTTTTGTATCTTATGATGCTTAGCGATAGTATTATAGCTGGTCATTTTATAGGGGAGAAAGGTATAGCAGCCATTAATTCAATTACCCCTATAACAGGCATTTCTACTTTCTTTGGATGCATGGTTTCTACTGGAGCTGGTATTGTATACAGTCAGGATATCGGTGCAATGAGAAAAAAACATGCTGATCAGATATATGGCCAGGGATTAATTGTTACTTTTGTTATAGGTATTATTTCTGCTATTATTCTTTATTTGGTACGTGATTTATACTTTAGCATGAGTGGTGTTTCAGGAGAAATATATGACAGAGCTTTAGAGTATTATAAACTCGCACCCATTAATATTTTTTTGACAGTACTTGTTTATTATCTGGAAGACATGGTCTTCAGCGATGGCGATGAACTAATAAATAATATGGGGTATATATTCCAGATTGGAGGGAACATCCTTTGTTCCATAATTCTGGCAAAGCATTATGGTATGCTTGGTATAATTATAGGGTCTATTATCGGAAATGCGCTTGGCATTATAGTATCGTGCATTCACTTTTTCAGAAAAAGTAATACACTTCATTTTGTTTGGTACTTCAATATAAAAGAGTTTATTAAGACGGCACGCTTCAGCATAGTAGATGCTGTGATTTATCTATGCTGGTCAGCTATGGATTATGTTTTGATAAGCTATGTGTCGGCGCACTATGGAGATAACGGACTGATTACTCTTGCGATAGTGGTTAGCCTTATAGAATTCAGCGTTGTTTTGGATGGCGTTGGAATGGCTGTTCAGCCGCTTCTTGGAACATATCTGGGTGAAAAAAATCATGTTCTTATAAAAAGGTTAATGAGTATGGCTGTAAAAGCGGCTGTTTTAGAAGGAATCGTAGTAAATGTTTTGGTGCTTATCTTTGCCAAGCAGTTCTGTGCTCTTTTCGGAATAACAGCTGGGGTAGCACTGACTCCATCAATAGCTGCGGTTAGGATTGTTTCTTTTGGACTTGTATTTTGCAGTGCTGTTTCTCTTTTTACCTCTTACTATATGCTAATAGATCATATAGGTCTTTCGGTAGCTGTTACTATTCTTAAAGATGGTATTCTATACTCGGTTTTGCCACTTTTGGGTTCGGCTATAGCGGGTGAAAAAGGAATGTGGATAGCATTTACTATTGCTCCAATATTAACACTTGTTATATCGCTGGCATATATTTATCTACGGTATGGAAAGAAATTATTCCCATATTTGTTAAAGGATATGGATTCGGAAATACTAGTTTTTGATGATATATTGACAAAGGAGACGGCATCTGGTCTTTCGGAAACGGTTCAAAACTTACTCAAAGAGCATAACTATCCTAAGGGTTTGGCAAACAAAGCTTCTTTATTTGTCGAGGAGATTGGACTTACAATTCTTGAACAGAATAAGAAAGAGAAGAAAAAACTGTTAATAGAGCTTTCCATATTTTTTGAAGAAAAAGGTGTGCTCATTATAGAACGTGATTCTGGAAAAATATTTGATATCACAGATCCTGATCAGAAGATAGAAGGGTTGAGTGGATTTATACTTAGTGGTCTCATGGAAATACATAAGGAAAAGGCTTATCTTACAACTACAGGTTATAATCGCAATATGATGAGATTTCAAATTAACGGATAATTCTATTGGATGTCGAAAAAGAAATTTTGGAAATGATTGACAAAAACAGGTAGCAGGAATAGAATTAGTCACGAAACTTAATAAAGTTAGAAATGATAGTAATATCATTGGGGAGCTAGTGAACTGGCTGAGAGGAAGTAAAAACTTCGACCCGTAAACCTGATTTGGATAATGCCAACGTAGGGAAGAGTCAAAGAATTAATTCTTATAGAGAATGAAGGAACAGCTGATATACCTGATGGTATATCAGCTGTTTTTATGTCTCGATATAATATTTTATAAGGTGACAAGGAGGATGAATATGGTCAAGGTAAATGGTGAGAGCTATGACTATGCTGGACTTTCAGTGTTAGAAATGCTTGAAAGCTTAGGCTTTTCTACTGAACGAATAGCAGTAGAAATTAATATGGAAATAGTACCTAAGGCAAGTTATAGTGCGACTACTTTAAAAGACGAAGATACAGTTGAGGTTGTAAGCTTCGTGGGAGGTGGCTGATATGATCCCTTCTAGAGAAGAGTGGATAAATGCATTAGTTGAGAGGCATGGAAAGGAACGCCAGAATGCATTCTTAAATGCAACTGTTGCAATATGTGGACTTGGAGGACTAGGGTCCAACATAGCAATTGCTCTTGCTCGTGCGGGCGTAGGCAAGCTGATACTTATAGATTTTGATAAGGTTGATATCACGAATCTTAATCGTCAGCAATATAAGATGAGCCAGCTTGGAAAGTATAAGACAGAGAGTTGTCTGGAGAATCTACGAGATATTTCTCCATATACCGAGACTATAATACATACGGTTAAGCTTACTGAAGAAAATATACCAGAGCTGCTTATTACAGCTGACATCATTTGCGAAGCGTTTGACAAAGCAGATCAGAAGGCGATGCTGGTTAATACCGTGCTTGAAACATTTCCAGATAAATATATGCTGTCAGGCACTGGAATGGCAGGTTTTGGAAGTGCAAATACTATACAGAGTCGAAGGGTATTTGGAAAGTTCTATCTTTGCGGAGATGAAAAGAGTGACGTGAATGATGGCATCGGTCTAGTGGCATCCAGAGTTATGGTGTGTGCGGCACACGAAGCGCATATGGTGCTAAGAATTCTTTCTGGAGAGATGGACGTGTAAGCTTAATTAAATAAACAGAATTATAAACAAAAAATGAAAGAAGGAAATATGATGGAAGATATTAAAACAGAAGATAAGTTAGTAATCGGTGGAAAGGAATTCACTTCCCGCTTTATATTAGGTTCAGGAAAGTATTCTATGAAGCTTATTGAAGCGGCAATTCGTGATGCAGGAGCTGAGCTTATCACTCTTGCTGTTAGAAGAACTAATACTAAGGATAATGAGAACATTCTTGACTATATCCCTGAAGGAGTAACACTTCTTCCTAATACAAGCGGTGCAAGAAATGCAGAGGAGGCTGTAAGGATCGCTCGTCTCGCAAGAGAACTTGGATGCGGCAACTTCGTGAAGATTGAGATTATGAGAGATACTAAGTATCTTCTACCAGATAATACAGAAACTATCAAGGCAACTGAAATTCTTGCAAAGGAAGGCTTCGTGGTAATGCCTTATATGTATCCGGATCTAAATGCAGCTAGAGACCTTGTAAATGCATCATGCCACTTGCTTCTCCAATTGGTTCCAATAAGGGACTTGCTACAAAAGAGTTTGTTCAGATACTTATAGATGAGATAGATCTTCCGATTATTGTTGATGCAGGAATTGGCCGTCCTTCACAGGCTTGTGAAGCTATGGAAATGGGATGTGCAGCAGTTATGGCAAATACTGCTCTTGCAACTGCTGGTGATCTTCCGCTTATGGCCTCTGCATTTAAGGATGCAATAAATGCAGGACGTAAGGCTTATCTTTCAGGACTTGGAAGAGTACTTACCAGAGGCGCATCTGCATCAGATCCTCTGACAGGATTCCTTAGAGATTAAGGATTTAAAAAAGGAGGACAGGAGAAATGGAAAATAACTTTTTAGTAGATTCAGATGAACTTTCACCAGAGGCGTTAGAGAAGAAACACCGTCTGGAAAATGATCCCTCTTGCAGAACTAACCATATGGAGTATATGCCGGGAATGGATATCATAGAGTCAGACATCTGTGATAAGGTTCTTGGTGAAATGAATAGCTATGACTATTCAAAGTATACTGCAAAGGATGTTGTGGCTGCGCTTAACCATGATCACTGTTCTATAGAGGATTTCAAGGCACTTCTGTCACCAGCTGCAGAACCACTTCTTGAGAAGATGGCAGAGAGAGCAAGACTTGAAACTAGCAAGCACTTTGGAAATACAGTATATCTCTTTACACCATTATATATAGCCAATTATTGCGAGAACTACTGTGTATACTGTGGCTTCAACTGCTATAACAAGATTCGTAGAATGAAGCTTACCATGGAGCAGATAGAACATGAGATGAAGGTTATAGCTGATAGCGGAATGGAAGAAATCCTGATACTTACAGGAGAAAGCCGAGCTGCCAGTGATGTTGAATATATAGGAGAAGCCTGCAAACTTGCAAGAAAGTATTTTCGACTAGTTGGTCTTGAGGTATATCCTGTAAATGTGGACGAGTATAAGTATCTTCACGAATGTGGTGCTGACTATGTAACTGTATTTCAGGAAAGCTATGATACAGATAAGTATGAAACACTTCATCTGATGGGACATAAGAGAGTATGGCCTTATAGATTTGATGCTCAGGAGCGTGCGCTTATGGGTGGAATGCGAGGTGTTGCATTTTCTGCACTGCTTGGTCTTTCTGATTTCAGAAAGGATGCTCTTGCAACAGCACTTCATGCATACTTCCTTCAGAAGAAGTATCCGCATGCAGAGATTTCACTTTCTTGTCCAAGGCTTCGTCCTATTATAAATAATGATAAGATAAATCCATTGGATGTACATGAGAAACAGCTTTGCCAGGTGCTCTGTGCATATAGAATATTCCTTCCATTTGCAGGAATCACTGTTTCTTCAAGAGAGACTGCTCAGTTTAGAAATGGAATCGTTAAGATAGCAGCTACTAAGGTGTCAGCTGGTGTATCTACAGGAATCGGAGATCACGAGTCTAAGTATACAGGAAAAGAAGATGAGTACGATCAGGGCGATGAACAGTTTGAAATCAGCGATAGCAGAAGTCTTGATAAGATGTATCAGGATATCGAGGGTGAAGGACTTCAGCCTGTATTAAATGATTATCTCTTCGTGTAGTATTATATAAGTTGCATTGTGGCTGGTGGATAGCTACAGAAGAGGTCATTTGTTTAGGGATGAAATGATGAATTAGAGGATAGGTTATGGCTACATCCGACATTATATGTGTTACTAACAAAAGTATATGTGAGAAGAATGGCGTATTATTCTTAGAGCAAATTAAGAAGGTGGCTGAAGCGAGACCTCTTGCTATAGTTCTTCGTGAAAAAAACTTAAGCCTAGAGGAATATAGAGAGCTTGCGGGTAAGGTATCTAAGATGTGTAGAGAGGTAGAAGGTTCAAGGCTGATAATTCATAACTTTTATGAACTTATTCTTGAGGATGAAACTGACTTGGCAAACGTACTTTCATATCTGCATATGCCGCTATGGAAGCTGGAAGAACTATATAATAATCAGTCAGATGAATATGCAAGATTACGTGAGAAGCTTGTCGGACTTGGTGCATCCTGTCATAGTGTAGAGGATGCGAAGCTTGCCGAGAAGCTGGGATGTACATATATAATTGCAGGTCATATATATAATACAGATTGTAAGAAGGGACTAGAAGGACGCGGACTTGGATTTCTGAGAGATGTCGTAGAAGCAGTCAGTATTCCTGTTTATGCTATAGGTGGAATTACACCAGAGAATATCAATGATGTTAGAAATAATGGGGCTTCTGGGGCATGCATAATGAGTTCTTCCATGATTTGTAAAAGTCCCAAAGACCTGATAATGTCATTCGAAAAATGAGTCAATCTTTCAAACATGAAAGATTTTAGAAACGATCTGGAAAGATTTATGAGTTATCCTATCTTTTGTAAGAATAAATACAAAAGGTAGGATTTTTATATGTCAAAAACAAGTAAAAAAGTGGTAAAAAAACTTGCTTCCAGTTCGATAAAGAAAAACAGAGGAAAGTATTCGGTGATGTCATTTTCAGTCATACTGACAACAGTTCTGTTTTCTTCGTTTTTTACAGTGGTGGGAAGCCTGCTCAGTGAGTTTAGAGATTCGTCAATGGGACAGTATAATTACATGGATCCGGTGGCATCTCTGGTATGTGTAGTAGCATTAGTGTTATTCATCTTTTCTGGCTATCTGATTATTTATAATATTTTTGATCTGAATATGATAGCAGAAATGAAGGAATATGGACTTCTAAAAACCATTGGAACTTCTGAACGGCAAATACGTAATATGGTAAAACATAGAACAAGACGAATTTGCTGTGTGGCAATTCCTATAGGCTTAGCTATAGGATACGGAGTGGGAGGATGGCTTCTTCCGATGATTGGTAAATTTATCAACACTGCATGCGCCAATAAAGGTCAGGTTCATATGAATGTATGGATAATCTTATTCACTATTTTATTTTCATATTTTACAGTGGCGATAAGTTCTAGAAGACCTTGTAAAAAGGCTGCTAAAATATCTCCTGTTGAAGCTTCACGCTTTACAGGAAGACTTAAGAAAAATGGCAAACCTAAGAAGAAGATTATTTCGGTTGTTATGTCGCTGACATTATCACTTGTACTTCTGAACAGTGCATATACTATTGTGAATAGTTTTAGCGCAACAGCCTATGCAGAAGATTTTATAGCCAGTGATTTCTGTGTTCAGGATTCGCTTCTTGATAACGCTGGAGTTAATGAGAAAAATGTAAATGCTGTTGATGCTTCTTTTATCACAGAAGCAAATAAACAGAAGGGTGTTCAGGAAATTGGTAATTTATATCTGAATCATGGTGAGCATGAATTTTCTCCTGAAGTGTGGAGTGAGATTGAAGATTATTTCTACTCGGACGAGATAGTAAAAATGCAGATAGAATCTTTCTATACAGATGAGGGATATTCCGTAAATGATTATCTTAATGAGCTGCATAACAAACGTACCATCGAAGGAAATACATATGGTATAGGCGAACTTGTAGCTGAAAAGTTAGAAGACGTTAAGACTATGGATGGAACAACAGTTATTGATTGGGCTAAATTCAGCTCGGGAAATTATGTTCTTGCTGAAAGATGGCAGTATGCCAATGATGGATTCCTGAATATTGTAAATCCAGGAGATAAGATTGAAATAGAAGGTAGAGAATATACGGTCTATGCATTGGTAGATATACCTATGGTAATAGAGTATCCGGTATATGCTCCGATTGAATGCAATTTTATACTTCCTGAGAATGAGTATCTGAATATATATGGTGAGTGTAGTCCGATGCGTACACTTATAGATGTGGACGACGAAGAAGAAAAATCTTTCGAGGAATGGATAAGTAACTATACCAAGAATACATCTCTTAGCTATACTTCAAAGCAAAGTGTGATAGAGGATAATAAAGAATTTGGAGAGCTCTTTGCGATAGGTGGAATACTGGTAGCTGTGATACTAGGTGTTATCGGAGTTATGAACTTTGGTAATACTATGATAGCTTCTATTATCACGAGAAGTCGTGAGCTTGCTATGCTCGAGGCGGTAGGTATGACTACTAAACAACAGAAGAAAAGCCTCAGAAGAGAAGGACTTAGATATTTCACTTATACTTCAGTGATTACAGTGCTTTTATCCAGTATCTTAAATGTAACAGCAGTAAAGACATTTGTTAATAATCTTCCTATGTTTTCGTGGAACTTCAGTCTTACTTCGCTTGTAATATGCCTGCCAGTGATATTGGTGATCATTCTTATAATCCCAGCAGTAGCATATAAAAGGATTAGTAGAAGAAGTGTGGTGGAGAGACTTAGGACAGAGTAAATAATCTTAATCTGTATTAAGTTTTTTCTTACACCAATAATAAGCAGGAATGAGGAATGCATCTGCAAAAATCCACGCAAGTGGACTGGAGAAGCATGCGCCTGTGAAACCGAGGAGAGGGATAAGAACAAGACCGGCTAAAGATCTTGCTATCATTTCCATTAGACCGGCTATCATTGCAAAATTTGAGAATCCCATTCCCTGAATTGTAAAACGAACTGTATTTACTATCGCGACAAGGAAATCGAAAGCAGTTACTGTGATTAGATACTGTCGCGATAATTTTATTATGACTGGTGCTTCATCGGCCAGCTTATCTTTATCTAAAAACAGGGTTGCAGCGTGTTCGCCAAATAGAAGTACCACGATCATTAATACCGCACATATTGCTGCGGAAATTATTAGTGCATCACGTAATCCCTGGCCTACTCTGTCAAGCTTTTTGGCACCCACATTTTGACCGGTATATGGGGCCATGGATTGACCAAGACCATCTAGTGGACAGGAGAGAAGTATATGTACCTTTAGGGCGGTTGTCATAGCGGCAACGCTTACATCTCCCAGACCATTGACTGAGTACTGAAGAATAACTGAACCAATTCCTGTAATGGAATACTGGAGTCCCATAGGTATTCCTATATCAACCAGTACCATCATCATTTTCATATCAAGGCGCATTTCGCCTTTTTTCATTTTAAGAATATCAAAACGTTTTCTAATAAATACAACACAGCAGGCTCCGGAAATTCCCTGAGCCAGAACAGTTGCGTAGGCGGCACCTTCTACATTCATTCCCAGGCCGCCAATAAAAAGTATATCAAGACCAATGTTTAGTACTGCAGCAATCGCAAGGAAAATAATAGGTGAGCGGCTGTCGCCTAGTGCACGGATTATAGCTGCAGAAAGGTTATAAAGAATAATGCATGGTATACCTGCAAATATTATAAAAATGTAGGTGGATGCATAGTCATATATGCTTTCCGGAGTGTTCATTAGATGAAGAATAGGCTTGCAGAATATGCATGTAAGCGCGGTTACAATACAGCCGAGTATTATTGCCAGCCAAATGCTGTTTGCAACTGCTTTCCTAAGATTAACTTCATCCTTTGCACCGAAGTATTGTGCAACAATAACTGCAAAGCCGTTACATATTCCCATGCAGAATCCAAGAACAATGAAGTTAAGAGATCCTGTGGAACCTACTCCGGCCAGTGGCTCTTTTCCAAGATACTGTCCTACTATCATGGTATCCACCAGACCATAAAACTGCTGAAGAAGAATGCCAAGTATCATTGGGGTGGCAAACCTGATTAGCAGCTTCATAGGGGAACCAGTGGTCAGATCTTTTGTTAAATTCTTACTACTCATAAAAACACCTAAATCTTAAAAAATTATGACTTATATAATACAACATACCTTTATATATGCAATAGAAGAATATTTTTATTAATATAAAGATTTTGTTGCTCATTTGTTGCACATTTTGTGTTATACTAGCATTTAAGTGTAATATGAAATAACCATGTCCTGACAAATAGAATGCGAGAATAAGAATGTTGGATAAGATTTTTTCAAAAGAGATTTGCAATACTGGTCGCCAGATTGAGATAGACGTATTAAGGACCTGGCTTCTTATAGATCTGATACTCTGTCATTGCTTTATTTATTGTAGCAGTGATGAGAGACTTCTTACTGGAATCCCTTATGCTTATGATTCAGTTATAGGTGGACCTTTATGTGCACCTTGTTTTATGCTCTGCATGGGAATTGGAATGGTCTATACAAAACATAATACTGCCAGAGATTTTGCAAAACGTGGACTGCTACTGGCTCCAGTTGCATTTTTGCTAAATATTTGTAGATTCACAATTCCAGGACTTATTGGATATGCAATCACAGGAGAGAAAGAAACTTATTTACCAACAGTTTTTTATGAAACATTTGAAAATGATATTTTGATGTTTGCTTCGCTGTCATTTTTAACAATGGCGCTTTTCAAGCATTTTAATTTAAAGCCATGGATAATCGTGATAATAGGACTTGTTATGTCTGGTATCACAACTCTTATTGGTGGAATAGACCTTGGAAGTCCAGTGGCAAATATAATAGTTGGACATTTCATAGGTACAGAAGATGCAGCTGAGCTGGTATGCTCATACTTCACACTGTTTAACTGGTTTGCAATAACAGCAATTGGTTATTTATATGGTACTTATTATCAAAGAGTTAAGGATAAAAAGCTTTTCCATCTGGTAATTGGTGTTCCAGCGCTTATATTAGCAATTACTTATTTTGCTATCAGAATTCCGGCAAGAGTTGGAGTTTTTGGTGAAGGTCAGATTTGCTATTATCATGCATCAACGGTAGATATGCTTGGCTCTGCAATTTCAGCAATTGCTCGTCTGGCTATTTGTTACTTTATTTCGCTTATACTTCCTGATGCTTTGAAGGAGTTTATGAAGAAAACATCTTCAAATGTTACAGCATCATATTGTATACAGTGGGTATTAGTGATAGTTATCTCAACTCTATTCCTTTATATTATTAGAGGAACCTCTGAGCTGAGTGATTTTATGATAATTATTTTGGGAATTTGCATTTGTGTAGTTTCTATAGTAGGCGCTCGTTGTTATAAAGCGTTTTTACTAAGCAGGAGAAAGACTAATGAAAAAGAATAAAACACTGACAGGTAAGGTAATCCGTGGTGTTATCTTGGTTGTTGAGTTTATGATGGTAATTCTCTGTATTGGTATTACAATACGTTATTACTTTGAAACAAAGTCCACTTATAAGAAGAATGCATTCGGACTTACGCGTACTGCAGCAGAGTATATAGACGGTGATACCATTCAGAAGTACCTCGATACAAATGAAAAAGATGAGTATTACGAGAATGTTCTAAAATATCTTCGATCTGCTCAAAATGGAGCTAATCTTAAGTACTACTATGTTTTTGTACCAACTGAGGATGATGTTATCTATGTTTGGGATGCAGATAATAATCCTGGATATTGTGAGCTTGGTCAGCATGAAAAGTACATGGACGAAGATAGTAAGGAAACATGTAAGAGAGCATTTAAGCAGAATCCAGAAGAAAGAATCATTATCAATAAAGATGAAAAATATGGTTTCATTGCATCTGCATGGTCTCCTATATTTGATAGTAGCGGAAATCCGGTTGCACTGGTTGCGGTGGATATGGCCATGGAAGGTTTTCTTGCAAACCTGATTACATTCCTTGCCATCACCATAATAATTGTCCTGATAGCAAGTATATCTGGTGCGATTGTTTTGTATAGATATATGGGGCGAAATATTATTGATCCTATAGATAATATAAATGCAGCTGCTAAAGAGATGGTAAAGGGACTGGAATCTGAAGAATCGGCTCAGATAGAGGTTAATACCGGCGATGAGTTGGAGGAACTTGCGGATTCCTTTAATCAGATGGATACTGAAGTCCGAGACTATATCGAAAAGCTGAAAGTCGCAACAGCTGAGAAACAGCGTATAGGAGCCGAGCTGGATATGGCTAAGGAAATTCAGGCAAGTCAGCTGCCTAGTATTTTCCCTGCATACCCAGAGCGAGAAGAGTTTGATATATATGCTGTGATGGACCCAGCGAAAGAGGTCGGAGGAGATTTCTACGATTTCTTCTTTGTAGATGATGATCATCTTGCAATGGTTATGGCGGATGTTTCTGGTAAGGGAGTTCCGGCTGCATTGTTTATGATGATGTCAAAACTGCATATCAGCAACTATGCACGAATGGGTCTGCCTCCTCATGAGGTTTTGGAAAAAGCAAATAAAGCTATATTTGAAAATAATAAACGTAAGATGTTTGTTACAGTATGGTTAGGAATTCTTGAGATTTCTACTGGAAAAATAGTAGCATCGAATGCGGGACATGAGTATCCTGTTATCAGACAGCCGGGTGGTGAGTTTGAAATTTTGAAGGATAAACATGGATTTGTAGTCGGAGCCATGAAGGGTAGCAAATATACTGATTACGAAATTACTCTTCAGAAGGGTGGTACATTCTTCATCTATACAGATGGTGCACCTGAGGCGAAAGCCGAGAGCAAAGAAATGTTTGGTATGGACAGGCTTGTGGAAGCGCTCAATGAAAATGTGGATGCCAGTCCAAAAGAACTTCTTGGGAATGTACGAAGTGCTGTTGATGAATTTGTGGGCGATGAACCACAATTTGATGATCTCACAATGATGGGAATAAAGTTGTTATAATTTTAGGAGGTTACTACAATGAAGATCACAATGACAAGAAACGAGAAGGAACTTACAGTAGCGCTTGAAGGCAGTCTGGATACTATCACATCACCAGAGCTTGAGGAGCAGTTAACACCAGCGCTTGAAGGTGTTGAAAAGCTTATATTTGAGCTTAAAGATCTTGAGTATATGTCAAGTGCAGGTCTTAGAGTTTTACTCACTGCAATGCAGACTATGGATGAACAGGGTGAGATGGTAGTTAGAAACGTATGCCCAACTGTAATGGAAGTTTTTGAGATTACAGGTTTTGCAGAGGCTCTTAATATCGAATAGGGGGACTGTATATGAGAGAACTTGATATTCAGGCTGTTACAGAGAATCTCCCTCAGGTGATAAAGTTCATCAATGAACAGCTGGAAGAGTTTGATTGCGAAATGAAAACCATTACGCAGATTGATCTGGCAGTAGAAGAGATATATGTTAATATTTCCAGCTATGCTTATAATCCAGAGGTTGGTCCTGCTACTATAAGAGTTGAAATAACAGAGGAACCTATTTCCGTTGTTATCAGCTTTATTGATAATGGTGTTCCTTATGATCCTCTTGCTAAACCAGATCCAAAGCTGGATATTCCTCTTCAGGAACGTAAGAGAGGTGGATTTGGTATCTTCCTGGTAAAGAAGACTATGGACGATGTAGTATATGAATATAAGGACGGTCAGAATATACTGACTATAAAGAAAACCTTAGTATAGAAATAGAAATTTTATATAACAATTTAAAAACCTATTGACTTAGTAGGTGAATAGTGATAATATATCCTCGTTCAAAGATTATTTTAGAAAGTGTACGTGGATATGACAAACATTTACAGACAAAACAATAATATGTGTTGCTGTTGCATGTTAAAATTAACGGGCTACGAGATGGCCGGTGTTTTGGCGTGCCGATGTTTGTCGTGTAAATAAAACACTTGGTTAATAGTTGATTCTTAGGCCCGAGATAATAACGTCTCGGGTCTTTTTATATGCAAAAAAAGGAGAGAAAAAAATGAGTATTAAGATTAATTCACTACTAATTCATGGAGGAATAGATGGGGATGAGACAACGGGAGCAGTAAATGTTCCAGTATATCAGACATCTACATATAAACAGGATGGACTTGGCGAAGACAGAGGCTGGGAGTATTCAAGAACAGGAAATCCAACAAGGGCGGCGCTTGAAAAACTTGTTGCTGACCTTGAGGAAGGAGAGTATGGACTGGCATTTGCTTCAGGACTTGCTGCAATTTCTACAGTTCTTTCACTTTTTAAATCAGGTGATAGATTAATCGTTTCAGATAACATTTACGGAGGAACCTTCAGAGTTCTGGATAATGTATTTAAAAACTTTGGAATTGATTATACGATAGTTGATACATCGAATCTGGATGAGGTTGAAAGAGTACTTAAGGAAGATGGTGAAACAACTAATAACATTAAGGCAGTATATATTGAGAGTCCTGCAAATCCGCTTCTTACAGTTACAGATATTGAGAAGGTTTCTGAGCTTTCAAAGATATATGGAAAGAAGGTTATTGTTGATAATACCTTCCTCACACCATATCTTCAGAGACCGCTTACACTCGGTGCAGATATTGTTGTCCACAGCGGAACAAAGTATCTTGGAGGACATAGCGATACAGTGTCAGGCTTCATTGTAGTTAAGGATAGAGATTTAGCTGACAGACTTTATTATCTTCAGAATGCTATCGGTGGGGTTCTCGCTCCATGGGACAGCTACCTTATGATTAGAGGTATCAAAACTCTTGGCGTAAGAATGGACAGACATGTGGCAAATGCCATCAAGATAGCAGAGTGGCTGGAAACAAGTGGCTATGTTGAAAAGGTTTACTATCCAGGTCTTAAGAGTGATCCTGGTTATGAAACTCAAAAAAAACAGGCTGATGGACCTGGCGCAATGATTTCATTTACATTAAAGAAAAAGTATAGTTATCGGAAGTTCTTTAAGAAGCTGGAGCTCGTTACCCTGGCTGAGAGCCTTGGTGGAGTTGAGTCACTGGTATGCCATCCAGCTACAATGACACATGCGGCTATTCCAAGAGAAATAAGAGAAGCAGTTGGAATAACTGATGAACTGATCAGACTTTCAGTTGGTATTGAGGACGTTGATGACATTATTCAAGACCTTGA
Source organism: uncultured Lachnospiraceae bacterium (assembly GCA_902774915.1). Lineage (GTDB taxonomy): Bacteria > Bacillota > Clostridia > Lachnospirales > Lachnospiraceae > Eubacterium_Q. Next base: position 46,357 of record CACYKH010000012.1, on the reverse strand, counting down.
GAATGCAATTCAGAACTCTATATAAGATTAAGTGATTTAGAATAGAAAGGGTAAGATGATGGAAGTATATAATAGTGTACAGGAAATGATAGGAAATACACCAATACTGAAACTTAATCATTTTGGAATTAAGGACGGTGTTAATTTATTTGTTAAGCTTGAGCTTATGAATCCTGCAGGAAGTGTTAAGGACAGAGTTGGGGTTTATATGATCGAAGATGCGGAGCGAAGGGGAATCCTTAAACCGGGAGGAACTATTGTTGAAGCTACCGCTGGAAATACAGGAATAGGAATTGCAATTGCTGCTCTTAATAAGGGCTATAGAATTATCTTTGCTGTTCCAGAAAAATTCTCTATTGAGAAGCAGCGTGTTATGGCAGCGCTTGGAGCGGAGATTGTCCATACACCTAGAGAAGAGGGAATGCTTGGAGCGGATAGAAAAGCTGACGAGATAATTGCATCTATTCCAGGAGCAATATCCATGAAGCAGTTTAAAAATCCTGCTAATCCTTTGTCTCATTATGAAACTACTGGTCCAGAAATTTATAAGCAGCTGGATGGGAAGATTGATTACCTTGTGGCTGGCGCAGGAAGCGGTGGAACATTTTCTGGCGCAGTAAAGTATTTAAAGGAGCAGAACGCAAATATTAAGGGCGTCCTTGCAGATCCATATGGTTCTATCATAGGCGGTGGAGAACATGCTGATTATGATATTGAAGGAATAGGAAATGACTTTATTGCAGATACTATGGATATATCACTTATAGATAAGGTTATAAAGATTACAGATGATAATGCATTCGCTACAGCAAGACTTCTTGCAAAGAAGGAGGGAATCCTTGCTGGTTCATCTTCTGGTGCAGCTCTTTATGCAGCACATAAGCTTGCTGATGAGATAGATGAAGGAAATATCGTAGCCATTCTTCCTGATAGAGGCGACCGTTATATTAGTAAGGGCTTATTCTAGACTTACGGAGGATGAGATGGTTAGCGAAAGAGAAAGTGTAACTGCGAAGATATGTGCATTTGCCAGAGCATGGCATTCAACTTATTCAAAAGATAGAATATACGATGATTATCTTGCTTTTGATTTTATGGGCAGAGAAGAATATGAAGATATTTATGATATGATAAGTGATGGTCTGGTGGATTCTGAAAAACTGGAGAAGGTTGAAACTGAAAAAGTAATAGGAAAGTATTTTGCTCCTATACCACTCTCCAGAATTCATTTTAATGAAAATAAGCTGTCTGAATTTGCAAAGCAGAACGGAAAAATACAATATGTTATCTGTGGAGCGGGTGAGGACACATTTTCCTTTAGGAATGATAATGACGATATAGATATTTTTGAGGTGGATCATCCGGATACTCAGAGATATAAGCTAAATAGGATAAAAGAACTTGAATGGATAATCCGTCCAAATGTTCATTTTGTTTCTGTTGATTTTGAGAAGGAGAGCTTCAGAGATAAACTTCTTGAGGCAGGTTTTGATCCTAATAAGAAAACATTTTTCAGTATTCTGGGTGTTTCGTATTATCTGACATTGGATACATTTGCGGATACACTCCGCCAAATGACCGAGCTTTCTGAGACCACAAGTGAAGTGGTATTTGATTATCCAATTAAATCGGGTGATTTTCCGAAGAGGGTAAATAAGCTTGAGGAAATTACCAGGTCCTTGGGAGAGGTTATGTGTGGTGGATTTGATCATAATGAAATCAAATGTGTTCTATGTTCTCTTGGATATAAGATAAATACATATCTTACTCCGGATAAGATTCAGAAGGAATACTTTGAAGGCAGAACGGATAATCTTAAGGCGTTCGAAAATGTAAGTTTGATCTCGGCAACATATACTGCGTAAATCTATCGTATTGACATACTGTATTCTAAAAGTGTAGAGTATATGAGTGTAAAATTTGTTCCATATGGTAATGCTCTTTAATAAAGAGATGGGGTAATTGTTATGACATTAAATCAACTTAAATATGTGATAGAAATATCAAAACAGAATTCGATAAATGAGGCTGCAAAGAGACTTTTTATTTCTCAGCCTAGTTTAACTGCTGCACTAAAATCCCTTGAGCAGGAGGTTGGTTTTGATATATTTACCAGAACCAACAGTGGTATAACTCTTACGGTAAAGGGTGAAGAGTTTCTGGGTTATGCCAAGTCGGTTGTGGAACAGTATGATATCCTGGATGCAAAATATATTTCAAAGGATAGTGTGAAGAGAACCTTCCAGGTTTCTATGCAGCATTATACATTTGCGGTAAATGCATTCATGTCTGTAATTGAACAGTATGGTATGGATGAGTACGAGTTCGAGGTTCATGAAACAAGAACATATGATGTTATTGATAATGTAAGGAACATGAAGAGCGAAATTGGAGTTCTATATATGAATGACTATAACCGCACTGTTCTTCAGAAGATATTAAGAGATGCAGGCCTTAAGTTCACTCCGCTGTTTGATTGTAGTATTTATGCATATATGAGTAAGAGCAATCCGCTTGCAGAAAAGAAGCAGATCACTATGAAAGACCTGGATAAGTATCCATGTCTCGCATTCTCACAGGGTGAACACAATTCATTCTATTTTGCAGAAGAGGTGCTCAGTACATATGAGTATAAGAGACTCATCAGGGTTAGTGACAGAGCTACTATCCTTAATATGATGATAGGTCTTAATGGTTATACCTTATGTTCTGGCATTATCTGTGAGGATCTGAATGGAACAGATTATTGTGCTGTAAAACTTAAGACAAAAGAAAAGATGACTATAGGCTACATTTCACGTAAGCATTCAAAGCTAAGCGAGATGGGCCAGAAATATATAGAAGAACTCAGTAAATATAAAGAGAAAGTTCTCGACTAAATAAGTCAGTAGGGACAGATCTATAAGTCAGTGGGGTCAGACCCCACTGACTTATTTTTTTTGTTTGGGGTTATAGGTTTAACTTATAGCTGTTAATAATTTTTAAGGATTATACAATAGCAAAATTCGGTGTTAATATACATCCATACAAAATAAAAGCCGATTAAAACAGTAGGCAAATGATGGTTTTATCATAGGAGGGAAAAATCATGAGAAAGAAATTTATAGGTTTAGTTTTAACATTGTCACTTGCAGCAGCGCTGCTTACAGGATGTGGTTCATCGGATAGCTCATCAAATGACAGCGACAAGGCAGCAGCTGGTCAGACAGAAGCATCTACAGAAGTTGCAGAGGCAACTGAGACAGATGAATCTTCAGAAGACAAGGTAATCAAGGTTGGCGCATGCGTAACCCCACATGCTGAAATTCTTGAGCAGATTAAGGATAATCTTGCTGAAGAGGGATGGACACTTGAGATTGTTGAGTACAACGATTATGTACTTCCAAATACAGCACTTGAAGATGGTGATCTGGATGCTAACTACTTCCAGCATAAGCCTTATCTGGATGATTTCAATGCAGAGAACGGTACACATATCGTAACACTTGCTGCAGTACACTTTGAGCCAATGGGTGTATACGCTGGTAAGTCTTCAGATCTTAGCAACGTACCTGATGGTGCAACAATCGCAGTACCAAATGATACAACAAACGAAGCAAGAGCACTTCTTCTTCTTGAGGCACAGGGTCTTATAAAGCTTAAAGAGGGTGTTGGAATTGAAGCAACAGTTCTTGATATCGAAGAGAATACACATAACATCGAAATCCAGGAACTTGAAGCAGCTCAGGTTGCTAAGTCAATCCAGGATGTTGATTTCGCAGTAATCAATGGTAACTATGCTATAGAAGCTGGTCTTGATTCAGCAATCGCAGTAGAGGCAGCTGATTCACTGGCAGCAGAAACATATGCAAATTATGTATGTGTTAAAGATGGAGAAGAGAATTCAGAGAAGTCTCAGGCTCTTAAAAATGCAATCCTTACACAGGAAGTTAAGGATTACATTAACAATACTTACTCAGGTGCAGTAGTACCAGTATTCTAAATTACTCAGGCGCAGAAGTTTTGTGCTTCTGCGCCAACCTTTTTAGGAGGAATTAAAAATGTTCGATGAACAGGATTTAAAAGATTCGCCAATAGCAGTGCTTGGTGCAGGAGCAGTTGGAAAGACTTGTGCGGCAGACTGTGTGCTTGGTGGAAATAAAGAAGTAAGATTATTTGAATTACCAGAGTTCTTTGATCAGAATTTAAAGAACGTGGCTAAAACAGGAATAACACTTGGTGGTATTCAAAAAAATCAATATGGATTTAAGAGAACAGGGAAAGCTTTTTTAAACCTACTCACCTCGGACATTTCTGAGGCTGTCAAAGGCGCTAAACTCATAATTGTAGCCATTCCATCTGTGGCACATGATGTGTTTTTCGAAAAGCTTGTTCCAGTTCTTGAGGATGGACAGATCATCCATATCATACCTGATAATTATGGTTCTCTAAAACTTAGGAAGAAGCTTAGAGAGGCAGGCAGTACTAAAAAGGTTATTATTGGTGGTTGGTCCAGTGCCCCTTATGGCACAAGAGTTGAGAAAGAAGGTGGAGTTCAAACCTCTGATATGTGGCTCGTTTATAGAGCTAAAACCCTTCGCGGAGCTTCACTTCCTAGTACAGATCAGGAAATATTCCTGAACAGTACAAAATATCTTGGCTGCTTCGATTCTATTACAGAGGGGGATGGTCCTGTAGGTGGTAATACGGTTCTGGATATAGGATTTAGTAATGTTAATCCAGTTCTTCACTGCCCAGGTACAATCCTTGGAGTTGGAGTTATGGAAAACTGGGGAAGAATATATGGCGGAAATGATAAGTACACTTACTCAATTTACAGCCATGCATATTGTGAGTCCATAGCTGAAGTGCAGTATGCATTTTTCCTTGAAGAAGTTGCTCTCGCCGAAGCAATCGGCGTTGGAATAGCAAAATACCCAAAGAAAAATTTCTTGTCGAGAACAAGTATTCTTGGACCTGAATATATGGGCGATGACTGTATAGTACCATTTGATGAACAGTGGGAAACAGGATATAGAACCGGCCCATTCTCAATTCAGGATCGCTACGTGACTGAGGATGTACCAGTTGGATGTCACTTGTATCACGAGCTGGGTAAAAAGTTTGGAGTTGAAACTCCGGTTATAGATTCCATGATAACACTTGGGTCAGTTATGACTGGAAAAGACTTCTATAAAACCGGAATCACTCTGGACGATCTGGGAATTGGTCATCTGGACAAGGATGCACTTCTGGATTACCTGAACAACGGTAATTATATTGAATAAATAAGCATGAAAATGTGGCAAAATGCATTCTGCAGTTTGTCACATTTTTATTCGGAAAAGGAGAATACAAATGGCAAAGCTAAGTAACAGGACATCAACATTCACAGATTCTGTCATCAGAAGAATGACAAGAGTTGCAAATAAGTATGGAGCCATAAATCTCTCTCAGGGTTTTCCAGATTTTGATCCGCCGGTGGAGATAACCAGAAGACTGGCGGAGGTTGCTGCAAAGGGTCCACATCAATATGCACTTACATGGGGAGCTCAGAATTTTAGAGAAGCCCTGGCAAGAAAGCATGAAAGATTTTCAGGACAGAAGATAGATCCGGATAAAGAGATTGTTGTGACCTGCGGAAGTACAGAGGCGATGATGGCATCCATGATGTCAGTGACAAATCCCGGAGATAAGGTTATAGTCTTTTCTCCTTTTTATGAAAATTATGGAGCGGATGCCATTCTCTCAGGAGCGGAACCTATTTATGTTCCTCTTAATCCTCCGGATTTCAGCTTTGACTACTCAGAGCTGGAGAATGCATTTAAAAAGGGAGCGAAGGCTATCATTGTTTGTAATCCATCCAATCCATCGGGAAAGGTTTTTACTTACGAGGAACTTTCTCAAATAGCAGGGCTCGCAAAGAAGTACGATACGTTTGTTATAACAGATGAAGTTTATGAACATATCATTTATGAACCTTACAAACACGTTTATATGTCGACTCTTCCTGATATGAAAGATAGAACCATAATCTGTAATTCACTTTCTAAAACGTATTCGATTACAGGATGGAGACTTGGATATGTAATAGCAAATGAAGATGTTATAGACAGAGTGAAAAAGGTTCATGATTTTCTGACTGTGGGGGCTGCGGCTCCGCTCATGGAGGCGGCGGTAGTAGGACTGGAATTTGGCGATGAATACTACGAAGAGTTGAGACAGCATTACACTCATATGAAAAATCTTTTCCTTGGAGGACTTCGTGATATCGGGCTTAAATTTACAGAGCCTCAAGGCGCTTATTATGTAATGGTTGATGTGAGTGAATTTGGTGTAAGGGATGATACAAGGTTTTCGGAATGGATGGCGGAAAAAGTGGGAGTGGCTCCGGTTCCAGGCTCCAGCTTTTTTAAGGAAGATATACAGAACTATGTAAGATTTCATTTTGCAAAAAATGATGACACCCTGGAGGTGGCTTTATCACGTTTATCACGTTTGCCTGATATAGTTTCGTCCTATAGCGAGCAATAAAATATAAGAATTATCCATAAGAGTTCAATGATGGTACCATTATTAATCGAAGAAAAGAGATTATAAAAATAGCTTATTTTAAGGAAGTGGAAAAATGATAAAACTCGAAAATGTAACAAAAACCTTTAAGGTCAAAGGAAATGAAGTTACAGCGGTTAATGACGTTAGCCTTGATATAGAAAAAGGCGAAATATTTGGAATTATAGGTTTTTCAGGCGCGGGTAAATCTACGCTTGTAAGATGTATGAATTTACTTGAAGTTCCTACATCTGGTTCTGTTTATTTTGATGGACATGATCTTGTTAAAGCCAGCAGTAGAGAACTTAGGGGATATAGAAGAAAGATTGGAATGATCTTTCAGCAGTTCAACTTGTTAGAACAAAGAACTGTACTGGCAAATATATGCTATCCGCTTGAACTGGAGGGTGTAAATAAGAAGGCTGCAGTAGAAAGGGCAAGAGAACTATTAAAAATAGTCGATCTTGAAGAAAAAGAAAAGGCTTATCCTTCACAGCTTTCTGGTGGTCAGAAGCAGAGAGTAGCTATCGCTCGTGCTCTTGCAACAAATCCGGAGGTTCTTCTTTGTGATGAGGCAACAAGTGCGCTTGATCCATTAACTACCAGTGGAGTTCTTTCGCTGATCAAGAAAATAAATAAAGAATTGGGAGTAACAATTGTGGTTATTACCCATGAGATGAAGGTTGTTGAACAGATTTGTGACCGCGTAGCTATTATGAATAGTGGTGTGGTTGAAGAGGTAGGAAATGTAAGAGATATCTTCCTTAATCCTCAGTCTGAAACAAGCAGGAAACTCGTATTCTCTGCAGAGAATAAATACGATATCAAGTCAGAAAAGAAATGCATTCGTATTGTATTTGATGGAGAATCATCAGCCCTTCCTGTTTTTGCTAATCTGATACTTGAGACACAGGTTAAGCTTAATATTCTTGGTGCAAATACTGAAGATATTGGTGGTTCTGCATACGGTCAGCTACTTATAGAAAGACCTGATGATAAGACTGTGGATATTATTAAGAAGTATTTGGATAAACAAAATATCAAATACGAAGAAGTAAACATTTCAAAGACGAAAAAAAGTAGTAAGGAGGTAGCATAAGATGAGTAACCAGATTTTCGAACTGATCAGAAAAGGCATGGGTGAAACATTTTATATGGTTCTTCTTTCTACCTTATTTGCCTATCTTATAGGAATACCTATTGGGGTTATCTTAAATATAACCAGCCCAACGGGTATAAAACCAAACAAAATAGTTAATCTTGTATTTGGGTTTATAACAAATGTTATCAGGTCAGTGCCATTTCTGATTCTCCTAGTAGCAATACTTCCATTTACAAGACTTATCGTCGGAACTACAATCGGTTCTACTGCTACAGTTGTTCCGCTTGTAGTTGCGGCAGCCCCTTTTGTTGCTAGACTTGTTGAATCATCTCTTAAGGAAGTTGATTCTGGTGTAATAGAGGCAGCAAAGGCTATGGGTTCATCCACCTGGCAGATCATATGGAAAGTTCTTCTTGCTGAGGCAAAGCCATCACTTTTAGTGGGTGGTGTTATTGCTTTTGCAACAATACTTGGCTATTCCGCTATGGCTGGATTTGTCGGCGGTGGCGGACTTGGTGCTATAGCCGTTAACTATGGATATTATCGATATAAGACAGATGTAATGCTAGTGACAGTAGCCATCCTTGTTATCATCGTTCAGGTGTTCCAGGAGGCGGGTATTTACATTGTAAATAAATTAGATAAAAGAATTAATTAGCAGTAAAGGTATTATCATGAATTGGAAAAGTACACTTGAGACAAATGAAGAGTTACAAAGTCTGCACATGGTAACCCCTCATTTTACAGCGGGTTTTGCCATTGGAGTGATAGCGGTACATTTAGTTTACCCAAAGCTTCCAGGCAATGTTGCTAATGCGACAACATATCCATTTCCGGTGTTATATAAAGAAGTGTTTTTTGAGATAGAAGAACTGTTTGAGGGAAGCGATGCTATTAAAACTCAAATAATAGATGCGGCGAAATATCTTGAAGAACAGGGCGTAAGGGCTATTATCGGAGCTTGTGGTTTCTTTGCACATTTTCAGAATGATGTAAAAGAAGCGGTAAATGTGCCCGTATTTTTGTCCAGTCTATGTCAGCTTCAGCTAATAAAAACGGGCCTCTCTAATAATAAAAAAATAGCTGTTATTGCGGCAAGTGGAGAGAGTATTACAGATGAGCTTTTAAGCAAGGTTGGAACTGACAGTAGCCGACTGATTGTTCAGGATATAGGTCATCTGGATAGCTTTGCGGGAATAAGATATGGAAGCATAGGTTTTGATAACGCAAACCTTACAGAAGAACTGGTAAATGTAATCTCGGATCTGGTAGAAAAAAATCCCGATATAGGTGCGATATTGCTTGAATGTAGTGACCTTCCACCATATGCAAAAAGCATACAGGCGGCTACGGGACTTCCAGTTTATGACTTTAACACTATGATCGATCTTGTCTACCATTCTGTGGTTCAGAAGACCTATTATGGTTACTTATAATTATATCGTTAAAACCTATTGACACAGTAGGCGAATATGGTTATTATACTCTTGTTGTTTTAGGTTTTTTTATACAGGAGGTTGTCTATGAGTTTTATTAATGACATTTCCGATTACATCAGATCTGGCGAATCTGATAGTCAGGACTTAGGTCTTGAAATTGAGCACTTCATTATTAATGATGAAGGTAAACAGATGGAATTCCATGAGATATCTTCGCTAATTGATCTTGTGGGAAGAAGACTGGGAGCAGAAATTATTTACATGGATGGATATCCAGTTGGATATTACACAGGAGAATATTCAACTAGTCTGGAACCAGCCTGTCAGTTTGAGATAAGTATAGATCCATATTCGGATCTTGATACTATAAAGAGTATTTACAATGAATTCAGAGAAATATGGAATCCTATTTTCCGTGATAGAGGATACCATTTTGAGACAAAAGGAAATCTTCCTTTAGTTGAGTTAGGAGAGATTACTCCAGATGACATTCCACTTTCTCCTAAGAAGAGATATAAGTACATGGACGAGTACTTTAAGAGAAGTGGAAGTTATGGAAAATATATGATGCGTGCTTCCGCATCTGCACAGGTTTCCATTGATTATAAATCAGAAGAAGATATGGTTAGAAAACTAAATGTTCTTCAGAAGATATCTCCTATTCTTATGATTTTGATGGAGAATAAGAGTGAGGAATTTAGTACTCTTCCTGGAGTAGAAGATAAGCCTCATCTTTTTAGAATACAGGAGTGGGATGACCTTGATCCTGATAGAACAGGTTTTGTTCCTCACTCATTTGATTTGGATTTTGGTTATGATAAGATGGCAGATGTTGTTTATCATACACCACTTATTCTTCTTACAGATAATGGAGAGACCATCAATGTAGGTCACCAAAGTGCAGAGGAACTGGTTGCAAATAAAATTATTTATGAAGATGAATTGGGAGAGAGCAGAAAGAAAAGCCTTATTGAGCATTTTATGTCTATGGGATTCTTCCATTTCAGAGTTAAAAAATATATAGAAGTGAGAGTAGCTGATAGTGTTCCAATTGATAAGGCGCTGGGCTATGTGGCACTTCTTAAAGGTATAGCTTATTCAGAAGAGAATCTGGAACTATTAGAAGATGTTCTTTCTTCTGTGGCAAGTATTTCAGATATTCAGGCTGCCGTAGAAGAGATAGAACGAGATGGTTTAGATGCAGTCATCTATGATGGAAAAACTGCAGAAGAGTGGGCGGATTATATAGTAAGCCTTGCTTCTGAAACTCTTTCTGATAAGGACAGGGAGTATCTGAACAATGTGCGAACTATTTGGAGTTACAGCGAACAGGCGAGTTAAAATTAATGACTTACTGAAAAGATTCTTTGAGCACAGTACTGAACATCGTAATGGGTGGGGACTGGCATTTCTTGATGACAATTCCGTTTCGATTGAAAAGGAACCGGTAAAGGCCAGCGACAGTCTGTATCTTAGAAATAGACTTACAGGAAGAATTGAGACATCACGTTGTATGGCTCATATTCGAAAGGCAACTGTTGGTGAAGTAAGTTTTGATAATACTCATCCTTTTACCAAGAGGGATGAGGCGGGGAGAATATGGGTTCTTGTACATAATGGAACCATTTTCGAATCCCCAATACTTAGCGCTTATCAGTATAAGCAAATAGGTACAACAGATAGTGAAAGAATTCTTCTTTACATAGTTGATCAGATGAACAAGCACTATGTAAGTGAATTAAATGGATTCGATGCCAATGAGCGTATAAAGCTTATTGAGAAGATCATAAAGCGTCTTGCACCGGAGAATAAACTTAATATCATGTTATATGATGGTGATTATTTTTACGTGCATAAAAATGAAAAAGAAACTCTATATATGAGTGAACATTCGGGCTCCGTTATATTTTCTACTCATCCCCTCCAAAAAGAAGGATGGGTAGAGGTTCCGCAGAATCAGCTTCTTGTTTATAAAGATGGACTCCTTGTGCATAGGGGAGATAAACACGAATTTGATTATGTACAGACAGAAGAAAAAACTAAACTCTTATATCTTGGCTTTGCCTCGTTATAGATAGCAATTAATAATTTTTTAAGGACTTTTCTCTCACAGTGGTATATAATCCGTATATATGATTTAAGAGAGGGGATAATCATGAAGAAGAAAAGTGTTAAAGTATTTGCGTTATTAATGGCTATGACGTTCATCCTGACAGGATGTGGAGGTAAAAAAGCTCCAGATGAATGGTACGCAGAACTGCTTCAATATTATAAAGATGGCTTTGCGGATGAATGGAAGCATGAAAAAGACGATTTTGTTATTCTTGATGATATGAAAGATCCAAAGAATAAATTTGGATATCTTCTAAAGGACCTGGATGGTGATGGCAACGATGAGCTTCTTATCGGAATTATAGATGATTCTAAAGAAACAAAGTTCACTGATATATGCATCTGGCATTGGGATTTTGGAGCTAACCGTTCAATGTTTACAGGAGATGGTTATTACTTTTATATCTGTGATAATGGTCTTATAAAAGAGGAATGCTGGAGAGGTTCAGAAACAGAAATTCGTTATATGAAATATGATGGCGCAGAAAATTCATTCCCAATAGTTGATACTGAGGGAACTCCAGCAAAGTTTGAACTTACACCGCTGAACTAATAAACTTAAAATAGAGTTTAAAAGCCGTGATTTCTCACGGCTTTTTTGTTGGACATCTGTTGGACAGAATATATTAAAATGCAATCGTTGTGTTACAAGAAAACACTGTATTTATGAAAGGACAAATTATGAAGATAATACGTAACAAAAAATGGATTAGTGCGGTTATTAGTGGTTTGTTTGTGCTTAGTTCTTTATCAGGCTGTGGATCGGGGGATTCTGGTAAGACTTCTGATAATGGGACTTCAACAGATGCCAGTGTGGTAGTTTCAGCAGACGAAGTGCTGACAGATACTATTGATATTAATACTTCAGGTGATTATGAGTTTGATGCTGAAGAAATAATGTATCTTTCTGGCGTAAAGGTTTCGGCTTATACTCCTGGCGTAAAGTACACACTTCGTGATATGGACGAAGATGCGATTTCAGAGCTTTTTGTATCGGTGAATGATACAGTTGGCGTATATAAATATGATGCTGATTCCAACAAGGCTAAACGTACATCTGATTATGATGGCGATGTAGAAAAAGTAGTCAGTGATGAGACAGCTGTCTGGGTAGAAGGTGGTTCTCAGTGGATAGACGGAACTATTTACGGTGCTGCAATCCAATCTGGAGATCCAGGTGTAAAAACAGATTATTACACATCTTCTAATTATGAGTGGCTTAGTCAGGCGAATGTTCAAATGCAGGGTGATAGCATTTCACTTGTGGATGAGGGTTACTCGGTTGAAGGAAAACTCAGTGAGCTTTTTGATGATAGCGATAAATATCAAGGCGATGATATTGAACGTGTTCGTGAGTTTTATAATATTGCAACAAATTGGGAAAAGAGAGAAGAGGAAGGAATTGAGCCAGTTAAGAAGTATTTAAATGCTATCGAAAATATTGACAGCATTGAGGCAATGAGTGATTATCTTGCAAATCCTGAGCTAAGTCCATTCTGTCAGTTCATGACTCTTTACACAACACTTGACGTGAAGGATACATCAAATTGGATAGTTACTATTAAGGGCGATAACTTCTCAGTTCTGTCCAGAACATATAATAATGAGGCTGAAGAAGAAATTGAAGCCTGTCGTGGCGAATATGATGTAACGGTAAAATATATACTTGAAAAGGCTGGATACGGAGCTGAAGATATAGATAGAATTATGGATGATTTCTATGCTATAGAAAATGAGCTTCTTTCAAAGGACTGGCCAAATGCAGACGAGGATGAAAGTGATGAACTTCTTACTCCGATGCCTTTGGATGAAATTGATTCAAAATGCGAGAACTTCCCATTGGGACGCATTTTCGAAGCATATAATATTACAGAGGGTACAGCAAATGTAGAGTATCCTGATTATTTAAGAACTTTGGATTCCCTTTATATAGAGGAGAATCTCTCAAAGCTTAAAGCTTACTGTCTTGCACATACTGCATATGAGGCAAGTGGATACTTAAATTTGGATTCGAAAAATGCTTACTATTTAGCTACAGGTAATGATGCATCTTCACTGGATGCAGAGGAGGACCTTTCAGCCTCTGCCTATACAGAAGAAGATCTTAATGATTTTTATCGTGGAGAATATATGTCCAGCAGAGGACTTCTGGGTGTTGCTGTAGATAATGCTTATATGACATATTTCGTCGATGATAAAAAGAGAGATGATATTACATCCCTTGCTAATGAAATCAAGGATTCTTTCAGAGAGATTCTTGAGAATGAAGAATGGATGTCCAAGGAAGGTAAAGAGGCTGCAATCGCTAAGCTTGATAATATGGAATTCTCAATATTAAAACCAGATGAGCTTATTGATTCTTCTTTCCTTGAGATTGATCCGGATTCTAGTTTCCTTGATGCTTATGCAACTATAACAGTTAATACGAAAAAACATAAAGGCGAGATAGTTGGTCAGCAGCGCGTTGTAGGTGACTGGCGTTATGACCTTGATCCTTCTATTTCTACTACAGTAAATAACTGTTTCTATTTTGGAGCTTATAACCAGTTCTTTATACTTGATGGATTTGTAAATGATGGAACTTATACACTTGATATGTCGAGAGAAGAAAAACTTGGTAAGCTTGGCGAAGTAATAGGACATGAGTTAACACATGGTTTCGATCCTAATGGTATTCAGTATGATAAAGACGGAAACATGGTCGTTACTGAGGATAATCCTTATGGCTGGATGCCGGAAGAGGATTACAATACATTTATGGAAAGAGCTGACAGACTATCTGCATACTTTAGTACGTTTGCTCCTTATCCATATAATAAGTGTGATGGTTCTCTATATTGGGGCGAGGCTGCAGCGGATATAGCCGGTATGTCAATAGGCCTAAAGATTGCTGAAAAGGAAGAGAACTTTGATTATGATCTTTACTTCAGAAGTCATTCAAATCTTTGGGTAAAACAGCAGACACTTATAGTAGAGCAGGGAGATATCTTTAATGAGCATCCACTTGACTACTTAAGAATAAATGCAACCTTCCAGCAGTTTGATGAATTCTATGAAACATATGATATACAGGAAGGAGATTTGATGTATCTCGCACCTGAAGAAAGAATAGCAATATGGTAAATAGAGAAGTGTCAGGGAGCATCCCTGACACTTTTATTATGCCTGATCATTCTGAGCCCAGCTCTTTCTATATTCTCTTGGAGACATTTCAAATGTCTTTTTGAACATTTCTGACATATAGCTTGTTCCATTAAAACCGGTTTGTGCTGCTATTTCTGATAGAGGAAGAGTAGTTGTTCTGAGGAGCTCAGCAACCTTTCTTACTCTGTAGTCCAGAAGATAATTCACTGGACTATCTCCAACATATTTATGGAAAACCTTATTGCATAAGGATTTGCTGATATGTCCGCTGTTAGCAATATCATCCAGTGTTACTGTTGATTTATAGTTCTGCTGAATGAAATGCATCATAGCTTTAAAAGATCTGTTATGAATATCTGTTTGTGAATCTTCAGAAATCATTCCATATGTTTTGCTCTGGTTCATAATGATTTCCCAGATATCAAAAAACTTTTTTGTGATTTGGAAGGGGTTATGCCTTACATCTGGAAGTGTCATCATTATGTCGTAGATATCTTTTGTATTTTCATTTATGTTTCTGAAACGAAGATAAGAAACATTAGGATTGTTCAGTATAGGGAGTAAAGCCTGCATTTCAACTGCGACAGAAGAGTTAAGAATGTTTGGGTGAACAATAAATATTACATATGTTGCGGTTTCATTATCAAGAGTTAAGCTGTAATGAATCTGGTTTGAATTGACAAATATTGTATCTCCAGCATTCAGCGTAATTATCTGACCATTAACTGAATAAGCCATTTTTCCTGTTTTAACAGAGACCAGTTCTATATCTTCATGGAAGTGAGGAACCTTTTCCCAGGTCACATTTGGCCTGATCCATCCATCATAAATATAAGATGGGAATGAGTCATCATCATAGTTGACTTGTTCGGCTCCATCTTCGCCTTTTACTATAAGCCCCATTAATTCTCTTTTCATAACAATATATCTCCAAATCGGTAATTTTTATAACAATATTACATATAAGTGAAAGATAGTTATTGAAATATGCAAGTTTTGACCTATTATTATGCCTTTTTATACAATATACTTATAATTGTTAGATCTGACAAGTACTTTTTATTAAGAGGGTTAAAAAATGGCAAACGAAGTAGTTGTAATGAAAAATGTTAGTAAGGAGTTTAAGACACTCAATCGTCACGAAGGTCTGAAGGGTAGTTTAAAAGATTTATTTTCCAGAGACTACAAGATTGTAAAGGCAGTTGATGATGTTTCTCTTTCTGTAGAAAAGGGAGAAATCATTGGTTACCTTGGGCCGAATGGCGCAGGAAAATCTACTACCATCAAGATGATGACAGGAGTTCTTGAGCCATCATCAGGAGAGATTAAGGTTAATGATCTTGTTCCCTATAAAGACAGAACAAGAAACTCTGAAAATATAGGAGTTGTATTTGGTCAGAGAAGTCAGCTTTGGTGGAACCTTCCTCTTATTGAGTCCTTCAATCTTCTGAAAGATATTTATATGGTTAAAGATAAAGATTATAAAGATATGCTCGAGCTCTATCGTTCACTCGTAGATATTGAGCCAATCCTACATAAGCCGGTTCGTCAGATGTCTCTTGGACAGAGGACACTTAGCGATATTCTTGCTGCGTTCCTGCATAATCCAGGGATTGTATTTTTAGATGAACCAACCATCGGTCTTGATGTATCAATGAAGGCAAAGATTCGTGAGCTGATATTAGGTCTTAACGATGTAAAGGATACAACAGTAATCCTTACTACTCATGATATGGGTGATGTAGATGCCCTCTGTCGCAGAATAATAATCATAGATGAGGGAAAGAAAATCTATGATAACGATATAGATCATCTAAAGAATTACTTTGGTTCATACAGGACTCTTCGTATGCGTCTTGAAGATGGAAGCTGGGATGAACAGGTTGTTGATGAAAAGAAGACAGATGTTATGCATGTGATTCAGGAAACTCAGAAGAAGCATAAGATCAAGGATATTCAGCTGCAGGAAATTTCAACAGAAGAGGTTATCAGAAAAATATATGAAGGGAGCAAAGCGTCATGAAAACTGTCAGAAAAATAACAGCGCTGACAAGAGCTGGCGTTATTGAGTCTTTGCAATTCAGACTGGGAACTGCCGTGACTCTTTTCGGAAACTTAATATATCTTGCTCTGGTATATTTTCTGTGGAAGGCAATTTATGATTCCAGCGGAACAAGCGTGGTAAATGGTATGACATTTTACGATACGATGATATACCTCATTCTTGCTACAGCAATATTCAATCTGCTTGAGATGTTTATCATCTGGGATATGAGCAGGATGATTCAGTCAGGCGAGATCATTATGCATCTCCTTAAACCTATGAAGTATAGACTGTATTCATTTTGGAGTTATTCAGGTGCACATGTGACACAATTCTTTTTAACATTCATTCCGACATTTATCGTTGTAATGTTGGTGACAAAGGGCGCTATTCCAATTGGCTGGAATTGTCTCTACTTTGTTGTGTCACTAGTTCTTGCACTGGTAATTAATTTCAATATAGAAATGCTGGTGGCACCTATCTGTCTATATACAGAATCAACCTGGGGAATAAACATAGTGAAAGAAACAATAGTTTTACTTCTTTCGGGAGCAACTATACCACTTGCATTCTTCCCAGATGGTTTTAGAAAAGTGGTTGAGTATCTGCCTTTCCGTGCAGTATATGATATTCCACTTTCTATTCTGCTTAAGAAGAATGGGACGGATACATTTGAAGGACTTCTTCCAATGCTGGGAATACAGCTTTTCTGGTGTGTAGTTCTGACAATAGCAGGAAATCTTTTCTGGAATCATGCAGTTAAAAGAATAACAGTGAATGGTGGTTAATATGGAACAAACAAAAGCAGTTCAAAAGAAGCGAGGCTTCTTATTTTATACAAGAATATATAGAAAAATACTTATCCAGGATTTGAAGAGTAAGATGAGTTATCGTGCCGATTTCATAATATCAACGTTCGGCATGATCATGACAAACCTTTCGGGTTTTGTGACTTTTATGATCCTTTTCCATAACTTTCCAAGCATAAATGGATGGGATTACTATCACATGCTTTTCCTATATGGATTCTCACTTATTGCTCTGACACCTGTTCAGTGTTTCTTTGATAACAATTGGAATCTCAGATTTCAGGTTCGTTCAGGGGACTTTATAAAATATTGCTTCAGACCAATAAATGTATTCTTCTACTTTATCTCTGAAGTATTTGATGTTAAAGGCCTGGGACAGTTTGCATTTGGCTTGGGTACATTTATTTATGCCTGGTATCATATTGGAATTCCTGTGACAGTAGTCACAATAGCGCAGGCTGTGTTGTTCCTGATAACAGCATCGCTATTTATGATCGCTATAATGAATGCATCTGCGGCAACCTGTTTCTGGATCATTAACTCAGGATATGTAATGGTAATAATGTTCAGATTCAAGGACTTTGCAAAATACCCTGCGAGTATATTTAATGGAGTGTTTAAGTTTATCTTTACCTTCATTATTCCGATTGCATTTGTAGCATACTATCCAAGTCTTGTATTTGTGTCACCGGATAGTGTTCCACTTCTTTCCTGGCTGTCTCCGCTGATAGGAGCATTCTTCTTCTATCTGAGTTACAAATTCTGGATGTTGGGAGTTAGGAAATATGATTTTACGGGTTCGTAAATCATAGAATGAAATCTGAGATTGTGATAAAATACACTACAAATTAACGCATTATGAGGAATTGGTTATGAAGGCTAATCTGAAAAAGATGATAAGTTATTATAAGCCGTATATGGGGACGTTCTTTCTTGATATGTTCTTTGCTTTTCTTGCGTCAATCATAAGTCTTGTAATCCCTTTGGTAGTTAGATATATTACATCGAATGTAACTGACTGGGAAGTTGATGCGGCAGTCAGACATATTGTAATTCTTGGTGTTGTGCTAATTGTGCTTGTAATTGTTCAGTTTGTATCGAATTATTACGTAACGAATATTGGACATGTTATGGGCGCAAAAATGGAATACAACATGAGAGCAGAAATCTTTAATCATTATCAGAAACTATCCTTCTCATTTTATGATGATCAGAAGGTTGGTCAGCTGATGAGCAGAATTACAAGTGATCTGTTTGAAATTACAGAACTCTTGCATCATGGACCAGAGAATCTTGCTATTTCATTTATTAAAATTATTGGAGCGCTTATTATACTATCCAGTATAAGCGGTTATCTGACTATTGCGGCGTTTGTTCTTCTTCCATTTATGTTTGTTTATGCCTTTGTAATGAACAAGAAGATGAAAAAGGCATTCAAGGAAAATCGAGTGCAGATAGCGGAAATAAATACTCAGATTGAAGACAACCTGTCGGGAATCCGAGTGGTTAAATCTTTTGCAAATGAAGAAATTGAAAATGAGAAATTCAAGGTAGGAAATGACGGTTTCCTCAGAGCAAAGAAGCAGAGCTACTTCTATATGGGATTTTATCACAGCGGAATGACGGCGTTTACAATGCTGATAAATGTTGTTGTCATTATGTTCGGTGGAATTATGATGGCAAAGGGAAAGGTTGATGTTGCGGACTTTGTAACATTTCTTCTCTATATCAATGTTTTCACAGACCCAATCAGGACTCTCATAGATTTTGCAGAGCAGTTCCAGAATGGTTACTCAGGTTTTGAGAGATTTATGGAGATGCTTGCTGTTGAGCCAGACATTCAAGATAGCCCTGATGCAAAACCTCTCACTGATGTCAGAGGTGATATAGAGTTCGATGATGTATCATTCAAATATAAAGATGGACAACATAGAGTTCTGAGACATATCAATCTCGATGTAAAGGCGGGTTCATATGTTGCACTGGTTGGTTCGTCTGGTGGCGGAAAAACTACGCTTTGTAGTCTGATTCCAAGATTCTACGAAGTGACAAAGGGTGCTATCAAGATAGATGGCAAAGACATTCGCGATGTAACGCTAAAAAGCCTTCGTCAGAATATTGGAATCGTCCAACAGGATGTTTACCTTTTTGCTGGAACTGTCTATGATAATATCAGGTATGGAAAGCCAGATGCAACCCGAGAAGAGGTTATCGAAGCAGCAAAGCTCGCTAACGCACATGACTTCATAATGGAGCTTCCTAATGGATATGAGACAGATATCGGACAACGAGGCATTAAGCTGTCAGGTGGACAGAAACAAAGACTATCGATCGCAAGAGTCTTCCTAAAGAATCCACCAATTCTTATCTTTGATGAGGCGACAAGTGCACTGGATAATGAGAGTGAAAATATTGTTAAAGAATCTCTTGAAAAACTGGCGCATAATAGAACGACATTTGTAATTGCTCATAGACTTTCTACAATCCGAAATGCTGAGAGGATACTTGTCCTAACAGAAAATGGCATTGAGGAAACGGGAACGCATGATGAGTTGATGGAAAAGAATGGTATCTATGCTCAGTTGTATCAATGGGCAAGATAATCCTCTGATTGCAAAAAAGGAGATAGAATGAGACAACCGGAATTAACAACGCTTTGTTATATTGAAAAAGATAATAAATATCTTATGCTTCATCGAGTAAAGAAAGAGAATGACATAAACAAGGATAAGTATATTGGCGTTGGTGGTCATTTTGAATATGGTGAAAGTCCTGATGAATGCCTGAAACGAGAAGTGTTTGAGGAAACAGGTCTTACTTTACTGGATTATAAACCTCGTGGTATAGTTACTTTTATATATGGAGATGCAACAAAACCTGAAGATAGGATTGTTGAGTATATGCATCTTTATACCGCTACCAGGTTCGAAGGCGAACTTATAGAATGTAGCGAAGGTGACCTTGTATGGATAGATAAATCTGAGGTATATAATCTTCCTATTTGGGAAGGCGATAAGCTGTTCTTTAAACTTCTTGAGGAGCGGGATGATTATTTTTCATTAAAGCTAGTCTACTCTGAAACAGATGAGTTGATAGAGGTTGAGACTGTCTGATGAGATAATTAGAAACTGTACAATATGTTTTCGAAGGACGCAGATTAAAACATGGAACGTGAAAAACAGATAATTAAAACAAGTATAATAGGAATTATTGCAAATATAGCATTGGCATCTTTTAAAGCAGTGGTAGGTCTTCTTTCGCGTTCAGTTGCCATTACACTTGATGCGGTTAACAACCTGTCAGATGCACTTTCTTCTATTATCACAATAATAGGCACAAAGATCGCTAATAAAAAACCTGATAAGAAGCATCCTCTTGGCCATGGAAGAGTAGAGTATCTTAGTACTCTTGTAATTTCAATAATCATTCTTTATGCTGGAGTTACGGCGCTGATCGAATCTGTAAAGAAGATAATTAATCCGGAAACTCCTGATTATAGTAAGGCTGCAATAATCATTGTAACCGTTGCCATATTTGTAAAAATATTTTTGGGATTATATGTAAAAAAGAAAGGCGAAGAGTATAAGTCAGATGCTCTCAAAGCTTCTGGAACAGATGCCCTTTTTGATTCAATTATTTCAACAGCAACTCTCGTTGCTGCCATAATCTTTATTACTACTGGTTTTAGTTTGGAAAGCTATCTTGGTGTAGTGATTTCAATCATAATCATAAAATCCGGTATAGATATGATACGAGAGACTATAAGTGAGATTCTGGGAGAACGAGTTGACCCGGATCTTGCCAGAAAGGTGAAAGGTCTCATTACAGAGTTTCCAGATGTAAACGGCGCTTATGATCTTGTCATTCATAATTATGGACCTGAGAAGCTTATTGGATCGGTACATATCGAAGTTCCAGAAACTATGACAGCCAGGGAACTTGATAAACTGGGACGTCAGATTACAGCAAAGGTTTTCATGGAAACAGGTGTTGCTATGACAGGAGTCTCTGTATATTCAATAAACTCTGAAGATAAAGAGGCGGTTCAAATAGAAAAGGACATTAAGGAAATATGTCTCAGCCATGAAGGTGTTCTTGAGGTTCATGGTTTCTATCTTGAAAGAGAAGATAATACTATAAGATTTGATGTAATCATTGATTATGATATTAAAGATAGAGAGTCTATCTATACACATATTACATCTGAGATTGCAGAAAAATACCCCGACTACCAGATATGTCCATTACTGGACGTTGATATGTCGGAGTAGTATTTCTGAAATAGGGTTTTATACTATTAAAGTAAATCTGTTAATTTTTTACTATAGAAAAAGTCGTGAACTAATTTGTCATACTCTGTCCACATTGGCAGGGTATGGCATTTTTTCTTTCTGGAGCAGTCATAATCTTTATCGGCAAGACAGGCAACAGTTGAAAGACTTCCCTCCAT
The DNA here is from genome assembly GCA_902774915.1 of uncultured Lachnospiraceae bacterium. GTDB lineage: Bacteria > Bacillota > Clostridia > Lachnospirales > Lachnospiraceae > Eubacterium_Q. Next base: position 24,726 of record CACYKH010000012.1, on the reverse strand, counting down.
AAGCTCAAGTATTTCGCCGACGGTATAATCCTCGGGCTCCCGCACCAGCATGTATCCGCCGCCTTTACCGCTTGCTCCTTTAAGGAGTTTTCCTGCAACCATATCCTTGACAATTATCTCGAGATATTTTTTTGAGATTTCTTGTCTTTCTGCTATATCCTTTAGTGGGATGTATTTACCATCCTGATTTTCTGCTATGTCGATCATGACTCTAAGTGCGTATCTTCCTCTGGTTGAAATCATTAGTCTTATCTCCTTATTTTGGGTTAATTCAGAACTATTACCTATTATACCTTAGGGTTAATAGGCAGTACAAGATAAAAAAAAATATAAAATTATTAGCACTCGCTCTTGACGAGTGCTAATAAAAGTGGTATAACATATTCAGAAACAAAAAATGATGGCAAAAAATAGTGCCACATAATAAAAAAGGAGGAATGATTTATGTATTATCCAAGTTTATTTAATGAAAAGTTTTATAATGATTTGTTTGATGAAGCACTCAACTTCCCATTCGATTATGGTAAAAGAATAAGAAATGAGATAGCTGACAAGAAGAGATGCACAACTGATATCAAAGAGTTTGAAGACAGGTATGAGCTCGACATGGAGTTCCCAGGATTCAATAAAGAGGATATCAAGGCAGAGCTTAAGAATGGTTACCTCATTGTAAGTGCAGAGCACACTGAAGCTAAGGATGAAAAAGAGGCTGAGGGCACAGATACTGAAGACGCTGAAACGGAAAAGAAAGAGCCTAAGTATATCTGCAGAGAAAGATTCTATGGTAAGACAGAAAGATCCTTCTATGTTGGCAAGGAAATTGCAAAAGAGGATATTAAAGCTAAATATCTAAATGGTGTTCTTACTCTCCAGATTCCTAAGGTTCCAGCCGAGGCTGAAAAGAAGAGTGAAATGATAGACATTATGGAATAAAACTGGAAGCTACTCAATTAAGTGGAGTACGGTGTAAAGCCGTACTCCATTTTATTTTTAGAATTATGAGAATGAATTTAATTTACATATTACTCAAATTAAGACTATAATTGAGATTGAGTAAATAAAAGAGGGATTACTTTATGAGGATACTTTTAGTTGAAGACGAGAGGTCGCTTGCTGAGCTTGTGGCTGACCGATTAAAAAAAGAACGTTATACGGTAGATGTTTCATACGATGGAGAGGACGGTCTATTTAATGCGCTCACCGGAATTTATGATCTGATACTACTGGATATAATGCTTCCTAAAAAGGATGGGATGCAGATCCTTCACGAAATAAAATCAGAAGGGATTGCATCTAAAGTTATAATGCTTACCGCAAAGGGTGAACTCGAGGATAAGCTAAAGGGCTTTAGTGAGGGTGCGAATGATTATGTTCCAAAGCCTTTCCACATAGACGAACTTGTGGCAAGGATTAATGCGCAGCTTAGAGTTGAAAAGGTGGTTAAAGATAAACTGGAATTTGGAAATGTAATCCTGGACTATGACATCCCGGCTGTAGTTAATAAAGATACTGAGGAAAGCATTAAGATTAATAATAAAGAATTTCAGCTTCTGGAATATTTTATGATGAATTCTAATCAGGTGCTTTCTAAGGAAATGATATTTGATAGAGTTTGGGGAATGGATAATGATACTCTCTCTAACAATCTTGAAGCCTACCTTTCTTTTGTGAGAAAGAAGCTAAAGGCTATTGAGGCAAATATAAACATCAAGGTTGTCAGAGGCATGGGTTATAAAATGGAGATAATTGATGAAGGAACTAAGTAAAAAGGTTTTTCTGATCTTATTCGGAATGCTGACTATCATTCTTATCATAAGTCTTGTTATAGTAAATGTGGTTGGCTATAGAAGAGAATATGAAAATGTTGAACGAAATCTGAATATTATGGATGACCGTGGAGCATTCGGCATGATGGATATTCCACCGAATGATTTAGATAATACTCAAAATGAAGAACAAAAAAGTGATATTGATCAAGGCGAGTTTGATTTCGAAAACATGATGATCATTGATTATGAGGTTTATTCCGTTGAATTAATGGATGGAATAGCAACAAGGGTCATAAGTCATGGTAATGAAGAGTCGGATTTTGATGTGCTCAGTGTCGCTTCGGATATTCTTGATAATTACGATGTAAATACACGAAAAGTCGATAATCTATATAAGAGTGGTTATTCGTTTAATTATAAGTTTGACAAGATAATAATCATAAATGATGAAAGTATTGCCAACAAGCTTAGGAAGACTCTTATAGAGACTATTATTATATTTGTTGTTTTGGAAATAATAATAGCTATTTTAGCAAAGCTGGTAACTGGCTGGATTACAAAACCTGCAAGAGAAGCGTTTGATAAACAAAGAGAATTTATAGCAGATGCATCTCATGAATTAAAAACTCCTCTTGCTGTGATCATGGCTTCTTCAGATGAAATGATAGAAGACGGGGAAAATAAAAAATATCTGGATAATATAAAATATGAATCAGATAGGATGAATAAACTTATTTCGAGCCTGCTTGATCTTTCTAAGCTGGAGGATGGCATTTCAAAGGAGGATTATAAAGAGGAAAACCTGTCGAAGATAGTTGAGAAAACCGGTCTTGTATTTGAAGGCGTTGCTTTTGAAGACGGAGTGGAAATAGAAACTGATATTGAGGAAAATATAAACTTCAAGTGTTCCAAAGATGAGATGGAAAGACTTGTTTCCATCTTGATAGATAATGCGATCAAGCATAGTGATAAGGATACTGCAATCAGGGTCAAGCTTTATAAGAGTAAGAATACTATTAACCTGAAAGTAATTAATTCGGGAAATCCAATTGCTAAAGGTGATGAAGAGAAAATATTTGAAAGGTTCTACCGTGCGGATAAGTCCCGTGAGAGAAGTGAGAACAGATACGGCCTGGGACTTGCTATAGCAAAAAAGATTGTTACAAATCATGGCGGAACTATTAAAGCTTCCTCGAATGATAACGATACTGAATTTAAAGTAGTTTTCTAATAATTGCCACATAAAAGATAAAAATAAAAAATAGAAAAAAAAACATTTGACATATCAATTAGATTGTGTATAATTAAATTGTACACAACTTAATTGCTTAATTTTGATTTAGTTTTTTAGGAGGTATGTCAAATGAATTTTTATGATATTAGTGTAACAGCTCCAGATGGTAGCGAAGTAGCAATGAAGGATTTTGAAGGTAAGGTTGTTCTTGTAGTAAATACAGCTCTTGGATGTGGCTTTGCTCCACATTACAAAGATCTCGAGAAGATGTATGAGAATTTCCATGATAAAGGACTTGAGATAGTAGATGTTCCTTGTAATCAGTTTGCAGGACAGTCTCCAGAGTCAGATGAGGAAACACATCAGACATGTATGCTGAAGTACAATACTCAGTTCCCTCAGATGAAGAAGTCGGATGTAAATGGTGAGACAGCTATAGACCTCTTCAAGTTCCTGAAGGCTGAAAAAGGATTTGAAGGTTTTGGTTCCGGACCTAAGGCACTGGCAATGTCAGCGCTGTTGAAGAAGATCGATAAGGATTATAAGAATAATTCTGAGATCAAATGGAACTTTACAAAATTTATAATCAACCGTAAGGGTGAAGTTGTAGCCAGATTCGAGCCAACAGCTGATATGAAGAAGGTTGCAAAATGTGTTGAAGAACTTATAAACGAGGAAGGATAAACTTAAATGAGTAAATACGACTGTTTAAAACTAGAGAATCAGCTATGTTTTCCACTCTATGCTTGTTCTAAGGCTATTACAAAACATTATAAGCCATTTCTGGATGAACTGGATTTGACCTATACTCAGTACATTACAATGATGGTACTGTGGGAAAAGAAAAGTGCAAATGTCTCTGATCTGGGTAAGTGTCTATATCTGGATTCAGGTACACTGACACCAGTTATAAAGAAGCTTGAAGCGAAGGGTTATATAACCAAGACCAGATCTAAAGATGATGAGAGAAGTGTAATAGTAGAAATAACCGCGGAAGGTGACAAGCTAAGAGATAAGGCAGTCAAAATTCCTTCTATGATGGGTGGATGTGTAAACATTTCCGAAAAAGAAGCAACAGAACTTTATAAGACCTTATATAAGATATTAGGTCATTTTGATGAATTAGATGGAGGTAAATAAAAATGGCAGTAGTTGAGATAAAAGAAGCACAGTTTGATGAAGAAGTACTTAAGAGCGATAAGCCTGTATTTGTTGATTTCTATGCAACATGGTGTGGTCCATGTAAGATGATGTCACCTATCCTCGAACAGCTTTCTGAGGAGAAGCAGGATGTTAAGTTTGCTAAGATTGATGTTGATAATGCAGAGAGACTTGCTATACTCTATGGAATTTCTAGTATTCCTTGCATGATCCTTTTCAAGAATGGAGAAGAGGCTGACAGAGTTGTTGGCGCTGTTCCTAAGCAGAAACTGGAGCAGGTAGTATCTGCATAAATAGGAGATACATATATGATAGATGTTATTATAGTGGGTGCTGGTCCGGCTGGACTTTCTGCAGCTATCTATGTTGAGAGATCTGGAAAGCATGCAGTTTGCTTTGAGAAACTCACAGTTGGCGGGCAGATAGTAAATACTCCGGATATAGCTAATTACCCTGGAATAAAAAATATAAGTGGATTTGAATTTTCCATGGGACTTTATGAACAGGCAACTGAGCTTGGCGCTGAAGTTATTTATGATAAAGTCAGTGGGATAGTTAAGTCAGAAGAGGACAATACCTTTAAGGTTACAACAGGTTCGGGTAAGGAATATGAGGCTAAGGCTGTTATATTGGCTACTGGAGCCAAGAATAGACACCTTGGACTGGATAAAGAGGAAGAACTGACAGGTCGCGGTGTATCCTACTGCGCAACTTGTGACGGAGCATTCTTTAAGGGAAAGGATGTAGCAGTAAATGGTGGTGGTAACACAGCTCTTGAAGATGCTTTATTCCTTACCAATTATTGTAACAAGGTTTACATAATTCATAGAAGAGATGAATTCCGAGGAGAGCCTCAGAATCTCGAAGCAGTAAAAAATAAGGAAAACATTGAATTTGTTCTTAACTCAACAGTTACTGAACTAAAGGGTGATAAAGCTCTTGAAGCAGTTGTTGTTAAGAATAAGGAAACCTTAGAAGAGAAGGAAATACCTGTATCGGGACTATTTATCGCAATTGGACAGGAACCAGATAATGGTGATTTCAGCCCAGTGGCTGACCTGGACAAGGGTGGATACATAGTTGCCGATGAGAAGTGCCTCACGAAAACTCTTGGAATCTTTGTAGCGGGCGATTGTAGAACAAAGGATGTAAGACAGTTAACTACGGCTGCATCTGATGGTGCGGTAGCAGCTCTCGCCGCCTGCTCATATATATCATAACTATTTCGAAAAGCTTTACGTTATACGAAATATTGAATTTAATGGCAAAGTGCATTTTTTGCATTTTGCCATTTTTTTTATTTAAAAAATATTTTTAAACTTTTTTTATTTTTTAATTTTCATTTAAGGTTGGCCCATTATTATGTGTTCAAAGATAAGAAAACCCAAGCCTTTTTGAACAAATGAATCTGATATAAGGAGGAAAGAACATGAGTGGTTACATAGATGTCTTTAAAAGAACAGAAATAAAATATCTCTTATCGAGGGATCAATATAGGAAGCTCTTTTCTTTCCTCGAAGGATTCGCAAAAGTGGATGAATACGGAAAGACAAGAATTAACAATATATATTTTGATACATCAAATTACAAGCTGATCCGAACTTCATTAGAAAAGCCAATATATAAAGAAAAGCTGAGGCTGAGAACCTACGGCTCTACAAATGATAATACAAATTCATTTATAGAGATAAAAAAGAAGTATGACGGAATAGTTTATAAAAGGAGAGTCTCAGGGGAATATAAAAGAGCATATGACTATCTGGTAAATGGAGATAAGCCATTGGATGATTCACAGATATCCAGAGAAATAGAAGGATTCCTTGATATGTATGAAGGTCTAAGACCTGCAATGAGAATAAGCTATGACAGAGTGGCAATGGCAGGAATAAATGATAAAGATTTCAGAGTGACTTTTGATACAAATATTCAGTGGAACAAAAATGATCTGGATTTAAGAAAAGATTCAGATGGCATTCCAATTCTAAAAGATGGACAGTACATGATGGAGATAAAGGTGGCAAATGCAATGCCGCTTGAACTAACCAGGATGTTAAGTGAATTAAAAATCTTTCCGGCGTCCTTCTCAAAATATGGGCGAGGATACCTGGATATGCTTCAGAGAAATGAGCAGCCACAGTGCATAAAGGAAGAAAAGATAGTAAAGAAATTTATTGAAAGAAAAGAAAAGGAGGTAGGCGCTTATGCTTAGCAATTTATTTACATCAATTTTAACAGAGGGGACATTTACAGGGACACAGCTTGGGATAGTAACTATAACATCTCTTGTTTGCGGATTAATAATAGCTATCAGCTACTCAATAAAAAATAAATGTTCTCGCAGCTTCGCGGTAACGCTTGTACTTCTTCCGGCAATCGTTGAACTGGTAATAATCCTGGTAAACGGAAATATAGGTGCAGGTGTAGCTGTAGCAGGAGCCTTCAGTCTGGTAAGATTCAGATCAGCTCCTGGAAAAGGACAGGAAATAACAAGTATTTTCCTGGCAATGGCAGTAGGACTTGCAACAGGAATGGGCTATATAGGTGTGGCAATTCTTTTCTCATTAATTATATCTGTTATCAATCTGATACTGAATATAACTAAGTTCGGAGCAGAAGGAGAAAACCACAGAACACTTAAGATAACTGTTCCAGAGAATCTGGACTATGAAGGAAAGTTTGAAGATATTTTCGATAAGTATCTTAGTAGTTATATGTATGATGAGATAAAGACCAGCAATATGGGAAGTCTTTACAAAATAACACTGAGTGTTGTTCTAAAAGCAGGCATTTCAACAAAAGAGTTTTTGGATGAGATTAGAACCAGAAATGGAAATCTGGATATTAGTTTAGGTAGAAGAATTGATAGTATGGATAGCTTATAGGAGGAGAGAACAATGATAAATAAAAAGATGAGAAAAAAGATCAGCGTAATGATAGTTGCAATGATGATGGGACTTTCATTGGTTGCATGTGGAAATAGTGACACATCCAGTTCCAGCGTTGATGAGGTTGTAGCTGAATCAACTGCGGATGTTGACATAGATGAAGAATTTGAAGGATCAGGTACAAGTACTGATTCAGAAAAGGAGGTAGATACAGAGGAAAATAATACAGCAAGTGATGCAGAAGAAACAGAGGAGGTGGTTACGACTGCAAATGTAACCGCAGATGGAATGATAGATGCTTCAGATATGTTTACGGAGAGGGACATGACTCAGACAGCAGATCTGTCGGAGGCAGAGTACTTAGAACTAAAGGAAGGAGAGGATATTAATATATCTGCAGCAGGAGTTTATGTAGTATCAGGAAGTGCAAGTAACGTTACTATTTTTGTAGAGGCAGGTGATGAGGATAAGGTTCAGATTGTTTTAGACGGAGCAAGCATTTCCAATGAAACAGCACCAGCTATATATGTTAAGAGTGCGGATAAAGTTTTTGTAACAACAACAGATTCTGATAACAGCCTGGAAGTAACAGGAACATTTGAGGCTGATGGTGATACTAACCTGGATGCTGTTATTTTCTCAAAGGAAGATCTGGTGATTAACGGCATTGGTACATTAAATATCACTTCGTCTGATAATGCTGTTACAAGTAAGGATACATTAAAGGTTACAGGTGGAACGATTAATGTTTCCTGCTCGGGCAGTGCTCTTGAGGCACATGATGCTGTAGAAATAGCTGATGGAACTATAAATGTAACTGATAGTAATGATGGTATTCATGCGGAGGATAGTGATGATGATTCAGTTGGGTATGTATATATCTGCGGTGGCTCAATTAATATAACAGCAGCGGATGATGCAATCCACGGAACTACCATCGTTCAGATAGATGATGGAAATATAATACTTAATGCTGCAGAGAGTATTGAAGGAACTTATATTCAAATAAATGGAGGTGATATAAATATCGAAGCATCTGATGATGGAATAAATGCAGCTTATAAGTCAAACTCTTATACCCCAACATTTGAAATAAATGATGGCACAGTTACCATCAACATGGGGCAGGGAGATACAGATGGAGTAGATTCAAATGGAAATATATATGTAAATGGCGGAACATTAGATATCAGTGGTCAGTCCACATTTGACTATGATGGAACGGCGGAATATAACGGTGGAACCATCATAGAAAATGGTTCAGAAACTAATACAATCACCAACCAGTTCTTTGGTGGTGGAGGTGGTATGGGTGGAGACCACGGCGGTGGAATGGGCGCACCTGATGACGGAATGTTCGGCCCTCAATAAATAAAAGAATAATATCCCCCTTTATACTTTTTACAATAGGCTCGGTTCAGAAATGAACCGGGCCTTTATTTTAACGAAAAAATATTGACAAAGAATCAAACTGGTAGTATTATCTGTATTACAACAAGTAATACAAACAATACAAGAGGGAAAAACTATGGATAAGAATAAAGTAATTAAATTTGTCGGAATCATATATGCTATCGTATGGCCAATTCAAATAATCGGAGCCCTCCTTATGGATAAAATGGGTGGTATGAAAGGAATCTATGCATTTAGAGGCGGATTGGTAGTTTGTATGTTTATCCCTATAATAGTCGCATCTTTGTTGAAAGTAGATTTTAAAGGGATGGGATGGAAGCCAAAGTTTAAAGGGAATATCAAATGGTTGATCTTTTCACTGGTTGCTCCTACAATCCTTGCGATTCTGGGATGGATATTATTCTTCGCAGTATTCCCTAAACTCTTCGCAATGGATGGTTCTTATCTGATTAAAGTATATGAGTCGATGGGAATTGATCAGGAAACTATTAATGCCAAGCTTAATGAATCAGGTATGGATTTGAAGACCATGTTTCTAATAACCTTATTAACGTGTGTGGTAGAAGTTCCATTTATAAATATGTTTACCGGTATTGGAGAGGAAGTTGGGTGGAGAGGTTTTCTCTATCCGGAACTTAGAAAAGGAATGAGCAGAGTTAAAGCTTGGATTCTTGGTGGTATCATCTGGGCAGCATTCCATTTTCCTGCAATGATCTTTGGAGGTTATGAATATGGAAAGAATTACATAGGGGCTCCAGTACTTGGAATAGTATCATTTACAATTGCATGTATAGCACTGGGAATAATGCATGAGATTATTTATGACAAAACAAAATGTATTTGGTATCCGGCACTTTTCCATGGCGCTATCAACGGTGTTGTCACTTTGTATGCGTTCCTACTGGATGGTAATCAGGAGGATATGATTGATAAACTTGCTGTTTTCGGACCATTTTCGTTTGGTTTGATCAGTATAATACCATTTTTAGTAGCTGCAATTATTATGGCAGTGATCGTTATTAAGAAAGAAAAAGAAGGTGAGTAAGATATGATTATAAAGATAGATGATTATTCGGATGTGCCTATCTACATGCAGATTAGAAATCAGATTGTGATGGGGATATCCAGTGGTGAACTTGCTCCGGGTGAGCAGCTCCCGACGGTCAGAGCACTGGCTCTGGAAATGGGGATAAATACCATGACAGTTAGTAAAGTTTATCAGTTGCTAAAGTCAGAAGGGTACATAGTCACTGACAGAAAAAACGGAGCCAGGGTTCGAGAGAGTATTACACAGTCAGGGGTGATAAGTGAGGAAAATAAGAGCGAACTAAAACGAATTGTTTCAGAGGCTCGGCTTTCTGGAGTTTCGAAGAAGGAAATCCAGAAGCTTGTTGATGAATATTATTGATGATTCTTTTGATTAGAAAGAAGGGGATTTTATGAATAGATTTATGGATATTATAATGCTCGTAATAATGGTACCAACAGTACTAATACTGTTCTTTTATGAGTATCCTAAAAAATGGATTGAGAAGAATTATATATTCGGTGTATGGAATCGTGCAGAATTTAAAGAAAAGAATGCATCTGAAAAAATAGATGAGATTACATTTTCCTGCAGGAAGCAGGCTATGATCATAGTTATCTTGTCACTTATCTTTATGGCAGCTATTTGCTTTATTCCTGATTTTACAACCAGAATGATTATTTGGACTGCTTTTGTATTACTGGATATCATTCTTTTGAATATTCCTCTGATGAGAGGTAATGGCGAGATGAAGAGTCTCAAGACAGAGCTTGGCATTGCTTCAAAAAAAGGTGTTACATATACAGATCTTAAGAGTGTAGATTCTGTACATTCACTTAAAATTTCAAGGGTTATTATTCCAACTGTTCTGGCAGTAGTATTCTTTATTGTTGCAGTACTGAGTGATCTGGGTGTTGTAAAACTTAATGATATATTTGGTAATTCGGCAGCATATAATAGACACTTAATGGTTGGTATGACAGGTTCACTTCTACTGGTTGGTCTTATGCTGGTTCCTATCGCTATCATGATGGACAGATTTAGAAATCAGGTAATATCAGAAGACAGTGATATCAATATGAATTACAACAGAGCTAAGAAAAAGAATATGGCAGATCTCTCTGTTCTGTTTATCTGGATAAATACAGTAAGTATAATTCTGATGATGGTGGTAATGAGCATTTGGGATGAAGAGATTCTTTTCCTTGCGATGTTTGCATTATATATGCTGGTGCTTATGATTGGACTGGCTGTATTTTGCACGAGAAATATTGCGATTGAAAGAAGATACAGAAAAGATACAACCATTGAAATGGATGATGATGACAACTGGGTACTGGGACAGTTCTATTACAATCCTGATGATAAGAGACTTAATGTTGAGAAAAGAATAGGTGTAGGTGCAACCATAAACATGGCTCATCCAGTTGGAAAGGCTATTTCTATAGTTTTAGGACTCGTTATAATTGGTATGTTTATAATGCTTATCTATGTTGGTATTCTTAGCAAAACACCTATGTCGATAAGAATAGAGAATGATAGTCTTGTGTGTCATCAGATGAAGGATGATTATGTGATTCCTATCAAGAGCATGGATGAACCAATGATAGGTCTTGAATCAGGAGATCTGAAGCTTCATAAAGAATCAGGTTATGACATGGATCCTATGTATAAGGGTAGATACAATGTTAATGGTTTTGAAGATTGTACAGTATTTATCAACTATGAATCCAGCCACTACATCACATTCTATTATGACGGTTCAACCTACTTTATAACTGGTGGAACTGACGAAGAGACAGTAGAAGTCTTTGATCAGTTATATGCGATTTGGAAAGACTAAGCGGAAAAATGCTTCAAAAACAGTTCGACTGTGATATAATTACCTTTGTTAAAAGTATTTTTTAGGAGGTAACAAAAATGACTATTTATTCCGTATTTGATCCTGAATTTGCTGAGTTCGGAAAAGTGCTCACAGGCTATGATACAAGCGAACTTGTGGATGCAATGAAGAAGGTTGAAATGCCAGCTGAAGGTGTGGCTTATGAACCTTGGATTGATTCACTTGAGGCTTGCGGAATATTCGGAGAGCTTAGTGATAATGCATTCGGTGGAATGCCAATCGAACTAGGTATGTGCTGGGGATACAACAGGGCTCTTAACTGTCTTGAGTATCACAGAAATAGCGAGATCAATATTGGAGCTACTGACTTCGTTCTTCTTCTTGCAAAGCAGGAAAAGATAATCGATGGTAAGCTGGATACTGCTGATGTTGTTGCGTTTGAAGCTCCAGCTGGTGCAGTTGTTGAGGTGTATGCAACATCACTTCATTATGCTCCATGTAGAGTAAGTGATGAGGGCTTCAGAGTAGCTGTAGTTCTTCCAAGAAACACTAATACTGATTTTGCTAAAACTTCTGAGAAGGATTCAGAGGATAAGCTGCTTTGGGCTAGAAACAAGTGGCTCATTGCTCATCCAGATTCTTCAGAAGCTGGACAGGGCGCATATGTTGGTCTTGTTGGAGAGAACATTAGTATCTAATAAGTAGTTAATAAGAGCATCCAATCAAAGTAGTTTATTTTTTTGATTGGATGTTCTTTTTAGGAGAAGAATATGCGAAAAGTACTTGTAGTAGAGGATGATCAGGAGATAAGAAATCTTCTTAAAAACTTTTTGGTTGAGAATGAATTTGAGGTGGATGAAGCAAAAGACGGAAACATTGCTTCAGACAAGATATCCGATGAGCAGTACGATATCATCCTAATGGATATGATGCTTCCTTTTAAATCTGGAGACGTGCTGATAAAAGAGCTTCGTGATTCAAAGGATGCGAAAAAGGCTGGAACTCCAGTTATAGTTCTTTCCGCAAAGACTATGAAGGATACCAGACTTGAGGTACTTCGTATGGGAGCTGATGACTATATTATCAAGCCCTTTGATCTGGACGAAGTATTGGTGCGAATTGAAGTTGTTCTTAGACGAAGTGAGAATGAAGGGGGATCTGACTCAGGTGATTCATCCAACGTTCTATCTCACAACGGACTTGTACTTGATAAGGAAATGAATTCTGTAACGTTTGAAGGAACACCTGTAAAACTTACAGCAAAAGAAATGCTGCTCCTTGAACTCTTTCTTCAGAATCCTCAAAAGACCTTTACCAAGGCTAATCTTTACGAAACAGTGTGGGAGGATACTTACTACTACGAGGACAATACCATCAATGTGCATATGAGTAACCTGCGTAGTAAACTGAAAAAAGCTACTGGACATGAATTTATCGAAACTGTCTGGGGCATCGGCTACAAACTGGCATCAAAATAAGTCACGGGACCTGGTCCCGTGACTCAGGGCTCGACTCGGTACGAGTCGTGTCGATTCCGCTAGAATCGAGCCCAGAGATGTGTCCCCAGTGACTCATTTTTGAGAGGATAGAAATGATACAAAATATCATTATAGTGAGTTTATCTTTAATTTGCCTTATTCTTCTTATATGGATTTTAGTTATTAAGAAGAATGTGCGTGAGACGAGAGATGAACTAAGGAAAACTAAAGAGGAAGATTATAATCGTCAGCTTCGCGTGTCTCTTATGGATAAGGATGTGGAGTCGCTTGTGGCTGAGATTAATAGTAATCTGGAATATCAGAAGTCTCTTAAGTTGGAGGAGGAGAAGTCTCGCCGTCAGCTGGAGCAGTCGATTTCTGATATTGCTCACGATCTTAGAACGCCCCTTACTGTAGTAAAGGGTAATCTTCAGATGCTTGAAAAAGAGAATCTATCAGAATCAGGTCGTGAATACCTTAATATCAGCTCAAGAAAAGCAACCACTTTGAAGGGCATGGTAGATGAATTCTTCGAGCTTTCAGTCCTTGAAAGTGATAGTAAGCTAGTAGAATTATGTAAACTAGATGCTGTAAGCTTCCTGTCAGAATTTGTAATAGAAAATGAAACTCTTATAAGAGATAAAAATCTTACTCCAGAAATTTCATTTCCAGAAAAGTCCGTTTTTATTCAGGCAAATCGTGAAATGCTAAATAGAGTATTTAGTAACCTGATAAGCAATATTTTGAAATATGCAAAGGATAGTTTTGAGTTATCAGTATTTGAAGATGAGTCATCAGATAAGCCACAGCAGAAGGTTTGCAGGATTAGAATTGGTAATAATGTAGAAGATCCTGCATCCATAGATATTGAACATATTTTCGATAGAACCTACCGTGCAGACAAAGCACGTTCTGATGGAAGTGCTGGTCTTGGCCTTTACATCGCAAAGCTCTTAACAGAAAAACAAAAGGGCAGCATTAACGCCACCCTTGAAGATAGTAAGTTATATTTCGATGTTATTCTTAGTATGTAATGGCTTTATTTTAAATAAAGCTCCTTCCAGAAATTGATCAGTTTTCGGTAGTCACTCACAACCTTATCTACATCTATTTTTCCTGAGTTTTGCATCTGATACATATATCCCTCAGATGCGAGGTACATGTTCTGGTACATCATCGCCAGGTCCAGCCCGTCCTTGTAATCGGCTGGATTAAGCGGAGGAATAATAGTGTTCGTACTGAGCTTGGCATAAGGCTCTATTATCTTTCTCAGCTCATCTTTAACTTCCTCATCATCCTCATAGTATGCCTTCAAGGAAAATGCACTCATATCCGGATAGGCTTTCATCATCTCTGTTTTCGCAATAAGTCCCTTATACATCATTTCAAAGATATCAGACTCTTCAAAGCATCCGGATTCTTCCACGTTTTTTCTTGTCTTTTCCTCCGCAGTCTTCATAAGAAAGAGGTAGAATTCTTTCTTGTTTTTGAAATAAAAGAAGAGTAGCGATTTACTGATTCCTGCCTCGGCAGCAATCTCGTTCATAGGACTCTTTTTATATGAATTCTTAGAAAAAACTCTGAAGCCTGCATTTATAATCTTATCTTGTTTTTCTTTTGAGAGTGCATAAAATTTTTCATTCATATAACCTGATCTCCTGAAAAGTATTTAGTCTTCTTTAATGAATATCTTTCTTAGAATACTTAACATATGCCACTATGATTCCAATCACCATAAATATCATTCCCGGAATAATGTATTCCACCTTCAGTTCTCCGTTGTTGATGATATCAGATCCTTCTGTATATCCGAATGGCGTTATATATTTAAGTACTTCTGCATCCTCAGAAATATTTGCCAGTATATTCAGAAAATACATAAGTGCAGCAATTCCAATTCCCAGTCCTACACCGGACTTGCGGAGAAATGCAGAGATACCAAAGCATATTCCGGCAATCTCAAATTGCATTAGAAGATATGCGAGCTGGAAGAGAAGAAGTTCCTTCCAGAATATTTCTTCATCTATCATAACTATTGAAGCAAGTGTGCATCCGAATACAACCAGGTTCAGTAGAACTATGATAGAAATAACGCTGAAGAGTTTTTCTGAAATAACCTTTATTCTTGAAACCGGATGGGTAAGAAGGAACTCTGCAGTCCTTTCTTTTTCTTCTTTCATTAGTGCGGTTATTCCAATAATAGCGGCGAAGAAGGCTCCGCCTATTCCAAGAATATTTCCTCCTTCAACAGCGTAGAAACCAACCAGTGTACCAAAGTTCAGCTGGTCCATTCCAAATGCGGCCGTGAAATTTCCCATTGATGAAAACATATCATTAACGCCATCCATCTGTGACTCCATATCTGGATACATCAGCACGCACATAGCTATCAGAAGTCCAATGGAAAGGCTCCATATAGTGATCGCAATCTTTTGCGATTTAATTTCCTGTTTAAAAATAGTCATAATATTTCCCTTCTAAATTTGTCATATCATTTCTATAGAAATGGTTAATCTACTCATAGTAATTCATAAATATTTCTTCCAGACTAGGCTCTGTAATAGTGATATCCTTAGGCACTTCGCCAGCCAGGTACTCCAGAAGCTTTTGAAGATTACCTTTGTAGAAGAAACATGTAGCATTATCGTTATTAGCTTCAGTCATTGATACACCGGATAGTGAGCTGAGCTTAGCCGTATCTATATCTCCAGTTATAGTTACTTTCTTGGTTCCTGTCTGTTCCAGGTTTTCCACAGCATCTGACA
Organism: uncultured Lachnospiraceae bacterium; assembly: GCA_902774915.1. GTDB lineage: Bacteria > Bacillota > Clostridia > Lachnospirales > Lachnospiraceae > Eubacterium_Q. The sequence continues at coordinate 9,151 of CACYKH010000012.1, read as the reverse complement.
TTATTATTCTTCCGTCCTTTATAAAGGCGGCGGTGTGGCAGTAGTTCTGAACCTCTGACAAGATGTGAGAGGAGAAGAAGATAGTGCTTCCATTCTCGTTTTCTTCTTTGAGAATATTAAAGAATTCTCTCTGCATCAGTGGGTCAAGTCCTGAGGTAGGCTCATCAAGTATCAAAAGCTTTGGGCTATGCTGGATGGCACAAACTATTCCTACCTTTTTTCGATTACCAAGAGAGAGTTCATCCACCTTCTTGTTTAGATCAAGCCCCAGTCTTTCACTTAGTTCGCTGGCTTTATCTTTACATTTTGCATGTCTAAGATCAGCTGAATATTTAATGGCATCTTTAACCTTCATACCACTGTAGAAATTAATCTCTGATGGAAGGTAGCCGACTTCACGAAGTATCTTTTCTTTATCCGAAACGATATCGTATCCCAGAACCTTGGCACTTCCAATTGTTGGACTTATCAGACCGAGCAGAGTTCTTATGGTGGTAGACTTACCTGCTCCGTTTGGTCCTATGAATCCGAAGAAATCTCCTTCTTCAACTGTTAGCATTAATTCATTAATGCCTCGGCTCTTTCCGTATGATTTTGTAAGTTTATTTGTTTCAATTACATTCATATATTTTTCCTTCACTTGAATAATTAATTGTTTTCTAATAATAACCATTGACCGGTCCGGTTAATAACTATTATATTCCATTGACCGTTTTTGAGAAGACCCTAATTTTATAAAATTTAAAAATTTAAGATTTTCTTTATATTTTAATTTTATAGTGGTATCAGTCGAAGAAAAAACTCATTCAAATAGGAGATAAAAACATGTCAGATGTAATAGTAGATGTAAGAAATCTTACAAAACAATATGGAACTCAAAAGGCTCTTGACGACGTTTCGTTCCAGATTAAGAAGGGAAGTATAGTTGGTCTTATTGGACCGAACGGCGCAGGCAAGACAACTATTATGAAGATAATGGGCGGGCTTGCATTTCCAACTGGTGGTGAGCTGGAAATGTACGGGGCTACAGATGAAAAAGGCCTCAACCATGCAAGAACAAGAATGAGCTTCATGATAGAGACTCCATACGAGAAAGATAAGATGACAGCTCGCGAGAACCTTGAGAAGCAAAGACTTCAAAAAGGTATTCCGGATAAGTCCAGAGTGGATGAAGTTCTTGAGATAGTTAACCTTCAGGATACAGGAAAAAAGATAGTGAAGAACTTCTCCCTTGGTATGAGACAAAGACTTGGTCTTGCAAATGCACTCATGGGTAAGCCTGAATTCATGGTTCTGGATGAACCGATAAATGGTCTCGACCCTGAAGGTATAGTTGAGATAAGAGAACTCTTCAGAAAGCTTAATAAAGAAGATGACATTACAATGGTAATCTCATCTCACATCTTAAGCGAGCTTTCACTACTTTGTACAGATTACATCTTCATAAATCATGGACAGATTAAGGGAGTATTTACAGCTGATGAGCTCAGGGCTGCCTGCAGCGAATACTACCACATCGATACAGATAATAATGAGAAGGCAAGCTCGATACTCACCAGGGAGTGTGGGATTGAAACGGTAGAAGCCCTTGAAGATGGAAGTCTGAGAATTTACGAGGGGCTGGATGACATCCATAACATTTCTAAAACTCTCTATGATAATGGAATCATTCCTGTAGAGCTTTCAAAGAATGAAGTTAACCTTGAAGACTACTACATGCGAATGGTTCAAGACCGGCAATGATTGCCGGTTTTGAAAGGAGTTCAAATATGTTTAATATAATCAAATCATTAAATTATAGCGCACGCCGGGATACAGTGAACTGGATCACGATACTCACACTTCTCGTCATACCACTGTTTGGATTCTACCTAATGGGAATGATTAATCCGGATTCGACTTCAGTGATGACAGCCAGCGCGTACTTTGCATCTACGGAAATGGGAACGGTCTTTATATTCATGTGTTTCGGTATTATGATCCTTGCCTGCAAAGTGATGTCTGGAGATGCAGGCGACAAGACCATCAATTATGAACTGATGGCAGGTCACAGCAGGGATAAGGTTTTTGCCGGACGAGTAATAGCAAGTTTTCTTTGGGGCGCGGTGCTGGTATTTGTAATAATGCTATTTCCACTTGGATATCTGACTCTCATTAACGGATGGGGAGTGGAGACAAATATGAATGAGGTGCTTTTAAGATCTTTTCTTACCATATTTCCAATAATAAGATTCACAGCTCTCACGATAATGCTTGCAAGTATTTCAAGAAGTGCTGGTAAGGGTATAGCACTTAGCTATGCACTATTCATGGTAACTACCTTAATTGCTTCTATACTTCAGGATATGTTTGAGATTGATCTGAAATTTTCTTTCAGTATGACAAATGCAGCAACACTTCTTTCTACAAGCAATTCAAGGTATGAAGTGGTAGATGGAAAGACAGCGGTTATTTTTGATACGTCAGTACCTGGAGATCTGATCTGGAAGACGATAGTCGTATCAATTGTCGCTGCAGCAATCTATCTGACAATAGCATATATCAATTTCAAGAAGACAGACAGAGATTAGAAACGTGACGAAGACTCGTCACCTTTTAGGAGAAAATAATGAAAAATATAACGAAATCAATCTGGTATGAGATCTATCACAGCAAACTGATGATAAGAATATATATCGTATTCATTTTCGTCATGGGGTTGATCGGATTTCTTAATTCAGAAACAGAAAGGGGTACCTATTCAGTTGGAGCAAGTGGAATGCTGGCGGATATACATGAGGTCACCTATGAATTTCCTATATTTATACTAGCCCTTATTGTAGGAATCATCTGCGGGGAAGATTATAAAGATAAGGTTGCAAATTATGAAGTATTATCTGGACATTCACGTAAGAGTATTTTCTTTGCAAGAACACTTATGGGAATTATCATTGGTTCAGTTTTTGCAACACTTCTGTGCTTTGTGCCAATACTTACAGCCTGGTTAAAGACAGGCTGGGGAGATTCACTTGTTTTCGGAGATGTGATGATAAGGACGTGCTTAATGATCTTCCCGATGCTAAGACTCGCAGCATTCTTTGCAGTACTGACATTTCTGATCAAGAATCCATATATCATAATGGCGATAGGATTTATAACCTGCATGTCACCGGCTCTTCTAAATAACATGCTCGCTCATTCAAAATCCATTTTTGTCAGCATTTTCAATATGGCGCTTTTATGTGATTACAAGGGCTGGAGCATATATAACCTCGATCCAAGCAAAGGAATTGTATATTATAACTCCTACGAAAGCAGTGTTTCTTCAGGACTCGTAATAGGTACTATCGTGGCATCACTAGTGATGACTGCATTTTATCTCTTCATGGGATATGCACTCTTCAGACGAGACGAATTAAACTAAAACGTGACAGATAGGTTTTGAACCTAATCGTTACATTTTGGAAAGGAAATAAAAATGGATGTATCATTTTCAATAATAGAATTTGCTCTAATGATCTTTCTCTTTTTTGTAGCAAAGCTTTCGGTTAAAAGAGCATCAAACAGATGGAGGCTGGTTTATGCAGCGCCAACATTCTTCGCTATAGTGCTTGCAGTGTTTGGTGGCTTTGATAAGGGTCAGGCAGGAATCTACATCGCAGCAGCCCTTCAGCTCATCTGCCTCTTTATGACGGAAAAAGAGGTTACTAAGAAGAGAATCGTTGCAATAATTTCTGCACTTATGATTGCTGCAAACCTTGTATTTATGTGCTTCTCACCAATGTATAAAAAACTCCCATATCTCGCAGATTTTGAGGAAGCCTTCGCAATGATGAAAGCCCATTATATTCTTGGTGAAGAAAAAGGAATCGACTGGGATGAGCTCTACGCAAAGTATAAGCCAATCTTTAAAGAGGTTGATAAAACCCAGGATCATGTAGAAAACTATAAAGCATGGCATATGTTCACTGGTGAATTCTATGATGGACATGTCAGCTATACAGAAACAAGTGAAGGACTTTGTAGAGATGCAATCTGCCGTTCTTATGGAAATGATTATGGTCTTTCCCTGGCTAGACTTGAAACAGGTGAAGTTGTAGCTGTAAATGTAGAAGGATATTCGAACTGTTATACTATAGATTCAGAAGAACATGATGAGATTGGATTCTACTCAGTAAAGAAGGATTTCATGCCAGATACAGCAGAGGCTGACAGACTGACACTTAAGAATGCCGGCATCAAGAATGGAACTGTAATCACAAAGTGGAATGGCATTCCTATCGATGAGCTTATGAATGAAGTTACTTACTATATGGATCAGTATCCTGTAAGAGAAAATGAAGAATTCTTCATTCCTATATATGCAGCTGGAATAGGTCCAAACATGGAATATGGTGATACCTATGTACCTGGAGAGACCGTAAAAGATAAGTCAGATAATAATTTAAAAGAAAACACAATGGTTAACATAACATATATCGACTCTGATGGCTCTGAGAAGATAGTAACAGCTCCAAGCCTTGGAATATATGCTCCAAGACTACGAGATACAATGGATAAAATTGATAAGGGAGTTAACATAACTAATCTCAACTGGCAGGAAGTGACTGAAGATACATACCTGATAAGAATAAGTCAGATGGCTTATGATGAGAATACTTACACAACATCAGATTATTCAGAAATGACCGATAAACTGAGAGGTGAGGTTCTTTCTCTTAAGGAAGAAGGTGTAAAAAATATTATTTTCGATCTAAGACAAAACGGCGGCGGATCACCATACTTCGTAAATGGTGTGGCTCAGCTTTTTGCACCTCTCGGAGAGCATCTCACATACTACAGTGCAGTGATAAACGAGGCCACCGCAACCTACGAAAGAGGTGAAGATGGGAAATATGTAAAGGGCGTTCCTTCAACCTTCGAGGGTGAAGATTTGTGGCATGACGGACAGATAATACTTCTGGTAAATGCTGAATGCGTAAGCGCTGGCGATGACATGACCTACATAATGGGACAATTTCCAAATGTAAAGGTAATGGGATTCACAAGTACTAACAGCTCCTGCCAGGCAACAACAGGTAAAGACTTCGGGGCAGGAGGTATCAGCTTTTCGGCAGTACCAAATCTCCTTGAGGATGGAGAGATTGCAATCGATACCTATACAGATCATGTTGGTAGAACACCATTTGATGAGAAGATTACTTTTGATGAAACAGCAATTACCGCAATCTTTGATGAAGGTGCGGATTATCCTCTTGATTATGTAGCGAACAGTTTTGATTGATTATTTAAAACCCGTCGGGATTGTCCCCGATGGGTTTTTTAGTGTATAATTCAGAACTATAAGGAGGGTTAATATATGGGGATAGTAGCTGCTTTTATGGTTCCACATCCACCGATGATCGTGCCGGATGTTGGACGCGGAAGTGAACTTCAGATTCAGGAGACTATTAATGCATATGATCAGGTGGCTCGTGAGATAGCAGATATTGCGCCAGATACAATTATTATCACAAGTCCACATACAACTATGTATTCTAACTATTTCCACATTTCTCCAGGCCAGAAGGCGGTGGGAGATTTTGGTAATTTTAGAGCTCCTGGGGTGAGTTTTGAGGAAGAATATGATTATGAGCTTGTTAATAAATTGACGGACAAACTATTTGAAGATGATTTTCCTGCAGGTATAGAGGGTGAGCAGGATAGAGAACTCGACCACGGCACAATGGTTCCGCTTTACTTCATTCGTAAATTCTACAAAGGTGGAAAGATTGTACGAATTGGACTTTCAGGTCTTTCTCTTATAGATCATTATCAGCTTGGAATTTACATAAAGGATGCAGTAAATGAACTTGGTCGTAAGGCTGTATTTGTTGCATCTGGAGATCTGTCCCACAAGCTTCAGGAATATGGACCTTATGGCTTCGCCAAGGAAGGTCCGGTTTATGATGAAAGAATAATGGATGTGGCTGGTCGCGGCGCTTTTGGTGAGATGCTGGACTTTGATGAAGAGTTCTGTGACAAGGCTGCAGAATGTGGACACCGTTCATTTGTAATTATGTCAGGGGCATTTGACGGGATAGATGTTGAAGCTAAAGCTTTGTCTCACCAGGATGTTACCGGTGTTGGATACGGTATTTGTACTTTCTATCCGAAGGAGAGCGTTGGAACAAAAGATTTTGAAAGATGCTTTCTTGATAAGGTAATGACAAAGCTTGAAGAAGAAAAGGCAAAGTCGGATGGGTATGTAAAGCTTGCGAGGGCATCTCTTGAAAGCTATATAAAGATAGGGAAGAGGCTCAGCGTTCCAAAGGATATTCCGGATGAGATACTGAAGGAACTTCCTGCTGAGATATTTGAAAAGAGGGCGGGAGCATTTGTTTCTATTCATAAGAATGGAGAGCTCCGTGGATGTATTGGAACTATTGCACCAACTACCAGCAGCGTGGCTGAGGAGATAGTGCGAAATGCCATCAGTGCGTCAACTCAGGATCCAAGGTTCGAGGCCATAACGGAGGATGAACTGAAATGGCTTGAGATAAATGTTGATGTTCTGGGAGAACCTGAGGATATAGATAGTAAAGATCAGCTTGATGTGAAGAGATATGGAGTTATCGTAACCTGTGGATATAAGAGGGGACTCCTGCTTCCTGATCTTGACGGTGTGGATGATATAGATACTCAGGTGTCTATAGCTATGCAGAAGGGTGGCATCAGACCATCTGATGACTATACACTTCAACGCTTTGAGGTTATTCGACATAAATAATGACAAAAACGTTTTGTAGAGGATAGAACATGTTTCTTGCTTTATATTTAGTACTTGTAAATGTTGCGGCTTTCTTATTATTTGGTATAGATAAGAAGAAAGCGGAGAATGGAAAATACCGAATATCAGAGGCTACGCTGATTGCATTTTCGGTGGTTGGTGGAGCGTTAGGTGCTTTCTTAGGAATGAGGATTTTCCATCATAAAACAAAGAAGAAAAAGTTTTATATTACAGTTCCTGTATTTCTGGTTCTGCTTATTATAGCCTGCATTTTCTGTCTTTATCAGAATTATCATATAGTGGTGACGGAATATGAATACGAAGCAGGTTTTGATTGCCGGGTGGTACAGATTTCTGATTTTCATAATCAATTATTTGGATTTAATCAGGGCGCAATTCTTAAAAAGATAAAAGAACAGAAGCCGGATATCATAGTGGTAACCGGAGATGCAGTCGATTCAACTCATACCTGCTACCAGTTTACTGAAGACTTCTTTGAAGGCGCAGTAGAGATAGCTCCAGTTTATTATATTACAGGTAATCATGAAGTAAGAATGCACGGCGAGAGGTATGATGAATATATAAATAATATTCAGAACTTAGGAGTGCATTTTATTGATGGACAGAAGGTAGAACTGGATAATATTCAGCTGATAGGAACACTTGATAATAATATGGATAACGTTCCTAAGTTTGATACTGATAATAAACTAAAAATGCTTCTTGCGCATGAACCAAATGATTATGAGAAATATGAGGAATCTGGAGCGGACATTGTTCTTACAGGACATGTGCATGGTGGACAGATTATCATTCCGGGAAAGGGCGGACTCTTTTCTCCGGACTTCGGATTCTTTCCTGAGCTTTATGAAGGCGAGCATCAGTTCGGAAATACTACAATGATAATTAGTCGTGGTTTGGGAAATAGTGTGGCACCTGTAAGGATAAATAATTATCCAGAGATTGTTGTACTGAATATTCACTAAAACAATATATGTACAAAATGAAAAGAACCATTCACAGAAATTTGTACAAAGATTTAAAAGATGATGATCTAAGGAGGAAGTATGAAGGCGTTATTTATTGGTGGAACAGGTACTATCAGTACCGCAATAGTTAAGAGACTTGCTGAAGAACTTGGTTGGGAGGTTTGGCTTCTGAACCGTGGTAATAGAAGTGATGTTGTTCCTAAAGGAGTGCATCAGATTGTTTGCGATATTTCAGACGAGGCTGCAGCAGAGAAAGCTCTGGATGGGATGACATTTGATGTTGTTAATGAGTTCATTGGTTTTACACAGGACCAGGTTGAAAGAGATTACCGTCTTTTTAAGGATAGAACAAAACAGTATATCTACATTAGTTCGGCATCTGCTTATAACAAGCCAGCTGCAAACTATGTAATAACAGAGGGAACATCTCTTGCAAATCCTCATTGGGAATATTCTCGTAATAAGATTGCCTGCGAAGAGTTTCTTATGAAGAAATATCGTGAGGAGGGATTCCCAGTTACAATAGTAAGACCTAGCCATACATATGATGAGCGAAATGTTCCTCTCGGAGTTCATGGAAAGAAAGGATTTTTCCAGGTTATCAAGCGTATGCAGGAAGGAAAGCCAGTCATTATTCAGGGTGATGGAACATCACTATGGACGGTTACATTTAACAAGGATTTTGCTATTGGTTATACAGGTCTTATGGGTAACAGACATGCTATTGGTGAGGCCTTCCAGATTACTGGCGATGAAACACTTACCTGGAATCAGATCTATCAGACTATTGCAGATGCACTGGGTGTTAAGCTGAAGGCTTATCATATTGCTTCAGAATATCTTAGTGATGTTGGTGATAAGTATGGCTTTGATTTTGAGGGTAGTCTTACTGGCGATAAGTCTGTTTCGGTTGTATTTGATAATAGCAAGCTAAAGAGAGTTGTTCCTGATATGAAGACAACAATAAGGTTTGATCAGGGTGTAAGAATAGCTCTTGATTACGTTCTTTCGCATCCGGAATGTCAGGTTGTTGATCCTGAGTTCGACCAGTGGTGTGACAAGGTGATTAAAGCATTAGAAGATTCAAAAAGGAGTATTTAAGATTGGTGGTAAGAACCCAATTATGTAAAATCTTGTTAGAGGCTTGACAACAACAGATAAGAATTTGTTAATAATTTAATAATTGTCTGATAAAGAAGAATAGTAATAAACCATATATACTACAACCATAAGATGAAAAATGTTGTAGTGTATGTGGTTTATTTTTTTAGGTAATTATATAACTACTCAGTATTGATAGGAAAAAAGGAGTTAAAACGATGAGTATTCTCAGAACAGAAAAGCTTTGTAAATCATTTTCCAACGGGGGAGTGCAGCAGCATGTTATAAAGAACCTCGACCTGGAAATAAGAGA
>CACYKH010000011.1 GCA_902774915.1 uncultured Lachnospiraceae bacterium | reverse complement strand
CGTGTCTCAGTCCCAATGTGGCCGTACACCCTCTCAGGCCGGCTACTGATCGTCGCCTTGGTGGGCCGTTACCTCACCAACTAGCTAATCAGACGCGGGTCCATCCTATACCACCGGAGTTTTTCACACTGCACCATGCGGTGCTGTGCGCTTATGCGGTATTATCAGTCGTTTCCAACTGCTATCCCCCAGTATAGGGCAGGTTACCCACGCGTTACTCACCCGTCCGCCACTAAGTGATCCAAATGAATTCCATCAAGAGCAAGCTCAATCAGGTCTTCGGGAGGACCACTCCGTTCGACTTGCATGTGTTAAGCACGCCGCCAGCGTTTATCCTGAGCCAGGATCAAACTCTCAAAAAAAGTTTGTGTTGATCCCGTTCCAAAACTTACTGTTAGGTTTTGTTTCGTTCAGTTCCGAAAATTATTTAAAAGAATTTTCGGGGTTGTCATCATTATTCTGTTGTTAAAGTACAAAAATCTGCCGCTCTGTTCTAGCCCTTTATTTATGTCCGTTTTCGGCGACAGCTTGTATATAGTACTACTATTAAAGATAAATGTCAACCCACTTTTTGCAAAAAATTTCTGCTTTTTTTATAAAAAATTTGGGGACTTTGACAGTCCCCAAAATGTAGTATCTATTTTTAGTTTTTGACACAAGATATAAGGCTAGATGCTCATTAAAAGTTTCATAAGCAAGTTATTCTTGTCCAAAAGGACAAGGAGTTGGTTGCCTTCGATCATGGAATCGTAGCTGGAACCAAACGCAAAGCTTGCAATAATCATGAATATCCATATCAGAGCAAAGCCCCAAACTATTCCCAGCAGGAATCCTCCGAGTCGGTTCACACCCGCCAGTACAGGATTGGAATCGATGACCTGAGAAATGATTATTCTTATAAGAAGGAAAATGAGTCTCAGAACTATGAAGATTGCAACGAAGCAGAGGGCATTTAGTATTAGCCTTGCTGCATACTTTGCCAGATACGAATAGAAGCTGGTTATCCCAAAGCTTTCATATACCGCGTCATTGTTATTCTCTATAATAGAAGTTTTTACTGACGACGGAATGTTAAGTTCGTCGATATATTGCATCTGGGTAGCCTTGTCCGGCTCTTCTTCGAAAAGCTTCGCAGTTTCTTCTGCGGTCATTTCTTTTAAGTTCGTGGTTACGCCTGCATCTTCTAATGAAGCTTTCACTTTGGCTTCCATCTTGTCTTCTATTTTTTTGTACACGCGGCTTTCAATCTCGGTGTAGATTTCGGTGTTGTCGATAATGTACTCCGTCACATATGGATTCACCACGTATGTCACGACGATGGACAGGATTAAAGCAATAAAGCCAAAGAGAGTCTTGAACAAGCCTCTCTTCAGCCCTACTAATGAACTTATTAAAAGAATTGCGATAATTCCGAATAGAATATAGTACATTTATTCGTCCTCAGTTTTTAGTCTGATGGTTTCTGTTTTATTCTCAAATGTGACCATGTACTCGTTCTTCCTTGAAGATGGAGTCATGGACTTGATAATGCCATCGAAGGTATAGGAGAATTTTGTTCTTCCGCTGGTCTGGATGATCAGGCACTGGTTTCCACCGGTGATGATCAGCTCGTCGTCAGCTGTGTAAATCTTATCGTAATCCATATCGAAGGAATACTCGTAGTTCTTCTTGCCTGAGAAGTCGAAGCACTTCAGCACGTAACCCGTAGTACTTCCGGAATCATGGTTTGGCATGATGTAGCCAAGATACTCAGAACAATAGAAGATACTCGTTGCCTCGCCATCATATTTAATGGTACTTCTCTCTGATGGTTTTTCCTTCATATTGTAGAGTCGGATTTCTTTGTCGGAAAATGCAGCCACGATGTCATTTGTCACGAACTCTACTTTTGGGAACATCTCTTCGTCGAATGAATAGCCACCTACCATACGGTCGGCATTTTCATTCTGACCAACCTCGCCGAAGTTGTAGGCGGTGAGATTGTTCTTAATATTAACACCATCCATTTTGAAGTAGCTTGTGAAAAGCTTGCGGCCGTCCTCTGAAATACTGATATCCATTGGGTAACCACTCTTGTCGATGGATGTCTGAATCTCGTAGATGATATTTCCATTTTTATCATACATATGTATGTAGTTTGTTTCGTCAGATTCAAGGATAACGGCAAATGCGCCCTGCTTCGCGATGTCGATGTCGCATATGGCATATGGCATCTTAACGGAACTTACCTTGCCATCTTTTCCGTAGACTGCCACCAGGTTTCCGCCCTTATCCGCAACTACTGCATAGTCGCCAGTGCTTGCAGCAATAGGAACTTTGAAGTCCTCGCCGGCCGTCCAGACAACATCACCCTTTTTGTTGATGTATGAAACTCCGCCGGATGTGTACTTGAGAACGTTATCGCCGAACTCAAGGTAGGATGCATTTGAGTCGTACATGGTCTCTGATGAATCTACTACCTTGATGCCTTTGAAGTTACGCATCCTGAAGTATACGAAGGTTCCCACAATAGCAAGAACTATTACCGCCAGGATTGCCGCCATAAGGCCAGTACGGCTGCGGCGTCGCTTTGCTGCACGTTCCTGGTTGGCGCGGCGGGTTTCCTCCGAACCGGAGACGTATATTACATTGTCATTTTTCTTTTCTGACATGTTGTTTCCTTGAATATTGTTTTTTATCTATTTATATAGATGAGTTTTGCTAAATATGCTTAGCTAAAAACTATTTTTAGCTAAGATGCTTGCTCTGGAGTGCTTTGTTAACAGCACTGATAAGAGCGTATGCAGAAGCCTCAATGATATCTGTGTGGATACCAGCTCCGTAAATTATCTCGTCCTGACCCTCAACCTGGATTGCTACATAAGCGCAGGCCTGTGAGTTAGATCCTCTGGTGAGAGCATGCTCGTCATAGTTTACGATTTCGAACTTAACAGCAAAGTGACGCATGATTGCATTACTGATTGCATCCAGACGTCCATTACCCTGTCCGTGATAAACCTTGTGCACGCCGTCACGCTCGATTGTAAGCTCGCATTTAATGCCATCTACCTGCTGGAAGTGGCACTCGATGAACTTGATAGGAGCAGCTACATTTACATACTGATTCTTGAATACTTCGTAAACCTCTTCAGGCTGAAGTTCTTTATGACTATGGTCGGAAACGCTCTTAACTGCGTAGCCAACATCTTCTTTCATCTTCTTAGGAAGGTTGAAACCATACTTTGTCTCAAGGATAAAGCCAACGCCACCCTTACCGGACTGAGAATTGATGCGGATTACATCTCCATCATATGTTCTTCCAATGTCCTCTGGGTTCAGTGGAAGGTAAGGAGTTGTCCACATCTGATCTGGATCCTCCTCGCGCCACTTCATACCCTTGGCAATGGCATCCTGGTGAGAACCTGAGAATGCGGCAAAGACAAGCTTTCCACAATATGGCTCTCTTGGGTAGATTTCCATTCCTGTGAGTCTTTCATATGTTTCCTGAATTCTTGGCATGTCCGAGAAGTCAAGCTCAGGGTCAACGCCGTGTGTAAACATGTTCATTGCAAGTGTGATGATATCTACATTACCAGTTCTCTCGCCGTTTCCGAAAAGAGTTCCCTCTATACGGTCAGCACCTGCAAGGATTCCCAGCTCTGCATCTGCAACACCGCAGCCACGGTCGTTGTGTGGATGAAGTGAAAGGATTACATTTTCGCGGTACTTCATGTTCTTGCTGAGGTATTCAATCTGGCTTGCATAAACATGTGGCAGTGACATCTCAACTGTTGCTGGCAGATTGATGATGGCCTTGCGGTCAGGAGTTGGCTGCCAAACGTCGAGAACTGCGTTACAAACCTCGAGTGCATATTCTGGCTCTGTACCAGTGAAGCTCTCTGGGCTGTACTCGAATCTATACTCAGCGCCGTCTTCGTCGGCAAGCTTCTTAAGAAGTGCTGCGCCGTCGATGGCGATCTGCTTAATCTCGTCCTTAGACTTTTTGAAAACCTGCTCACGCTGAGCCACGCTTGTGGAGTTGTAAACGTGAACTACAACGTTCTTTGGGTTTGCTCCGCGAACCGCTTCAAATGTTTTCTTGATGATGTGCTCTCTGGCCTGTGTAAGAACCTGGATAGTCACATCGTCTGGGATAAGATCTTCCTCGATAAGCTTGCGGCAGAATTCATATTCCGTCTCGCTTGCTGCTGGGAAACCAATCTCAATTTCTTTGAAACCTACGCGGATGAGCTCTTTGTAGAACTCAACCTTTTCATCAAGGCTCATTGGAACTACAAGTGCCTGGTTGCCGTCGCGAAGGTCAACGCTGCACCATATCGGAGCCTTGTCAATATATTCCTTTTTCACCCACTCAGTGCTGTCCACTGGTGGCATAAAATAACCTCTTCTGTAATGCTCATAATTCTTCATGTCTCACTACCTCCAAATTCTTATTTTACTATTGTTTGAGTGTTTTTTCAACGAGTTAATCTCGTTGACGAAGGTTGTAGAAAATAGAAAACGTCTCCACAAACCTTACGGTCTGTAGAGACGTGTAATTCACGCGGTACCACTCTACTTCATGTAACTTTGGTTACATGCACTCATCGATACGGAACTGATTACTTTGGCTTTGTTGGAGCGTTTGATACAGTTCTTATATCTTCCCTCTGTAACGGTAGGGCTCCGAGTTGAACTACTGACGGGTTTTTTCCGAGCCCTGTTTCACTCAACCTGCTCAGGGGCGAGTTCTTTGCGACTATCCTCTGCCTTGCACCACCCGGCAGTTCTCTGTGATAATTAAGACTCTGATTTATCTCAGAATCATCATTATCAGGAATCATCTACACTTACTATTCCCCTTCATTGCATTTATGGGTTATTTAGTTGTGTACTAAACTAACACGGTCCGCCCCGTTTTGTCAATTGATTTTTCTCAAAATAAGTCAAAGGGGACAGATCTGTCCCTAGTGACTTATTTTACCTTCCAGTTTTCAATTATCGAATTTGCATATTCGAATTCACTTGATGTGATTTCATTTTTTGAGAATCCGGCGCGTTCCATGATATCCAGCATCTTCTCGCGGTCGCGTTCGGAGCTTGGCATCAGGTATTCGAGCTGCTCGGCGTAGTTCATGCGAATGCTCAGCTTCTTGTCCTTCTTGCTCTTCTTCCTTATGAAATGCGAGTATTTGAGAACGAGCTTATCTGACAGTCCGGCGCGGCTGTAGTCAATTCGGTATTTAATAGTTGGGTAGAACTTGAATCCAAGGAAGCCAAGTCCAATCAGAAGGATCACTCCTATCACGCCAAATGCAATGTAACGCATAGCCGCATCGGCTCTTTCCATGGATAGTCCGCCACCGTCAGTTACATCACGGTCGGCCATATCTTCATCGCCGTCGCCAAATATTCCGTTGAAGTTGTCCCAGAAAGATGTATCCTGCTCGTCAACCTCATCTCCGGTTGCACTTGGTGTAACCTCAACTCTGAGCCATCCTAGCTTTTCATCATAAACCTCAACCCATGCGTGAGCATCGGCGTCGCTTGCATCTATCCTGATTACCGCAGTTTCGCCCAGCTCGTTGAATCCGGAATAACGGTCAGCGTAGCTTGCATCATCCACCAGATCGGCGGTATCGTTGATTTCGTTCAGGGAAACAGCGTAGCCTTCGCAGTATCTCGCAGGGATTCCCATTTCTCTGAAAATCAGAGTTGCAGCTGAGGCAAAATGCGCACAGTAGCCTTTCCTGTTTTCTTCCAGGAAGTGATTCACAAAATCCTTTCGCCAAGGGGTTGCACCCGGACGGATGGTATATGGAATATTTTCCTGATAGTAGTCCTTCAGCTGCTGGGCCACCTCTGTCGGCGAGCCGTCCTTCAGGCCAATCTCATCTATAAAATTATCAACTACTTCTTTATTCTCATCCGGAACCTGCAGATAAATCGGATCCAGAGTATGCTTCTCAACCTCGGCAACATTTCCGTTCAGACGAGGATAGTATGTGTAGGTCTTGCTATTTTTCATGAAGACCGGCTTTGTATCACCCTCCGAATAGTAAGGCTGGTAAGCCATGGCCGGAGCCTCGATATTCGTTATCGTCATGAAGCCCTGGGCAGATGTGTCCGAACCGTCTTCGAATGCATCTTTCAGCGCCTCTACCTCGTATCCATATGTTGTCTTAAATTCCTGTTCCTGATCCACGCTGAGCCAGCGGTTTTCATACGGCAGATATTCGCCGCCTGTAAATCCTTTAACGTAGGTCATCTGTGCCGAATACGGCGTGAAGATGATCGAAATATCCGGCTGATGGTCGAGACGGATGTTGGAAACGCCACCCAGCTCACCAGTCGCAAGTCCGCCGTTGTTAGGGTAGTAATCTATGATTCCGAAAACGCCCAGCATGATAATATTCTGGAACGTCTCTCGGGACGCCTCTTTGTCCTCGCTTTTTTCACGGAGGCCATCGTAGGTCGTCTTGTTGTAAACGGTGCTCATAACCGCAACCACGATCAGTACGTAGACAAGAACTGTCGCCATGCCCTGCCAGAGTGACTTGAAGTCAAGGTTGTAGCTGAGACCCTTTTTCGACCGCCCGAAAATGTGGTCCCGCCGACTTAGAAGGAAATGCCCTCCCGCCTTGAGAACGAAGGTCATGATAATTCCGAACATGACCATGACTGTATATATGGTAGCCGGTTCCATTTCCATATAGAACGCAGCGATGTTTACTGTAAGAGAAAGCGCGATGGCAACCATGAAGCGGGCGCGACGGAGAATGTAATTGTTTAAGAGGACATTTTCCGCAATTCCAATCATGATCATGGAAATCGTAATCGCCACATACCTGTTGGTAATGCGCTCGTTATAGTACTCCAGGCCTTCCGTGTCGAAGTAGATGGATGCCCAGTCGATGGTATCGTTGATGACCGCGTAGAAACCGGAGTTTACGTAGTCCTTGAAGAGAACCATGGCGGCCGCATAAATGGCGAAGAACACGAGATACCCCAGGTTCTCCGACTTCCAGCTGTGGTAGAGGATTGCACAGATCACCGCCGTGATGAGGATTACCACGTTAAATGCAATCTGGTTGAACTCTATTTCCATTGCTGTGAGGTAAGCGCCAATTCCACCGGCCGTGAGAAGGTACACGATGATGCCTTTGAGGATCAGAGTGAAGTACCTGTTCTCGCTCATCTCGTAAACAGAAGAATCTATCTCCACGCCCTTGCATAAAGGCACAGGGGTAGTGTCCTCGTACTTCCACTTGGAACGAGGTTTCTTCTGCTTCTTCTGTGAAGTTGTGTAGTTACTGTAATTACTCATAATTAATTCTTCAGGTTTTGTTATCTAATATTTTATATGCCGATTTAATTAGACAGTGAAGCACTAATCCTGCTCCACAACAACTATCTCCGCCCTGCCGTTCTGGATAGTTGCATTAAGATATGCTTTCAGCTCAGGGTAAATACTCTGCATATATCCCTTCGTTTTTTCGGGATCAAAGTAAATGCTTTCGTAATACATATCGCCAAATGCAGTCTTCAGGTTTTCCAGATTCATAATCTGCCTCTCTTCGAAAGAGAACCTTCCCTCGCTCCACCAGAGCATCTTCACATATGTCTGCTCCTGAACCAGTCTCTTGATAACTGCATATGCCAGCGTTATTACTTCGTCCACCGCTTCATCCTGTCCGGAAAGCTCGACAAGAATTACCATCTGCTGATCAGACATCGAAACCCTGTCCTTAACCATCAAGATGTCGCGCTTCGCGGAAAGCTTCCAATGAATGCTCATCAGCTTGTCGCCCGGAATGTATTCTCTTACATCCGAAACATCAGAGAAATCATGCCCCTTCTTCGCCGATTCCTCACTCTCCGTCATACCACGGTTCATGTCCGACATATCAAATCCCGTCGCCAGGTCCTTCTCAGGAAAAACACTCACCTCTGCGAGGGCATCTGCCTTCTTCTTTAGCGAAACAAAGCCAAGAAGGTCGCGGACCGTAAACACCTTGATTGCATATTTATAAATTCCGTTCATCGAATACTTGATCGGAATCTGTTTCTCGTACTCGCTGCGCGCGCTGCATGGGAGCGAAATTATGGCGCCGCTCTCATCTCCGTAAAATGCACTCTCCACGTCCAGCTTCACATTCACGTCGAAGGAAACCAGGATGGACGGATTCACGAGCTTCAGGTTGAGATAACCAACACTAAAACGACTCACATCCCTTTCCGGAGCTGTGAGTTCGATTTTCAGCGCTCGATGGAGGAAGATGAGGCCGACAATATCCAGCACTGGGGCCGCCGCCACCAGATAAAGCACCAGCATCATGAAATGATTTCGCAGGAAATCATATACCACGATGACGATTGCCAGTTGGATAAGGTAGCTGATGATGTTCCAAGGATGAATCTGCGTTTTGATCGGCTTCTTCAGCCCTTCCCGGAACCTCTTCTCTCTTCTTTCCTTCCACGAGAGATTCTTGTATGAAGTTTTATCATTTACATTTCTCTTCATATCTACTCAAATAAGTCAAGATCTTGGTGGACGAACTGTGCGGATGAGTTCTTTCATAGCCATATCCATGTTCATGCCCTGGGCACGCGCCTTCTGACCAAGCTTTACTCTGTGACCAAGTGTATCACGCACAACATCCTGCACATCCTCGGCCGTTACAAAATCACGACCATCGATGATTGCGATAGCCTTCGCCATGTTGAGGATGGCGATAGTTCCACGAGGGCTGGCGCCTTGTGAAAACATCTGGTTTCTTCTAGTCTCTTCAACCAACGTTACTATATATTCATAAATCTCATCTCGAATGAACATGTCATTCGACTGTTTTCTCAGTGCTACCATCTCCTCAATGTCGATAACCTTCTCGACTTTAGAAAGCGGATTGGACGCATTTCCCTTCAGGATTTTTACTGCATCTTCGTGCTCTGGATAGCCCATAGTAAGGCAGACCATGAATCTGTCCAGCTGAGACTCAGGAAGCATCTGAGTTCCCGAAGAACCATATGGATTCTCGGTTGCGATTACAACAAATGGATCTGGAAGTTTTCTCGTTACGCCGTCAACTGTGGCTGTACCTTCCTCCATAACCTCCAAAAGCGCAGACTGAGTCTTTGGCGAAGTACGGTTTATTTCGTCCGCCAGGAATAAGTTACAGAAAACCGAACCTGCTCTGTATTCAAATTCCTTCGTTGCGGAATTGTACATGGAAAATCCCAGGATATCACTCGGGAGTACATCTGGCGTGAACTGCACACGCTTGTAATCCATGGACATTGACCTTGCAAATGCCGTCGCCAGGGTAGTTTTTCCAACGCCCGGAATGTCCTCCATCAAAATGTGACCGCCAGCTATAATGGCAGCCAGCACCTTGCGGACTACATTTTCCTTTCCCTTAATTACACTATTAACACTATCCTGCACAGCTTGAATTTTTTGAATCTCGCTCATACCTCTTCCTTTTCCTTACCTCAATAAGTCAATGAGACCCTGGGCTACTAGTTTAACGTCGCCTGCCCATGTAGGCACGCATGTGCCCACATGGCACTGCGACTACTTACACTCGATTACTTTGTAATCGAGCCATGTCCCTACTGACTTATTTATATTATCATAAATTCCAATTATTATCTTTAAGAATTCTTTAAAAAATGTCCAATTTCTGCGAATTGTCAACTAATCATTTTTTCTAACCGAAAATCAGTGTATACTATAAGCAAGCAATAAGTCAGTGGGACCTGACCCCATTGACTCCAAGATCTGTCCCTATTGACTTATTTTTGGGAGCTAGGATTTTACTAATTAAGATAATGTACAGGAGGTTGGAATGCCACCGATTACGAATGACTGGGCGGATGCCCTACAGGATGAATATAAAAAGGATTATTATAAGAGGCTCTTCGAGTTTGTGGGCCAGGAGTATTCTCGCACCACGGTCTATCCGCCGGGCGATGATATCTTCAACGCTTTTCATCTCACGCCTCTCGCAAATGTTAAGGTTGTGATAATCGGCCAGGATCCTTATCACGAGCCTGGTCAGGCCCACGGTCTTTCATTTTCTGTGAAACCCGGAATCCTGATTCCGCCATCTCTCCAGAACATTTACAAGGAGCTGGAAGATGACTGCGGCTGTTACACTCCGAACAACGGCTATCTTGTAAAGTGGGCTGAGCAGGGAGTCCTCCTGCTAAATGCCATCCTAACGGTACGCGCCCACCAGGCCGCATCTCACCACGGAAAGGGCTGGGAGGAATTCACTGATTCCGTTATCAGAATCGTGAATGAAGTGGACCGCCCGGTAGTCTTCATGCTTTGGGGAAGTTTCGCGAGAAGTAAAAAACAGATGCTTACAAATCCTAAGCATCTGATTCTTGAGGCTCCGCACCCATCACCTCTTTCAGCATATCGGGGATTTTTCGGATGCAAGCATTTCAGTAAGGCAAATGATTTCCTCACAAAAAATGGAGTCGAACCAATCGACTGGCAGATTGAAAATATATAACCTCAAATATTACAAATAATCATACCCATAAAAATAGCCCCGGCTCACACTGCCGGGGCTTACTTATTATTCAAATCTCAAATTAACAGTCGTTTTCTAAATCTCAACTATTTATTCTCAGCAACAACCTCATCAAATTCTTTCACAATCTCCTCGCTTGGAGCTGGTGTGATAAGTGAAACTACTATGATAAAGATCAGCGCTACAAGGAATGCAGGTGCAAGCTCGTAAAGATTCCATGCGCCGCCCATTGGACGAACTGCGTACTTCCAAACGAATACCATAACCATTCCTGAAATCATTCCTGCTATACATCCAGCAGTATTTGTTCTCTTCCAGAACAGTGACATAAGCATCGCTGGTCCAAATACTGCACCAAATCCTGCCCATGCGAATGAAACGATATTGAACACTGAACTAGATGGGTCCCATGCGATAACTACGCCGAGCACACCAACGACTACAAGTGTAAGACGAGCTGTCAGCATAGCAGCTGTCTCGCTAAGATTTATCTTGAATACATCCTGCAAAATGTTTTCTGAAACGGCTGATGATGCAGCAATGAGCTGTGAGTCAGCAGTTGACATTGTAGATGCAAGAATACCTGCAATGATCATTCCGGCGATGAGTGCATATCCAAATCCATTCTGTGAAATGTGATCTGCAAGCACAACGATGAGTTTCTCTGACTCTGATGTAGCTGTAAGGTCGCTCTTATCCATGAGAAGATCAAGAACTCCAGCCTCGGTCATTGCACGTCCTACAACTCCGAGGAATGTAGCAACTGCAAGTGAGATTACAACCCAAACAGATGCAACTCTACGTGAAAGCTTCAGCTTCTTTGGATCTTCGATAGCCATGAAACGAAGTAAGATGTGTGGCATACCGAAATATCCAAGTCCCCAGCAGAACATTGTGATTTTATTGAAGAGTCCATATGGAGCACCTTCGTTTACATACTGTGCCACATCGTTTGCAGCCGCATTCACATGTGTTCCGCTCATATCAAGATAGCCTTTGAGGGCATTTGCATTTTCAATTACTGCGTTCATTCCGCCTGCATTGTGAATTCCATAGCAAAGAACCACAACAAGTGCGACACTCATAACGATTGACTGGATAAAGTCAGTTGTTGATGCAGCAAGGAATCCACCAGTTGTTGTGTAACCAACGATAATGATTGCAGAAACAACCATTGCGAGCTGATAGTTAACTCCGAAGAGCTGTGCGAAAAGCTTACCGCAAGCTGAGAATCCAGATGCTGTATATGGCACGAAGAAAATGATAATTGCAAGCGCGCCGATAAGAAGAGTGATGTTTGTCTTATCCTTAAATCTCTTCTTAAAATACTCTGGCAATGTAATCGCATCGATCTTCGCTGTGTAAGTTCTAAGTCTCTTAGCTGTGAAAAGCCAGTTGAGATAAGTTCCTACTGCAAGTCCGATGGCTGTCCATCCCGCATCCGCAATACCTGAGAAGTAAGCAAGACCAGGCACTCCCATCAAAAGATATGAGCTCATGTCTGATGCTTCCGCACTCATGGCAGTTACGAATGGACCAAGTTTACGTCCTCCAAGATAGAAGTCCCCAACGTCCTTTGTCTTACGCGATGCCAGGAAACCAACTACGAGCATTCCCGCAAGGTAGACAACTATGGAAACAACTATACCTATTTGTGCTGTTGTCATAGATTTAAACTCCCTCTATTTTTTCTTATTTGGCCCACACTTCTTCGCTTTAACACGGTGCAGAACCAAACTAATTTCTAATTATACACTATTTTTTATAATTATAAATAATTTATTTTGACTTCTTATCTGCCGCGAATACAAATGCACCAAACAGAAACGGAACAACCATACTGTAGAATCTGTACATGATTGCGACCGTCGCCGAAGTCGCCCCGAACAGTGGCGCAAAAAGAAGCGCAACCACAAATTCCAAAGTTCCCGCTCCCGCCGGCGCAACCATAACCGTGCCGATCATATTTGCCGTGGCCATAAGGGCAATGCATTCTAAAGGATTTGCTTTGTTTGAAGCACAAACAACAATCGCCGCGATTGAATACCAAAGACTCATCTTCAGCATCTTGAGAAGTGTTACCCTGAGGCAAAGTATTTTATGCTGCCAGAAATAAAGGCCAGCATCATTGAAAGTCTGTATCTGTTCAATAAGTTCTTTGGACTTATCTTTATATTTTTTCAGAATCTTGTCGAAAATCTTTTCGACAATTTTTATTAGTAAAGTAGCAAATTTTTTCGATGCCGAAAGAGTTATAAGCAGGAGAACAATCCCCAGCGCGATCACCGACCCCAGTATGCCAAACTTTGCATATTTTTCGACTGTCGAAACTCCCGAAAAATAAAGGCAGATAAAACTGACCGTTCCAAGTATTGTGATTCCAAGTTTCTGATATGCATACTGAACGAGAGTAATTCCCGAAGCTCTCCCCGGCTCAATGTCATGTTTCGAAATATAATAAACCTCAGCAATTCCGCTCAGCGAACCAAGAGAAATAAACTTATAAAATGCACAATAAAGACCGCATTTGAATGACTCCCACCATGTCATCTGACGTTTTTCATACATAGTCATGTTATGTATAATGCGACCTTCCACAACGAAGTGAAGCATCGTTGCCGCAAGACATAAAAGAGATACCCAGAACGGATGATGCTTCATTTCATCAATCGCTTCAAGTATCTCTGATCTTTTCCACAAATAGACTATCACCAGGATAACCATGATGATAGCCCATTTGATAATATTACTTATTATGTTTTTCTTTCCCGACTTTTCCATGCAGTATATAATAGCACATTTTCAGGGAATTAACTATTTACAATACTACGTTTTAGTCTACTGACATACTCCGTTTGCCGCGAGCCAGTAACCATCAACATACTGACTAGTTGCCATATATCCTGAACCGTTAAAGTAGTACCAGTCGCCGTCAACCTTCAGCCACTTATTAGATGGCCACCATCCTGAAATATCTTCTACCCACCAGCCGGTCGCATTACTCTTCCAGCTAAGCTTGTACTGAGGATCCCAGGAACCATCACTGTTGAACCAGTATCCATTGTAATATTCGCTAGATGCCATATATCCATCTGGCTTGAAGTAATACCAAATGCCATCTATCTTCTGCCACTGATCCTGAGGATACCATCCTGCGCTGTCCTCTACCCACCAGCCTTTAGAATTTGACTTCCAGCTGAGAGTTCCAGAATATGTGGACTTTCCATCAGCACCGTACCACTTACCATTTCTCCACTCATTCTTGTACTTCGGTTCTGTGGACTTTGGTGTGGATGTTTTCTGTGTCGTACCCGTGGACTTACTTCCTGTTGATCCCGTAGACTTATTAGTTAAAGCCGTTGAATTTGAAGGCTGAGCTGGCGCAGGTTTCTGAGAAACATTTACCGAAACTGCAGCGCCATTTGACATAGCAAGTTCTTCAACAGTTCCTGTTACAGGATCTTTGTATTTAACAACCAAAGTCTTCGCTCCAGTTGATGTAGTGATTGAAGCATCATTAACTGGATACTCATTTCCAGTCGCATCTCTGAATACAACTTCAACACCTGCTGTTGAGAGTGCATCTGTACTCTGGCTAAGATCTATCTCTTCAGTCCTTCCATTATCATATGTTTTAACTATCTTTGCACCAGCCATGCTAACAGCCTCACCCTGGGTGTAGCTTGTCTTTGTTGGTGGCGTGACAGTTGTTGACTGAAGAACCGGTTCAGTTACGGTTGCATTAAACGTTGTTGATTTTCCACCATACGACACTGTTACAGTCTGTTCCCCTATCTGACTTATATCAAAACCTGATATAGATACTCCAGCATTAGAGAACGAAATATCTTCTGTGTAGTTACAATTACAGGTTGCAGTAAGAACACCATCTGCGAAGCCAGTAAACCCAACAAGATTTTGTGGAACAGATATCTCAGTTGGTTTCGTTTTAACACTGATAGACTCTACCGTTTTATCATATACATACATCTTGAAGCTATCAGTCTTAATTGATTCACCTGCATCATTTTGAACAACAACATACACATCATATGTTCCTGCTGTAGATGTATTCCATGTGCTTCCTGCAGGATTTGCAGCAGTACATCCTACTCTAAGATTTGATGCGGTAATATTTACTGAAGACGTTGTACCATTATCATATTGTCCATTCACCACAATTCCAGCAACTGATGGTTGATGTATTCCGGCAAGATACTCAGTAGTACTTGGTCCACTTACAAGAGTAAGGCCCGTAAGTTTTTTCTTATTAACAGTTATATCATAAGTACAACTCTTACCACCCCATGTAACAGTTACAGTTTGTTTGCCATATGAGGTCGGACTCATATTATATCCATAGAAGTTTGCAGCAGTAAGAGAAGCATTAGCATCCTCTTCTGTTCCATCACTTAAAACTGATTTAAGTTTAATTCCTGAGAAACTAAATTCCTGTCCCTCGATAAAAGTCTTATTTGGATATTGCGAAATCTTTATACCTGTTCTTGTAATAAGTTGGATATTAAAGCAAGGAGTATACTTTGTTATTCCTGCTTCTGTATAAGCAAGTCTTACGCTCTGAGTTGCAGCGGAACTATTGGCATTAAATCCATCGAGCTTCATTGTTGTTCCGTCAATATTAACTGCAATAGTCTCAGAATCTCCATTATCATAAGCTGCTACAATATTACCCTTAATATCATTAGTATTATATGAATACTTCGACTTTACATTTGTAGGGCTTCCTGCAGCCCATTCAATACCAGTCAGCGCCCTTTCCGTTACATTTACCGTAGTAGTGACAGTCTTTTTATCACCATCATATCCCTCAACAGTTCCTGTGACATTGAAGCTGGTATTTGCTGTTGCATATTGAGAGCTATTAGGTGTTTCCCAATCAACTGGCTCATCTGTAACAGAATTATCCGCCCATATAACTCTAGCCGTTGATGGCAAAGTAGGTGCTTTCTTTCTTGGCGTAGAAACACTCGAAGTAACACTTGCAGATTTCATTTTGATTGTAGCCACTTTTACCTTTGCAGTAACAGTTTTTCCACAAACTGTACCTGTCGTATTGTAAGTATTTCCTTCTCTAACAGTATATTTAGCTGAATTCTGTTCCTCCCAGGTAATGTCTTCTGATGTTGTGTCTCCATTCGACCATGTTACAGTCGCCTTCTTAGGAAGCTTGCTTGTAGGATTCTCTCCATATGCAACATTAACCGTACTGTTACTCAACGTTGCACTTTCTGCTGTAGCAGGAGTTACATGAACTGTAATTGTTACACTTTTTCCTTCATAGGTTCCAGTTAAAGTGTAATCACCACCATCTTTCATCATATACTTTCTCGAATCGTCATTGACATTAGTATATGTAGTTGATGGCTCAGTATTACTCCAACTTATTTTTTCATATGTGGTATCACCATTCGACCACTTAACGGTGGCTGTTGGATAATTTGGTTCTGTTCCACTTTCAGTAGTAACAGGGGTTCCCGATTCAGGGAGAGTGACAGATGTCACTGTCGCTGGATTAACAATCAACTTTACAGTGGCAGTTTTATTTCTATTAAAACTATAGTATCCTTCTATATCAAACTCTCCGCCTTCGCGTTTCTTATATTCGTTATTTAATAACCATACCCAACTACTATTAGGATTTATATAGGATAATCCACAGGTTAATGATATTTCTTCAACCGTAGGCATAACTGGCTTTACACCAGAGTCAGTTGTTACTGTATCAGCAGAAAGAACTATTTCCTTGATTCTTGCATAAACGTTGATTCTTTGCTTAACATCATATCCCATGCATTTTCCATTAACATCAAACGACGTATTCCATCCATATCTGTATGATTTAGGATTTCTCATATCAGAGGGGATTGCATCCCATTCAACCTTTACATCAATAGTTTTTCCATTTGAAAGATTTGCTTTTATTGTTTTCGGCATATCCGGATAAGTTCCAGAATCTACAGTAATCTCAGGAGGAGTCTCAAATCCGTTTATTTTTACGTCTTCAGGAATAACTTCAATACTTAATTCAGATTTAACTATTTTTGAACCTGAAGTTATCGTTGCCGTAACAATTACAGTACCTTCCTTTTTAGCTGTAATTACTCCTGTATCTTCGTCAATTGAAGCAATTGAATCATCATTTACACTCCATTTCACATCAGAGTATACTAAACAATCTGTTGCTCCCCCACTGCTTCCTATATTTATATTAGCGATTGTTGATAATTCGCTGGTATCTCCTTTATTAAGTACGCTATCACCTACTATATCTAAAGATACGTAGTCAGCTTTTATTTCAACTTTTTGAATGAAATCACCGTTATACCCGATAAATCCTTCGTCTAGCCCACTTTTACTAGTTGAGTATTCACCTACTACTGTTAAAAAATCCCCTAATTGTCCAGTAGAGTAGCTACTAGTAAATCCCGATAATCCAACATATTTATTATCCGGATCTATCATTGCCGTGTAATGGCCTGTTTCGTGATACTTATCAGTTGGATCCAAGAAATATTTTTTTTCATCATACCAGCAACCCCCATCATCAGATGGATCATCCTTATAAATTGCATTAAGCACAGATGTAGTCCAAGCAATTGATTCTCCACCAGTTGGGCTTTTCCCATTATAAAACATATTGATTCCTGTTCCATTTCCATAGGAAGGTCTACTATGCCCCTTTAATAGAGTGGCCTCCACAGCTCTAATTCTTGCTATATTCTCCATGTCTGATGACCATTTTAATGGAACATATTCACTAGGGGCTAGATAATTTCCGCTGTTTTTAGGATACTCATATTTATTATCATAGGCTTCTTTGCGCACTTTATTCATTTGGTTTAGTATTTCAGTCTTATTAGGAACAATGTAAGTTCCTTTAACGCCAATCATAATATTTCCATCTGTGGCCACGTTGACATTTGTTTCCAAAACGGTATCCGCCGCTTCAACTATTTTTTTATTTCCTGGAATTACAAGACTAGAAGCAATAAGCGCTCCCGAAAGAATGATAGATAAAACACGATGTTTTTTCATTTGAATAATCCCTCTCCAATTAGACTTTGTAAGATATCTCCCCAAATACCTTTAGCCCCATTATTGCCATTTTAATATTCTTTAGATCTAAAAACAATTATTATTTAAAAAAGAAGGTGGTTATACCAATGTATAACTCGCCTTCCTTTAGTAGCTAATTTTAGGGTTGTCTTCCAAAGAGCACGCTCTTCTCTTTTTTTATATACAATCAATTCCAGGTTAGATCAAGTTTTTTATTTGATTTAACACAGTCGATTAAGTATAAATTAATTAGGGTTTGATATGGTATCCCTGTCTCTTCTGCTTCTTTTTTAAAATAAGCGATAACAATTGGGGATAAATTCATCGTAACCTGCTTCTTTAATTCTTTTGCATATGGATTTTTTTTTGCTTTTGAAAAATCATATTCATCTCTCATTTGTTTGACCCTTCCATTAATGTAAATTATATTGTTCCGCCTCATTTTTCGTCGCTTTTCTTGCAGATATGATTCTAATTATCGAATCATCATTTCTATAACAATGAACCACAACTAACATATTGGCCTCTTTGCTAAAACCTAAAAGGATAAACCTTTCTTCCTTTTCGGAATGATCAGGATCAGCAATTAATAAAGCATTATCATCATAAAAAACACTTTCCGCCTCCTCAAATGAGACGCTATGTTTAGTAATATTTATTTTATTTTTGTTGGAGTCCCATTCAAAAATCATATTAAACTTTCTTCCTTTCATAATTATATTATAATTATCAAACAATTACAACACTTTTACCAGTCCATATATTTCTTTACCACCTTAAAATCAACTTTGCATTCGCCATCCCAAATGCCAACAGGAACCTTATCATCGAATGTATAAAACTTGACCTTATCAGCCTCGAAGAAAAATGTAATAACCACATTATTGTCCATATCTACAATCCAGTATTCCCTTACTCCAGCTCTTCTATATTCTCCTAGCTTTTTTTCATAATCATGAAGTTTATTGCTTGGAGAAACCACCTCAATCACAAAATCTGGCGCACCAACAACTCTTCCATGCTCAAGCTTATTCTTATCGCATAATACAAATACGTCTGGCTGTACTATTGTATTTTTCTCTCTGCTTAGCTGCACATCCAGAGGAGCGACGAAGACTCTACATTGACCATTATTCTTATCTATATGATCACAGAGTTTCCTGTATATAAATCCCACTACATTTTGATGGGCAGCGGTGGGCGATTCCAAATCAAAAAACTCACCATCAATCAGTTCAACTCTCTCATCTTCTGGCAAAGCCAAGTAATCCTCTATAGTCTTCTCTCTAGCCTTCTTAATCTCGGAAAACCTTTTCGCGTAAAGCATAATGCGATCCGCTTGAACCAGCTTCCTCACACCCCTATTAAGTTTTTCCATGGTCGAATAACGCGGCGTCTTATTCTTTCCACTCATTATCTTTAGAACTGTACTCATAGGCACGCCCGACGCATCCGCTATCATCTGGCATGTAAACCCGTACTCTTCTTTAATCTTTTTTATTTCTTCTAAAGTCATCGTTATACCCTTTCTTCTAGAAATAATCTATTATTGACAAACATAATTAATAATAGTACTATTCCTCAAAAGAGACGTGGTTTTTTACCGTACAGCTTTATTGCTCAAGCGGGGTACTACGTCTCTTTTTTTCATAAATACAACACATATAATATCTTTTGAACTAGGTGGACTTCAATTTAATTATATTCCATTCCTATTCCATTTGTCCACCACTTATTTTTCCTTGTTAAATGCCTTCTAATACGATAGAATTCAAATTATCAAGTATTAGTGAAGGGGTGTAACATTATGGACAATAATCAATATCCGGGTCAACAGGGGAACCCGAACCAATCATATCCGCAACCAAATCAGCAATTCGGTCAAGGATATCCTCAACAACCTAATCAGCAATACAATCAAGGATACCCACAACAGCCAAATCAACAATATTATCAAAATCCAGGGCAAGGTTATTCTCAGCAGCCAAATCAGCAATATAGCCAAGGCTACCCTCAACAACCTAATCAACAGTATAATCAGGGATATAATCAACAATATAACCAGGGCTACCAACAGCCTCTGTACAACCAGCCTCCGAAGAAGAATAACACTAACAGAACTGTTCTTATAATTATTCTCATTGTTCTCGGAGTTTTCATTCTCCTTTCCGCGATCATCGGCGTTGGCATTTATATGGCAATTGAACGTGAATCCTCTACAGAGAATGATACTTCAATAACATTTGAGGAATATACAATTTCGAACACAACAGAAGCAACCACCGAGGCGACCACCTCATCCATCATTGAGGACACAGAGGACGAAACCACAGAAGAAACTACTGAGGAATCAACCGAGGATACCAGCAGCACCGCTGCAGAAGTTGACTACTCAGGAAAATACACTCCTGATTATGAAGTTGACCGCAAGGGTGATTCCACAACAGGCTATATAGATGTTCCAGCAAACTGGAGCAACTGGACCGAAGCTGGCGCTTCATGGGAAAATGTAATCGGTCACCAGCAATATAGTTATGGCATAGCAGATGTCATCACCCACGTTACCTATGATGAAAACATTTTCGCTCTTGATCTCGAAACTACTCTGAACAATATGACAAGCTCAGACGCCGAGAGCAAAGTGGAATCTGCAAGGTTCGGCGATTATACGGGGTATCTTATGACAGAGAAATTCACAGATGGAACTACGCTTAGAATTTTCATGTTTAACGATGGGCAGGGACACGTGCAATATCTCGCAGTCGAAGGAATAGATGATGAGTATTCTGACGTTTATAAACTTGTATTCCAGAACTTCTCCTTTGACAAATAACCTGCAAAAATAACAAACAAAAAACAGATATATAAAACAAGAGCTATTCTGAACTTATCAGAATAGCTCTTTTCATTTACTTTAAAATCCAACCACTAAACCATTTTACTTATAATCATATTTCAAAACTGTAACTGAAAGTGGTGGTACATCGATTGTTATAGAATTCTTCATTCTATCGCATGGCTCTGCAACAGCCTTGATAGCTTTCTTAGGACCAACGTTTCTTCCAAGTCCGCCGTACTTCTTATCATCTGATGAAAGAATTTCCTTATATGTTGTGAGACAAGGAACGCCAATCTTGTAGTCCTTTCTCTCAACAGGAACGAAGTTGCAGATGAACATTATCTGATCCTTTGCAGTCTTGCCGCGTCTTACGAATGCAACAATTCCGCTGTCGGCATCATCTACCTTTGTCCACTCAAATCCCATAACTTCGTTATCGTTATAGTACATTGCATCGTACTGTGTATAAAGATGATTCAGATCACGAACATAGTCCTGAATGCCCTTATGCATTGGGTTATCAAGAAGGAACCAGTCAAGAGAACGAGCCTCACTCCACTCACGGAGCTGGCCAAATTCCTGACCCATAAAGAGCAGCTTCTTTCCAGGGTGTCCTGTCATAAATCCATATGCTGTACGGAGGTTTGCAAACTTATCAAACTCAAGTCCTGGCATCTTGTTCAACATTGAACACTTCAGATGAACTACCTCATCATGTGAAATAACCAAAATGTAATTCTCAGCATAAACATATGAAAGCGAGAATGTAAGTCTGTTGTGATTGAACTTACGGAAGTAAGGATCCAGCTTCATGTACTCTAAGAAGTCATTCATCCAGCCCATGTTCCACTTGAATAAGAATCCAAGTCCGTTCATATCAGCTGGTGCTGTAACTCCAGGCCATGCTGTTGACTCCTCAGCAATCAGGTATGCTCCAGGATTTCTCTCCTCCATAACCTTATTGATGTTCTGAAGAAGTGCTATAGCTTCAAGGTTTTCCTTTCCGCCGTCCTTATTAGCAACCCACTCACCATCTCTCTTACCATAGTCGAGGTAAAGCATTGAAGCAACTGCATCAACACGAAGTCCATCAATATGGAACTTCTCAACCCAGAAGAGTGCATTTGATGTAAGGAAGTTTGAAACTTCGTTTCTGCCATAATCGAAAATATATGTACCCCAGTCAGGATGCTCTCCCTTTCTAGGATCTGCATTTTCATAAAGTGGCATTCCATCGAAACGTCCAAGACCATGGGCATCTCTTGGGAAGTGAGCTGGCACCCAATCAAGGATTACGCCAATTCCAAGGCTGTGCATATGATCAACGAAGTATGCAAAGTCCTCAGGAGTTCCGTATCTGGATGTTGGAGCAAAATAGTTTGTAACCTGATAGCCCCATGAGCCATCGAAAGGATACTCAGCAATACCCATCAACTCAATGTGAGTATAGCCCATATCAACTACATACTTTCCAATTTCCTTCGCATATTCTCTATATGTATAGAAGCCAAAATCGGAATCTTCTATCTTCTTTTTCCAGGAACCAAGATGGCATTCGTAAATTGACATCGGCTGCTTCATGCGAGCAACTCTGTCCTGCTTCTTGCGGTTATCCATCCATTTTTCATCAGTCCATTTAAGATTGGAAATGTCAACTACAACGTTTGCATTGTCCGGACGAACCTGATCCTGATTTCCATATGGGTCTGCCTTGTAAAGAATGTCGCCATATCTTGTGAGAATTTGATATTTATAGATTGCACCTGGCATTACATCTGGAATGAAAAGCTCATAAACACCAGATACACTATGGATCTGCATTGGATTCAGAGCGCCGTCCCACATATTGAAATCGCCGACAACCGAAACACGACGAGCATCAGGAGCCCATACTGCGAAGTATGTTCCCTTAACTCCATCAATCTCCATTGGATGCGCGCCCATCTTATTATATACATCGTAGTTTTTGCCCTCAGCAAAAAGATATGCGTCAAAATCAGTAAACTGACCTTCGAATGCATATGGGTCTGCAGACTCAACAGTTGTACCATCATAGTACTCTGTCACAAATCTGTAAGCTGTTCCTTTAAACTTTTTCTTTGGGAAATATGCGCCGTAGAAACCTTCCTCGCTTATCTTCTCCATTGGCATAAGAGTTTTGCCCTTTGGAGTTTTAATAGATACACTCTGGCTGTGTGGCTTGAAGCAGGTGATAACCTGACCATCACCATAATCATGATTACCTAAGAGATGCTTAGGTGCATTTATCTTGCCTTCAATCAACTCATCATAAAGAATCCAGTTGATCCAGTTCTGTAACTTATCCTTCATGTAACACCCTCCAAGTTCTTACTTTATGTTATAAATATACCTTCAAAAGAAATAGGAATGCTGCGTCTCCCCAATGACAACAACATTCCTAATTATTTTATCATTTATTAATTGATGGTGCAATGGAAATACCTTCCTTTTCAATGTCATGCACAAAAAAAGACGTGGGATATTTCCCACGCCATTCTTATACTAATTATATAATTACTCAGCCATCTTGTTAACAGCAACTGTGAGACGAGAAATCTTACGAGCAGCTGTGTTCTTGTGATAGATGCCCTTGTTAGCAGCCTTGCTGATCTTTGAAATAGCAAGTGTAAGTGCTTCCTTTGCAGCAGCCTGATCTCCAGCTTCGATAGCAGCCTCAACCTTCTTGATAACTGTCTTAACTTCGCTCTTGATTGACTTATTTCTCATTTCTCTCTTCTTGCTTACAAGAATTCTCTTCTTAGCAGATTTAATATTTGCCATGTCTTAATTTCCTCCGGATTTTATCTAACTTTCGTGTTCCTGCTGCTTGTCAGTAACCTTCGCAGAAGTCAGCCGTTCTTCCGCAAAATGCTATCTGAAGAATTTCACTTAGCCAAGACACGTTCGGTGCATGGGTTAAATGCATCGGGCATATGAAATCCCAAACTACAGCAAATGAAATAATATCAAAATACGGCCGTGCCGTCAAGTGTTTATTTTAGGCTATTTCAGGCTTCTCAATATATGCATCTCTATTTTATCAAATTAATAATCAGATTCTCGGCCACATCTCTATTTGTAATAATTCCCTGCGTCAGATTATAAAATGCTTCGTGGCATAGGTCCACCGCCTTTATAAGCTCAGCATGAGTGTAGTTCGAACAAACTCTCAGAATCTTGTTTATATTATAAGTACCTATCTTCATGTGTTCATTTATCTGCGCCGCATTGAGTCCATCTTTTTTGTACTGACTCACCACAAGCAGCTGGTCATACTGCCTTGTGATCATAAGAATAATAGATGCCTCCGTCCTCTTAAGTTGAAGCAGATCCAGATAATGCTTCAGCGCACCGGAGCTGTTCTTATTCGCAATCTCTTCACACATAATAAAAATCTTATCTTCTACAGAATCAGCACAAACGGCGGCCACATCTTCTGGCTCAACCGTACCCTTCTCCAAGCAATAATCATGGAGCTTTCTCGCTTCGTTTCTAAGAAGATACATATTCCTGTCATCGCCCACCGAAGAAAGCAGAAGGTCAGGAACTGAAAGCTTAACCTTAAGATCATCCTCGGCCAGGATCGAACCGATCCAGGTAACAAGAGTATCTGTATCCGGTGTATCAAATTCCAGACAACAAGCAAGTTCGTTCTTCGAAGCATGAAGATAATTTTTTCTTGTTTTATCAACCTTTGACTCACAGAAGATGACTATATTTGTTTCCGGAATCTGGTCCAGAGACTCAACTATCAAACTCTCAGACGTTCCAAAGAGACCGCTGTCTTCTACGATCACCACTCTATGCTCAGAAAGAAATGGCATTGTGATTGCATCGTTAAAAACTGTCTTCTCATCAAAGGTATCTGCACTATAGAAAGATGTATTCATATCGTCGCCTTCATTCGTAAGCGCCGCCTTAAGTTCATCACGGAACTGATTCACCAGGAATTTTTCCTCACCAAAAAGAAGGTAAACTCGCGCAAAGCTACCCGATGCAATGTGTGATTTTATGGTCTTTATCGATCCGTTGGTCGGATTGACATAGCCTTTCTTTTTTTTCTTTTTATATTCTGCCATATTAAGTATCCTAAAACTGTCCCACAGGATCAGTTGGTATTATCTCTCGTAATATTATTAGCCCACTTGTGACTAAAGAAATGTTTTAGCACCCAAGGCCACTTCACAAACTCATCTGTGCAGAGCAGGAAATAGACAACCATCACTGGAAGCTTAAACACAAATGCGGCCAGGAGACCAAGCGGCACTGCATAGCACCACATATCTATTGTATCACATTTGAAACCGAATTTACTATCTCCACCCGCTCTAAAGATTCCAGCTATAAGGCAGGTATTTACCGCAGTTCCTGTTATATAGTAAGAATTGATGATCATCATGTACTTCAGATAATCAAGGGCTTTATCCGTAAGCGATGCATGAGAAAGGACAAATGGCATCAAAAGCAGCACTAAAACTCCGCCCATTATTCCTGTTATAACCGCCAGTCTCAGCAGTACATGGGACACTCGGATTCCCTCTTCTCTTTGATTCGCGCCCAGAAGGTGCCCGACAACAATTCCAGATGCCGAACCTATACCATAACACATGATGCAGCCAAGATTTCGGATTACATTTACTATGGAGTACGCCGCCACCGCGTCACTACTCATATGCCCTATGATCGCTGAATACACCGAAAATGCAAGCGACCACACCAGATCATTTGCGATAGCAGGAAGTGACATGCTAAAGAAATCCTTCTGAAGCAGTTTATGTCTTTCAAACATAGTTCTGAATGTAAGACTGACGCCTGGTCTACTGAGTGACACTACGAAACAAGCAAACAACTGAACAAATCTACTGATTGATGTTGCGAGTCCTACTCCGACAACGCCCAACTTAGGTGCACCAAGAAGTCCAAAGATAAAGACTGCATTTAATATAACATTACAAATCAAGGCGATGGCCTCGAGTATTGTACTGGTTGTAACCTTGCCTATGCATCTTAGGATGGACATATAAACTGCACTGACCGCCCAGAAAATAAGGCCTGGTGCCAGGAACATAAGGTATTTGGCCCCAAGCGCAACCAGTTCCTTGTCAGATGTGTAAATGAGCATCAAGTACTCAGGAATTATCAGAGATGCTAGAAATCCCAGCACAGCTATACCAAGAGAAAACCTAAGGCCTATACCCTCAATCTTCTCTATGGTTTTCAGATCACCTTTTCCATAATACTGGGCAGCGAGCATGGCAATTCCTGTTCCGATGCCATATAGAAACATGAAGAAAATTCCTATCATGCTATTAGCCAGGGACACCGCACTTATTGCACTTTGTCCTACAGAATTAAGCATCAAAACATCGACGCTGTTTACCGCAGCATCGATAACATTTTGCAAGACAATAGGGAGTGCTACCACTCCGATCTTTTTATATATTTCCTTACTTCCTCTATACCTACTAAACACAAAAACCTCCATCCCCTACACAGGATGATTATACCTTCTTTCTTATCGTCAAGGAATACCCTATTGAATTAAGATACCTAATTATAGTTTCAATCGTCCCGCTTGCGCTAGTTTCTAGTCGACTTACAGCCTGCTGTGATAATCCCGTCATATTACTAATATCTTTCTGAGTAAGCGATTCGGCTTTTCTCGCATCAATAATTTCCTGCTTAAATGCCATTTCAGCCTCAAATAATTCATGCTGTTTACGTAGAATATCATCTTCCGATATTAATTCTTCTATTATCTTTTTTTCTTTTTTGCCATCTCTTTTTTTCAACATATTTCCACCTCCTAAATCAACCCTTCTTCATAATACATCATAATTGATGTATTATCAATTCTTATTTTTAATGCAAAATAACTGCTCCATCCTCATCTGTACGGAGGATTTGCACACCCTCCTCCTCGTATCTCTCCAATGTTTCGGGGGCAGGGTGTCCATAGTTGTTTCTGCGACCTACAGATATTACGGTTATATCCGGGTCATATGCTTCAATAAATTCTTCGGAGCTAGAATACTTAGAGCCGTGATGAGGACTCTTCAAAATTCTATTTGTAGTTTTATTATTGTTTATTTTATTAATTAGTTTACTTTCTATCTCACTACTTATATCCCCCGTATAAAGAATCTCATACTCTTTCCCTATCAACTTTAATACCAAGGAATAGTCGTTACCTTCTTTAACACCTGAAACCTCTGAATCCACACCCGGATAAATCATCTCAAATCTCTCATCCACTACATCCCCTGCGCCAAGCTCAATTATCTTCACCTCACCCCCACAGGCTTTCTGTATCCTCTCATAATTCTCATTCACCTCTGTCCCTTTAGCCACCGCCACATAATCAACATCAATTCCATACAAATCCCGGTTCTCGAGCAAGTAGATAATTCCATTCACATGGTCGCTATCCATATGTGAAATGAAGATGCACTTGATGTGCGTCATCCCGTAGTACTTCAGCGCCGGAATCAAGGTGTACCTTCCCACATCATCCGAACTGGAAGATCCGCAATCCACCATGTAATTGTCCCCCTTCATATGAATTATGCTTCCATCCCCTTGACCAACATCCAGAAACACAACACAGGAACTCAGTCTGTTCACCAGCTTCACACTTCCAATGCAGAAAGTACAAAGCAACACAAATACCCCCAGCAAGGACATCAGCACAACCACTCTCCACTTCTTGCCAAAGTCCGTCATAATAAATGCCTTCCTTCTATAAAGGAAAATGTAAGCTCCCGCAACAACTCCTCCAATCACGGCATAAATGATCAAAAGATGAATAATGCTCACATGCCCCGTCCCAACAATCGCTGTAGGAACCTTAAGAAACTCTACGCACAAAAACCTATAAAAACTCAGCAGCTTCTTGCACACCCAAATAGGAATCACAAGAATAGGTCCGCCAATCGCCCCAATCAGTCCGCATGCCACCACCACCGTCAGCAACGGAACCACAATAAAATTCAGCAGAAGCGCCAGAATCGGAACCTCATAATAATTCATGATCACCAGCGGCAGCATCCAAAGATTAATACTTATACTGATGAGTAGTCCCTTAACAAATCTGTGCACCCATCCTCTCGGTCCCTCCTTCAGCCAGCGAAAACTGTAATGATCAAGAATCAGCTTATCCAGCTCCATTCCCGTTATCACTCCCATAACCGCACTAAAACTCATAAGCATTCCGCTTGTGTTAAGGCTCTCAGGATTAATAATTATCATGACCAGAAGAGCCTCCATCATACTGGTCGGCAAATCCGGCATCCGACCAAAGACAAATGCCAGCCTGGATATACTCAGCATCAAAACAGCCCTGAGGGTTGCCGCCGACATTCCCGTCATAATTCCATAAGCGACCACAAATATAATCACGATTATCGAAGCCGGCCTCTTCCTCACGCCTAGTATCGCAATAAAGGTTTCAAACACTCTCGCAATCAGTGCCACGTGCAGTCCCGAAATCGCAAGTATGTGTGCGATTCCACACCGCTGAAACATTATCTTTGTATTTGTATCAAGTTCGCTCCTATCACCTAAAAGCATAGTCTTAAGGAGGCTTGCATCCTCTTCGCCAAATGCCATCTCCAGCCGCCCCGCCATCCAGCACTTAATGCTATAAAGCCTAGCACGGATCCAGCCTCTCCTGGTTGTATCAACCTCTATATTTTCCGCGCTTAATTCATAACGTATCCCCTTGCCCAGCAGGTATCTTTCCCTATCAAAGCTTCCCGGATTTGAACTTCCTTCAGGACGCGTCAGATATCCCCGAATTACCGCATAATCTCCCGGCTTCAAACCCACGCCTCTTTTACTATCTTCTCCATCAAAAATATCCTTATCAGAATCCTCATCAGAATCGCCATCACTA
Source organism: uncultured Lachnospiraceae bacterium (assembly GCA_902774915.1). Lineage (GTDB taxonomy): Bacteria > Bacillota > Clostridia > Lachnospirales > Lachnospiraceae > Eubacterium_Q. The sequence continues at coordinate 40,112 of CACYKH010000011.1, read as the reverse complement.
AAGCTCTCTTCCTCCAGCATCTGCTTCATGATCAGCCGTCCATCTTTAGTCCTGAGATACACTTTGTTGTATCCATCCCTCTCTTCTATGTCTGTTACATATGCAACAAACACCGTCTTTTTTCCAGAACTATAAATCTCCTTAAACCCGCTATTTCTCTCGCCTGTATAGTATCCGACGCTCCAGATTACCCCTAAAAAGAGAAACAAAAAAAGCAACAAAACGTTGCTTTTTTTCTTAGTGCTCTTAGCACTTACATATGCGATTATAGTTCCAACTAGTATTGTCAAAGCGGATATCCAAATGTTCTCCTCCGCCAGGCGGTATGTCAGTTCGCCCAGGACGAACATAATACCACACATTAGTAGTGGTCTTCTCAAACAAATCCTCCCTTTATTCTGATTATCGCTTTTCTTCACTGATCATCAACGATCATCCATCACTCATCATAATAATAGAATGATGCGTCTGTATAAGTTCCTTTTTCAATCAATTTACCAGATGGATCCTGAAGAGTAATCTCCACACTTCCTGCTTCAAGTCCCTTTATACTCTTTACAATTGCAGCCTGGTTCAGAAGAACCGTCTCCTCTGAAGTCTTATCCTCAACATTTATGATGAGCGAAATGTTTCTATTCTCATCAACAGAAAATCTATCTATCGTGAGCCCCTGGCTGAGAGTCATATTTTCTATAACCTCCTCAAGCGCCGCCGACAGATTATCAGGCTGTACAAGCTGGTATCTGTCTTCATCAGGAACAACCTCTGTATCCGTTGCATGATAAAGCTGGACTGTTCCAGCCTTTGCAAGTACAGACTCTGTTGAAACTTCCTGCTCAGCATCGTCCTTTCCACATGCGGCAAGGCATCCTAAAGCAAAGCACATAACCATTGCCATTACGAACAGTCTCTTTATACTCATATTTACTTTTTTCTTGTAAATATCTTTCATCTATTTTCCCTTACTTAATATCCAGCGGTATCTTTACTGTGAATGTAGTTCCCTTACCAGATTCACTATAAAGCTTGATCGTACCCTTATGGGCATTAACAATTCCTCTTGTAATAGAAAGACCAAGTCCGGTTCCACCTGTATCACGGCTTCTGGCCTTGTCAACTCTGTAGAACCTGTCAAATACTCTGTCCTTTGCATCCTCAGGAATACCAACTCCCGAATCCGCAACCTTGATATAGAAATAACGATTGTCCGCATTCAGACTGCATTTAATCCAACCATTATCAACATTATACTTAACAGCATTCTCTATAAGATTCGAAATCGCAAGAGACAGCTTAACCTGATCAACCCTTGCAATTACTTCGCGGTAGCTCTCATAACTAAGGTCAATTCCTCTCTGCTTAGCCAGTGGTCCAACTGTCTTAACGATAGTTTCCATCATCTCATTTATATCTGCCTCTTCCAGATTCATCTCTGTAGAATTGTTGTCCGTCTTAACAAGAGTAAGCAGATCGTTGATGATCTTTGTTTCTCTATCAATCTCGTCCACGATATCGCCCATGAACTCTTTATAGTCCTCGGCAGATGCAGTCTCATTCTGTGTCAGTGATTCAGCCAGAACCTTCATAGAAGTAATAGGCGTTTTAAGCTCGTGAGATACGTTCGAAACAAACTCAGATCTTGTCTGGTCAATAGTTGCCAGTCTCTCAAGAACCTCGTTATAATTCTCAGCCAGCACCTGAATCTCCACAAAGCCCTCTTTCTCAGGAAGTCTCTCCTGAAGATTACCCAGTGCAGCATGCATTATCTTTTCGTTAATATCATGAATATCTGAAACAACTCTCTTCGAAACAATACCTGTCAGGAAAATATCAACAAGCAGAACAAACAGCAGAAGCAGGAAAGCATGGTCCGCCGCCTTATCAATCTTTGTATTTGATTCAATAAGAGAAGCTCTGTAGATTAAAGTTCCATCAATATTTCCGCCCTTGACAATAGGCAGCATGATGACTGTATCACTCTCAGTATCATAGCGGATTTCCTTAGCATTACCCATCATAACATCCATCACATTTTTATTAATGATAAATGCGTCCTGGGAGGTTTTTTCTGTATCTTTAACAACCTTGTATTTACGGTTGATGATCAGAAGTCTTCCGCCCTGAACCTCGGCAGCTTCATCAACTTTGAACTTAAGACTTTCATCAGTGTCAATTCCCTCAACACCGGTATCACTCATTATATTTACAATATCCGTCGAACGTCTGTCAGCATCTTGCCTTACATCCCCATACAAACTGGACTTATATACATAAACGAAAAGCGCAGTAAGAACAGCCAGCGATAGAAATATCACCAGTGACATGGTTAGCATCATGTAAGTTTTGATTCTTAAACGTCTTCTCAAAATCTTAATCCTCTAAAGCTTTATATGCTTCCTCGTAGAAAATCTCCTGCGCATTTATAGCAGGCTTTGTATGTCTCACATATTTATATGTTCCATCAGATCTAAGCACTCTCGCCTTAACATTATCATTCATCTGAGTATTGAACATATCTCTTACGCGGTCTCTTATATCTGGGTCATAAATAGGTGTTGCCACCTCAACTCTTCTGACAGTATTACGTGTCATAAAGTCAGCGGAGCCAATGTACATCTCCTCACGCTCGCCCTTACCAAAGATATAAATTCTTGAATGCTCAAGAAATCTTCCAACTATGCTGACAATCTTAATGTTATCAGTCTTTCCAGGTATTCCAGGATGGAGACAGCAAATGCCTCTGATTACCATCTCTATCTGAACTCCAGCCTCAGATGCCTCAATAAGTTTATCTATAATCTTTTTATCTGTAAGAGAATTGATCTTAACGCCGATATAGCCTTCGCCACCATCCTGCGCAATCTGTATTTCTCTTGCAATCTTATCTATTACTTTATTCTGAAGACATTTTGGTGCAACCAGCAGATGTTCTGTACGCTTCATAACCTCTCCAATAGTGAGAGTATGGAACACTCTTGCAGCCTCCGCTCCAATCTTCTGATCTGCTGTCATAAGGCTGAGATCTGTATAAAGTCTGGCCGTCTTCTCATTATAATTTCCTGTACCAATCTGTGTAATGTACTTTACATCTCTGCCCTTCTTCATGGTAATAAGACAGAGCTTGGAATGTACCTTCAGTCCATCAAGTCCATAAATTACATGGCAGCCTGCATCTTCAAGCATTCTGGACCATCCAATATTATTCTCTTCGTCGAATCTGGCCTTAAGCTCCACCAGAACATCAACCTCTTTACCATTCTCTGCAGCTTCAACAAGTGCGCTGACAACCTGGCTATGCTTAGCCAGTCTGTAAAGAGTCATTTTAATGGAAACAACATCCGGATCATTTGCTGCCTCGCGAAGAAGATCAAGGAATGGTCTGATGTTTTCATATGGATAAGAAAGTAGCTTGTCCTTCTCAAGAATCTGAGGGATAAGTGGTTTTGTATCATCCAGACAAGCAGGCTTTTGAGGAATTCTTTTCTCGAAGAAAAGATCCTTCTCATGTCTCAACATATCCTGAATATCAAACATGAATGACATGTCAAGAGGTGCTGTTGTATGGAAAATCATTTCCTTATCAATCTTGAAAAATGCTGCAATGCTCTTGATAACCTTCTTATCAATATCTCTTGTATATTCAAGTCTTACAGGCTCCAGCTTACGGCGAAGCTTAATAACCTCTGCCATATGATCCCTGTAATTCAGCTCTTCATCATAAACCTTGTCCGCATCAATATCCGCATTTCTTGTAACGCGCACAAGTGATTTGCATGTGATATTATAACCAGTAAAAACCTCAGGAAGATAATGAAGAATAACCTCTTCAGCAAGCATGTACTTGCCACTGCTTCCTGGAATTTCAATAAGTCTGGAGAACATTCCGTTATTACATGGAACGATTCCGAATCTGGCTTTTCCACCCTTTGTTTCAAGCACAGCAGTCGCGCAGATTTCCTTGTTCTTTATAAAAGGAAATGGCCTTTTCTTACTGATAGTAAATGGAGAAAGAAGTGGAAGGATTTCTCTATCAAAAAATCCATGAATATACTCGCCTTCCATTTCATTCATGTCAGCAAAATTTACGATCTTGATTCCCTTCTTCTCTACCTCACGCATAAGCTTGGCATAGGATTCATCCTTACGAACCCCAAGCTCTCTAACTCTCTCGCGGATAGCCTCCAGCTGTTCAGATGCAGTCATCTGTGTTTTGTTTTCTTTTGGATTATCCTCAAGAAGCATCTGGTCATGAATAGAGCCAACTCTTACCATGAAAAATTCATCCAGATTAGTCTGGTAAATTGACATGAAAGTAAGTCTTTCACAAAGTGGATTTCTCTTATCCTCCGCCTCTTCAAGAACTCTCGCATTAAATCTTAACCAAGATAATTCTCTGTTCTCATATAGTTCGTTCAAAGTAACACCCCTCCCAAAGTCTATAAAACCTTAAAGATTTCATCTCCTTCATAAAAATTCAGAGATCTTTTTATTTTGTTATCCTCACTATGAACCAGTCTGCTCTTCTCTGTAGTAAGTCTGCCTGCAACGCTGTATTTAATACCCCTTTGATTTAAAACATCTTCCAGCCGCTCCAGGTTCTCCTGGTGACAAAGTGCGGTAACTCCGCCTGTACCCAGCAGTTCATATGGATTTATATTACAATATTCCGCAACCTCAATGGTGTCCTGTCTGATAAGCACCTTTTCATGGAGTACATCTACCCCAAGCCCCGTATGCTCAGCCAGTTCCACAAGGTTTCTATAGATGCCACCGAAGGACACATCATGAATAAAATGCGCTCCTCCCTCGATAAGTGCATCACAAATCTCAGCAATGCATCTTTTATCATCCGGCATGATAGCTTTTTCTATATAGCTTTTGGCAAATCTATCTGCCATATCTTTGTTCTTACAAATTAACGATGCTCCGTAATGTCCTGCATCTCCGATCATTAAAATGCTATCTTCAGCTTTGGCTTTATCGCTCAACTGTTTCAAAACCTTTTCATCAGTTTTTCCAAAAGCGGTGATAGTGACTGTGCAATCATCACCCTCACCAAAACAAGCCGTGTTTCCTCCCGAAATAACAACGCCCTGCTTCTTAACAATGTCCGTAAGAGAGTGCATCATATCCCTGAGAGTCTGTTCCTCCACCTTTTCGCCAGCCTGAATGTTTATCATTATCTTTTCAGGTTTTGCGCCAGAAGTGGCAAGATTATTCACCGCTCTTATATAGGCCATTTCTGCATCTCCACCGGAAATGCCAACTGCCGCTATAAGAACAGAAGGCGAGGATGTCTTATCCAGCACGGAGTAGTCTGTTCCTACGTCCGTGCCGGCTATTTCATTCCTCGCTATATGCTTTAAAATGCTTCTTTTAATTATTCTTGTATTAATTGTACCTTTGTTCATCTAATTACTCTGTTGGAGTTTCAGCAGGAGGTGTCTCAGGTGCTGCAGGTTCAGCTGGAGCAGCTTCGCCTTCTCCGCCGCCTTCACCTTCGCCTGTGTTGTCATCTTCATCTTCTGTTTCTTCGCCTTCTTCACCCTCTTCTTCTTCAGGTGGATCAGTATTTACAGAAATCTTTGTGGCACTTGCCTGGTACTTACTCTTGTTGATACAAACCTTATCAACCTCAACTCCGTCTTCATATATATGTTTCCAGAGCTCGCCTGTATAACCAGTTACAGCTGCTGCAGTAACCTCTTCAGTTCCTGGCTCCAGAGATTTATCCTCTGTATAAATTGGTTCATCAGGAGGATTGATAACTCCTGTCTGAATAGATTCGAACTCGATAGTTCTGTTTGCAGGTCTGTATTCCTCACCATAAATATTGAAGCTCAGGTTCGCACCATCATAAAGTGCTTCAATATAGATAGGAGCATCCAGATTGTTTCTAAGCTTAAGATCCAGAACACCACCAGCTATAGCTGCATCAGCAGCGATAGGAACATAAGAAACTCTAAGGCTGTGGCAGTTTCTCTGAACTACTTCAAGCTCAGCTCTGATAGCCGCATTGTAGAGTGTTGTAGCAACCTGGCAAACACCACCACCGGCTCCATCAACAACCTCAGTACCTACATATGTATGAGCCATCTCATATCCGTTACTTGTATCGATAGGTGCTATACAGTTATAAACAGAAATCTGCTCTCCCGGGAAAAGAAGATGTCCATCCACAAGAGATGCTGCTCTCTGTACATTGTTCTTTCTAGATGCACCACTACTTGAGTAACTTGTTGTATATGTACCAAGAAGGTCAGTAACTCTGGCTATCTGCTGCATCTTCTCGCTTCCAGAATTATCTGCCATTACGATTGCAGTCTTAACCTTTGCTCCTGAGTAACCCTTCTCATTAATAGCTGTATCAATGGCAGCCTTTGTAGCTGCTGCATCAACGCTTACAGAATCACCCTCTACGATAACTTTAACTGAACCATCCTCATGCTTATCAAGACTGTATTCATTGTCACCACTCATAGCAGCACCAATTCCATTTTCAATAACCTGGCTGAGTGCGCTTACATTTACACCCTTTGTGATCTCGAAATCAACAGGTGTAGTTTTGAGTGACTCAATATCCTTATATCTCTTCAGAATATTTCCTGAATTTCCATAAGCAAGAGCCTTCTGAATTACTTCCTCAGTATCATCAGTAAGACCGATATTATTCAGGGTAGTATCAACATCGCCATACTGACTTGTCAGAGAAACTGCTGCATCTCCAATGCTTGCATTTCCTCCAAGCTCCTTTTCTGCTGTAGAAAGTGACATTCCACCAACATCAATTCCGTTGATTGTAATGTTATCTCTGATAACAGATTCATTTGTTGAAATCAGCATATCGCTATCAGTCTGAGTAGCGCCTTCGGCATTTACTCTGACAGCTGGGGTAGCTATCATAGCAGCGATAAGAAGTGCTGATACAACACTTGCTGTTTTTCTTCTGATTATTCCTCTCATGTATTTTTCCTCTTTTATAATAAATGTATTGAAAAGTTCTTTACTAATAGGTAATTAGAATGCAGTTACAAGAAGTCCTATTACCATTCCAAATACAATGATACCACAGATGATTACTAAAAGTATTCTGGCACCCTTTTTTCTTTTCTTGCTAAAATCTATCATTTCTTTCTCCCTTTCTATAAGACTCTTTATTATGAATCTTTTCTTCTATTTTTGCAAACTTCCGCTAATGGACAGATTGAACATTTAGGTCTTCTTGCTATGCATATCTCACGACCTAGTGCAATCGCCTGGAAGTTATAAAGTATCCATTGTTCCTTTGGCAGAATCTTCATCAGTTCGAATTCAACCTTAACCGGATCATCTTCTTTTGTAAGACCCAGGAGTTTTGTAACTCTTTTTACATGAGTATCTACCACTATGGATTCAATTCCGTATACATTTCCCCTGACCACATTTGCGGTCTTTCGACCAACACCAGGAAGACTTGTAAGTTCATCAATATCTGATGGAACTTCTCCGCCAAAATCTTCCAATAAAACCTTAGCACAGGCTATTATATTCTTGGCTTTATTATGATAAAAACCTGTAGAGAATATATCTTTTTCGAACTCCTTTATATCAGCATTTGCAATATCCGTCAACTCTGGATATTTTTTGTAAAGCTCCCTGGTTACAAGGTTTACTCTTTCATCTGTGCACTGGGCTGACATAATAGTCGCAAAAAGCAACTGCCATGGTTTTTTATGGTCATATTCCAGATAGCAATAAAGGTCAGTGCCATAAGATTCATTTAGTTTTTCGCAAACAAGTGCGGCACGTTCCTTTTTTGTCATCTTTTTTTCCTTATTAGTAATGATTTAACTAAGGCTGTCAATAAGCTGCTGAGCTGCACGTCCGGACATTCCGCCGTGGCTTACGCTCCACTTATTAGCAAGCTCCATAAGTTCTTCTTCGGTAATATCCACTTTGCTGGATGCCAAAGTCCTTACTATCTCCTCATACTCCTTTTTGTTAGGACGCATATAAGGAATAGTTACACCAAATCTGCTTACAAGCGAAAGCTTCTCCTGGAGTGTATCTGAACGATGCTTATCAAGTTCCACATCGTTTGTATCGTTCCAGGTTTCGCGGATCAGATTGCGACGGTTTGAGGTTGCATAGATGAGTACATTATCCGGTCTTGTTTCCAGACCACCCTCAATAACTGCCTTAAGATATTTATATTCAGTCTCATCTTCTTCGAATGAAAGGTCATCCATATAGATGATGAAACGATAATTTCTATTTTTAATGCTGGAAATAAGTGGAGCCAGAAGCTTCATCTGATGCTTATAAAGCTCTATCATTCTGAGTCCGTCATCATAATATTCATTGATGAGGGCCTTTATACTAGTAGACTTTCCGGTTCCAGCATCGCCGAAAAGAAGTACATTATTTGCAGGATTCCCTGCTAAAAAGCTTTCTGTATTCTCGCGAAGTCGGGTCTTCTGTATCTCATATCCAACCAGATCATCCAGCTTCTTTTTGTCTGTATTTTTAACTGGTGTACAGCTAATGCCTCTTCCTATCTGGAAGTCTATACCCTTCTTTGTCTTCACTTCTATATTTGCCTGAGGAGCAACCTCTGCGATTCTGAATGCGGCATTCAGACCAAGCATTCCAACGCCATAAGCTTTATAGAACTCCTTCACGAGATCCAGCAGCATTTCTGCAGCAACATCATCTGCAGACTTATCTTTAAAGTTTTGAGGGAATTTCTTTTCCTCTTCAAAAACATAGTTTATTGCTTCTATAGAATCGCTGACATCTCTGACCTTCTGCGAAACACTTCTATTATAAACCTGATGTCTCTTATGAACCGACTTGTAATTAATAATAGTAGAGAAGCAGTCAATATCAAGAGTTCTTTCAAGTTTCTGAAAATCATAATTATAAAGATGGTTGAAGATCCTCATATCTTCTCTGGCAAAATTATTAACGCTTCCTTCCACTGTTCCTGCTCTTTCTGCAGTAAGCGAAAATGGATTCTCATTTGTCACCAATGTATAAGCAATATAATCATGCCACAAATTCTTATCAAAGCCATAGTCTGTGGCAATCTCAAGAAGCTTGTGAATCTCACCATATATTCGACTAATGAGAGCCTGCTTGTCATAGTCGCCACTTTCAAAGTCGCGGATGATCTCACTGAAACCAAGGATAATGCTATCCTCACCCAGCTCTCTATACATCATTAGTTTTGGTAATTCTCTATACACTATGAAAAACCTTTCTCTTAATAACTCTGAGAATAGAAGTAAGTTCTTCCATTTTAAGTGCAAGTGCCATACCAAAGTATGTTCCCGCACCAATTATCACAAGTATCAAAACTTCCAGCAGCATCATCTTCTTTGTTTCTACTGAGAAGTTGTGTTCAAAAACAATCAGGCTGGCTGTTGTTACAATAAACATCACAGCACTGCATATGAGCATTCTTCCAAATGAACTCTGTATTTCTTTTTTATTAATCTCCCCAACTCTTCTCTTTAAGAAGTATGTCTGGGTAAATGCACTCGCAAGTCCTGCTAAAGAGTAAGCCATAGGAATACCTCTTGAACCAAATGGCTTAACCAGAATAACTGTAAGCAGCATATTGAGAAGCAGGATAAATATGTTGATTCTCACAGGAGTTTTAGTTTCTTTAATCGCATAAAAGCCCTGAAGAATAACCTGTCTTATTGAATAACCTATCATTCCGACACTGTAAACTGCCAGAAGTCCGGAAAGAACGGACACATTCTCTTCTGAGAAGTTTCCCTGTAAATAAATAGCTCTTACAAGCGGAACCCTGATGGCCATTATTCCTACTGCACAAGGAAGAATAACGAAGGACACATTTCTTATTCCTAAGGAAAGGTCATTTTTATATTCCTCCAAATTGCCGTTTGTGAAATGTTCAACCATTGTTGGGAATATGGACATTGCAATTGCATAAGCAAATATATTGATAGGCAGCTGCATAATACGCTGTGCCTGAACAATATTCGAAAGTACACCCTCTCCTAAAGAAGATGCAAACCAACGGTTTACTACAAGATTTATCTGAGTAACACCGATTCCGATTACAACAGGACCAAACAGTCGGAAGAATTGCCGAACCCCTTCATGGTCCATATCGATTACCTTCTTATACTGGAAGCCATGCTTGTAAATAGGGAACAACTGAACAGCTAAGTTTACAATTGCTCCAAGCACAACACCCACAGCAAAACCGGCTATTCCGGCGCCAAGTGTAAGAAGAAGTACACCAACAGATATTATGGTGATGTTATAAAGCACCGCACCAATTGATGGCGGTGTAAAGTCCTTATAGGACTGAAGTATTCCCATGCATATGCCGGTTAGGCACATGAAGAAACACTGAACAAACATTATTCGAGTAAGTGTAATTGTTAAATCTACTGCGCTATCTTCCCAGTTTTTAAAATTAACAACTAGTGGCAAAATACCAGGCGCAAAGATTATTCCGATAATACAAAGTAAGGCAGCAACGATTGCAACAATGTTAAGAATCGAGCTAGCCATTTTGTATCCATCTTCATATTTTTTCTCCGCAATATATCCACTGAAAACAGGAATAAATGCCGCCGAAAGACCGCCGCCAACCAGGATAGTATAAATCAAATCCGGAATGGTAAATGCGGCATTATAAGCATCCGTAGTCGCACTCATATCAAATACGGATGACATTATAATATCTCTAACGTATCCAAGTATACTGGATAGGAAGTTTGCAATTACGAGAATGCCCGCGGCCTTCATTACTCCGGCCTGGGCATTCTTCTTTGTCTCACTCATACAATACCTACTGTATTATTTATTCTGAACGTATGCATCCATAGCTGCAGCTGCTTTTTTACCAGCACCCATCGCAAGGATAACTGTGGCTGCACCTGTAACAGCGTCACCACCTGCGAATACGCCTTCTCTTGTTGTTGCACCCTCTTCATCAGCAACAAGGCATCCACGCTTATTAGCATCAAGACCTTCTGTTGTGCTTCTGATAAGTGGGTTTGGAGAAGTACCTATTGAAACAATAAAGCAATCAGCTTCGATTTCATTTATCTTTCCTTCGATTGGAACTGGACTTCTACGTCCTGATTCATCAGGCTCTGAAAGTTCCATTTCCTGGCAACGGATAGCCTTAACTCTTCCTTCCTCACCAACTACCTCAATAGGATTGTTGAGAAGCTTGAAGACTATTCCTTCCTCCTGAGCATGCTCTACTTCTTCTTTACGAGCAGGAAGCTCTTCCATAGAACGTCTGTAAACGATAGTTACATCTGCACCAAGTCTCTTTGCAGATCTTGCTGCATCCATTGCAACGTTACCACCACCAACAATAACAGCCTTCTTAGGATGCTCGATAGGTGTCTTTGAATCATCTTTAAATGCCTTCATAAGATTAATTCTTGTAAGGAACTCATTTGCTGAATAAACACCATTTAAGTTCTCTCCAGGAATGTTCATAAATCTTGGAAGACCTGCACCTGAACCAATGAAGATCGCTTCATATCCAAAATCATCGAAGAGTTCATCTACTGTAATAGACTTACCGATGACTACGTTTGTTTCAATCTTAACACCGAGAGCTTTAAGTCCATCAACTTCCTTCTGAACGATTGCCTTAGGAAGACGGAACTCAGGAATACCATAAGCAAGTACTCCGCCAGGTGTATGAAGTGCTTCGTAAATAGTTACTTCGTAACCCTTCTTTGCAAGGTCAGATGCACAAGCAAGACCTGCAGGGCCACATCCGATAACTGCGCACTTATGTCCGTTTGGTTCTGGCTTTACTGGAGGTGTTGTTACGTTCTGGTTATGCCAGTCAGCAACAAATCTCTCAAGACGTCCGATAGCAACAGGCTCGCCCTTAATACCTCTTACACACTTAGATTCACACTGTCTTTCCTGTGGGCAAACACGTCCGCAGACAGCTGGAAGTGAGCTTGACTTATTGATAACCTGGTATGCTCCCTCGAAATCTCCATCAACAATCTTCTGAATAAATTCAGGGATGGAAATCTGAACTGGACATCCTTCCATACATGGATGGTTTTTACAATTGAGACAACGCTGTGCCTCGTCAATAGCCTGCTCCTCTGTATATCCGAGAGCAACCTCTTCAAAATTCTTATTTCTTACATTTGGATCCTGTGAAGGCATAGGATTCTTATCCATTCTCATATTAGGCATCTCTCTACACCTCCTTACCAAGCATGTTGCATGCTTCTTCTCTGGCCTTTAGCTCGAAAGGTTTATAAACAGCACCTCTTGCCATAGCCTCGTCAAAATCTACTTCAAATCCATCAAAGTCCGGTCCGTCAACGCATGCAAACTTAGTCTCTCCACCAACAGTGAGACGGCAGCATCCGCACATTCCTGTACCATCAACCATGATAGGATTCATACTAACTACTGTCTTAACATTATATTTCTTTGTAGTCATAACTACGAACTTCATCATGATCAGTGGTCCGATAGCTATAACTTCATCAAATTCTTCACCATTCTTGATGAGCTCTTCCAGTGGTGCTGTAACAACACCCTTTTCTCCAGCAGAACCATCATCAGTCATAAGAATGTAATTATCTGATGCAGCTCTAAACTCATCTTCTAATATAATAAGGTCTTTGTTTCTGAAACCAACGATAGATGTTACTGAACATCCAATATCATGAAGCTTCTTTGCAACTGGATATGCGATAGCGCAACCAACACCACCACCTACAACTGCAACCTTCTTCAGACCTTCAACCTCGGTAGCATTTCCAAGAGGTCCTACAAAGTCATGAATGTATTCACCAACATTCAACGAATTCAGTATTTCTGTTCCTGCTCCAACGATCTGGAAGATAATAGTAACTGTTCCCTTTTCTCTATCGTATCCTGCGATAGTCAGTGGAATTCTTTCCCCATCTTCGGTAGCTCTGAAAATGATGAACTGTCCCGGTTCAGCTTTTCTAGCTACAAGGGGTGCCTCAACTTCCATCAGTGTAACTGTTGGATTAAGAGACTCCTTTCTTACGATCTTGTACATCTTTTACACTCCTTTGTAATTTAATAACTATTACAATGCCTTCCAGTTATGAAGGAAAAAGCGGAGTCGGAGGGATTCGAACCCTCGTGCCCCGGAGGGCAAACGCATTTCGAGTGCGCCCCGTTATGACCACTTCGATACGACTCCAAGTTTAACTTTTTAATTATAAGATAAAAAAACAGGGTGTTCAACCCTGTTTTTAAAGAAAAATGCTATATTTTTGCCGTTTATTGGCCAATTCTTGTATATGCATTACCTGCAACAATTGCCAAAGCCATCAAAATGCCCAAGCCGATGATCAGCCATTTTATGCCGACTTCTTTTCTCGTGGACATAACTGTCGCTTTATACTCATGAAATATTGACAGACTACGCATCTTATCGAGAACCTTCTTCTGGTCATCAGTCATGAATCCCGAGTCATCCGAGGCCAGATTCCCATCCTTCTTATCCAAGCCTTCAACTGCAACCAATTCATAAAAAGTATCATATTCCATTATCTTCTTTTTTAAATACTTTTTTTCATCAACAAAAGAAATATAGTTATTGTCTTTTTTGTATTCTTCAAGAGTTCTATCACTGGTCAATATCCTATACTGTCCCAAATGATTAGCATAGTTTTTTACCATTCCGGGAAGTAAAAATACCTCGCAGATAATAGTAATCGGATATACAGCTATAGTTATAACGGTTCCGAAGAGTGCTATAAGGCCACTACCCGGAAAGCCCAGAGTCCCGAAGTATATAAGCACCTGAAGCAACAAAAAAACAGCCGCAGGAAAAAACAGGACTATTAACATCGATCTCTTCGCAAGCTTAAGATCGGTTCTAACATCTTCTTGTCGTCTCACAAGAGATTTCAGTTGTTCTTTATACTGAATATAATTGAAGTCTATCTGTTCCTTAAGAGAGTTAAAGGAGTCCAGATAACCACCATCTCCCTCTGTGGTTTCGTACTTATACATACCAACAAAATTCTTCTCATCAACATATTCTGAAGGCTGTATCAAAACCTCTGTTTCAGATAGTTTATACATTGTTCATTCCCCACTTTCCACATAACTAAATATACTCCTGTTTGCTTTTTTTAACAACTAAAACTATACTTAGTAAGGAGAGGGAGGGCTTTAATATGGAACTGAAAAAGACACCGGAGCATTACGAAGTTCCGGGAACAGAAAATCTTAAAATGAATGATATGGGATTCTTTGAAAAGAAGGATTCCGACGAGAAAAAACCAGAGGGAAAATATAGTAATGACTATTCCAGAAGTAGTTCAAATACCGGCTACGCAGGAATGTATGCTCCTGACTATGATAAAGGAATAGAAAGAAATTCATTTAAGATCAGTGAAGAACAAGCCGAGAAAGTTCTTTCACTTTCTGAGGTAGAAAAGCGCAAAAGGAATGCATTTATCATGTTCATTTCTGCTATCATTGTATATGTTCTCTACCTTGTCTTTATTTCATTGATGGCAAAGGCATGCTTTTCAGATAGAGTTGACATTATGGCCAATCTCAAAGCTCTTAAAGCCCCTTTTATTGTTGCCCAGGTTCTATTTCTTATAGATGCCCTCATCGTCTATACATTCGGCGAAAAGAAACTCGGTCTTTTCGTTTTCGCAGTTCTATTTAGCGTGTTCTATCCAATATATCGTCACAAGGTCGCATCCGGCTCACTTGTAGGTATAATCCCTACCGCTATTATAGCCTTTTCTTTTGCGATGGTTTTCGCAACAGCTCTCAGTGCTCATGATAAGTATGGCACAGTTCTTGATATTGAAGACCAGGATACTCGTCACGCCATCGCCGAACTCTATGAGCAGAAGTCCGAAAATAATCACTCTATTGAAGTAAGTCTCAAGAAACATCTCGAAATTAAAAACGCCACCTATTCAGAGGAGACCGGAGTTCCGGTACTCACACTGATTGGTGACGGTAATATTTCTGTTAATGATATTTCTACTCCAGGCAAGAATACCATTGATACTCAGATTACATTTACTAAATCAGAGGAAACCAAGAAATATGAAATCTCCGGTGTAACTCTGAATGAAGTAGAACTTAACGAGCGTCTGCTGGCATCCTACTGGGATAGAGTTCTTAACAATTATTGATATATAACAACCTTTGTTCCGCTTGGAATGTTGTTGTAGATATACTTAGCATTTTCAATATCAAGTCTGATGCATCCATGTGAAGCTGTGATTCCAAGTCTTCCATCCTGAATACTTGACATACTGTTTGGATTATAGAGAACTGAGTGGAATAGGATTTCTCCTGAAATCTGTGTTGCATACCAGCAAGTATAACCCTTCTCTTCTCCAAAGTGATATGTATGTCCACCTAATGAATATGTTCCATTTGGTGTTGCATATCCGTCTGTACATGAGAATGATTTAATAGTTCCCCAGTTTCCTTGTGAACCCTGGAATATATAAACCATATGAGATGAACGATTAACCAGGATCAGATAATTTGTAGCACTTGAATAACCCTGAGCCTTCTGTGATGTAGGATCGGCTATTCCGCCATCAGCTCCCAGATCATAAGTAGTTCCATTATCTGTAATGGTTCCAGTCTGCATTACTCCACTTCCGTTAAAGTAATACCAGTATCCACCATAGCTGGACCATCCGCTAGAAGCCATAACTCCATTTCCCTGAAGAAGATACCAGCTTCCATCCTCTTTAAGCCAGCCTGTTTTCATTGAGCCATCTTCATTAAGATAGTACCAACAACCACCATCCTGAAGCCAGCCCTTTGTTTCTCTCATAGAACCATCGCCGTAAAGATAATACCAGGTGTTTCCAGATGATACCCATCCTGTTTTCATAGCTCCGCTACTATTGAAATAGTACCATTTTCCGTCGATCTTTTTCCATCCGGTAACCATATATCCGTTATCGTCGAAATAGTACCACTTTCCACCATCGCTGAGCCAGCCCTTTTGATATGAGCCATCATCGTACGAATACCACCATCCGCCTGCGCCATCAACCCAGCCAGCTGCATGAGCTGGAATGGAGAAAGCCAGAACAAACAGAATAGCGGCTGGTAAAAGAAGTATCTTTACCAAACTTATTCTCTGCTGCATTTTTCATCCTCTCCCTATTTTTTTTATCCTAATATATATTGCTTCAACGTCTTGTTATTGTACAACAATCTCTTGCTAAAGTCCATATTTGATAGTACTATAACTTAAGATTATTAATAGATAAGGAGGCCCCTTATGATTTGCTATAACTGTGGTAATGATATAACTACACAAGGAACAAATTGTCCTTTCTGTGGTTCACCTTTAAGCGCCGATGCTGGCAACAGACCTAACTACAATCAGGCTCAGTATGACAACATGCAACAACAATACAATCAGAATCAGTACAACCAAAATCAATATAATCAAAATCAGTATAATCAATATGGTTATCAGCAGCCTCAGAGTCAGCCAATGGACCCTAAGTCTTCTGCTATCATTTGCTATATTACTCTGATTGGTTTTATAATCGCATGCATCTGCGCCGATAAAAACCATCCATTTGTTAAGAGCCATCTAAATAATGCTGCTGCACTAGTAATATCAGGCTTTATTAGTTCAGCGGCTTGTGTAATTCCTATTATTGGATGGATATTCGCTTTTGTAGCTTCCATTTTCCTTTTTGTTTGCTGGTTAATGGGATTAATAGCTGCAATAAACGGTGAGGTAAGAGAATTACCAATTATCGGTTCTATAAAGGTTTTTAATTAAACCATTCTTTAAGATGTTATTTCAGGAATTTGTCAATACCATTGGCAATTCCTGTAACCATCTTATTCTGGAAACTTGAATCATTAAGCAGTGCATCTTCTGTACTGTTCGTCATGAATCCCATCTCTATAAGTGTCGTAGGCACTTTACTCCAGTTATTTCCGGAAAGATCATCTCTTTCAGAAACACCTCTACTATTCAGCCCTGTAGCTGCTGTATATTCGCTAAGTACTGTCTGTGAAAGACTCTTACTCTGGCTATACATACTGGAAATATATGGATTACCAGATGTTATGCATATAGTCGAAGCACCTCTTGCTGAGCTGCTTGTTGCACCATCTGCATGAAGTCTGATGTAAGCCGCCGCATTTGCGTTGTTTGCGACTTCTGCTCTTTCCTTACATGAAATAGCTGTGCTGTTATCATATCTTGTAAGCTTTACTGTATATCCTCTGGACTCAAGCTCAGTTTTAAGCTTGTTAGCTATTGTCATTGTCAGCTGATATTCAGGAATACCTGTACTAACGCCCTTTGTACCTCCGGCATCCTTTGCTTTATACTCGCTGGAGCCTGGTCCAATAGGTTCTGTACCAGATGCAATACTTCCTGAATGTCCTGGATCAATTACTATAACTTTTCCACCAGAGGAAGATGAACCTGAATCCCCTTTATAATCAGGGATCCATGCTCCATCACTTCCTACGTAGTAGCCATCCACCCATTTGTTTTCATCCATGTATCCACGGCCGTCGAAATGATACCATTTCTTATTTACTTTGAGCCAGCTGCTTTCTGGATACCAGCTACCGGATTCAAACCACCATCCTGTGGCATTCTTTTTCCAGCCGCCAGTCCACTGAGCTTCGTACCATCCTGCGCTATTTAACCAATAGCCATCTATGTACTCGCTCTTGGCATAGCTACCATCGCTAAATCTATACCACCATCCACCGCCGGAGTTAACCCAGCCTTCGGATGCGGCATTTGCATTTATTTTATTACTTCCAAGTGCAGAAATAATTATTACGATTGCAACTAGAATGGATAACCATCTACTCTTTTTCATATTCACATGCTCCTATTAAAACTGTTGATTATTTGGATCATATGGCTGACCCGTTGTTGGATCAAACTGTGGCTGCTGTGCAAACTGCTGTGGCTGCACTGGCTGACCTGTTGCTGGATCGAACTGTGGCTGCTGTGCAAACTGCTGTGGCTGCATTGGCTGGCCTGTTGCTGGATCAAACTGTGGCTGCTGTGCAAACTGCTGTGGCTGCATTGGCTGGCCTGTTGTTGGATCAAACTGTGGCTGCTGACCAAACTGCTGTGGCTGCATTGGCTGGCCTGTTGTTGGATCAAACTGTGGCTGCTGACCGAACTGCTGTGGCTGCATTGGCTGGCCTGTTGCTGGATCGAACTGTGGCTGCTGACCAAACTGCTGTGGTCCAGGTCCGCCCTGTCCTGGGAATGGATTTGCCATATTTCCGCCACCTTCTCTTCTCTTCTTACCAAGAATAAAGAATACAACTACACCTGCAATAATTACAAGAAGTGCTACTATAATTCCTATGATAAGTGGCCAGTTAATAAGTGAGAACTCCACATGGATAGGCTTTGACTTATCCATTGACAGAAGATCCCATGTTAAAGTCTTTCCATCATGTGAAACACTTGTTGCATTATGATTCTTTGGCTTATTTGGAAGTTTAATAATAACTCTGAAATAACCATTGTACTGCTTAATGCTTTCTGTATACTCTGACATTTCTTCAGTGTTATCGTCATCGTATAGCTTCCAATCGAGAATATATCCAAGTCCCTTTTTAGTAATCTTAAAATTCTCAGGATTTACATCTGCATCTTCAGATTCAGAATCCTGAAGCTCTTTTGCGATTTCATTAAGATCTACATTTCTCTTTACGCACTCGTAACCTTCATAACCTTCTTCGTTATAGGCTTTAACTTCCCAGCCCTGTTCTCTGAGCTTTTTCATTTCTTCGGTTTCTTCTTCCTCAGCTTCCTCTGTATCAGAATCTGATGAAGTACCTGTGCCCATAACTGCTACAAGCATCTTAATATCTGCTTTTCCATTTCTTTTTACATCAATAGTTGTGCTGTATCTCATACATCCTGACAAAAGTGACAGTATCATAATCGATACAAGTAGTAATGCGAGTTTTCTTGCTCTTTTCATAAATAACCCCCTTAACTTAAATCCATTGTTTCGGTTTACATTACGTATTTTTAATTGTAACAAAAAAGAACGGTTTCCACAACGGAAACCGCTCTTTTTCTACACTATCATTCTACTGTAACTTTGTACTCTACACTTACTAGAAGTCCCCTCTTCTGCAAGCACCAATAAGTGCCACATCTATAACTCCCATCAAGCTGTAGAATATTCCGGAGAGAATTTTCATTTCCATGAAATGTGATACCCCTACCAGCACCATCACTACTGCAAACGAGAATAGCATCAGACATAAAACAAGTCCGGCAGCTTTCTTTGAAAACATCGCTTCATTCGCTTCTTTCTTTACTAATACTTCATCCATACTTTTAACCTCGCACTAATATCAACAAAGGGTTTATCTTTATCTGATGATGTTAGTTTACAACACAAACCTTAAGGAAATATTAACAACTGCATAAATTATAATTAATTATTACTGATTATTATCAACCTCAAAACCCGCCAGACTTAGCGAATTATTAACGCGTTAATGTTCAAAGTTGATTTTTGCCGTTCCATAATATTTATTATTTACCCCACAAAAACGGGGTAAATAATGGGGTACTAAACGGGGTATTAATTACATAATAAAAACCGCCCATTATGAGCGGTTTCTATTTATCTGGATTTATATTGCTATCTGGATTTTGTTCATTTCTTCGGCCTTTGTATTTGGTAGAACGTGCGCATATACATCCATTGTCATACTTATGCTACTATGCCCCAGAATTGTTTTTAAAGTTTGCATCGTTCCCCCTTGTTCTATGTATCTGGTCGCAAATGTATCTCGGAACGCGTGTGCAGTAAATGGCTCAATATGGATACCTTTAGCATCTAATCTTTTTAGCACTGATTTTATTTCGCCATTAATAACACAATTTCTCAACATCTTACCAAACACACTCGGAAATATAACGCACTCATTATGATTGATTTGATAGATGTTCCCCATTTTCTCTTTTTGCATCTCTAACACCTGCCTTGCAATCGGTGTTAATGGGATCTGTCTGTTACCGCTCTCACTCTTTGGCGTTCCCGTCGTCTGTTTTCCGTCTGCATCAAAAGTCGCGGTTTTATTAATGCTAATCACGTCATTTTTATAATCTATGTCGCCCCACGTTAATGCAAATATTTCTCCTAATCGTGCGCCCGTACATAGTGCAAATGCGAAAACGGTATAATAATAACTTTCTTTCGACTCTGCCATAAATAGCTTTTGTTCTTCTATCGTTAGCGCTCTGTGTGTTGTGTCTGTCGCCTTTTCTGTCTGCTTTATAGCTTTAATACTCTGCGCAGGATTTCTTAATATAATTTCATCCTTTACCGCATCATTTAAGATTGCACATAATACTGTTACAACATAGTTGCAGGTACTTGGCGCCTTGCCCTGATCTAACAGATCCGACTGCAGTTTAATAATCTGTCTGCGCTCCAATTTCGACAATTTGCACTTTCCTAATCTTTCAGAAATATGGTTGTTATATATACGTCTATAAGTTAGCAATGAATTGCTTTTTGTTGTGGTTTTCTTCCGCTCCATCCATTCTGTAAAATACTGATCCAACGTTATATTAGCGTTTGTTTTATATTGTGTTAGTTTGATCTGCTCTCTTAACTCAATTTCCTTTTCAGATAAACTTTTAACAGTTGGAGCATATACAGAATATCTGTGACCGCTCACTGTAAATCGCTTTTCTAATAACCCGTCTTTTCTCTTTCTTACGCCTTGTGGTAGTCTTGCCATATTAACACCCCGTTTCTTTCTTGCCTGCATTATATCCGACCATAAAACCGAACATTACTGCATTATCAATTAATGAAAATGTATCGTGTGACATCTCTTTAATCTGGATATAATCACTCCTAAAAAAAGTTGTACTGTTTTTGTTCTTCTTTTCTCCATCAAGTACAAATCTTTTGTTATAGTCGTTGATGTACTTTCTTACATTTCTTTCCATCGTTTTTCTCCCTTCTTTGTTCATAGTTGATTATTATTGTGTACGTTACAATATTATCATTATTTTGTTGTGTACGCAATCTTTTGTTTTGTACGTAACTTTGTTATAATTGGAGCATCTATTACTCGGGGGCAAAAATGGAGAAAAGAAAAAACTATTTATTGAATTATAAAAAAGAGAATTATAAAAGAATTCCTCTGGATATTAACAAAGATGAGTATGAGAAAATAAAGACACACGCCATCGCATCAGATGGATCTGTTAATGGTTTCATAAAGCGCGCCATCAAAGAAACGATGGAGCGGGATAATAACAATCTTTAACCCCTCTAGCGCGTCCATATTTGCGTTTTAATAGTTAGTTGGCATATTTCATCGACTTGCTAACTAATTCACTATGAACAACAATTTCGGCGTGTTGTATTTTTCAAAATTCTGTAATAAAATATAATTAGTTTACTGGTTTTGTGGTTGTTTTGAAAAATGCCCTGATAACTCCGTCAGGGCATTTTTCTTTTTTGCTTATAATTCTTCGATTTTTATAACTAGTCTTTCAACAATACTTGTATTTGAATACTTGAACGAATAAAAGCCACTGCTCGCGCAAAAATTGGTTTCGTCGTAAAATCTCTTTAACCGCTTAGATCTTCCCATCTTTATTAACGCCTTTTCAATTATCATCCTTGTGTTACCTTCACTATGTTCAGGATCTATTTCCTTGTATCCGTATCCCTTATAAAATCTATCCGTAACAAATCTTTTTTGTCTATCGGTTAACGATCCCATTTCATCAGATAAAGCTATAGCCAACTCATCATTAAAAACATTATCAATAACCGACGTTTCAAACTCTGCGCTTGTATCCGCCTTTGCATCGTATAAAGAAAAATCTGTACTTGTTAGCGCATCCAGACTGTCGATGTTCTTTTGATAAATCGTCTGTTTTATCTGTCGCAATTTATCTTCGGTAATATTTAACGCATCCATTATCTCCGGATCTGTTTTTTCGGCATCCTTTAGCGTCAAATATTTGTAGATTAGATTTTGCAGATATTCTGGAACTCTTATTGTTCCACTCTCTTGGATGTATCTGTAAATATGGCGTCTTGTGACCGCTCGCAAGTATCTGGTAAATTCTCCTGCGGTTTCGTCGTAGTTATTCAACGCCATTAACATAGCAAAAAAACACTCCTGCATCAGATCTTCTTTTTCTGCCAGATCCTTAAACCTAAAAACTACGCTCTCAAATAGTTTTATATTTTGATAATATAAGTCACTTAACAAAGTATTATCCGCATTTCTCTTACATAGTATTGCTAATTCTTGTGTGCTTTTTCCCATATTGATACCACCCCTATATAATGTTATATTGTTTTCGGGGGTATATCGGCGCTGGACGGCGTGGATGGGCGCCAACGGGTATAGGGGGGGAGTCCCCCCACCCCATCTACTGTACAAATAATTACTCCTGATCTATAGGAAAAGCATCATCAACCGACATCCCCATCAGTGCTATATAACCTGCGCTCGCGTGTCCGTTCTCTGCGTTTCTTAGACTTAATTGATTGCAGTTAGCTAACAGATTGTCTATGTTTTCTATCTCTCTATCAATCGGATGATCTGGAACACGTATTTCGTGGTCTATCGCTATATCCTTAACCGCATTGTACACTTGATAATTGTTACCATATCTATCAAGCATATTATAAATATCATCCTCACTAACTTTTTTTCTAGTACTTAACAACGATACAGTATTGATAGCGTCGGTATCTGGTGCATCTGTCGTCTGGTTAATCAGATCCTTTCTTATCGGATCAATAATATCTTTTACCTTGTACTTGATCTCCATAACTTTTTCGTTAAAACTATCCTTATATTCTCCGTACAATTCTACATCCTTAGGAGCTCTTGCACCTGCAGGTAGCTTTAACATCTGTTCTTCTTTTGCACGCTGTTTATTTATGCGGAAACTATCTGAATAATCTTTCAATAATTCCTTTATGCCCTCATTAGCTTTAATTCTTACATCTCTCTTAATCATAGTATTTCTCCTTATTAATTAATTGATACTTGTTTTTTTATGTCTGCTATCTTCTTTTTGCAGTCTTTTGCTTTACTTTCGGATATATCTTGTTCTATCCACTTACACAACCTATCGTAATAATCAAAATATTCCTTATCGGTATTTATGATATAATCACTCATTTTGTTAAGAGCAACAAATAATACATCCTTATCGTATTTATCACAAAGATTTTCAAACTCATAATCCATCAAGGGTATATTGCTATTCTTACCGTACATTTTAGGAAAAGTTTGCGTCCTATTTTGATTAACTATATCCTGATTAACTATATCCTTATTACCCTTACCTAATTGTGTATCCGTTTTGGATACATCTTGGATACAGTCTGGTTCCATCTCGGATGCATCTGCCACTCTGTCATTTCCTAACGTGTAAACCTTATTCTCTTTTACACCTAGCAAATTCTTTTCATCAGTGTAAACAGTACGCTTGTATCTATCGTTCTTGATATAGTTGTGTACTCTCCAATGCTTAATAACTACCACGTTGCTTTCAAACGATATAACAAAACCATTATCAACTAATAGTTTCAAATCATCCTCATCCGCTCCGATCATTCTTTGTATCTTCTTAGCATTATTTACAAAACCGTCGTCATCGGCTCTCATACCCAAATGAAAATACAAGGCTTGTGTGGTTAATGGCATATCCAAAAACGCATCACTGTCAATTATCGTTTTTGCAAACATTCTTCTTTCTGCCATCTTTTTTACTCCTTTGGTTAAATGCCATCTGCATAGCGTCCGCAACATCCTCAAACGCCTTGCTACGCTTTCTTAATCGTCTTATGGTTGCTTTAATATCCGCGTCATTTTCTGGCAAAAAATAGCCTTTGTCGTTACTGCAGATAATATTACCTGCTAAACGCTCCGTTCTTATGGCCTGCCTGATCTCTCTCGTATCATCCTTTTGTAACACTCGCGTTAACTCGTTCTGGGTTCTTGCGTTTCTCTCGCCCACTCCTAACATCTCAATTATCATTAGATCCCCCCCGTTCTGCTATTTATGTAGTCTTGTACTTTCTGGACGTTGTAAAGCGTTCTGCGAATTCCCAGATGCACAACCGCATCCGCGTCCTTGCCTAACTGCATAGCTTTATTTTTTGATAGATTAGTAATTACCTGCAACCCCTTAATATCTACCATCATTTGTTTTACCTCTGGTGTATAAACTGTCTGCATATTTTTATTATCCTTTCTTTGTTCATATTGGGTAATTAATTACCTTTCTAGGTCAACCTTGTGTTTATAATAACAATGGTTTATACTTATTTCAGCTACATATATTTAGCAAAACAATCACAAAAAAGGGGATAATGTATCTATATGGAGTACAATTTGAAAACAATAGGAAATCGAGTTAAAAAAGAAAGAAAAGAAACATTGCATCTATCTCAAGAAAAACTAGCGCAAAAATATCACGTTTCAAGAAACAAAGTTATTGATATCGAAAAAGGGGTACATAACATTGATTATATTTTTCTTCTGGAATTATGTAGGGATTGCAACTGTGATATCGGTTACCTGCTTGGCGAATACGACTGCAGGACGGGGCGTGTTACCGATCTGGTAAAAGAAACGGGGCTTTCAGAAAATGCAATAGATAAATTATTATCTCTAAACAGTATGCATCTAAATATACTTTCTTTATTTCTCGAAAACGACAAAACAACAGAATTACTGCATCGTATCAATTCTTTAAAGATTTTTGAAGAAAAAACAAAACAAGGTAATTATCTTGGCAATAAACAAGAAACAATGGACGCCACAGAATATAAACTGTCTATATTCTTTAATTCAATCGTTAAAGAAATTATCGAATAAACACCGCTCTTTGTTATCTGCAGTATATTTCTTATCATTCTTGTTAGTGGTTGTTCGTTGGTTGTTCGTTGGGTTGTTCATTCTCTCTCGTTTTTAATAAATGCACTAATATAGCGCAGTTATGCAGGCATAACACTTGGTTGCTTTGTGGGTTGTTTGTTGTCTGGCGTGTTGTTTGTTTGTTGTTCTCTGCATCATAATCTTGACAAACGTCCTAAATTAGTGCAGTTACTGGGCGTTTCTGTTTGTTGACCTGCGTGTTGATCTGCGTGTTGACTTATCATCACTTTATAATAAATCAACATTTTTGGGGTAAAAAATGGGGTAGTAGACTTTTTAAAAGCCTGCTACCCTTTTATTTTAGCCGTTTCTTAACCTTGTACGCCTTAAGGAAATATTAATTTGAGGTGAATTGTTTATTATTTGTCGCGAAATGTAAAAGTAATTGTTTGTTTTTTATAGACCTCTATTTTTCAGTCCTGCCACAATCTGTACAAAGAACTCTCTTACATCAAATCCATTGATGTTCTCTCTCATCAGGTCGATCATATCGGCATGTGATATACCACGTTTTTTCTTATTCTCTATGAAGGTATAATCCTCACCCCATCTAAAAGATGGTTCAGCAACAAGTCCGTCATTTTTTCCATCAAAATGCTTTACAAGAGGATAACTCATATTCAGAGGAAATGGACCACTCGTGGCTTTCTTCATCCAGGATCCTATACTCTGTGTATAGATGCCTGCGGCTTTATAATCAAATTGATCAGCATATTCAGATATCTCTCTTGCACGCTGCGCTGTTAAGTCGGTAACTGCATCTACGAAGCTAGGTGTTGTATCACCTAGTTTTCTAAATGCTGCTTCATATGCAGCAGCAACTTTGTTTCGAAGCGAAACTGGCGCCTTGTTAAGAAGATACTCCGCAAATTCACATCCACGATGAGGAGTATTTACAGTAGTGACCGAAGCTACATATGGAGCAATACCAAGAGTAGCGATTGCCCACTTAGTATCAAGTCCGCCCTTCGAATGAGCGATTACATTTACCTTGCCACATCCTGTTTCTTCTACTATCTCCTTAATCCTTGCTGCAAGTTCCTTTGCACTGTTATCTACAGAAAGTGCCGATTGGTGATTACCGTAGTAAATAGTTGCGCCGTTTTTCTCAAGCTCTGCAGGTACGCGGCCCCAATAGTTAAGATACTTAAGATCACGGAAGAAAACACCGTGCACCATAAGAATCGGATACTTTGTTTTACATATTTGTTCAGATGCTCTCGAGGCATCGAGCTTCATCTTACCCTTTTCAAATGTGACTTCGCGGAATGTTATCCGGATAATCATTATTAGTACGATAATATGAACAATCGGAATCATCCCACATATGATACCGATAACTCGAGTCTTTACTCCGAGCTGAGCCGATGTTACATAAACAATGATAATACCCGCCCAGAAGATTATCAGTTCTACCAGGAAAAAGGTAAGCAGTAATGGCCAAAGATTTTTAAATGTATCCTTGAATCCATTAGTAGCCAACTCTCTTATAAACCATATGCCGAGACATGTAGTCGACAGCAGGAAAAATATAAGGAGTATATCTCCGAACAAAAGAGTGTTCAGTCTTATTTTTGTTATGGGCTTATCCGCTCTTGCATCATTCATTATCGAATTCTCCTGAACTAATTATAAACAATTACAAACATGCTGATTATAACATAGTTGGTAGAAAAATAAAAAAGGAAAGCTTTCGCTTTCCTTTTTATAGTGCCGGCGACCGGGGTCGAACCGGTACGGGTATTACTACCCACGGGATTTTAAGTCCCGGGCGTCTGCCAATTCCGCCACGCCGGCATACTGCTCGATTTACTCCGTAAATCTATCTTTTTAACTTTTGCGCATTCCAAGGAATCCTCCCACGCTTCGCGCGGGCCCCTCCTTGAAACTATATCGACCCAGACGAGACTCGAACTCGTGACCTCCGCCGTGACAGGGCGGCGCTCTAACCAACTGAGCCACTGGGCCAAAAAACGAGCTAGCCTAAATGACCAGCTCGTTTATTATATAATTTTTAGACCTTTTGTGCAACATATTTTTATTATGTCTTTAGCACACCTTGTCCCTTTTATTCATTCACTTTATCAAGTGCAGCCTGTGCTGTTTCAGCAGCCTCATCAAGAGCCTCCTTAGCAGAAACACCTTCAAGCTCAACCTTATCTGCAGCTACACTCAGTGCATCATAAATCTCACCACCAGTTGGGTCGATTGGTCTTATAGATGCATGCTGTGACTGTGTAAGTGGAACAAGAATTTCTGGATGTTCTTCTGAGTATGCCTTGTAGTCTGCATCTTCCTGACTTGAAGCTCTAACTGAAACATATCCAGTTTCAAGAGACCACTTAGCCTGGTTCTCTGGATTAGTGAAGAACTTAATGAATTCAAATGCACCCTGCTTTTCTTCATCTGAAGAATTAGCTACAGATACAAGCTGTTTAGCTCTTGCTGTTGGAGCTGACTCGCTGTCATCATCCCATGCTGGCTGTTCCATAGCACCTACTACTGAGAAATCAAGGTCTGCCTGATCTCCACTTGATCCTGTATATCCACCAGCTGTTCCATCAACTGCATCATCCATTGTGTCATACCAGTACTCCCAGCCCTGACCACCAGAATGTACTGCCATAATTTCATCATCATGAATCCATGTACGGATGCTCTCCCATACTTCAACCCACTCATCTGAGTTTATAAGAACTGTCTTTCCATCATCGCTGATAAGCTTAGCACCGTTTGAGAATGACATATCAATAAGGTTATCCTCATCCCACATTGGCTCCCAGCCATATGTTGCAATGCCTTCGTCCTTAATCTTCTTAGAAACATCAGCAAGGTCCTGCCATGTTGCAATGTCATCTGGTGTAACACCAGCCTTTTCAAACACCTCTCTGTTATAGTACATAACCTGAGTTGATCCATAAGCAGGGAATGCATATACCTTGTCACCATCTGTTCCCTGATCAAAATATACATCAAGATAATCATCTCTATCAAAATCAGAATCAGCGTCTATATAACTCTGAAGATCTGTAAGTAAATCCTTATCTGAAAGATTTCTTGCAGCCTCAACTTCCAGGAGAGCTACATCAGGAGCTACATCTCCAGCTATACCAGCCTGAAGCTTCTGATATGTTTCGTCATAATCACCCTGTGTTACTGCTGTAACATAGTAATTATCTTGTGATGCATTAAAGTCATCAATGATTCCCTGAACAACACCAACTGCAGTCTTACCACCTGAATACCAGAATTCAATCTCTGTCTTTCCTTCTGCAGATGCTACTGTTGCTGCATCTGTATTTGTGCTTTCATCCTGTGTTGTTGCCTCTGTCTGTTCAGCCTTTACGTCGCTGCCGTTTGATGAAGTGCTAACTCCACATCCTGTAAGCGCACCAACCAACATTGCTATGCTCAGAGCGCCTGCGAAAAATCTTTTTACTAGTGTCTTGTTTAATTTACTCATGATTCTTCCTTTCTCGATCTTTTGATCTGACTCTGTAAGAGTCTATATATATTTAACCTTCTATGAAAAACTCCTGATGGAGAGTTTATCCTTTTACTCCACTGTCTCCTGACAGCCCAGAAATAAACCACTTCTGTGTAAACGCAAAGAGTATCAGAAGTGGAACAACAATGATTGTGCTTCCTGCCATGACCTTTGCCCAATCGGTTCCAAATGCACCATCATCTATGAAGAAGCTTCTTAAGCCCTGAGCAACCAGATACTGGTCACTGTCCTTTGTAATAAGAGATGGCCACATATAATTGTTATAAAGTGAAATGAAACTCATAAGACCAAATGTCACAAATGATGCTCTTGTAACTGGCATAACTATCTTCCAAAGAATGTTCCAGTCATTTGCACCATCCAATTTTGCTGCTTCTATCAGTTCCTCCGGAACCTGGAGAAATGCAGTCCTCAGTAGGAATATTCCAAATATACTCACACACTGGGAAATGATTAGTCCCATTCGTGTATTTAGCATTCCCATTTTCGCGAGGGTTACATATGCAGGAATATAAGTTGCACATGAAGGCAGCATATAAGTTGCCATCACTATTCCAAACAATATGTTCCTTCCCCTAAACTTAATAAAGGAAAATGCATATGCCAGCATTGCGCCTGTAACTATTTGAATAGCTGTCGTTGCAAGCGCTACAAACAAGCTGTTTCCAACATACTTCATTAGAGGGGAATACTTAACGACCTCGATTACATTTTCCAGATGTATTATGTCCGGAAAGATCATTGTTGGGTCCATCGCCTCTTTACTCGTTTTAAGGCTTCCCATCACCATCCAGAAAAGTGGAAATATCATCACGATGCATACAGCACACAGAATTATATGTTTTAAACTATTGAGGAGTTTTTTCTTCATTTAATAATTCACCCATTTTTTCGACAGCCTGAACTGTGTATATGAAAGTGCAACTGTTAGTACAACGATTACTATCGCAACCGCTGACGCCTGTCCCATCTTAAACTGTTCAAATCCCAGTTGATAAAAGAGATATGTCAGCGTCCTTGTGCTTCCTGCAGGACCTCCCTGTGTAAGTATCTGTATCTGATCGTAAGCTTTGAGCGCATCTACCATTGTGATGATACAGAGGAAAAATGTTGTAGGCGAAACACCAGGAAGTGTAATGTATATAAGCTTCTGCCAGAATCCTGCTCCATCAAGTGATGCCGCCTCGTATCTATCTTTTGGAATCTTATCTATAGCTGTCAGATAAAAGATTGCGCTGTATCCGATTGTTTTCCACACCGTAACTATAATCACAGAAAGAAGTGCGGTGTCACTGCTGTTTATCCAGCCGAGCTCAGGAAGTCCAAGAATATTTAATATCTCATTTGCCAGACCGCCTTTTTGCTGGAATATCCAGCTCCATACTATCGAAATAGCAACTGTTGGAGTTATCCAAGGTGAGAAGACCAAAAATCTATAAATGGCTTTTCCTTTCATCTCCTCCCCTAGAAGCAATGCTATGAACAAACCAATTATCAAAGTAGGAATTATAGTTCCGATAGCAAACAGGCATGTATTTTTAAATGCGTCCCAAAAGCTGCTGCTTGTTAATACGCTTGTGTAGTTTTGAAAACCTACATAGTTATAATCTGGAGTCATATAATCCCAGTCTGTAAAACTCAGCCAGCCACCTTTCAGAATTGGATATATCCAGAAAACTGTCATAGGTATCATCGCTGGAAGCGTGAAGAAAAGAACCTTTGGAATTATCTTCAGATTTAATTTTCTATTCGAATCAATTTTGTTCATCATTTTTCTTTTCTGTTTTGTTCACGACTTTTATTATTTATCAGATGGTGAACATATTATACTTAATTACGCCTTTTGTCAACCCTATTTTTTATTATTTTCAAATTCGCTTTTCATAAACCTGTTTTAATGAACACAAAAAAGACAACCTTACAAACGTAAGATTGCCTTTTATTCATATACCAAATCTTCTATTAAATAAATTTATTTACTTCCAGAAATCCAGTTCCTCAGTATTAATTCCTATATCGGAAGCCTTGAATACTGGCTTCTTTCCTTCCTTTTTCTGTTTCTCATAATCCTTAAGTGTATCTATTGCTATCTTTCCAAGAAGCATACAGGATGGAAGATTTATAAGGGTCATACCACCCATTGTTATATCTGCTGCTGCCCATGCAGCATTCATTGGAATCATTGCTCCCAAAAGTACGATAACCGCACAACAGATATGGAAACACCTCATAAATAATTTAGAAGGCTGTTTCTTACGATTCAGGAAAATGAGTGCATTATCAACGTAGTACAGATTTCCAAGCAAGGTTGTAAACGCAAACAGAATCATTGCAACAGTAATAAATGTTGGACCAATTTTACCAAATACCGATGCGATTGCATTTTGCACATAAGGCGCTCCAGAAACCGCTTCACTTCTCTCTACTCCACTGGAGAGACACATAAGTGCTGTAGCTGTACAAAGAAGAATTGTATCAATATAAACTGAAAGAGTCTGAACAAGTCCCTGCTTAGCTGGATGAGAAACCTTAGCGGATGCAGAGGCATTTGGCGCCGATCCAACACCGGCCTCATTAGAATAAAGACCTCTCTTTATACCATAAATCATACAAGATCCAGCCATACCACCAAATATTGCTTTAAAGTCAAATGCATCCTCAAAGATAATCTTGAACATATGTGGAATACTGGTGATATTACAGAAAATTACAATCAGTGATATCAGAACATATGCAACGCCCATAACTGGAACTATTACACTGGTAAGCTTTACGATTCTCTTTCCACCGCCCAAGAGACAGTAACCTGTGAGAACTGCAAGAATTCCACCAATTATTATCGGTGTGATCTTCTCATTATAAAATGAATAAGCTGCGAATGTAGACTGCAGATTATATGAACAAAGAAGATTAAAGCCTACAGCATATGTTGCTATAAGAAATACACAGAAAACACCCGCAAGTATAGGTGCGTGCAATGCCCTCTCAATATAATAAGCAGGTCCACCATAGCACTCGCCATCATTATTCTTTCTCTTATAAATCTGAGCAAGTGTACTCTCAATAAACGCTGAAGATGCGCCGATAATACACATCACCCACATCCAGAAACAGGCGCCAGGGCCACCCATACAAATTGCAGTTGATACTCCAACAATGTTTCCAGTACCAACACGGGATGCTGTAGAAACCAGCATGGCCTGAAGAGAAGAAACATTCTTTTTGTCTTCAGGTGGTTCCTTTAAAAGCCTAATAGATTCAGGAAACAAACGGATCTGAACTCCTTTAGTTAAAACCGTAAAATAAATACCAGCGATAGCCATAACGATAATAAGGATTGGATAATACATTATGCTATCTATCTTATCGAGAATCTGTGTAATCATGGAACCTCCCCAAAACAAAAACTAGTCCCATTATAAACAAAAACCCCCGATTTATCAATCGAGGGAAGTGGACGCTCGGGGACTCGAACCCAGGACCGTCCGGTTATGAGCCGGTACATGTCGAATCTGTTCATAATTGACATCTCCGTCAATTAAATTATAATTATTAACAAATTCTATTTAAATTAAAGGCCTTACACACTATACTGTTTTATAAAATTATTTTTAAATATGGTGATATCTTAACATATTTTTCATTTTAGTTCAAACTATTTATAGTAAAATCATAGTAAAACGAGGTGATATATCAATGCGACGAGCAAATGGAGAAGGTTGTTGGCAAGAAAGGACTATTAACGGAACTCACTACTATGTATTCATCATTTCAATTAATGGAATCCAAAAATCATTCTATGGTAAAACCAGAAAAGAAGCAACACTTAAATATAATAAGCACCTGGAAAAAAGCACTATAATTTCAACTAAGAAAATACAAATAATGACCTTTTCAGAGTATGCGAATAAATGGCTTTTTGAGTGGCGAAAGCAAAACCTATCACCAAAGACCGTAGACTATTATGATTACGCCATAAATCAATATATAAAAAAGACGAAATTATATAACATGCAAATAGGCACTATAAATGCGAAATCTCCAAAAGAAATAAGAAAGATCTTTCAGGACGCAGTTAATACTAATAAAAACTATTCAAAATCAATTAACAATAGTATATATACTGTTTTATGCTTGGTATCCAAATATGGTTTTACTATGGCTGATTTTGTCTGCAACTATATGGATGGAGTAGATAAACTAACTGAAAGAGATGTTGAAACAAAAACAAAGACAAAAAGATCGCTAACATACGATCAGGTAATGAAACTCTGGAGTGAAATGGAAAAGCTAAACACCGAGGAAAAGCGTATAAATGGAAAACCAGGAACATATGTTTATGGAATGAACGCCTATGCCATACTCTTCTGCTGTTTCACTGGTCTAAGGTGGGGAGAATTATCAAGGCTTGAATGGAATGATATAAAAGAAACAAAAAACGGCACAAACTATATCATCATAAACAAACAATATGTTTATATCAAAAATAGAGATAATAAAGCAACCACTTCTAAAAAATACATTACAAAGTATCCTAAAGAAGAAAAAGTCAGGTTAATTCCTCTTAGTTCGCAGGCACAAGATATACTCATAAAAGTCAAAGAAAGATTTCCAGAGCTACATAAACCAAATAACCTTATTTTTTCTGCCACAGGAAATCCAATTGCAGATAGCAACGCAAGAAAAACTTTGCACAAGATGTGTTTAGCGACGGATGTACCACTTATATCTCCTCACGAACTTCGCCATACATTCGCTTCTATA
Organism: uncultured Lachnospiraceae bacterium; assembly: GCA_902774915.1. Taxonomy (GTDB): domain Bacteria; phylum Bacillota; class Clostridia; order Lachnospirales; family Lachnospiraceae; genus Eubacterium_Q. The sequence continues at coordinate 6,883 of CACYKH010000011.1, read as the reverse complement.
CTGCTAAACGAAGATCAGCAAAACTTATATGCTGTCTCATCATTATTAGGTCATTCTTCTCCTGATATCACATATAAGGCCTACATCGACATTTTTGAAAAGAATAAATTAGACACAATACAGATATTCGACAAAATAAATAAGACGGACGATTAAACTATGCAAAACTCAAAAGAGAGAAAACCAGGATTAATTCAGCTTACTATTCAAAAAAAGAGCAATAAAATGCTCTTTTTTTATCCAGCTACTCCTTAAAGAACTCATTATAATCACAATCAAAAATCTTTGTTAATGCAACTAACATTTCTACCGAAGGATTATTATGACCATGTATCACCTTGCTAAATACTCCGGTTGTAACATAATCAATCCCCATTACATTTAACTTAGCAATAACATCTATATAACGTATATTTTTTTCTTTACAAAGCCTTTCAATATTCCTTCCTATCAATGGTCGTCTAGTTTGAGTAATCCTCTCCATAAGAACAATCCTCCTAAATTGGATTATTATCCAAAATAGAAGTTGTTAGTGTCCAAAATGGAAGTTTTGTGATATGATTTGTGTATTATTAAATATAAAATGGAGGTTTATCATGTATTGTCCTAAATGTGGTTTTCAAAATGAGGATAGTTCTGTATTTTGTGTCAACTGCGGAAAACAGCTATCAAACAATAGTAAACCTGAATCTATTATCAATAATGCCGATAACTATATTACAAATCTTCCACCAATAATTTCCGAACTAAAGAAAATTGATTCCTATGATTTAAATATAAATAATATGCAAAACAATCTAAAGTGGAGAAAAAACCAATATAAAAGTACATCTCTCAGTTTTATTATTGCTTTATTGGTCACATTGTTTATTGTCACACCTATAGTTTTTATTTTTATCCGTTCAAACAGCGCTATTCTATTTGATGAAGCTAATGAGAAAAGACTAGGATATACATCTGGAAAACCCGACCCATATTTATATTTTGACGAATATGAAGACTACAAAAATGATATAGAAACAGCTAGAACAACCTCATCATTATTTTTCACATTTATTATTGATATTTTAGCATTCATCATTCTTTCTTTAGCATTACTTCTAATAAATAGAGATAGTAATTCTAGAAATAAAGAAATGATAGAAAAACTCGAAACGGATCTTAGTAAAGAAATCGAGAAGAAAAATGTCGTTATAAAACAACTCTCACCAGTGATTCATATTCTTCCACCCAATTACAGATATGCCTTAGCCGCCGATTATATATATAATTGCTTTTTAAATAATCGTGCATATACAATCCAGGAAGCTGTTAATCTTTATGAAGAACAATTACACCGGTGGAAAATAGAAAACACACAAGAAATGATGCTCACACTTCAGAGACAACAGAATAGCGACATTAATACTATGAAGATATTTACGGGTATAACAGCTGCAGCATCTGTTGCGACAGCTTTTAATACGCGAAAATAGTGACATAAAGTCTAAATGAATTTGATAAATATAATAATCATTTATATTACTTCAAGCGAGCATGATGTGATATAATATCTACATCATACACACACTAGAAAGGGTGGTGTTTATGATAAAGCGTATAGTAAGTATTGTTATTGCGATAATGATAGTAGTATCAACAGTTGGTATTAGAACAGAAGCAGCCAATGGGGTATGGAGATACTCAAATGGTGGATGGTGGTATGAATATGCCAATGGTTCATATGCACATAATGAATATGTAGATGGATACTGGCTTAATAGTGCAGGATGGTATGATTCAGCCTGGAATGGTTCTTGGAAAAGTAATTCAAAAGGATGGTGGTTCCAGAGTGGCAGTTGGTATCCTTGTGGTCAGTGGCTAAAGATAGATGGTGGATGGTATTATTTTAAGTCAAATGGGTATATGGCAGCTAATGAATGGATAGGCAACTATTATCTAAAAGATAGTGGAATAATGGCACAAGATGAGTGGATTGGAAACTATTATGTTGGACTAGATGGTGCCTGGGTGCCAAATAAGAAAAAAGAAACAGCACAAAATAATAGTCAGGCTAGTAATAATAACAGTAGTTCAAACAATAATAATAGCAATAATAACAGTAATCCAAGTGATTCAACTAACAAGATCTGTACTCATAACATAAGACAGATTGGTTCTCCAACAATAGAATGTACTAAAAAAACAGAGGTTGTATATGATGTATGCACCTTATGTGGATATATTGCTCCGAGAGAATATGATGGTTGGGGATGGACAAGATCCTCAAAATATACTCATAATCATACAGATGGCTCAAGCTATGGCAGTTCACAGCCAGTACAACTAAGAAAAGCCTGGACAAAGAATACCTGCTATCAATGTTCTTCTTGTGGCTATCACTACTATAACACATCAAGTTACAACTGGAATTGTTCAGTAGACGGACACGATTGGCACGAGTATGGAAGTGGTGAGATTTGTGAAGTATGTGGAGCAAGAAGAGGTTATCCAAAGCAGACAGATAAGCAGAGTATATTAGAATAAGGATTAATAGCTTGATAAGGTGAAAGATATGCACAAACGAAACATTGATGAATTAAGAACTAAAACAGAGCCTTTTTCTAATGAAAGAGATAAAGAAATGTATATTATTAAAGATAAATACAATATAGATCGAGAGAAAAATATCTTCTTAGCAAAAAGGATACTTGTAGATTCGGTATATCAACAAGCTAATCTTGAGGGGATTGCAGTAACTTTTGCTCAAACACAGGATATTTTAAATAATGTCAATGTAGATACACTTTCACCAAAAGATATTAGTAAAGTGTGTTGTCTAAGGGATGGTTGGAAATACCTATTTGACAACCTTGATTCTAAACTTGATTTAGTGATGATAGAATCTCTTCACGAAATTGTGGCAAGATTCGATGTTGATTATAGATATTTAGGCAAATTAAGAACTGAGCAGGTTCTTATCAGTGGAACCAACTGGAAACCTGCAATTCCTGATTTTGATTCTATTGAAAAAAGTTTAGAACCTGCTTGTTATAGTAGCCTTACAGACAAAGCTATAATGACAGGATTAAGCTTAATGAGACTTCAACCATTTCAGGATGGCAACAAAAGAATAGGCAGCTATGTTATAAATAAGATACTTATAGAAAACGGAAAAGGCATATTTAATGTGCCTGTAGAACTTGACGGAACATTTAAAAGCAAATTAGTTAAGTATTATGAAACGGATGATTATTCTGAATTAGGCTTATGGATTAGAGAAAACTGCATTGTTGGTGTTGATGAGGTATAAATCTAAAACAGAGCATATTAGAGTAGTTTTTTCTTTAATAGCTAATAGGAGAAATACTAGATGATTAATTATTCAATATCATTAGGAAAAAGGCAATTAGTAGACAGTATATGGAAGAGTGCAGGTATTGAAGGACTTGGTACAACATTTCCAAATACAGAGAAAATATTAGATAATCTTCCTGTTGAAACATCAAGAGATGAAGTTCTTTTCATAGTAAATATGAAGAGAGCCTGGGAATTTTTGTTTGACAACATAGATTATCCTACTAATCTAATGCTTCTTAGAGAATTAAATAAGATCTGTATGACAGATATTATCTATGGTGCAGGCACGATTAGAACAGGTATGGTAACGATAGGTGGTACTTCTTGGGTGCCTGAAATACCTAATGAGGCTGACATTATAGAAAATATTGAGAAAATAAATAACATTGAGGATAAACTGGACGCTGCTCTTGAAATGTTTTGCTTTGTTTCAAGAACACAAATGTTTCTTGATGGTAACAAAAGAGTGTCACAATTAAGTTGTAATAAGATCCTTATGGAAAATGATATTGGAATTCTATCTATACCATATGATAAGATTTCTGATTTTAAGTTGTTATTAGTTGATTATTATGAAACGGATGATAATGCTAAGTTAAAAGAGTTTCTAAAAGGGGAATGTATACTATTTAATCCAGAGTTTCTTGAAAAGAACAAGGATAATCAAGCAAATCCAGCACTCAATCAAACAAAAACAAGAAGATAATAGTTTCTTTAATAGCAAAAATAATAAAGATCGGCTTAGGTCGGTCTTTTTTAATGCCTGGGATCCTGGGCAGCATATATAAAACTAAAAGATAAGGAGAGAAGATAATGAAAAAGAGACTAAAGACGATAGTATCTGCTACGTTTATTTTTTCTTTATTTGCTGATGACAATTAAGTGGCAATTAACTGACAATTACTGACAATTACTGACAATTAACTGACAATTAACTGACAATTAAATAAGAAACCTTACTTTTTTACTAAATAATATACCAACAGGAATATATGCTTTATAGAAGTTCCAGTCTCGCTAACAAAAGTTAGCAAGACACGCACTTTGTGGCAACAATCCTGATTCTTGTACACATTGCGTGCATCTTGTTAGGGGCTGCCAGCCCCTAAGACCCTGCGCCTTGTAACCCTCGAATATTTTATTGACAATTAATGACAATTAATTATGCACACTGACAATTATTGACAATTAATGACAATTAATTTTCAATCCCATTCTCTGTCATGTAATTAATAAGGTGTTCCACACTTTTGGTTACTTGTTTTTCTATATCATATTCTTCACGATAAATCTTTAGAACTTCAGGATACATTTCTTCTATCAAAGTAACCCTTGTTTCCACCGGTAATGTTTCAGTTTTCATTATCTTATGAATAGTATTTAATATCACTTTATTCACATTCATATTCTCCTGAATCAATTCTCGACGAATAGTATTAATTATTTCAGATGTTAATATTGTTCTACCCTTTTCAGTCAAATTATCTCTTTCCCACTTTTCTGCATACTTTTCAGATTGTCTTATTATCTGAAGATAATTTTTCTCAATAAATGGCCTAAGCGCTCTACAAAAATCTATTCTCTCTTCTAAACTCATTTTTGATTGTTCATCGGCGGTCAAGAGTTCTTCAAGTGAATCTTCCAAATCCGACATATCATAAGTTGCTATTACCCCTAATCCCGACTTAGTTGATATATAAAGATCTTGAGTTTTTTCTTGCATATCACATAACACCTCCGTAATCCTTTTTATTTCACAAATATATTCTTCTTTAAATAATCCTCTGTTCATACTATATGTAATTTGATTAAGATTATTGCCCATTCCAGAGAGAACTCTCATAATCTCTCCATACGCCTCTTTATCCACCCCAAATGTAAGTTGATCGAAGTTATCCTTCAATATTAGATTTCTTATATATTCAGACATTGATATAGATCTTCGAGTCATATTATTTCTTTTTGAAAGATTATGTCTTAGTATTTTCAAAAGTCTTTCATCTATTCTAATTTTTAATATCTTATCATATCTCATACATTATATCTCCTTTTGTTTTAAAAAAATAATGCCCACGTCGAGAACCTTGAGCCGTGACAGCTATCAATTTTTTTCTTTATGTGCTTTTATTTAAGTAGCTCAAACGCTAGGCAAGGTTCTCTCTCCCCCCCTGACCAGAGAACAAAAAAATAAAGACTCTTTCGCGAGTCCATCTATTTTCATATTCTCCAATCAAGAATCAATCTCAGAAGGCTGAAGTCTGGCGTAAGATGCCTCTGCTTGCTATCGCATTCGACTGATCCCCCTTTCGCACCATTGTGCGACATCCAGGACGGGCAGACCATAAAACAGTATATATACTGTTTTATTCCACGATTTCAATCAAAAAAACTCTCCGCTCTAACCGGGCATGCCTCCGAAGGCTAAAGGGAGCGACCCCCTCAAGTGAACGTGTTTCTGCCACCCTACGGACGAGTTATTTTAACGCGATTAACCACTTAGGTAAGCCATTACTCCCTTGCTTTTTCTTCCTCAACGCAATAAGACGGGGATTAGTATTGAATAATTCGATTCACGAACATACCTTTTATGATCCGTCTTTTTTTTGTAAAGTATTTTTGCTTGACAAGAAGATAACAATATTGTATATTATTATCAAAATAAGACGAATCACAAATCCTCGGAAAATTTGTGGAATCATTTAAGAAGCAGCACCTCCTTATTGCTGCTTTTTTTATTTTTTCAGGATTAAATTATTGTAAAAACTATTGTAAATGAAAAATATAGTAATAAATGAACAATTTAAAATATCAAAATAAAAAAGCTATAAACACACTATTATAGTGCATTTATAGCCTATTAATCACTTAAGTGGACGCTCGGGGACTCGAACCCAGGACCGTCCGGTTATGAGCCGGATGCTCTAACCAGCTGAGCTAAGCGTCCTTGTCAACATCTCTGCTCCAACAGAAACATTGAATATTATATTATAGTGACCCGGACGGGAATTGAACCCGTGTTACCGCCGTGAAAGGGCGATGTCTTAACCTCTTGACCACCGGGCCAAATAAAGCTCCCCGAGTTGGGCTCGAACCAACAACCCTTCGGTTAACAGCCGAATGCTCTACCATTGAGCTATCGAGGAATGATCACATTTGTGAAACAAATGTGAGTGGAGCTTGGCTCCACGCATTTTGCTAGCGTAGCGACGCAAAATCAAGGATGTGCTTTAGCACATACTTGCTTGGTAGCTTGCAACCAAGGCGCCAAGGTTAGCAAAGTACATTGTACTTTCAAAACTTCACACAGACTTTGCTCGATTTCTAATCGAGCACTCGAACATCACGAAGTGATGTTCCGAAGACGCTATTCTGGACACAGATTTGCTTTGCAAATCTTGGGCAGAATACGTCGTTCCGATCTTAACTATCAAGAAACGTACCTACTTAAAATTAGGAAAAGCTCACGACCTATTAGTACACCTCAGCTAAACATGTTGCCATGCTTACACCCAGTGCCTATCAACCTCGTAGTCTTCGAGGGGTC
>CACYKH010000010.1 GCA_902774915.1 uncultured Lachnospiraceae bacterium | reverse complement strand
CGCTGGTTCTTCATCAGTTCCTGCTCACGTTGAGATGATGGGACTTATCGGAGCTGGTAACAACCCAATGGTTGGTATGACAGTTTCTACAGCAGTTTCAATTGAAGAGGCTGCAAAGGCTGGCAAGTTCTAAACTTTTCGGTTGAGTATTTGAAATTAGGGGCAGAGGGTTTTACCCTCTGCCTTTTTAAACATTTATGATGTATGTAAGAGGGTATAGCAAATGAAATTAGCTGCTATTTTTAAAGACGGAATGGTGCTTCAGAGAAATACTGAAGTAAGTATTTTTGGAGAATCCACTTCTGAAGAGATGGTTTACATAACTATAGATGATATTTGCGTTGAAGAGAAGGTAAATGCAGGCAAGTGGATAATAAAACTGCCACCTCATGCTGAAGGTGGACCTTTTGAAATGAAAATAACATCTGATAATGAGGAAGTTGTTATCAGAGATATATTATATGGTGAGGTTTGGCTGAATAATGGTCAGTCAAATATAGAGTTAGAATTAAAGGATTGTCAGGGCGGACCGGAGATTATAGAGACGGCAAACCTTCCTGAAATCAGGTACTACCATGTTCCTAAACTGCCTCTTGTGAACGAAGAATTGTTTGAGGCGGAAAAGGATACTTGTTGGAACAGTATTACAGATAAAGATTTTGGAGATGTTTCTGGTATAGGCTACTTCTATGCAAAAAAGCTTTATGAGAAACTGGGCGTTCCTATTGGCATGATCGATTGCTATCAGGGTGGTTCTTCCATAACCTGCTGGCTTGAGGATTCCCGCCTTGGAAGTATCACCTCTGGACGAGAAGTGCAGCAAAGAGTCAAAGACTATTATTCTGGAAAAACTGAAGCAGAGATTGCAAAGATAGAAGATGACTACAATGCTCTTGCAAATAAATTCGATGAAACAGTAGCTGAGGCTACTAAAAAGAATCCGGATATTTCCATGGATGAGCTTATTGATCTGGCTGGATATTATCCATGGCCACCACCTATAACACCTTGGAGTATGTTCAGACCTTCAGGACTTATTGAAAGCATGCTCAAGAGGATAGTTCCTTATACTATCAAAGGCATTGTCTATTATCAGGGTGAAGAAGATGCGATAAAGAATCTGGAGTCCTATCAGAAAACAGGAAAGAATGAATACTATTATCTGCTTCTTAAGGAACTCATCTCACAATATAGAGATTTGTTTGGAAATAAGGGTCTTCCATTTATCTACTTCCAGCTTCCAATGTTTATAGAACATAGACGTGAGGATCTCAGAGACTGGGCAACTATCCGAGAAGCACAGCAGATGGTGGAGGATGATGTGAAGGGGGCTTATTTATCTTCTCTTATTGATCTTGGTGAATATAATAATGTTCATCCGATAGATAAGGAAACTCCTGGAAACAGAGTTTCAGATGTTCTGCTTGAAAAGGTTTATGACCTGGAAGGCTATCATGATATGAAAGCGCAGGGCATAAATAAATTAAATGATAAAATTTATATTAATCTTTCGGGTACATATGGGGAGGTCAGAACTCAGAAGAATAGTCTGATAGATCATAGAAATGAGATTCCGGAAAAAGAAGAGGCAGATCACATTTATGGCCTTGAAGTTAGAAAAGAAGATGGAAAGTGGTACGTTCCAAAGGCTCATATTGATAAAGAAACCATTGTAATTGAGGATGCAGACGAAATTAAGTGGGTCAGATACGGCTTCTTTAACTACGGAAAGGTCAATATTTACAACAAAAAAGGCCTTCCGCTCAGACAGTTTAGTATCGAAGTAAAATAGTACTAACTAACATAAAAAATATTATACAATTCTATAAAAGGTTAAGTTTATCTAACCGCACTATTTTTTGTATAATATAGAAGATATGCGATAAAGTTACTAAAGCATAATTAAAGCAACGTGCAGGGAGATATTTCTGCACTAATAATATTTAAGAAAGGGGCTGCATTATGAGCAAGTTGCAAGCTACTGCGGTAGCACAAATCGAGGAAATCTGCGATAGATACGCAGGCGAGAAGACACCTCTCATGATGATCCTGAGTGACATCCAGAACGAATATGGATATATCCCTCTAGATGTACAGGAGATCGTATCAAAGAAGACTGGTATTTCGGTCGCAGAAATCTACGGAGTAGTAACATTTTATTCATTCTTTTCTCTTACACCAAAGGGAAAATATGTTATTGGATGCTGTCTTGGTACAGCATGCTATGTAAAGGGAGCTCAGAACGTTATTGATAAGTTCTCAGAACTCCTTAAGATCGGACCTGGTGAAACATCTGAAGATGGACTCTTCACTCTTGATGCCCTTAGATGTATCGGAGCATGTGGTATTGCGCCAGCTGTTTCAATCAACGGCAAGGTTTATCCTAAGGTTGAAGTTGGACAGGTTCCAGAAATAATTGAAAGCTATAAACAGGCTGCAAACGCTTAGAAAGGAAAGGTATGAGATATGATAGATAATGTTCAGACTTTTGAAGAGCGCTCATCCACTTGTACTAAGTGTTTGGATGACAAGCTTGCCGGCGCTGATGGCAAGAGACATATCGTTCTCTGTGGTGGTACAGGATGTCTTTCCAGTAACTCTATGGAGATCAAAGAGAAGTTTGAAAAGCTTCTTGAAGAGAAGGGTCTTTCAGACAAGGCTACAGTTAATATCGTAGGTTGTTTTGGATTCTGTTCACAGGGACCTTTCGTTAAGATTTATCCAGAAGATACTCTTTATCGTATGGTTTCAATCGACGATGTTGAAGAAATCATTGAGAAGGATATCGTTGGTGGTGAGATCGTAGAGAGACTTCTCTATATTGATCCAGCTACACAGGAAAAGAAAGTTAAGCAGGAGGATATCAACTTCTATAAGAAGCAGCGTCGTGTTGCTCTTCATGGATGTGGTGTTATCAATCCTGAAGATATCAACGAAGCACTCGGTATGGGCGCATTTGTTGGTCTTAAGAAAGCACTTTCAATGACTCCAGAAGAGGTTGTTGATGAAGTACTTAAGTCAGGACTTCGTGGACGTGGAGGCGGTGGCTTCCCATCAGGACGTAAGTGGATGTTCGCACAGAAGTCAGCTGGCGATGAGAAGTATGTTGTATGTAATGGTGATGAGGGAGATCCTGGTGCATTCATGGATCGTTCTATCCTTGAGGGTAACCCACTTGGAGTTATCGAGGGTATGATGATCGCTGGTTATGCTATCGGAGCACAGAACGGATATTTCTATGTACGTGCTGAGTATCCTATCGCTGTTAACAGACTTAAACTTGCTATTAAGCAGGCTAGAGAAATTGGTCTCCTTGGTGAGAATATCATGGGAACAGGCTTCAACTTTGATTGTCATATCAGACTTGGTGCCGGTGCATTCGTTTGTGGTGAGGAAACAGCCCTCCTTAACTCAATCGAAGGTAAGCGTGGTATGCCAAGACCAAGACCTCCTTTCCCAGCTGTTAAGGGACTTTGGGGCAAGCCAACCATCGTTAATAACGTTGAGTCACTTGCTTGTGTTCCATTCATCCTTAGAGAAGGTGCTGATGAATTCGCTAAGGTTGGTACTGAGGGATCAAAGGGTACTAAGGTATTCGCTCTCGGTGGTAAAGTAAATAACGTAGGACTTGTTGAGGTTCCTATGGGAACAACACTTCGCGAGCTCATTTATGATATCGGTGGTGGAATTCCAAATGGCAAGAAGTTCAAGGCTATTCAGACAGGTGGTCCTTCAGGTGGATGTCTGACAGAAGAGTTCCTTGATGAGCCAATCGATTTCGATAACCTGGTACAGAAGGGATCTATGATGGGTTCTGGTGGTGCCATCGTTATGGATGAAGATAACTGTATGGTTGACGTTGCTAAGTTCTACATGGAGTTTATCTGTGATGAGTCATGTGGTAAATGTTCTCCATGTCGTATAGGTACAAAGAGAATCCTTGAGATCCTTACAAAGATTACTGAAGGTAAGGGTACAATGGAAGATCTTGATACTCTTGAAGAGCTTTCAAAGACAATTCAGAAGAATTCACTTTGTGCTCTTGGACAGACAGCAGCTAACCCTGTTAATTCTACACTTAAGCATTTCCGTGATGAGTATATCGCTCACATCGTTGATAAGAAGTGTCCAGCTCATGTATGTAAGAACCTTATGCAGTACAAGATCGACAAGGATAAGTGCGTAGGCTGTGGTCTTTGTGCTAAGAATTGTCCTGCTAGCTGCATCACTCAGACAGATTACATTGCTGAGGGTCATAAGCTTGCATCATATGAGATCGATCCTGAGAAGTGCGTAAAGTGCGGACTTTGTATGAGTAACTGTAGACTTAGCGCTATTTCAAAAGAATAAGGAGGTAACTACTATGGCGATGATTAATATTAAAATAGAAGGCATCTCCTATCAGGTAGAGGAAGGTTTAACTATCCTCGAGGCTGCTAAGAAGTGCGGTTATGAGATCCCTTCACTTTGTGCATTTAACCACGGTGAGTGCAATCAGGGTTCATGTCGTGTTTGTCTCGTTGAGGCAACAGGCGCTAGAGGCCTTGTAGCATCATGTGTTTATCCAGTAGCTGAGGGAATGGAGATTACAATTTCTTCACCAGCTGCTACAGCAGCAAGACGCCAGAGCGTTGAACTGCTTCTTTCAAATCATAATAAGAATTGTCAGCAGTGTGATAAGAATGGTCAGTGTGAGCTTCTTCACGTTGCTAACATTACAGGCGCAAGAGAGGGCGCTTTCGAGGGTGTTCATTCAGAGACATACTTCGATGAGGTTGCTCCTGGTCTTGTAAGAGATACATCAAAGTGTATCCTTTGTGGTAGATGTATCGAGAGATGTAAGAATGCTCATGGTCTTGGAATCCTTGGATTCGAGAACAGAGGATTTAGTACATATGTATCACCTGCAGAGAACAGATCATTTGCTGATTCACCATGTATTCAGTGTGGACAGTGTGTAAATGTTTGTCCTACAGGAGCTCTTATGGAGCACAGCGAGATTGATAAGATTGATGCTGCACTTGCAGCAGGTAAGACTGTTATCGCACAGGCTGCACCAGCAGTTAGAGCTGCACTTGGTGAAGAGTTCGGTTTCAAGATCGGAACACCTGTTACAGGTAAGATGGCAGCTGCTATGAGAAGACTTGGTTTCACAAGAGTTTACGATGTAAACTTTGGTGCTGACCTTACAATTATGGAAGAGGGAACAGAGCTTCTCGGACGTCTTCAGAATGGTGGAACACTTCCAATGATCACATCATGTTCACCTGGATGGGTTAACTATGCTGAGTACAATTATGGAGATCTTCTTCCACACCTTTCATCATGTAAGTCACCTCACCAGATGCAGGGTGCTATCATCAAGTCATACTGGGCAGAGCAGAATGGCGTTGCTCCAGAGGACATTTTCGTAGTATCAGTTATGCCTTGTACAGCTAAGAAGTTTGAGAGACAGCGTGATGTTATGAACGTTAACGGTATCGATGATGTTGATGCTGTTATTACAACTAGAGAGCTTGCTCGTATGATCAAGAGAGCTGGTATCCTCTTTGATAGACTTCCTGATGAAGATTGGGATCAGGATATCATGGGCGATTACACAGGTGCCGGAGTTATCTTCGGTGTTACTGGTGGTGTTATGGAAGCTGCACTTCGTACAGTTTACTTCAAGCTCACAGGTCAGGAGTCAGATCCTATAGAGTTCAAGGCAGTTCGTGGTCATGATGCAGGTATTAGAGAGGCTTCACTTGATATCAACGGTACTACAGTTAATGTAGCAATCGCTTCAGGTATGAAGTCAGCTAGCGTTCTTCTTGATGAAATCAGAGAAGGCAAGTCAAAATATCAGTTCATCGAGATCATGGGATGTCCTGGTGGATGTATCAATGGTGGTGGTCAGCCTTACGTTCGTGAGTGCTTCCTTCCTAATGAAGATGATGACATCATGGATACATATAAAGAGAAGAGAGCTCAGGCTCTTTACTCAGAGGATGAAAGACAGACTCTTCGTCAGTCACATAAGAATCCTCAGATTATTGATCTTTATGAGAAGTTCCTTGGTGAGCCTAACAGCCACAAGGCACATGAGCTTCTGCATACAACATATGCTGCTCGTGAGGGATTCAACGAGGTTAAATAATCTAAAAATATAATATGAAATTTTGGGGCACAGCCGATTGGCTGTGCCTCTTTTTTTCTGCACTCGAATTTGCCCTATTTAGTTGATTTATTGGCAAAATGTTGGTATCATTATTTAGTTATTAAATATAGATTTCCAGGAGGAAAAATGATGTTTAAAAAGGTTTTAGCAATAACACTTATGATGGCAATGTGCCTCAGTCTTGTAGCATGTGGTTCTAAGCAGGAAGATGCTGCAAATAACAGCTCTGATGGAGCTTCTTCAGCAACAGTTGAAGATCTTGCAAAGATTAAAGAAAAGGGTAATATCGTAATTGGTATCACAGATTTTGAACCAATGGACTATAAAGATGCAGACGGAAACTGGGTTGGTTTTGATGCTGATATGGCAGAGGCTTTCGCGAAGAGCCTTGGTGTTGAAGCAAAATTCGTAGAGATAGAATGGGATAACAAAGCTCTTGAACTTGAATCTGGAAATATTGACTGTGTTTGGAATGGTATGACACTTACAGATGAAGTTAAGAGTTCTATGGATTGCTCAAATCCATATTGTAACAATGCTCAGATAGTTATAGTACCTTCTGATAAGGCTGATCAGTATCAGACAGAAGAGAGCCTTAAGGATCTCAACTTTGCAGTAGAAGTTGGTAGTGCTGGTGAAGAGCAGGCTAAAGAGCATGAGCTTAAGTATACATCTGTAACTAATCAGGCTAGTGCACTTATGGAAGTTGCTGCTGGAACTTCAGATGCAGCTATCATCGATTCACTTATGGCTGCTGCTATGGTAGGCGAAGGAACAAGCTATGACAAGCTTACATATACAGTTGGTCTTAACAGTGAGGAGTATGGTGTAGGATTCCGTAAGGGTTCAGATCTTACTGAAGAGTTAAATAACTTCTTTAAGAGCAGCTATGCAGACGGAAGTATGCAGAAGACAGCTGAGGAATATGGAGTACAGGCAGCTCTTATAGAGCAGAAATAATTTCTGACAGAGGTTATTATGGACACATTTTTAGAGCAATTACCAATAGTTATACATGCACTTAATATTGGTTTCTTACAAACATTAAAGCTCTTTTTTGTAACACTAATCGGTGCGCTTCCATTAGGACTTCTCATTTCTTTTGGGTCCCAGTCGAAGCTTTGGCCGATAAAGATGCTTTTTAAATTACTCATCTGGGTCATACGTGGAACTCCGCTTATGATCCAGCTTCTTATCATATATTATTTTCCGGGACTTGTTCTTCATAATAATGTATGGGGAGGCGATGAGACAGGAAGATTTGTAGCGTCAGCGGTAGCATTCATTATCAATTATGCATGTTATTTCTCTGAGATTTATAGAGGTGGAATAATCAGTATTCCTGTAGGACAGGACGAGGCTGGCTTTGTTCTGGGTATGTCAAAGACAGAGGTTTTCTTTAAGGTAAAACTGCTTCAGATGATAAAGAGAATACTTCCACCTATCTCAAATGAAATCCTCACTCTGGTTAAGGATACATCTCTTGCACGAATCATTGCACTTCAGGAGGTTATCTGGGCAGGACAGGCGTTCATGAAAGGATCTCAGGGTATATCTGGTGCTATCTGGCCACTTTTCTTTACGGCCATTTATTATCTGATATGCAACGGAATACTTACATTATTCCTTGGTAAGATGGAAAAGAAACTGGATTTTTTTAGATAGGAGGACGAGATGAGCATATTAGAAGTCGAACATATAAGTAAGTCCTTCGATCATACAGAGGTTTTGAAGGATATTTGTTTCAGCCTTGAGAAGAGTCAGGTTCTTTCTATTATAGGTTCATCGGGAAGTGGAAAGACAACACTTCTCAGATGTATTAACTTTCTGGAAAAGGCTGATAAGGGAACAATAAAAGTAAATGGCGAGACCATTTTTGATGCTGAGAATCCTAAGTTCTTTAAGGATAGTGTTATAAGACAAAGTACAAAGCATTTTGGAATGGTATTCCAGTCCTTTAATCTGTTTCCTCAATATACAGCACTTGGAAATGTAATGCTGGCTCGTCAGCTTGCTGCCAAGAAGCTTCCTGATTACAAAGAACGTAAGAAGGAAATACTTGATGAAATAAAATCTGAAGCCGAAGATCTTCTGAATCAGATGGGACTCTCTGAAAGAATGGACAATTATCCTCATCAGCTTTCAGGTGGACAGCAGCAGAGAGTTGCTATAGCAAGAGCTCTTGCATTAAAACCTGATATATTATGCTTTGATGAGCCTACATCGGCCCTTGATCCAGAGCTTACAGGGGAAGTATTAAAGGTTATAAAAGAACTGGCTGAAAAGAAAATGACTATGATAATCGTTACGCATGAGATGTCATTTGCCAGAGATGTTTCGGATCAGGTTATATTTATGGATAGCGGAATTGTACTTGAGAAGGGTACGCCGACAGATGTATTCGAGAATCCAAAGGAAGAGAGAACAAAGCAGTTCCTTGGATTGATCGAGTAGCCAGGGTGTTTGTAGTAATTATAAAGTGAGATTGTGGTATGGTTAAAAAAATATTAAAGGTAATTGGTATCATCTTAGGTATTTTAGTTGCTCTTGTAGCTGTATTTTTTATCTGGTTATCAGTTAATGAATACAAGCCTGCAGATGTTGAAACCGTTGCGGTGGATACATCGGAAGGAAAGGGACAACAGCTTGTAGATGGTAGTGAATTTACAGTTATGAGCTGGAACGTAGGTTATTGCGGTCTTGGCGATAATATGGATTTCTTTATGGATGGCGGTTCTGGAGAAACAGTAACTACTATAGAAAGAAATGATGTTAATATTGCCGGAATAGACGGAATGATAGCTATGAATAATCCTGATGTTTTGTTCGTTCAGGAGATTGATAGAAATTCTGACCGTTCCTACAACAATGACCAGCTGGCCAAGTTTAAGAGTGATCTTGCAACTTATGAGGATCAGATGAATGAAAACAATGTTCCTTATGAGACTACATTTGCTTATAACTTCAACGCAGAATATGTTCCTTATCCTGTAAATAATATGATGGGACATATTGAGAGTGGTGTGGCAGTATTCTCAAAATACAGCATTGATGAGTCAACCAGAGTAAGCCTTCCATGTCCATTCAAATGGCCTATAAGAACTGTAAATCTTAAGCGTTGTCTCCTTGTTAACAGAGTTCCTGTAGTGGACGAGGATGGCAAGGACACAGGCAAGGAGCTGGTGCTTATCAACCTTCATCTTGAAGCTTATGACGATGGCGAAGGAAAGATAGCCCAGACGAATGCATTAAAGAAACTTATGGATGACGAACTTGATAAAGGAAACTATGTTATAGTTGGTGGAGATTTCAACCAGACATTCTCTAATGCGGATATTAGTATGTATCCTGTAAGAGATGATGTATGGGCTCCAGGAAGTATAGACGTTGACGATTTTGGAAGTCGCTGGCAGTGTCTGATGGACAATTCAGTTCCATCATGCAGATCTCTTGATCAGCCATATAAAGACGCCGATCATGATACATTCCAATATTATCTTATTGACGGATTTATAGTTTCTGATAATATAACAGTGAACACAGTTGAAACACTTGATTACGGATTTGCTGGTTCAGATCACAATCCAGTTCTCATGAGTGTTAAGTTGGGAAATGAAGAGAAAGGTGATAAATAATGGGCGAATATATTTTAAGTTGCTGTTCATCATGTGATCTTTCAAATGAATGGATTGAAAGAAGAAACCTGCATTACGTTAGTTTCAATGTAACATTAGATGGAAAACAGTATAAGGATGATATGGGAAAAACATTCTCTCCAAAGGATCTTCTTAAGAAGATGGAAGAGGGTGCAGATGCTAAGACATCTATGGTAAGTATTGGTGAGTATATTGATTACTTCAAACCATTCCTTAAGGAAGGAAAGGATATCCTTCATGTAAGTCTTTCATCAGGTATTTCAGGCTCTTATAATGGTGCCTGCCAGGCAGCTGAGATGCTTAAGGAAACATATCCGGATAGAAAGATTATTGTTATCGATTCACTTGCAGCTTCATCAGGCTATGGTCTGCTTATGGATTTAGCTGCAGATAAAAGAGATGAGGGATTGGACATAGATGAGCTGGCTACCTGGATTGAGCATAATAAGTTAAATGTAATCCATTGGTTCTTCTCTACAGACCTTCAGTATTATATCAAGGGTGGAAGGATTTCAAAGACAGCCGGAACAATCGGCCAGGCTCTGAGTATTTGCCCACTTCTCAATGTTGATCTTGAGGGACATCTTACACCAAGAGAGAAGATCAGAACTAAGAAGAAGGTTGTAAAGAGAATAGTTGAGAAGATGATAGATGATGCTGATAATGGCATTAACTATACAGGAAAGGTATTCTTATCAGATTCAGATGAGGAGCTCGGTAAAGAGGTTATAGCCCTCATAGAAGAGACTTTCCCACAGCTTAAGGGAAGAATAGCTCGTTTTGATATAGGATGTACTATTGCAAGCCATACAGGCCCTGGAACAGTTGCACTGTTCTTTAAGGGAAAGACAAGAGTAGACTAAAAATTATTCTTATATAACGTAAAAAACTCCATGCAGATTGCATGGAGTTTTTTATACATAAAGTATTAAGGATTATTTGTTTTCGTCAATAATATAAACATTTGCAGTCTGTCTGCCGAAGTTGATAGCTGAACTATAATCGGAAACGAAGACATCAATAACTCCGCCGCCCATTCCACCAGTATCTTCTACAACATATTCACCAAGACCTTCGATGTAAATCTTTGTTCCAAGTGCAAGAGAGTTACAGGCAACTGTACGACCAGCTGTAGGGTATACTCCAGATGCACAAGGACTACCAGTTGCAACATATGCTGTTAACTGATATGTTCCGATAAGTGTCATATCCGGCTTGGATTCTTCAATCTGCTTATCTCTAATTTCTCTTGTGTGATTTCTTGTGTTTTTTATTTTTTCGTCGTAGTGAATTTTGCATTTAGCATCATTAACTGCTTTAGCTTCTAC
This sequence comes from uncultured Lachnospiraceae bacterium, assembly GCA_902774915.1. Lineage (GTDB taxonomy): Bacteria > Bacillota > Clostridia > Lachnospirales > Lachnospiraceae > Eubacterium_Q. Next base: position 65,666 of record CACYKH010000010.1, on the reverse strand, counting down.
TTCTGCTTTGTGACTTTCCAGGATGTTCATTGTGAATTTATCAAGTGGGGTAGGTTCCTCAGCTGCTGTATCCATAGCTGAAGTTCTGGTACCGACAAGGGCAAGTACAGCGAAAACTATACCAATAACCATCGGTTTAACAAATTTCTTCATAATTTCTCCTTTCGAAATCCTATAATGTTTTACACTATTTGTTACAAAAATGCAACACTTTTGTAACATTTCGTGATTTTGTTCATAAAAGTGCAACATATTGTGTTTTGATTGTAAAAAATCACAGTATGTAGGTTTACATATTAAAATTATCTGTAACAAAACATGATATTTGGTTAAAAAGTAGTTGACAAAGTACAATGTTGGGCGTATATTGAACATATGAACAAACAAACATATGTTCTCAAGGAGGTATTATGGGAGAAGATATTAAAACAAAAGCAGCAGCAGATATAGCAAAGAATATGCCAGCCGAAGAGTATCTATACGATCTGGCAGATCTTTTCAGAATATTTGGAGATACAACAAGAATAAGAATTCTTTATTCATTATTTGACGGAGAGCTTTGTGTTGGTGATATTTCAACAATACTTGGAATGAGCCAGTCATCCGTCAGTCATCAGCTTAGAATTCTCAAGGATTCCAAACTTGTTAAGTTCAGAAGAGATGGAAAGAGCATTTTCTATTCATTAGATGATGATCATGTACGTTCTATTTTGGATTTAGGTATGGAGCACTTAGAAGAATAAATTATCATTGGAGTTATGTAAACTAAATTATATAGAATGGAGACTAAAAATGAAAAAGACTTACAAGGTAGATGTAGACTGTGCAGCATGTGCAGAAAAGATGCAGGAAGCGATTAAGAATACAGAAGGCATTAAGGATGCTACACTCAGCTTTATGACTCTTAAATGTAAAGTAGAGTTTGAGGATGGAGTAGATGCTGATGCAGTTATGCAGGAAGCAAGAAAGAATTGCAAGAAGATAGAGGATGATATGGAGATCTTTTTATAGGATAACTCCGGCATTAAAAATATGAGTAGTAAACAAAAGAAAAATTTAATAAGGTGTATTATTTCCCTTATTCTTGTGGTGGCACTTTCGATTGTTTTCCATATAGTTAAGGCACCATGGTGGATTGAACTTCCATCTTTCTTAATTCCATATTTTGTTGTGGGATATGATGTGCTACTGAAAGCATTTAAGAATATCCGAAATGGTCAGGTTTTCGATGAATGCTTCCTTATGACTATCGCTACAGTGGGCGCGATAGCTACAGGAGAGTACAGAGAAGGCGTTGCGGTTATGCTTTTCTATCAGATAGGAGAATTATTCCAAAGTATAGCTGTAGGAAAGAGCAGAAAGAATATTGCAGACCTGATGGATATCTGTCCAGAGGTTGCAAATGTACTCCATGAGGATGGTACTATAACAGAGGAAGATCCTGACGATGTAGAAATTGGTTCAATCATTGTGGTAAATCCGGGTGAAAAGGTTCCTATTGATGGAGTTGTTATAAGTGGTGAAACCTCAATGGATACCAGCGCTCTTACTGGTGAATCTGTTCCTAGAATGGTTCGTGCAGGTGAGCAGGTAATAAGTGGATGTATTTCTCTTACTGGAAAACTGGAGGTTAAAACTGAAAAGGAATTTGAAGATTCTACAGTTTCTAAAATACTTGAGCTGGTTGAGAATTCAAGTATGCATAAGGCAAAGGCAGAGAATTTTATTTCAAAGTTTGCCAAGTATTATACACCTATAGTATGTTATCTGGCTTTGGCACTGTTTTTGCTTCCTCCGATCGTAAGGTTGATAATCGGAATGCCTGCAGACTGGTTAGACTGGTTGATGAGGGCGCTGACATTTCTCGTTATATCATGTCCATGTGCTGTTGTAATTTCGGTACCACTTAGTTTCTTCGGTGGAATAGGATGTGCATCATCAAAGGGAATACTTATAAAAGGTTCAAACTATCTCGAAGTATTGGCAAATGTAAGGACAATAGTTTTTGATAAAACAGGAACTCTTACTGAAGGAGTTTTTGAGGTTGTTTCTGTATATCCTGAGGAGGAAATTACAGAGGACTATATAATGGAGAAAGCGGCCTATGCCGAAAACTCCTCAAACCATCCTATAGCGCAATCAATTCAGAAGGCATATAAAGAAAACTTCGAAAAAGATGTTAACAATTCCAGAATTGATGATGTTAAGGAAATATCAGGTCATGGTGTCAGTGTAAAAGTATATGCTGGTGAAGATCACCAGGGTGCTGAAGGAAGAGAAGTTATAACTCCTGAACATGAACATATCTATGCTGGAAACCTAAAACTTATGGAGCGTATTGGACTGAAAAACATTACGCCTCATGAAGAAGGAACAGTAGTTTATGTAGGATTGCAGAAATGTGAATCTGATGATAACTGTGTAATGAATGAAGGTCATGATGCAGTTCCAGAATATCTTGGATGCATTGTGATATCTGACAGAATAAAGAGTACATCTGAGAAAGCAATGAAGGACCTTGGAAACCAGGGTGTAAGAACAGTAATGCTTACTGGTGATGTAGATAAGGTTGCAAAGAAAGTTGCGGAAAGTCTTGGAGTAAATACTTACAGGGCAGAGCTCCTTCCAGGCGATAAAGTAAGCGAAGTTGAGAAGCTTATTGGAGAACAGGCTTCGGGAGGAAAGGACGCTGAGAAAAACAGACTGGCATTTGTTGGAGATGGAATTAATGACGCTCCAGTTCTTGCCAGAGCGGACATTGGAATAGCCATGGGTGCCATGGGTTCAGATGCGGCTATAGAGGCTGCGGATGTTGTACTTATGGATGATGACCCAGCAAAGATTTCGCTGGCTATGAAGATATCACGAAAAACTCTTTCGATAGTAAAACAGAATATTACATTCGCTATAGCTGTGAAGGTTTTGTGCCTCATACTTGGCGCTTTAGGAATTGCTAATATGTGGCTCGCAATCTTTGCAGATGTAGGCGTAATGATACTTGCAGTATTAAATGCAACACGTACCCTAAGAATCAAATAAGTCAGTAGGGACTCCTTAGTGATAATAAATAGATTACGTAAAAGATGCAGGCATCAGATAATCTGATGCCTGTTTTGTTTTATAAAATATTATTGTTATCCCAGTATATAAAATGATATAATTTATATGTTGTTTTGTATCGGTGTATAGAAAGGTGGAACAAAAATGAAAGCAGCAATTATCATGGGCTCAACAAGTGATCTTCCAAAGGTAGAGCCTGCAATCAATCTTTTGAAGGATAAGAATGTTGATATAAAGGTTAGATGCCTGTCAGCACATAGAGCTTCAAAACAGTTATCAGACTTTATAGAGGAGATTAATAATGATGGCACAGAGGTTATCATTACAGCCGCTGGTATGGCTGCCGCACTTCCAGGTGTTGTTGCAGCACAGACTGTACTTCCTGTAATAGGAGTTCCTCTTTCAGGTTCAGTTCTTGATGGACAGGATGCTCTTTATTCAATAGTTCAGATGCCTCCTGGAATTCCAGTTGCAACTGTTGCAATCAATGGTGCAAAGAATGCTGGATGGCTTGCTCTTGAAATAATGGCAATCAAACATCCTGATCTGCATGATATACTTCTTGCTGAACGTAAGAGCATGCAGGATGTAGCACTTCTTGCAAATGATGAGATTATTGCAAAGTATGAGAACAACGAAGAAGCATAAATAAAAATATAACCCGAGCTAAGCTCGGGTTATTATTTTATAAATCTTCGCCTGTAAGCATCTTATATGCTGAAAGGTATTTATCTATAGTCTTATCTACGATTTCCTGTGGAAGTTCCCAATCCTCAGGTTCGTTCTTGTTCTCATCAGACTTCAGCCAGTCTCTTGCAAACTGCTTATCAAATGATGGCTGACCATGTCCTGGCTCATAACCATCTGCTGGCCAGAATCTTGAAGAATCAGGTGTGAGCATTTCATCACCAATCACAATATTGCCATTCTCATCAAGTCCGAACTCGAATTTTGTGTCTGCAATGATGATTCCCTTTGTAAGTGCGAAGTCAGCACATTTATTATAAAGTGCGAGAGTGTAGTCGCGAAGCTTCTCAGCATATTCCTGACCTTTGCCTGGGAATTCTTTTTCAAGAACTTCAACTGACTTCTCAAAAGAGATGTTCTCATCATGATCACCAATCTCAGCCTTTGTTGAAGGTGTGTAGATTGCCTCTGGAAGCTTATCGCTTTCTTTAAGTCCCTCAGGAAGCTTAATTCCACAAACTGTTCCGTTCTCCTGATAGCTTGCCCAGCCGCTACCTGTAATATAACCACGAACAATGCACTCTATTGGAAGCATTGTAAGCTTCTTGCACATCATACTGTTTCCGTCATAATCAGGCTGCTGGAAGAATTCAGGCATATCTTTAACGTCTACAGAAATCATATGATTAGGAAGAATGTCCTCTGTCATATCAAACCAGAATTTTGACATCTGAGTAAGAACAGTTCCCTTCTTATTTATCTTATTCTTAAGAATAACGTCATAACAGCTAATTCTGTCAGTTGCTACCATGATAAGGCTGTCGCCATTATCATAAATTTCTCTTACCTTACCTTCTTTTACAGGTTTCATTTGCATTACCTCTCGCGTTATTTATTATTGTTTTACAGCTCCCATATTTTCTTTGGGAACAGGTCTATAATATAGTCCCTTTAGACAGAAAAATCAAGATATTTTAGTTAAATGTACGCTTTAAATAATAAGTTTTTTGTGGTAACATATAAGTTGGGTTTTTGTAATGGGAATTTTCCGGGAGGTTAATAGTTATGAAACCGTTTTCTAATGCATATGATGCGATAAAAAAATTATTTAGAAATCTATTTGGAAAGAAGGATGAGGAGGTTCAGAATTTCGTTGTTGATGAGCCCCTTAAGCCTCTTAGATTTGATGATGAAATAAAGCCAGAAGCTACTTCTGATGATAGAGATAAACAGGTTCAGGAGGTGCTGGATAGCTTAGAAAAGGATGGCCTTGCCGGTCCTCAGTCCGCTTCTCAGGAAGCAAAGCCTGAAACAGCTGTTCCTACACCTGAAGTTCCAAAAGCAGAGCCTGCTACTCCTCCACAGGAAGAAAGCATGATCGGCAACATTTATGTTGGCACTCCTTCCGCAGAGGAAAAAGCAGAGCAGGATGCTATCACCGAGCAGACTTATAAGAAGCCTGTTAAATCAGAGGAAGAGCTTTATCAGGAAGAGGTACGTAAGCGTGCTGAACGTGCTGCTAAGAGAGAGGCTGAGGATAGAAAGAAGGAAGTTGAGGAAGTCAAGTCTACAGCCAATTCGAACAGAGTTCGTTGGGTGACTGATCCGGTAACTGGAGAAGAGGTTACTCTTGGAAAGCTTCCAGAAGAGGCTACCTTCCTTAAGAAGTATACAAGAATTCAAACCACATCTGATGATGTTATCATCTCAGTTAATTCTATTATCAAGCATCCTGATATGCCTAAGAATATCGTTATCCTTGGACGTAATGGATTTGGAACTGTAAAGGTCGGAGAGGATTTTGCAAGAAGCTTCTACAAGCTTGGTATTGTTAAGTCAGAGACAATTGCTAAAGCAAAGGCTAAGCAGCTTAACAAGATGAGCCTGGATGCACTTACAAAGCTTAAAGGCGGATGTCTCATTATTGAGAATGCCGGACTTGTTACATTTGATAAGCTGGTTGAAGTTATCAAGGATTCAGCTCCTGATAAAAATGATTATGTAGTTATTCTTACAGGTGAAATTGATTCTCTTTCTAATTTCTTTGAAGAGAATGAAGATATAGTTGATGAGTTTATTTATCTGATTGATATCCATAAGATTAAAGAGCGTGGAATGATCCACCTTGCTAAGGGATATGTGAAGGAAAAAGGTTACGAAGCAGATAAAGCTGTTTATGATAAGCTGAAAATTTCCCTTAAGGGAATGGAGGAAGGAAACATAGACAGATTCGTTGCACACATGGATGAGATGATGCTTATGTGTGATAGACGTGTAGGTGAAGGCGGAATTAAGACTATTATCCCGGAGGATATTCTGTAATCAGGGGAAGTATTAATGAGGTTTGGGGAACTCTTAGACGATTATTTATACAAATTAAGAAGTAGCGCTAAAGAACTGTCAGATAAAACTGGTTTATCTGCTGCAACGATAAGCAGATATAAATCCGGTGAAAGAATACCAGACAGAAATGGCGAGAAGTATAAGGCTCTGATTCAGGGCCTTTCTTCTCTTGCAGAAGAAAAAAATGTTCCCGGTATGACAGTGGAAGAACTGGAAAAACGGTTTAATAGCAGCTTTGATACCCGTAATAACGAGTTCGATTTTGATTCCTTCAGAGTGAATTTTAGTCAGCTTATGGATGGCCTTCATATGAGTATGAAGGAGATTGCTGACTGCACAGGGAAGGACATATCTTATATTTCCAGAATCAGATCTGGAACCAGAAAACCTGGTAATCCATATGAATTTATTACTGATCTTTCCAAGTATGTATTATCCCATTATTTAAAAAAGAGTGATCTGGAACTTATGGCAGAGCTTATGGACTGCCGTTCTTCGGATTTGGTTGATACTAAATGGGCTGAGAAAAGACTCTTCAGGTGGCTCTTTTACGATGACAATAGTCCAAGAAAATATGTAGAGAGTTTTATTCACAGTCTGGATGTGTTCAATATAAATGAATATGCGGATAATACCAGCCTTAAAGAAATTAAAAAGGTTGAGCTTCCAAAGAGTAATAGAGAAATCCTCTATGGCTTTGATAAGCTTGAAGAGGCTGAGGATAAGTTCCTCAGTATCATCAGTTCGTCAGATAAAACTGAAAAAATTGATATTTTTTGGGATATGCCAGATGTGAGAAGCGACATGAACAGCTATGTTATGAAGGATATGGCGCATGTTATCAGCAAGGGTGTGAATATCAGAATCATCCATGCCAATGATACTCCAATGATTGAGATGATGAATTGGCTGAAGGAATGGATGCCAATCTATATGTCTGGTCACATTGAATCCTATTATCTGAATGGAGATGAAAACCGACGAAGCGTAGATGCCTTTGTTGTGTCAGATTCTGCCGTTCTTCATGTTGATGGAGTTTCTGGAAGACCTGATATTTATAGAAGCATAATTACAACTGCCAAAGATGAAGTAGAATACTATAAGAAGAAGTTTGAAGGCTTGGTTCAAACCTCTGGAATAATGATAGATGTAATACGAGATAAAAAAGAACGTGATGCGATTATGAGTTCTACATCAGAAGGTGCTGATGGCAGAAAGAGCCTTCTTTCTACACCGCCAATCTATACAATCTCTACTGAACTTCTTGAGAGGATACTAAAGAGAAATAAAATACCTTCTGAGGATAGAAAGAAGATACATAATTATATAAAAGACGAAAGAAAAAAGGTGCTAAAAATTCTTAAAAAGTCGAAGATAGAAGATCATATTCCAGATGTAAACGAAGATGATTTTAAAAAGCGGCCTATTTTCCTTTCCCTTTCGGGTCTCTTCTATGATAAGGATATTTTTTATACCTATGAAGAGTATCAGGAACATATGGCTCAGGCCAGGAAGATGCAAAAAGATATACCTAATTATTCCTTGGTTATGAGACCTGATATTAACTTTAGAAATATTCAGATATTTGTCCAAAAGGGCGAGTGGGTTTTGATATCAAAAAATAAAACGCCTGTTATTCATTATCTGATCAGTCATCCTGTAATAAGGCAGAATCTGGAGAAGACATTGGAAGCCTATAATTAGAAAAGGTAACGAAATTGACGGACTTGTCAAGTGGTGTTGACAATCCTTTTTCCTCTTTATATAATTTCACTTGTATTTAAAATTTTATCTTAAGGGGAGAAAGATAATATGAAGAAACGACTAATAGCATTAGTACTTGTTTTAGCTCTTGCACTAAGCTCAGTAGGCTGTGGAGCTAACTCAGGAAGCAGCAAGAAGGACACAATTAAGATAGGATATATTAATCCTACAACAGGCCCACTTGCAGGTAATGGTGAAGGATGTGACTGGGCAGTAAAACAGATTACTGACTACGTGAAGGAAAATCCTATCACAGTAGACGGTAAGCAGATGGACTTCGAAGTAATAGTTTACGATTCAGAGTCCGATGCAAATAAGTGTTCTGAGCTTACTCAGAAACTTATTGAAGAAGATGAAGTAGATATGATCATAGCTATTCAGACACCTAATACAGTTATTCCTGTAGTAGATGTGGCTGAAAGATATGAGGTTCCTTGTATAGCTTCACAGGCACCAATTGATCCTGTAGCTAATTCAAGAGAAGAGTTTAACTGGACATACCTTTCATTCTATACACTTGATGATGTATATGAATCACAGAGAGCACTTTGGACAGCAGCAGGATGCGGCGTAAATTCAGGTGCAAAGGTTGGAACTCTTTTTGCAAACGATGCCGACGGAACAGCTTGGCATACAATCTTTACAAAGAGACTTGTTGAAGATGGTTATGAACTTGTAGATCCAGGTCAGTATCCATCAGGCACAACAGACTTTACAAGTCTTGCTAATACATTCAAAGAAGAAGATATCGATATAATTGCGGGAACAAACATCCCTCCAGATTTCATGAATTCATACAATGCCATCATCAGTGCAGGTGTTGAAGTTCAGGGCGTAACAATGGGTAAATGTGCCCTCCTGGAAAGTGACGTTGAAGCTCTTGGAGACCTTGCAGATGGAATTATGACTCAGGTTTGGTGGGCTCCTACAAATCCATATACATCAGCACTTACAGGTAAATCAAGTTCAGAACTTGCTGAGCAGTATGCAGCTGATAATGACGGACGTACAATGCCTCAGCCTACAGCTTATGCTTATGAAGCACTTGAGCTTGCAGTAACAGCATTCCAGAATACTAAGTCGATGGATAAAGAAGATATTAGAGATGCTATTGCAAATATCGACACAGATACTATAATAGGTCATGTAAAATATGATCAGGAGATGAACGGGCTTCCATATGCTCGTACAGTTCTTTGCGGAGGACAGTGGCAGAGAGAAGATGGTCAACTTAAGCTTAAGATCATCGACAACTCACTTCACCCAGAAATTCCTCTGACTGGAGAATATATAGAAGGAAATGCAACAAACAGCAAATAAGATATTAAAAGTTAAAAATGTATGTTCAGGATACGAAAGGATTCGTATCCTGAACGGACTTTCTTTCGATGTATACGAGGGAGAGGTACTTGGTGTAATAGGACCAAATGGATGTGGTAAGACAACAATGCTTAACACTCTAGTTGGTCTTATTCGCATTGATGAAGGAAAAATAGAATTTAACGGAAAGGAAGTTTCAAAGCTTCCTCCATTTGCAAGATGTGGGCTTGGTATAGGTAGAACTTTCCAGGTGCCACGTCCTTTTGTTGGTATGAGTCTTCTCGATAATGTTCTGGTAGCCAGTGTTCATGGTGCAGGACATTCCATAAAAGATGGAGAGAAGATTGCCCAGGAGTGTCTGGATAGAGTTGGACTGGGTGATAAGGCTAAACTTAAGGCTGGAGAGCTTACTCTTCTTGATAGAAAGAAACTGGAAATTGCCAGAGCTCTTGGAACAGAACCAAAGCTTCTTCTGCTGGATGAGGTTGCAGCAGGACTTACAGAACTTGAGGTTACTGAGGTAATGAAGCTGGTTGAAGAATTAAAGAAAGAAAATCTGACTATCATCTGGATAGAACATATAATAGAAACTATGGTAAATGCTACGGATAGGCTCATGTGTATGGCAGAGGGTAAGAATGTCATCATAGGAAAGCCTGAAGAGGTTGTAGCTTCTCCTATTGTTGAGGAGCTTTACCTGGGAGTGCAGGAAGATGAGTAAGGATATATTAAAACTTGAAAATATAAAAGTTAAATATGGTGATTTCGTAGCAGTAGATGGCGTGACTATGAATGTTAAAGAAGGACACATGGTTTCTGTTATAGGACTGAATGGCTCTGGAAAGACATCCCTGATGAATGCTGTTGCAGGACTTACAAAAATCTCTGAAGGTAAGGTTTATCTGGGAGATGAAGATGTGACAGGTTATTCATCGCATAAGATGGTATCTGCAGGTCTAAGTCTGGTGCCACAGGGCGGCCATTGTTTCAACAGAATGACGGTTCTCGACAACCTGATAGTTGGAAGCTACAAAAAAAGCGCCAGAACTGACAAGCAGAAAAATCTGGAAAAGGTCTTTGAACTCTTCCCAGTTCTTGCTGAAAAGAAGGATATGGCGGCAGGAAGTCTTTCAGGTGGACAAAGACAGATGGTGGCTATCGGAAGAGCCCTCATGTCTAATCCAAAGATCATTCTATTTGACGAGCTTTCCCTGGGACTTGCTCCTGTAGTTGTAAAAGATATTTACGCAACCATAAAAAAGATAAATGAAATTGATAATACTACTATAGTTCTTATTGAGCAGGATACAAGACGTGCCATAGCAACAACGGACTATAGTTACATTATGCTAAAGGGAAAGGTGCTCCTTGAAGGAGATGCAACCGACCTAAGCGATGAAGATATAAAGAAAGCATATTTTGGAATTTAAGCAGGTTTAGAAATGTATATTGTACAAGTACTTATAAACGGAATACTTTTAGGTGGTATATATGCAGTTATCGGTCTGGGCATGTCGCTTATTCTGGGAATAGTTAAGCTGACGAACCTGGCACACGGTGAATATGTTATAGTGGGTGCATTTGCTTCGACAGTTCTTTCGGAAATGCTGGGTATAGATCCACTTCTTACTATATTTATCTCAATACCACTTATGTTTATATTTGGTTACCTTCTTCAAAGGATACTGATTAACCATTCCATGAAGAGAGGAGCGGAGCCAGCTCTGCTGGTTACCTTTGGTATTTCCATAATACTTAAAGATGCAATGCTTCTGAAGTTCTCTCCAGATGCAAGACACATCTCCACCAGTTACAGTAACAACGTGGTAAATGTATTCGGCATGGACATTTCACTTCTTAACTGTCTGCTCCTGTTTATAAGTATAATAGTTATTCTTTTACTTACTTTGTTTCTGGATAAAACTTATATGGGCAAAGCAATCCGTGCAACAGCCGATGATGCAGAGGCGGCTGCCCTTTCAGGTATAAATGTGGATAAGGCTTTTGCGGTAGCTATGGGACTTGCTACAGCAACAGCTGCAGTATCCGGTCTTTGTGTAAGCATGAAATGGACCTTCTATCCAACCTCAGGTGGAAGATACCTTCTGGTAGCTTTCGTTGTGGTTGTTATAGGTGGTCTTGGCGATATAAAAGGAACTCTTGTTGCGGGAATTCTTTTCGGCTTAATGCAGGTAATTGGAGGAGCAAACTATGGACTCCTTATCAGTTATATTTTCCTGATCGTATTCCTGGTAGTTCAGCCAAAGAATCTCCTGGGCAGACTTAAGAATAAAGGTGGTGCCAGAGTATGAGTAAGAAAACGCTTATTTATTTAGTGGTATATGCTACTCTGGGCCTGTTCTTTATTGCTATGGCATTAACAGGAGCTCTGAGTAGTAATGTTATGAGATATCTGGTTCAGATATTCCTCTATATTTCTATTGGAGAGGTCTGGAATCTGCTAAGTGGCTATGCCGGAATGACCAGTCTGGGACAGCAGGCATTTATTGGACTTGCAGGTTATTCAGTTGCTATGGCAACTACTGTTTACAAGCTTCATTTCGGACTTGGAATTCTTATAGGTGTAGGAATAAGTGCTATTGTTGCAACAGTGCTTGCCTTCCTTCTTTTGCGTATGCGAGGAATGTACTTCTCTATCACAACCTGGGTTGTGGCAGAGGCGCTGGGTACCTTCTTCCTTAGCTGGGGCTATGTTGGAAAGGGTGCTGGAATGACAATGAATATCACTCCTTATCCAAGGGTAGATGCACTCTATAATATGTCACTTGCCATCTGTCTTGTGACTCTGGCAGTGGTATACATTTTATTAAGAAGCAAGATCGGTCTTGGCCTTACTGCCATGAGAGATAACATCTCCGCAGCTGCATCCCTGGGTGTAGATATTGGAAGAACAAGATTTTTAGTTTATTTGGTTTCAGCCGTTATTACAGCTGTTGCAGGTGCAATATTCTGTATTAATAAAGGAACTATTTATCCTGATAGTGGATTCAGTATTGGCTGGACCATATCTATGGTTTTCATTTGTATAATAGGTGGAGTGGGAACAATAGAGGGACCTGTTGTGGGTGCCGTTATCTATGTTCTTCTTCAGGAATTCCTGGCTCATTATCCAGGATGGTCTAACATCATACTTGGAATAATAGCTATTCTTATAATAATTTATATGCCAGATGGAATTGTAGGTACTATAAAGAAAAAGTGGATAGCACTTAATCGAAAAACAGAGAAAGCAGCGTGAGTATGAAAAAGCTTTTTATAGCAGAAAAACCGTCTGTAGCACAACAGTTTGCAGATGCACTCAAAGTGAAAGGTTCCAGAAAAGACGGTTATATAGAAGATGATAGTTACATAGTCACATGGTGCGTTGGTCACCTTGTGGCTATGAGTTATCCTGACGCCTATGATGAAAAATTAAAAAGATGGTCAATGGATACCATTCCATTTGTACCGGACTCATATAAATACGAGGTCATCCCTGCTGTCAGCAAACAGTTTAAAGTTGTAAGCGGACTTCTTAATCGAGACGATGTAGATACCATTTATGTCTGCACCGACTCGGGACGTGAAGGAGAATACATTTACAGACTGGTTGATAAACAGGCGAAGGTTAGTGATAAAAAGGATAAGAGAAGAGTATGGATTGATTCTCAGACTGAGGAGGAAATTCTACGTGGAATCAAAGAAGCAAAACCTCTTTCCGAATATGACAATCTGGGATGTGCCGCTTATCTAAGAGCCAAAGAAGATTACCTTATGGGTATTAACTTCTCCAGAGCGCTCACTCTCAAATATTCATACCCAATAAAACAATATCTCGGAGTAGACAAATGTGTTATTGCCGTAGGTCGTGTTATGACCTGCGTTCTTGGTATGGTTGTAAAAAGAGAAAGAGAAATCAGAGAGTTTGTGTCAACTCCATTTTACAGAGTTGTTGGTCATATTAATGACGGTATGTTCGATGCCGAGTGGAAAGCAGTAGAGGGAAGTAAGTATTTTGGAAGCCCTAAGCTCTATAAAGAAAATGGATTTAAGGAGCGTGCGGATGCGGAGGAGCTGATTGCTTATTGCTCTGAGGAGCAGCCAATTAAGATGGTTATAGAAAGCATTAATCGTAAGACTGAAAAGAAGAATCCACCTATGCTTTACAACCTGGCAGAGCTTCAGAATGACTGTTCCAGAATGTTTAAGATAAGTCCTTCTGAAACCCTGAATATTGTTCAGGAACTTTATGAAAAGAAGATGGTCACCTATCCTAGAACGGATGCCAGAGTTCTTTCTTCTGCCATTGCAAAAGAGATAGATAAGAACATAAGAGGACTTTGTAATTATCAGAGTCTTGGTGGCTATGCCCAGAATATAATCAATCAGGGTGGATATAAAGGAATAAGTAAGTCGAAGTATGTAAATGACAAGCTGATAACTGACCACTACGCTATAATTCCAACCGGTCAGGGACTTGGTCAGCTGGGAAAATTAACAAGCATTCAGGCAAAGGTTTATGATATAATCGTTAGAAGATTTTTGTCGATTTTCTACCCTGCTGCAGAGTATAAAAAGATTGCTATTACACTTAAATGCAGGACAGAACAGTTCAGTGCTTCCTTCAAGGTTTTATCTAAACCAGGATATCTTATGATAGCTGATCCAAGACTGATGGCAAAGATGAATGGAGATAAAACAGAAGAGAAAACTGAAGATAAAGACGAAAATAAAGAAGATTCCAAGGACAGCCAGGAAGACATGGTTGCTACCGAAGAAGTGATGGAATATCTGGATAAACTTAAGAAGGGTATGGAGATGGATTGCTCCGGTTTTGATATAAAAGAAGGAAAGACAAACCCACCAAAGAGATATACTTCTGGTTCAATGATCCTCGCAATGGAAAATGCAGGACAGCTTATAGAAGATGAGGAACTTAGAGAACAAATAAAGGGTAGTGGTATAGGAACATCTGCTACAAGGGATTCCATCATCACAAAGCTGGTAAATAATAAATACATTCAGCTTAATAAAAAGACTCAGGTTCTTACGCCTACATTCCTGGGTGAGATAATCTACGATGTGGTTCTTTATTCTATTAATGGTCTTCTCCGTGCTGACCTGACTGCAAGCTGGGAATATGGACTTTCGGGAGTTGCAGAAGGAACCATCACCGAAGACGAGTATATGACAAAGCTTCGTGACTATGTTGAGAAGTATACTAACGCAGTTAAGGAAGTTCGTAATCAGAATCAGATGCACTTCATTTTTGATAAGACTAAACCTTATTACAAAAAGGGCAAATAGGAGATTTATATGAAAAGAGTTGTAAATAAAACTATAGCAATCATACTTTGCTTTTTGATCGTATTATCAGTTACTAATACTAAATCATTTGAGGCGAGTAACGTAGAAGCTGCTGGAACAAAATCCATTAAGGGTTTCATTCAGACTGCTCTTAAGCCACTTGGTACTACCATGTATATCTATGGTGGTGGCTGGAATGAAGAGGATACTGGAGCGGGAGATGAGGTGAGAACTATCGGTCTTTCATCTAAGTGGGCTGAGTTCGCATCTAAGCAGACCTCAAGCTACAACTATAAGGACTATGACTATAAGAAGAATGTCAGCGTAATCCATAACGGTCTTGACTGTAGTGGTTACATGGGCTGGGTTCTTTACAATACTCTTGAAACTACCAATGGAAAAGAGGGATATGTAGACTACAACAATAAGGTTTTCCAGAATCTTCAGTCTAAAGGCTATGGTACTCTCACTGCACCAGGAAACTTCAGTAGTTATAAGCCTGGAGATATCATGACAAGTTCGAGTCACATGTGGATATGTCTTGGTTCTTGCAGTGATGGAAGTGTTGTAATACTTCATTCAAGTCCTCCAGGAGTACAGATAAACGGAACTCCAACTCCTTCAGGAAATTCAAATTCTGAGGCGGTTCGACTTGCTAAATATTACATGAGTACTTATTACAGCTCATGGTATAACAGATATCCAAATGTGACTAAGAGTTCATCTTACTTCTCTGGATACTATCAGTTCAGATGGAGCAGTGCTCTTTCTGATTCTGAGGGCTACAGAGATATGACTGCCAATGAAGTTCTTGAGGATCTTTTTGGTTCATCACCTGATGATTCTACAGGAACATGGAAGAAGAACAGTACAGGTTGGTGGTTTGAGTATTCAGATGGATCCTACCCAGCATCAAAATGGGTTAAGGTCAAAGGTAAATGGTATTACTTTAATTCCAGTGGATACATGACTACAGGCTGGCAGAAGGTTAAGGGTTATTGGTATTATATGGATTCAGAAGGTGCTATGGTGACTGGCTGGGTTAAATCTGGCGGCTCATGGTACTACTTAAATAAAGATGGGGATATGGCCACTGGATGGATAAAGGATAAGGGAACCTGGTACTATCTGAATGGCGGTGGTGATATGGCTACTGGCTGGAAGAAAACTGGCTCGGGCTGGTACTACTTAAAGTCCAGTGGAGCAATGGCCCAGTCGGAATACATTGGTTCCTATTATGTAGATGAGAACGGTAAGTGGGTTGAGTAATCTTTAGGAGAAGAAGATGAAACAGGGTGTTATCGTAGTTAATCATGGTACTGCTGACTATGATGTGAGACAGAGAACTATAGATGATTTTGTTCTTTCAATTGGTGACAGATTAGAGACGGCTGATATTGTCAGCGTCTATACAAATGGGGAGGTACGCCGCCAGCTTAGAGAGAATACCGGCGAAAAATTTCAAAACCTTAAAGCGGCTATACTTTCCATGAAGGATAGAGGAATAACAAATCTTGTGGTTGTCAGTACAGATGTGCATGATGGTCCCGAATATAGAAAGCTTATGGACGAAACAGTAAGTCTTGCGACTTTGTTTCAGGAGGTAAATATTTCGAAGCCACTTATTTATAGTGATGAGGATTATGAGGTTACTGCCAGAGCGCTTCATGGTGCTTTTAGCGAAATGGTGGGAGATGATATCCTGATCCTCGTTACCACGGGAGATAAAGAATATGGTGTTGAAGAACTGGATGGATTTGAGAAATCCATTCAGAAACACTTTGAGAATAGTCATCTTGCAACACTCCATGGAGAGCGTAAGCTCTATAAAGCGATAAAGAAACTCCAGCAGGCTGGGATTACATCTGGTAGGGTTGTTTTAGTACCACTTGAGTTTATGGCTGGAGAAAAAGTTGAAAATGAAGTGTCGCAGGAGTATACTGTGCTTGCTGAACGTCTCGAAGAAGAGGGATATACAGTAGATAAAGCATTTAAAGGCATGGCTGAATATGATGCTATGCAGCGTTTATATATGAGACATCTTTATGATGCTATCAGATGATAAAGCGGGGAGAAATTAATGAATATTATTATCGCGGGTTGCGGTAAAGTAGGACTGACTCTTGCAGAGAGACTGTCAGCTAGCAACCACGAAGTATCGGTTATGGACATTAAGTATGATGCCCTCACAAATGTCACTAATACAGCTGATGTAATGGGCTTTCAGGGTGACTGTACCAGTATCACTACTCAGAAGGAAGCAGGAATTAAAAAGGCTGACCTTCTTATTGCTGTAACCGGAGATGATGAAAAGAATATGCTGGCCTGTCTAATTGCAAGAAAGACAGGTAGATGTCATACTATCGCGCGTATCAGAAGTCCGCAGTATACTGACGAAATCAGATACCTCAGGGACGAGCTTGGACTGTCTATGTCTATAAATCCTGAGATGGTTGCTGCAGACGAGATTATGCGTCTTATCCAAATCCCATCAGCGCTGGAGGTGGATACATTTGCCAAGGGTAAGCTTAGACTTATAGGAATTGAAATCCCAGAGAATTCAGTTCTTGATAACCTTGCAATAAAAGATTTTTCAAATAAAGTTGGAACAAATGCCCTCGTCTGTGTTACTGAGCATGAAGGCACTCTTCAGATTCCTAATGGTGAGGTCGTACTTCATTCGGGAGATAAGATTTCCGTAACTCTTTCCATGAGTGAAGTTCGTAAATTCTTAAATAATATTGGTATCAAGGCAAAGAAGATCAAGAATGTCATGATAGCAGGTGGTGGTACCATCGGTTACTACGTTGCTAAAAAGCTTCTTGATATGAGGATAAATGTTAAGATCATTGAGAGAGATCTGGCAAGATGTGAAGAGCTTTCTGAGTTACTTCCTAAGGCTATGATCATCCATGGTGATGCAACTGAAAAGCGTACGCTTATTCAGGAGTCCGTAGAGGAAATGGATGCTGTATGTGCACTTATGCACCAGGATGAGGCAAACATCCTTCTTTCTCTTTATCTTAATAAGCTGGATGCATCTATTAAGACTATCACAAAAGTTCAAAGAAATTCATATGAAGATCTTGTTATGGAGCTTCCTGTAGGAAGCATAATCAGTACAAAGAGTGTAACAGCTGATTATATAGCCAGATACGTTCGTTCCATGCAGAATGCAACTGGTAGCGAGGTTGAATCACTATACAGAATAATGGACGGAAGAGTTGAGGCGCTTGAGCTCAGTGTTGGTAAAGACTTTAGTTATGCAGGCGTTGAGCTTAAAGATCTGAAGATAAAGGACAATATCCTTATCTGTAGTATTACCAGAAAAGGTAGCATCATAAGACCGGGTGGTCGAGATAAACTTGAGGTCGGTGATAAGGTTGTTGTTGTTACAATAAATAAAGATATAAATAGTATAAGAGATATAGTGAAAGGGTAACCGACAGTGAATCATAGGATAGTGATACAAATAATCGGTAAGCTTATGCAGTTGGCGGGAATCTTTTTACTTCTTCCTACAATTGCGGGAGTTCTCTTTGGTGAGAAGGAATTTTTCGTTCTTGCCTCCACAGCAGCGGCAGCTATCGTAATTGGTGGTGTGCTGCGTCTTGTAAAGGCCGATAAACAGAGAATAAGAGCTCGTGAGGGCTTTATTATTACTGCGGTAACATGGCTCCTTTTTAGTCTTATTGGAGCTATACCGTTTTTTGCGTCAGGAGCTATACCAAGCTATACAGACGCTGTTTTTGAAACTGCATCTGGATTTACAACTACAGGAGCCAGTATACTGCTGAATATCGAGGCTATGCCAAAGTGTCTCCTTCTTTGGAGAAGCTTTACGCACTGGATAGGTGGTATGGGTATCCTTGTTTTTATGTTAGCATTTGTTCCATCAAATGTAGATGAGATGAATATTATGAAGGCAGAAAGCCCTGGACCATCAGTTGAAAAGATGGTACCAAAGGTAAAGGAGACTGCATTTATACTTTATGCTATCTATACAGCTTTGACACTTTGCCTGATCATTGTTTTGATAATTAATGGCATGCCAATTTTCGATAGCATTTGCGTATCCTTCGGTACAGCCGGTACAGGAGGATTTGGCGTAAGAGGAGACAGTATAGCAAGCTATAGTCACGCTTGCCAGAATATAATTACTGTAGGTATGTTGATGTTCGGTGTTAACTTCAACTTCTACTACCTTATAATCATGAAAAAATTCAAGAATCTCATTCATTGTGAAGAGGTTTATGTATATCTGGGTATTTTCGTAGTTGCGACTGCCCTTGTTTCATTTGGAATTTATAATGGCAGCCTATTAGACGCTGTTCATCATGCAGCCTTCCAGGTTTCATCTATTATGACGACCACAGGTTTTGCGACAGTAGATTTCCACACATGGATGAATATGCCGAAGGGTATACTCGTGCTTATAATGTTTAGTGGTGCGTGTGCCGGTAGTACGGGTGGTGGACTCAAAGTGTCCAGAGTCATCCTTTACTTTAAGCAGGTAGTACGTGAAATCCTTAGCTACACTCATCCATCTTCAGTAAAGGCAATCAAGCTGGATGGAAAGGCAGTTAATAAGGATACACTCAGAACGACAAATGTATTCCTCATGGCTTATCTGCTTATATATGTAGTTTCATTTGTACTCATCAGCTTTGATGATTTTGATCTTATTACAACATTTACATCAGTTGCAGCTACAATGAATAACATTGGTCCGGGACTCGGTGTTGTAGGTCCTGCAGGAAACTATGCTGCTTATAGTATACTTGCAAAGTGGACACTTATTTTTGATATGATTGCAGGCAGACTTGAGCTCTTCCCTGTTTTAATATTATTCTCAGTTGGTACATGGAGACGTAAATAGTGAATGCATCTATTGTAAAAATTGAAAAGAAGAAAACAAAGATGGGTTCGTCAAAGCTTATCCCACTCAGCTTTTTAGGTGCTATTGTGGTGGGAACCTTGCTGCTTATGCTTCCTGTTGCCACTGCTGATGGGCAGGGTACTGATGTGGTGACTGCACTCTTCACATCAACTACATCTATCTGTGTTACAGGTCTTGTAGTAGTTGATACCTTTGCATATTGGAGCCTTTTTGGAAAGATCGTTATCTTAATTCTTATTCAGATTGGTGGTCTTGGAATAATAACAGGTACTTCCATTTTGATGCTTATGGTGAGTAAGAGGTTTTCACTTTCCAGAACAGTTCTGCTACATGATGCATTTAACCTCAGTACCATAGCCGGTCTTAGAAAATTCCTGGCAGGAGTTATAAAAGGAACTTTGCTGGTTGAGCTTTTGGGAGCTGTTTTCTACATGCCAGTTTTTATAGACAGGTTTGGAACTCTTAAAGGCATTTGGGTTTCCGTGTTTACTTCTATATCGGCTTTCTGTAATGCGGGAATTGATATAATTGGAAATGATAGTCTTGTGGGATATAACAATAGTCCCCTTGTACTTATAAATACAATGGTACTGATTGTTCTTGGTGGTCTTGGATACGTTGTATGGTTTGATTGTTTAAATGGAGCAAAGATTGCTATCAGGAAAAATTATACATTTGGGCAGTACGTAAAAAGGTTGAGCGAACATACAAAGCTTGTACTTTCCCTTACACTTTTCCTTATAGTATCTGGCGCCATAGCAGTTATGATAATGGAATATACAAATCCTGATACTTTAGGTCCTATGACCTTCGGTCAGAAGTTTTTAAATTCCTATTTCCAGTCAGTAACCTTCAGGACGGCTGGTTTTGCGGCAGTTCCACAAGGTAACCTTAGAGAAGTTACTTGCGTACTTGGTAATTTCTATATGTTTATCGGTGGTTCTCCAGTTGGTACTGCAGGTGGTGTTAAGACGGTAACTGTATTTCTGGTAGTTGCCAATACAGCTTCCTTTATAAGAAATAGAAATGAATCAGTTGTGTTCGGCAGAAGTGTCAGACAGGATCTTATCAGAAAAGCATCAGCTATTATTTATGTAAGTTTTTCGATAACATTTATCTGCATCATGCTTATACTGATGACAAATGATACAAATATGGTGGATGCGTCCTATGAGATTTTCAGTGCTACAGCTACTGTTGGTCTGTCCCGTGGACTTACACCAGAGCTGAATACGGCGGGACGACTTATAGTTATAGCTTGTATGTATTTAGGAAGAATAGGACCTATATCGATGGCGCTGTTCTTTAATTATAAAGGATTGGAAAAGAACGAAGTAAAATATGTAGCAGGTAATTTCTTCGCTGGATAATAGTGAAGAGTCTTTATGGAGGTTAACATGAGTAAACAAATAGCAGTTCTGGGTATGGGACGTTTTGGAAAGAAAACAGCACTTTCACTTGCAGAAATGGGAGCGGATGTAATGGTAGTAGATGCCGATCCAAATGTGCTGGCCAAGATTTCAGATAAGGTTACATATGCTATCGAGGCAGATCTTAAGAACATTGAATCCATAGCTGGAACAGGTATAGAAAATATGGAAGTGGTTGTTGTTGCCATGGGTTCTGACCTTACAGCCAGCATAATGTCTGTTATGGCTGCAAAAGAAGTTGGAGTTCCTTTTGTTCTTGCAAAGGCATCTGATGAGAGAATGGGACAGATTCTTGAGAAGGTCGGAGCTGACAAGGTTATATTCCCTGAGGAAGAAACTGGTAAACGTGTGGCCAGAACGCTTATGTCTGACAGCTTTATGGACTACTTCGATATAGATAAAAATCTGGGAATGATTGAAATGCATCCAAAGAAGGAATGGGTTGGTAAGACTCTTATAGAATTAAACCTTCGTAAAGCATATCATGCGAATGTAGTTGCTATAAAGGATGAAGATGGAATGCATGCCTTTGTTGACCCGTCCAGACCACTTGAAGAAAATGATGAGCTTCTGGTTCTTCTTGAAAAGAGTGATTTGAAAAAACTTCAGAAGTAAGGATTCTTTAAAAACACAATAAAACAACAAATTTGTTGCCCTTTTGTTATCCTTTTGGTGTTATAGTAACATCAGAAGTGATGATAGGAGGGCATTTTTTATGAAAGAATATAATGAAGATGAAATTTTTGCTCAAGAAGATGAAAATATTGTTCAGAATGAAGAAAAACAAGTTCAGCCTGAAAAGAAAACTGCAGTTAGTAGTATTTCAGAACTTAGAAGTAATTATAAAAGAATATGTGAAAAATTAAATAAAACTCTTGTAACCGAGGATGATCTGGCCAGATATCAAATGTTCAAGATCAGCCTGGACGAGTTAAATGAAATGTCAGACTATTTCTATACCAAGGGAGAAAATGGTTATCCTATGGTAGATAGTCTTAGTTTGGATGCTTTAAAAAACACATATGCAAGTGTAATAAATGCTTGTCAGGATATAATGGCATCTCCTAACAATGAAGGTATAGCTCTTCAGATGAAGGGGATAGCAAAAGACCTTAGTTCACTTCTTCAGGCAGACCATGCCGCCCTCGAATCATATATTATTGATGAGAAAAATCCATTAACTCTTGATAAGATCATAGAACTTGGTAGAACCATAACTGTTGATGTTGGTGATGCCCAATTATCAAGTGCCAGCGGCGCTTTAAGTGAAAGAATTCCTATTTCAATTCAGGGTCCAAATGGAAAGCGAGATGGATTTTTTACAAAAACACAGACTCTTAATTCTGAAGCCAAATTTAAAAAGTTATATGATAAATATAGAACAAAATATCCAGATTTGGCTGGATTGATAACTAGTCTGGAAAACAATGCGAATCGTTTAAAATTAGAAACTTTAACAGAATATACATATAACTATGCTGAAGCTCCTGCGGACAAAGCGGGGTATGAGCTTGATGAATTGATTGAAGATCGTGATGCTCAGGAGATTCTGAATGCAGCTAAGGAAGGATATGCAGATACTCTAAATCGTCTACTTCCACCCCCAACTGTTTCGCAGTACAAAAACAATCCTGATTTTGTAAGATTTTGCTCTGAAATAGGTGGAGAACTAAAACCGCTTATTCAAGAATATAAATGTTTCATTTCAAAAGGCGGCAATGATTCCTGGTTAGGAATTGAAGATGGTTCGAATATAGATAAGAGAAATGCGGCTATGTCTGCGGTTGCCGGTCTATTGACTGATAAAAAAATAATAGCAAAGTCTGAGCCAGTTATAGTTATGGTAAATGGAGTACCTACTTCTGGTACCTTTATGGAAAAAGCGGATAAGTGGGATGCATATGATTTTAGTCCTGAAAATCCGATGATTAATGCTGGCCCGGATGTCTATGATAATTATAGAGTATTTGGTGATATAGCATCTCTTCAGGCTATAGATTATATTTGTGGAAATATAGACAGACATAAGGGCAATATTCGAATGCGCTTTGAAGAAATTGATGGCAAGTTAAAGCTTGTGGGCATTACGGGTATTGATAATGATATGGCCTTTGGCCCGGATTATCCTGCAAATAATCCTATGGACAATATAGGTAATAAATTTGTTACTCCAGCGGAAATGGGTGTTATCGGCGAAGAGATGGCAACAAAAATCCTTGCTCTTTCTGAGGAGACTCTTACTGCAACGTTAAGAGGATATGGCCTTTCAAAAGAACAGATTACAGCTGCCTGGGAAAGAACTAAAATTCTTCAGAATGCTATAAATGCTGGTAAAGATCATTATGAAAAGAATAATGTTCCAGAAGGTAAGATTGATAATGGTTTTTTACGAGTTGTTAAGGAGAATCATTGGGATAAGTACACACTTGAATCCCTTTCTGAACATCGTAATAATCAATTTGATACACTTAGAGGTATGAGGCCGGCTATTGCAGATGCAATGATTGTAAAAGGAAGGGATGAAAGATTAGCTCAGAAAGATGCACAATTAAAGCAAGTAGTATATGGTATTGAACCTCAGCCAAAACCTGAAAAACAACCACTTGTATTCGTTGAGGCAAATATAATTGGAACGGGTATTGCAACAATCGATCCTAATATTGATAGACTTGGTGTTGATAATCCGGATAATATTAAGGTGAGGATTAATCCTGAACAGGTATTGGGTTCGGTGGGTAATTATTCAAGTAGTCGAGTGCCTATAGCTTATACGAACCTGGATGGCAAATCTGTTCCTGGTTATTTTACTTTTGCTACTACCGTGAATGTACAAAATCAGGTTAGAAAAATGGTTAATGATGAGATTGAAAAGGTCTCTAAAGGAAATCATCCAGAGTGGGCAAACATTCTTCGACAGACTCATAATTATATTAAACAGGACTTAGGCGATATTTTTAATTCATATAATGTAAATCATTATGATTTAAAGAAAATAGGTCTTACGGCTGCGCAGGCTCGGCAGTTTGAAAATAATCAGGAATTCCAGCAGATGTATGCAAACTTCCTTAACAATGTTCAGCAGACATACAACAAGGTGTCTGCTTCTTATGGTAATGCGGGAATAAACGCTGACAAAAATGGAAGAATTGATACTAGAAATGTTGCTTTCTCGAAAGTAAGTGAACTGTTAGGTGCAGGAGATATAATTGCTAAATCTTCAACTATGCAGGTTCAGATTGGTAATAAAATACATGATGGTATTTTTATGGAGGAAGCGCCTGGAAAGAATATTGAGTCTATAAAGCCGGGAGAACCTGAGGCGACTATTACTTCGGCTGCATTCGACAATACTATGGTTCTTAAAGATATTGCTGATATGCAGATATTGGATTTCATATGTGGAAATGTAGATAGAAATGAGAATAATTTCCTTTGTGAATTTAATAATGATAATCCACCAAAGTGCATACGTATAATGGGAATAGATAATGATAACTCCTTTGGTAAAGCTAAGATTGATCCTGATGAGCCGATCTTAAATAGTATACCTATTGAAAATATAAAGGTGATCTCAGAATCCATGGCTTATCGTATAACCCATATGGATCCAGATGCGCTTACTCATACTCTTGAAGGACAGGGATTATCTCAGGGTGAAATCGATGCTGCAAAAGACAGATTTTATCAGGTTTTCGATAAGATTAAAGATAAGTCAATAAGCGTTGTAAAGGATAATGAATGGACGAATTATAAGATTTCAGATCTTGCCGCTGATCCAGCTGATTTTGATAAAACAAACTTCTTTAATAGAGTAATCAGTTCATATGATGTTATGCTTCCTATGTTACTGGTTGGAATGAATAACAATATCATTAATGATAATAATATTGAGGCAAATGTTGACAAAACTAAGCGTAAAGCTCTTGCAACAGAAATAGAAGACTTCAGTGACGTGGCTAAAGAGAATACTGAAACTGAACAGCTTGAAGAATCTGCTGAGAATGAGATTAATAATAGAAGGCTTCTTTCCTTTAATGATCAGCAGCCAAATAGAGGCAAAAATGATAGAGAAATCATAGATCAGTTGAAAGAGTATACAAAATACATGTATGATGAAGTTAAGAGTTCATATAGCTGGTTCTATGGTGGCGATCAATATACAGATCTGCTTGGTAGTACTAATACCTTGAAGAACAGGGTTAATGAACTGGATAGAAAGCTGAGAAATGGTGGTTCGTTAACAGCAGATGATATGAATAGTCTGATGGAAAGACTCACTGATGTTAATGAAAAATCAATCATATATACTCAGTATAAATATGATGAATTGGAATCTCGAGGTATAGATCCTGAAAATCCTGGAACAATTCCAAAAAATCGTATAGCAGCGGCACGCTATGCACAGGATACAGCAAATAAGTTATACTCTGTTGTTAAGACTAATCAGATGATCAGAGATGTTATAGCAAATCCCGAGACAGAAATTTATGGAAGAATTAGTAAATATCAGTCGCATTTGAATAATCCTGATTTATCGGATAGAGAAGTAAAGTTAGAACTTGCTTCTGTAATATACTTCAATACTATTGCAAACAGTGTTCAGAAATTAAAATCTGGCAACAAAATAGTAAATGCAATGGTTGTATCAGAGTTTAATAAAGGGGTAAACGAAATAACATCCTCCAGCAGCTTCAGAAAAATGATGGAGGAGACTCCTAAAGAAGAGCTTATTGCATCTGCCAGAGAAAGAAATGGACAGGGGCTGTTTAATAAGTTTATTAAGAATGTTGCTAAAGAAATGAAAAAGCCAGAAAACGAAAAGAAAAATGATAAAAAACTGGAGAAAGGCAAAGATAATATTATCAATGCAAATGTTATGAAGTAAAAGAAAAAACCGCTGCTTGATTAAAACAAGCGGCGGTTTTGGTTTTATTATGCTCTAATTTCTATTATTTAATCTGTGAAAGTCCACCGGCTGAAACAAGTCCGTCAAGTTTCATTCCAGCTTTACAGAATGGACATTCATGTGAATTGTAGGATGCATATCCCTCTATATCGTTCATATGGAAGATTGAATGAACATCATATCCCTGAACATTATCTACAGCTGAGAAGATAGCTGATATACCAGCAATGCTTCCACCGTAATACTTGATACATTCAATAACCTTCTCTGTTGTATAACCTGTAGTCGCAGTTGGCAGAAGAAGAAGTACATGTCTGTTATTTATCATTGGAACTACATCATCTCTGAATGTAAGCTGTCCAAGTGAGTTGATCTCAGGTGTAACAACATACATTGTTCCATGCTGGTTCATTGACATGATTCCTGACTCTGTGAGTGCATCCGCCAGGTATGCGCCGATAACATCTGTATTATCAAGACATACAATAGTATCTACGATAGTTGATGCTATATAATCATGACTCATTGACTTTGCAACGGCCTTTGCTTCGCTAGCTCTGGCTTTAAGTGTTGTAAGGTCTATGTAGTGATTGATATGTGAAGATATAGTGGCGAAATGGCCCTGTGAAACCTTCAGCTTTATCAGATTATTATAAGGTGAATCAATTTTAAAAGTCTGCATAATAGCCCCCTTCTTTTATAAATAACATAAATCTATTATAAATACATTTTTCTAATTACACAAGATGTGATTTTTGTTACAATAGGATTGCGAGAATTGCTTTAGCAATGGAGCAATCCGTATGTCATTTAGGTGTCAAAAGGTAAACGATATGAGTGCAAAATTTAACGTGCTGGCAGGACCAGCCATGTCAGGAAAAACCTATAATCTTTGCTGCGAAGTTCTTAAGCAGGCGGATGAAAATCCGGATAAATTTTATTATGTTATTGTTCCTGATCAGGCCGGAAATGCATACGAGAAAAAGTTAATAGAATTAAGTGATAAATTGTATGGTCGCCCAGGTTTTATGAATATTGATATCCTGGGTTTTAATCGTCTGGCATATCGTATTTTTGAAGAGCTGGGAGTAAGAGAGACTACAGTTCTGGAAGAGTATGAAAAGAATATGCTGGTCAGAGTAGTTTCTGGAAGAATCAAGAATGATCTGGATGTATATGGTGGCAGTGTGGACCATACAGGTTTTACGCGTGAAGTAAAATCTCTTATATCGGAAATGATTCAGTATAATGTTACTCCAGATGATCTGGATGAATGCATTCGCAAAATGCCATCCGGCAATGATGGTCTTCTGGCTAAGCTGAGAGATGTTTCCAAGATTTACAGAGGTTTTGTTCAGGTGCTTTCTGAAAAGAGTACTACCCTGGATATAGATCCTTCTGAAACTGGAATAACTATTTCAGAAGAAAGACTGAAGCTTCTTGTAAGACTTCTTAAAGGAGATAGAACGGTTAAGACTGTTGATGGAACGGTTTTCTTCTTTGATGAATATAGAGGTTATACTCCAGATCAGCTGGCGGTTATTGGTGAGCTTGCAAAAAGAACAGAGGCTATGACCTTTGGAATTTGTTTAGACCAGGCTTCGCTAAAAATGAGAGACAAGCTGCAGGAACATGAGCTGTTTCATCAAAGTGCCGCCTGCCTTAAAGCTCTTCAGAAGGTTATGATGACGGAACCTGTTATAACTACATGCAATCGTATTTCGGGTGGAAGCGAGGCACTTCGTCATCTTTCAGAGAACATTTTCCGTTATCCGGTTCAGGAATATAAGGGCGAAGTGGATGATAGCATTTCCATTTATCACACTGACAGTCTTGAGGACGAGATAAAACTTGTTGCGCAGGCTATAAGACGTGAGGTTAAGTCGGGCCTGAGATACAGGGATATTGTTGTTGTAACAGGAGATGTGGAAGGGTTCGACAGATACGGAAGCAGGATATTTGAAGAGTATGATATTCCTCTGTTTTCTGATTACAGCAGAATGCTGAGGAAGAATCCGTATACTGAGGCTTTGATCAGAAGCCTTGAAATAATAGATCTGGATTTTGATCATAATAGTTTATTTACATATGCTAAGACTGGAGTTCTTAACATAGAGGATAAGCACGCCCTGGATGAGCTGGAAAACTTTGCGCTGAGAACTGGGATAAGAGGCATTTCCCTGTGGGAGAAGAAAATACGTCCTTATGGAAAGAACATTACTCAGGAAGAGACAGAACGCTGTGAGAGAATGGATGCAGTAAGATGTCAGATTCTCGATTCCCTGAGTCCGCTTCTAAGTATTAATAAGAAGGCGGAAAAGGTTAAAAATATTATCACAGCTCTCAGATCCATTATGGAAAGTCTTGGATTTGAGTCCTCTATGGAAGAGTCTGCGGAGATTCTCGAAAAAGAAGGACTTCATACAGATGCCAGAGTTATGAGAAGCCTTTATGGGCTTTTGGATAAAATACTACTTGAGACGGAGGATCTTTTAGGGGAAGAAGTGATGTCACTGCACGATTTTACGGAGATACTTGCTTCTGGTGTGAGCGAGATTTCTGTGGGAGTAATTCCTCCAACAATTGACTCGGTAAGAGCATGTGACGTGGACAGATCTCGAATAGTGGATGCTAAAGTTGTGCATTTTATAAATATGAATGACGGTGTGGTTCCAGTGCGTAGAGGTGCTGGAAAAATCCTATCCGAAAAGGATAAGGATAAGCTGTCGGATATTCTGAAGGATATTGGTGAAGGCAAGTCTCTGGCAGAAAACGGTCTGGAACAGAGTATAAATGAGCTCTTCCTGATCTATCAGATTTTCTCCAAGGCTGCAGATAAGCTGACTATCAGTTATCACACGAATGGTGAGAATGGAGAAGCTGCAGAACCATCCTTCCTTGTGGGAAGAGTGGAGAGACTATTTGAAAACTTTCATGATCAGTATCGCAGACCGGAGCAGCTTGTTGGAACTGCTGCCAGTGATAAGCTGGATTTCATTAGCTGGATAAGAGATGGTCTGGAAGATCAGCAGGGAAGCGGAGCAGTTAATTCTGATACTCTTGGAAACATAGTGAAATATATTGGTTTCGTTGGTGCAGACGGTATTCCGGAACTGGAAACAATTCTTCCGGGATTGGAGTACAGCAACAAAGCAGACAGAATTCCTGATGAGATAATGAGAAATATTGACCTCAGACTATCTGTATCAAAGCTGGAAAAATATGCAAGCTGCCCTTATGAATATTTTCTGCAGTACATATTGGGTCTTAATGAAAGACCAGAAAAGAAACTTGAATATTATGACGTTGGAAATATCATCCACAGTGCTCTTGAGAAATCCTTCTTAGAGGTTCGCGCAGAACATGAAAATAACTGGAATGATATAGATGATATTAAACTGGTTGAACTGATGGATAAGAACCTGGACACAGCCTGGGAAGAAGCTATGGCTGATCAGGAGCTTGATGGAAAAACAAAAGAAGTAAAACGCAATCTCAAAAAGCTTGCTGAGAGAACTATCAAGACTTTGAAAACCCAGATTGTGGCGGGCGGTTTTACTCCTGATAGATTTGAACAGGAATTCACTGCTGAGTTTGTTGCTAACAGACCTGATGGTTCAGAGGTTCCTGTTACTCTTAAGGGTAAGATAGATAGACTGGATTTGTCAAAGGAAGAGGGCAATCTTAATATCAGAGTAATCGATTATAAGACTGGTTCTCAAGGATTTGAACCTGCCGAGATAGAACAGGGAACAGCTATTCAGCTTCTTGTATATACAAAGATTGTCAGAGAAATTCTAAAGGCCAGATATGAGGAGGGAGATGTTCTTCCTGAGGGTATGTATTACTATACTGTATCTGACCCTGTGATTGATCTGGATAAGAACAAAAAGCTTGATCCTGAAAATGAGACGGATCTTATAAATGCCATCAATAAGGAACTTGTTCCTAAGGGCATTTCAAATAAAGAAATACCAACCGAGGATTTATGCGGCATTGGTGATTATAGTGCGCAGGTAATGAAACAGTCGGCTGATAGAATACTTGCAGGAGAGTTTGATAAAGCTCCTATACAGTTTGCTCATAAGCAGACAGACGCATGTGCTTACTGCTCATATAAAGCTGTCTGCAGATTTACTGATTACGCAGGTAAAAGAAGATATATTCCACGCCCAGAGCTTAAGGGTCCAGAGATGATGAGAGTCTTGGCTGAAAAAGCAAAACAGGGTGAAGAAGTAGAAATAACTAAGAAGTCATTTTAACTGGAGGGGCATATGCCACATTGGAATGAAAGACAGCAGGATGTGCTGGATAGTATAACTGAAGATCAAAACATACTGGTATCTGCCGCTGCAGGTTCTGGTAAGACTGCTGTACTGGTTGAAAGAATAATTCAGACTGTTCAGCAGGGACTTGCTGATATAGATGAGATTCTGGTGGTAACATTTACAATAGCGGCAGCTGCACAGATGCGCAGCAAAATTCTTGCTGCCCTGGAAAAGATGGCTTACACGGATTCTCGTATGGCCCGTCAGCTGGCTCTTGCAGAAAATGCAGATATTATGACTATTGATAGCTTCTGTAACAAGATAGTCAGAGAAAACTTTAGTCTTGTAGGAATGGACCCAAACTTTGAGATTTACGATAAGAATGAGATTCAACTTCTAAAAGATGATGTTCTGACGGAAGTGCTTAATAAGTATTATGAAGACGATGAAACCATGGAAGAGCTTTCAGCGTTTGCATTCAGGAAAAATATAGATGATAGTGCAATAAAGGAGTTCATCTTAAAAATACATAATGTATCACAGAGCTTTGCTGATTCAAAGAGATGGCTGGAGGAGGCAAGGGAGAGGATTGTCACTGACGAGGATGCTATCAATCAGAAATGGGTAGTTGATTATAAAAGATATCTTAAATTGATGGCTGGAAGCTACGTTCATGCACTTAATGAATATGCGGAATATTTTGAAGAGGAAGAAGACATTGATAAGATTTCTGTCGCTCAAAAGGTAGTTGAGGTATTTAATGATGATGTGGCCATTCTTGGACAGATTATGAATGCACCGACATTAGCTGAAATGAAGGCTGCCGTACCTTCGCAATGGAAAAAATTTTCCGTAAAGAAAAAAGTTGAAGAGCTTTATGGAGAAGAAACTCAAAATGCTATATCAAATATGAGAAAGGGATTTAAAGATGAGTTTAAGACTATCTTTACCGAGGATGAAATAAAAGAAGATAGTAAGGCAGGGGCAGGATTTTTCGATTGTCTTATCAACATAGTTTCTGATTTTGACGCGGCTCTTTTGGAGGAAAAGAGAAAGCAGAAAAAATTTGAATTTGCTGATGTTTCTCATGCTGCGTTTAATATTCTTTTTGATGTAGAAAAATTAGTATCTACAGAAATTGGAGAAAGAAAATCAAGAGAATATAAATATATTTATATAGATGAGTATCAGGATAGTAGTGACCTTCAGGAGAATCTTCTGAATGCTGTTGCCAGAAAAGATGCTCTTGGTAATCCAAAGAATGTATTTATGGTTGGCGATATAAAGCAGAGTATTTACCGTTTCAGAATGGCAAGACCTGAACTTTTTGTTGAGAAAAGTATTAATTATCTGAAGAATGAGGGCGGAGCTCTGATCAATCTAAATATGAACTATAGATCCAGAGGTGAAATTCTGGATGCCGTAAATTTTGTGTTTAGAAAAATAATGTCCGAGGATTTTGGTGGAATAGAGTATAACCATAATACAGAGTTACATGTTCCTGAAAAAAATGATTATAGAAACCATTTCCCAGAAACTGATCTTCTTAATGAGGATATTCCGGAGCTTTATCTTATTGAGATGAGCGATAATAGAGATGACATCTCTCTTGAAAAAGAAGAAGTTCAGGCGGTTGAGATAGGACGTCGCATTCTGGAAATGGTGAATGGCAGCGACACTAAACCTCCTGCATTTGTTTTAAACGAGTCATTTAATGAAGACAGACCTGAGAGTGATAATAATCCCAGATACAGAAAAGCAGACTTTGGCGATATTGTGATTTTGCAGAGAATTATAACTGGTAATATGGATATGGTTCGTATTTATGAGCAGATGGGAATCCCTGTTTATATTGATGACTCTGAAGGATATTTTGATGCGATTGAAATTGAAACATTGTTATCTGTTCTTCGAGTAATTGATAATATTCAGCAGGATATTCCTTATGCATCAGTTCTTCTATCGCATATAGTAGGACTTTCAGATACTGATCTTGCAATCATAGTAGGGCTTTCAGCAGATGGAAGAATGAGCCTTGCAGATAAATGTAATCTTTTTGAAAAGGGTTATATTAATTCTGATGATGCGAACCTTAGAACTATTGCTGAGAAACTTAGAAGCTTTAGCACGATGCTCAGTAAGTGGACTGAACTTCGACCTTATCTTAGTATTTCAGATATGCTGGATAGAGTGCTTGTAGATACAAGGATTGAAACCTTTGTGGC
The DNA here is from genome assembly GCA_902774915.1 of uncultured Lachnospiraceae bacterium. Taxonomy (GTDB): domain Bacteria; phylum Bacillota; class Clostridia; order Lachnospirales; family Lachnospiraceae; genus Eubacterium_Q. The sequence continues at coordinate 33,456 of CACYKH010000010.1, read as the reverse complement.
TGCTATGCCGGATGGAAGAAGACGACTTGCAAATATAAAGAAGCTGGGAGTTTATGCAAGAAGGTTTGAAAGCGTGCGTACAGCCAGCCTTCTGGATTTCCTGAGATATATTGATAAGTGTCGCATTCATAATATGGATTTTGATGATCCAAATGCTGCAACAGGAACTGATCAGGTTGTAAGGATAATGTCTATCCATAAGAGTAAGGGACTAGAGTTCCCAATTGTTATAATTCCAATGCTTGAGAAGGCATTCAGGTTTAATGATAAGAAAGGTGCCGTTGCTGTAAGCTCTGATTATCATCTTATTATCGATAATATCAAGACTCTTAAATCAGGTGTTAAAGTCAAGAAGAAGAGTATTAAGGGAGAGGTTGTAAGTCTCCTTGAAAAAAAAGAAATAAAGGCTGAAGAGGCCAGACTCTTTTATGTTGCTATGACCAGAGCTAAGGAAAAGCTGGTAATGCTGGGATATGCTCCTACTAAAGTTCCGGTTACACCAATGTCTTGTAAGAGTTATATGGACTTTGTGCTTTTTGCTATGAATAATAGCGATGAAAAACCAGCTATAAAATGTAATGCTGTTTCTGAAGATGAGATAGTTCAGGATTTCAAAAAGAAATTTGTAAAGAAGAATCTGGACTACAAAGAGAGTACAGAAAAACTTCTTGAAAAGATTAACGATAATCTCAAGGTTTATACTCTGGATGGTGAGAATCCTTATGATTATAAGTATCCATTTGAAACCAGCCTTGCAACGAAGATGTCTGTCTCAGAGATAAAGCATATGGAGATGGAAAAATATAAGGAAGATGAGTCAGCGCTTCCTGAAGAGACAAATGCTCCAGAAGAGGTTCTTCCGGAAGAAGTGATTGCAGAGATGACTGGAAAGGCAGCTCTTCGCGGAACCATCATACATGCCATCTTCGAAAATCTTGATTACGGAAATGTGGTTTCCAAAGAGAGCCTGAAATTTGAAATGGAACGTGCTCTTTCTGAACTGCATTTTAAAGATGAAGAAAAGGAATTAGTAAAGATAGATTATCTTTTGAAGTTCTATAGTGAAGATGAAGGATCATTATTCCAGATGATGCGAAAAGCATTTATGGAGGATAAGCTCTATAGGGAAAGACAGTTTATAGCAGGACTCCGACCTGATGAAATTCCAGGTGTAGGAGCAAAGGTAGAGCTTTCGGCAGAAGATGGTCATATTCGTGATATCACAAAAGATTACATTATGATCCAGGGTATTATAGATGCATACTTCTATCAGGGGCCAGATGATGATATAATACTTGTCGATTATAAGACAGACAATGTGGAAAGCGGAGAGGAGCTTCTGGGACGATATGCTGCTCAGATGTACCTTTATGCTCTCACTCTGGAAAAACTAACAGGCCACAAGGTTAAGGATATTATCCTGTATTCTACAAGATTGGGAGAAATCCATTACAATAATTGGCGTGAGTATAAATTATAAGAGGAAATACAAATGAAAGAACGTGAAAATGAGAATTTGACATTACTAGGTAATCAGGGAGTAAAGTATCCACAGGACTACGATCCAAGCCTTCTTGAAACCTTCGAAAATAAGCATCAGGATACAGACTATTTTGTAAAGTTTAATTGTCCGGAGTTTACAAGTCTTTGCCCTATAACAGGACAGCCAGACTTTGCGACGATTTATATTTCTTATGTTCCAGATGTAAAGATGGTTGAGAGTAAATCCCTTAAGCTTTATCTTTTTAGTTTCAGAAATCATGGTGATTTCCATGAAGACTGTGTTAATAAGATCATGAAGGACCTTGTTAAGCTGATGGATCCTAAGTATATAGAGGTTTGGGGAAAGTTCACTCCTCGTGGAGGAATCTCAATAGACCCTTATACAAACTATGGAAAGCCTGGAACAAAATGGGAGCAGGTTGCCTGGGACAGACTTACTCATCATGATATGTATCCTGAAAAGGTAGATAATAGATAAGCAAATGAAACAGATGGACTACAACGAGGCAACAGAATATATACTTAGTATTCCAAGATTTGCGGCAAAAACGCATCTTGATAATACAAGGGCTATCCTTTCTAGGATTGGGAATCCTGAGAATAAATTCAAATCTATTCATGTGGCGGGAACTAACGGAAAGGGTTCAGTCTGCAAGATGCTGGCGCTGGCTCTTGAGGAACAGGGCTATAAGGTAGGTCTTTTCACTTCCCCTCATCTCATGAAGATGAATGAGAGGATTTCCATCAACGGGATAGATATAAGTGATGCGGATTTTACTGATATATTTAATAGGGTAAAGGGCGATATTGATGAGCTGCTGGATTCTGATAAAGAGGTGGCTCATCCTGCATTTTTTGAATATGTATTCTTAATGGCGGCTCTTTATTTTGCGGAGCAGAACTGCGACTATGTGGTTCTCGAAACCGGACTTGGCGGCAGACTGGATGCTACAAGTGTGGTAACTCCCGAGGTGTGCATTATAACCTCTATTGGTATGGACCATATGCAATATCTCGGAAATACTATCGAAGAGATTGCGGGAGAAAAGGCTGGAATAATAGTTCCTGGAGTCCCTGTCATCTATAATACTGGCAGTGATGTGGCAGATAAGGTAATAGAGGAAAAAGCTGGAAAACTTGTCAGTCCAGCCTATAATGTTGTAAAATATAAAGATGGTGTTTTAAAACTTCTTGGAGAAGAATCCTTAGAGGGTTTTAAAGCTCTTTATCAAATAGATAATGCTGTCACAGCAACTCTTGCATTTATGATGATGCAGGAAAAGGATGAGCTGGATGTGACAGATATGAAAAAGGCCCTGGCTAAGTTTAGCTGGCCGGGAAGAATGCAGTATCTGGCTCCGAATATCATTATGGATGGTGCCCACAATGAGGATGCAATAAAGCGTTTTGTGGAGTCTGTAAAATCCATAGCTGAGCGGGACGGTTGGAAGAAGATGAGTCTTCTCTTTGCTGTTTCAAGCGATAAGGATTATGGGGATATAATAAGTATTCTCACAAGGGAGCTGACATTTGAAGATATCTATGTTGGAGAATTGGCATCTGACAGGAAACTGGATGCTTCTAAGGTGGTTGAATTATTCCAAAAGTATTCACCTGATGAAAAGCACTTCTCCATAGTTGGTACTAAGAATATAGAAGATGCCTGGAGGCTTGCGACTGGAGAATTGGAGGAAGATACACTCCTTCTTATCGTAGGTTCCCTCTATATGGTTGGTGAGATAGAGAAGCTCATAGGAAAGGAATAAAATGGCTGATCTGGACGAGGAATTAAACGAATTAGAACAACAACAAAATCAGCAGGATACTGATGAATATTATGGCATAGAGCAGGAAAGGCCTGCCAAGAAGATATTCCCTAAAGAGCAGGAGAAGACAAGAAGTCTTCGTCTGAAGAGATACAAGGAACAGAATCTTGCCAGATTTTCAAATATCTACATGCTGGCTGGAATGCTGATCGGTGTAGCAGTATTCTATTTTCTTGTTGTGCCTGATATTAAATCGGATTACAAAGAAGAGATAAGAGAAATGGAAACTACATACAATGAGACCATTTCCACAAAGAATAATGAGATTGAAAATCTGAATCTGCAGCTTGAGAGTCTTACAAAGAAAAATTCATCTTATGAGACAACTCAGACTACAATGCAGACAACTATTGATAATCTGACATCAGAGGTTGAGACTCTTAAGAGAACTGTTGAGAATGGCGGACTTTCTGTAGATGATACAGATACTGAAAAGAAGGAAAGCTCCACCCCAACAGATGCTACTGAACAGGATCAAAATACCAATGCCGCTGCAGAGAGAAATAATGCCAATGTTATAGGTATAAGCGGAGACTCTGTAGAGGGTGTTATTGATAACGAATAGGATATTAGAATGAGCATAGGTTTCAGACTTAAGCAATATATAAAATCATATATTCAGAATAAGTATCTGCCTTCGGTTTATAAAAAAGCCGTAAGAAAAAACAAGGTAGATAAGGACCTTATCATAATGGCTGATATGCACAGTAATGGAATTCCTTACAGCATGAAGGCTGTTTATAAGGAATTGGTGAATAGAGGTAAACAGCCGGTTGTATATTGCAGAGATATAAAAGATATGTCCATGCTGGAGAGTCTGAAATTCATGACAAATTTTATGAAAGATTATTCAGCTGCAGGTTATGTTTATATCTGCAGCTATTTTCTTCCTGTATCCTCCTGTGAGAAAAGACCGGAAACCAAGGTTATTCAGCTTTGGCACTCTGGCGGACTCATGAAGAAAATGGGATATGATACAAAGGATGACATTCCTAAGGATTATAAGGGAAATGTCACCGCAAACTATGATCTTGTTACAGTAAGTGCACCTGTGTGCGTTCCTGTATGGCAGCAGGCTCTGGGTCTTCCTGAAGGAATAACAAAATCTCTTGGACTTGCCAGAACCGATATTCTATTTAATAAAAAATGGCAGCAGAAATGCAAGGATACTTTCTATGAGCTTTATCCGGATGCAAAGGGAAAGAAGATAGTCCTTTATGCTCCTACATTTTCAGGAAATGCGGCCTATCCAAAATGCCCTGGTCTGGATATGGGACTGGAAGAGAAGTTTAAAGAGCTTATAGACTATTATCTTATTATCAGACCACATCCTCATATGAAGAGACAGTATCCACAGTACTTTGATGAGAGAGCTAAGAAACTCCCAACAGAAAGGCTGCTTCCTGTGGTTGATATTATGTTAACCGATTATTCGTCTACGCTTTTTGATTATTCTATTTATCAAAAGCCTTTTATCCTGTTTTGTCCTGATTTGGATGAGTACAGAGAAGAGCGTGGGCTATATGTAGATATTGATAGCTTCCCAGCTCCTGTTTGCAGAACAGCAGATGAAGTTATTGAAGCTATAAAAGAAGATGATAGATTTACTTCTAAATCTGGAGAATATAAAAAAGAGCTTCAGGAATTCTATCAGAAATACATGGGTTCCTGTGATGGAAAAGCTGTGGCAAGGATTTTAGAGGCTGCAGAAAATCTTACGAACGACTAAAGGAAATGAAATGGCTAATAAGATAAGCATGCTGGCATTTGATTTGGATGATACAGCATTGGACGGAGAGGGAAAACTTAGTGATGCCACTAGAGAGGCTTTTATAGCAGCTGCTGAGGCGGGGATTGAGCCTGTTATAGCAAGTGGAAGATCCTTTTATTCCCTTCCTGACTATTTGCTGGAGGTTCCTGGAATCAGATATGCCATATGCTCAAACGGTGCAAACCTATTTGATGTAAAGAATAAGAAATGTATAACCTCTATGTGTCTTAAGCAAAGTTCTGTGGATCAGATTGTAGCTATTGCAGATGACTACAAGGATGTGATTTATTTAGATGCATTCACCGAAGGGGTTCCACATTCTGATAGAAGACTTCTGGATACTCTTCTGAGTAATGAAAAGATATCTGAACATAGAAAGAAGTATCTTAGAAAAACAAGACGTCCTGAGGATGATATACGAGGTTTTATTCAGGCAAACAAGCATAACCTGGATTGTATGAACTACAATGTTTTTGATACATCTCTTTTTGATGAATTGATGGGCAGACTGGCTAACGAGGTGGATGACATTTATTTCACATCCTCAATTCCAGAGCTGATTGAAATATCTTATAAAGAAAGTGGTAAGGCTAATGGCCTTAAGCGCATGTGTCAGTATCTGAATATTCCAATTTCTGAGGTGGCTGCATTTGGTAATGCTGATAATGATGCTGAGATGATCCGTGTTGCCGGAGTGGGATATGCTGTCAGCAATTCGTCTCAGATAGCATTAGACGCTGCGGACCATATAATTGGCCATCATGCAGAGGATGCAGTGGCAAAGGAAATATGGAATATCCTAAGGAATAGTGATATACTTGTGTAAGTTGTTTTAAGGAGTAAATCTTATGAATTCAAAATCATTTAAAGGTTTTTTTGAGAAGAATGGAAGAGCACTTCTTGTCCCAGTGATAATGATTATAGTGGGACTGTTCTTTGTTTTATATCCAGGAAGTGCCATAAATCTTACAGTTAAGGTTGTCGGAATAGTCTTTGTTCTTGTAGGTGCTATTCTGGCATGTACACTTATGGCTGCATATTCACCAACAACTATGGCCATCGCCATAACCATAATAATATTTGGAATAATCTGTATAGCATTTCCATCGGTAATTGCCGCATTTATAATTAAGGCTATTGGTGTTATGGTCCTGGTGAGTGCTGCATTCAGAATTCACGATGCATATATGATAAAGGGAAGAAGTGATAGCTTTATTGTCTATATAATTAACGATATTATCACTTTGATCCTTGGTCTTGTACTTGTAGCTATTCCTCTTGATATTGCAGGAACACTTGTAAGAATTATCGGTGTTTTCATGATGATCCTTGGTCTTTCAAACATCATAACTGTTGTAAAGGTTTATTTTGATGGAAGATATGTAGACGACGGATCGGATGTCGTTTGGGAGGAGTAGTTTATGAGAGTTGGAATGGGATACGATGTTCATAAGCTGGTAGAAGACAGACCTCTTATTTTAGGTGGTGTGAACATTCCTTATGAGAAGGGACTTCTGGGACATTCAGATGCAGACTGTCTCACTCATGCTATTATGGATAGCCTTCTGGGAGCGGCTGCTCTTGGAGACATAGGAAAGCATTTTCCTGATACGGATCCTAAATATGAAGGTGCCGACAGCTTGAAACTTCTTAGCGTTGTTAAAGAAATGCTGGATGAGAGAGCTTACATTATAGGAAATATAGATGCTACCATAATCGCTCAGAAACCAAAGATGGCTGGTTACATCCAGGAGATGAGGGAGAAGATTGCAGATACTCTCGAGATAGAGATTGATAGAATAAACATAAAAGCTACTACAGAAGAAGGACTTGGTTTTACTGGCGAGGGTCTGGGAATATCCTGTCAGTCAATTGCCCTGCTGGAGACAGTTGATAATTATGTATATAGAAATGTCACTACTGGTATAGTAGATGAGGTTGAAGGCCGTGGACTTACTGATGTGGATAAAGAGCGTGAGTTTATGGAAAATATGAAAAAGAAACACGAGGAAAAATAAATGGATAGATACAGCGAGAGACTTATTAAAACAAAAGCAAGTATAGGAAGCATTCTGGGACTGTCATTTGTGATAGCTCTGACAGCAGCTTCATTAGTACTGGTGTTGCTTTCTCCGCCACTGGGAGTTCTGCTTGTTTGTGGAGGTATAGCTCTCATAGTTTTCTTGAAGGATGGACTAAAGGTAGAATATGAATTCATTATCACTAATGGTGATATTGATATAGCCAAGATATATGGTGCTAAGAGAAGAAAACAGGTTGCTTCTATTGAGGCTGATAATATGTCTAAGATGACATCTGCCGATGATGAGCACACAATGAACGATATCAGTATTGGAAAATATAAGGTTTATAAATATCTTGGAAAAGGTGCTGGTGACAAGGTTGTTGCCATTTACGTTGGAGAGGGAGATAACCAGAAGATTTATCTTCTTGATCTGGATGAGAAGTGCGTAGAGCATTTGAATCAGGTATTAAAGACAAAGAGCGAAATAAAGTAGAGTAACAAAAAAAAGCAGGTGCTCAGCACCTGCTTCATTATTAGCATTACATAATCAAGGATCAAGAGGAATCATCTTAAGACCTTTATACATCTTTGTGTACATACTCTTTTCATCCTTATAAAGCATGGTACCTCTGGCACCATCGCGGATAATGTAAGCATATTTGTTCTTCTGCACATTCATGTATAATACTTCTTCTACATTAAGCTCTTTGGCTTTGACTTTTGCAGTATATACATTTACAGGCTCTAACTTATATTTCTTGATAGCTTGTTCTACAGTCATGTCAAAACCTCCTTCACCTTGGTTTTTACATCTTTAAGTATATTGTATAAGTTATACAAAGTCAACTAGTAAAATTATACAGAATTGTAAATAATAGATAAAAAAATGAATTATTATCAGGAATTTGAAAAACAATTAAAAAATGTTGAAGATAAAGAAACTAAGCCTACTTTATTGCTTCAGGCATGTTGTTGTCCTTGTAGTTCTCACTGTTTAGAGGTGCTGGAGGGCTATTTTGATATTTCTGTTTATTTTTATAATCCAAATATAGATGAAAGACAGGAATATGATAAGCGTCTGGATGAACTGATCAGGTTTACAAAGGAGGCTCCGTTTGCCAGAGATGTGAGTATTATCGAAGGGGATTATGAACCCGAGGTTTTCTATGAGATGGCTAAGGGAAGAGAGGAGCTGCCTGAAAGAGGTGAGAGATGCTATGACTGCTATAAGCTAAGACTTAGGAAGACTGCTGAATATGCTCAGTCTCATGGCTTTGATTATTTCTCCACAACACTTTCCATTAGTCCTTATAAGGTTGCCAGCTGGCTGAACGAAATAGGAATGGAACTGGAAAACCAGATGCGACGTGAAATGGAAGAGGAAGGGGTAGGCAAAAAGGTTCCGATTTTTCTCTTTAGTGATTTTAAGAAAAAGAATGGATATAAAAGGTCTATTGAGCTTTCTGAAGAATATGGCCTGTATAGGCAGGATTATTGTGGTTGTATATTTTCAAAGCGTGACCGAGATAAAAAGAAGAATCAAAAAACTGAGGACTAAATCCTCAGTTTTTTTATAGATTATTTATAGACTGTTGTATATTTCCTGAATCTCAGGGATGGTGAATTCATAATCTGTATTACAGAAGTCGCAATGAAGATTTACTGGTTCGCCATCATCTATCATGGATTTCAGCTCATCCTTACCAATACTTATAAGAGCTTTTGTGACTCTTTCCCTGCTGCAGTTGCAGTGGTACTGGGTATCCACAGTTTCCTCTATCATTATATCTGATCCGAATACCTTTTCGCCGATGATATCTCTCATCATTTCTTCTGGAGTCATTCCCTTGTTGAAGTAGTCTGTAACTGACTGAACATTCGCCAGACTGTTTTCAAGTTTTGATATTGTTTCTTCAGATGCGAATGGCAGAAGCTGAATGATGAATCCGCCGGCATGTTTAATACTGAAATCTCTATCTACCAGTACGCCCAGACCTACAGAAGTAGGTATCTGCTCGCTTTCTGCAAAATAGTAGGTCAAATCTTCACCGATTTCTCCGCTTACCAGAGCTGTCTGACCAACGTATGGTTCTCCTGGACCTTCATCTCTTATTACTACGAGAGTTCCGCTGCCTATGGCACCGCCTACATCCAGATGACCATTTTCCTTAAGTGGAAGATCAACTGCATTGTTGTAGATAATACCCTTTACGTTTGAATGTGCATCAGCTGTAACTGTAAGTGACTTTGCTGGACCGGTACCATTTATTTTAAGGGTGAGTACATCATCCTCATTTTTACACATGGCACCCATAAGTGCACCGCCTGTAAGAAGTCTGCCAAGGGCGGCAGAGCATACCGGACTTAGATTATGTGTTGTCCTTGCAGTCTCAACAGTTTCTCTTGTATATGCGGCCAGAAAACGAATTTCATTTCCTGCGGCCATTCCTCTAACTATATAGTCCTTCATATTAAGGCTCCTTAGATTCTGATTAGCGCCACTTTCGGGCAACTCACTGCATTGTATCACTAACCTATAAGTAAATGCAATTGATAATAATAATTAACAGGTGGTATAATTAATCATGTTTTTGGCGTTATCCTTCTCGAAAGAAAAGGATTTTTAATTTGAAAGGGGAAGTTATGGCAGGTAAGTATTATGCCGTAAAAAAAGGAGTTAATCCTGGAATTTACGAATCATGGGATGAGTGTAAAGATAATGTTCTTGGTTTTCCTGGAGCAATATTTAAGGGCTTTGGAACTATAGAAGAAGCTCGGGAGTTTCTTGGGGAAGAAAAAGAAAATGTATCAAAGCAGGTTAAACTTATTCCATTCTTAAAGCTTAAGATGAAGAGTCAGGCTATTGCATATGTAGATGGAAGCTACAACGAATCCACAGGTGAATATTCCTATGGTATGCTTCTCTATGATGGAGAGAAGATTGTAGAAAACTGCGAGAAGTTTTCTGATGAAGAAATGAGCCTGATGCGAAATGTGGCCGGTGAGATTGAAGGTGCCATGCACGCAATGTCTTATGCGTTGGAGCATGATATCAAGAGTATAGATATTTATTATGATTACGCTGGAATTGAAAATTGGGCAAATGGAAGCTGGCAGACAAACAAGTCTGGAACAATTAATTATAAGGCGTTTTACGATTCGATAAAATTACGTCTTAAAGTCCACTTCCATAAGGTAAAGGGACATTCAGGCGATATTGGAAATGAACGTGCTGACGAGCTTGCTAAAAAAGCACTGGGAATCTAGGATTCTCAGTGCTTTTATTTCTTAGCCTGTTTATGTGCTTTTTTCTCTTTATACATTTCCCTATCTGCAAATCTCAGGTATTCCTCGGAGATGTCATTGATACTTCTCTTATCATCTTCCTGAGGGATATTTGCGTAGTAGCCAATACTTACATCGATACTGAATTCTTTTTTATCATCAGTTCGTTTCTTCTCAATGTTATCCTTAACATTTTTGATGTATTCTTTAATTCGCTCATCAGTATAATTCTTTGCGAGGACTACAAACTCATCGCCGCCAGTTCTTACACAGATCTCGTCTCCAGTGGTAGAGTCCTGCAAAGCGTTGGCGATAGTGCATAAGCAATAGTCGCCTTCATCGTGACCATAATTATCATTTGTTATCTTTAGATTATCCATATCCACAAGGAATGTTACAAGCTCAGTCTTTGAGGAAATGCATTCATCATAAAAGTCGTTGAAATAAAGGTTAAATCCACGCCTGTTATAAAGACCTGTAAGCATATCGGTGATATAGAGATTGCGGAGTCTCTCAACTGAGACCTTAAGCTCTTGTTTGATACGCCAGTTCTCAAGCATTGAACTGATATTGACCAGCCAGGATTTAATATTAAGCTGGTTAAGTTTCTCGAGATCAGGAGATACTATGAAATAACCCATGAAGTATTGCAGGTTATGAATAGGGAAAATGAAATAAGGTTCTGGATCATTTTCCATTTCTTCTGGAAGAAGCTGACCTGCTTTCATCCATTGACGCCTGATAGGCTTATTATTGTACATTCCACAGACAACTTCGAATTTCTCATCTTTAATCTGATCTCTGTCTGTAACTACCACGTGGTTTTCCCAGCCTTTCATAAGGCAGAGAACGGCATTACTGAAGCCGGTATTTCTAAGACAGTTCTGTTCAATCTCATTGAAGAGCTCGAAAGCTGTTTCTGAACTATTAACACCCATAATAAGGTTTGTATTTGTCTGAGCTAAATCTCCAAGTCGTAAAATGCGGGCTTCAAATTCATCTCTGAGAGAATCCTGTTTATAAAGCTTTGTTGGAGTACAACCACAGGACTGACGTTTCATAAGTATGCCTGGTTCTTTGGTTGTTCTTTCGACCTCTTTGCCATTCCAAAGATTTACAAGGATATTAATTCCGTCATTACCAACCTGACTAAATGGCTGGGCAGAAGTAGTAAGAGATGGGGTGTTGTACATGGATTGATAAACATTATCGTATCCGGTTACAAGAACATCTTCAGGTATCCTATAGCCCCTCTTCTTAAGTGCCTTTATTACACCAAGTGCTGAATAATCATTTGCACAAACGATAGCATCTGGCAGAAGCTTACTCGCATTATTTGAATATGCCTTCAGAATCTCATCAACAACTCTGTCGCCACAGTCATACCAAAGATCGCCTGTTACTATTTTGTCATCCCCATTTGGAAGATTATGCTTCGCAAGAGTTTCTTTAAATATCTCAATTCTTTTTTGAGAAAATTCAAGCTCAGGTTTTCCTGAAACGTGAAATATATCTGTGCATCCGTGTTCGATTATAAGATGTTCGATAAGCTCCATGAGAGATCTGTCCTGATCATTTATGACGTTGTAGGTAAAATCTCTTTCTTCACCCAGAGTAACTACTGGACACTGGGCTTTTGCTTTAAGCTCATTTAGAGGCTCTATATAGAGGTCAGGCATATATGTATCAAGGGAGATAAGTCCGTCGTAGGAACTAAGATCCGGTAAGCTGAACACAGCAAAATCACCGCTGTCGTAGTTTCTGTAACGTTCAAACTGTTGACGTGAGAAATTATCGCTAAAGCTTGTAAAGAATGTAAGCTTTATATCATTTCTCCTGGCGGCCTGGATTATTCCATATTGAGTTTCTTTGGACATATCCTGATAGATACTAGCGGTGAATACCGCAACTTTACGTCTGCTCATTTCCTGCCTCTTTAGTATAAATTACAAGCAACTTTATTATAACACGTTAGAGTAAAAAAAACAGAACAAAAAGCTTTATATATTTAAGAAAAAATCAACAATTTTGGATAAGAATTTACATTTAATAACCGCTGGGAAAATGATAGAATTAAAATGATTTATTATGTCGAAAGGAGAAGACAAAAGATGGGAACAAAAGAACTTATAGAAGCAGGTAAAACTGCAATAGGAATAGAATTTGGTTCAACAAGGATCAAGGCGGTTATGGTGGATGATAAGGGTCTGCCAATTGCTCAGGGAGGATTTGCCTGGGAGAACCAGTATGTAGATGGAATCTGGACTTACAGTCTGGATATGATCTGGAAGGGACTTCAGGATGCGTACGCAGATCTTCTGAAGGACGTTCAGGATCAATATGGGGTTACTATTAAAAAGGTTGGAGCCATTGGTTTTAGTGCTATGATGCACGGCTATATGGCATTTGATAAGGATGATAATCTTCTTGTTCCATTCAGAACATGGAGAAATACAATTACAGAAGAAGCTGCAGCAGAGCTGACTAAAGAATTTGGTTTTAATATTCCACAGCGCTGGAGCATAGCTCATCTTCATCAGGCAATCCTGAATAAAGAAGAGCATGTAAAGGACATTACCTTCTTTACAACACTTGCAGGTTACATTCACTGGCAGCTCAGTGGTGAAAAGGTTCTGGGAGTTGGAGATGCATCTGGAATGTTCCCAATTGATAGTACGACTAGAAATTATAATGCTGAGTATCTGGATAAATATAGCAAGCTTCTTGCTCCTTATTCATTTGACTGGGATATCAGAGGAATCCTTCCAAAGGTTCTTGTGGCTGGAGAGTCAGCTGGAACACTTTCAGCTGAAGGTGCTGCTAAGCTGGATGTAAGCGGAAATCTTGAGGCTGGAATTCCAATGTGCCCACCTGAAGGAGATGCTGGAACAGGTATGGTTGCTACAAACAGCGTGGCTGTAAGAACAGGAAATGTTTCAGCTGGTACCTCTATCTTTGCTATGGTTGTTATGGAAAAGGCACTCAGCAAGGTTCATGAAGAAATAGATGTTGTTACAACACCTGTTGGCGATGATGTTGCCATGGTTCACTGCAACAACTGTACTTCAGATATAAACGCATGGGCTAATATCTTCCGTGAGTATTCAGCAGCGATTGGTGCAGAGGTTGATACAGATAAGCTTTATACAACACTCTTTAAGGCTGCTTTGGATGGAGATGCTGATTGTGGCGGACTTATGGGCTTCAATTATTTCTCTGGTGAGCCAGTTACAGGTTTTGATGAGGGACGCCCTGTATTTGCGAGAAAGATAAATGCAAACTTCACATTTGCAAACTTTATGAGATTGCATCTTTATTCTGCAGTAAGTACTCTTAAGGTTGGTCTGGATATTCTTCTCAAGGAAGAGGATGTTAAGGTTGATAAGCTTTACGGCCATGGAGGATTCTTTAAGACTAAGGAAGTAGGACAGAGAATAATGTCTGCTGCAACAGGTGGTCCTATCACAGTAATGGAGACTGCTGGTGAAGGCGGAGCCTGGGGAATGGCAGTGCTTGCCCTGTATCTTATGAATGTGGATTCGGGCTCGCTATCAGATTACTTAAGTGATAAAATATTTGCAGGCGAAGAAGGAACAACAATCACAGCGGATGCTGCTGAGGTTCAGGGATTTGATGAATTCATGAAGGCATTTAAAGCCAGCATTCCTATTGAGAAAGCTGCAGTTGATGTTTTGTAATAATAGATAAAACTTTTCGGAAAGGACGCATTATGTTAGAAGAACTTAAGATAAAGGTTTACGAGGCTAATATGGAACTGCCAAAGAGAGGGCTGGTTACATATACCTGGGGAAATGTAAGCGCTATAGACAGAACTACAAATTTATTTGTTATAAAGCCAAGTGGCGTAGATTATGATACAATGTCACCAGATGATATGGTTGTTATGGATCTAGAGGGAAATAAGGTTGAAGGAAAATATAAACCTTCCTCAGATACACCAACTCATCTGGAACTTTATAAAAGATATGAAGAGATAGGCGGTATAGTTCACACTCATTCTCCTGAAGCAACCTCCTGGGCACAGGCTGGTAGAAGCATTCCACTTTATGGAACAACTCATGCTGACTACTTCTATGGAGAGATTCCTTGTGCAAGAAGTCTCACACCGGAAGAAATAAATGGAGAATATGAGAAGAACACAGGTCTTGTGATCATCGAAACCTTTGATGAGAGAGGACTTAACCCAATGTATACACCAGGTGTTCTTTGTACCAATCATGGTCCTTTTACCTGGGGTAAGGATGCTGCCGAGGCTGTTCATAATGCAGTAGTATTAGAAGAAGTAGCCAAGATGGCACTTAAGACTGAACTGATCAATCCGGATGTGAAGGTAGCTCCGGACTGCATCAGAGATAAGCATTTCTTCCGTAAGCATGGCGAGAATGCTTATTATGGTCAAAACTAGGGGGATATATGATTAAGGTTTTTCTCGTTGAAGATGAATATGCAATCCGCGAAGGTGTTAAGAAGTCAGTTAACTGGGAAGCCAACGATTTTGAACTTGTTGGTGAAGCAGGAGATGGGGAAGTTGCATTTCCTAAGATTCTGAAGACCAAGCCTGATATTCTTATCACGGATATACGTATGCCTTTTATGGATGGACTGGAGCTTTCAAAGCTGGTTAAGAAGGAGCTTCCGAATATTAAGATTCTTGTCCTTAGTGGATATGATGATTTTAATTATGCAAAGCAGGCCATCAGTATAGGTGTTGAAGAATACATTTTAAAGCCGGTTTCCGGTGAGAATCTCATACAGGAACTTCGTAAGATTGCAGATTCCATTAAGACAGAAAAACAGGAAGAAGAAGCCCGCGAAAGGTACATCCGGGACAGAGAAGAAATAAAGATTCTGGAAAGACAGAAGTTTATCCACGATATGATAGATGGAAAGCTTTCCATGCAGGAATCTTTGGGCAGAGGCAGAGAACTTGATATTGATATAACGGCTGCATTTTATGCCATAGCTCTTATGCAGGTCTTTCCAAGGAATGAAAGTGTTGGAGAGATTAATGAGTATTCAGGTATAACCGAAGAAATATATGCAAAGATAAGAGAAATATATTCGGATAAAGGGCATGTTTATCTTTATGATCAGGTTGGAGATGTTCTTTGCTTCCTAGAGAAAGCTGATTCGAAAGAAGAGCTCGAAAAGAATATTGAAGAAGGCATAAACAAGATCAAGGACCTTATGACAGAATATGCTGATCGTATATTTTTTATTTCAGTTGGTAAGCCGGTAGAAAGGATTAGAGATGTTAATCGTTCTTACGTAGATGCCAGCCGTAAATTTGCTGAAAGGTTCATGTGTGATGACAGTCGCATTTTCTTTGGCGACGAGGATGAAGCTGGCGACAAGATTGGAGAGAGCCTGAAGGCTGAGAAGGATGCTTCTCCTGATAACATTAACATGGAACATCTTGATATTAATAAGCTTGATATCAAATCAGTTGATACTAAGCTTATTTCTCAGAAGACTATCTACAACTTCCTTAAGAGTGGAACTCTTTCTGAGGTGGATGATCTGGTTGATGAATACTTCGTGGGAATGGGCGAAGAAGCTATTCGTTCTATAATGTTCCGTCAATATGTTTTGGTAGAGTCACTCATCAGTTCCATTACTTTCCTGGATGGACTTGGAATTGATAAGGATAAGGCGCCGGAAATGCTGGGTGATCTGAGTGATCCTGTTAAATATATTGAGAATGTGGATGCTTCCAAGAATTATATAAAAGACCTTCTCAGACTGATGATCGATTACAGAAATCAGTTATCAGATAAGAAGTATACAGAGATAATCGAAAAGGCTAAGAAGTACATACAGGATAATTATCAGAATGATGATATGTCCCTTCAGTTTGTGGCTTCTAGCGTAAATGTAAGCTCCAATCACTTTAGTGCAATTTTCCGAAAGGAAACAGGAGATACATTCATAGATTATCTGACAACAGTCAGAATGGACAAGGCAAAAGATCTTCTGACATGTACATCTATGAAGACATCTGAAATAGGATTTGAGGTTGGCTATAGAGATCCTCATTATTTCAGTTACATATTTAAGAAGACACAGGGGATGTCTCCAAAAGAATATAGAAGGATCAAGAAAGAATCGTGAAGGACAAACAAACAAAAAGAATGAGCAGGATTCAGTCGAAGCTTGTTTCATACATATGGATTTGCGTTGTGCCTTTGATCATCCTTATATGTTTTGCGGTGACAAGGATGTACAGCTATTATCAGGAGTACGATCTTCTGGTAAGAAATATCACAAGCGCAAATGAGTACAATATGAGCTTTAAGGATTCCATGGACGAGATGATGTACAGGATCATAACAGGTTCAGCAAACTGGACCGATCCTGAAAAGAAACTCGAGGATGAAGACCCTAAAGCTCTTATTAGTGATGCTAAAAAGCATTTTGAAAACTTAAGAGATAAAACCACAGAACAAAATGTGCGTTCTGATCTGGATGCGCTGATAAGACTTTTGGGAATCCTGGATGAGCGAGTAGATGATATCCTTGTAAATGTAGAAGAGGGTGGACACTACGATGAGAATATGGAGATGTTGGATATGAACATCCGCACGCTTACATCTCTTATTCAGGAGGACATCCAGAAATATATTTATGACGAAGCAACAAACATGGAAATGCTTCGTAGAGATGTGGCTGCCAGCCTTCTCACCACCATGAGAATTCTTGTGATTCTTCTTATAATAATAATCGTATTTATATATGTTGTTTCCTGGAAGCTTTCAAAGAATATTACTGAACCAATCACAGAGCTTGTGGATATGACGGAAAAATTTGCTGGTGGAGATTTCTCGGTTTCCTATCATCCGGAAAGTAATGATGAGATGGAAACTCTGGCAGAAAGTTTTAACAGCATGGTTAAAGAGATTGAAACTCTTGTCGAAGATATTCATAAGGAACAGGAGAATGCTAAGGATGCAGAGTTGAGGCTTCTTCAGGAACAGATCAATCCACATTTCCTCTACAATACATTGGATGCCATCATATGGATGACTGAGGCGGGAGAGAACCAGAAGGCTATTCAGATAATTCAGGAGCTTTCAAGCTTCTTCAGAATCTCTCTTAGTAAGGGCCAGAGTGAGATCACGATTCAGAATGAGAGAGAACACGTTAAGAACTACCTGGAGATTCAGAGATACAGATATCAGGATATTCTTGATTTTGAAATTGATTTTGAGGAAAGCATTCTTGAGTATCATATTCAGAAGCTGACCCTTCAGCCTATAGTAGAAAATGCACTCTATCACGGAATAAAGAATAAGCGTGGTGGAGGTTCCATAAAGGTTACTGGAAATGAAGATGGAGACGATATAGTCTTCACAGTTCAGGATACTGGAAAAGGTATGAGTGAAGAAGAACTGGAACGACTCAAATCTCTTATAGCTGGAAATATAGTAGTAGAAGAACAAAATGGTTTTGGTATGGCAAACGTTGAAAAACGTCTTCAGATGCAATACGGCGCAGCTTACGGAATAAAAGTAGATAGTACTCTTGATGAAGGAACTACAGTTACAGTCCGTATTCCTAAACAGTAGATTTATTTGAAAGAAGATAATATGAAAAGATTTAAAAGAAAGAAATTAAATTTTGTTTGTGGTGTAGCTGCACTGCTTTTTGCTTTTTCTGGTTGTGGAAAGAAAACTGAAGCAGAAACAGAGGAAAGCTATGATGATTTTGATGTTATCACAGTTGGATTTTCTCAGCTGGGAGCGGAGTCTGACTGGAGAGTAGCAAATACGGAATCTATCCGTGGAACATTTACAAGGGAAAACGGCTATGACCTAATGTATGATGATGCTCAGCAAAAACAGGATAAACAGATCATTGCCATCAGGAATTTTATTCAGCAGGAGGTGGATTATATTGTACTTGCTCCTGTTACTGAGACTGGATGGGATACTGTTCTTCAGGAAGCAAAGGATTCAGATATTCCTGTTATAGTTGTGGACAGAAGAGTTAGCGTGGATGATACTAATCTGGTTACAGCCTGGGTTGGTTCGGACTTCAGTAAAGAGGGGCATATTGCCTGTGAATGGCTGAAGAGTTATACCGAAGCAAAGGGCGTGGCTCCGGAAGATTTACATATAGTAGATATTCAGGGAACACTTGGTGCCACAGCTCAGATTGGAAGAACAAATAGTATTCTTGAAGCTTCTGGAGAGTATGGTTGGGATTTGATAGCTCAGGTTCCGGCTGATTACACTCAGGCAAAAGGTAAAGAGGTTATGGCTAACCTTCTTAGTGAGCATGACAATATTAATGTAGTTTATTGTGAAAATGATAACGAGGCAATTGGTGCTATCGAGGCGCTGGAAGAGGCAGGTAAAACAGTAGGCGGAAATATAGATAAAGGTGAAGTCCTGGTTATTTCATTTGATGCTGCTAATTCTGGTCTTACAAAAGTGCTCGAAGGAAAGATAGCTCTGGATGTTGAATGTAATCCTCTTCAGGGAGAAGAGATTCAGAATATCATTAAGGCAATTGAGAATGGCGAAGATTACTTTAAATATACCTATGTTAAGGAGAGTGCATTTTCCTATGATGATACAGTAACAAGCGTGACTGTGGATGATAAGGAATATGAGATAACTCAGCTTACTCAGGATATAGTTAATAGTAGAGAATACTAGATAAGTTGATCCGAGAATAAAAAATCCAACTTTTAATAAAAAAACTTAACTAATTAAAAAATATTAAATTTATGTTTTTTAATTCATAAATTATCGAAAATAATTCAAAAGATACTCCGTATAAAGTCCCTTTTTATTCTGATATAGTTTAACCATCGTAAACATAAACTATATTTATGAATATGGAGGGATTTATTCATGAAAAAATTTAAGAAGATTCTTGCAACAGCAGTTGCAGCAACAATGGCACTTAGCCTTGTAGCATGTGGTGGCTCAAGTAGCGGCGGAGATTCAGGTAGTGGTGATTCTTCAAGCTCAAGCGGCGGCGGAGATAAGATCAAAGTTGGTATCATCAACAATGATCCTAATGAGTCAGGTTATCGTACAGCTAACGATAAGGACCTCAAAGAAATGTTCTCAGCAGAAAACGGCTATGATGCATCATTTGCATACAGCTTAAAGAACGATGAGCAGATTACAGCAGCTCAGAAGTTCATCCAGGATGGAGTTGATTATCTTCTCCTTTCAGCAGCTGATACATCTGGTTGGGACACAGTTCTCAAGGATGCACAGGATGCAGGAATCAAGGTTATCCTTTTTGACCGTACTATAGATGCTAGCGACAGCCTTTATGAAGCTTCAATCGTTTCAGATATGGACAAGGAAGGCGAGACAGCAGCTAACTGGTTAAAGGATCAGAACCTCAGCGAATACAAGATTATCCACCTTCAGGGTGTTATGGGATCAGCTGCTCAGCAGGGTAGATCTGGTGCTCTTGACACAATGGCTAAGGAAAATGGTTGGACAATCGTTACACAGCAGACAGCTGAGTGGAACGCAGAGAAGGCACAGCAGATCGTTCAGTCAGTTATCGACTCAGGCGACAGCTTCAACGTTATCTATGCAGAGAACGACGATATGGCTAAGGGTGCTGTAGAGGCACTTGATAAGGCAAACATCTCACACGGCGTTGGTAAAGACGTAGTAGTTATGGGATTTGACTGCAATAAGTGGGCACTTGAAGAGCTCCTTAATCAGAACTGGAACTATGATGGACAGTGTAATCCATTCCAGGCTAAGTATATCGACGAAGTTATCAAGAAGCTTGAGAACGGCGAGACACTTTCAGAGAAAACTATCATAATGGACGAGAAGGGCTTTGACGCAACAACAATTACTCAGGAAGATGTAGATAACTACGGTATCTAATATATAGACTATGAGGGGGTGCGGCATTCTAAATGTTGCACCCTTTTATTTAGGAAAAAAGAGGTGGAGACGTGAAAGAAAAGGCGGTTTTAGAACTACATAATATTCATAAAACCTTCCCTGGTGTTAAGGCTCTGCAGGATGTAGACTTCACTCTTTGTGAGGGAGAGATTCATGCACTCATGGGCGAGAATGGTGCAGGAAAATCTACCCTTATCAAAGTTATAACCGGTGTCTATGAGAAAGAAGAAGGCAAAATATTCATGAAGGGACAGGAAGGAGAAGTACACATACATTCTCCTCAGGACGCTCAGAACGTGGGTATCAGTACTGTGTATCAGGAGATTACACTTTGCCCTAATCTTACTGTAGCTGAGAACATGTATATAGGAAGAACAAAGGGCAGCCTCACTAATTGGAAAAAGATGAATGAGGATGCTGATAAATTATTACAAAATCTGGACATACCTGCAAAGGCAACTCAGCAGCTTGCTAGTTGTTCACTTGCGGTTCAGCAGATGGTTGCAATAGCCAGAGCTGTGGATATGGAGTGTAAGGTTCTTATCCTTGATGAGCCTACTTCATCTCTTGATGAAAGTGAAGTTCAGAAGCTCTTTGGTCTTATGAGAGATCTTAAGGCGAAGGGAGTAGGAATTATATTCGTTACACATTTCCTTGATCAGGTTTATGAAGTATGTGACAAGATCACAGTTCTGAGAGATGGAAAGCTTGTAGGAGAATATGTAATAGAAGATTTACCAAGAGTACAGCTTGTTTCTAAGATGCTTGGTAAAGAACTGGATGATCTTTCGGATATCAAGGGCGAGTCCAAAGAATACGAAGAAAAGTCTGGAGATACACCTGTATTTGAGGCTGAGCAGCTTCAGAGTGATGCAGGCATTAAGCCATTCGATTTCTATATCAAGAAGGGCGAAGTAAACGGATTTACTGGTCTTCTTGGTTCAGGACGAAGCGAATGCGTACGTGCTATCTTCGGTGCTGATAGAGTTATTGGCGGTAAGGTTAAGAAAGATGGTAAAGAGATTAAGATCAATAAGCCACTTGATGCTATGAAACATGGTATAGCTTACCTGCCTGAAGACAGAAAAGTGGATGGTATTATAGGTGATCTTTCCGTTAGAGAAAATATCATCTTTGCATCCCAGGTACTTAGAGGATTCTTTAAGCCTTATTCAAAGTCAGCAACTTACAAATTGGCTGACGAATACATTAAGCTGCTGGATATTAAAACAGCATCACCAGATACACCAATTAAATCACTTTCTGGTGGTAATCAGCAGAAGGTTATACTTGCAAGATGGCTCCTGATGCATCCTGATTATTTGATTCTTGATGAGCCTACTCGTGGTATCGACGTAGGAACTAAGGTTGATATTCAGAAGCTTGTACTCAAGCTTGCATCTGAGGGTATGAGTATAACATTTATCTCTTCAGAAACTGATGAGATGCTTAGAACATGTTCCCGTCTTGTAGTTATGAGAGACAGGAAGGTGGTTGGAGAGCTGAGTGGTGATCAGCTTACACAAAGCGGAATTATGAAGACTATAGCCGGACAGTCAGAAGAAACAAAGGGAGGTGAGAGTGATGGCGAGTAAGAAATTCGTATTTAATAAGCAATTACTTATACCTCTGGCAGCATTAGTTGTACTTGCACTCTTTAATCTGATTGTAGATCCATCATTCTTCAAGATTACTCTTGGCGAGAATAGTACAGGTGATCCTGTTCTTTCAGGTTATCTGATCACAATCCTTGATTATGGTTCAGAGCTTGCAATTCTTGCTATTGGTATGACACTTGTTACAGCTGCTTCAGGTGGACAGGATATTTCCGTTGGTGCCACAATTGCTATCGCTGGTAGTGTTATCCTGAGAGTACTTTGTGGAACTGATTCAAGACCAGATGAGCTTCAGGCTCCTATAATCGTTGCATTCCTTGTAGCATGTGTAGTTGCAATGCTCTTTGGTGCATTTAACGGTATTCTGGTTGCTTACTTTAAGATACAACCGATGGTTGCGACGCTGATCCTCTTTACAGCTGGACGTTCAATAGCTGCATGGATCAACAACAATGAGCTTCCTATCATCAGTGATCCAAAGTTCTCATACTATGGTGGATATATTCCTGGTGTTCCAATTCCAACACCATTTTTCATAGCAATGATCTGCGTGATCGTTATTATGCTGGTACTTAAGTTTACAACTCTTGGTCTTTATACACAGGCAGTTGGTATTAATGGAAGTTCATCAAGACTTAATGGTATCAATCCTCAGTTTATAAAGTTCCTTGCATTTGTAATCCTCGGTCTTTGCGTAGCAGTCGCAGGACTCATTAAGGTTAGTCGTCTTAGCACGATCAACTATTCAGTTATCGCTAAGGATATAGAGATGGATGCAATCCTTGCTGTTGCTCTAGGTGGAAATGCTCTGAGTGGTGGTAAGTTCAATATGACAGCATCAATCCTTGGTGCATACGTTATTCAGTTCCTTACAACTACACTTTATAAGATGAATGTAAATTCAGAAGCTCTTTCAGCATATAAAGCTGTAGTCGTTATTGCACTTGTAGTACTTAGTACTCCTGTTGTTCGTAAAAAGCTTTCTCAGCTTTGGAATAAAATAGTTCCTAAGAAGGAGGTGGCTTAATATGGAAACAACTAAGAAAAAAGGATTTTCAGGTTGGTTTGGCAGAACAAGTGATACAAACCTCCTCCTCACTATTACTATTGTGGTATTCTTCCTCATGTACCTGGGCGCAATCCTCATCCAGGGAGAAGGATTCCTCAAGCCACAGACGTTCTTTAACATATTAAATGCAAACGCAGCACTTATCATTACATCCTGCGGTATGAGTATCGTAATGATCTGCGGAGGAATTGATATCTCCGTCGGTGGTGTAGTTGCACTTGTAAGTATGAGCTGTGCTGTATTTCTGGACTTCCACAATGGAAGCATCCTTGGTGCTATAGGAATAGCACTTGCGATCGGACTTGCCTTTGGTCTGATTCAGGGCTTCCTTGTAGCATATCTGGATATTCAGCCATTCATTGTTACTCTTGCAGGTATGTTCTTTGCAAGAGGTATGACAACAATAGTTCATACAGCTCCATTCAATGTTGAGAATGAAGCTTTTGTAAAACTCAAAGATACAAGAGTTATTGTACCTGGCTTTGGATCAGTTAATAAGCTGGGTAACTACGTAAATGCATACGTAGAGATTGGCGTTGTAGTTGCCATGCTTATCGTAATTGCACTTTTCATTACACTCAGATGGACAAAGCTTGGTAGAAGCTTCTATGCTGTAGGTGGAAATGCTCAGAGTGCTCTTATGCTTGGTATCAACGTTAGAAGAACTAAATTTATCTCGCACCTTATCTGTGGTGTTCTCGCTGGTGTAGCTGGATTTGTATACTTCATGCATGTTGGTTCAGGTTCTGCATCACATGCAAGTGGTATGGAAATGAATGCCATTGCCTCATCTATCATCGGTGGAACAATGCTCACAGGTGGTGTAGGAAATATCATTGGAACCCTCTTTGGTGTTCTGTCACTTTCAACAATACAGAACATCGTTTCTTCTGCAGGTCTTGACCAGGCTTGGTGGACAGGAATCACAATAGCTGCAATGCTTTGTCTGTTCCTTGTTATCCAGAGTGTGGTTATATCAAAGAAGAAGAAAATGATTGATAATAAATAGATTTAAAAGTATAATAAAACCTGTCCCTGTGTTATCTAACTGGGACAGGTTTTTTGTTTTTAGGAGGTTATAAGATGTCAGAAGAAAAGAAGATCCCTTATAAGATTTATCTGGAAGAAAGTGAAATGCCAACAGCCTGGTATAATCTCAGAGCTGATATGACAAACAAGCCAGCACCACTGCTTAATCCGGGAACAGGTCAGCCACTTACAGCTGAAGAGTTATCACCTATTTTCTGTGAAGAGCTGGTACAGCAGGAGCTGGATGATACAACAGCATTTATAGAAATTCCTCAGGATATCAGAGATTTCTATAAGATGTTCAGACCATCACCACTTGTAAGAGCTTATTGCTTAGAGAAGAAGCTTGGAACACCTGCTAAGATTTACTACAAGTTCGAGGGTAACAATACAAGTGGAAGCCACAAGCTTAACTCAGCTATCGCTCAGGCTTATTATGCTAAGAAGCAGGGCCTTAAGGGTGTAACTACTGAGACAGGAGCAGGCCAGTGGGGTACAGCTCTTTCAATGGCATGTGCTTACTTTGATCTTGATTGTAAAGTATATATGGTTAAGGTTTCTTATGAGCAGAAGCCTTTCAGAAGAGAAGTTATGAGAACATATGGTGCTTCAGTAACTCCTTCTCCATCAGAGACTACAGAAGTTGGTAGAAAAATCCTTGCTGAGTTCCCTGGAACAACAGGAAGCCTTGGATGTGCAATTTCAGAAGCTGTTGAAGTTGCAACAAAGAGTGAAGGATATAGATATGTACTTGGTAGCGTACTTAATCAGGTACTTCTTCATCAGTCAGTTATCGGTCTTGAGACAAAGGCTGCACTTGATAAATATGGTATTAAGCCAGATATGATCATCGGTTGTGCCGGTGGTGGTTCTAACCTTGGTGGACTTATAGCTCCATTTATGGGTGAGAAGCTTAGAGGAGAGGCTGATTACAGAATAATCGCTGTTGAGCCAGCATCCTGTCCAAGCTTCACAAGAGGAACTTATGCTTATGACTTCTGTGATACAGGTATGATCTGCCCACTTGCTAAGATGTATACACTTGGTAGCAGTTTCATCCCATCAGCAAACCACGCTGGAGGTCTTAGATTCCACGGAATGAGTTCAACACTTTCACAGCTTTATCATGATGGATACATGGAGGCTACAAGTGTAGAGCAGACAAGCGTATTCGAGGCTGCTGAACAGTTTGCAAGAACAGAGGGCATTCTCCCTGCACCTGAAAGCTCACATGCTATCAGAGTTGCAATTGATGAGGCTCTTAAGTGTAAGGAAACTGGTGAGGAGAAGACAATTGTCTTTGGTCTTACAGGAACAGGTTACTTCGATATGGTTGCTTACGAGAAGTACAATAATGGCGAGATGTCAGATTACATCCCTACAGATGAAGAGATTGCTGCATCCATTGCTAAGCTTCCACATGTTGAGTAAATTGTAATTAAATTATTTAAATGGCAGGTTTCGTACCTGCCATTTTTTTGTTATAATAAATCTTGGTTCGACAAAAAAGAAGTGGAGTGAAAGAGTATGAAAGAATATATGAAAAAAGTAAAGACCCCTTTACTTATTGCTATGGTAATACAAGCATGTTCCCTTTTACTGGCTGGACTTGTTATTCTGGCACAGAAGAGTGTTGTAACAGCGTTTTATGGGGCTGCTATAAATGGAGAAGGAACTGATGGAAGAGTTATCCCTTATGGAGCATTAATCAATATAATTATTAATCTGTTATTATTCTTTATTTTCTATCTTGTGGTTATAACAAAAAGCGGAAATAAGAGTGCTATATCAATAGTCTTTATAGTTGTGACTGTACTAATAAGATTTGCTACATACTTTATACCAGTTATTATTACAAGATATATGGTAGTTGGTGGCGAAAAATCTTATGTTGTATATACTGTTTTAGAAAGTACTGTCAGCTATATAACAACACCTTTCACATTGATAGCATTTATCTTATTCTGCGTATCAGTGGGAAGGTATGGAGTGATGGATATGTTTGAGCTTAGAGAAAAGCTTGTTGAAGATGATCCAAGATATAATGAAGAAGAAAAGGGTGGACTTAAAAAAGTAAACGATACTGATGATCAGTATTTATAAAAGATAATAATGGGAGGATTATAAAATGTTAGAGTCAAGACCGGATACAATGGAACGTATTACAAACGAAGAACAGGCTAATGCTTACATCCAGGATCAGATTGCGAAGATGCAGGCTCAGATTGGTGATAAGAAGGTTCTTCTTGCACTTTCTGGCGGTGTAGATTCATCTGTTGTTGCAGCACTTTTAATTAAGGCTGTAGGACAGCAGCTGGTATGTGTTCATGTTAATCATGGACTTCTTAGAAAGGGTGAGCCTGAGCAGGTTATTGAAGTTTTCGGAAAGGAACTTGGAGCTAATCTTGTTTATGTAGATGCTACAGACCGTTTCCTTGATAAACTTGCTGGAGTTACAGATCCAGAGCAGAAGAGAAAGATTATTGGTGGGGAGTTTATTGAAGTATTCGCTGAGGAAGCCAGAAAGCTGGATGGAATTGAGTTCCTTGCACAGGGAACTATCTGGCCAGATATCTTAGAAAGTGATGCTGGAATTAAAGCTCACCATAACGCAGGCGGACTTCCTGAAGATATGAACTTCGAACTTGTTGAGCCAGTACGTATTCTTTTTAAAGATGAGGTTCGTGTTGTAGGAAAGGCTCTCGGCCTTCCAGATAACATGGTATATCGTCAGCCATTCCCAGGTCCAGGACTTGGAGTTAGATGTCCAGGAGCTATCACAAGAGATAGACTCGAGGCAGTTCGTGAGTCAGATGCAATTCTTCGTGAAGAATTCGCTAAGAACGGTCTTGAAGGAAAAGTATGGCAGTACTTCACAGTTGTACCAGACTTCAAATCAACAGGCGTTAAAGACGGAAAGAGAACATTTGACTGGCCATGCATCATCCGTGCCATCAACACAACAGATGTTATGGAAGTAACAGTAGAACACCTCTCCGACGAACTCATCGACCACCTCGTAAACCGTATAATCACAGAAGTACCTGGTATCAATAGAGTCCTCTTTGATTACACACCAAAGCCACCAGCTACTGTGGAGTACGAGTGATAACGAGCCAAACTCAGATTAATATACAGCGGTCACGAAGTGACCTTGGCTAAAAAAGAACACACCCGCAAGCTCGCTTGCAAGGGTGTGTTCTTTTTTAGACAAGATAGCTGCGAAGCAGCGCTGTATATTAATCTGAGCTTGGCGACAACATACATCGGGGCTATGGCTTTGCCATAGTCCCGATGAGCATATTAAAATTGAAACCGAGAAGTTCTATGATATAATTAATATGTTTTATAGAACAATAACTAAAATATAGGCTAGATATAGAAATTATAGAGAATGTAAATGACTTCTGACAAAAGGAGACTCTAAATGGATGACAGAATGAAAAAACAACTGGATTTTTCACTTGAGATAGATAAAGAAAAGAGCATATTTCGCCAGACACATCTTTCGAATCATGGCAGAAATGAAAATGATGCAGAACACTCATGGCATATGGCTATAATGGCATACTTACTAAAAGAATACGCGAATGAAAAGGTAGATATATCCAGGGTTATGCTTATGTGTCTTATTCATGATATCGTTGAGATAGACGCAGGAGATACCTATGCTTATGATGAAGAGGGGATTCAGACACAAAAACAAAGAGAAGAAAATGCTAAACAGCGAATATTTTCAATTCTACCAGATGATCAGAAGGATGAGCTTATATCATTGTTTGATGAATTTGAAGAATGTGAAACGCCTGAAGCAAAATATGCTCATGCAATGGATAATTTACAACCACTTATCCTTAATAATAATAATGGTGGCGGAGACTGGAAAGAGCATGGAGTTACGGCGGAGCAGGTCTATAAGCGGCAGTCAAAAACTCGTTTAGGATCTGAAAGGTTGTATGAGATTACTGATAAAATAATTCAGGAACATATAAAAGAAGGAAATCTGAAGTAATCTTATTAAATATTTGAAGAAATAAGTAAAATGTTATTTATTCTCTTTAAGTTTATCGATTATTTTCTGATATAGATTATGTTTCATTATGTTTCATGCCAGGAAATGCAGTAAGCAAGCGGCGTGTTCCAAAAAGCTTGCTGTACATAAACTCTTTCTTCAGGTGTTCAAAACGTTCTTCAAGCTCCTGTCGGCGTTTCTGATAGTCTTCCTTGCTGTTCTTTATAGAACTAAGCAATTCTTCTTTGTTTTCGCTTAGATTCTCGTGTAGTTGCTCTTGCTTTTTAGTTGCTGTTTCATACCCCTTCTCAAGCTTATCCATTGTTTTTATAGTTCCAGATCCTATTATTTCAGACATTTCATCACTGATTTTAAGAATGGATTTCTGGATATCCTCCATTCTTTCGAGCTGTTTATTCATTTTGAGAACTGTAAGAACAGTGATTACAATGTCAGCAACGAAAATCATGTAGATAATTATAAGGAATATATCGCCCAGTATGTGGGGAATCATATCAACTAATTTTTCTATTCCTGGCTGTATTACCCTTAAGACAAATGCTATGGCCAGTCCCCAGATCATACTGAATTCCAGACATATATATCCGTTTATATTAAACTTTCTATCACTGTAATCCCACCATCTTGCGTGAAAAAGTTTGTCAAGAATAAAACCTGCCAGAAATTCGATTAAAGAAGCGAATACTATACCTATAGCAAATAGGATCATTGGATGAGATGTATCGACGGATGTTTTGATTCCGAGAATACTACCTATAAGAAAAAGCACGATAAGCACCATAAGAACACCGGAACCATATACTGGGCATATAGGTCCATTCAAAAAACCCCTATTAACGATTTTTCCCTGAGTGACTGCATGAAATACAACTTCTATCATCCAGCCTATAATATTGATTCCTTTGTTTTACTTTAATATTTACACTATAGTATGCCACTAAAACCATCAAAAATAGATTGGCAGATGGTCGCCATCTTCTTTGGAGACTGTTTCATTCTAGTTCCAAAAACATACTATACAGATCATTTTTATGTTCAGGATTCTCTAATATGCGGCACAGCTCATTAGTTACTTCATGACCAATCTCTTTTAGTATATCTTCCTTGACTGAATAATTTCTATAAAAAGCAGTTCGTGATACACCGGCTCTTTTAACGATATCTGTAATAGTGATTTTGTTAAAATCCATTTCATTCATAAGATATATCAGAGCCATAGATAGACATTCTTTTGTAAGCTTATTTGATTCTTCGTTGTTAAGACGTAGTATCTCTCTTTTTTCAAGTTCTGTTTTATATTCCTTCTTATTATCCATTTATAAGATCCTTTCGAAATGTTTTGACTTTACAGTTTTATGAATTGTGTTCAGTCCCAGGACTGTTCTGCTGACGAACACATGTTGTGATGCTACACTTGTAAACACAAAGATATTATAACATCATCTGTTATAAAATATAATAATATGATATACTTCCAAAGGCTGAAAGATGTAATATTTTAATAGGTGAATATACTATGAATAGAAAAAGGCAGATATCTGAAAGTTTTCGATTGAGTGCACTTCTTTCGTTCTCAGGAGGACTTCAGGATGCGTACACTTACAATATAAGAGGGCATGTGTTTGCAAATGCACAGACAGGTAATCTAGTTCTTATGAGTCAGCATTTTATGCAACGAGAATGGATGATAGGTTTTCGTTATCTTATTCCACTTTTCTCTTTTGCGCTCGGTATTTTGATTTCAGAACAGGTGGGACACAAGTTTAAACATGCGAAGAAGATTCACTGGAGACAGATTATACTTATACTCGAGATTATACTTCTTGGGATAGTTGGTATACTGCCTCAGGAATATAACATGCTTGCAAATATATTGGTTTCGCTTTCCTGTGCTATGCAGGTACAGTCTTTTAGAAAGGTTCATGGTTATGGATATGCCAGTACTATGATTATAGGAAATCTACGAAGTGGAACGGAAAGCTTATCAGAATATATTAGAGAAAGAAATAAGGAAGAGTTTACAAAAGCTATAAACTATTATGGAATAATTCTTATTTTTGCTATAGGAGCTGGTGTGGGTGGAGTTCTGTCAGGTGTGTTAGGCGAAAAAACCATATGGATATCTGTGGTACTTCTACTTGCGGATTGTATAATGATGAAAATAAAATGATTTCAAAAGTATTTTTAAAACATAGGGAAATTAAATAGAGGTTTTTTATTTTAGAGGAGCATATTACATGATTTATAATCCTAAAAAACTTCATGAATTAACATACATCAATGAAGAGGTTATCTATAGATGATATTCTGTCTTCATGAAATATGAAGGAGGTACATCGATGATGAAGGATGTAATGATAGGCACATGGGCCTCTTCGACTACACCCCAAAGCCACCAGCAACTGTGGAATATGAGTAAATGCAAAAATATTCATTAGAGGGAATGCTATGGAAGGGTTTGAACAATTAAAAACAACAGAACCTGTATCCTGGAATATAATGAAATCAGATGGCTCCATAAGTGAAAAGATTGAAGAAATAATCGTTGAGCATTTTATAGAGGTCTCAGTAAACGGTGTAAGGGCATTTACACTTTCATGCACGCCTGAGCATTTGAGAGAGCTAATAGTTGGAAGATTATGCACAGAGCGTATAATAAAAAATGCTGAGGATATAGAACGTCTCTTTATATGTGGAGAAGGAAATATAGGTGAGGTTATTCTGAAGGAAAATGTGGAGTTTAAGCTCTATTCGGGAAGTGACCCTACCTGCTGTACTGGAAATATTCAGTTTATTAATGGGACAAGGGGACTGACAGCTCTTTCTGAAGTGGAGATAGATTCCGAAACAATTTTTGAACTGGCAGAAAAGTTTTCTGAGGATGGGAAGCTGCATAAAAGTACAAATGGTACCCACAGCTGTTATATCCGTTTTGGAGATGGAAGAATTGACTCATTTGAGGATATCAGCAGACACAATGCACTAGATAAGGCAGTTGGTCATTTGCTTCTGGAAAAGGAAGATATTACGAACTCCATAATCTATACTACCGGAAGAGTTGCTGCTGATATGGTGGAAAAAACCATTGCTGCTGGAATTCCGGTGCTGGTAAGTAAATCGGTGCCAACAACAAAAGCTATAGAGCTTGCTAAGAAGTATGGTCTAAAACTAATATGTAAGGCATGGCCGGATTCATATATCACTTTCCCAGTTAGTGAAGATAGCGTGGATTGATGTGTGATTAAATGGTAATGTAAGCTGTATAAAAAGGAGATATATAAATTCTAAGAGGTGTGCGATAAGAATAAGGTTTTTTTATAATTGTTATAAGAAGGGCGTCGGTGGTATAATAGCTCTGCATGTGCGTGCATGAGATTTTTATGGCTTGTATCAGAGTATTGATCAATCAGGAGATTAAGAGATGCTGAAGTATTACACTACTATATCAGTGATAGTATGGCTTGCTCTTCTCATTCTATGTACACTTGTTTACGAGAATGACAGGATAAGCACTAGAAATAAAAAGATATTTTATTTAACATATGTGCTGATTTTTCTTGCCTCCCTTGCTGAATGGGTGGGCGTGTATATCAGTGGAATTACGGGCATCCCTGCAGTCTGCCTTAGAATCGTTAAATGTATCGATTATATCTTAACACCTATAGCCGGTGCAGCTTTGGTGGGGCAGATGAGACTTAGAAATGTGTGGACCAAAATACTTAATGTAGTGATTTTATTCAATACATTGATCCAATTAGTTTCATTTTTCACTGGATGGATGACCATAGTTGATGAGAAGCATTATTATCATCATGGTCCGCTTTATATTATTTATATTGGAGAATACGTTATAGTTTTACTTCTGGTTATCATTCTGTTTTTGAATTATGGAAAGAATTTTAGAAAGCAGAACAGACTGTCGATATATCTGGTCATGGTATTTATGCTTGTTGGAATTATTATGCAGGAAGGTCTTGGAAAAGATGTCCGTACAGCGTATTTGGCAATGACTATCGGTGCAACGCTCATGTTCATACATTCAACTGAATACAGTCAGCAGAAAAAAGATGATGAGCTGCTGGAGCAGAGGATACAGATAAAGACAGATGCACTAACGGGACTTCTAAGTCGTTATGCATATAATAATGCGCTGGATAAATATACAACAGATATGCCTGAATCGCTGGTTGCTTTTTCGATAGATATCAATGGACTTAAAAGAGTAAATGATACACTCGGACATGAGGCGGGAGATGAGCTGATATGCGGAGCGGCTGCGTGTATAAAAAATGTATTTGATGAAGTAGGCTCCTGCTACAGAACCGGTGGCGATGAGTTCATAGTATTGGCGAGTATGAGCAAGAATGAAGCTGTTAAATGTGTTCAGGATATAGAAAAGCTGACTAAAAACTGGACGGGAAGTCTGGTGGACAGTCTGGCGCTTTCAGTGGGATATGCTGTACTGGAGGAGCATAAGGACTGTAATTGTAGTGAACTTATACAGGTGGCTGATAAGCATATGTATATGGCTAAGGATGAGTACTATCGTACTACTAAGATAGATAGACGCAAGTTTTAACAGCTTCCATCAACGGTGGAATATGAATGATAACGAGCCAAACTCAGATATATAAACAGTTACCACGTAGTGGTCGCGAATAATGAAAGCCATGCCCGCAAGCTCGCTTGCATGGGTATGGCTTTTGTTATTCGTGAGTGTTGCGAGGCAACATATATGTAGCCCTTAGCTATCCTGAATTCTATAAGATGTCCAAATATAAGGATTATCTAAAAAAAGATAGGTCTGAATATAATCTAGAAGATTCAACAGCTCAATTTACTATATACTATTGAAGGAATAAAAATATTGGATTTAACAAATAGGTTAAGAGGATGACAATTACTGAATTAAAATATTCGAATACTAATACATACTTAATAGAAGGCGATAAGGGAACGATTCTTTTTGATACCGGATGGGCTGGTACATTTGCGGCTTTCTGCAGAGAGTTAGGAGAAAAGCATAAGGCTCTTCAGGATATTGATTATCTATTAATATCACATTTTCATCCTGATCACATGGGTATTGCAGGAGAAATAGCAGAGTGTGGTCCTAAAGTACTTATAATGGATCTGCAACTTCCATATATACATTCATCTGATGTTATTTTTGGAAAAGAGAATAACAGATTCTTTAAGCCTATTTCTGAAAATGATTTGAAAGTCATAAGTGTTGATAAAAGTAGAGCGTTTCTAACAAGCATTGGCATAAACGGCGAGATTATATATACACCTGGTCATAGTGATGATAGTATTTCTTTATATTTAGATGATGGCTCTCTTTTTGTTGGTGATCTAAATCCATTATACGAACTGGATATGCATAA
>CACYKH010000009.1 GCA_902774915.1 uncultured Lachnospiraceae bacterium | reverse complement strand
CGTACTAACTATGAAAAAAGGTAAGAAGATTATTATCGCAGTAGCAGTAGCTATATGCGCAGTTCTTGCGATATGCTTCCTGACATATCCAAAGAAAATAAAGAATAATTCAGGAGACGTAGCAGGAGTTCAAGCGGCAGAAGAGACTGAAGAAGTTCAGACAGTAGAATCAACCACAGAAGAAATCGCCACAGAGACCAATGGTTCAGAAAATGTAGTAGATGTTCCTAGCGAAAATGGCGCAATTGAACCAACTACAGATGATGATATATGTTATCCTGTTATGGGAAGTGGGACCATCACAAGACAGTTTAGTGAGGAACATCAAGGTGTGGATATAGCAGCAGAAGAAGGAACTGCCATAGTAAGTGTATATGATGGAACTGTAGAAGAAGTTGGCTCAAATGAAGAAGAAGGAAACTACATTATTATAAAGAATGAAAAGGGTTGTACAGTAAAGTATTCACATCTTAAGGATGTTCCAAATGTATCTAAAGGCGATAAGGTTAGCTCTGATAAAGAGGTTGGCAAGGTTGGTTCAACAGGCAAGTCAACAGGTCCTCATGTACATATAGAGTTGACAGATGAGAAGGGAACTCTCATAGATTCTATGACTGTCATCGAGTACAAATAAAAATAATTAGGCTGTTAAAATTAAAGCTAGGCGTCATGAGATTTCTCATGACGCTTTTTAATTTGATAAGTCATAAAAAAAGTAATAGGATATACATAGTAGTATATTTCTTAGGGGGGGTACATATGAATTTGGTTTATGAAAAACTTAAAGCTTGTTATGACGATATAAGAAGGAAAACAGATTTTGTTCCTGAGATAGCACTGGTTCTTGGTTCGGGACTTGGGGATTTTGCTGATAATATTGAGGTTGAAGGCGTAATTAATTACAGCGATATTGATGGCTTCCCAGTTTCTACTGCGCCAGGCCATGTGGGACAGTTTATCTACGGAACCATCGAAGGCAAGAAGATCATCTGCATGAAGGGCAGGGTTCATTACTATGAGGGCTATCCAATTAGTGATGTTGTTCTCCCAGCAAGGCTTATGCACATGATGGGTGCAAAAATTCTTTTTCTTACAAATGCGGCAGGCGGCATTAATCCGGATTTCAGACCTGGTGATTTTATGATGCTGACTGACCATATTTCAATGTTTGCTCCGAATCCTCTTGTTGGAATAAATATCCCAGAGCTTGGGGTTAGGTTCCCGGATATGACGAATGTTTATGATCCTGAACTTTGTGAAAAGATACAGGAAGCAGCAGAGGATTCAGGAATAGATTTAAAAGAAGGAACATATGTTCAAACCACAGGCCCATCCTATGAAACACCTACTGAAATTAGGATGTTAAAAACGCTGGGTGCAGATGCAGTCGGTATGAGTACGGTTGTTGAAGCAATAGCGGGTCATCACTGCGGTATGAGAGTCTGCGGTGTTTCCTGCATTTCAAACATTGCTGCTGGATTGTCAGATCAAAAGCTTTCAGAACAGGAAGTTATAGATGCTGGAAATGCGGCTGCACCAATGTTTAAAAAGCTTGTTATAAATGCGATAAAGAGGTTTTGATAAATTCCAAAAGAGGGGGTGCTTTTGTGAATATCAGATTTTACAATGCGAAAATCCTTACTATGGTTGAGGGTGAAAATATAGTTGAAAATGGAGAGCTTCAAGTTAAAGATGGAAGCATAACCTATGTGGGTTCAGAGCAGAAGGCAGATTCCACAGTTAAGTGGGACAGGGAGATAGATGTAAATGGAAATCTTCTTATGCCAGGTTTTAAAAATGCTCACACCCACTCAGCTATGACTTTTCTTCGTTCCCATGCCGATGATATGAAGCTTCAAGACTGGCTTACACAGGCTGTTTTTCCCTATGAGGCAAAGCTTCAGAACGATGATTATTATTGCTGTACGCAGCTGGCTGTGCTGGAATACCTTACCAGTGGAATCACATCAGTATGCGATATGTACCTGAATAACGAGGTTGTTTCAAAGGCTATGTCTGACAGCGGTATGAGATGCATTCTTTGTGGAACTGTTAATGGAGGAAAAGAAAATGCGGCAAGCCTGAGAGAGGATTTTGCAAAGCTGAATGGCAGTGACCCGTTAATTGGTTTTGTGCTAGGCGTTCATGCGGAGTATACCTGTTCAAGGGAGCTTCTTGAAAGAGTTGCTGAGCTTGCTAATGAATTGAAACAGCCATTCTTTGCTCACTGCTCAGAAACAGCGAGAGAAGTGGAAGAATGTAAAAACAGATATGGAATGTCTCCAATAGAACTGTTTGATTCTCTTGGTCTGTTTAATTCTGGTGGAGGCATTTATCACGGAATTCACGTTAGCGACAAAGATATAGAAATTCTAAAGAACAGAAACGTTTCGGTAATTACAAACCCTTCTTCAAATGTTAAACTGGCCAGCGGTATAGCGCCGATCACTAGATACATGAAAGAGGGCATTAACCTTGGTATTGGAACTGATGGACCTGCAAGTAATAACTGCCTTGATATGTTCAGGGAAATGTTCCTTGTGACAGGTCTTGGAAAAATAAGAGAAAACGATGCCTCGGCTGTAGATGCTTCCGAGGTTCTAAAGATGGCTACTATTGGAAGCGCAAAGGCAATAGGCTTTAAAGACTGCGAGGTTCTGCAGGCTGGAAAGAAGGCTGATATTATTATGATCGACATGAAGTCGCCAAATATGCAGCCTGTTCATAATATCGTGAAAAATATAGTATATTCTGGATCGAAGAGTAATGTTATAATGACCATGGTCAACGGAAAAATCCTTTATGAAAATGGCAGGTTTAACATTGGAGCTTCGCCTGAAGAAATCTACGAAAAGGTAGATGCAGTCTGCAAAAGGATTTTTAATGACTGATATTTTTTACTCAAAGGAGAAAAGAAGTGTACAAGATAATGACTGCCGATGAGGCTATGAGTTTAATTAAGGATGGAGATGTTATAGCTTTCAATTCTTTCCTTGGAATTGATAATCCAACAGAGCTTCATGAGGCACTCTATGAAAGATATAAAAAGACAGGCTCGCCTAAACATCTGACCTGCGTTTCAAGTGCAGGCTTTGGAGTCTGGGATGAGGATAAGGCTGCTGAAGGCTACATTAGAGATGGAGCGGTAGATAAGATTATCTGTGGACACTTTGGTGCCATGTACAGCACAAAAAAGCTGGTTCTCGAGGATAGGTTTGAAGCCTACAATCTTCCTTTAGGTTGTATCTCCCATGCTATAAGGGCACAGGCGGGCGGACTTCCTGGTGCACTTTCAAAGGTTGGTCTTGATATATTTGTTGACCCAAGACTTGAAGGTCCTGGAATCAATAACATTTCAAAGGATGATTCACTGGTTAAATATGTTGAGCTTGATGGAGAGGAGTTCCTCTACTACAAGCTTCCTAAAATTGATGTGGCGATAATCAAAGGAACTGCCGCTGATTACAAAGGTAATATTTCCTTTGATGATATGTTCACTGCTGGAGATGCACTCTCAATCTGTCAGGCTGTCAAAGCAAATGGCGGAACGGTAATTGTTCAGGTGGACAGAAAGGTTGTTCGTCCATCCAGACCTCACAGCACCATCGTTCCAGGATGTCTGGTAGATGCAATTGTCCCAATAAAACCTGAGCCAAGACATGCAGCTTATGAATCTCTGACAGGTAGTTTTGAGATACCATATTCTCAGTGGATGGACTGGGCAGAGATGCTTGAAAAACGAACAATGACAAAGAGCTTTGTTAATACAAGTGCTGAGATAATTGGAAAGCGTGCGGCTGATGAATTAAAGCCGGACGATATAGTAAATATCGGTGTAGGAATTCCTGAGCAGGTTACCAAGTTTGCAAGACAAAGTGGAATCCTGGAGAAGATAACTCTTACAGTAGAATCCGGTGGCGTTGGTGGATTCCCTGCATCTGGAAAAGTCTTTGGTGCGGTAATCGGAGCGGATTCGATTTACGATATGGCCAACCAGTTCGACCTTTATAATAACGGTGGTCTTGATATCTGCTTTATGGGCGGAATTGAAGTTGACCAGTACGGAAATGTAAATGCCCATAAGGGTCCTGGTGCATTTGCCGGAGTTGGTGGTTTCGCTAATATCACAGCAAAAACTCCAACGGTTGTTTTCTGTCTTACATTCAATACTAAAGGCCTTAGTGTTGAGGAAGAGGATGGCGAGGTTGTTATAAAGAGTGAAGGTGCTATAGACAAGTTTGTGGAGAATGTTAAGAGCATCAGCTTCTCTGCAAAACGTGCCAGAAAGAATGGTCAGAGAGTGCTCTATGTAACAGAACGCTGCGTTTTCGAGCTTGGTGAGAAAGGCCTTAAATTAGTTGAGGTTTATCCGGGCATAGATGCTGAGAAGGATATTATCAGCAGGCTACCATTTGAACTGGAAAAATAGACCTAAAAAATGTTATAATAGCAGAAGGTGGTTTCACCTTCTGTTTTTATTTTTATTTGGGGGTAGTAGTAGGTTATGGGTAGAAGGAAAACAGTTGGTTTTCTGGCAAGTGGAATAATGGATGAGATGCAGGAACAGCTTTGTAAAGGCATCTTCAAAGAGTCATCTAAGGATGATGTAAATATAGTTGTTATTCCAGTCAAATATATAGATAGAGAGATGAAGGATATTCCTGATCTCTATGAATATCAATACAAAACTAACGCAGAAAGTATTACAGCTAATAATATAGATTGTCTTGTTATCGCCGCTGATTGCATTGGATGTCTTACCACAGAGGAAAATCTGGTGCGCTTCGTTGACGGCATAAGGGATAAAGGAATTCCAATCATTCTTGCAGCAGCAAATATGGATGGATATTCAGGAGTTGTTTTTGATAATAAGGCGGGCATCATTGAAGGCATGGAATACCTGGTGGAGGATCTTGGAATCCGCCGCATCGGTATGCTTAAATCCTTGGAGCATAATGCGGACGTAGCTGAGCGTTACGAAGCTTACCGTGAAATGATGGAATACTATAAGCTGGATATTGATCCTAAAAGCGTTATCACAACAAATCTTTCAACTGATTGCAAAGCGGAATGCGAGCAGCTGCTGGATGACAATCCAGACCTCGAGGCTGTTATCTGTGTAAATGATGATGTGGCTCTTGGTCTCTATGATGTTATGAAGTCCCGCGGTCTTGTTCCTGGAAAGGACCTCAAGGTCATGGGATTTGATAATTCCATCAGCGGCAGTATGGTTACACCTTCTCTTGCAACAGTTGATGCCAGTGCAGAAAGTCTTGGTGAGAGAGTGTACATGAATGTGCGCCTCCTTCTTGAAGACTGGCCTGTAGGACAGATGACTATTCCTACAAGGTTCATCCTGCGTGATTCATTTGGTTCATTTCTTGATATGAAGAATATTGATGATGAGATACTTAACAAGAATTTCCTTGATAAGTATTTTCATAGAATTTTCTTCAAGTTCGATAACATCTCAAGTCCTGAGGATTTTGAGATTCTTGTTATGTACAAATCTCTTATGAACATGATCATTGATTATGTAGAAGATAATAGTTACAGTCATGAAAGGGTAGAGTTCATCAAGTCGAAGGCTGATGATTTCTTCCGTACCGGAGTTATGGAGTATACAGATGTAGATGTACTCCTGGCTTATATTCACAGAGTATGCCTTGCAGTAACGAACCGTGTAGATAACTACGAAGAGAAATGCCATGTATACGATACATTTTCGGCGATTCTCGAAGGTATAATTGCTGCAGTTCATGATAATGATCTTAATAACGAAAACAGTCTTAATCAGTCTATTAATAATCTTAAAAATCTGGTTGAGGATACTCTGGATCTTGTTCATGGCGGAGATGAAGGTTACGCAAACATTGTTTCTAACTTAAAGCTTTTTGGCGTTAATAATGCCTATGTTTATATTTATGAGCAGCCAATCGTTCATAAGCAGGGTGAGGAACTTGAAATGCCAGAGACGGTACTTCTTAAGGTTGCTATGACAGACGGTGACATTAAGATTGTTCCATCTATAGAGCAGCCTGTTGAGATTGATCATCTGTTTAACAATAGATTTATCACAACAGAGAAGTTTAATATGGTTCTTATGCCACTTTATTTTAGAGAGACTCTTTATGGAAGTATACTGTACGACCTTACAGATGTTACTTATAGAAGTGGTGATTTTATGGCTAAGCAATATGCAACAACAGCAAGAGTAATAGATATACTTAAGAGGGGCTAGTATGTCGGAGAAGAGGATAGCTCTTTTGCTGGGACAGGCAGAGGAGCAGTATCAGTCGGAATTTATCAGAGGTGTTGAAAAGCAGGCTTTTCGTAATGGATACGATGTCTGTATTTTTAGCATGTATATAAAATATCAGAACAGCGCTGAACGTGAATTTGGAGATTCCAATATTTATAATCTCATTAAATACGATCTCTTCGACGCTGTTATTGTTTTGTCAGATACCATCCAGACTCCTGGAGTTGAAAAGAAGATTGAACAGCAGATTCACGAATCCTTCAAGGGTCCTGTAATCTGTATTGATGTGGATTCACCGTTCTTCTCAGATTTCTGGACGGATGGTTATGTTTCTGTTTACTCGACTATTTCGCATCTGATTGAAGAGCATGATATAAAAGATATAGCTTATCTTACCGGACGTAGAAAGCATGTTCATTCCCAAAGAAGACTTGAAGCTTATATGGATTCCATGAAAGCCCATGGGCTGACTGTCAGAGATGACAGAGTTTTCTATGGTGATTTTTGGTATACCAGTGGAATAGGTTGTGCTGAGGCGCTTCTGCGAAATGAAGAAGATCTTCCGCAGGCAGTTGTCTGCGCCAATGATTGTATGGCTATTGGCTTTGCTGAAGAGATGGAAAGCCACGGCAAAAAAATTCCTGATGATATAGTTGTTTGTGGTTATGGAATAACTGAAGAAGGACGTAATGCTCCAAAGGTTCTTACTTCTACTTATATACCTGCCGAATATTACGGTGAATATGCGGCTGAAACTGTTCTGAAAATGATTAAAGGCGAGAAGACTTCTGAACCGGATCCTAAGCCTGAACTGTTTATTGGTGAAAGCTGTGGATGTCACCCAGAAACCTTTACAGCGGATACATTTAAGAGAACAACCTGGAGAACAAAAGAGTCTGAGGAAGGCTATTATTCAAATCATAACTTTATGGTTGAGGATATGCTTAAGGCCAACAGCCTGGATGATCTTTTCAGAACTGTTTATGAAAACATTTACTTCCTACATGGGGTTGACCGACTGGATATATGTCTGAATGATACATGGCTATCCCAAAATGATGTGGCGGAGAATGCATTTCCAACTGTGGGCTATTCAGACAGAATGGTAAATGTGCTCTCTTATGTGGCTGATAATCCAGCCGCCAGTCATGTTGGAACAGACCTTGTGTTTAATACGAAGGAACTGCTTCCTTATATCAATCCGGACCATGAACCAAAATCCTATATCTTCAATCCTCTTTTCTTTGAAGATAAAACCTTTGGCTATGCCATGATAAGTTATGGTAATGAACATAGATCATACGAAGAAGTAAATAGATTATGGCTATGTACCATCGCAAGATGTCTTGAATCCTACAGACGTCTGGAAGTCATTAAATATATAGAAAAGCAGAGCATCGCTAAATTACCGCTCATTCATTCGGGCGCATTTGATTCTCATAAGACGATGGATATTACCAATGATGAGATGAAGGAGATTGAAGAGGTTGAAAAGATTCTGAATGAGAATCTGCTGACTTATCATTTCCAGCCAATCGTAAATTCAGTGGATGGTGAAATCTTCTCTTACGAAGCTCTGATGAGATCCAACTCGCAGTGGAAAATACCGCCACTTCAGATACTCAAGCATGCGGATATTCTGGGCAGACTAAGTGATGTGGAAAAGGCAACCTTCATAAATGTACTGAATATCGTAGGCGAGCATCCGGAAATCTTTACTGAGAAAAAAGTTTTCATCAATAGTATTCCGGGAAGCAAGCTTGAATACGAGGATTTTGTAACAATAGAAAAACTCCTGAAGAAGAATTCGGGAATTGCGGTTATAGAGCTGACTGAACAGGCTGAGCTTACAGATGAAGATATTGAGGAAATAAAGCATCAATATAGAAGATATGGAATTGGTCTTGCGGTTGATGATTATGGAACGGGTTATTCAAATGTCAGCAACCTGCTAAGGTATATGCCTGACTATGTAAAGATAGACCGTTCGCTTATTTCTGATATTCAGGATAATTCTCAGAAACAGCATTTTGTAAGTGAGGTAATAAACTTCTGTCATGCTAATAACATCAAGGCACTTGCTGAAGGTGTTGAAACAGCAGAGGAATTGAGAACGGTTATAAGACTTGGAACTGACCTGATTCAGGGTTACTATGTTGCCAGACCTGCCGCAGAAATAATTGATTCTGTGGATAGTAATGTAAAGATGGAAATCGCAAGGTATCATAGAGAACGTGAGGATGGTTCCAGCGAATCCATTTATAAGGCGGGACAGACCAACAGGATTTCTATTAATAACCTAATTAAAGAAAATAAAACAACCATTGTTCTCGGAGAAAAGGATATGACCTTCCGAGATGTGACCATCGTCGGAACGCCTAATCTGGATACAAAGATTCATATAGAGGTTCTTGAGGGATATGATGGAAGAGTGACACTGGAAAATGTTAATCTCTCCAATATCAAGCGAAGGCCATGTATAAGGATGGCGGAAAATTGTAAGCTTTCAATAAGTCTTGAAGGAGATAACCGACTGAAGGGTGGAGGAATAAAAGTTCCAGAAAGCTCACGACTTACCATAGAGGGAGATGGAACCCTGAGAATACTCCAATCAGGTTCCGATAACTATGCTATCGGAAATACAATGGAAAAACGTCATGGACTGATAGAGTTCTTCCAGGATGGTGAGATATACATTGAGTCAAATGGTCAGAATAATATAGGTATTGGTTCAGGACTTGGTGGACATACAAGAATAGTAAAAGGAAAGTATGTTATCAAGATGTCCGGTGATGAGGGTGTTGGAATTGGTTCTCTGAGAGGCGAGGATCCGATGAGAATCCATGACACTGATATCTATATAGAATGTAGATTTTATAAGGGAGTCTGCATTGGTAATCTGGAAACTAATACTAACGTTGACATTTGGCGTTCTCTTGTAAGATGTAATGGTGGCGGTAAGAGATTTGCGGTCATTGGTACAGTCGATGGAGAGAAGGCTAATATAAGGCTTAATGATCTAAGCGTTTATATGGATGTCAGGTCCGATTATTCAACAGGACTTGGAAGCCTTTCAGGAACAACGAATCTGGATTTCGGCACTGCTGCATTTAGATATCGTGGTACTGGAACAAACGCACTTGTATATGGTGGCATGAACGATACATCCAATATAAAGCTTGATAATATTGACATAGAGATTGAACTTGAATCTGATACTGGCAAAATAACAAATGCCAAGGAAGAAAATTATATAGAGACACGTGTAAATTCACAGCTTAAAATAAACGAATAGTATGCAGGTTGTGAAAAGAAAAAAAAGACAGTATAATAATCATAGTTTTGTTTAAGGAAAACGGGGGTTAAAAAATGAGCGCAGGCAATGTAAAAGAAAGATTAATTCAGGCATGTTCTACAGAAGATGGTTTACTTACAATCGTAAACCTTGATAATTTTCATATGTTCAACGATATCTACGGCGAAGACCTTGGAAAAAAACTTCTTGAGGTTTGTGTAAGAATCATTGATAGCGTAACAGAGGGAGATGACATCAAAGCCAGTCTTGGTGGAGATGAGTTTGTTATTTTCTGTAGAGGTCTTAAGGATAAGAATGAACTTGTTGAGATTCATGAGTATATCAATGAGAAGATAAATGAATCTCTTCCATCAATCGTTGGTGCAGACAATAATATTTCTGTTGGAGTTTCCATGGGTGCTGTTCTGATTCCTGAAGAAGGAACTGACTATGAGGAGCTTTTCGAGAAAGCTGACAAGGCGCTTGATTTTGTTAAGCAGTCTGGTGGTCATAATATTGCATTTTACGAGAAACAATTATCCGATAAGAAATACCTTAATGATCTTGAAAATCTCAGTAAGGAAATGGATGAGAACAGCGATGAGAGAGGTTGTATGTGGCTTAGTCATGCTGATTTCAGTATCCTTTATCGTTTCCTTCGCAGATATATTGAAACTTACAAGAAGTCAGCTTGTAAGATGCTTGTTACATTCAGCCCAGTCAGAGATGATGTTTCTGACGATGAGTTCGCTCAGATTGTAAAAGGATTTGGTAATGTAATTAATGCCGCGCTCAGAAGAAGCGACATTATGATGCAAAGTAGAAATAACCAGTTTTTCCTTCTGCTTCCAGAAATGACTGAGGAAACTATGATTCTGATCAGTGAACGTTTCAAAAAGAGATGGAAGGAAATAGGCCTCGATTCAGTTATGAATATGAACATAGAAGGAGAAATAATTACTCCAAATGTAGATGAGGCTGGTTAAATATAAATTTCCATAACGAAAGGATAAGGTTTAATGAGCAGAGATCTTTCAGATGAAGAGTTAAGTAGGATTCGAGAAGAAACTGCACTCAGAAGAAAACAGTTAGAAGAGTTGCAGATGGAGGAACTTCGCAGGATCCGAGAACTCGAGAGACAGAAAAATAGTGGGACAGCAGCGGGATATTCACCTGAATTAGATTCGGCATTTGTGCAGGATCCACAGACTGCATATCAACAGCAACTACAGCAGCAGCAACAAGTACAGGCACCTCAGTTCCAGCAACAACCCCAGCAACAGGCTCAGCCACAGAGACAGAGATCGGCTAATCAGCAGGCTCAGCAGCAGAGGCAGAGACCTACTCAGCAGACTCAGGATAGAGCCCGCAGAAGACAGCAGGCTGAGAGATATGAGGAACAACGTCCAAGAAAAAGGATGTATGATCCTGACCAGCTGGTAAGTGATGAGGATTACGAAGAAAGCTACGAGGACGATTACAGAAGAGAAAAGAGACAGAAGAACAGTAGTAGTAAGAAGTCTAAAAAGAATGGAGGATTTACAACGGGTAAACCTCAAAAGATAAAGAAGAAGAGACATCCATTTAGAACTCTTATTGCAATACTTCTTGTTATCCTTCTTATCTTTGGACTTCTTGTATGGAATGTAACTCGTAAGTTTAATCATATAGATACAGAGGTTGGTAGCAGAGCCGACTCTATGAAGCATCAGACCATAAATATTTTGCTTATAGGTCAGGATGCCAGAGATGGACAGACGGATCAGCGTTCGGATACAATGATCATCCTCTCTATCAATCAAAAGAAGAATACAGCATGTATGGTTTCTATCATGCGTGATACATATGTTCAGATTCCAGGCTATGGCGGAAACAGAATTAATGCTGCTTATG
Organism: uncultured Lachnospiraceae bacterium; assembly: GCA_902774915.1. Lineage (GTDB taxonomy): Bacteria > Bacillota > Clostridia > Lachnospirales > Lachnospiraceae > Eubacterium_Q. The sequence continues at coordinate 63,101 of CACYKH010000009.1, read as the reverse complement.
CATATGGCGGAATTGACCTGCTGGATCAGACCATAGAAGAAAACTTCGATATTACTATCGATGGAAATATGATGGTAGATTTTGATGGTTTCCTTGAAGCCATGACAGCAGTAGGTTCTCTCAAGATGGATCTTACAGCAGAAGAGGCAGAGTATATGAATGCCAATCCTGCTCTTGGTTCTAATAATGATGAATCCGATGAGGTTTGGGACTTAACAGAAGGTGAGAATAAGCTTACACCAAGTCAGATACTTTGTTATTCAAGAATGAGGTATGTAGGTAATTCTGATTGGGACAGAACTGAGAGACAGAGAAAGGTTATCTCAGGTGTGACCAGTCAGGTAAAACATGGTCATCTTATTAAAGGTTATAAGGTTGCTAATAAAGCAGCACCAAGTATGACCACAGATATGAAGACCTTTGGAATGATGAGAGTTGCATCTGGTGTTATGACCAGTGGCGATATGGAAAGCTACCTCATTCCAGCGGAAAATACATACTATGCTGATACAGTAGATGGTATGGCTGTTTTGGTTCCTGATCTGGAAGCGAACAAGGCTCTGCTGAAGCAGTACATAAGTGGAGAGTACGAAGCAGATTCAGAAACTGAATAATATATGTTTTGAAATTTTATCATAGCTATTTGGGGGCATCTTATGAAGAAGATAAAACGAAACATGGTGAAGTGTAAAAAGTGCGGAAGCATTATTGAATCCACAAAAAGAGTGGGCATAGTTAAGTGCTCATGTGGAAGTATATTTATCGAAGGCGGAAAGCATTATCTCAAGCGTGGCGGAAATAAAGACGATATAATTGAGATGACTGAGTACGAAGAGATTTAATATACGAAGAGGGTTTTACTTAGGAGGGTAGTATCAATATGAAAAAAAGACTTGTGACAAGAAGCGATTTTGATGGCCTTGTTTGTGCTATGCTTTTAAAAGAACTGGATCTTGTTGACGAGATTAAGTTCGTACATCCTAAGGATGTTCAGGATGGAAAAGTTGAATTATCAGAAAATGATATCACAACAAACCTTCCATTTGATAAGAGAGTAGGACTTGCTTTTGACCATCATGAAAGTGAGCTTCTCAGAAATAAACCTGAAGAGTATGAAGGAAAGTATATAATTGAGGGTGATGCTAAGTCAGCTGCCAGAGTTGTTTATAATTACTATGGCGGAGCTGAGAAATTCAAGAGGGTTTCGGAAGAGATTATGCTGGCTGTAGATAAGGGTGATAGTGCTGATTTTACAGAGGATGAGATTCTTCATCCAACTGGCTGGGTTCTGATGAATTTCCTTATGGATGCACGTACAGGACTTGGAAGATTCCGTGAATTCAGGATTTCAAACTATGATCTGATGATGGAACTTATAGATTACTGTGTTGACCATGATATTGATCAGGTTCTTGAACTTCCAGATGTAAAAGAAAGAGTTGATATGTACTTCGAACAGCAGGAACTGTTCGTTGAACAATTGAAGCGTATTACAAAGATTCATGATAAGGTTGCAGTTATTGATCTTAGAAATGAAGAGACTATCTACACTGGAAACAGATTTATGGTTTATGCATTGTGGCCAGAGGTTGAGATTTCTGTACACGTTGCATGGGGCTTCCGTAAGCAGAATACAGCTGTTATGATCGGTAAGTCTATCATCAATAAGTCTTCTAATTTCAATATTGGTGAGCTCTGCCTTTCTTATGGCGGCGGTGGTCATGCAAATGCAGGTACATGCCAGCTTGATAATGATGTGGTAGATGGTGAACTTCCAACAATTATTTCAAAACTTAACGGTAATTAAACTGACGTGAAATGAAAGTGTATAAAAGAAGTTCAGCCTGGTTTTGCCAGGCTGAACTTTTTTGTTCTATGTTATTCGATGATTACGAATTATCTTCCCTTCATCTTTGCTTTCATCTCATACATCTTCTGATCTGCTTTCTTAAACTGTTCATCAAAGTTGTCAGTCTTAGGATTGAACTCTGAATAACCATAAGCAATGCTCATCTTTATAGAAGGGTCATTCTCTTTGTTATATGTATTGATCATACTGTTTAGATTCTTCATGCTGTCATAGAAGGCTTCCTCGTCACTTCTATATGCAGTCATTACGAAGAATTCATCTCCACCTAATCTGAAACAACCCTCATCATTTGCAAAGGATTCAGCAATGGACTTTGCTATATATTTAATATATTCATCACCCTTAACATGTCCCAGCTCATCATTAACTCTCTTTAGGTAATTGAGGTCCATCATAATGAGAGTATAGATTGTTTCGCCGTCTGAGATGATATTTGCTTTCTTGTTAAAGGCCTTTCTGTTCAGCAGTCCTGTAAGGTCATCCTGGTATGCCAGCTCTTCCATGATTTCGGCATATTTACCACGCTTACTCATTTCAGTGATGGCTATATATTCATAAAGACCACTCATAAATATGAATAGGAAGAGTGCATATTTGAAGAAGGAAAATGTTATAAAGTCATCTCTGTAAATTATGTACCTGATAATATCAATCACACCGAATACTGTTGTCACACCGAATATAACAATAAGTATTTTGGTGATGAAGGATTTGATTGTTTTTCTTGTGATTCCTTTAACAATCAGGTAAATGAAGATGATAGCTGTAATTCCCAGCAGTATTTGTGAACATGATAATAATTGGTGATAATCCATCAGTCCCAGTGATGTAAGGGTGATGGATGTTCCTACCTTTATGAGAGTGAGAATACCAACGACTATCGAAAGCTTTGAATTCTTATTACCTGTTACAAATGAAGCGAATACAACTGCCGGATAGGCCATCAGGTCCAGTGCTATATACTCGACAAAATGCAATACTACCGGCGAGTTGGTAAGTATCATATAAACATTTGTGCCAGTGGCTATCCAAAGAGATGCCACCATGGCTAGACATCCGATACTTATAATTTCGAACCTTGCATCTCCGAAATATTTTCCAAACAGACTGATTGCGAAAAGAACAAATCCGAAGATGAAAATGACAAGACAGATAAGAAAGTCAGGTGTGCTTCTTTGGAGCTGAGCTATCATAAAGTCGTTGGTTGTATCCAGATGCATATCTATGATATAACCGGCCTTGCCTTCGTATAAATTATCAATGGCTATTTTTATATCGCCATCTCTATAAATAACTGGAATACTAACTGAATGAGGGAAAATGCCATAACCTTTTCCGTATACGTTTGCAGTTTCGGGATGGAAATCGTAGATTGGTTCGCCATCAAGATAAACCGTAAAATGAATGTTCTTGCTGTAGAAACACAAGCTGTTATTGTTTATTTCATCCTCATTGGTTCGCTTGTGTATTTCGAAATGTTTATCAGTTTTCAAATTATCGAAATCTACTAAAGAACCACTTTCATAAGACCACATATCATCATATGGGATTATTTCCATATGATCAGAGAAGGAATCTCTTTTGACTATGGTAAGCGCGATAAGAAATCCCAATATAAAAATAGTTGAGACGCAAGCTAGAAATCTTGTATTTGTAAATGTTTTTTTGAATGAATATTTATCGTCCATGTAGTGCCTTCCTAATGATGTTAAACATACTATTATTATAATAACATCAAGGCTTTGTTTCAATATTTAATCTTATTCAAACAGTTCACTTTTTTATATCTTTTTGATAGAATGATTAAGTTATTGATTGAAACCTGAAAGGAAATATTATGAAGTTTTTAATTCAGAGAGTTACAGAGGCAAGTGTAACTGTAGATGGAAATGTGATAGGAGAGATTGGAAAGGGCTTTTTTGTTCTTATTGGAGTTTGCGATACAGATACGGAAGAGATTGCAGATAAGATGATAAAGAAGCTTCTGGGACTTAGGATTTTTGCTGATTCTGAAGGGAAAACAAACCTGGACATTTCTTCAGTAGGTGGCGACCTTCTTCTTGTTTCCCAGTTTACGCTGTATGCAAATTGCAAGAAAGGTAATCGTCCTTCATTTATAAAATCCGGTTCTCCAGAACATGCAGAAAAACTGTATGATTACATAGTAAATAAATGCACGGCTTTGGGAAAAGAAATGTCATCTTCCAGACCTGATGGAAATGCTATGAAGGTTGAGACGGGAAGCTTTGGAGCGGACATGAGCTGCAAGCTGATAAACGATGGCCCGTTCACAATAGATTTAGATAGTGATGAGTTGTAAAAACACTCTGATATATGTTATTATAAGGGGTAGTTTTGGTGCCGCTATAATGCAGGCATCGTAAGTGAAAAAAGAAAGAAGTATTATGGCATACGAAAGTTATAAAACTGTAGAAGAATCCAGAACTGAGTGGCTTAAATGCATTCAGTATGAGGATATAAATGGAAATGACCGTCTCTTCGGTGGACGTCTTATGAGCTGGATGGATGAAGTTGCAGGAATTGCAGCGACAAGACATTGCGGTGGCTATGTAACCACAGCTGCTGTCGATAATCTCCAGTTCAAGGCAGGATGCTTTCTGAATGATATCATTGTTGTGAGAGCAAAGCTTACATACGTTGGACGTACATCAATGGAAGTAAGAGTTGATGTTTACATTGAAGAAAGAGACAGTGGTCAGAGAAGAGTTATAAACCGCGCATACTTCACAGAGGTTCAGGTGGATGAGAAGGGAAGACCGGTTCCACTTAAATATGGACTCACTCCTGAAACAGAAGTCGAAAAGGCTGAATGGGAAGGCGCGAAGAAGAGACTAGAAGTTCGTAGACAGAGACGAGTAGAAGGTTTTTAGGGATTAGCAAAGGAGGAAAGTGAAAGAATGGAATTAAAGCATAATCCACAAGACAACGGAAATGGATATGGACAGCCAAATGATAACTATTATGATGGCAGCTCATATTATCAAGCAGATGGTCAAACACCATACAGCCAGCCAGGCTATGGTCAGCCATCATACACTGATCCAGGTTATGGTCAGCCAATGCCTAATGATCAGACAGTATATGATTTTCCACAGAATCCATATACACAGGTTGATTCATATGATCAGCCAGTAAATCCATATCAGCAGGCAGGTTATGGAAGAGTGGACCTGGGAGATGAGTATTACAATCCAGAAGCACAGGCTGCAAACATTGGAATGTTTGATGGTGTTGGTAAGACTGCTGCAATGAACATGGATATGGGTAGAATAGATTACAACCAGTCAAATGACAGATCAGCATGGGATGATACATCAAATCAGGGATATCATCATCACAGAGGATATCACCATAGAGGATATCACCATAGAGGATATCAGGAAAGAAGAGCTGGAAATGCAATGGCTGCTGCGGTTTCAGCTGCTACATTAAATAGTGCTCTTACAGTTTCTTTTGTATATATGTTTATTGCACTTCTTCTGACAGGTATTACATCACTTGTTGTTGCTGCATATCCTGCATTCTATATGGGCGTATTTGCAATGGGACGAGTTGGCATCTTCCTTATTCTGGGGGTTGAGCTTCTTCTCGTAGCAGGATGTAATTATGCAGTTAAGAAAGACAATACAGCTATGGCAGCTATAATGCTTTATGCATTTGCAATTGTAAATGGTATAACCTTCTCGGTTATTTTCCTTGCATTCACACTTAGCTCAATTGTTACTGTATTCTTTATGACATCTGTTATCTTTGGTGTTATGGCAATTTATGGAGCTGTTACAAAGAAAGATCTTACTGGATGGGGACCAATTCTTTTTGCTGGTCTTTTGGCAGTTCTTTTAGGAAGTATATTAAATATCTTCCTCGGATCAACAATGGCTGATTTTGCTTTCACTATTTTAGGTGTTGTGGTATTCACACTTTACACTGCTTATGATGTAAATAAGATTGCTAAGCTTGAGCGTATGAATACTGGTCTTTCAACACAGGCTATCGGAATTTACGGTGCACTTCAGTTATATCTGGATTTCATCAACCTCTTCCTGAAGCTGCTCAGACTGTTTGGTAAGAGAAAATAGTGCTAAAAAAATAGTTAGATAAGTTTAACATTTTGTATTGTATGCATTTAAATAATAGTTTATAATATTTTTTGCGACAAAAATTAACTAAGTTTAATTTAATAAAAATATACGGAGGTAACATCATGTTAGTTTCAGCAAAAGAAATGCTTGAGAAGGCTGTTGCTGGCGGATACGCTGTAGCACAGTTCAACATCAACAACCTCGAGTGGACAAAGTCTATTCTGCTTGAGTGTGAGGAGCTTAAGACTCCTGTTATACTTGGAGTATCTGAGGGTGCTGGTAAGTATATGACTGGATTTAAGACAGTTTCAGCTATGGTTAAGGCTATGGATGAGTCACTTGGAATTACAGTTCCAGTTGCACTTCACCTTGATCACGGTTCATATGAAGGTGCAAAGGCTTGTATAGAAGCTGGATTCACATCAATCATGTTTGATGGTTCTTCACTTCCAATCGATGAGAACATTGAGAAGACAAAAGAACTCGTAGCTATCTGCCGCGAGAAGGGTATCTCAATCGAAGCTGAGGTTGGTGGAATCGGTGGAGAAGAGGATGGCGTTTCATCAACAGGTGAGTGCGCAGATCCTGCAGAGTGCAAGATGATCAATGATCTTGGCGTTGATATGCTCGCTTGTGGTATTGGTAATATCCACGGTAAGTATCCTGATAACTGGGAAGGACTTCAGTTCCAGGTACTTGAGGCTGTTAAGGCTGAGGTTGGTAATACACCACTTGTACTTCACGGTGGTTCAGGAATTCCTGACGAGCAGATTAAGAAGGCTATCTCAATGGGCGTTGCTAAGGTTAACGTTAATACAGAGTGCCAGCTTGTATTCGCTGCTGCAACACGTAAGTACATCGAGGAAGGCAAGGATCAGCAGGGTAAGGGTTATGACCCACGTAAGCTTCTTGCTCCTGGTGCACAGGCAATCAGAGACGAAGTTAAGGATCGTGTAGCTGTATTTGGTTCAGCAAACAAGGCTTAATTAGTTTAGTAAATATTATGTAAATCAGACACATCTTTTTGTAAAATTATGACAAAAAGGTGTGTCTTTTTTGTGTGAAATGGTGTATAATACGGATTATCTATGTACAGGGGAATTAAGGAGATACAAAATGATCTTACTTGAAACACAAAAGGAAGAGTTTTCCAGACTTCGTGATGTAAGAATATTCGGTAAAGACGAAGAAGGCGAGAGAATTAACGGGGACCTTCTTGTAATAGGTTTAGGTGGTGTAGGCGGTAAAGTTTGTACTCAGCTCAAGGCAATGCTGAGAAATGAAATCACCTCAGAAGATAACATTCACTATCTTATGATAGATTCTAATATTCCAGAGATGGAAGATACTATTAAAGCCAGCAAGGATGGAGATGGACTTAATGCTCTTGAGGTGCTGAGTATCTATCGTCCTAACTTAGAGGACATTCTGGAGAAGGGCTACCAGGGACAGCCAGTTCAGACTAACCTGGCAAAATGGATGAGCCCTGATTTTCCAAAGCTTAACATAGGAACAGAAGGGGCACAGGGAAACAGACAGGTCGGAAGACTTATGTTTTCTAATGCTTATGAAGATATGAGAATCCTCCTCTTTGAGAAGCTGGAGGATATGTACAGTGATTCGGTTTCAAAGAAGCTGGATATTATTATCGTGTCTAGTACCTGTGGTGGAACAGGTAGTGGTATCCTTGCAGATGTTACTTACAACATCAAGGGATATGCTAAGTCAAGAAAGTGGCAGAATGTCCGCGTTGGTGGATGTCTGCTTATGCCAGATACATTATTTGCTAATAAGTCCATTTATGAGGATGATGAGCTTAGAACTCTTCTTCTTGCAAATGGTCAGGCAACAATGATGGAAGTTTCAGAATACATTCAGGCTGGATACGAGGGTAAGAATTACCTCTTTGAGAGTGGCCCTCACAGACTGAACATGTGTGACAATATGTTCGACAGCTGCATGCTTGTTTCCGGAAAGAAGGACGAGCAGGGTTATATTCCTGATGGAATTATCTTCAGCGATGTTGCTTACTTCCTGTATAAGCTGGCACATAATAAATACATTGATGACGAGAACGAAGAAGGACAGCGTCAGTTACTTAGAGATTCATTCTTTGAGAAGAGTCAGCTGGGTTATTTCAAGGTTGTCAATGAAGCGGATTATAAGATCCCAGTTAAAGAGATTGAGAATATTGTGGAGCATTCTGTATTTACAGAGGCTTATTCACGTATGAACAGGATGCCTGATAAAGACGACAAGATGAAGGTTGACATCCAGAATACATTTGGCGAGATGCGCAATTTCATGATGGGTAGTCCTGGAGACGAGATAGACCTTTCAGTTAATGGTCTTATCAAAACTGGTCAGTTCCCGGCTCCTGCTTATAAGGATATTAAGAAGAGAGTGGACAGACTGGCAACAACACTTCCACAGGCACTTAGTACTGTTAAGACAGATATTCCGGTTATTGCTAAGACACTTAGAATTAAGATGTCACAGCAGCTGGATGCAAATATTGAAAAGTACATGAGAGAATATGGTCCATTCGTTACAATGAAGATCATAGGCTGTGCCGGAATTGGCGGATGCGAGCAGGATCAGAATATGATTGAAGAGGCAAAGAACCTTGAGACAATGCTTGCTCAGTATTCACCATCTAACGAGTACGAAGGCATGAAGGATTCTATTCTTGCTATTGTTAAGAAGAGACTTTTTGCTTTCCCATCTGCAAAGAGAGAGACTGAGCAGGGTTATCACGATGCATGCATCAAGAGTGCTCTTGCACAGGAAAGAAATATGCTGATGGCAGAGCTGAATGCACAGGATGTATTTGGTGATATCATCAGACAGCTTCGCCAGAGAGCTGAACAGCTGAGCGATACATTCTCACAGTTCAGTCTGGATCTTGTTAATGCTGTTGAGGATCTTGCTATTGAAGGACGCAGGGTTGTGGACTTCACACTTACAGATGCCAAGAGACATGAATTTCTTCCAACTGATTATGTGACAGAGGAAAGAATAGAACAGTTCAGACAGGGTCTCATAAAGATCATGGTTAGCCATGAGGCAGATATCAATGGTGACAGAGTTGTTCCTATCAGCGAGGATATGGAGCATGTATATAAGAACTTCTTGCTTGGTCTTGGTGTTTATCCAAACGAGAAGGTTATCGCAGCAGCATTTGCTGACAAGCAGCCAACAATGCAGGATATGAATGCTATGTTCGTTTCCTTCGATAGTGAGGTAAGACGTGGTGTTATGAAGACTGCGGCTCTTGCATTCGTAACAAGTGCTATGGAAAAGACATCAAAGAAAAAACTGTGTATGCTGAAGCCTGGATTTGAGAGCAAGGTTAAGGTTCAGAAGTACATTTCACTTCCTGATTCAATGCCTCACTTCTCATCAGCTATGAAGGAAATCCTTACAGCTGAGCCATACAACGAAGCACCAGAATCCATTACAACAAATATTGGTGAGCAGGTTATCACAACAGATGACTTCTACTCAGGAGTTCGTATGAACATGCTGGAATGCTCAACAGAGATGGAGACAGCTTACGGAATGGTTATGGCAAACGGAGCTTATATGGGTCTTCATACATATACTGCATAAATTACACACATCGGGGTATTGCTTAAATTATAATCGCCAGAAGGGTTTTCCCTTCTGGCCTTTTCTGTGTAAAGACCTTATTAAATATTTGTTTTATATATATAAATATGATAAAATTTTAATGTTGCGGCTAAATTTAGAAATTGAGGAAAAATCAGACTATGAAAGGCATGAAGGATATAATAAAAAAATATTATAAAAGTCCTGTTTTATATATATTTGCAGTTATATTTACAACCCTTCAGGGACTCTCTGAAGTCATCCTTCCAAGACTCATGGGTGACATTGTTAATCAGGGAATCATGACGGGTAATCTGGACGTAGTCTATTCTATCGGAATCAAGATGCTTGTCTTTACAGCAATTCTTGGATTAAGTGGTTACCTCTCATTTATTTTTATAAATATTGCAGTACTTAAGTTCGGTAATGAACTCAGAGTTAAACTTTATGATAAGGTTACGCACCTCAGTTATACAGAGGTTAAGAAGATTGGAAGCGGTTCTGTTATCACTCGTCTTACTGGTGATATTGAGAAGGTTATTTCAATCATCAAGATCACTATCGATCTTGTTTATAAACCACTGCTTCTTGCAGTCGGCGGTTTCCTGATGATCTTTTACATCAATCTGAAGTTCGGACTCATCTTCCTTGCTTTTATTGTTATTCAGATCATCATCGTTTACATCTTCATCAAAAAGTCTTCACCACTTTTCATGATGGTGCAGAAGAGAATAGATAAGATTAATTCAAAGCTTCAGCAGGTTCTGCACAGTATGAGACTTATTAAGTCTTCAAATACTGAGAGCTATGAAGAGGATAGCTTTGAGGGAAAGAATACAGATCTCTACAACAAGAACATTCAGGTTCTTACGATTATGAGTTCTCTGAATCCTATAGTAATGTTCATCATGAATATCACTATCGTAGTTATCGTATTCATGATCGGATACCAGAGTCAGGATAATTCCACAACAATTGGAAATGTAATGATGTCCATTACATATTCTGAGCAGATACTGATGTCCATAATGATCAGCTCCAACCTGGCTCGTACAGTTTCTGAAATCAAGCCATCACTGGCACGTATAGTTGAAATTGAAGAGGCTGAGATTTCCAAGGGTGGAAGCGAGGCACTGGATTCTATCAACAGTTTAAGCGTAAAGAATGTAAGCAAGGCTTATGTGGAAGGCAGATCCGTTCTGAAGAATGTAAGTCTTGATGTTAAGAAGGGCGAGCATATTGCCATAGTAGGAACAACCTCTGGTGGTAAATCAACTCTGGCACTCCTGATGGCTGGCCTTGACAAAGCGTCTGAGGGAGAGGTTCTCCTGAATGATAAGGATATAAATGAGTACCGCAGTGAGGATTTAAGAAAGAAGATTGCTACTGTTGGTGCTTACAATAATTCAATTTATAGTGGAACCTACATGGATAACCTTACTCTTGGAAGAGAGTACATTTCCAAGGAAGATGCTATAAAGGCAGCTAAGGCTGCTGAGATAGATGAATTCATCTCATCATCTGATTATGGTTATGATTCACTGGCCTATGCCAGTGGTAATACAGTTTCCGGTGGTCAGAGACAGAGGCTTATGATTGCCCGTGCTCTGGCGGCGAATCCGGATGTACTGATAATAGACGATAGTACTTCATCGCTTGATTATGCAACTGAGAAGGCTATCATGCAGAATATTCGTGAGAACTATTCTGAGACAACACTCATCTTCATTACTGAGCGTTCAGGCAGTGCGAAGATCTGTGATAAGTCCTACATCTTGAAGGAAGGAGGGCTTATCTGATGCAGATGGGAATGTCAGGTGGACAGGCGCCACCAATGGAAAAAAGAAGTCCTAAGGATACTCGTAAGATCATCGCAAGACTTTCGAACTTTGTTTTCAGATGGAAGAAGATATGTGCAGTACTCATTGTTACAATCCTTCTTACCATAGTTTGTAAGCTGGCTGTTCCTATTCTGGTTCAGACCGCTATCAATTGCCTGATATATAGAAACAGCGAAACATTTACGCAGGATATCACCCGTATAATGATCGCTCTGATAGTTGTGTTTATTCTTAATTCTGTTATCGAATACATTAAGAATATCAGTGCGATGAAGCTTTCAGAAAACCTGTCTCTGGTTATGAGGCGTGATCTTTTCGAAAGAATAATACATGCACCGCTTTCATATCTCGATACAAATAATTATGGAGATATAATGAGCCGACTTACAAATGACTCTCAGAGAGTAAGTACAGTTGCTCAGGTGCTGGAACAGTTTATATCTACATTCGTTATGATAATCGGATGTGCCGTGATAATGCTGATGAAGAATTGGCAGCTTGCCCTTATCTCCATTGCAACAGCAATCCTGACAACCATCATCTCAGCTATCATTTCTGGAAAAATGAGGAGCTACTTCATGAGACAGACTATGGCTCTCGGTGCTATGAATGGTCATATTGAAGAGTCTATGAAGAACTTCAGAACCATGGAGATGGCTGGAACCACTGATTATACCAGTGAGAAGATGGTAGCAAAGAGTGAAGAGTATACAAATGTCTGCATCAAGTCCAGTATGTTCAGCGGAATCATAAATCCTATTATGCTGGTACTTGGAAATGTCAGCTTCATGGTAACAGTAGTTGTAGGTGGACATTATGCTATAGAAGATGTAATCACCATCGGTGTTCTTCAGGCAGTTATCATGTACTCAAAGCAGTTCATGGATGCGGTCTACAGCCTTGGTAATGTACTCATTCAGGTGCAGAGCTTCCTTGCAAGTGCAGAGAGAGTTTTCGAGGTCATCGATATTAAGATCGAGGACAAAGGAACAGCTTCAAAACTTGTTAAGCAGGGTGAAGAAGAAAAGGCTGCAGATGTACCTGAAAAGGGAGTTGCTTTTAAAGATGTAACTTTCTCATATGATGGAAAGACAAATGTGGTGAAAAATGTTACAATAGAATTTAGTGGCGGAAAAACAGCGGCTCTTGTTGGAGCAACTGGAGCGGGCAAAACTACCCTTACAAATCTGCTCCTAAAATTCTATGATAATTATTCTGGTGACATTTATATTGATGGAAAGAACCTGACTGATTATTCTCTGGCGGATACGAGAGATATGATCACGGTAGTTCTTCAGGATTCCAAGCTTATTGAAGGAACCATTATGGATAACATCCTTTATGGAACCAGGGATGTAAGTGAGGAAGATGTTAAGTCTCTTATTGAGAAGATGGAAGTAAGCAGTCTTATTGAAGGCCTTCCAGATGGACTGGATACTGAGACTAACGATGATGATGAGACCATCAGCGAAGGTATGAGACAGATAATCGGTCTTGCCAGAGCAATCATCAAGAAACCAAGAATTCTTATTCTGGACGAAGCTCTTAGCGCGGTTGATTCTGAGACTGAGACAAGAGTCCGTAAGAATATATTTAATATTATTAAAGACGCAACGGTTCTTATAATAGCACACAGACTAAACATGACAGAGGATATAGACCAGATAGTTGTTATGAAGGATGGAAGCGTTGTCGAAACAGGTAATTACACTCAGCTTATTGAAGCAAAGGGTGAATATTATAGACTTATAACTAGTCAAAAAGAAGGAAAGGAAATCTAAGTAGGATGGAAGAAAAAAGTCCAGTAGTACTCAGAGTCGAGGATCAACAGTCACTTATCCACCTTGGAAGTCTGGATTCATTCGATATCACAGAGGGTGGTACAGATGCTGCCAAGGCTATTCTGAGTTATTTTGAAAACGGAAAGAAAAAGGAACTGGAGAAGGCTATTTCTATTTATGAAGAAATTATCCCTAATGAGAACTTCGGTGGTGAGTACACAGCTCTTGAGTGGATGTGTAGATATTTCCTTGCACCTCCAGAAGCACAGAAGGATCTCTTAGCTCAGCCATTTACAAAGGCATTCTATGAGATGATGTCTCAGGATGATTTTTCAAATCTTAAGACTTATCTTCAGTACAAATATCATATTAAGGAGTATGGCCCTGGGGATAACATTGAAATCAAGGCAAGAATGAGATTTCTTGAGGACTTTATCCTGTTCAACAACCCTGACCGTGAGCGTTGGGAGTCTACTCGTGAGAACATGGAAAGGTTTGATCTTAAAGAAGGCATGACAGTTGCCGATGTAGGATCTGGTCCGGGATATTATTCATTCAAGTTCTCTGATGTTGTTGGTGAGAAGGGTAAGGTCTATGCTATCGAAACAAACCCAAGACATCTTGAGTTCCTTCGTAACTATATAGATGAGAATAAGATTGGTAACGTAGAAGTTGTTGAGAGTTCATTCGAAGGTATTGGACTTTCATCAGATATAAGAGTTGATGTAGTTTATGTTTGCTCTCTGTTCCACAATGTTTATGCAGCATTTACAGATGGAGAGAGAGAAGAGTTTATTGGAAGTATCAGAACTGCTCTTAATGACAAGGGTCAGCTGATCGTTGTAGATAATGACCTCGTTACAGGTCAGGAGCTTCCTTACCATGGACCATATATCAGTAAAGACCTGATCATTTCACAGCTTTACTACTATGGATTCAAGCTTAAGGATGCATTCCAGTTTACTCCTCAGAGATATGCTCTTGTTTTCGACAAGGTTGAGGTTCCTGCAGGAGCACCTGAGAAGCCAGAGCTTGCAGAAAATGAGATTTTCGTAGATTCAAATGTTTCACTTGCAAGATATAGAATCATCGGTACATCTACATCTGGTTACACAGTAAGAGGTAAGAAGCCAGGCCGTAAGATGTATGAAGGTATTATGGAGAACGATGAAACAAAGCTTCGTGAGGCTCGTGCAGAGTTTGAAGAGCTTTGGCCAAAGGAGAGAATTGGTGATGACTATACAGCTCTCATGTGGTTCATCGATTACAAGCTGGCAAGTGACGAAGAACGTAAGAAGATGACAGAAGACAGTCTGGTAGAAATGTATGCAGATTTCTTCTGTGGAAATGATTTTGAAAGATTAAAGCAGTATCTGCTTTATAAATTCCACCTTGAGAAACCGGACCCAGTTGATGCTTCATTTGAGGCAAGCTTCGACTATGATGGCAAGGACTTCTCAATCAATACTATCAATGAGTGGAATGAGTACTTGATATTTAATAACCCATACCGTAAGATGTGGGAGAAGACAGATGAGATGTGCAAATTCTTTAATATCAAAGAGGGTGAGCACATTGCTGATATCGGATGTGGTAGTGGATTCTTCACATGGTATTTCTCACAGCAGGTTGGAAGCAAGGGTAAGGTTTATGCAACAGAGCTGAACAAGAATGCCCTCAAGTATGTTGATGATCTTATTGAGAGATACAACATCAAGAATATCAAGACTATCATTACAAAGATGAATAAATCCGGACTCAGTGATAACAGCGTTGATACTATTTTCATGTGTTCAATGTATCACGCAGCTTACATCACAGATATTGAGTTTGTTAAGGATTCATTTATTGATACATTACATAAAGCACTTCGTAAGGGTGGACGTATTATCATCGTAGATAATAACGTAACAGCTCCTGGAGTTCCATCTTACTACGGCCCTGGTATCAGCCCAGATCTTCTGATCCAGCAGCTGAAGTACTATGGTTTCAATCTTGTAGATAGATTTGAAATGATTCCTCAGAGATTCGCTTTGATTCTTGAAGAGGATCCAGATTATACAGGACCAAAGCACGGAGGAAAGGACGAATATGGAAGAGATAAAGATCACAAGCAAAAATCATCTCGAAGCAGGAAGCGAGGCAGAAGGAAGTCAGAGGATCCTATGCAGCACGAGGGGCAAGAGCCTGATATGTTCTATGATAGAAAAAAGGAGTGATACTAACGGCGAGATAGAAGGCAGAATTGCCGACATTCTTGTTAATAGTTTCACCAGGAGACCTGCCTTACAGGAAGGACCTCTTGTATCTATCTGTAACTTCATGAATAATGCTATATTTGTAAAAAATAAACCTGGAAGTGTTTACATGTGTGATGCAGCTATAATGATGCTCATCAAATCACATTTTAGATGGATCATTTCCGGAACAAGCCGAGTTCTCTATTTTGTAGACAAGAAGCTGGTGAATCAGTCAGAGAAGAAAGAGCATACCAGAATAGGTATGGAACCTACTTACACACCAAACATGAGTGAGGTTTATAAAGTAGAAAAAGGGGAGAATGCATTTTTCCTTTGCAGCAAGGCGCTTACCGACAAGATTGGTGAGGATGGAATTGAGAAAGCTCTTCAGGAAGCATCATCCCAGGATGACTGGATGAGAAGAGTTGAGGAGATGGCTGGAGATATAGACTTCGCAGCACAGGCATTAATATTGCCAGAACAGAAACGTCCACCTATCCTTAGTTTTGCAATCATTGGAATTCTTCTGATTGCAGTTATAGTTTTAAGTATTTTATTAGTTATTAAATAAGTATAAACAAGTTTAATAATAAGTTAAAAAAATAAAAACATAAAAATCATGGGGAGGATTTTTATATGTTATCAAAAGAGGAAAGAGAGGCGTTATTTATACACGCCGAAGAGAAGTTCGAGAAAGTAGCCGAGCTTCAAAGACTGGGTCTTATTTGTGACGATGGCGACTTCGTGCCAACAGTTCACTATCCACCTATTACAGAGTATCCTGATCAGGGACCTGAGTATCTGGATGATTATGTTTGGCCAGAAGATGACAGAATGGACATTTATGTTCACATCCCATTCTGTATTCAGCAGTGTACTTACTGCCATTATCCAAACAAGGTAGGCCCATGTGATGATGAGAAAGAGAAGTACATAGGCTATCTCATCAGAGAGATGGATTTATTCCTTAACAAGTTTGGTAAGGAAAATATCAAACCACGTTCTATCCTGCTTGGAGGTGGAACACCAACTAACCTTAAGCCAGCTCTTCTGGATCATTTCCTTACAGAGTTTGACAAGAGAGTTGATTTCTCACACTGCAATCAGCATAACGTTGACCTTGGACCTAATTCAATCGTAGGACCAGAGGGTAGTGAGAAAATGCAGATCCTAAAGGATCACGGCGTAACACGTCTTACAATCGGTCTTCAGTCACTTAATAATGACGTACTGAAGCTGATGAACAGACCACACGATGCTCAGTGGGCTATCGATTCTGTTTACAAGGCACTTGATTATGGATTTGATGTTAATATCGAGTTCATCTTCGGTCACCCAGGTGAGACACTTGAGAACTGGACAGACGTTATGGAGCAGGCTGTTGAGCTTCCAATGAACGAGATTCAGATTTATCGTCTGAAGGTTCAGGCTTACGGTGACAGACAGGGGGTTATCAATCGTCGTAAGAGAGGTTCAGGACTTGATGATATTCCTGACTTCAAGAATACAATGATGATGAAATCTATCGCAGAAGAGATGATGGAGAACTACGGATATCATGAGACACTCCGTCGAGTATTCTCTAAGGATAAGAAAATCTATTCTCACTATGCATACAATCAGTGTTGTGCACAGTTTGATCAGGTTGGTTTCGGTCTTTCAGGATTCTCAAGTTATAGAGATAGATTTGACATCAATTCTTACAACTTCGATGAGTACTACAATATGATCGATGAAGGAAAGCTTCCTATCACACGTGCTTACAAGCATAGTACAGAAGAGAAGATCAGACAGAAGATCGTTCTTCCACTTAAGAACCAGTTCATCATCAAGAAGAGATTCGAGAAGAACTCTGGTGGATATAAGATTGATGATCTTTTCAAGAAGAAGAGAGCTGCTCTTACAGAGTATGGTCTTATTGAGGATACAGGCAATGATATTCGTCTTACAAATCTTGGACGTTTCGTTGCTGATGAGGTTTGCGAGTGCTTCAACTCAGATGAGCATAAGCCATTCCCAAGAGAAAGATATGCTGACGGACCTCTTAATCCATACAACGATAACGAAATCTTTGATTAATGATTTTGTTTACTTTAGTAATGAGGGAAACAGGGCTGAAAAGCCCTGTTTTCTTTTTTTGTTTTTTTGGATGTTTGAGGCGTTGACATTTTCTTGACATTTTTTTTACAAAAGAAAGTGGGATTTTGTATAAGGATTTGGTTAATATTGGTATTGGTTGAAAAAGACTCGTAAAGATTGGCAATAATAAGCGACAAAAAGAGAGTTTTAACATAAATAAGGAGGAGAATAATATGTCAGAAGAGAATAGAGAAGATAAGAAGAAAAAGAGTAGTACCGGAAAAATGATTGCAATCATAGCTATCATCCTTGTTATCGGTGGACTTGTAATGTTCTTTGTTATGGGAGCAATTAAGAAATCTCATGAAGGTGGTCCTGGTCAGGGACCTGGACAGGGACCTGGAAAAAGAGACAGAGGAGCTATAGAGATCATTTATGATCAGGCTGAGACAGAAGATTTCTACATTGCAGCATAATATTGTAAATAACAAAAACATAATAAAAAAGAAAACAATGATTTATTTTTACTAAAGGAGAACTAAAATGTATATATTCAAAAATGCTTTCAAGAATATATCCAGATCTCTAGGCAGAAACATACTGATAGGTATTATCGTAACTGTGATCGCGGCTTCTTCATGCGTGGCACTTTCTATCAGAAAATCTTCAGAGAATGCCAGACAGAGCAATATGGAGAATCTTAATATTACAGCTCATATCAATGTGGATAGAGCATATGTAATGGAAACGATTCAGAATAGTGGCGTGGATATGTCAGACAGATCTGCTATGCAGGAAGTACTGAAAGAGGCATCTGGCCTTTCACTTGATCAGATGCAGGAATATGCAGGTACAGAGTATGTAGATAATTTCTATTATACAAATATGCTTATTCTGAACGGTAATGATGATCTGGCACCAATCGATCCAAATGCAGAGGTCAGCTCAGAAACAGATGCTGATGAAGATACAACAGAGGAAACAACTGAGGCTAGCACAGAGATGTCTCAGGATCAGATGCAGCCTGGTATGGATGGACAGCAGATGCCTGGTGGAGATATGCAGGGTGGTATGCAGGGCCCTGGAATGCAGCAGCAGGATCCTGAAACTATGATGGCAAGCATGGGTGACTTCAAGCTTACAGGTTTCAGTTCAGATGATGCTATGGAAGACTTCAATACTGGTGTTGCAACTATTAAAGAAGGTTCTATGTTTGATGAAGATACAGACGAGATGGTCTGTGTAGTTTCTTCAGAGCTTGCAACTTATAACAGCATCAGTGTTGGTGACAAGATAACACTTCAGAATCTTCAGGACGAAGAAGAGACATACGAACTTGAGGTTGTTGGTATCTACAAGAACAGCGATTCTTCAAGCAGCATGTCAACTGGAAATGCAAACGATCCAGCAAATGAGATTCTTACATCTACAAAGGTTGTAGACAGCATAGTAGCTTCTTCAGCTGAGAATCAGGAAGAAGAAGATAAGCAGCTTAATGCTTCAACAACTGGTTCATTTGTATTCAAGGATATGGATAGCTATGATGGATTTGAATCATATCTTAAGGACAAGGAAGGCGACAAGTATGTACTTACATCCAGCGATGTAGCTTCTTATGAAGCATCACTTGTTCCACTTGAAAATCTTAAGGATTTTGCTACAGCATTCCTTTTAGTTATTCTTGCAATCGGTGCTATCATCCTTGTAGTTCTGAACATGTTCAATATCCGTGAGAGAAAGTACGAGGTTGGTGTACTTACTGCAATCGGTATGCATAAATACAAAGTTGCACTTCAGTTCATGCTTGAGATATTCATTGTGACAATATTTGCAATTCTTATTGGTACAGGTATTGGAGCTGCAGCATCAGTTCCACTTACAAATAAACTCCTGGAGACACAGGTTGAGCAGCAGGAGTCAAGCCAGAATTCACAGCAGTCTAACTTCGGTAGAAGTGATCAGCAGCAGGGACCTGGCGGACAGCAGCAGGGACCACAGGGTGGCCAGCAGATGAGTCAGGGAACATTCACCAAGGGTGGAGATATTGTAGGACCTGTTAATTATATAGATTCAGTTAGTTATGCGGTTGATGGAGTGGTAGTACTTCAGATGGTTGGAATAGGTATTCTTCTTTCAATCATTTCCAGTCTGATAGCCATAATCTTCATCATGAGATATCAGCCGCTGAAGATACTGACAGAGAGAGATTAAGGAGGTGGGTTAAATGAGCGTACTTGAACTTGATAAGATAGCATATACATATGACAAAAAGACCTACGTGCTTAAGGATTTCTCCTGTAAGTTTGAAGCCGGTAAGGTATATGCCATCGTAGGTAAGTCCGGAGCTGGTAAGACAACACTTCTTTCACTCCTGGCAGGACTTGATAAGTTATCAGATGGCAAGATAATTTTCGATGGAAAAGACATAACAGATATTGATAAGTATAAATACAGATGTAAAGATGTAGGAGTAGTTTTCCAGAGCTACAACCTTCTACCTAAGTTCACAGCGAGAGAGAATGTAGAGCTTTCTATAGACCTTGCTAAGATCAAGGTAGAAAGCAAGAAGCAGCTGGCAATGGACCTCCTTAAGAAGGTTGGACTTTCTGAGGAAGAGGCAAACCGTAGAGTGCTTAAGATCTCCGGTGGTCAGCAGCAGAGAGTGGCTATAGCAAGAGCGATTGCTTATGAGCCATCAGTAGTTTTGGCAGATGAGCCAACAGGTAACCTGGACCCAGAAAACCAGGATGCCATCATGGAAATCTTTAAGAAGATTGCGCACGAAGATAATAAGTGCGTTATCATAGTTACACACTCACAGGACGTTGCAAAACAAGCCGACGAAGTGTATGAGTTGAAAGGTAACAAATAAATCCATTGTTTTCATCAGCGGTGGGGCGTTGCATAGCTGTCAGTATGACGGAGGGTGCACGCCCCATCGCTACTTTTATTTGATATTAGTCAATATAATGATATAATAACGCTATAACGCCAACTTCCTGAAAATGATTAATTAATAAAAACCGCTAAAATAGGCGCCTTAACAAAAAAGGGGGGGGGTATAAAAATGATTAATATTGCTATATGTGATGATGAAAAAATTTTTGTAAAAAAGCTGCAAAGAATCATTTCTGGATATCTAGAAAAGAATCAGCTTGAATATAAAATAGATTGCTTTTATTCGGGAGAAGAATTGGTTGAGTTAGGAATCAACATGTCCCAATATAATATCTTGTTTCTAGATATTGAGATAGGCTCATTTAATGGAATTGATATAGCTAAAAGTTTAAGGCGATTTTGCGTTGACAGCTATATTGTTTTAGTTACAGCATTTGCCAAATATAGTATTGATGGATATTACATTGATACTACAAGATATATTTTAAAGAACGATCCTAACTTTATAGGTGCAGTTGAAGAGAGTGTTTCTTCTATTATGAAGAAAATGAGAGTTGATACGGAAATATATTCGTTTGACTTTAAAGAATGTAAAAAAAATATTAATCTAAATAGAATAGTATATATTGAGAGCATGTTGCATAATTTGTATTTCTGTATTTTAGAGGATGACTATATAAGATATTCGCTAAGAGCTCCAATATCAAAGTACGAAGAACTGTTAAAAGATAAAGGATTTATTAGAGTTCAGCAGAGTTTTTTAGTTAATTGGAAATATATTAAAAGAATTAATAGTTATGTTGTCGAATTAAAAAATGGAACAAAGATTATGGCATCAAAGAAGAACTATAAAGAAATAAAGATGAAATATGCAGAGTTAAAAGGAGGTCTTTAATGATATATGTTATTCAAGGTCTCATTATACTTGCAATAGAATCGTACTGTTTAACAATGTTTGTGGATACATTTTGTGTCCTTGGTAATAGCGAGAGTTCATTTAAGAAAATAATTAGATATCTATTACTTTTTATTATTTCTTTTGGATGTAGTTTATATTTTGAAAAATATTTGTATTTAAAGGTGCTAGTGATTCTTGTTGCTTCATCGTTAGTGTTCAGATTTTTTAATTTTCAAGGCTATATTAAAAATATAATAGTTGTTGCTATATTTTTTGGTATTAATTTCTTGGCAGAATATTTGGCGTTAGCTATATATATTGAGATTGTGCCAAATAATAATGAGATATTAAGTATTATTCAACCTTTAATTGTATTACTTGCAAAAGCTTTTCTTTTTTTTGCTGTGTTGATAATTAATAGGATGGTGGATAAAAAAACTTTATTATTATTTAAAGATTCAGATTGGATAAAACTTATGTTTTTTCCGGTATTTACTATTATTTTGACGGCTTCTTTTATTTATAAATCGGATTATGTAATCGAAAAGCATCTTGAGTTAATCATGTGGATTATAGCATGTGGATTATTAGGCATTGATGTATTTGTTTTGATCATTGTTAGAGATATGGCTGAAAAAGAAAAAATACTAAGAGAGAAAGACATAATAAATAATCAAAATAAAAATCAATTATTATACTATGAAAAAGTAATGAGTGATATTGATAAACAACGTCAAATCTCACATGAATACAATAATAAAATAGAATGTATAAAACAATTGATTAATTCAGATGATATAGAGGAACTGAAGGCTTATATTGAAGAAAGTGATAATAAAGGAACTACAACAGATAATTTAATTGATACTAATAATGCGATTGTCAATGCAGTGATTAATACAAAATATCACGAAGCGGTCGAAAAAGGTATTATTTTTCTTTTCAATACCAATAACTTATTAAATGTTAATTTGAATAAAGAAGATATTGTGGTAATATTGGCAAACCTATTAAACAACGCAATAGAAGCATGTGAATCGTGTAACAGGAAGCTCATTGAAATGAAAATAATATATGAAGGCGAGGAACTACTTATATCCGTCAAAAATACATATAATGGATGTTTAAGGGTTGCGAATGGATTGTATGTATCATCAAAGTTTGACCAAAAGAATCACGGATTTGGGATAAATAATATTATTAGATCTGTTGAAAAATACGATGGGATATACTCTATAAAATATTCGGAATCTGAATTTGTTTTTACAATAGTAATTCCACAATACACTGTTTAAATGATAGAACGGCGACGTAATGATGCGTCGCTTTTTTAGTTATAATAAGACAAAAATAACACATATATGGAACATGTGTTTATTTTTTTTATATCCCGTGGTAGCTTCTAGAAAAAAGGAGAGAAAAAGTGATTAGTAATATTTCTGAGAAGCTATCGTCAGCTCTGGTAGATAATTATATTATTTCATCAAATGAGAAAGAAGAATACAATTATGCTATTGTGTGTCAAATTGAGAGCTTTTTATCGATTGGTACCATTTTATTATTAGCAGTAATAATGGATAAATTTATTCCTGTATTGTTTTATTTGGTGACCTTTTTGACAATAAGAAAGAGATGTGGTGGATTTCATTGTACAAGTTTTATTATGTGCTATTTTTCTTCTATTGCTCTTGTTTTTTGTGTTATCTGTGTAAGTTTGTGTGTTAAGGTTGAACAGGCATATACTATTGTTACAACAATATCATATGCCTGTATATTCTTTATAGGTGCTGTAAATAATAAAAATATGAATCTAACTATCGAAGAATACAAGTCAGCAAAGGAATCAACAAGATTATTAGTTTTGTTGTTTATTATCGTAAATGTTTTCATTGTATTTATAAATCTTTCAATTACACTAATACATTTTTATGAAATGGGTATAATAACATGCGCATTGTTATTAGTTATATCAAAAATAAAAAAGGAGGATACAAGAAATGAACAAAAAGAAAGAATCATTGAAGATGGTTGAAAGAATAGCTAAAATCAAGGTAGACAATAACCGTTTTGGATGGCCACCATTATGTATGGGAATGTTACATCAGCCCAAAAGACCAATGAATAATGCATTAAAAAATAAAAATTAGTATACGAAGACCCGTCAGCTATGACGGGTCTTTATTATTATGGGGATTTTATGACAAAAATAGGTGGAATATGCCACAGCTCTTTAAATGTATGACTAGAGATGGTAATCTCGCCAAAGGGAGAATGGTGTTATGAATAAGTATAGTCAAAAAATGATTCTGTTTTTGGCGTTAAGTATTTTTGTGATTATTTTTTCCAATATTTCTTCAAGGGCAGATGATTATACATATGATGGTAATGGTAGAGTTTCAAAAGTTGTCCACGACGATGGAAGTGTTACCACGTATGAATATGACAAAAACGGAAACATTATATCTGTAGATACGACGTATAGTAAAACTGATGAAAATATTGGTTCTGATACATCCCAGAGTTCGACTTCTGGGAACAAGATGGATGAATATACAAATATTGACAAATCAGTTCCAGAAAATAATAATCTAGGTTCAAATAATTCGAATAATGACTTACAGACAAATAAGAATAACTTGGAAAAAGACGAAAAAAATAATAATGCTGATAATACTTCAAATGAGGTGACAAATAATAATAATTCAAAATCGAATAATAACAGTATATTTACTGGTGATAATGCTTATATTATACCAGTTGCGGTTGTACTAATTATATCATTGACAGGGATTATTATTGTTATTAAAAAGAGAAATGAAGAACATTAGGGGTAGGTAATGAAAATTCGTAGGGTGTATAAAAAGGTGATTGCTATGACTATGGTGGCGTTAATGCTACCATGGTCTTCTTTTGTCTATGGGACAAATGTTGAGGCGGCATCAAAAGAGAATGGTGCTATTTTAGAAGAAGATTATAAATCACAAAACAGTATATTAAACGATGAAGAAGCATCTCCAAACGATGCTTCTTCTGTTCAGAAGAGAAGTCTATCCTCACCTCAGGAAGAAAACATAGAATATGACTCTCTTATCGTTAACAGTTCTTTAACCCTGTCGGAAGATATGGAGGTTTCTGATGTTGAAATTGCCGAGAGCCGCTCTTTAAACCTGAATGGACATAGACTTACTGTTTATGGTGATTTTAAGATGAATAAAAACAGTAATATTTCTTTTAATAATGGAGCTATTTTTATTACTGGAAGTCTAAATGCATATCCAGATAATGGATTTGTAACTATAAATATGAAGGATGCGGCGGATTATCTTTATGTTGAGAAAGATTTTAATTTAAAAAATGGTATTGATAACATATCCAACGGAACAATTGAAGCAAAAGGTGATATAAAGCTTTGTAATCTGTTTAATGCATATAAGAATAATACATTTATTTTCTCTGGCTACAATATGCAAACACTCACAATGACCGGTGGGACATTTAACAAGGTTGTTTTAAGTAATACAAGCGAAGAAGGAATACTTGTAAAGGATTCTTTTAACTATCAGAGTCTAACAAATAATGGATGTAAAATTACAATAGAAAATAATGAGGGTATATTCGGATATACACTTGAAGAAGACGAAGAGTATGATGAACTTCTTATGCTGGGAGCTGGAACTCTTGATTTAAATGGACATACACTTACGGTTAATAGTGACTTTATACATTCTGGTGGTACAGTAAGACTCAGTGGTGGAAGTCTTATAATTAACGGTAGTTATAGAATGCAGAAAAGGGCTGTCGAAGAGGATGAAGTGGTTTATAGTAGGGCAAAATCTACCCTTACAATGAATAATCCTGATGACCTTGTGCAGATACAGGGTGACTTGATAGTGGAGAATTCTACTAGTAATTACTCTTCGGTATCTAATGGTACTATTGTAGTGTCAGGTAATATTCAGTATTTAACCGGGAAAAACACATATGGTCTTAGTACATCAGCTGATAATAAAATGATTCTATCATCTGAATATCCTCAGGTTATTGATGCTAAAAATGGTGGAGTTCATAATATATATCTTGAAAACACTTCGGAAGAAGGCGTTTCTTTTGTTGATACAGTTGGAGTATCTGGAGTCTTTGATCAGGGAGAGTCAGTATTTTCAGGAAATATTAAAGTGGCCGGAGATACAAACTTTATTCAAGGTACATATACAGGCGATTTAACTGTATCAAATAAATCGACTATATCTGGCAATCTAAATCTCATTGGAAATCTGACGGTTAATTCGGAACTCACGATTTCAGATTCTCTTTCCGTATCAGGAAATATTTATCAGAATAATAAAATTAATGCATATGGTGACCTGAGTGTATCAGGGGATATTATATCTGAAAGTGCACTTAATAATATCTATTGTAGTGATTCCAACATTACTATTGGCGGAAACGCTGAAAATGTTGTTTTTGATATGTCCTACGCTGATGCATATGTTTTAGTTAATGGAAACTATACGTCTACCTACGGATACACAAATACTCCTATGAGTAATGGAACCCTTGAAGTAAAGGGTGATATTAATTGTTCGACATTTAAAGCTGGAGGAGACCATAGATTACTTCTTTCAGGGGACAGCCTTCAGACTATATCCAACTCAGAAAAAATGACTCTTGCCACACTTGAACTGGATAATCATTCAGAGGATGGAGTTTTTTTTGAAAAAATTGTTAATAAATCTCAATTAATAAGAAATGGTTGTCGCCTTAGATATGGTGACCTTGAAGGTGAGTTTGGATGGACTCTTGAAGAGGATGAAATATATAATGGAGACCTTGTTATTATAGATGATACGCTGGATTTAAATGGTCACACACTTACTGTTAATGGTGATCTTATTCAAATGTCAGGGAATCTACTGGTTAATGGTGGAACACTTACTGTAAATGGCGATTATCGTATGCAGACAAGATCTTTAGATGAAGATAATTCGGAAGAGTATGTCTATAATACATCGTCATCATCGCTCACGATGAAAAATCAAAATGATATTGTGGATATAAATGGAGATTTCTATATTTATACAACTGCTGATAATAGTCAGAGTATTCTCTCGGGTGCTATTAATTTATCTGGAAATTTATATAAACCATATAACAGTAGCTTTTCATTAAAAAGTGAAGCAAAGCTTGTTTTGGATGGAAATGATGAACAGATAATTGATACTTATAATAATAGTCTTAGTGTTTCTGTTTTAGATATATCGAATGCCAATACTATTAAATCCTCAAATTTTTATGTTACTGGCAAACTGATTTCTGACAAAGATGTAAAAACTGAGGATACAATTATATCTTTAAGTGAATTTGCCAAACTTGAAGGAAATGGTATTAATGGATCTTTAAAAACCTATTTTTTAAGGATAGAGTCTGATTTTGAGGTTGGGGGCGATTTAACTGCTTCGTTAAGTGCAAATATAAAAGGAAAACTAACAGTAAATGGGGATTTATATGTTGGTGGCCAAATTTACCTGTATGATGAACTAGATTTAAAAGGAAAATTGATGCCTGCATCTTCATATTCTACTTCAAAAGTAAATTTATATTTGTATGAAAATGCTAATTGGAATGTTGCAGGTGAGATAAATTCAAGAGTTCTTATTACTCCGTCATTCTACGGTGATAATGCAGAAATGCATGTTAAAGATTTTACGTTTAATAATGGTTCTTACACTAAAGGAACGATATATGTGAGTGGTGACTTTATCAGTTCAAACTTTAAAGCTACAGGAACTAACAAAGTTATTCTGAATGGAGACTCCCTTCAAACAATAGATATAGGCAGTTCTTCCAGATTTGCAACACTCGAATTGGATAACCACAGTGATGAAGGTGTGCTATCAAAGACACTTTTTGAAAAAGATGAATTAATACTTAATGGCTGCAAATTCAGATATGAAGGAATAGACGGAATAGTCGGATATAAGCTTACACAAGATGAAACCATAGAAGGTGATCTTGTAATTCTGGAAGGCGATATGGACCTGAACGGACATACTCTTACTGTGACAGGAGATGTTATCCAGATAGCAGGAGATATGAAGATTAATGGTGGAAAGTTGGTTGTTGGAGGAGACTACCGTCAGCAGACCAGACAGGAAATAGATGGTGAGTATATTTATTCGACCGGTAAATCGTCCCTTACAATGAAAAACAGCAGAGACACTGTTGAGATTGCAGGCAGCTTCATATCTAATACAAATCAGAATAACAGTAAAAAGATAATTAACGGACGCATGACTGTGGGTGGTGACTTTAATGTAACAAACTCTAGTTTTATTCCTGCAGATTCTTTTGTGCTGGAGTTTTCTTCTGGAAAAACTCATAACATCTCCGCTTCAAATAACACAAAAATACCGATGCTATATGTTGCTGACGGAAGTAAAACCATTCTGAAAGGCGGAAGTCTGAGTGTCACAAAGACCGTCGATATAGGAAATACCTTATCGAATACAGATATAACACTGACTAGTGGCGCAAATCTTATTGGAGATACATTTAGTGGTAATCTCACAATTAATAATTCTTCATTCACCAATAATTTAATTGTAAATGGTAATCTGACTTTATATACCAATGTATCAGGAAATATAACTGTAAACGGAAATGTTTCCGGAAGTCCAACTGTTTCAGGAAATGTAGTAGTAAATGGAAATGCCAGCTTCTCAAGCGTAACTATGAGTGGTGGCAGTCTTGATGTGTCCGGAGACTATAAATCTTCATCTATTACAATGAAAAATTCTGGTGATTTAATAAAGGTTGGAGGGAGCTTTAAGCATACTAATGGTTCATGCAGAATAACGAACGGAACAATTGAAATAGGTGGAGACGTTCTTTTTGAGAGTACAGGTTTTAATGCGAGTGGTGAAAACAAAGTTATTCTTACAGGAGACTCAAAACAGACGCTTTCCTGTGATAATGGCAGCTTTGCAACGCTTGAACTAAGGAACTACAGCACTGACGGTGTATACTCTGAAAATATGCTCATTTATCAAAATCTTATAAAGAATGGATGTAAGCTGACATATGGTTTTGGAGAAGCTATGTCAGGATTTACTCTTGAAGGAGACTACGTTCATAGTGGTGACTTTTATCTTATAGATGATGTTCTTGATCTAAATGGTCATACACTTACTATTGAAGGTGATCTTATCCATAGCGGTGGAACTATAAAGATAAATAACGGAAAACTTATCGTAAAGGGAGACCTGAGAGAGCAGAAAACAAATGGAGAAATCTTCGCAGAAGGTCTTGGCATACTTGATATGTCTGATAAAAATGATGAAGTTACTATTTACGGTGATCTTTATCTTGATTCATCTAAAACTGAAAAGATGATTGGTGGTTCTATCAGATTATACGGTGATCTTCTTAGAACTATAAATGCAAGTAAACTTTCGTTTGGTACTAATATAATTCTTGTGGGCGCAGAGCAGCAGTCTGTAAACAGTAATATTCAGGGTCTAGCATCACTTGAGATTAATAATGAAAGTGGTGTTTCGTTTGGATATAACAAGTTTGAAGTATCAAAGCATCTAAGTAAAACATATGATGGTCCACTCCAGATGATCTATGTATCTGACCTAAATGCTGTTGGTTCATATTATAAGGGTAATATATATCTAAATGGACCATGTTCATTTGAAAAAGATATACAGATAGACGGAATTTTTATATGTGCAAATCTGCTGGATTTAAATGATCATTCACTTATCACAAACGATATGACAATCATATATTCTGGATATCTGAAGATGGATTCCAGTAGCGACTATATTTCTGTACAGAATAATCTTGTGATAGATGGTATGGGTAGCAGCTCAGCTGAATCTATTCTGACTGACGGAACTATTGAAGTAAATGGCAATCTTATTTGTAACAGAGATTATTACTTCGAAGCTGAAGGAAATCATAAAGTTATAATCACACCAGCCAGAAGTGCCATCAGTAGTTCTTATCGACAGACTATTTCTTTCAGTGATAATGCGAATAGGACGAGTAAACTAAGTACACTTATCCTACGAGGAAAAGAAGGTGCATTCAATATAGCCAACACTCCTGAAAGTATAGCAGATGAGATTATTTATGAATATCCTGAAGCAGAGGATATGGTTCCAGTAACAAATCTTTCGGCTACAGAAATATCTGAAACAAAAATAACTATAGCTTTTGAAGATCCTAATGTTTCTCCTAAAGCTTCATGCTATGAGGTTTATAGAAATGGTGTTAAGGCTGGAGTTACATCAACACTCAGTTTCAAGGATACTGGTCTCACCCCTAATACTATTTATAGATATACGGTTTATGCTGTAGATAAATACTGGAATCTTACAGATCCTTCCGAAGAACTTGAAGTAAATACAGCTAGTGATGTTACGCCTCCAACAGTTCCTGGCAGTCTTGAGATAAGCGCCAGAACAGGAAATAGTATAACTATAAGTTGGGATGCATCTAAAGATAATATAGATACACCAACATATACCGTATATAGAAACGGCGAGACGGTAGCAACAGGTGTTACAGATACAGAATATATCGACACCGATGTTAAGAAGGATGAAATATATACATATAAGGTTACAGCCGTAGATAAATCTGGAAATGAATCTGAGACATCTGAAGATGTTACTACAACTACCTCTATTCCTATCATAAACAGGGTAGAACCTGATGACATGGAAAGAATTGGTGGCGACAGTGTAGAACTTAAAGTCTTCTATAAGAATTACGGTAGAGATAGTATAAATACAGTAGATATAGAAGTGATGCAGGATGGAGAGTGGACTAAGATAAACAGCAGTCCACTTGGTCAGATAACCTATAACAGTTCAGAATACTATTCAAAATATACCTGGAATATAGAAAGCTACGCATCTGATGTTGCAGTTATAAGATATATACTTACAGATTCATCCGGTGCTCAGGATATATATGAAACAGAGTATGAGATCGACCATACAGCACCTGACGATGTAGAGGATTTAAGAGCTGAAGATAATAACGGAGTGATAGAGCTTTCCTGGAAGATATCCGGAGAAAGCGATTTATCATGCTACAAAGTTTATAGATGTATAGAGGGTGCATCTGAAAACGAAGTTTATAGTAGAGTTGCTACTATAGATGACAGGTATAATGTAACATACTCTGATAACACACTTACGAGTGGACAGACTGCCAGATATATAGTAACTGCAGTTGATGACCTTGGTAATGAGAGTAAACTAGTTAATCCTGTTACTATCATTTCTGGAGAAGACAACTCTGCTCCTGAAGTAACTGATATGGAGCCTGTTAATGGAAAACTCTCTGGTGAAGCTAAGATTACAGCATATGCAACTGATAATATCGCATTAGACAGCATATTGTTTTATATAAAGGGAGAAGAGGATTCAGACTGGAGAGATCTGGGAGTATGTACAGATCTGAAAGAAAGCAACGGTATATATACTGGAAGTATAAGTTTTGATACGACCTTATTTAGTGATGGGACTTATTATGTAGGTGCTGTTGCAGTAGATACTAGTGGAAATATAAATGAAGACGATTACTTCCTTAGATATGAAATTGATAATACTGGTACAGATAAAATACTTATCAATAACACAAAGGTTGGTTCTACATATGTTCAGCTTATGTGGGATGATGTAAGTGATGATGATTTTTCATATTTCCTAGTAGAAAAGAAATCATCGGATGGCAGCTATAGTGAAATCACAAAGGAGCGTTCACTAACAGGATGTACCATTAAAGGACTTGCTCCAGAAACAGAATATACCTTCAGAGTATGTGGTGTAGATGATGCAGGAAATAAAGGTGAATATTCGGAAGAGGTTACAGTTACAACAAGTAGCGACACAACAAAACCTATTATTACTGCTCTTTATCCGCAGCAGGGCAGAATTAGGGATTATCTGAATTTGCAGATAACAGCGTCAGATAATGACAGCCTATCCTTAATTTCCTGGAGCATCAGTTTTGATGGAGATCAGTTCACGGAACTACATACAGAAGAGACTGCATCACAAAGTGGTTCTTATTATTATATTCTTGATATTTCTGATACAGAACAGTATCCAGAAGGTGATATTTATATAAAGTCTGAGGTATATGATCAGGCAGGTAATAAAAATGCTTTTTCTGCAGATGGTTCTGAAATGGTAATGAAGTATACCATTGATAGAACAGCTCCTGCTGCAGTAAGCAATGTATATGCAAAAGCCTATGATGGCTACATTGAACTAAACTGGGACGAAGGAACAGAAGAAGATATAGTCAGCTACATGGTATATAGAGCTGATACAGATAATGGTGTTTATGGTCTTCAGGATGAAGGGGCGTTTCTTAATTATTATGATGCAGATCTGGAGCCAGGTAAAAGCTATGAATACTATGTTATAGCAGTAGATGAGGCTGGAAACAGGTCGGATAAATCTAATATATCTATTGCTACTGCATCTCCAGATGAAACAGCTCCAAGAATTGCGGGTGTATCCCCATCTGATACTCAGATAGGAGCTGAAACAACGTTTTCTATTATAGCTCTTGATAATTCGAAACTTGATAAGATCAGAACTTATTATAGGACATCAGACACAGATAACTGGATACAGATAGATGAAACCGAAGTAAATGAAAGATCTGAATGGGTCGAATTTAGCTATAATTTCTCTAATGAAAGAGAAGAAGAACTCCAGTTTAAAACAAACTGTATTGATGCAAGCGGTAATGTAAGCGCCGATTATCTTTATAAAAATGATCTGGATAAAACCCCACCTAAGGGTGAATTAACAGTTGTAAATAGTAATTTTGAAATATATCTGGGAATCACCCATGACCTTAGTGAAGCTGATGTATCTTATTACGAGATTTATAAGAGTGAGCTTTCTAAGAGTGGAAATAACACTGCTTTCTTTAAAAATGCAAAGAGTATTCAGAAGATTTCTGCCAAAACCGATGAAGTGATAGATGAACTGGATAAACTCGGCGTGTGGTATGTAGATACAGATGTCAAACCACATACAGCGTATCGCTACGCGGTCAAGGTTTATGACAGTGTGGGTAATTATTCCTGGACTAATATATCAAATGGTATATGTGGAGATATCGATACGGTAGCTCCAACTATTGTTATGCCTGATAAGATAACGGTAGTGCAGGGAATGGAAGCAAAGCTTGATGCAGGGGAATGTTATGACAATGTCAGAATAAAGAGCATTAAGTGGGATATGGGTAATGGAGACACAGTATATGGCTCCAGACCAAAGTATAAATATAGTAAAACTGGTAAATATAAAGCAAAACTAATTATTACAGATACATCAAATAACGTTTCCGAAGCGGAAATAGAAATACAGGTAAAGGAACAGTCAAACACAGGAGTTTGCAATCTCACAGTAGTAGACTATGACGGAGTCCCTATACCTTATGCATATGTATATGTAAATTCGGGAAGTGACAGCAATAAATCATATATGACTGATGCTGAAGGAAAAGTAAGTCTTTGCTATAAAGCGGGTAAATATAAGATTGCTGCATTTAAAGACGGTTTTCTTCCGGAAGAACAGGAATATACCATAACCAACATGAAGACCACCGAAGAGATACTGGCTCTTTCAAGTGGCGAAGTAGTAGTTGGTGATTTTGAAGTGCACAGAATGACTATCCAGGAAATAGTAGATGCGGGGGTTGACCTTTCAAGTCCGGCAAATCTGAATACATATACATTTAAGACAACTCTTACATTCCAAAAGACGCCTATTCCTATTGTAGTTGAAGAACTTGAGGGAAAAGTGGATCAGTCACAAAGTGAAGGAACATCAGGCGGCTTTGGTACACCTAACTTTGAAATAGGATGGGGCGGTAAAGAAGAAAAGAAGGCAACAGGTAATGCTAAACTGATTAATGCATCAGAAGATGTTATGAATGTAGAACCTGTACCAGTACTTGCTGTAATGACAACAACACAGTCTATTTCGTGGCTTAAGTCTATGTACTCTGCAACACTTACCATTACTAACATGGCAGATAGTAAGTATGTACTTGAGGATTCTACAGGAACAATAAAACTTCCTGATGGTGTTTCACTTGCAGTAATGGATGCTTCAAAGACTGGAAGTAAGTATCAGAGTCTTTCTGTAGATATGGGTGATATATCCGGACAGACATCGCAGAGTGCCAGCTGGACTATAAAGGGAGATAAGACAGGACGCTATGATATAGATGCCACATTCAGCAGTGTGCTGACACCTTTTAATGTTCCTGTCACCAAAACATTCAGAGCAAACACAGATATAGAAGTAGATAATAGTGACATCGAGATAAAAGTAATGCCAGAATCTGCCTTTTATCTGGGTGAAGATTATTATGTGCATTTTTCTATAACAAATAGGGGAGAGGATCTATATAACTTTACAACAAGTATAGGTGACTACAGAGTCCCTAATGAACGAGAAGTTGTATATATAATGGATCCTGATACAGAGGAGATAACAAGTACAGAAGAAACGGGTGGTGGACTTAAATACAAACTTGGTATATCTGAGCAGCTCTACCAGATGCCAGTTCTTTCCGGCTCAGATTCTGTAACCATTCCTACACTTAAGAGTGGAGATACCATTTACGGTACATGGAAATATATGGAAGGTGACTACACAGGTGACGGCTTTAGTGGTGACTTCCAGAAAGAATACTTTAAACTGATAGATTCCATGGTAGAAGTAATAGAGGGAGAGAACCTTGGGGTAAGTGTTGAGGTCACACCTATTTCTTCGCATGTATCCAAGATTATAAAGACCTACTATCAGGAAGAGGATATAAACATAAGTACAGGAGACCCTGTTGATATGACTAGTGGTGCATTTACAGATTCCATAAATGCGCTGTCTCTTTCTGGAAAAGATAATCTGGATTATATACTTTCGTATGATTCGGTTACAGCAGCAGAGTCCTTAAATAATTACGATTATAATGAGCAGAATAATCCGCTGGGAGCAGGTTGGATTGGAAGCTTCAGTTCTTATATAAAAGAGGAAAACGGACTTATTAAATACTATTCTAATCCTTATGCTTATTCAGCTTTTATTTCTGAGGATTCTTATAATGGCAAGCTTTATGGTGAAAAAACATCTGATGGAAGTTTCAGCCTTGGGGATGCTGATAGTAGTAGTGATATAACATTTGTCAGTGCTACTCATGGAATGGAAGGTTACAAGCTTACAAGACATAGTGATGGGACATACGAACTCACATCTCCAGCCGGTGAAGTGCTTTCTTATGACACAGAAGGAAGACTATCTGAAATCAAAACAGAGGACGGTTCTAAGTCATCTGTTTCTTATACAGAGCACCAGCAGATTATCACAGAAGAAATATCCGGTAACAGAATAGTAATAACATCAAATGACGACGGAAAAATTATTTCCATAAGTGATGGAGGAGACAAGGTAACAAGAATTACCTATAGCGGCGACGATATAGTATCTATAACAGATGCTATTGGAAGAGTTACTTATTTTGAATATGACGATAGTCACAGAATAATTTCAGAAACTAATAATGCCGGAACTAAGTTTATCCAGAATGAATACGATGACGCAGGTAGAATAGTCGCACAGACAGATTCTCTGGGAAAAGAAATGGCATTTAATTATTCTGAAACAGAAAGTGGTGGACTTAAGTGTACAGCCACTACAACTGCAGAAGGATTGGAGCCTTTAACAAAAGAAGTAACAACTGACGCCAGGGGAAGAGTTGTTTCAGTTCTTAACGAATCCGGGTCTATAGAAAGCTATAGTTATGACAAGGATGGAAATATAGAATCAACTGTAGATGGTTACGGTAATACAACTACTTTCACTCATGACTCTGAAGGCAGACTCACTAAATCAAACGGAATATCCGGTCAGAATTATACGGTTGATTATGATGATAAAGGAAATGTATGCTCTATCACATCAGATGGCGATACTGCTATTTACAGATATGATGCATCTAACAAACTAATATATTCAAAGGTATTTGGTGCTGAGACAAACTATACCTATAACGCTGAAAATCTTCTTATAAAAGAGGAAAGAGTTGGTAAGGGAGTAAAGAACTATAACTATGAAAACGGAGTTCTTGTATCTTCAACTGATGAACTGGGTAAAGTAACAGGTTATAAGTTTGATAATGCAGGAAACCTTATAGAACTAACATCTTCTGATGGTTCAAAATTTACATACACTTATAATGCAGTTAATCAGAAGATTTCTGAAACTGACACTAAAGGAAACACAACTTATTATACCTATAATGACCTGAATCTTCTTTCCGCGATGACTGATGCTTTAGGAAATAAAACATCATATGAATATGATTCCCTTGGAAATCTTACAAAAGAAGTAAGAGCTGATGGTAGTGTTATAGAATATAAGAATGATGTGATGGGTAATCCGGTAGAAGTGACTTATCCTGACGGGGTTACTTATAAATATAAATATGATTCCTGTGGAAATAATACCAGGATCATATATCCTGATGGAACCACAGAAGAATTCACATATGATTCAAATGGCAATGTAACATCTGCAAAAGATCAGAAAGGAAATGTAACTACTTATTCGCAGAATAACGCTGTGGAAAAGCTTGGTTCTGTAACGGATAGCTACGGTAATAGTATTGCTTATACTTATGATTCACAAGGAAGAACAGATACAGTATCAATGTCTCAGGGACTTATTGATACTTATACATTTGATTCTAGAGGAAATGTTAAAACCTATACAGATACACTTGGAAATGAAACAAAGTATGACTATAACCAGTGGGGAGAACTGCTGAGCTTAGAAGACGCAAATGGCAATGAAACTAAGTTTACTTATGATGCAGCCGGAAACTGTATTGAGAAGAAGACTCCAGAAGGTCTGGATATCTTTTATACCTATGATAATAATTATAATATAACCAGTGTTAAAACCAAGGTTCAGGGTAAAGATGTAGAAGAAAAGTATAGTTACGATGCCATGGGTAATGTCCTTACCTATACAGATGCTATGGGCAGAGTTACAACCTATACTTATGACGTGCTTAACCGTCCCGTAACAGAAAAGACACCTGACGGTATTACTACGAGTCTTGAATATGACACTCTTGGAAATATATTAAAAGAAATAAAATCAGATGGTTCCAGTATAACTGCTGAATATGACAGTGCCGGAAGAGTCATCTCTATAACTCAGAAAGGTAGTATCGATAAGGAAAAGTCAAAGATATATTCCTATAGCTACGATTCCATGGATAGGTTAACATCGAGTGTTGATCCAATGCAGGGAGAGACTAGTCAGGCCTACGACGAACTGGGTAATGTAACCTCTGTAACTGACGCAATGGGTGGAACGACCACCTATACATATGACAAAACCTCCAGACTCCTATCTGAGACTAATGCCATAGGTGCAACTAAAAAATACACTTATGACGATAGGGGACGTCTCGAAACAGAAGAAAACGCCAGAGGTCAGAAGACGACCTATACCTACGATGATTATAACCGGATAATAAAGATAAAGGATGAAGTCGGTACAGTAGAGTATACTTACGACAATAACAGCAACATCCTAACAGTAAGTGATGAGACCGGAACCATAACCTGGGAATATGACTCACTTAACAGAGTGACCGAAGTAACTGACGCTAATGGTAAAACTGTTAAGTATTCTTATGATGAACTCGGAAATATCCTTAGTCTTACCTATCCGGGTGGGGAGATAGTAAGATACGAGTATTATCAGGACGGACAGTTAAAGTCCGTAATAGATGGTTCTAATAATAAGACCAGCTATGAATATGACTCAGCAGGAAGACTGAAAAAAACAACTAATCCTGATGGAAGTACTGTAGAAGAAAGCTATGATAAGTCCGGAAACCTCAAGACAAAGATTGATAAATCTTCGTCGGGAGAGGCGATACTCAGCTACGAGTATTCTTATGACGGTTTCGGAAATGTTACATCCATAAAGGATAACATCACATCTGATACAGACATCTATAGTGCGGAACCTAACGATGGTCCTAAAGAAGATTCCATATCCATGGAGTATGACTCTGCCAATAGACTAGTGTCTTATAATGGAGAAACTGTTAAGTACGATAAAGACGGTAATATGATCTATGGTCCGGTTGACGGCGAGATGGTTTCTTTTGAGTACGACTGCAGGAACAGACTCATTAAGGCCGGAGATATAAGGTACTACTATGATGCTGAAAACAGGAGAATAAGGACAGAATACCAAGACTATACCGAAGAGTATGTCCTGGACAGAGTAAGCTCCCTTACCAGAACTCTCCAGATAATAAGAAAAGATAACAAAAACTCAGATAGCAATGATAATAGTATAACAAACTACTACTATGGCATAGGTCTGATATATGAGAGGTCTGATACAGATACTCTGATATATCACTATGACCACTTAGGTTGTGCAAAGAAGATAACGGATCTGGCAGGCAAACTCCGATATGCATTTAAGTATGATACATATGGAGAACTCCTGTCTATTTGGGATGGAGAAGAATCAGAGTTTTACGAAGGCTCAGTTTCTGATAGAATAGAGGATATAAACAGGACAAGACCTATAAGGTTCTTATATAATGGTTCGTTAGGTGTAATAACTGACGACAACAATCTCTACTACATGCGCCAGCGTTATTACAATCCTACCATCAAGCGCTTCATCAATCAGGATATCCTGTTTGGAAGCCTTACAAACAGCCAGAGTCTTAATAGGTATGCATATGTACAGGGTAATCCTGTAAATTATACAGATCCTTTCGGACTAAACCCTATTGAAACTATTAAGTCTTATTCGGGATTTGTACACGATTATTTGAATATTGTCAGTGTTGTTCCAGGCGTAGTTGGAACAGTTTCTAACTTACTAAATGCAGGAGTATATGCTTTAGAAGGTGATTACTCCAGCTGCGTTAAGTGTGTGGCGCAGTCGGCAGTTACTCTAGTGGGTGGAAATGTAATAGGCTCATTATCAAAACTTGGAACCAAAGCTAGAGTTGTAACTTCGATAGCGTTGATAGGCGTTGGGGCATATACTGTTAATAAATCCTTTAGTAGCTTGCAAGATAATGCAATTGCTTTTGTAGATGAGATTACAAGCGAGGGAGGAGGAAACACACTAGACAAAATCCGTTACATCAGCAATATGATCACGAGTGCTGCGGGAATCACGTATGGAACACTCGGAATATATGGTGGAGTTACATCCCTTGCTAATACTCTCACTACATCATCTACAAACTCTGTTCATGATGAGGTTGATAATCGAGATAAAAATAGAATAAATAGACCAACAACAAATGAAACGAGTGGTGAGGGTGGAAGTAAAGCTGATGTATTAGCTCAAAATAGAGCAAAAGGAAGAGCTTTCGAGCAACAAGAATTTGCTAAATTTAAATCTCAAAACAAAAATGCAGTTGAGCAGATTACTGTAAAAACATCTTCTGGTGTTAGAACAAGAGTTGATGCAATTGGTTTAGATGCAAATGGAAATGTTGTAATAAATGAATATAAATCGTCATTGACAGCGCCATTAACAGATAATCAAAAAATTGCATTTCCTGAGATTTTCGAAAGTGGTGCAACAGTTGTTGGAAACGGCAAAGGTATATTCTCTGGTGGATACCAAATTCCGTCAGGTACAAAAGTAACGATAATTCGACCAGAGTAGGAGGCATTATGTCTGTAGTAGATAATAAAACGGTAGACGGCGTTGCATTAACTTATGATAAGAATGGGATAGTTCTATTGATAACTGATCATGTAGATTGGAGTGATGAATATCAGCATCTAGTGATGTTGCAAGAAAAGATTAATGTATATATTACCTTTCTTGAACAGAAACAATATGAGGAAATCTACAAATGGGAAGAAATAGCATATGGAGTTATAGAGATTCATTTCTTACATAATTTAACCATTAATGCGAAAAAATTTTTACAATCAGTTCAAAATCAAGTTGCTGAATTGGGTATAAAGATACAATATAGTGTTTCACAGGAGGAAACAGATGAAACTAGATAAAAATCAGCAAAAGAAATTAATTAATGCAATATACATCTCTTCAAATGGCAGAGAATACAAAACAAAGAAAAATACCATTTACAAGGTAATAGATAAGGCTTTTATTCATTGCGATTTCCTTATTGTAAATTCGCTGAAATTAGTTTATCGAATTTATATTAAAAATTATGATTATGATGATATTTTTTGGGAGATTATGCAAATGTCATCTAATAGCAAAAAAAACGATTCGCTAAGGGCAATAGGTGCTTTTAAGGCACCTTCGGTTTTGTTGAAAAAGGGAGAAGTTGACCTTACAGAGAAATATGAAGAACAAGCAGAATATCTTGTTGGATTAGTAGATGAATGTAGTCATAATTTCATGGAAAAGTATGATATTGATGAGTATGTTATCGTATATGAAGGCGGTATGGATAAGGAAGTGTTAAAATGTTTAGCTTATATTCATATGAATAATATTGAGCAAGCTGTAAAAATAGCAGCAAATTCGATTAATGATGGTAATAAGGGGAATTATGTGAATGATGGCAAATCCTTTTTTGAGTGGATACAGATGCTTTAATGGAACATTCTCAATTTTTATGATAAACGGCAATTTCGATAAAATAGTCTCAAGCATCACAAACTTCTAAAAAGGTACTGAACTATTATGAAGAGTGAATTCATTAATAAATTAAATAAGGCATATGATTTATGTTTGGCAGAAATTAATAAAAGAGAGAAAGGGATAGATGGAGAGGCTTCTATACAACAATTAGAAGGTATAATTCCTGAGTTGATAAACATTAAGAAAAAGGTTATAGAGAATGATTTGCCATTAGCAGAAAATAGATATTTAGAATCATTTGCCATGGCATTTACTGTATGGGGATGGAATATGAATGAACCTACAGAGTTGTTCATTTTATTGACAGAAATTAATAATGATTATAAAACGCTTGAAAATAGCTAAGCGTAATCGACAAATAATAGTTATTACACACAACGCTAACATTCCAGTAAACGGAGATGCCGAGTATATAACCTCAATGGATTCAGACAGTGTTTATGTTAAAAAGAAATACGCGGGAACACTTGATCAAGAAGAAATACGTTCCGAAATTTGTGATGTTATGGAAGGCAGCGAGTTTGCATTTAGTATGAGAGCACATAAATATCATTTACGATTCGCAAAGAAGTGATATAAACAAGGTTAATAGTAAAACTTCAAAACCATTCGCATTCAATTAATACCCTCTGGTACTAATTTGGTACTAAGAATCCTCATAACGAGATAGAATATGTATAATATGAATAAAAACTAAACAAATATACATTGATTATAAGTCTCCGGTTATTGAGGAGATATATGAAAGTATGGACGTTCAATTGTAGATTCCAATTTATGGTGATAGAGGAGGAAAAATGGCTAAAATACTAACAATGGAGGAAATAAAAAAAACTATTGTTGAATATATTTCTGATGATAGAAAAACGCAAGCTGTATTACTTGACGGTGAATGGGGATGTGGAAAGACATTTTTTATAAAAGAACATCTTATTCCGGCACTGGAAAATAATATAGAGGATGCAGAAATATATAAGATATCGTTATACGGTATTTCAAATGAAGATATGATACAGGAAATGCTATACGCTCAATGGCTCGAAAAGGTTGTTAAAACAAAGACGGGCAAAGTTGGAAAGATAGTAAACAAAGGCATTGGTATTTTCGGAAAGTCCGCTATTCATGCGTTGGAGAGTAAATTTGGTGCTGAGGGTGCTATTGAGAATGTCGCTGATACACTGATTGGTGATGCTATCAGTAAAAATGCCCATAATATCATAATATTTGATGATCTCGAACGTTGTCGCGTAGATATTATTCAGCTTATGGGATTCTTAAATAATCTTTCAGAGAATAATGGATTTAAATTGATACTCGTTGCAAACGAAAAAGAGGTATGTCGCATTGATAATCCGTCGGAAGAAGCGCTGAAGTATCTAGTTGCATTGAAGTATAATGAAAATAATGATGATACAAAGAATAACGCAAATGGTGTAGAGAAGAAACCTATGCCAGTGAGCGAATTAGTTACAGCAACAACAGAGATTTTTGGTGAAGAATCATTATATGAGAGAACACGAGAGAAACTAATTGGCTTGACAATTCCTTATAGCGTTTCTGTGTCTGAGGCTTTTGGAGCTGTAATAAAGAAGTATATCAGTGATGAGGGCATACAAGAAAAGGTGCTGGCAAATCAGGATAGGATAATCAAGATTTTAGATGAAAATGAACATCGGAATTTGCGTACCCTTATTGCTGCCTGTATTGTTATACAAGATGTGCTTTCTGCGGTTGATAGGGGGTTATTTGCAGAGCAAGATATGTTAAATGAGGAGTTTGATACGGTAATCTTGTACTCTGTGTATTCTGCAATAAGAAAGTCTGCGGGTAAATCCTTATTCCAATGGCCGAATAATACCAGATATACTTGCGTCAATAGTAGTTTGTGGGAAACTGATAGAACTAAGATATACGGCTATGCTTTTATTGATGAGTATTGGAAGACTCAATGTATTGATAAAGATGTTATTGAAAAAGATCTGAATGACAGAATAACATACCGTATTGATGTCGAGCAGTCTCGAAGACAATCCCAGGAACACATGAATTTAGCACTATACAAACTAGGCGAGTGGTATATGTTGACGGATGAAGAAGTAAAGCTGCTTGTTCAACAAATGAAAACTGAACTGTCACAAAAAAAGTACGAACCTTATGAGTTTAAGGAAATTGTTTGCACCTTAATGCGGATTAATAATCCAAATTTCGGAATGAACTACGGGAAAGATATACCAAACACTGGAAACTCGGTTTATGACTCAACGGAAGCAGCGATATTTAATGGGATGGAATACAAAGAAACAACTGCTGTTGAACATGAATATGCTGATTGGAATAAGGTTGATATATCCGAGTTTGTTGATTTGATGGTTTCATACTTTGCTGATGGCGACTGCACACTTACAAGCGAAATGATTCGTGTTTTGACCGAAGACAAGCAATTTGCTTACAATTATAGATTCCTCACAATGCGACTGCTTGATATGGTTGAAAAACGGAAATTGAATGAGGTGCTGAAGCATGATAACGGAACGCTTATTTCTGATATTCCATGGGATGAGGCGTTAGAAAGTATATTTAAGGATAAACATGTAGAGTATATGAATCAGGGTAAATTTTTATCATTATTTGAAATAAATAAGCTCATAGAGCATCTTTCGGTTGCTAGCGCTAAGGAAATTCATAATTTTTGTGATGCGGTACAAAGTATTTATTCCTTCTCAAATTTATGGGATGTATATTCCGCTGATTTGGAAACCGTAAGTGGTGTGCTGGATTATATAGAGAAAAATTATGGAACAAATATAAATTCAGAGAAAAGTAGAACAAAGGAAATTGCTTTTAACAGACTTAAGGCAGACCTTAGAAAGTATAGAAAAGCTTTGGGATATTCCGAGGAGGCGATATAATCTGCTTGTGTACTACAATACAGATATAATATAAACGTATCAATAAACAGATGCCGAAGTGCTATTATAGGAAGTAAAACTTCAGCGAGATCATCAATTCTATCATCGGGAACGGATTTGCTTTGGAGCGTTTTGATGAGCATCCTTTATGTGAGAAAGAGAAGCTTTCCAGAGAGTTTATCGAAATAGTAAAAGAGAGATGATAAATTC
Organism: uncultured Lachnospiraceae bacterium; assembly: GCA_902774915.1. Taxonomy (GTDB): domain Bacteria; phylum Bacillota; class Clostridia; order Lachnospirales; family Lachnospiraceae; genus Eubacterium_Q. The sequence goes on along the minus strand of CACYKH010000009.1, from coordinate 19,926 downwards.
ATTCAATTATGGCATAATCTCCTTGTCACTCGTGACAATAAAATGACAATGCAAACTGTGAAAAGAATAGTATATACGCTCAAACCGTTCAGAAATGAACTGCCAAACAAACCTAAAACTACCATAAATAAATAGTCTTACCAGTCTCAAAATATTTCTGAGACTGGTGAGACTAGAGTCAATACTTTAGCATCACCAACTCCTTCGAGTCAAACCCAACCAACTAAATCCAATCATAAGTATGGAATACGAATATTTATTAGATAACAACAATTATATTTTTTCTATATAAAAATAATTGGAATCAATCTTATTGAAAAAACCATATCATATTCTTGAGTAGTACATTATATTATAATTATGTATAATTTCTGCTTCAGTTTGTGGGCTCGTTACTTTTTTATATTGTTGGAAAATATTTTATTGTTATAGGGAGACTCTGGTCTTCCTTTTTTAGTTAGTATACGACATAAATATGCGTAATATGGTATTGATATTTACTGTCTCAAACGTGCATGATATCTTAAAATGGAGTTGTATGTATGAAAGGAGGCTTTATGTTAAAAGTAGATAAAGCAATATATGATACAAATAAGGTGATATGTGAAAATATTACCAAATTTGATTCTTCTGAACGAGGACTCCTCAGTCAAAATATTCTTGGTCAGATACGTAATTTTGTTGAATATGTTGCAATAAAAGCAACGTCAGAAAATCAAGATATAGATCCATATAATTATGATTTAAATGTTTCTGCTTTAAAAAAGATGAAATACCAGGCTAACCTGAGATTTTTGTATAGATTTCATGAAATGCTACAAAAGTCAGTTTCGCATTATACCTTAGATGAAGATGCGTCAGAAAGATTGATGCTAAAGTATTATGAGCATTTGCTAAGAATAAAAGTATATTTGAAGCAAACATACAACATAGAAGTTTTGGAGAATATACAGAATTTTCCAATTAATACAGATAATGAACTTATAGAATATTATGACAAAATATCTGAAAGAATTGAGTTGCCTAGCGTTAAAAGCTCTTCAGTGCAATATCAAGATCGATATTATATACAGAAGGTAAAACCATTTTTTGTTAATCAGAAAATATATTATGAAGTTACTTTTACGGCTGCAAATACAAATGCAAGTAAATTTGATAGAGTGATTGCATTTACAAAAAATGAAATAATGGATAACTATGCTGTAAGGTTATCTGTTCGAAATGACGAAATAGAAATTCTAAATAAAAAAGTTTCAATTTCTATTATAGATGACTATGTAGTATCAGTTCGTCCTTGCGAAATGGAAAATTTTGCTGATATTCTTGGAATGAATATTAAAATTGATACCAAGTCCCCAGAATACAAATCTCTTATGAGATTTATAACCTCATTAAAGATGCCACTATCTGAATTGGTTTGCCTTGAACAAGTAAACTATGATTATATAAAGGATAAGATTATATCTAGGACACATTCTGTAAAGATTTATAAAGTCTTAGATCAATGTAGAACAATAGTAAAGGAAAACAGGCCTGGTGAAAATGTAATTAGATATTTGCTCTTTAAGATGAATAATCGAATAATAAAACAACAACGTAGTAGTATGGCGTGTGGCGAGTTATCAAATCTATTTTTAAACTATGGATGCATTCCTTTCGACATTATGCCTTACTGTTCGTCCTTATGCAAGCATAATCCGAGAATGAGGGATTTGCTAGATTCAATTTCTATAGAGGGTAGAACTCATGAACTATTTGCAAGATATATAAAAAACAATACAGAAATAAATGGAATGCTTTTTACACCTCGTGATGAGATAAAGGGATTTAAAGAAATCGATAAATTGATTAGTATATATAATTCACAATTATATAAAAAGCATAAGAATAGAGAATTAAAATTATATAAAAACTATGTTTATATTGATGGATATGTAAATGATTGTTCAATTATCATTTCAAAACTTCAAAAGCTTTCTTCATGTGGGATATCTCAATATACAGAATCAGTTGATTCATGGCTTGAAACAGAATCATATCATATTGATGACACGGTGAAAAAAGATGCTCTTCGAGAGATGTTTGCTGATTCGCAAGTGGCATTAATATATGGTTCAGCAGGAACAGGAAAGTCTACAATGATAAAGCATATAGCTAATTTTTGGAGTGACAAAAATAAGCTGTTTATAGCTAATACTCATCCTGCTGTTGATAATATGATGAGAAAAGTTACAGCAAAAAATTGTTGGTATAGTACTATTGCGAGTATTATATCAAGGAAGAGTAATGTTGAATGTGATATTTTATTCATAGATGAGTGTAGTACAGTAAGCAATAATGATATGAAATCTATTATTGAAAAGGTTGACTTTAAACTGTTGGTATTAGTGGGTGATGTTTTTCAGATTGAATCAATATATTTTGGAAATTGGTTTGAAATTGCTCGGAAATATATATCAAAAAAATCTATTTTTGAATTAAAATATCCATTCAGGACACAAAATGAGGAGTTGAGAGTGATATGGGATCGCGTAAGAAAATTGAATGATTCTATATTAGAACCAATGGTAAAAGCGGGGTGTGTGGAAAGATTAAATGAGGAGATTTTTGAAAAAAACAATACAGATGAAATCATATTATGTCTCAATTATGATGGGCTATATGGGATTAATAATATAAACCGATTACTACAGAATAATAATCCGAATCCAATGATTGTATGGGGGATAAATACTTATAAGGTAGGAGACCCTATTCTATTTAATGAAGCCAATATTTTTGCTCCTTTAATACATAACAACTCGAAAGGCTGGATAGTGAGTATATCACCTGAGGAGAAGCGTGTTTGGTTTGAGATTGCTCTGGAAGAATCTATAAATGAACTCGATGCATTAGGCTATGATTTTGAATTGGTCGGTAAAACGAAAGATAACAGATCAATTATAAGATTTAGTGTAAACAAATTCCGAAGTACTGATGAGGATGAAGATGATCATGATTCTACGATAGTACCTTTTCAGGTTGCTTATGCAGTGTCTATTCATAAGGCTCAGGGACTTGAATATGATTCTGTTAAGATTATTATAACAAATGAAATAGAGGAAAGAATAACACATAATATTTTTTACACTGCAATAACACGGGCAAAGAATAAATTAAAAATATTCTGGAGTCCCGAGACAGAGCAGGCTGTACTAAAACGATTATGTATTAAGGATTCTAACAGAGATGCATATTTGTTGTCGAATCTTACGGGGTTAAAAATGGATAGATGATATGAAAATTATTATAAAAGATATTACTTGGTAGGGGTTTTTAACCCAAAATATAATAAATCTTTGCGCAGAGCATCAAGAGTGTTTTTAGGATGAAATATGTGGATTTATTTCTAAAAACAGCTCTCGGTATGTTTTAATGTGTTAAGGAATATCGAGAATGTTATGCGAGTTGATTGGAATTTTTAATAAAAAAGATAGATTTTTGCAAATGATTTAAATATTTGAATTTTTTTACAAATCCCATTTTATATTTTGATAATCTAGTTTAAAAAAACTGTTTAAAAATATTTCGACGTTATCCATGTATTTTCTCAAGTTATCATAGTAGTTTTTTGCGGATTGTCCATAGAAACAGCTTTCGATTAACCCATATAGTGGAATGTCTGGACGATACAATTCTTGTTTAATGTAGCTTTTATCATTATGGACTAATTCGTAATGCATCATGCAATTCCTATATTCTGTTGGAAATAGATTTCTTCCGTTCTCTATAATTGTTGATAGTAATTCTAAATCTAGTGTGTTGGACTTTGTATTTTCAAAATGATGTTGAATGATTTTTAATCCTGTCCAAATATTATGGGAAATTATATATTCACAACGATACTCCCATTGGTTGGTGTCGCCTAGTATTTTTCGTAGTACATATTTATAAGATCCAATCATTCCTAACATATGAAGTAGTAATAGATTTAAGCCTTTATCAGAATTGTTTTTAAATAAAATGTTATCATTATTTGAATTATAATCTATATAACCAATTTTGAAATCTATAGGTGTTGAGGTTTTGCTAGTTTTGTGATTGCATTTTGATAACATTAGTATTCTTTTTATTATTATCCCCATTTTGTTGCCCAGGTTATACGCTTTTTGGTTTATTTCATCATTGTTTATTTCGGCTGAATCAAAATAAAAACTTATTAATTGAGTATCGCCTATAATATGTCCATTTTTATCAAAGTATATACCCAAATTATAATAAGAAGCTTGTTTGTTTGTAGGGGCGTTTTCTAGTAGTTTTATATAATAATCGTTTTGATCGTTGTCAATTTTTAAAAAGGATTTTTCTATCTTGTTATATTTATAACATAGTATTTTTATTGAATTTCTTAAATCTGCAATCTGTTTTTCAGTTTTTTCATCCATTATCCTCAAGTTATAAAACTCCTGAGCTTCACGACAGTATAAGCCGATGAATGGAAGTGTTATTATTGAAATAATCCCTTTATAAGAGCTATTTAATAATAATGTTTTAATAATAATCCCATCATTTGTTATTATTTGTTTTGCTGTTTTCTTCAATTTTGTATTGAAACTATTTTTCATATAAGCCTCACAAATATAATGTATTTATTTCGTGATTGTTATTCGATTTTATAATAATATTGAACGGAAATCTATATTATATTTCTTCAAAATATGACAAAAATATATTGAATAGGTCGCGTAAATACATATATCTTACATTATATGATACATTTCTTGTATGGAGTTGTATGGTTACGTTACAGGAGGTGTAGATATGTCTGATAGTAATGTTTTGGCGGCACAAGTATATTTAAATGCAATGTTTGGCGGACATCCAAGCTGGGTTAGCTTAGATGAGGATGGCATTACTGGAATTGCTACTATGCAGGGTATTGTGAGAGCATTTCAAATTAACAATAATGTTGGCGGAGTTACTGGCTCTATTGGACCATTAACAATCGCAAAATTCAAATCTTTACCAACTATTAGTAAGATGAATCCAAGTGATCCTAGTAGCATAAATGTTTGTCTGATTCAGTGCGCACTATTTTGCAAAGGATATGCGGCTGGTGGTATTACAGGGATTTATTATAATGCAGGTGAGGCTGCTGTAAAATCATATCAAAGTGATGCCGGTTTAGTTGATACGGGTATAATAAATTGGAAAGTTTGGTTAGGGCTTTTGTCGTTAAATTGGTTTAAACTAACTGCTACAGGGGTTCCTTATATTAGAGCTATACAGCAAAATTTAAATAGTGATCATTCAGATGTTATTGGCGTGATTGCTTGCGATGGAGAGATATCACGATATACAGTTCTTTCTCTAATTGGGGCTCTACAACATGAGGAAAATGTTACAACAGATTTGATAGTTGATTTAAATACGGTAAATTTTGGTGTGGCGACTACAAACAATTTTCCGTCGTCATTAAAGAAAAATCAAAATGGTTCATCATATATTGGTTATAATAAGCTGGCTCAATATGGTTTGTATTTTAATGGGTACGATCCAGGCAATTTTGATGGAATATTTGATGCGACAATGGAAGAAAAAGTTTCAGAATTTCAAACTTTTTATGGATTAAATAATATTGGTCTGGTTACAGATGGTGAAGTGAATGTTTCTACTATGAAATCTTTGCTGACAAGTAAAGGGGATACAGGGAGGACTTCAAAGGCATGTGATTGCGCAACGGTGCTTACGCAAACTCAAGCAGGAAATTTGGTTAGTGCTGGTTATACACATGTTGGAAGATATTTGACAGGTTATGTTGGTGTTGGAGTTCGAAAGTATATGACCTTCGAGGAAATATCAAACATTAACAATGCAGGATTACGTGTTTTCCCAATCTATCAAGATGGGGGTTACTCTCTTGAATATTTTTTAGATAAGAATCAAGGAGTTAAAGATGCGTATTTAGCGCTAAATGCAGCAGATAGAATAGGAGTGCCAGATTATTCTACAATTTATTTTGCGGTTGATTTTGATTGTTACAAGTATCAGGTGGATGATTACATAATTCCATATTTTGAAGATATAAATAGCATTTTTGATAGTGAGTTCAATACAAATAATTATAAAGTCGGAGTGTATGGTCCGAGATATGTATGTCAAAGATTATATGAACTTGAATATGCGGAATACTCTTTTGTTGCGGATATGTCTTCTGGATTTAGCTGTAATCTGGGATATAAGTTGCCGTCTAATTGGGCATTTGATCAGTTTTATGAGTATCAATTTATATCATCACCAAGTTTTGATCTAGACAAAGATGCGTATTCAGGAAGAGATATTGGTATTAATTCTTTTGAACAACGTCCATATATGACACCACAACAAATGGAAAATGATAATTTTTCTGTTATTGTAGATAATGAAGTCAGAGATTATGTTTTAAAATCTGCTAATGCTTTTGGCGTTAGAGATAAATTTGTTGCTGGAGAATTACGAACAGGTGTTGATATTCCGTTAGGGTCCTTTAATTTTGGAGGGATATCGATTACTTTTAAAGCAAGATTAGAGGATCAATTATCTGATCATACAGATTTGTGCGATGGACTTACAATTAGTTTAGATAATGATGGAAATCTTTCTACTGCATGCAACTCAAGGATTTCTGAAATCGAGTCCAATATTGACATATCAGGATTAGATTCGAGTAAAATTGGAAATTTGTTAAGAAGTATATCGTTATCTTTAAAACAAGGGGAAATTATGTTGAGATATACCCCGTTATCAACTCAGTCCTGGAAAATAGATTTTGTCATTGAATCGGGAGATCTTTTTCCAGATAATGTATCTGTTGATCGTGAGATTGTAATAGAATATAGTTTGATTTTTGAGATATCTAATCTATCAAATTATAATTTGAATATTAATTATGAATTAGTTGATGATGAACATGTTAAGTCTATAATGGCTGTATTTTTAGTTGCAATTATCGTCCTATGGCTGTTATATCAATTGGCCTTTGGTGTTTTTTTGCTTCTATTAACTGATATAGATTTGTTGTTTGAGGAAGAGGATTAATATTATGGAAATAAATCAACAGTTTTCAAAAGAAGAAATATATGAGTTATCTAATAAATTAGAGTTGTTGTTTTTTGGAAAATATTTCTCTAGTATGAGAATTCCTATGGTATTTATCACGATCTTATTATGCGTTTTAGTTGGTTATTTTGAGTTTTTTCTTAATGTAGAATGCTGGAGTGATATTCGATTAAAAACATATAGTGATTTTGTTACTTTTATTTGGGCTGCTTCCGCGGGCTTTCTAATTGCTCGTAGATTGTTCTATATAATATGTAGTAAAAAACTAAAAAAAAATAAAAGAATTGTTATCACAGATAATTCTATTACTATAAATGAAAATATTTATAATTTGTTTGATATTGATAGAGCTGTCTATGATGACAAGTTTATTATAATTACAATTAAAAAGAAATATGTATGTTTAAATAGAAAACCGGAGTTGGATTATTTGATTTTGAACGTTATGAAAAATAATCAATAAAGTACATGCCTTGTATACAACAGTTGATCAATTTACGAGTTTTATAAACTGGGAAAGGTTGCTTATGTCTAATATTTTATTTTTGTTTTCGGATGAAAGTGGAATATATAACAAGAATAAAACATCCAGTACATTAAGAGCTCATCCATATTATGTTAGATCCAATTTAATGATTTCTTTGGATGACTATAATGATTTAGAAAAAAAGATGAATGAATATAAAAAGAGAATTGGTTTGAGCCCGTTTACAGAAATAAAATGGTCACATATGGGTACATTAATTAAAGGAAGAGGTGTCGGATATGATATAAGTCTTGATCAAATAAAAGAGTGTTTTCGTGATATTTCAATCATGATAAAAAAATGTGAGACTATTAAATTATTTTTTACTATTACGAAACAATCAGAAACTGGAAATGTAGATAAAGTGAAGCTAATAAAAATGCATTTGCAGAATGCATATCAAAGAATAGAAAAAGAAATTGGAGTTAACGACAAAAAGGCTATTGTAATTGCAGATGATTTAAACTCGGAGAATAAAGCGTTAAAGAAAGCTTTATTTGAATTGTCTGTTCAAGGAGATGCTTTTTCTGAGTTTTCTCATATCTATAAGGGGTTATTTGTAGATTATTCGGATCAGTGCTGCGGATTGCAGCTTGCAGATATTTGTGCAGGTATTATTACAGCTTCATTAAAATATGAGGATGCAGATATACTTTCAAAACATAAATTTTCGTTTACATATAGATTATTAACAGAATATATATTTGAAAGAATCAGAGGCTACAGTAGAGACTTACCACATTATAGGGGTTATAGATATGGAATAAAAGAAGTTCCCAATGATTGTGGAAAGAATGAAGCTATGAGATTATCTAAGGTTATCGCACATAGAAAAAAATTATTAATGGAAATGATTCATTCATAGTTAATCTGATTTTTGTTAAAAACGCCATATTAGGACAAAAAACTGCATAATAAGATAAAGGTATTATAACAAAATGTATAGTATGCTACACTTCAAAAAGAAGTAGTATACTATATATTTTTTTAGGAGGTATGTCTTATGAAAAGAATAATGAAAACTATAGGGGGTGCTTTGCTTTGTGTTTTGGTGTGCGTTGGTGTTTTTTCAATTGTATCGTATGCTTCAGGTGGTGGTAGTAGTTCTACCAAGCAGTCAACGGTGAATGGGTATACTTATAATTATTATGCGGGTGTTTATGCGGGAAAATCAAATGGGACGCCTTATGCAAATTCTACAGTTTCCATACGGACTAGCCCAACGGGGACAAATGTACCTTCGGGATGGATGTATGCGCAGGCAAAATTATATACACATTCGGGCGTACTTAAAGCAACAGCAGTTGCTAATACAAATGGTTCGTCAACTTATTACTTAAATGGTAATTTTGCATCCTTAAAACCAGCATCAGCAAATACATTATATTATGGTAAAGGTACAGTTGGCTTTTGGAATGGAACTTCATATTCATACTATACCACCTATAGTACACCTTCATATCAGCCATAATTATCTGCGGGAAAGGAGATTGAATATTATGAAAAGAAAAATAATAGTATTTTGTTTTGGAACGTTTGTGCTCTGTTTGATTGTTGTTTTTAGTCGAGGAATTAGTGGTAAGTATAATGTGAATGCAACAGAAGATTATAAAACAAATAAGGATGGTTTGACGTATGGATCTTCTATGTATTCTTCTTCTCCTGAGAATGAACCAGATCTTATTCTCGCCGAAACAGTAGATGGTAAAGAGGGATATGTTTATAAAGACGACCTATATTATGCTCAGGTAGATAGTCCAGAAGAATTGCTTTCGCTAGATAAGCAAAATCAAAAGATATGGAATGACGCACCTGCAGGTGAAGTTGTAGTTGCTAAGTATATTCCGGTATACAAATCGGATGGCAAAACTGTAATCGGGGAGTTTCCTATAACAATAGGATATAAGGAAAAAGAAGATGATATTTATCCTGGTCAAGTAACTAATGAATAACTATTTTTAATATTGATAACAATCTTAAAATATATTATTTTGCGATAATTTTATAATGATTCTTAAGTATGGGCTATCAAGGGGGATTATTAAGGCGTGATCAACTCAATTCTAAACGAGATAAGAAAAAGTATGATTATTAATAACAAGAAATGGTTTATGGAACCATTACTATATGTGTTGTTTATTCCTGTTATTATTTGTTTTATTACGGCGGTATTACGCTATACAAAGATATGCATCATTTCATGGATAGTGTCTGTAATTGTTGATGTTGTTGTTTCTATAATTGTGTCAAATAGAACATATGATTTTGCTGGAAAAATAGATGGGTTGGAAAAATACCTTATCGACAATAATTACTATAATAGTAGTTTTATCAATTGGATAATTAATGCTATTGATCAAAATATAGAAGATATTAAAGATAATCATTCAAGAGTAATAGAATGTGTTAAGTGGACTATGTCAATTATAGTATTGCCAGCAATTGCGGCAGTGTGTCTTTGTTACAAAAGTTTTATTAGTGAAGAGTTGGTTACGCCGATTGTGGAAATAATACTTTGTCTTTATTTTGTCGCATTTGTGATTTTCCTTGCGTTGGTGCTTCTCCTATATGATTACAAGGAAAGTAAAGTTAACGACTTAAAAGAAATAAGAGCCGCAATAAAATATATTAATGATATTAAAATTGTAGAGAAAACTAGTTGATGAATAAAAATACTAATTTGGGGAACAGTAATAATGAATGATATTTTAGATAAGTATAAACAAATACAATTGGATGATGAAAGTGAAGAGTTGTTTGATGTTTTTTCATTTTCACATTCTGACAGCAATGAATATAATTTAAGATCCTCAACAGAATTAAAGAATAAAGATCGTGTTTTACTACAGAAGGTTTTATATTATTCGGCAAAAAGTAAGGGCTTGGAACATACTGCAATTGAAAAACTTCTTGATTTAACAATTAAAGAGTTAGATTACCAATATACTAGGAAAGAACATTTGGATAATAAATCGGGCTTTCTTTTGACTCTTTGGGGGATATTTACGGTTTCTTTGGTTGATAGACAAATATTAAAAGATATGATGGGCTATATTGCTTCGGGGAAATTATTACAAATAGTATTTGGAATAATGTTCTTTTTATCATTACTTGTATCGCTTCTATGTGTGGTTTCTAGTTTGATGATTGGAAAAATGTATAGATTTGAGTTTAATGAAGTTGAAGCTAATTTTTTGTCAGTTTCATTAGATAAAGAAATAAGTTATGTTGCATTATTAGAGGCTTATACTAATATATGTGTACGTAATTTAAAAACTGAAAAAGACAGAAAAAAATTGCTGGATATATCAATTATATCTATTGCGATATATGTTGTTATTACTATACTTATTTGAGGCATTTGCGTTATGCGGAATTTATAAATAGAAGGCGTGTCAACACTATTTATGAAAGCTCGGGGAAATATAAATCTAATAATACTTAGAAAAACTGGTGTTTTGGGAGAGTACAAAGATGGGAAATCAGGTTACAAGAACAGTTTATTATTACAAAATATCTGGATTTAAATACAATAAAGAAGGTAATACTTTATCAGAGGATAGGCGTAAAATTAATGATGCTTTATTAGAACTATATGATAAGCAGGAGAATGAAGGGGCGAAAACAATGTATAGAGAGATGTCTACCTCTTCGGGATTATTATTAATAATAGATAATGTTAATGAATTCAGTATTTCTTTTAAGTTAGTATTATGTAGAAGAGATATTTTACCTGTAATAGAACAAAATGGAAACCTTAGCAGTTTAAGTGAAATAATAGATGAAGATCAAAATGTGGCTGAAATTACACACTGTGTTTTTTTTAGGGATACGGATATTATTGGTGTTGAATATAACTTTAGTGGGGCTAGAGCTAATTCGGTTATAAAATATTTGAGATTAGCTGGATATGGAGATTTTAAAATGACACCTCTGATAAATGATATGGCGTACAAAAAGTTTTTGGGAAGAAAACAGTTCACGTTATTTGATTTGGAAATAAAAACTAATACGAGAGCTTTTAAAGAGTTTATTCATGAAGGATCTACATTTGGAGCAATTAAGAGAATTCCTCTAGATGCTGATTCTGTCGAGGTAATATTTAAAAAGAAGAAGAAAAAGAATAATGATTATGCTGGATTTGATAATCCTTTATCGGATGAAGATACAATAAGATTGATTACGGATTATAGAGGTGATATAAAAAAGTTTAAATTAAGCAATAATAATATGAAAGATGCAGTGGATTTGTTATCTGATAAAGTAATGCATAAAGTGAGCGTGATAAAAACTGAGGGGCGTGTTGTTTGTTCGAGTGATTTATATGCACAGATAAAGGGATATTATCGAGAAGAGGTTGAAGGTAGCATTGGAAAGTCTTAGTAAAGCTCAAAAACTAGATAGGATCAAAATTATTATTATTCCGATAGTGATTATGGCTATTTTTGGAGTATTGACAATGAAGTATTTAGTGGTTGATAAAGATTCATTGACAGATAGAATATCAACAACAATTGGACTATTGTCAGATTTTTGGGGCGTTTATTTGGGGTTTGATATAACTATTTTATCAATTATAATCACAATGAATGATAATAATAGTTATATAAAATTGTTAAAAGAAACAAATCATTATTCAAATATTGTTTTTTCTCATTTGATTACAGGTTTGTATGTGTTTATCGCACTTGTTTTTATTCTTTCGATATCTTTCTTGGGCATAGAAAATAGGTGTATTTATTGTTTTGTGGCAAGTGTTGCGGTTGGTGTTTTTGGTTCGATTGCGATGAGTTTATATTTATGGATTATTATGATTTTTAATTATGTAAATTAAAAAATTTTATCTGTATAGAATTGGTTTATACTATGTTTCTAAAAAAAGATGTTGAGGTGTAAATGAAAAAGAAAGGTAAGTTTGAAAAAAGTGACATGTACATATGAGAATGGATTTTTATGGGATGCCTGTATAAAAAGAGAAACGCAATTATATGAAAAGAAGAATGATGTTAGAAGCCTGTTTGCTCGAGATTATACAAGAATTCTCCATTCTTATGCATATCGAAGATTAAAGCATAAAACACAGGTGTTTTTTGATATTGATAATGAACATATATGTACTAGGATGGAGCATGTTTCTCATGTTGATTCTGTTAGCGGAACAATTGCTAGTGAATTGGGGTTAAATACAGAATTGACTAAGGCTATTTCGATTGGTCAAGATTTGGGGGGTATTCAAAGTTTTTTAGGGTTTGGTTTTAGGGTTTGTCGTTAGGGACAATCAATAGGGTTTTGTTTTGTGTGAATTGCGGCATGCGTCTTTGGATTCATGCTTAAGAGAGTTGGTATTATCCAGCTCTCTTTTTTGTATTAAAAGGGCTCAAGGCCGAATTGACTCATTGCTATAATCCGCTTATGGGGACTGTCTAAAGGATGATAATTCAAGTGTTTGGATTAATTGATAGATGCATTATCCTATGGTATTATATTACCACCTAGTTGTACTATATCCTTAGTATAGTATTTTATATGAAAGAGTAAACTAAAGAACGTTTTATAGTAAATAATTTGATGGGGTGCAAACAGATATGAGTAAGGAAAAAACTAAAGAACAAGTATTACTACATAAGAATAAAACGATTGAAATATTGGATGATTTTTTAACAGAATTAGCTGATATTCATCCAAAGAAAACAGATTTAATCTCTTATTGGCTTCATACATATACAAATTATATAAAATTTGAGGAGTCATTTGATCCTAAAAGAAATAAGAGATATGAACGTGGAGATATTATTAAAGTTGACTTTGGATTTAATATTGGTAGTGAATATGGCGGTTTACATTATGCTGTTGTAATAGACAACAATAACAATCTTTCGTCTCCTGTTGTCACAGTTATTCCATTATCCTCTACGGACGATAAAATAATATCGAAATATAACATTGATATAGGTGACGAACTATACCTTAATCTGCGTTTGAAAATTTTAGGTATGACTCAGACTATTAAAAGTGAGAAAGATTCTATCAATCAAACGCTGTCACTATTAGACACGTTATTATCAACTGTACAGACAGGTGCTGTAGAGATGTCTAAAGAACGATTTGAGGAAACACAAAAACTAATTGAAGAAAACAAAAAAAGAATTGCACATTTAAATTCTAAGCGTAAAGATTTATCAAAAATGCTTAATGAATTGAATAAAATGAAATCAGGTAGCATGGCTCTCGTTTCTCAAATAAGGTGCATTAGTAAAATCCGCATAGTAGATCCTAAAACAACACATGGAGTATTAAATGGAGTTAAGCTATCACCTAATAATATGAATAAAATAGATTCAAAGATTCTTGAAATGTTTACAAAAGGTTGACATCGTAATTAAGACAACGTATAATTACAGTACAAAGCCGTTTACCGGCATCAATCTTAGGACAATATGTCTAAACTTGGACCCCTTATGCTTTATGCATAAGGGGTCTTTTTATGGAAAATGTCTATTTTAATGATTTACGAAATCATACATAATTGGAGACGAACGATACGAGATGACACCTTTAAAACCCTAAATAATATGATAGAATAATCATATAGGGGAAGTATTTTGTTTTTGCCTGAATTCTTTTATTGTTATAATAATCTATATATTCTTCAACAGCCTTATTGAATTCTTCAAAAGATGAATACTCTTTTTCGTATCCATAATACATTTCGTTTTTCATTCTTCCAAAGAATGTTTCCATTATACAATTATCGTAGCAGTTACCTTTCCTTGACATAGATTGAACAATCCATGTTCCATTAGCATTTTTCTATAATAAGCATGTTGGTATTGCCAACCTTGATCAGAATGAAAGATTAATCCCGTTACATCAGGAAATTTTCAAATACTTTTTCCAGCATTCTTTTAACTTGATCGAGAGTTGGATGCAATGAAAGATCATAGGAAATGATCTCGTTTGTATTAATATCTAGAATAGGAGGAATATAACATTTCCCCCAAGAAAAGTTAAACTGCGATACATCTGTAGTCCACTTTTTCAAAGGTGAGGTTGTTTTAAAATCTCGTTTTATTACATTATCAGCAATCCTTCCTACTTCGCCCTTATAAGAGTGATATTTCTCCTTAGGACGTTTTCTCAATAACCCTTCTTTATGTATAAGGTGTTGTACCCGTTTGTGGTTAACGTTAAAACCTCTGTTAACTAATTCCTGATGAACGCGTCTAACACTATGTCTACGTTTGTTTTGTTCAAAAACTTCCCTAATTTCATCAAGCAATTAATAATTCTACTACCTTTCTTTTGTATTCATAACTATAACGCATAAAAATACCCTTCTTACTGGTTTGCCTAGTAAAGAGGGTACATATCAAATTTGTTGCGCTTTTGTAGCGCTTTTTATGCTAATATGAACTTGTATGATGATTATTCTATTCTATAGTTTTTAGGAGTTTGTTTTATGAAAGAACAGAATAATTTCGAACAAGAGAATGATTTTGACAAGGTGACTCAGCGAGCTCAGTATTTGCAAGATGCTGATGCACAAATGAGTAGTCACTCATCAGAATATGCAGGATTTCACGATTATGAGCAAAGTTCCTTTATGACGAAGCAAAAGCTTCTGGATCTTTGTACCATTTATCGTGCTTTTTTTGATGGTGATTCAAGCTTCAGATCGTTTTTGAAACAGGTACAGAAATATGCTGAATTAGATCCATATGAACATGAGAATTACGAGAAGGAAATACAGTTAGTAAAGGAACTGCCCAAAAAAATAGCAGAAATGGAAAGACTTCTTAGTCAGCAGGATAGGAGTCTTAGAAGAGAAATTTATAAGAGGGAAGGCAGTAAAGAGTTTACTGAAGGTTCCAAGGAAACGAGGGAAAAGATATCCCGGGAGCTTCTTAAGAAAAGCGAGGTTCTGGATAATAGAAGACGTGCGCTTGCTACATTTAGTAATTATTTCGATACAATGAAAAGAGGAGATCTTTCAGATCTTGAAGAACGTGTTGACGTTATGTATTTTGCTGAGGGACAGACTAATATTAGCGAAGAAAATCAGCTGAATCTGAAGGATACTCTGAAGGAATTTAACAATAAAAAAAAGCTTACTAAGCCAAAGCATCTTCGTATGCAAAGATATAAGAATGGTACGAAAAGTAATCCGGAAACAGTACATTACATTAATGCAGTCGGAGTAAAACTGGATGCGAAATTTGATATGGCGAAGGAAGGCGAAGATTATTCAGGATGGAAAGCGGAAGCAAACGAGAATTTCGTAGATGTAGATATGAGTGATGCGCCAATTTTTCCTCATGAACCTAGAATGACTGATGTTTCTCAGGCGTATACGGGTAACTGTTACATGCTTTCTGGTCTGCAGAATCTTGCAAGATTATATCCTCAAAAGATAAAGGATATGATAACTGATAATGGAGATGGTACAGCTACAGTTCGTTTTTATGCTCGTGGAACTGATAGTACAGGAACCAAAAGAGTGTTTCAGCCTGTATATGTCAGAGTTGATAAAAAAATACCAAGGATTGAAGACTGGGGTAGTACAGACAGACTTTCGTCAGATTGTTTGTGGGTAAATTTGATTGAAAAGGCATATGCAATGTCCGGACTCCATGAGTCTCATCGTGATGTTGTAAATCTTCCAGTTGATCCGGCTGATCCGAAATATGCGGATTGGACTCCGAGTATATCCGGAATTGAGGGTGGACGCAGTGAAATCTTTATGGAAAATGTACTCGGTCTCGAAGGTGCTTGCGATTCCCTTGAGGTTCCTTATGCTCCAGAGGGATATGAAAAAGGTAGAGATATTAAGGCACAGCTTCAGGATGTAGTCAATATGAATAAGATAATTCATGTTGATCAAAAAGATCCTCAATCTATCACAAAACATGCTTTCTATCAATTCTATAAAGCTTCAAACGGTCAGATGGACGAAGCGGATTTTATGAAGCTGAATAAGTTTCAGGTTTTAGATGTTTGCAATTCGGTGAGTCCGAAACCTGATGAGAATCTTTTAGATTTAGTATATGACCATCTTGTAAAGAGAGCTGAGTCGTTTAATAAGAGAAAGCAGAAGAGTAAAAATGTTATTAGCGGTGTAAAAACAGCAAAATTCATGAATGAAACTGCGAAGAATTTTGAAGACTGGCTGAAAGTAGATTATAGTCTGTATACTGATGAAGCGTTTAAGGAATATCAAGATATGCTACGTCCTTTTTGGGATGGTTTTAAGGAAGCAAACTATACCAGTTTAGGAAGCAGAAATATCGAAGCTGAGCAGGAAGAATTTTTTAGAAAGATATCGAATGCTATAGATAACGGTCTGCTGGTATCATTTGGTACGGTAGAGAAAGGTGATACAGAGGTCATGGATGCTCAGCATTCTTATTCTATCATAGGAGCCTACAAATCAGATGATGTTCCACCGGAATTATATTTGCGTGTTAAGAATCCATGGACAAAAACTAGTCAGAACAATGGAATGGAATATGTAAATGAGAACGGAATGCTTAAGCAGAAGTGGGTCAACGTCAAGGACGGAATATTCGATGTTCGTGTTAAGGAATTTGCCCGCGACTGCAACAGAGTATATATTAATGGCGGTAAAATACTTGCTAATACAAAACATATGAAGACTGAGGGCTATGACATCATAACTCCAGAAGATTCACAGGCTCAAAAAAATAGTACAGTTACTGCTGATAAACTTGTAGATATGATAAAGGTTGCAAATGATATATATGATGCGATGGTTTCCACAGATTCTTTATTTTCTAAGGATTCTCCAGAGTATAAGGAACTTTCGAATGGCATAAAAGAATTTCGTCATAATCTGGCCATGTCAGGTGGACAGAGTTTGGAGGAACTAAAAAAACTTACAGACCCTCTGAAAAAACTGACAAAGGCATATGAGGATCATGTTGAAAAACTTTCGGAAACGAGCGGAAGACAGAAGGCCAGAAAAAGTGTGTGCGGCAGTATTCATCAAATGGTGGATTCGATAGAAAAGGGAAATAATCCTCGTGAGGATTTTGAAAGGGGATACGCAAAAAATCTAGTTGAAAGTTTTTACAAGGGTAAGGATAAAAAAAATACTGATAAGATAGATGCTATTTCCGATAAAATGTATAAAAATAAGGCATTCAGAAACGTAGTAAAATCTGTAAATGTATGTAAGATGAATAAACCTACACCAAAGATGAAGGAAGAGCATATAGAGAAAATACAGAACAGTCTTAAAGGTCGTGGAAGAGAAAAAAATGTGAATATGGAGACTATGACCAGAGTGAAATAATTCTTTTACATATCCTCGGTTTATGATAGAATAATAGTGTGCGTAGGAGAGAGAAGGCTTCTATGAAAACAAAACTATATGGACATAAGAAAGGGGATACGTTACGAATGGAAAAAGAACAAGTAAAACTCGAGCTGAAGGCTCTTATCGAAGAAATAATGCCTGAGCTTGGCGAAGTTGAAATTGATAAGAATATCGTTAGTGAGTATGGTATTAATTCAGTTTCGATCATTAGACTGATAGTTGCTGCTGAAGAGAAGTTTGGGGTTAAATTTACAGACTATGAGCTGTCTCTTGAAAGCTATGATACTTTTGGAGATCTTGCAGCAGTAATAAAAGAAAAATTGGATAAGGTTGATTAAGGAGGGGTAACAAAAATGGCTAAGAAGAGATTACCAGTAACAAGAACTCCACTGATCACATCATGGCAGTGGCATGCAACATTATTTTCAATTCTATCAGATGATGATAACGCTAAGAAATGGATATATAGTAACTACATTCAGCTTAGATGTTACAACATAGAAGAGATTTTTACAGGCGACGATATGCTTTTTGCAGACATCATGCCTGGTAGCAGTTCACTTAAGGAATGTCCTTATCTCATAACATCTCTTATGACAAAAGAACAGATCGAAAGTTATTGTGGCGATATTGTAGATTTCATTATCAAGACAATTGACCTCGGCGGATATGTATACGGTGTGTTTGATGAGGCTAAGATTCTTAGTGATTTCGATGTAGATTATAAGTTCCCTCACGAGCTGTTTATCTACGGATATGATCTTGAGGGCGAAGGCTTCTATTGTGGAGACTTCACATTTAAGGATAAATATGCTCATAACAAGTTATCATTTGAAGATGTTCGTAAGGGTTACACAGCTATTGCAGCTGATGAGGACCATATGTTCAAGGATGACTACAAGGGTACAAGAGGACTCTATGTAATATTTAAGAATACTGATACATGTTACTATGATGTAGATACTACTCTTATAAGAGATACACTTCGTGAGTATCTGAATTCTCAGGATACAAAGAATCATTTCCGTATGATGAGAAATAGATTCAACGATACAACCTTCGGAGTAGAGGTTTACGATGTAGCTCTTGATAGAATAATGAAGCAGATGCAGTCAGAAGAACCTGATTTTGATATCAGAGCACTTCATGTAATGTATGACCACAAGGTGCTGATGCTTGAGAGAATTAAGTATCTCATGGCTAACGGTTATCTGAATTACGATGCTGATCTTATAGCAGAGTATGAAGAGGTTGTTAAGAACATGCAGGCAGCTCGTAACCTGCTTATCAAGATTTCTATCAATGAGGATGTTGCTGAGGCAGCAAGATTTAAGGACTACTTCCGTATCGCAAAGGAGAAGGAGGTAGCTGTCCTCCTGGAAGTGCTCTCAAGACTTGATCAGAGAGCTAAATAATAATCAGAGTGACGCCAGCGGAATTCCCGTTGGCGTCTTTTTTTACGCAAAGTTAAATGTACTTAATTTTAGTATCATATACTTAATAAAGATTAGTAAAATAGGGGCTTTTCTTTGTTCACAAAGTTTTCAAATTGTGTTATTATTTTATTTAGCTTTTTGCGCCTTCCTATAGGGTTTTAGGCGTTTCCGAGGTCCTTGGTCAAGGATCCATAAAAAGAAATAATACTAGGAGGAATCACGAAATGGCAAGATTCAAAAAGACCATGGATGGTAACGAAGCTGCAGCTCATGCATCGTATATCTTTACTGACTGCGCCGCTATCTATCCTATCACTCCATCATCACCTATGGCTGAACATACTGATGAATGGGCAACAGCCGGAAGAAAGAACCTTTTCGGCAACACTGTTAAAATCTTAGAGATGGAATCTGAGGCAGGAGCTGCTGGTACAGTACACGGCTCACTTGTTGCAGGTGCCATGACATCTACTTACACAGCTTCACAGGGACTTCTTCTTATGATCCCTAACCTTTATAAGGTTGCTGGTGAGAGACTTCCAGGTGTATTC
>CACYKH010000008.1 GCA_902774915.1 uncultured Lachnospiraceae bacterium | reverse complement strand
AAAAGAGTTCTACCTGTATATTTAAGATCTGGTCTTCTAGCAAAAACCTGCTTATCTACTAGGAAATATTCCTGCTCTGCTCCTACACTTGTCTTAACATACTTAGCTTCTGTACCGAAGAGCTTAAGTATTCTCATAGCCTGTCTGTTAATCGCCTGCATAGATCTAAGAAGTGGGGTCTTCTTGTCTAATGCCTCTCCTGAATAAGAACAGAAGGCTGTAGGTATGCAAAGTGTATGATCCTTTATAAATGCAAAGGAAGTTGGATCCCATGCTGTATATCCTCTAGCCTCAAAGGTAGCTCTCAGTCCACCTGAAGGGAAGGAAGAAGCATCCGGCTCACCCTTGATGAGCTCCTTTCCAGAGAACTCCATAACCACACCACCATCAGCAGTTGGCTCTATGAAGCTATCATGCTTCTCAGCAGTTACTCCTGTCAGAGGCTGGAACCAATGAGTATAATGTGTAGCACCATGCTCTATAGCCCAGTTCTTCATTTCCTCTGCAACTGCATCAGCTACATTTTCATCCAGCTTAACATTCTCGTCGATAGTTTTCTTGAGGGAAGCATATACTTCCTCCGAGAGTCTTGCTCTCATCTCTCTGTCGTCAAAGACAAGGGAACCGAAAAGCTCCGATATGTTTGTTTTATCCATATATTTCTCTCCTTTTCAAAACATTCTTAAGTTTACCATCAACATTTGAAGTGTTCAACCCCTTACAGACTTAATATTTTAAGGATATGAGGCACTTCACTTAAGAATTTAAGAAAAATACTTACAAGAGAGCCTTTACATACCATTAATTATTTCATAAAATAATAAAGTATCATATTTATATATGGTTATATAAGGTTAAGTATCACATTTATATGGGGGTCAAAATGATAGATCATTATAATGCATTTATTTCTTATAAACATGCGCCGGAGGATAACCGAGTTGCCGAAGCTGTTCAAAAGGGACTCGAGCGTTTCCACATTCCAAAGAAGATTCAGAAGAAAACCGGAATGAAAAGAATCCAGCGTGTCTTCAGAGATAAGGACGAGCTTCCTATCACAAGTAATCTATCTGGCACTATTGCGTATGCACTGGAGCACTCAGACTATCTGATAGTTATTTGTTCCACTAATACCAAGGAATCTATGTGGGTGCCTCGCGAGATAGAATATTTCCTACGTAATCACACTAAACAACAAATTCTTACAGTTCTTGTAAATGGTGAGCCTAACGAGGTTATCCCTCCTATGCTCCAATACGAGGACCGTGTATATAATGGTCTACAGGGACAGCAAATGTTCAGATTCCCTCTGGAACCACTTTCCTGTGACTACAGACTTCCTATGAGAAAGGCGAACCACGTAGAGTTGCCTAGACTTGCCAGTTGTCTGATTGGATGCTCCTATGATGAACTGATGAATAGACGTAGGCAGTACAAGATGCAGCGTATGGCTCTCGGCTTTGCCGGAGCCCTTGCTATACTTCTCGGTTTCAGTGGATATATGGCTTACAGTAGATATAAGATTCATAAGACCTATCTTGAATCCCTGAGAAATCAGTCAAAATATCTCGCAAATGAATCTGAGAAGCTACTGGATGAGGAGCAGCGAATCTCAGCTATTCAGCTGGCGCTCGAAGCTATGCCTAAGGATGAAAATGATGACAGACCTGTCACCCCGGATGCTATCAGCGCTCTAAATGCCGCAACCCTTGCATATGTTTCTGAGTCAACTTCTAACATCAATGCTGAATGGAATTATCAGCTTCCTAATACTGTTAATAAGTTCTATGTATCTCCAGAAGCAAACACCTTAGCGGCTCTGGATAATTCCGGAATACTAATCGTATGGAATACTGCTAGCCATGAAGAAATTCTTCATCTAGAATCAAAGGATCAGAAAATCAGCGGTATCCTCTACTTAGATAACGACACACTCCTTGAATGGAATTATGAAACCGCCACAGCATACGATCTCAAAACCGGAAAAGAGAAATGGACATATACCTTTGAAGAAAGCTATTCCAGTGCAGATTCCTTTATTGTCTCTGACAAGTATCTATATATCCTGCTAAATAGCGGCAATCTCGCTAAAATAAATACTGCAGATGGAAATGTAGAAAAGAACATCAAGCTGGATATGGGTAAAAACGAAGGAATAACTCTAAATAACATGACTATTTCTCCGGATGGGACCAAGATTGCATTTTCTGGTTTTATAGATTGGGAAACCTACGCTGTTGGAATAATCGATTTGAACTCCGGCAAAGTATCTTTTACTGATTCAACAGAGGATATGATCAGAGATGTTGCCTTCGCAGATGATAACAACGTGGTGGCAGCTTTTTCCAAGGACTATATGAATAGTAGTATGTCCTTTGGAAATAAATCCATACTATCTGCTGATCATTCAGATATCAAATGTCTGAAGACAAGTGACCTCAGTGAAGTATGGTCTGCCGACTTTATATGTAACGATGTAATGGTTCAAAGCGGTTTCCTGCCACTACCTGAAACAAAGTCAGTTTGTTACTTCTGCGGTAATATTGCTACCACTTATGACATAAAATCAGGAGAAGTTAAGTACGAAAATAATACAAATGATTCAATAATAGATGCCAGCGATAGAGATGGCGATGGAGTTCCTATTTATATAACAGAAGATGGAGGTCTAGCTTATCCTGCCTCAGAAGAGGATGATAGTGTAGCTTACACCAAGTATCTGACTGATAATATATCAAAGGCTATAGTAAATAATGGAGCCTTTGTAAACAAACAGATGACTAGCGAAATCATTTACTATGGAACGGATGTATATGATAAGTCCTGGAAGGAAATAAAAGAAGGAATAACTCTGAGCCACATTTTCAATGACACCTATATGGATGAAACTGTACTAGCCATTATCACCTCAGAAAATGATAAACCTGGACTTCTGGCTTATAATCTTGAAGATCCTTCAAAGATTCATCAGCTAGAGTTAGACGGTGATTCCGCCTATAACTTTGATATACTTGGCACCTACGAGGGTAAGCTTTACATAGCTAATTCCTCCAGTGGCAGTTACAATCTGATAACTGTAAATATGGCAACTGGAGATATGGATTCTATTGATATATTTGCAACCTATAATTCTCCTGATAAGGCAGCTTCCTTCTCAAATGGAAAGCTGACATACGCCTACAGTAAGGAATACCAAGACAACTACGTTGTAGTACAAAGTATCAATAATAACAAAACCAAGGAGTTTCAACTTCCAACTGAAGATCTCTCTCCAACAATGGCTCCAAAGTATTTTGAAAATAGTAATTTAATATATTATGCCGACGAAGAAGGAGATTATTTCATAAATGCTAAGAGCGGCAAGATTCAGGAAATGGAACTCCCTGTATCCTGGATAGGTACAAGTATTATTGCCGCCAGCAGTGATGAGAAGAGCTTTGCTATATCTGATAAATCTCAGATACAGCTTGTAACACCAGATGGAAGCACCAAGTTCACTATAGCCTGTCCTGGTGTAGAACCTATTGGAATGGCCTTCTATAAACCAAAAAAATCAAAAGAAGAACTGCTTCTTGTCGCATACAACGATGGAACATTTTATAGATACTCCGCTACTACCGGGGACCTAAAAGGTAAATCAGAGATTTCCTCTTACTATGGAGGCTCAGATTCCGCCGAGTTCATATTCAGTGAAGAAGATTCTAATCTATATATCCAATCAGAGGATCTTACAAATATAATAGATTTGGAGAGCTGGACGGAAACAACTTATATAGAGCGCTGCTTCGGATACCACAGAAAGACCGATAGATTTTTAACCTATTCAAATCCTTCTTATGAAGTATATAAGATTGGTTATTATGATAGATATTCAAATGAAGAGCTCGTCGAAAAAGCAAAAGAAATAACTGGTGGAACTGAGCTGTCAGAGGAGCTTAAAACAAGATACGGTCTTTCAGACGAGGACTAAAACAGGTATTATAATTCCAACAAATAAGCTGCCGTTTGTAAACGGCAGCTTACTTTTTTCTTACTCCTCTACTTCTTTATACAGCTGATCAAATAATCTTCCATTTATGATATAGATATCATGTGGATCGTCCTCACGTACTGCTATATAATCTCCAGGATTTCCGGAATAATATTTCTCCATATCCCACATAGTAAAGAGCTTCACGCAGCGAGTAAGTGGTTTAGCATATATTCTGGACCTGCCTGTACTGATAACTCCCTTAGCATATTCCAGTACATTCTTTGTCTCACCTGTGAAGATATCCTTGATGCTAGGCTCATATTCAAAGGTTCTATCATAAGGTTTATCAGAAGGCTTATAGCTACTCTCCAGCTTCTCCTTCGTTATCGGATAAACTTCCCCTTCTATACCTATCATAAGATATTTATCCTCATCTAGTCTGATATTAACATCGCCCTCAAGAGTACGTATCTCTACCATAGTATTGAGTGGAAATACATCTGTAAGCTTTACATATCCAAGTAACTGTGGCTGCTTATCATACTTCTTCATCTCAGAAGTGTCCAGCACAGTATCCTTTGCATAGATGATTTCATACATATCAAAGTATTCATCTATTCTTTTAGTGAATAGTTCATCTGCTTTCTGCCTTGGATCGTCTCCTGGCGACTCGATCAGTTTCTCCGGCATAAGGTTACCCCCTGCCTTGGTGATATGACCGCCACCACCACCATAGCCCTTAGCTACAAAGGCGGCCAGTTCATTTGCGTGAACCTCCTTCACGCAGCTTCTGACAGAATACTTAACCTCGAAATCACTGACATAGTAAGCAAGGCAAACATTTACTCCAATTGTCTCCATTACGAAGTCACTGATAACACCGAGGATATTTGGATCACATTTATCCGCACGGATAATCAGATATTTATTCTTAGGAAAATATTCATAGTCGAGAATAGCTTTACCTGTAATTTTGAGCTCATCAAGAGATATATTTGAGGTAGCCATTTCTTTTACTATACTACTAATTATCTGCAGGTTATCACGCATATCTCTATCGAGAGGATGTGATACCTCAGACATTCTATTGGTATCTGTATATAGTCCATAATAAAGAGCCGTAGACAGAAGCATATTTTCTGTAACATCGAGTCCCTCACTCCTTATCATATCCCATATAATAGTCGCACAGCTTCCTATATTGCTTCTTACCTCTGCCAGTTCAGGAAGAGAAACCGTTACCTGATGATGATCTATTATCGCGATATTCTGTGCTCTAGTTGGAGTTACATTTGTATTACCATACTGGCAGTCTACCGTAACGAGAAGCTCTGGATTATCGTCGAAGTCTGGCTCGTAGGTAACAGGAATATCCAGTTCATCCAGCATAATAAGAAGATTACTCTTCTGTATCTTATTTTTTCCACGATATATGAATCTAGGAGTCTTTCCATTCTTACATAGGTACCAGGAAAGCGCATATCCAGAGGACAGTGCATCTGCATCCGGATTATCATGACATTGTATTACTATATCATCGTATTTTAGTAATTCACTAAGTTTCATTGGTTCCTCCTCTATTTCCAATAATCAAGTTCTTCTTCATTTAAACCTATATCAGACGCCTTAAATACCGGCGTTTTACCTTCTTTTCTCTGTTTCTCATAATCCTTAAGTGTATCTATCGCTATCTTTCCAAGCAGCATACAGGTAGGAAGATTGATGAGGGTCATTCCACCCATTGTTATATCCGCCGCAGCCCAGGCAGCATTCATCGGAATAAGCGCTCCTAGCAGAACAACTACTGTACAACCGATATGGAAGCATCTCATAAATAACTTAGACGGCTCCTTTTTATGATTCAGGAATATGAGTGCATTATCAACATAGTATAGATTTCCCAGAAGTGTTGTAAAAGCGAAAAGCACCATGGAGACCGTGATAAAGGTCGGACCAATCTTTCCAAAGACAGTTGATATAGCATTCTGTACATATGGAGCTCCTGAAACTGCTTCGCTTCTTTCAACTCCACTCGCGAGACACATAAGTGCTGTAGCTGTACATAGAAGAAGTGTATCTATATAAACTGAAAGTGTCTGAACCAGTCCCTGCTTAGCTGGATGACTAACCTTTGCAGAGGCAGAGGCATTTGGTGCAGAACCAACACCGGCCTCATTTGAATATAGGCCTCTCTTAATACCATAGATCATGCAAGAGCCTGCGACTCCTCCAAGTATAGACTTGAAATCAAAGGCATCCTTAAAAATATATACAAACATTGATGGAATATTCTTTATATGAACCAGAATAACAATAAGGGAAATGATTACATAAGCAACGCCCATAACTGGAACAATAACACTCGTAATCTTTACTATTCTCTTACCTCCTCCCAACAGACAGTAGCCTGTAAGGACTGCAAGAATTCCACCTACTATTAGTGGTGTCCATTTCGCATCGTAGAAGGAATAAACCGCAAACGTAGACTGTAGATTATAAGAACATAGCAGATTAAATCCGACCGCGTAGGTTGCAATTAAGAATACACAGAAAAGGCCCGCAAGAAATGGAGCATGCAGAGCCCTCTCTATATAGTAAGCAGGTCCACCATAACTCTGTCCATCGGAATTCTTTCTCTTATATATCTGAGCCAGTGTACTCTCAACAAATGCAGAGGAGGCTCCAATGATACACATTATCCACATCCAGAAGCAGGCTCCTGGACCTCCAAGACATATAGCCGTTGAAACTCCTACGATATTACCTGTACCAACGCGTGAAGCTGTAGATACAAGCATAGCCTGAAGCGAAGAAACATTTTTCTTATCTGAAGGTGGTTCTTTAAGTAATCTGATGGATTCAGGAAATAGTCTTATCTGAACTCCCTTTGTGAGAACTGTGAAATAGATTCCGGCCAGCGCCATCACTATTATAAGAATAGGATAGTACATTATACTATCAATACTATCTAAGATTTCTGTGATCATACCCTCTCTCCATTTTTGTATTTTGTAACCTAATAATTCATTGTAACATATTTCGCCTTTTTATAATAGCAAAAACGCCCATATCTAATTGTTACAGATATTAAATAATGATATACTTTAAGAGTACCATGTTGATTTAATTCATTATACTTTTGAATTATATGCATTTCGATCAAAGGAGTTTTATATGCAGTACAGAAATGATAAAAATGGTAACAAATTATCGGTCCTTGGATTTGGATGCATGCGCTTTACTAAAAAGGGCAACTCCATTGATATCGACAAAGCTGAGAAAGAAATAATGGCCGCCTACAAGGCTGGCGTTAATTACTTCGATACCGCTTACATATATCCCGGCAGCGAGGCTGCGCTCGGAGAGATACTAGAGAGAAATGGCATAAGGGACAAAGTAAATATCGCCACTAAGCTGCCCCAGTACCTTATCAAGAAGAGTAAGGGAATAGATAAGTATTGGGAGGAAGAGCTCTCCCGTCTTAGAACAGATCACGTAGACTACTATCTGATGCATCATCTCACAGATCTAGATATGTGGGAGTCCCTCAAGTCTCTCGGAATCAAGGACTGGATAGATAAGAAAAAGGCAAGTGGACAGATCAGAAATATAGGATTTTCCTTCCACGGTAATACGGACAGCTTCATCAAGATACTAAATGACTATGACTGGGATTTCTGCCAGGTACAGTATAATTATCTGGACGAAGTTACACAGGCTGGTAAAAAGGGTGTACAAGCTGCTGCCGAAAAGGGAATACCTGTTGTTATAATGGAACCCCTTCGTGGAGGCAAGCTCGTAAATATGCTTCCTGATAAAGCAAGAAAACTCTTCGAGGCAGATTCTCATGGATGGACCCCTGCAGAGTGGGCCTTCAGATGGCTCTGGAACCAGCCGGAAGTAACAGTAGTTCTGTCAGGTATGAATTCTCTGGAAATGGTGGAAGAAAACTGCAAGACTGCTGACAGCATGGAGGCAGGCAGCTTCACAGAAGCAGACTTCGAACTACTAGATAATGTTAAGAAGGCAATTCAGGAAAAGGAAAAGGTAGGTTGCACAGGATGCAGATATTGTATGCCTTGTCCTAAGGGAGTAGATATTCCGGGAACCTTCGCCAGCTATAACTATATGTATACTGAGGGCAAGAGTGCCGGAAGATTCCAATATGCTCAGGCGGTAAGTCTTACAAAGGAGCCTTGCTTTGCCTCTCAATGTGTTGGCTGCGGTAAGTGCGAGCAGCACTGTCCACAGAGTATACCTATCAGAGAAAAATTAAAAGAAGCGGACAAAAAGCTTCGTCCGCTCCCATATAAAATCGGTATTAATCTTGCCAGGAAATATATGTTTAAGAAGGGGAAGTAAAAATAGAATCTGCATATCTGACGGTTGCCATTGCATCTTTTGCATAGCAGTCAGCCCCTATAGCATCTGCATATTCCTGAGTCATTACAGCGCCACCAACCACAACCTTGGTATCTGGTTTTTTCTTACGAAGAAGCTTAATGGTATCCTCCATACTTACCACCGTTGTGGTCATAAGTGCGCTGAGTCCGACTAGCTTCACGTCTTCGTCGATAGCCTTTTCTACTATCACCTCTGGAGGAACATCCTTACCAAGATCTATTACATCATATCCATAATTTTCAAGCATTACCTTGACTATATTTTTACCTATATCGTGTATGTCGCCCTTTACTGTTGCGATGATAACCTTGCCCTTAAGGTCTCTAGGCTTACCTGCCATAGATGCCTTAACTACTTCGAAGGCCGCCTTTGCAGCATCTGCACTAAGTAGTAGCTGTGGAAGGAAAACTGTTCCCTTTTCAAAGCCCTTACCTACTTTATCAAGAGCAGGTATCAGCTCTTCATTTATAACCTCTAGAGCATCCCTGGTTTTTATAGCTTCCTTCATCGCACTTTCTGCGACTCCAACCATACCCTTTTCAATCGCATGACCAAGCTGAGATTTACCGGACTCCGCAGCGTCCCCCGGTGCACCCGCTCCCGCCGGTGCTGTTCCAGCCTGTGCCGCACCTGCCGAACTCGTACTAAGTGTTGAAAGAGTTGCATTTGCATAAGCTTCTATAAATCCCATACACTGAGGATCGAGATTCGATAATGCAAGGAAGGAGCGATATGCCGCCATCATCTGCTCATTGTTCGGATTCATTATCGCAAAGGAGAGTCCCATCTGCATAGCCATAGTAAGGAAGTAGGAATTGATAACCTGTCTCTGAGGAAGTCCAAAGGAAATATTTGATACTCCCAAGATTGAACGGCCCTGATACTCATCTCTTATTCTTCTGATAGTTTCAAGAGTTGTCACACCTGAAGAGGAATCAGAAGAAATCGTCATACAGAGACCATCGATAACTATATCCTTTCTAGGTATTCCGTACTCATCTGCCGCTTTATAAATCTTCTCAGCAACGGCTATTCTTCCATCTGCTGTTTCAGGTATTCCGTCCTCATCGAGAACAAGTCCTACCAGTACACCACCATATTTTTTTACAAGTGGCATAACCGCTTCGATCACTTCCCTCTTACCATTTACGGAATTGATCATAGCCTTACCGTTATAATATCTAAGTCCCTGCTCGAGAGCTACAGTATCCGTTGTATCTAGTTGCAGAGGAAGTCCTGTAACACCTTGAAGCTTAGTTACAACCTCACGCATCATCTTTGGTTCATCTATTTCAGGAAGGCCTACATTTACATCCAGAATGTCAGCGCCTGCATCTTCCTGTTCAAGTCCTTGCGAAAGAATATAATCCATATCCGCATCACGAAGAGCCTGCTTGAATCTCTTCTTACCTGTTGGATTAATCCTCTCACCTATGATTATCGGTCTCTTGTCACAGGTCACTGCCTGACAGAAGGAAGTTACAACTGTCAGATTCTTTTCAGTATTAGGTTTAAATGTTCTCTTCTTAACCTTTTCTACGGTCTGGCGAATGTGCTCTGGAGTTGTTCCGCAGCATCCACCTAAAACTTGCACTCCAAGATCTGCTATCTGACACATTACATCTGAAAATTCTTCTGGAGTAACATCGAAAACAGTCTTGCCATTTTCCGTTCTTGGAAGACCTGCATTTGGATTTACAACTATCGGAACAGATGCAACCTCGACCATTCTTTCCACCATAGGTAGCATTAGGTCTGGTCCCATTCCACAGTTCATACCGAGGGCATCTACTCCAAGTCCTTCGAGCATAGCAACGGTTGAATCTACATTTCCGCCTGTCAGAAGCTTACCCTTCTGATCGTAAACTGTTGTTACGATAACAGGGAGACTAGTATATTCCTTAGCTGCAATTACGGCCGCCTTTGCCTCGTAGCTGTCGCTCATAGTTTCTATAAGTATAAGGTCGCCGCCCGCCTTTTCGCCGGCCGACATAGCTTCACCAAACAGTTCCACTGCTCTATCAAAGCTAAGGTCGCCCATTGGTTCAAGGAGCTTTCCTGTAGGTCCAATATCTATAGCGATATAGGCGTCTTCCCTGCCTGTATTCTGGATTGCCTGCTTTGCAAGGTCAACCGCAGCCGTCATTAGTTCCTCAACTCTTCCTGGAAATTTCAGACTGTTAAGGCCAAAGGTATTCGTATTAAAAATATCTGAACCAGCTCTAAGATAACCTTCGTAAAGCTGCATTATCACATCAGGATGATCCACGTTCCAGGTTTCTGGAAGCTCTCCTCCCTCTAGTCCATGCTCTTGCAGAAAGGTTCCTGTTCCACCATCACAGAACAGCCATTCTTTTCCAAGTTTTTCTCGTAAATCCTTTTTCATCTCTTACCTCGCGTATGCGCATTTTCCAGCCATGCTGCACTGCTCGCAGCCACTCTTCTCGCAATTTGAATCTATCTCTGTAAGTCCAACTACTGCTGTGATGGACTTTGTTGGTGTCATCAGTAAGCTATCAGAAAGTGTTACCCCGATAGTCTTTGGCATCTCCAGGATTCTCTCAAAATCCTTCTGAACTTCTAGTGGGAAGTCACCGTAGCCCGGAGAAAATCTTGGTCTTGCAAAAAGGCCTCTTTCCTTTGCCTCTACTATTATCTTCTCATTTATCTCGTCTGCCCAGGCTTCTGCCATTGCCGCTCCTACCGCCTGATAGGTATAAGCCTTAAGCATATCTCTAACCTCAGCTTTTCTTACCAGCATATCAGGGACGCTACCCAGGGTTACTGCCATCATAACTATCTCGGCGCAGCCATCTAGATTCTTAAGAAGGTTACCGGAGGTTACCTTTATTCCAGAGAATTCACAAGTAACATTTTTCTCTTTATGAGTTCCTTCTCCGTCCTCATTTGGAACAAGTTTAAAACTGAATTTCCACTCCAGAGGAAAGGTTTTATAGGTATATTTAGGATTTACCTGCTCCTGCATTTCGGCTATGCTTTCATCGATTATCTTACTTAGATTCTCATCGATTTCTGTTACGCCTTTGAAACCCAGATATCTTTCTACTTCTTTTCTATTTATATTTATCATAGCGTTACCTCTTACTATTCTTCGCTTTCTTCTTTATTATCCGCTCTATTCTCTTCGCTTTCTATTCTCTTCGCTTTCTCTTACTTCGATTTCTACGCTGTATTCCTTACCCCTTCTGGAGTATCTTCCAAGGAAGAGCTTATCCTTATCAAAATCGAGAAGCTTTGCCTCTTCATCAGGATCATCAACCAGTATCAGCTTTCTGCCATTCTCATCCTCGTATATCACAAATGTAATCTGAGGGTACTGAAGTCTATAACAGGGACCTTTATAATACCGCCATACTAAATCGCCATCTTTTGTTTCCGGCACCCTTAACACAAGTTCCTTTGTATCATCAAAATCTATGCTGACATTTGACTCTTCCTCTGAGGATGCTTTTTTCAGGCCATGCTTATCATAAGCCTCCGTGATCCTGGCAGATGCCTTCTTCCAATTTTTTCCATCTAAAATAAAACTTATAGGCAAATACCAAAAGCCATAATCCACAAAGCATAACAGCGCCAGCCACTTTATTGGTGAAAGAAGCCCTCCGATCAGGATCATTATTCCACCAACTATAGGCACACCACTACTCTTTGTCCTGGTCGCCGCATAGCTGACTATTACAAAGAACAGACCTATCACCCAGAAGATTATGCTCACGCCGTATTTCATTACAAATTCATTCATCATATCTGCCACCCCATATAAAACAATCTGGCTAAATAAAAACTACCTTTCATCTTATCATTTATGGCTGGTTTTGTTAAGGCTTATATGCTATCATATCTTTCGGAAAGATTATATAAAAGGAGATACACTAATATGAAACGTAAAATTACTGCACTTTTAATGGTAAGTGTATTTGCATTTTCTGCATTTACAGCTTGCGGCAAGAAGGACACTGCGGAGACAACTACTGAGGAAGTTGTAGTCGGCGACGGCGCAACTGACGTAATCGAGGAAGACGACCTTGCTACTTCGAACGTTGCTTCCTTCGAAGGTACTGAGACTCAGGATAGAGCCGGAAATACTATCATCATTCCTGATGAGGTAGATTCCATTATCTCTATGGCTCCATCAACAACAAGATTCCTTATCGATCTTGGTCTTGCAGATAAGATTGTCGCTATAGATACAAATTCACTTGCTTATGCTGATGAACTTCCAGCTGATGTTAAAGAGTTCGATATGATGGCTCCTGATAACGAGGCACTCATTGCACTCAGTCCTGATATCATCTTTACATCTGGCATGAGCAACGCTGGTGGCGAGGATGTTTACCAGAGCGCACGCGATGCTGGCATTTGTGTTGCTGACATCCCTTCGAGTACATCTTTCGATGAGATTACAAAGGATCTTGAGTTCATCGGAATGGCTGTTAAGGAAGAGGACAAGGCTCAGACAATCATCGACGCTTACGAGGAGCAGATTGCCAAGGTTCAGGAAGTTGGCGAAACTATTACAGAGAAGAAGAAGGTTCTTTTCATGATTTCTATTCCTACTGAGGAGTACCCTTCTATCTATACATTTGGTAAGGGAACTTACCTTGACGAGATGATAACATCTGTTGGTGCTGAGAATGTAACTGGCGACCAGGAAAGCTGGATCAGCATTTCAGAAGAAGAAGCTATCGCTATGAACCCAGATGTAATCATTACAAATGTTAACTATATTGACGATGTTGAAAATGTCATCAAGTCCGCTGAGGGTTGGGAGAATGTTGCCGCTATCCAGAACGATGCAGTTTACTACATCGACAGCGATTCAAGTAACCAGCCAAACAACCATGTTGTTGACGCTATGATCCAGATGGCTAAGCTCATCTACCCAGATCAGTTTGCAGACTTCGACGACCCATTCGCATCAGCAACCGACGCTGAGTAAGTATGAGAAAATATATATTATCAATTATCATATGTATAATAGTTCTATTAGTATGCATTAATTTAGGGAGCGTTTCTATATCGCTCCCTGATTCTCTTTATATTGCAATGCACAAGCTCTTTGGACGACCACTCCCTGACACGGTTAAACCTATGGCTGTTTCAATCTTCTGGGAGATACGTGTTCCAAGAGCACTTGTAGCATTTCTGGTTGGTGGAGCCCTGGCAGTGAGCGGCGCAGTAATGCAATCACTCCTCCAGAATCCGCTGGCATCTTCTTATACAATGGGCGTTTCATCGGGCTCAGCCCTTGGAGCCGCATTTGTCATAGTCGCAGGAATTCAGTCTTATACTCTTCATAGCTTCCTGCTTCCACTTGCAGGTTTCATTTTCGCCCTGCTGACTGTTCTATTCGTTATATTTTTCTCAAGCCGAATTGATAAAAACATTCATAGCTATACCATCATTCTGGTCGGTATGGTTATTTCGTTATTTGTAAATGCACTCCTGACGCTGATGACATCTCTTTTCCCTGATCATTACCAGCAGATACTTTACTGGATGATGGGTTCCTTCTCATCGAGGAACTGGACACATGTGAAGATAATTCTTCCTGTGACCATCATTTTTACTATTATCATCTGGTTCAAATCAAGGGAAATGGACATTATGACCTTCGGAGATGAGCAGGCAATGTCACTAGGAGTTAATACCCGTTTCAATAAGATTTTACTGATAGTTCTGACCACTGTTCTGACTGGAGTTTCAGTTGCATTTACCGGAACCATTGGTTTCATTGACCTGGTGGCTCCACACGTTGTAAGAAAGATTTTTGGTTCGAAGCATAAGGCGGTCATTCCAATGAGCTTCGCCTTCGGTGGAATGTTTATGTCCCTGGCAGACCTGGTTGCCCGCACCGTCCTCTCCCCACGAGAGATTCCGGTTGGCGCCGTCACCGCCCTGCTAGGCGCCCCATTCTTCATGCTAATATTCTTCAAAAAACGAAAATAAGTCAGTAGGGACAGATCTATAAGTCAATGAGACCCGGTCCCACTGACTCCAAGATCTGTCCCCGTTGACTTATTATGGAGAAGTATATGAATATATCACTCACAAACGTATCCGCGGGATATGGCAAGGACAATTTAATAATCAAGAACATCAACCACGAATTTAATGAGGGTGGGGTGTGGGGTATTCTTGGTCCGAATGGGGCCGGAAAGACCACTCTTCTTCGTGTGCTTGCAGGGATTCTTCCTTATAGTGGTAATGCGACCTTGATACACAGCAATTCCGTCAAAGAAAACTCCGAATCAAAGGACGCTACTGAGTCATTTGAGATTTCGAAGACTTCCCACAAAGAGCTTGCGAAGTACATTGCCATGATGCCTCAGTTTTCTTCCATATATTTTTCGTACACGATTTATGATGCGGTTCTGATGGGCCGCTATGCTCACCGTGGAAATGGTCTTAAGGATGCCCTGGGTTCTGCCACACAGGCAGACAGGGAGGCAACTGATAAGGCTCTGGAAATCACAGGTCTTTCCGACATCAAAGACAAAGAGTTAAATGCCCTCTCTGGCGGACAGCTTCAGCGTGTTCTTCTTGCACGTACCATCGCTCAGGAAACTCCGATAATACTTCTGGATGAGCCAACCAATCATCTGGATTTCAAATTCCACACCGAGCTTCTGGATTATCTGAAGAAGTGGTCCACAGGCGAAACTGAGGTCGGTGGAATCACTCATAAGAATACCGTCATTTCAGTGTTTCATGATATTGGAGCAGCAGCGCTCATTGCAGATAGCATTCTACTAATGAAGGACGGAGCAATAATAAAAGAAGGTTCCACTCAGGATGTCCTGACCCGAAACCTTCTTGAAGAAATCTATGATACTGATATTGTATCTTACTATTCTAAAATTTATGAAAGTCTTCCTCTCTGAAAATCCTTTCCAAGAATATCAGAAAGATTATTTAATATGCTTATCGCAACGTCCGGTTTGTTCATTGAATAAACATGGACGTTTGTTATTCCATTCGCATAGAGGTCGATAATCTGGTCGGTAGCATATGCAATTCCGGCCTGCTTCATAGCCTCTGGATCATTCCCAAAATAATCAACCAGACTCTTAAAACGCTGTGGCATGAATGAGCCAGAAAGCTTGATGGCACGCGCCACCTGGTTCGCGTTCGTAATAGGCATGATTCCTGGAATTATCGGAACCGTCACACCAATCTCCCTGATCTTATACATGAAATTAAAGAAAAGGTTATTATCAAATACCATCTGTGTTGTCAGGAAGTCTGCACCCGCATCCACCTTTTCTTTGATGTGAAGAAGGTCGTCTTCCTGGTTCGTGCTTTCAGGATGTATCTCTGGATAGCATGCCGCACCAATGCAGAAATCTCCTGCCTCTTTAAGCTCCCTTACAAGCTCGATGGCATACTTATAATCCCATGTAGATGGGTCGCTGGCCTCCAGTTCTGGTGTAAGGTCACCACGAAGTGCCATAACATTCTCAATGCCCATGTCCTTCAGTTCCTGAATTCTCTGGTGCACCGTTTCCTTGCTTGAAGAAACACAAGTAAGATGCGCCAATGTCGGAACGTTGTATTTGTCTTTTATATTTCTCGCAATCTCAAGAGTGTATTTGCTGGTTCCGCCGCCGGCGCCGTAAGTTACACTCATGAATGCAGGGTGGCTGGCCGCGATCTTTTCAGTCGCTTCCACCACGCTCTCAAATGTACTCTCCTTCTTTGGAGGGAAAACCTCAAAAGAGAGGGACATATTTTTCTTGTTTAGAATGTCGATGATTTTCATAACTCCTACCTATCACACTTTCTAAAATTTAATCTACTGATTTCAGCGATTCGATCATATTTATGGAGAACAGTTTTATAAACGTTACCAGCATCATAATCAGGGTAAATGCCATCGCAAGGCAAGCCGCGATCAGAAAGCTTGGCACCCTCAGTTCTCGCAGGAACACAAGATTGTCCACCGCTATAACATCCATGACCTTTCCATGAAGGTAAGGACCCACAGCAAGTCCTGCCACAATTCCTATTATGGAACTGATAATCGTTTCCCGATAAATATAATCATTTGTTTCAACCGGCGTAAAGCCTAGCACCTTAAGAGTCGCGATTTCGCGAGTTCGTTCGCTGATGCTTATGGCCGTCAGGTTATATAATACAGTAAATGCCAGCAAAGATGCAATCACAACTAGCAGAACTACAACCGCATCTAATCCCTTTATTGATTCGTTCGCTTTTTTCAAAACAGAATCCGTAGTTGTCACACTTGCCACATCATCTGATTTATACAGCCTTTTCGATAATTTTTTACCAATATCCGTATCACTTTCCGAATCCTTAGCAAGTCCATTCTTTGCCACAATGGAATTGTACATCACGCCATGCCTGAAGGCTCTTTTATAAGCAGCCTTGGACATATAAACATAATTAGAAACGTAATTCTCCGTTACGCCAGAAACCAGAATATCAACCGTCTCGTCTTCGTCATCCACAAGCTGAATGGTATCTCCAACTTTGCATCCCAGAATACTTGCGATACGAGGTGTGATTATAGCTCCGTCCTCCGGCAGAGTCAGCTTCTCGCCCTGTCCCTTATCTATCACCTTAACTCCAGCGTCTCTTGGATCAGCCTCTCTCAAAGTGTAATATTCTTCAAAGAGTGCATTTTCCTCATCCGGCACCTGAAGATAAACATCCAGACTATGACCCTCGCTATTTTCCACCTTCACCATTTCCTGGCGAAGCATCAGCGGATCCTTCAACAGCCCCTCGTCCTTCAGCTTCTTTTCCTTACCGCCTTCAATATCATTAAAGCTCTTAAAATCGTCACTGAGAATCACCATCACATCATAGTGATGTATTTCGTCGAACTGCTTATTACCCACAGTACTGGTGCAGTCCCTCAGCGCAAAGCCAATAAACATCAGGAATGTACAGCCGCCAACTCCTACAACCGTCATCAAAACTCTTCGCTGATAACGTGCAATATTCCTCAGAGTCGTCTTCCAGGAAAATGTCATCCTCTTCCAAAGTCCTGTCACCCTCTCCAACAGAAGCTTCTTGCCTCTCTTTGGAGGAACCGGTCGCATAAGATAAGCCGGCTTATGAATAAGCTCTTTCATACAACTAAAGATTGTCACCCCAGTCATGAGTATAAAGGAGACAGCCAGCGAGCCAAAAAACATGATCGGACTAAACTTAACCACAATACTCATCACCGAAATCGGGAAGCAATTAAAAACAAATTGCGGCAATGTATTAACGCCAATAAAATAGCCCGCCACAACACCAACAATCGTTGCGACAAAAACATAGATCATATAGCCGCCGATTATAGAGGCATTGGAATAACCAAGAGATGTGAGCGTTCCCATCTCCCCTCTTTCCTCAGCAATCATTCGCGACATTGTATTAGATGTCATCAGAATAACAATAACTATAAAGAAAATCGGAATAATATCCGCAATAGAATCCACCTCTTCATACTGATCACTCAGTATCTTATAATTTGCAACCTCATCATTCCTGTTGCGGACGAACCATTTACATTCAGGAATTTCAATTTCTTCCAAAGCCGTGCTCTCAGCCTCTTCCATAGCGGTATCCAGTGCATCATCCATCTGTTCATCCACAAGAACGTCAACCTGCGCATCTGTTAGGGGTGACAATTGTTCCTGCACTGTTTCAGAAAGAGTTCCGATAAAATTTTCAAATGTCATCCCAAACTTTCCGGCCTGTTCCTTAAGCTTGGACTTGGTCTCCTCCTGTTGTTTATCTATCTCCGCTCTAACTTCTTCCTCAACCGCATCCCTGGTTTCAGCCTCAATCTCTTCCTTACGTTTAGCAACCTCTTCCAAAGCCGTCTCTTTTGCTTCTTCGTAGAGTCCATCTTCTCTTGCCTTTTCTCTCTCGGACTGAATAGCCTCCACCTCGGAAGTCAGCTGTTCCAGTTTTTCATTGTAGCTATCTGAATACGGAATATCCTCATCCGTCTTCCTCATGGTCACATAAAGATCCGTATAAGCATCAATATCAAAAACGCTTTTCTTAACCAGGATATAGGATTTCAGTTCTCCATTTCCAATGTTGGTGCTGCCGTAATCTGTACCCATATATATTGGAGATGTGACAACACCCGACACAATAAACTTATGTTCTGTCAGCTGTTCAACATTCTCATCGTCATCCTCATCTGAACTCAAATCATCATCTTCATCCGAGCTCTTATCACCATCTTTATCTGCACTCGAATCACTGTCTGCATCATCAGACTTCTTACCCGAACTATCCTCATCATCCGAACTCACCGGTTCCTTGATGGAAATAACATCTCCTACTTTATAGAAGCGGCTATCCGCAAGGCATTCATTCTGCTTCGTCGGAAGATTACCCTCCCACAACAGATAACGATTTATATAAGAATCGATAGAAAGAACGCGGATTACATCTTCGCCCTCGTAGACATATTTGGAATAGCCAGCCGTCACCAGATCCACGGACTTTAACTTTCGGACTTCTTTCAAATCCTCCTCCGTAAATCCAAGTGTGCTGATAAGATGCAGGTCCATCATATTGTATTCTTTAACGAAGCGATTTTCGGCATCACGAATAGCAGGCGTCGACTGTCGGATGCCTGCATAGAAACCAACTCCGATCAGAATTATCGCCACAAGGGAGATAAAACGACCGAAGGAATGTTTAATCTTTTTTAATGTATTCTTCGCTATCATTTTCTAGTTTCTTATCCAAATTCTAAACTACCATTCAATCTCGTCAGGAGAAAGTGGTGTTTCATTAATCTTAATCTTATCAACCGAACCATTCTTAATGCGGATGATCTTATTACAAACCTTTGCTATTTCAGAATTGTGCGTAACAATGACTGTAGTCATTTTTCTCGCGCGGCAGGTTTCGATAAGAAGCTCTATTATCTTCTTTCCTGTCTCGGAATCAAGAGCACCAGTTGGCTCATCGCAAAGCAATATCTTTGGATTCTTTGCAATCGCTCTTGCTATGGCAACACGCTGCTGCTCGCCACCGGACAGCTGACTAGGAAAGCTGGAAAGTCTTTCTCCAAGCCCCACCTCTTCCATAACTGTCACAGGGTCCAAGGCATCCTCGCAAAGCTGACATGCCAGCTCCACATTTTCTACCGCTGTAAGATTTGCCACCAGATTATAGAACTGGAAAACAAATCCGATATCGTGACGTCTGTAACGTATCAGCTCGCGATTTTTCAGCTTCGCCACGTTCTTGCCATCAACAAGAATATCTCCACCTGTTGGGCTGTCCATTCCGCCCAGCATGTTGAGGATAGTAGTTTTTCCGGCACCACTCTGGCCAAGGATTGCCACCATCTCTCCTTCTTCAATTTCGAAGGAGCATTTTCTTACGGCGTGAACCTTTACCTCACCGCGATATTCTTTATCTACTGATTTAAATTCGATGTAAGCCATTTTCCACCTTCGTACTTGCAAAAATATAAGTTGCAATAAAACAAATAATATTCAATATCAGCGGAACAACAATTGATCCGTAATTATTTCCACTCTCATAAACAAATGTCAGAAGATATGTTGGAAGGTACTTTCCAATGCTGAGATAATTCATGATATCTGGCACGAAGAGTACGGTACCAATCATGGAGATAGCAGCTACAACGCCGCTGTTAAACCATGCTGACATAAGTATTGTAAAGTCCAGAATGAAGAAGACATTTAACCCGTGAAGAAGTGCAAGGAAGAATGCATTTCCAAATGGTAGATTCTGCTCCATAAATGTATTCGCAATAAAGTAGTAAACCATGTAGCTAAGGAAAACTGAAATGCCTGCAAGACATCCATAGACTACACATTTACCTATAAGAAAATCACGTCCGTTATAACCCTGCTCGATAGGGAGTATCCACTTGCCCTTCTTTCTCTCGCGAGGGATTATGTTGTTGCAGACAAGGATGGTGATCAGCGAATAGAAGAAACCAATGTAGTACGAAAATACACCAAGGTTTTCTCTCACCATCTTTGGATAAAGCGTTCCCATTAGTTCTTCCAGAGACTGGATGTCGAAGCCCGGAAGCTCCGCCGTCAGATAATCAGGGATATCTGTGAAGATCACCGTGAATCCCATTATCATAACGCCAATTCCGAATGCAAGAATAAGGAACAGCGCCACCTTTCCGGTTCTGAGAACTTCTTTAATATCTTTCAAAATACAGCATTTAATATTCGTCATCATAAGCACACCTCCTGGAAAATAGAATCCAGTGAAACGGCTGCGCTGCTGATAGATGTTATCTCCTGGGAAAGGTTTCCAAGTCCCTGGAGCACTTTCTGCTGGCTGTTAATCTTTTCACTTTCATTTATATTTAGCCTTACTGTAACCGCATCCAGTTGTATTATATCCTGCGTGAACTGGTACAACTTATCCAAGTCTGGTTCAGATGCAAACTTCACGATCATAGCTGAATTTTCCTGACGACTCTTTGCCACATCCACCTCTCTCGCAATAACACCGCGACTGAGGAAGCCTGCCTTGTCACAGATGTTATCCATATCAGCAAGGATATGAGTAGAAAGGATGATAGTCCTGCCTTCATTCTTGAGTTTGAGAAGAATATCCTTTACATCATTTCTTCCCGCTGGGTCAAGAGCACTAGTTGGTTCGTCAAGCAGGATTACATCTGGATTATTAACAAGGACTGCAGCTATTCCAAGTCTCTGTCTCATACCACGGGACATAGTCTTTACCTTGGCGCCCTTTGGTAGTCCAACTGTTTCCAGCAGCTTATCTCTTCTTTCAGGATTTTTATTCATAAGTAAAAAGTCCAGATACTCATCAGTTGTGAGATATTCATAGAAAGCTGGAAGATCAGGAAGATATCCCACCTTTTTATCGATGGTAAAGCTTCCGCCGTCTGCCTTCATGAGACCGGACATAATGTTCATCAGGGTTGTTTTTCCTGCACCGTTTCGACCAATCAGTCCGTATATGCTTCCATCATCAATCTGGAAGGATACCCCCTTCAGGACCTGATTCATGCCGAACGTCTTTTTGATGTCATTTAATTTAATCAATTGACCTTCTCCTAATTCTTTTTTTTACCTTTATTTTTCTACTAAAAAAATAATAGATAATCAGCTTGTAGCCAATTATCTATTATATCATACATGCTATTTATTTTTGAACCTACATCTTATTAATTCTTCAGAAAGTCGCAAGCAGCTATAGCCGCATATGCGCCATCTGAGCAGGCTGTTGCAACCTGTCTTAAGGTCTTTGCTCTGCAGTCGCCTGCAATAAATATTCCAGGAGTTCTGGTTGTACAGATATCAGGAGTTACAAAGTAACCTCTTCCATCTATCTCAGCAACATTTGTAAATGCACCATTCTCTGGTACAAGCCCTACTGCAAGGAAAACTCCGTCGCAGCTGACTTCTTTTGCTTCGCCATTCTCTTCATACTGAACACCTGTCAGCTTTCCGTCCTGAATGACATATGCCTTTATTTTTGTATTCACATGAGTTTCTACATTGCCACGTGACAGCACCTGATCCTGAAGCTTCTGATCTGCTGTGAAATAAGGCATATCCTGAAGGATAACAAGTTCCTTAACAATATCCACAAGAAGGCTTGATTCTACAAATGCAGAATTACCTCCGCCGATCATAACAACCTTTTTATCACGGTAGAAGTCACCATCGCAGACTGCACAGAAGCTGATGCCACTTCCAATCAGATCCTGCTCGCCTTCAAGACCGAGAACTCTATGTGTTGTTCCAGTTGCCAGTATAACGGTTCTGCCCTCGTAAGAACCACCCTCCATAGTTCTTACGATAAAGGCATCCCCACTTTTTCCGATGCCTGTTACCTCTTCAATGGTAACCTCGGCGCCTTGGCCCATTGCCTGCTCCAGCATCTTATCTCCGAATTCATCTCCGCTTATGGAATTGAATCCTGGTATATTCTCCACCTTAGGAGAATTAACTATCTGACCACCGAATACTTCCTTTTCTATAACAAAAACGGATTTACCGTTTCTTAGTCCATATATTGCAGCGGTGAGCCCTGCAGGCCCACCGCCGACTACTATAATATCGTACATTTATTTTTCCTTATGCATTATGTGCTTTAAGCCACTCAGCTGCTGCATTAGCTCCCTCATATCTTGTTCCATCTGGATCAATGATAGTTGGTGTCTGCTGAATATTAAGCTCTCTTGCAACATCCATATTTTCAGAACAATTTACTTCGCTGTACTCAACGTTTGCAAGTTTGAATCTCTGCTCAGCGCCCTTACATTTTGGACAATGATCCTTAACGTACATTGTAGGAACTTCCGCTCTGTTCTCTACCTTCTGCTCTGCTTCTGCAACCTGAGGTGCTGGTGCATTTTCAGCAACCTCTGAAGGCTCTTCGTAGCTGATCTTCTTAATAGGACCATCATGTGTAAGCTTGCTTACCTTGATATCGTACTCGCGACGATCCATGTACTCCTGAGTCTTACCATCATTCCAGTTCTGAATTGGACGATAGTAACCAGTTATACGGCTGTAAACCTCTGTCTTCTCACCGCAATCAGGACATACATAAACTTCACCAGTGATATATCCATGATTCTTACATACTGAGTATGTAGGTGACATTGTGTAATATGGCAGGCTGTAGTTCTCAGCAATCTTTCTAACGAGGTTAGCTGCTGCTTTCCAGTCAGGAAGCTTCTCGCCAAGGAATGCATGGAATACTGTACCTGATGTATAAAGTGTCTGCAGATTATCCTGAACATCGAGAGCTGAGAAAATGTCCTCTGTATAACCAACTGGAAGATGTGATGAGTTAGTATAGTAAGGTGTTCCATTCTCATTAGCTGTGATGATCTCTGGGAACTGCTCTTTATCATGCTTAGCAAATCTATATGTTGTTGACTCAGCAGGAGTTGCCTCAAGGTTGTACAGATCTCCGTACATTTCCTGATAATCACTGAGCTTCTCTCTCATATGATTGAGAACGTCAGCTGCAAACTTCTGTGTCTCTACATTTGTAAGATCCTTGTGAAGCCATTTAGCATTAAGACCAACTTCGTTCATACCGATAAGACCGATTGTTGAGAAGTGGTTGTTGAATGTTCCAAGGTATCTCTTTGTATATGGATAAAGACCTGAATCAAGAAGCTTTGTAATAACCTCTCTCTTTGTCTTAAGTGATCTGGCTGAGATGTCCATGAGACGATCAAGTCTTGCATAGAAATCAGCCTCATCCTTTGCCTGATATGCAATACGTGGAAGGTTGATTGTAACAACACCAACTGATCCTGTTGACTCTCCACTACCGAAGAATCCACCTGACTTCTTACGAAGCTCACGAAGGTCGAGTCTCAGACGGCAGCACATTGAACGTACATCTGAAGGCTCCATATCTGAGTTGATGTAATTTGAGAAGTATGGAGTACCATACTTAGCTGTCATCTCGAAGAGAAGCTTGTTGTTCTCTGTCTCATCCCAGTTGAAGTCCTTTGTGATTGAATATGTAGGGATTGGATACTGGAATCCACGGCCGTTTGCATCTCCCTCGATCATAATCTCGATGAATGCCTTGTTGACCATATCCATTTCCTTCTGGCAGTCGCCATAAGTAAAGTCAACCTGCTCACCACCAACCCAGCAGTTCTCTTCTCTCATATCTCTTGGAACTGTCCAGTCAAGTGTGATGTTAGTAAATGGTGACTGAGTACCCCATCTTGATGGTGTGTTTACACCGAAGATGAAGGACTGGATGCACTGCTTTACTTCCTTCTGTGTAAGGTTATCAACCTTTACAAATGGAGCAAGATAAGTATCGAATGATGAGAATGCCTGAGCTCCTGCCCATTCATTCTGCATGATACCTAAGAAGTTAACCATCTGGTTACAAAGAGTTGAAAGATGTCCTGCTGGAGCAGATGTTATCTTTCCAGGAACTCCACCAAGTCCTTCCTGAATAAGCTGCTTCAGTGACCATCCTGCGCAGTATCCTGTAAGCATGCTAAGATCAT
Organism: uncultured Lachnospiraceae bacterium; assembly: GCA_902774915.1. Lineage (GTDB taxonomy): Bacteria > Bacillota > Clostridia > Lachnospirales > Lachnospiraceae > Eubacterium_Q. The sequence goes on along the minus strand of CACYKH010000008.1, from coordinate 84,011 downwards.
GGATGTGGATATCTGCCTTTCTGTGTGCATCTGCTATTTCCTGATCATAAATTTCGCTGAGCCAGTAGTTAGCTGTGATAGCACCTGAGTTGGAAAGGATAAGTCCTCCAACACTATATGTAACTGTAGAGTTCTCTTTAACTCTCCAGTCATTAATCTGAAGATAGTTATCTACAATGTCCTTGTAGTTGAGCATTGCATTCTTAACGTTACGAACTTTCTCACGCTGCTTACGATAAAGGATATAAGCCTTAGCAACCTCTGTATATCCAGCCTCTGAGAGAATCTTCTCAACGCTATCCTGGATATCTTCCACAGAGATAACATCATTCTTAATCTTATCCTCAAAATCACTTGTAACTCTGAGAGCAAGCATATCGATAACACTTGGATGATACTGCTTTTCGCAGCCCACAAATGCCTTCTCAATCGCAGCACTGATCTTCGCTACATTAAAATCAACTGTTTCACCATCTCTTTTTACCACTCGGTACATGTAAAGTAACCTCCCCTTTAATAAATATTAGTTTAAGATTTTATTTTTATGTTTTTAGGCTAAAATACGTCCTTTTCAGCCTTAATTCCGCATAAAACGAGCCACTAGATGTAGACCGTCTATAAGAAGATACCACTAATAGGCCCTCGTGTCAATATATAGTGTGAACTTTTTTTATAAAACACTATATATAGTGGTGAAGGGCAATAAAAAACCAACCGCTTAGGGATAAAAGTCCTTGATTTCTTGCGGTTGGTTGATTATGGAAACCACTATATCTAGTGGTCAGGGCTCCGAACGCCCTATTTCTCTAATGTTTCAGGTTTTGGTGCCAATTTACTCAGCATCTACACCTCTTATTTCTATATTTTTTACATGTGGAGCTACTATAGATTTAAATATTTCAAGCTGCTCTGGACCATATGCTTCAAGTCCGGAATAATGAACTGTTTCTCTATCCACAAAGCTCTGTAGATAATAATTTTCAGCTCCATCAATCCACTCAGCTATACCTCTGAAGGAATCCTCGTCATGGAACTGTTTTACAACAGTAGTCCTGAACTCATAGATTACATTTCCTTCTAATAAGAAAGAAACCGTTTCTTCTAATTTAGATATCTCGAAATTTGGAACACCGATTGTTGTGCCATATCTCGCTTTATCATTCTTTATATCTACTGCCACATAATCAACGAGGCCTGCGCCCACAAGTTCCTTCAGCTTGTCAGGATGATTACCATTTGTGTCCAGCTTAACCTTGAAGCCCTTGTCCTTTATTCCCTGTATAAACTCCGGCATACCCGTCCTTAGAAGCGGCTCTCCGCCCGTTATAGCCACGCCATCCAGGAGCCCTACCCTTTTATCCAGAAACTTGTAGAATTCAATCTCGTCCATGATAACAGGCGTAGAAGGGTCAAGAATATCCCAGTTGTGACAGAACGGACACCTGAAGTCGCATCCGCCCAAAAATACTGTGCACGCCACCTGTCCCGGGTAGTCCAGCAGCGTCATCTTTTGCAAACCATGAATTTTCATAAAGATCCACCTCTTTCCAATATGCTACTAAACTTACCACCTGTCACAAAATAAGTCAACGGGGACAGATCTAGGAGTCAACGAGACCCGGTCCCGTTGACTCCTAGATCTGTCCCTACCGACTGGTAGTTCTGTCCCCAGTGACTTCAAAAAACGTGGCAACCGAGTTTTTTCTCAGCTGCCACGCCTTTTTAACGTCTATTTTTATGGAAGAGACGCTATGTCTTTATTCAACATCCTGCAGGGCGTCGTAGTTTTCTTCGCCTGTACGGATCTTGACAACTCGGCTTACTGGGTAAACGAAAATCTTACCATCGCCGATCTTACCAGTATAGAGTGTCTTCTTAGCTGTTTCGATTACACTCTCAACAGGAATCTTGCTAACTACAACTTCCAGCTTGATCTTTGGAAGGAGTGTTACGTCCATCTCAACTCCACGGTATTTTTCACCGGTACCTTTCTGGATACCGCATCCACTTACCTGAGTTACTGTGATACCTGTTACACCAAGTGCATTCAGCGCCTTCTTGATCTTGTCGTATCTTGAAAGCTTTGTAATAATTACTACCTTATTGATGCCTGTATCTGCAACGATACCTGCCTTAGCCATATCATCTGCTGCATTTACTACAGGGACAGATGCATTCTTCTTAGCCTCACTTGCCTCTTCATATGACTCAGCGCCAAGGCTTGTATTTTCATTCTCAACCATCATTGCACTAGACATATCCACGATACTGAATCCTGAATAAGCAGATGAAAGACCATGCTCAGTTGAATCGAGACCTTCAAGCTCTTCTTCCTCAGAAACTCTAAGTCCGAAGATAGCTTTGATTACTGCAAATACTATCGTCATTGTTACTGCTGTCCAAGCAGCTACTGCTGCAAAACCAAGTAACTGAATTCCTAAAAGATGGAATCCGCCACCGTAGAAAAGACCGTTAAGTGTATCATTTCCAGGAGCTGTTGTTGTTGCAAAAAGTCCAGTTGCGATTGTTCCCCAGATACCATTCATCATATGAACTGCTACAGCACCAACAGGATCGTCGATGCGGAGCTTGAAGTCGAGGAACCAAACTGCAAATACTACGAGAACTCCTGATACAGCACCGATTACTATTGCGCCAAATGCATCTGTTACATCACAAGGAGCTGTGATTGCCACAAGACCTGCAAGTGATGCGTTAAGACACATTGAAACATCAGGCTTACCATATTTGATCCATGTAAAGATCATACAAACTACAGTTGCGATTGAAGGTGCGATTGTTGTTGTTACGAATACAGATGCAAGCTGATCTGTTGATGTACAAGCTGCTCCGTTGAATCCGTACCATCCAAGCCAGAGGATGAATACACCCAGTGCACCGATTACCAGGTTATGTCCTGGGAATGCATTTACTTTTACTATCTTGCCATTTTCATCTTTCTCAAATTTACCTATACGAGCACCAACCATCTTTGCTCCGATGATTGATGAGATACCACCTACCATGTGGATTGCACATGATCCTGCGAAATCATGGAATCCTAACTGTGCGAGCCAACCGCCGCCCCAGATCCAGTGTGCTTCTACAGGATAGATAAGTGCTGATATAACTGCTGAATATACGCAGTAGCTCAGGAACTTAGTTCTCTCTGCCATAGCACCAGAAACGATTGTTGCTGTTGTTGCACAGAATACAAGGTTAAACACGAAGTTTGACCAATCAAAATCTGCATAAGCAGTGAAAATATCAAAACCAGGTTTTCCGATAAGACCCATCATATCTTCGCCTAGTAATAAACTAAAACCGATAAGGATGAAAACACAGCATCCGATACAGAAATCCATCAGGTTCTTCATTATAATGTTACCTGCATTCTTCGCTCTAGTGAAACCTGTTTCAACCATTGCGAATCCGGCCTGCATCCAGAATACCAGTGCCGCTCCAATAAGAAACCATACCGCGAATACATTATCATTCACGAAACTCATTACTTCTTCTGTCATAACTTTAACTCCTTTTTGTTACTTTATATAATCCTTTGGATCACATTTAAAAAGGCGCCTCAGTTTTTTTTATTTAAAAACCAAGACGCCTTTGCCTTTATAAATTATTTAATTTGATTCCCAAATTATTTAACACTGAATAATAACTGTCCATAGCTTGGGAATGGCCAATCATTCTGAGATGTAAGCATTTCAGCTTCATCTACATAACCACGAAGTGTTTCCATTGAAGGAAGCATTTCGTCTCTTACAAATGCTGATGACTCGAATACATCATCTAATGACTTGAACTTATCAAGATCATCCTCAAGAGCCTTTACAGAATCTAAAATGTGATCTGTAAGTTCTGAAAGTCTTTCCATAGTTGATACTTCATAATTGCATTTAACATTTGCACTTACTGACTTCATAAGAGATGTTGTCTCAGCAAGTCTGAAGAGGTATCTCTCAATTGCTGGAAGGTAGTTCTTACGAACCATATCAACCATTGTATTACCTTCGATATTTACTGTCTTTACATAGTTCTCAAGCATGATCTCGCATCTTGACTGGAGCTCTGCCTCAGTAAATACCTTATGCTCCATAAGCATCTTCTTATTTTTCTCATCAAGGAGATGTGGCATTGCATCTGCAGTGGTCTTAAGATTTGAAAGACCCCTTACTTCAGTTGCTTCCTTAATCCACTCATCTCCATATCCATTTCCATCGAAGAGAATTCTCTGATGATCTGTGATAACTCTCTTGATAAGGTCATGAAGTGCAGTTTCGAAATCAGCTGCACCTTCGAGTTCGTCTGCATATTGCTTCAAGCTTTCTGCAACAGATGCATTCAGCATGATGTTACAGCATGCAATACTGTTTGAAGAACCAAGAGATCTGAACTCAAACTTATTACCTGTAAATGCAAATGGTGAAGTTCTATTTCTATCAGTTGTATCTCTGCTGAAGCTTGGGATTGAATGAACTCCAAGTTTCATAACCACATCTTCTGTTCCCTCATAAGGCTTATCTTCTTTAATAGCCTTAAGGATAGCTGAAAGCTCATCACCAAGGAATACTGAAATGATAGCAGGTGGTGCTTCGTTAGCTCCAAGTCTGTGGTCGTTTCCAGCAGTTGCAACTGACAGTCTCAGAAGATCCTGATAATCATCTACCGCCTGGATTACTGCACAAAGGAAAAGCAGGAACTGTGCATTTTCATATGGTGTCTTTCCAGGTGACAGTAGGTTGATTCCTGTATCTGTTCCGATGGACCAGTTGTTATGCTTACCTGATCCGTTAACTCCTGCGAACGGCTTCTCATGTAAGAGACAAACCATACCGTGGCGAGATGCAACCTTCTTCATAATCTCCATTGTTAACTGGTTGGAATCTGTTGCCACATTTGTTGTGGAATAGATTGGTGCCAGCTCATGCTGTGCAGGAGCAACTTCGTTATGTTCTGTCTTAGCAAGGATTCCAAGCTTCCAGAGTTCTTTATTTAAGTCCTCCATAAACTCATTTACACGAGGCTTGATAACTCCGAAGTAATGGTCATCCATTTCCTGTCCTCTTGGTGGCATTGCACCGAAGAGTGTTCTACCTGTATAGATTAAGTCAGGACGCTTGTTAAATACTTCTTGATCAACCAGGAAGTATTCCTGCTCAGGTCCTACGCTTGTTCTAACGTAATTAGCTTCTGTTCCGAAGAGCTTCAAGATTCTCTTTGCTTGTCTGTTAATAGCTTGCATTGATCTGAGAAGTGGTGTCTTCTTATCAAGTGCTTCACCTGAGTATGAACAGAAAGCTGTTGGAATGCAAAGTGTGTGGTCCTTGATAAATGCAAATGAAGTTGGGTCCCATGCTGTATAACCTCTTGCTTCAAATGTTGCTCTCAGTCCTCCTGATGGGAAGGATGAAGCATCAGGCTCACCTTTGATAAGTTCCTTACCGGAGAACTCCATCAGAACTCCGCCGTCTGGAGAAGGTGATATGAAACTATCATGCTTCTCTGCAGTAACTCCTGTAAGAGGTTGGAACCAGTGAGTAAAATGTGTCGCTCCATTCTCAATAGCCCAATTTTTCATTTCCTCAGCAACTGCATCTGCAACCTGTTCATCCAGTCGAACATTTTCGTCGATGGTTTTCTTGAGTGATGCATATACATCGTCTGAAAGTCTTGCTCTCATTACTCTGTCATCAAACACGAGTGATCCGAAAAGCTCTGGTACATTTTGATTTTCCATATCGTTTCTCCTTTTTCATTTCGTGCGAGTTCATAAATCGCTAAGCGATTCGTATGAAAACAGAAAAGGCGCCTCAGAGAATTATTCTCTAAGACGCCATTGTCTTTCGCACTTGTTCTTTTATGGTTTCACACTTTACTCCGTTAAATCGGATTTGTCAATACCTTTTTTCAAAAAAATTTTTTGAAATATTTTTAAGGACTGTTTTTAGTCCAGAATATCTTCCGCAACTTCCCTCTTCGTAAGCCCATTATTCATGGCTTCCCGGATAATATATTCGTGGGCTTCCTCTTCGCTCATACCTCTTTGTACAAGCACAATTTTTGCCCTGCTGATAATTTTAAGCTCGTTCATTTTTTCTTCCAGAGTCCTGACCTTCTTCTGAGATTTTCTGAGTCTCTCGCCAAATGCAATCAGAAGTCTCAGGCTTCTGTCCAGAATTCCCTTCTGAAGAGGCTTTGGAACAACGATCACGCCATAATCCGTGAGTCTGGCTGCCATATCAGGATAAACCTCAACAGGAACAACCATGATTATTCCGGAGCTGTGTCTATCCACAACATCCATTACAAAGTCCACACCAAAGCCATCTGAGAGAGGCGCATTTATGAGCACGATATCATATTCACGCACTAAAATTTCACGTCTCGCAGCGGAGGCGCTTTTCCTTTTCTCAATCACATCGAACCTGCCACTTGGCATGGATTTCTGAGCAAGCATATTGAATTGTTCGGAATTCGATACAATGAGTATCGAATATCTTGAGGTACTCTTTTTTTCCATCACAAAATGCTCTTAAATAACAGATCAGGGGTTACGAAATATACTTGTCGATTATACTTTCTGGAAGTAATTCCTTGATAAAGTCGCTGTTCTTAGCGTTCTTCATAGCCTCTCTACGAGACTTTGGAAGAAGCACGCTGCTCTCATCCATTTCCTGTGGGAGCTCCAGCTTATTCTCAATTCCATAAAGTCCTGCATAGATAAGCAGGGCATGCACAAGATACGGATTGCTGAGTGCATCCGGACTGCGCAGTTCAACCTTGGTGCCAGCTGAGTTTATGTACATAAGCTCAGAGCCACCTTCTCTGGACCAATTCACCTTAGTAGGTGCTGTTCCGTTACCAAATCTGTTGTAGGAAGCATCTGTAGGATTAAGGAAAATAGTTATATCCTTGATCTTATCCAAAATGCCTGCTGCCGCATATTTAACAACATCCTCGCCATCTCTGTTCTTAGCGTAGATGTTGATGTGATAGCCATTTCCTGGTTTGTCCGCAATTGGAAGAGGTGAAAAATCAGCATAGAGGCCATTTCTATCTGCCACAGTATTTACAACCATCTTGAAGGTTGTAACCTGGTCTGCAGCCTTAAGTGGCTTGCCATAATGGAAGTCAATCTCATTCTGTCCAGGACCTCTCTCATGATGAGAGCGCTCTGGAGTAAGGCCCATCTCCTCTATGGTAAGGCAGATTTCACGGCGGATGTTTTCTCCACGATCAAGCGGAGCAATATCCAGATAGCCTGCCTCATCGTAAGGTATCTTTGTAGGATTCGCCTCATCGTCAGTCTTGAAAAGATAGAATTCCAGCTCAGAACCAAATTTAAATTCAATTCCAGCCTCCTCAGCGGCTTTTACCGCATCCTTAAGTATGTTGCGGGTATCTGCCTCAAAAGGCTTTCCATCGCCCTTGCATACATCACAGAACATCCTAAGAACTCTGCCAGAATCAGGTCTCCATGGCAGAACCGAAAGTGTTGCTGGATCCGGTTTCAGATAGAGGACAGCCTCCCCGCAACCTTCAAAGCCTCTTATGGCTTTGGCATTGATTGGAATACCCTTATCAAATGCCTTATGCACCTCACTAGGCATGATAGAAATATTTTTCTGCACGCCAAATGCATCTCTGAAGGCCAGTCTTATAAACTTGGCATCTTCCTCCTCAATATACTCCATGATTTCTGACTCTGTATAATTCATACTTCTTTCCTTTCACAATAAGTGAATACTTATTCTAAATCGTCGATATGCGTGGTGTGATGTCTTCCAGGACATCAAGCAGGATACGCACTGTATCGAGTGATGTGAATATAGTTACTCCGTTCATAATGGCGCAGCGTCTTATCTCCGCTCCATCCTGATAGTGTATTCCTGAGAGAATTGCTCTTGTATTGATGATGTAGCTTACGTAGCCTGCCTCGATAGAACGAAGCACCTCGTCGCTACCATCACTAAGCTTTCCTCTGATACGTGTTCTTATACCGCGCTCCTTCAGGAACTCACCAGTTCCCACAGTCGCCTCGATATTGAAACCAAGCTCATAGAATCTTCTGACAAGTGGAAGTGCCTCTTCCTTATCCTCGTCAGCAAGGGTAACCATTACAGTTCCGTATTCCTTCATCTTGATTCCACTGGCCTGCAGAGCTTTGTAAAATGCCCTCTTCAGACTCTTATCATAACCAATAGCTTCACCTGTAGATTTCATCTCTGGTGAAAGATATGGGTCCATACCATTCAGCTTTGCAAATGAAAATGCAGGCGTTTTAACATACCATTTTGGTTTAGCAGCATCTTTAAGTCCACCTTCTGGTGCAGTTCCAGTGTAGCCCTGCTCAGCAAGACTGTGTCCCAGCATAACCTTGGTTGCTATATCGACCAGGCTGTAACCTGTTGACTTTGACAGGAATGGAACACTACGCGAACCACGAGGGTTAACCTCGATGATATAAACATTATCTTCCTTATCAACGATGAACTGTATGTTGAAGAGACCTATTATTCCAATACCGAGTCCCAGCTTGCTGGAGTACTCCGCTATAGTCTCTTTTACCTTTTCAGAAATTGAGTAAGGTGGATAAACGCTGGTACTGTCTCCAGAGTGAACACCTGTTCTCTCAACCAGCTCCATGATACCAGGCAGGAAAACTTCCTTTCCGTCGCAGATAGCATCTATCTCAACTTCCTTACCAACAATATATTTATCTACAAGTACAGGTCTATCCTCATCCACTTCAACGGCGGTCTTGAGGTAATGACGGAGCATCTCCTCGTTTGCCACGATCTCCATGGCACGTCCACCCAGCACGAAGCTAGGACGAACCAGAACAGGATAGCCTATTCTCTCTGCAGCCTGAACGCCACTTTCAATATCTGTAACAGCAACTCCCTTTGGATGAGGGATACCAAGAGATTCAATAACTCCTTCGAATGCGTCCCTGTCTTCAGCTCTGAAAATGGCCTCGCAGCTTGTACCGATTATCTTAACCCCTCTCTTCTCAAGAGGCTCTGCCAGGTTAACAGCTGTCTGTCCACCGAGAGATGTGATCACACCCTCCGGCTGTTCCAGATCAATGATATTCATAATATCCTCAACAGTAAGAGGCTCGAAATACAGCTTATCCGCGGTTGTATAATCCGTCGAAACCGTCTCAGGGTTGTTATTTATAACAATAGCCTCGTATCCCATCTCGTGAATTGTTCTTACCGCGTGAACTGTGGAATAATCGAACTCCACGCCCTGTCCAATTCGGATAGGACCCGAACCAAGAACAATGACCTTCTTATTGTCAGAAACTACAGACTCATTTTCATCCTCATAAGTTGAATAGAAATATGGCACATAGCTGTCAAACTCGCTGGCACAGGTATCGATCATCTTGTAAACCGGCTTAATGTTATACTCCTTGCGAAGCTGCCAAATGTCATCCTCAGTGCAGCCCACCAGCTCTGCTATGTAAGAATCAGAGAAGCCCATCTTCTTAGCATCATAGAGAGTCTCTCTGTCAAATGCATTCTTAATGCCTTCTATATCCTTGCCATCTATATTTTCCGCAATCTTTTCAATGCGTCTCTCATACTCAACTATGTTCTTGATCTTATCCAGGAAGAACATATCTATCTTTGTCTTATTGTAAATAACCTGAAGGTCAACCCCAAGCCATATCAGCTGTGACAATGCATAAATTCTGTCATCAGTTCCTTCTTCAACATATTTCAGAAGCTTCTCAATAGCTTCCTCCTTAGCCTCTTCTGCATCTGTCTTTTCAGAGAGACTCTTAACATCGAATTTCTCTAAATGGATGTGGTTCTTTCCGTCCTCCAGAGATCTGATAGCCTTAAGCAGACTCTCCTCTGCAGTACGTCCGATACTCATGGTCTCACCTGTAGCCTTCATCTGGGTTGAGAGTACATTTGACGCAAGAGTGAACTTATCGAATGGGAATCTTGGCATCTTTGTTACTACATAGTCCAGTGTTGGCTCAAAGCATGCAGGTGTATTAGCAAGCTTAATCTCATCCAGGTTCATACCTACAGCAATCTTTGCAGAAACACGGGCTATAGGATAGCCACTGGCCTTTGATGCAAGGGCTGATGATCTGGACACACGAGGATTAACCTCGATAACATAGTAATCAAATGACTCCGGATCCAGAGCGAACTGGCAGTTACAACCACCCTCAACTCCAAGAGCTCTGATGATCTTCAGGGCGCTGTCACGGAGCATATGATATTCCTTGTTTGTGAGAGTCTGGCTTGGTGCCACAACCACTGAGTCACCGGTGTGGATACCAACAGGGTCCAGGTTCTCCATGTTACAGACAACGAGAGCTGTATCGTTTGCATCTCGCATTACTTCGTATTCAATCTCTTTATAACCCTTAATACTCTTCTCAACCAGAACCTGATGAACTGGAGAAAGTGCCAGAGCATTCTTCATCATCTCTGCCATCTCTTCAGGGTTATCTGCAAATCCACCACCCGTTCCACCAAGGGTAAATGCAGGCCTCAGGATAACCGGATAGCCAATCTCCTCGGCTGCCTTAAGTCCCTCTTCAACGGAATATGTTATCTCTGATGGAACTACTGGTTCACCCAGCTTTTCGCAGAGCTCTTTAAACTCTTCTCTATCCTCGGCACATCTTATGCTGGCAGCATCTGTTCCCAGAAGTTCAATCTCACACTCCTTAAGAACTCCCTTATCATTCAGCTGCATTGCGAGGTTAAGTCCAGTCTGTCCACCAATTCCCGGTACAATGGCATCTGGCCTTTCATAACGGCAAATGCGGGCCATGTATTCAAGAGTAAGTGGCTCCATATAAACCTTATCGGCGATCATGGTATCTGTCATGATGGTCGCAGGATTTGAGTTTGCAAGAACAACCTCGTAGCCTTCCTCTTTTAAGGCAAGGCAGGCCTGGGTTCCTGCGTAGTCGAACTCTGCTGCCTGACCGATGACGATAGGACCAGAGCCGATAACTAATATTTTGTGTATATCTGTTCTCTTAGGCATTTTCTATATTCCTTCAAAAATTATTTTGATGTATTTCTATTAACTTCCATATTTTCTATAAATCTATCGAAAAGATAAGTACTATCCTGTGGGCCAGGTGCACTCTCTGGGTGGTACTGTACTGAGAATACTCTTGGAGCATCTCCACCACCATTTTCTATATCGTAATTACAAAGTCCCTCAACTGTATTATCCAGAAGATTGATGTGAGAAACCTTAAGTCCTGTACCTTCAACTGTTTTGTCATCAACAGCATAGCTGTGGTTCTGACTTGTTATTTCTATCTTGCCTGTTGCCAGGTCCTTTACAGGATGGTTTCCACCACGATGTCCGAACTTCAGCTTGTAGGTCTTTGCACCATAAGAAAGGGCAATGAGCTGATGTCCCAGACAAATGCCAAACATAGGGAGCTTACCCTTCAGATTCTTTAATGTTTCAATAACCTCTGGAACATCCTCAGGATCTCCAGGACCATTTGAAATAAAAAGTCCGTCCGGATTCATCTTCTTAATCTCTTCTGCAGAAGTGTTATAAGGCACTACAGTAACGTTGCATCCATGTGCATTTAATTCTCTTACGATATTCATCTTCATACCGCAGTCGATTGCCACAACGTTAAACTTCGGATTTGAAGTTCTTGCATACCATCTCTTCTTGCAGCTGCATCTTTCTACCTGATCTCGAGGCAGTTCAGTTGCCTCAAGCTTTTTAAGACCTTCCTCAAGGCTGGTTCCAATATCTGTTATAAGAACCTTTCTTGAACCGTGGTCTCTGATGCTGCGCACAAGCTTTCTCGTATCCACACCATAAATTCCCGGCACATCTGAATCCTCTAAGAGTTCAGAGAGAGTTCTTGTGAAACGGAAATTGGATGGGAATTCATTTACCTCGCGCACAACAAGAGCTCCGAGATTAACCAGCTTACTCTCGAAGTCCTCATCTGTGATTCCATAGTTACCTATAAGCGGGTAGGACATAACTATGGCCTGATCTGTGTAGGATGGATCGGAAATGATTTCCTGGTAGCCTGCCATGGATGTGTTAAATACAATCTCACAAACAGCTTCTTTGTCAGCACCAAAGCCAAAGCCCAGGTACTCACTACCATCCTCTAGAATTAATTTTTTGTTGTAATTCGACATCTTCTTCTCTTCCTATTTTTATTACTATAAAAAACCATCCCCTATTTTATAACTACATGTCCTCCGCCACAATAGTTAATTTACTCTTTTTTTGCAGAATTTTTGATGGAATTTTTGACAAATTCTCTAAATATTGGATGTGGTCTGTTAGGACGGGATTTAAACTCAGGATGGAACTGGACACCCAGGAAGAATGGATGGTCCGGAACCTCGACAGTTTCTACAAGATTTCCGTCAGGTGACTGACCTGAAATAACCAGTCCTGCCTCAGTGAGGACATCTTTATAATCATTATTAAATTCGTATCTATGACGATGTCTCTCGTGAATCAGCTTCTCACCACTTTCCGTTTTTTCGCCAGCATCTTCATCATCTCCAAAATAGCATTTTTCCATAAGGGTTCCTGGAGTGACAACACAAGGGTAGCTGCCCAGTCTAAGTGTACCTCCCTTATCGACTGCATCTGACTGACCAGGCATAAAATCGATAACCTTTGTATCGGTGGCGTCGTGGAACTCACCTGAACATGCGTCCTTAAGACCTGCCACATTTCTCGCATACTCGATAACGGCAATCTGCATGCCCAGACAGATGCCAAAATATGGAAGTTTGTTTGTACGTGCGAACTGCGCAGCAAGGACCATTCCTTCTATACCTCTGTCACCAAATCCACCTGGAACAATAATTCCGCTAAGGTGACTCAGCTTCTTATCTACGTTCGATCTATCTATCTCTTCCGAATCTATCCATTCAATCTTTACATCAACACCGAAGCCATAACCTGCATGGCGAAGAGCCTCAGCAACAGAGAGGTAAGCATCATGGAGCTGAACATATTTTCCTACAAGTCCGATGGTGATTTCCTTATTCATATTCTCAATGCTATCTACCATCTTAATCCACTCGGTTAAGTCTGCATTTAGCGTGCCAAGACCAAGCTCTCTGCAGACTACATTTGCCAGGCCTGCATCCTCAAGCATAAGAGGCGCCTCGTAAAGACTTGGCAGAGTGCGGTTCTCAATAACACAATCTTCTTTAACATTACAGAAAAGGGAAATCTTCTTGAAAATGCTATCTTCAAGGGGCTCGTCGCATCTAAGCACAATGATATCCGGACGTACTCCCATACCCTGAAGCTCCTTAACGGAGTGCTGGGTTGGTTTTGATTTATGCTCGTCTGAACCATGAAGAAATGGGACAAGAGTAACATGGATAAAGAGGCTATTTTCCTTACCCACCTCGAGAGAAATCTGTCTTACAGCCTCGATGAATGGCTGGGACTCAATATCACCGATGGTACCACCAATTTCTGTGATGACTACATCTGCATCCGTTTCATTACCAACTCTGTAAACAAAATCCTTGATCTCGTTTGTGATATGAGGGATGACCTGAACTGTCGAGCCCAGATACTCTCCTCTTCTTTCCTTATTAAGTACATTCCAATAAACCTTACCGGAGGTGAGGTTAGAATACTTGTTCAGATTCTCATCTATAAAACGCTCATAATGGCCAAGGTCCAGGTCGGTCTCCGCGCCGTCCTCAGTTACATAAACCTCGCCATGCTGATATGGGCTCATGGTACCCGGATCTACATTTATATATGGGTCCAGCTTCTGAGCGGCTACCTTAAGACCTCTTGCCTTAAGAAGACGTCCAAGAGACGCTGCAGTTATTCCCTTTCCTAATCCTGAAACAACACCACCTGTTACGAAAATGTACTTTGCCATAATATTTATCCCCTTTCTCAGTTCCTATGACCCTGATCCTGTACAAAACAAATAAAAAGAGGCACTTCGAGCTATGTACTCGAAGCGCCTTTGCCTCACATAATAACAATATTTAGATTTTTCCCTTAATTTCTTAAACAATATCTAGTATATAACTTTATAAACAAAAGTCAAGGAGAAAATAAGCTATAGTACAGACTTCATGCTACGAACGTACTCGCCGAGTTTGGCTGGGGCGTCCTTGCCGTACTCTGCCACGATGCGGACCATAGCGGAGCCAACAATAACTCCGTCAGCGTACTGTGACATCTTCTCTGCCTGCTCAGGTGTACTGATTCCGAAACCGATAGCAGCCGGAACATCTGTAGATTCTTTGATAAGATTTATGATTGATTCAAGGTCGGTCTTGATCTCGCTTCTAACTCCTGTAACACCCAGAGATGAAACAACATAAATGAATCCCTTCGCCTGAGAAGCGATGGTCTTAATTCTGTCCTCGCTGGTAGGTGCGATCATGGAAATAAAATCCATTCCGTACTTAGCAGCTGTCTCATCGAATTCATGTCTCTCCTCGTATGGGCAGTCAGGAATGATAATTCCGTCCGCACCTGACTCAGATGCATTCTTGAAGAACTTCTCTGTTCCATAATGGAAAACAGGATTTGCATAAGTCATGAATACAATCGGTGTATCATAGTCTTTTCTGATTTCTTTAACCAGTTCGAATACCTTGTCAGTTGTCATTCCGGATTCAAGAGCTCTGATATCTGCCTCCTGAATAACAGGTCCCTCTGCTATAGGATCTGAGAAAGGAATACCAACCTCAACCAGGTCAGCCCCTGCCTCGATAACAGCCCTGAAGTTCGCAAGGCTTGTTTCATAATCAGGATCACCTGCTGTCAGGAATGAAACAAATGCTTTTTTATTTTCAAACGCTTTATATATATTACTCATAAATATCAACTCCTCTATATCTTGCAATTGCAGCAACGTCCTTATCACCACGACCAGAAATGGTACAAACGATAATGCTATCCTTTGGCATCTTTGGTGCAATCTTCAGAACATGCGCTACAGCATGACTACTCTCGATAGCAGGGATAATTCCCTCTGTTCTTGAAAGATATTCGAATGCATTTACTGCCTCATCATCTGTAATAGGTACATACTCAGCTCTTCCAGTAGAAGCAAGATATGCATGCTCAGGTCCAATTCCAGGATAATCAAGTCCAGCCGATATAGAATAAACTGGAGCAATCTGTCCGTCCTCATTCTGGCAGAACAGTGACTTCATACCATGGAAAATACCAAGTGAACCATTTGCCATAGTCGCCGCATTCTTTGGATTATCAACTCCAAGTCCGGCAGCCTCACAACCTATAAGCTTAACTCCATCATCCTTAATATATTCATAGAAGGAACCGATTGCATTACTTCCTCCACCTACGCACGCGATCACTACATCAGGAAGCTTTCCCTCAGCCTCAAGTATCTGAGCACGGCTCTCCTTACTAATAACAGACTGGAAGTCTCTTACAATAGTAGGAAATGGATGTGGTCCCATTACTGAACCAAGAACATAGAGTGTATCATCCACACGGCTAACCCATTCACGCATCGCCTCGTTAACTGCATCCTTCAGAACCTTAGTTCCTGTCTTAACAGCATGAACCTTCGCGCCAAGAAGTTCCATTCTGAAAACATTGAGGGCCTGTCGAATGGTATCCTCCTCGCCCATGAATATCTCGCATTCCATATCCATAAGTGCAGCAGCTGTTGCAGTAGCAACTCCGTGCTGGCCGGCACCTGTTTCAGCGATAACTCTTGTCTTGCCCATCTTCTTTGCAAGAAGCACCTGACCAAGAACATTATTTATCTTATGAGAACCTGTATGATTAAGGTCCTCACGTTTCAGATAAATCTTTGCACCGCCCAGATCCTTTGTCATCTTCTCTGCATAATAAAGAAGTGATGGACGACCGGCATATTCTCTATTCAGAGTATCCAGTTCAGCTATAAATTCAGGATCATTTTTATAATGCTCATATGCAGCTTCCAGCTTATGAATTTCATTCATAAGAGTTTCCGGAATATACTGTCCACCAAACTCTCCAAATCTTCCATTAATAGCTTCGCTAACTGTTTTTTCCATATTTCTTTCCTACTCTTTCTATTTGCTAGGATCCCTCATCAGGACCTTACACTTTCCACGAATCGTTTCATCTTCGCTCTGTCCTTAAAGCCATCAGTTTCAACTCCCGAGCTTACATCTACCGCAAAAGGTTTAATGCTTGCCAGCACCTCGCTGATATTTTCAGCACTTAACCCGCCCGCCAGAAAGTATGGTCTTTTAAGTCTTTCCAGCTTCGACCAGTCAAATGCTATCCCAGAACCTTTACCGGAATCAATCATAATATGATCTGCCGAAGATTTTTCTGCCTCATCAAAGGACTCTATTTTATTAATATTGAAAGCTTTGATTATCTCAGCCCCACCTATTCTTCCTCTCAGCTGTGAAATGTAATCCTCATCCTCAGAGCCGTGAAGCTGCGCGACGTCTATTATACCACAGCTGACAAGGTCGGCAATAAAATCTATTTCAGCATCCACAAAAACTCCAACCGCTTTTATCCGACTGTCCAGCCTGCTCTTTAATTCTTTCGCCTGTTCTTTAGAAACATTACGCTTACTCCGCTCCCAAAATACAAAGCCTATATAATCAGGGAGGAGTGCATTTGCCGCCTCTATATCTTCGAGTCGGGTGAGTCCACAAATTTTAATCTTCGCATCACTCATATCAACTATCCTTTATCCGCCAAAACAACCTACGACTTCATAGCCTTAATAAGACCACTCTTGTCATCACTTCTCATCAGCATCTCTCCGATAAGAACCGCATCTGTTCCATTCTCTTTAAGAACCTGCACATCTGCAGGACTTTCAATTCCGCTTTCAGAAACGAAGATTATATCCTCTGGAACCAGCTCACGAAGTCGAATGCTATTATTAATATCAACTGTGAAATCCTTCAGGTTTCTATTATTAACACCAACTATTCTTGCACCGGCTGCGAGGCATCTCTTAACCTCCTCAGCATCATGAGCTTCAAAGAGACATGAAAGTCCAAGTGTATCAGCAATCTCAAAATATTCCTTAAGCTCCTCGTCCGAAAGGATAGCTGCAATTAGAAGTACTGCAGAAGCACCCATAAGCTTTGCCTGGTAGATCATATAAGGATCGACCGTAAAATCTTTTCTGAGAACCGGAATGCTAACTTCCTTTACGATTGCCTTCAGATATTCATCACTGCCCTTGAACCTATCCGGCTCAGTAAGACAAGAGATTGCATCTGCCCCGCTGACCTCATATGTCTTTGCAATTTCAAGGTAAGGAAAATCCTCAGCAATGACTCCCTTGGAAGGAGATGCCTTCTTCACCTCAGAGATGATCGAAAGCCCCTTCTTTGAAAGCGCCTCTTCGAAAGGATAATCAAATTCCTGAACTTCCATTTCACGAGCTGCCATCATTTCAGCATCTCTCTTTATATCCTCGAAGGAATAATCCTGTTTTTGTTTTTCTATTCTCGCTCTTGTTAACTGAGCTAATTCATCTAATATCATTTTTCTACCTATAAGAATTAACGATTACTTACTTCAATAAACTTCTCAAGTGTTTCTGTAGCCTTGCCAGATGCAATCAGTTCTTTAGCAAGTTCAATACCTGCTGCCATAGAATCTGCCTTGCCACCGATATAAAGTGCTGCACCTGCATTTAAAAGAGTCGCATCTCTCTTTGGTCCTGTTTCCTTACCACTGAGAATGTCTCTTGTTATGTTTGCATTTTCTTCTGGAGCTCCACCTACAAGGTCTTCCTTATTACATGTCTTAAAACCGAAATCCTCAGGCTTAATAACTCTTGTTTTGTACCATCCATCCTTTATCTCACAGATTGTAGTTGGTGAACTAAGTGAAATCTCATCCAGCTTGTCCTGACCGAATACAACCATACCTCTCTTAACACCCAGGTCTGCAAGAACCTGTGCAAGTGGTTCAACAAGATACTCATCATAAACACCGAGAAGCATATATGTTGGCTTTGCAGGATTTGTAAGAGGTCCAAGAATATTGAATACTGTTCTGAATCCAAGTTCCTTTCTGATAGGTCCAACATACTTCATTGATGTGTGATACTTCTGTGCAAAGAAGAAGCACATTCCAACCTCATTCAGAAGTTCAACACACTTCTCTGGCTCCTGCTGAATGTTAACTCCGAGAGCCTCAAGGCAGTCAGCTGTTCCGCACTTGGAAGAAGCTGCTCTGTTACCATGCTTAGCAACCTTCATGCCACCTGCTGCAGCAATAAGCGCTGATGTTGTTGAGATGTTAAAGCTGTGCGCATTATCTCCACCAGTTCCTACGATTTCGAAAACATCCATTCCTGTTTCCACTGGGATAGCATGGTCACGCATAGCTGCAGCACATCCTGCTATCTCGTCCTTTGTCTCAGCCTTTGCACTCTTTGTTGAAAGAGCTGAGAGAAATGCAGCGTTCTGTGTAGGTGTTGTATCACCACTCATTATCTCATTCATTACTGTATATGCCTCATCATAAGTAAGGTCCTGCTTATTAACTATCTTCTCAATTGCTTCCTTAATCATTTTGGTGTACCTCCTAAAACTCTTTACAATGATTATTTATTTATAAAATTACTTAGTATAAGTTTGCCCTCGGGTGTAAGGATTGATTCCGGATGGAACTGAAGTCCATACACCTGATGATTTTTATGTTTAACAGCCATGATTTCATTATCATCATCTGCTGTTGCTATCACTTCTAAATCTTCTGGCATTGTCTCCGCCTTTGCCGCAAGAGAATGATATCTGGCAACCTTAAGCTTCTTGCCCTTACCATTTTCCAAGCCGTCGCCTTCGTCACCACTTAATCCAGCAAAAATCGGATCTGACTCTTTTATAGAACAAACCGACTGCTTACCATGCATCAGCCTGGATGCATATGTTACTGTGGCTCCATAAACTTCGCATATGGCCTGATGTCCGAGACACACACCAAGTATCGGAATCTTTCGTCCCAGCTCTCTTACAACGTCTTCACAGATCCCGGCGTCCTGCGGCTTACCGGGACCTGGAGAAAGTATTATATGGGAGGGTTTAAGTGTTTCTATTTCCTGAACAGTCATCTCATCATTTCTTATAACCTTGATATCCGGCTCAATATCACCGATCAACTGATACAAGTTATATGAGAAGCTGTCATAATTATCTATTAATAAAATCATAGCTTTATTCCCCTGTTAACTCTGCTTACAATACTACAGCTCAGCCTGAAGAGCATTTATCACGGCCTTAGCTTTATTAAGTGTTTCTACATATTCCTTCTTAGGAACTGAATCTGCAACTATTCCGGCTCCGCTTCTAACGAATACCTTTCCATTCTTTTTATATGCTATCCTAATGGCAATGCATGTATCCATATTTCCTGTGAAGTCGATATATCCTATTGCTCCACCGTAAATGCCTCGCTTATTATTCTCCAGCTCATCTATCAACTGACAGGCTCTGATTTTCGGCGCTCCCGAAAGCGTTCCTGCAGGAAGCACAGCCTCAACTGCATCCAGCGCATCCTTGTCATCTCTAATCTCGCCTCTTACCGTCGAACCGATGTGCATTATGTGTGAGAATTTCAGCACATCCATATATCTCTCAACTTCAACTGTTCCAAACTTGCTGATCCTTCCCAAGTCATTTCTTCCAAGATCCACCAGCATGTTGTGCTCAGCAAGTTCCTTTTCGTCCTGAAGAAGCTCTGCCTCAAGTTCCGCATCCTCTTTAGGGTTCTTCCCTCTTGGTCTTGAGCCAGCCAAAGGAAATGTATGCAGCACTCCATTTTCAAGTTTCACAAGAGTTTCCGGAGATGCACCCGCAACCTCAACATCTGTTCCTGAAAAGTAGAACATATAAGGTGAAGGATTTATAGTTCTAAGCGCTCGGTAAGTATTCAGCAAGCTTCCCTCGAAAGAAGCTTCTACTCTATTAGAAAGAACTATCTGGAAGATGTCACCTTCAAAGATGTATTTCTTCCCCTTCTCAACCATCTCGGAATATTCTTCCTCGTTAAAAAGTGGTTTGAATTCTCCGGTAACCTTTCCCTTTGAATCCTTAAACTTTTCTCCATTCTCAAGAAGGTCAGCCATTTGCTTCAGATCATTGATAGCTCTGTTATACTCTGTATCCAGCTCCGCAAGTTTTACATTTGCAATAAGAACAATTTTCTGTTTCACATTGTCAAATGCAATCACCTTATCAAAGAGCATCAGGTCCACGTCTCTGAATTCCTCTTCATCCTTAACCTCTGTTCTAAGGATTGGCTCACTATACTTCAGATAATCAAACGAGAAGTATCCAACCAGTCCACCAGTGAAAGGAGGGAGATAATCGAACTTAGGACTTCTATACTCTGAAAGAATCTGTCTCAGATAATCCGTAGGATTCTCAGTCTTAAAACTCAGGTCCCCCGCTTTCATCTCACCATTCATACATGTGATCTCCATCTTTGGTTCGAAACCAAGGAATGTGTACCTTCCCCAGGTCTCATCTGCCTGGGCAGATTCAAGCATGTAAGTGTGAGTTGAAACATTCTTTAGTATCCTCAGTGCTTCGATAGGAGTTATAAAATCTGACAGAATTTCGTAACTCACAGGAGCCACTGAATATTTACTGGTATCAACTTTTTTTAATTCCTCAAGTGTTGGTCTTACTTCCATTTTTACTTCTCCATAGTTCCTTTTCAGGATGTGAAACTAAACCGTTGTGTAACCTCTGCTTCTGAGGCTCGACTCTACTTCGTCATAACCTCCAACCTTCATAACAGCAAGTGGAGTTTTTGAATCCCTGCTGTATGAAACGTAAATGTAATCTATATTGATGTAGCTTTTATCTAAAGTATCAAGAAGCTTTGTGAGACTGCCAACCTCATCAGGTATCTCGACTCCCATAACTTTATCAAGCTTGCACATATAGCCCTCAGACTTAAGAACCTCGAACCCCTTCTCTGGTTCAGTGACCAGCATTCTTACAATTCCGAATTCTGCACTGTCGTTTGTTACAACATTGTAGATGTCTATTCCTGCATCAGATATCAGCCTTGATACCTTAAGCATTGCTCCTTTGCTATTCTCTGTGAATACTGATAATTGAGTTATCATAAAAACCTCCTGAAATACAAAAGTCCCAGCAATCTAATTCGATTGCTGGGACAGGTTAATCTTTTTCCTGCGGTGCCACCCGGCTTGGTGTATACTTACACCCACTCAGTACATACTCCATATGATATCCATCATACTTTTATATGCCGAACTTTGTTAACGGAGGTTCTTACTCCGGCTCCCATACTATGTGTAATCAGTTCAGGTCGCCCTCTGAAGTCCATTCAACAAAACACTTAACATCCGCTTTCTCACCACCAAGCGGTTCTCTGTAGATAAGGAGGTCTCGCCTACTTACTCTTCATCTTCGGTTTATGTGTGGATAGTACCACCACAGTGTTACTCTTGTCAAGAGTTTTTTGCTTTATCTAAGTAAAGTGTGCTAAAAAGCAAAATTATACGTAGATTAATTAAATAATGCAGTTGAATAGTATCTGTCGCCACTATCTGGAAGCAGGGCAACGATTACCTTACCCTTGTTCTCAGGTTTCCTAGCAAGCTGAATAGCTCCATAAAGAGCGGCGCCTGAAGAAATGCCAACTGAAATTCCTTCCTTCTTGGCGAGAAGCTTAGCAGTTTCAAATGCAGCCTCATTTGGTGCTTTAAATACTTCGTCGAATACATCTGTATTAAGTACATCAGGAACAAAACCAGCTCCGATTCCCTGAATCTTATGAGCTCCAGCCTTACCTTCTGAAAGAACCGGTGAATCCTCTGGCTCAAGAGCTACAACCTTTATATCAGCCTTCTGCTCTTTGAGGTACTCTCCCACACCTGTTACTGTTCCACCAGTACCAACACCGGCGATGAATATATCTACATTTCCATCTGTATCATTCCAGATCTCAGGACCTGTTGTTGCTTTATGAATAGCAGGGTTAGCTGGGTTAACAAACTGACCAGGAATAAAGCTTCCTTCAATCTCTTCAGCAAGTTCATTAGCCTTTTCAATGGCACCCTTCATACCCTTTGCGCCTTCAGTAAGAACAATCTCTGCACCATAAGCCTTGAGGATATTTCTTCTCTCGACACTCATTGTCTCAGGCATTGTAAGAATTATTCTATAACCCTTTGAGGCAGCTAAAGATGCAAGACCAATTCCTGTGTTTCCGCTAGTAGGTTCAATAATGACTGAACCTTCCTTCAGAAGACCCTTTTCCTCTGCATCCTCGATCATAGCTTTTGCAATACGATCTTTTACACTTCCTGCAGGATTAAGATACTCAAGCTTTACGAGGATTGTTGCCTCAAGCCCAAGTTCCTTCTCTATATTTACTACCTCAACGAGAGGTGTGTTTCCAATTAAATCAGTAGTACCCTTGTATATCTTACTCATAATGATCTCCTTTTATTTGAATTTGCAATAATTATTTTACTCTTTTTCCAGGAGGGCTGCAAATCAAATGCGAAGTATTAAATTGATGCGAGTGCATTATCCAGGTCTGCGATTATATCATCAACATGCTCTGTACCAATAGAAAGTCTGATAGTACTCTGCTTAATGTCATTAGCCAGAAGTTCTTCCTCTGTAAGCTGTGAATGTGTTGTTGAAGCTGGATGTATAACGAGACTCTTAACATCAGCAACATTTGCCAGAATAGAGAATATCTTCAGGCTATCAATAAACTTCCAAGCTTCTTCCTTTCCACCCTTGATCTCGAATGTGAAGATTGATCCACCTCCATTAGGGAAGTACTTCTTATAAAGATCATAATTTGGATGATCTGGAAGTGATGGATGATTAACCTTTGCAACCTTTGGATGATTTGCTAAGAAATCAACAACCTTCTTTGCATTCTCAGCATGTCTCTCAAGTCTGAGTGAAAGTGTTTCAACTCCCTGAAGAAGAAGGAATGCATTGAATGGTGAAAGTGTTGCACCTGTATCACGAAGAAGAATTGCTCTAATGTATGTTACAAATGCTGCAGGGCCAACAGCCTCATAGAATGAAATTCCATGATAGCTTGGGTTTGGCGCTGCAATGTTAGGGTATTTACCAGAAGCAGACCAATCGAACTTACCTGACTCAACTATAACTCCGCCAAGTGTTGTTCCATGGCCGCCGATAAACTTAGTTGCGGAATGAATAACGATGTCTGCACCGTACTCAATAGGTCTGATAAGATAAGGTGTACCAAATGTATTATCTATTACAAGTGGAATTCCAGCACCATGTGCAATCTTAGCAATCTCTTCAATATCAGGAATATCACTGTTAGGATTTCCAAGAGTCTCAATGAAGATTGCTCTTGTATCTTCCTTTATAGCACCCTTAACCTCATCAAGATTATTTGTATCAACAAATGTTGAATTAATTCCATACTGTGTAAATGTATGCTCCAGAAGATTATAAGTTCCTCCGTAGATAGTTTTCTGTGCAACGATGTGACCACCGTTAGCTGCAAGTGCCTGAATAGTATAAGCAATTGCTGCTGCTCCTGATGCAACTGCAAGGGCTGCTGAACCACCCTCGAGAGCAGCTATTCTTTCTTCAAGAACTCCCTGTGTAGAGTTTGTAAGTCTTCCATAAATATTTCCTGGATCAGCAAGTCCAAATCTGTCAGCTGCGTGCTGAGCATTATGGAATGTATAGGCAACAGTCTGATAAATAGGTACTGCTCTTGAATCTGTAGTAGGATCTGACTTCTCCTGTCCAACGTGTAACTGAAGTGTTTCGAATTTGTAATTACTCATTTTTATAAATCTCCTTTGTAATAAATAACTTTTGGTAAAATTTGGTTTTAAAAAGCCCGAGGCCTTTTTCAGCTCCCGGGCAAATATGCTTGGTTAATCTTTATCTTACATTTTCGAGGCTCAAACATCGACATGTTAAGATACCAGCCATATTAACTGCCCGGGAGTTCTGCATTCGACAACAACACATTTCATATAATGTTTTGTTAAGTGAATAACTTCTCATAATGTTTTGCCTCCTAATTTATTTCATAGCACTTTAGCTCGCTATAGTGCGTATATTAATACTATCAACCTATTATGTCAATAGGTTTTAACGTTATAAAGTATAGCAGTTTTTTATTAACTGCTATACATAAAACCTATAACATTAAATCATGGTCTAATTCCAGGGCCGCTCTGCGTCCTTCTGCGATAGCCCATACCACAAGAGACTGACCTCTATGCATATCTCCAGCAGTATAAATCTTTGCAGGATTCTTCTTTGATCTGCCAGATGCACCTTCCTTAATTTCAGCCTTGTAATGTCCTGCTTCAGTCCTTATGTTTGTTCTACCATCAACTTCAACACCAAAGTCTTCTATTACATAGTTCTCGCTTCCCAGGAATCCAGCAGCTATGAGTACAAGCTGCGCTGGAAGTGTTTTCTCACTTCCCTCAACAGGAACCATCATCATTCTTCCTGTCTTCTCGTCCTTCTTAGGTTCAAGCGATTGAATTACAACTTCCTTCAGTTTACCTTTTTCATCTGCCACAAATTCTTTTACTGTTGTTTTATAAATACGTGGATCATGACCAAACTTATAGATAGCCTCTTCCTGACCATAATCAGTCTTGCAGACACGAGGCCATTCTGGCCATGGATTTGTTTCTAGTCTTTCATCCGGTGCCTTAGGCATCATCTCCAGCTGAGTTACAGACTTACATCCAAGACGTATGCTTGTTCCTACACAGTCATTACCAGTATCGCCACCACCAATAACTATTACATCTTTTCCATAAACCTTATCGATTATATTTCCCAGTTTTCCTTTGCCAGCCTTCTTCATGTCATCCAGGATTCCAAACTCAGAGTCAAGAAGCTCCTTAGTTACTCTGCCAAGAAATTCTACAGCAAAATGTATTCCTTCCGCCTCTCTTCCCGGAGCCTTGATATCTCTTGGATTGGAAGCTCCACAGGCAAGTATTATAGCGTCATATTCTTTCTCTAATTCTTTTGCACTTATATGCTTAACGTTTTCAACTATAAGTCCTGAACTGAGTTTATCCTGTGCGTCATTTCCACATACATTAACACCTGTAATGAAACGAATGCCAGCATCCTCCATAAGCTTAACTCTTCTGTCTATCACAGATTTATCCAGCTTCATATTCGGAATGCCATAACGAAGGAGTCCGCCAATACGGTCATTTCTTTCATAGACAGTCACGGAGTGGCCCCTGCGGTTTAACATTTGGGCTGCAGCTAGTCCCGAAGGACCACTTCCAATGACCGCCACCTTCTTTCCGGTTCTGGTTTCAGGAACAAGTTCTTTAACCAGATCATTTTCGAAAGCATATTCAATAATTGTTTTTTCATTTTCTTTTGTGCTTACTGGAGCTCCATCTACGCCACAGGTACATGCAGCCTCGCAAAGAGCTGGGCATACTCTGGAAGTAAACTCTGGAAAACTGTGAGTCATAGAGAGCCTTCTATAAGCCTTATCAAATGCCCCACGATAGACCAGGTCATTCGTTTCTGGCACCATATTATTGAGCGGGCAGCCAGAAGCCATACCGGAGATCATCATTCCCGCCTGGCAATATGGCACTCCACAGTCCATACATCTGGCACCCTGTTTTTGTTGTTCCTCTTTGCTTAAAAGTCCATGAAACTCAAGAAAGTTTTCTATTCTTTTTTCTTCGCTTACTACAGGCCCGTCTACTCTGTCATATTCTAAAAATCCGCTTGGTTTACCCATTACCTTTTCTCCTTTTCAAAATCCTTCGCTGCGCCTCATTACCCAACGAGTTTAGTGAAGGCTTCTATCTGAGCCTGTTCATGTGAAATACCTTTTGCTTCCAATTCTGCAGTTGTTCTGATCATCTTGTCATATCCCTCTGGAATTATCTTCTTAAAGTGTGGTGCATACTCTTCAAATTCATCAAGAATCTTCTTACCTTTTTCCGAACCTGTTAATGCAACATGCTTTTCAATGATGCTTCTAAGTTCTTCCATATCATTCTTCTCTGTAAGCTGCTGCATATTTACCATCTGCTTATTGAGATTCTTGTAAAGTGTATTATCTACATCAAGTACATAAGCGATACCACCGCTCATACCAGCAGCAAAGTTCTTACCAGTAGGTCCCAGGATTACTGCGCGTCCACCTGTCATATATTCGCATCCATGTTCACCCACACCTTCAACAACTGCAGTTGCGCCTGAGTTTCTTATGCAGAATCTTTCTCCTGCCATACCTGCTATATATGCTTCACCGGATGTAGCACCATAAAGTGCAACATTACCGATGATTATATTTTCTTCAGCGTTATAACCAGCATCCTCTGGAGCATGAACGATCAGCTTACCACCTGAAAGTCCCTTTCCGAAATAATCATTACTGTCACCCACAAGATTAATAGTGAGTCCGCGAGGGATAAATGCACCAAAGCTCTGTCCACCTGCGCCAGTTGCGTTGATAACGAGGGTATCCTCTTTCAGTCCTTCGGCCACATTTCTTGTTATCTCTGCACCGAGAAGGGTTCCAAATGCTCTGTCTGTATTTGAAACATTTACACTTACCTCGCAGCTGTTATCAGCCTTCTGATTTTTTGAAGCCTGAGAAAGTACAGCCTTTATTGCTTTATCCTTCAGGAGAACACTTTCATCCTTTGTTGTCTCGAGCTTAAAGTCATACTTAAGTTCTGGATTAAATGTCTGCTCCTCTCTGGCAACACCTGACATATCAAGTAGTATACGACTTAGATCTATCTTCTCTTTAACGCCTGCATCTTCTGAATCAAAATTCTTCATCTTCAGAAGGTCTGTTCTACCAACCAATTCACTCAGAGTTCTAACACCCAGCTTAGCCATATATTCACGAAGCTCTCTTGCAATAAAGAGCATAAAGTTCTCCACATATTCCGGCTTACCTCTGAAACGTTTTCTAAGCTCTGGGTTCTGAGTTGCAACACCCATTGGACAGGTATCGCTCTGGCAGACTCTCATCATTACACAGCCCATTGTTACCAATGGAGCCGTTGCAAATCCAAATTCCTCAGCACCAAGGATTGCAGCGATGGCCACATCTCTTCCGCTCATAAGCTTTCCATCTGTCTCGATAACAACCTGATTTCTAAGTCCGTTCTGAACCAGGGTCTGATGTGTTTCTGCAAGACCCATTTCCCATGGAAGTCCAGCGTTGTGGATTGAACTGAGTGGAGCCGCACCAGTACCACCATCATAACCAGATACGAGAATAACCTCTGCACCTGCCTTAGCAACACCAGCTGCTACTGTACCTACGCCTGCCTCTGAAACAAGCTTAACCGAAATTCTTGCCTGCTTATTTGAACATTTGAGATCATAAATAAGCTGTGCCAGATCCTCTATTGAATAGATGTCATGATGAGGTGGTGGAGAAATAAGACTTACACCTGGAGTTGAATGACGAGTTTTTGCAATCCATGGATAAACCTTCTTTCCTGGAAGATGTCCTCCTTCACCAGGCTTTGCACCCTGTGCCATCTTTATCTGAATCTCACGAGCACTTACAAGATATTTACTTGTAACTCCAAATCTACCGCTTGCCACCTGCTTGATAGCAGAGCTTCTATCATTATCTGTTCCAGCTGAAGCTATTCTTTCATCACTCTCTCCACCTTCTCCACTGTTGGATTTACCATGCAGATGGTTCATTGCGATTGCAAGAGTCTGATGTGCCTCCTCGGAAATAGAACCATAAGACATTGCACCAGTCTTAAATCTCTGAACAATAGATTCCTCACTTTCCACTTCCTCAATAGGAACTCCTGTTTCTGGATATTCAAACTCCATAAGACTTCTGAGATAACCTGTCTTCTCGTTATCTACCATTTCTGTATATTGTTTAAATTTAGAATAGTCACCCTCACGAGTTGACATTTGAAGCATATGGATAGTCTGAGGATTGTATCTGTGATTTTCCTTCTGACTGCGGAACTTGTGTCTTCCTGTAGAATCCAGTTCAAGCTCAACTGGAAGTCCAAGTGGATCAAAAGCCTTGCTATGCTGAGCTTCCACATTCCTTCCAATGTCATCAAGAGTAATTCCGCCAACACGGCTTACTGTTCCTGTAAAGTATTCATCTATTACCTCTTCTGATATACCGATTGCCTCGAATATCTTACTACCCTGATAAGACTTGATAGCCGAGATACCCATCTTAGATGCAATCTTTACAATACCGCTGATGATTGCCTCATCATAATCCTCAACAGCTGCATAATAATCTTTTTCAACCAGACCTTCTTCTATAAGTTCGCCAACGCTTGCATGCGCAAGATATGGGTTAACTGCAGATGCACCAAAGCCAAGAAGTGTTGCAAAATGATGTACCTCTCTTGGTTCACCTGACTCAAGAATAAGTGACATTGCTGTGCACTTTCTTGTTTCTACCAGGTGCTTATGAACTGCTGCTACTGCAAGAAGCGAAGGGATAGCCAGATGGTTTTCATCCACTCCTCTATCTGAAAGAACAAGAATGTTTGCGCCCTCACGGTAAGTACGGTCAACCTCTACAAAGAGATGCTCCAATGCATGTCTTATAGGAGAACCCTTGTAGTAGAGGATAGATACTACTGCAGATTTAAGGTCTCCATCACCATCTCCAGAAAGACTCTTAATCTTCAGCATATCCAGATCCGAAAGGATTGGATTGTGAATTTTAAGTACGTGACAATTTGAAGATTTCTCTTCAAGGAGATTACCATTCTTTCCAACATAAACACTTCTTGAAGTTACAATCTTCTCACGTTCTGCATCGATAGGTGGATTTGTAACCTGTGCGAAGAGCTGTTTGAAATAATAGAACAGTGGCTGGTATTCATGAGACAGTGCTGCTATAGGAGTATCAACGCCCATAGAGCCAATCTGCTCAATACCGTTCAGTGCCATATTCAGAATTCCTTCACGGTAATTCTCATATGTATAGCCAAATGCTTTCTGCAGCTTCTTTCTTTCATCACCAGAAACTGCTGGAACTTTCTCATTAGGAATCTTAATATCATGAAGCTCAAGGAGAGACATATCCAGCCACTCACCATATGGCTCGCGATGTGCATACTTTCCTTTTATCTCATCATCGGAATATATTTTTCCTTCTCTTGTATCTACGAGAAGCATCTTTCCTGGATAAAGTCTATCCTTCTTAAGGATATGCTTTTCCTCAAGAGGAAGAACACCAACCTCAGATGCAAGGATGAGACGACGATCATCTGTTATGACATAACGTGATGGACGAAGGCCATTTCTATCAAGGATTGCACCCATTACATCTCCGTCAGAAAAAACGATTGATGCAGGGCCGTCCCATGGCTCCATCATAGTTGCATAGTATTGATAAAAGTCTCTTTCCTCCTGAGTCAGAGTATCGTTATGCGCCCATGGTTCAGGAATCAGAACACTGGCTGCAAGTGGCAGGTCCATTCCACTCATCATGAGGAACTCCAGAGTATTATCCATCATTGCAGAATCTGAACCGCTTGAAGAAATAACCGGAAGAACCTTAGTCATATCCTCTTCGCTGAAGGTATCTGTATGCATTGTCTCTTCACGGGCAAGCATCTTGTCTGCATTTCCCTTGATAGTATTTATCTCACCATTATGAACCATAAGACGGTTTGGATGAGCTCTGTTCCAGCTTGGATTTGTATTTGTTGAGAAACGGGAATGAACCATGGCAATAGCTGATTCATAATCCTTATCCTGTAGATCCAGGAAGAAGGTTCTCAGCTGCCCAACCAGGAACATACCTTTATAGACAATAGTTCTGCAGGAAAGAGAAGGAACATATGTGCTTACGCTGCATTGCTCGAACTCTCTTCGAATGATATAGAGCATACGGTCGAAGGCGAGATCCTGAGACTCATCTTTATTCTTCAGTGAAATGCTTTCTGGTCTCTGGATAAATGCCTGCTCTATTACTGGCATACATTCTCTTGCTTTAGAACCAAGAACGTCTGGGCTGATATTAACTCTTCTCCATCCAAGAACCTTAAGACCGCTTTTTCTTACAATAGTTTCGAACATATTTTTAGATTGTCTTCTCTCCAGATCATTTTGAGGGAAGAAGAACATACCAACACCGTAGGACCTGGCATCACCAAGTACTACATCCTGTTCTTTCATAATCTTCTTGAAGAATTTATGAGGCACCTGAGTGAGAATACCAACACCGTCACCGGTTTTTCCTTCTGCATCCTTACCCGCTCTATGCTCAAGGTTTTCAACTATAGAGAGCGCATCTGCAACAAGATCATGGCTAGCCTTACCATCTAAATGAATGATGGCACCAATACCACAGTTATCATGCTCAAAAGATGCATCGTATAAACCCTTTCTTCTTATTTCTTCAACTGACTTATTCATTGTGATTCCTCCAAAACTAATCTGAAAAAAACAGAAGGCGCCCCAGGTCCTAAAACCTGAAGCGCCATTGCTTCTCAAGATATTTATTTTTTGAAACTATTATTAGTATATGACTTTATTTTTAAAAGTCAAGTATTATTTTTACTTAATTTTATTATTTCTATTATTTTTTTTCTGACAACGTTAAACAGGATATTCATTGGTGAAGCAGGCTGTACAAAGTGGCAGGTCACCAACCATAGATTTAAAGTCCTCTATACTGAGGTACTCCAGCGAATCCGCACCAACGCTTCTACAGACCTCCTGACTTGAATGGTGAGATGCAATCAGCTGCTTCGCTGTTGGAACATCAGTTCCGTAATAGCAGGGATAAAGGAATGGTGGAGAGCTTATCCTTACATGAACTGACTTCGCTCCTGCATCTCGAAGCATCTCTATAAGCTGTCTCATTGTGGTTCCACGTACTATGGAGTCATCAATGATTACAATATTTTTATTCTCAACTACGCTTTTCATAACACTCAGTTTCATATGAACCGCAGTCTGTCTTTCTTTATCTGTTGGCTTAATAAAGCTTCGACCTATATAGCTATTCTTATGGAAGGCAAGTGCAAATGGAATACCGGATTCCAATGCATAACCTTCTGCTGCTGCAAGACCAGAATCTGGAACACCCACTACTATGTCTGCATCTACCTTTGCTTTCTTTGCAAGGGCACGACCAGCATTCACTCTTGCATCATGTATTTCTATTCCGTCCATGACTGAATCATTACGGGCAAAATAAATATACTCAAAAATACAATGAGCTCTTTTTTCCTGACAGAGAGTTCTGTCGGATTCCAAGCCATCCTTGGTTATAGAAATAACTTCTCCCGGCTCGATATCTCTAATAACCTCTCCACCAACTGAAGTGATAGCTGCACTTTCTGATGCAAGGATGTATGTATAAAGCTCTTTAACTGTACTCTCATTTTCTTCCAGAATATTCTTATCTATAGAATAGTTCATCTTTCGACCAAGAATAAGAGGTTTGATTCCGAAAGGATCCCTCATACCGATCAGCTTACGAGGACTGTTTACAACTACTGCATAACCACCTCTTAATTTTGAAGCAGTGCTTTTGATAGCATCTTCTATAGTAGGGTTCTTAACACGTTCTCCTATTATTTCGTAGGCAAGAACTTCTGTATCTGAGGTTGTGTAGTGAGCAAGACCGCGATACATCTGCTGCTGTTTCAGCTCGGACGCATTTACTATGTTTCCATTATGAGCAATCGCCAGGGTACCCTTGATATAATTCATTGCAATTGGCTGTGCATTTTCAACCACGCTTCCGCCGGTAGTAGAATAACGAACGTGACCAACACCAATGTTTCCTTTCATTTCATGAAGGTCCTTTTCAGAGAAGACTTCGCTTACCAGCCCCATATCTTTCTTGATGGAAAGATTTCCCATAGGTCCTTCCGTATCAGAAATTGCAATTCCTGCCGCCTCCTGGCCTCTGTGCTGAAGAGCCACAAGACCGTAATAGATATCCTCCGCTACATCATCACCCGCCAAGGAGTAAATTCCAAAGACCCCACACTCCTCATGTAACTTATCGTCTGAAACAACAGATTTGTACATAGCATAATCCTTTCATTGCATGCATATTTCGCAATGCGATTTACAAACGCGGAATAAAAAAGAAGGCACTCCGAGCCAGTAAGCTCGAAGCGCCTTTGCTTCATTTCCAAATATTACTCTCTTAGTATAATACGAAATTTTGAAATTGCAACAATATTTTACCCCAACCTCTTTGACCATGTTTTTACGGTCTGTTCCTTCAGGAACTGTTCAAAACCAGTAAACTGACCACTCTTGTCAAATACAGTAAGAGCCATATAGTATGTTTCTTTATCCTCATCGTAAAGAATTGTTGGCGGATAGTCATGTGTCATCAGATAATAATTTAGCAGAGTTCTTCCGACTCTACCATTGCCATCAGCAAAAGGATGAATTGTTTCAAAAGTCAAATGAAGATATGTTGCTATTCTTAGAGGATCCTTACCTTCATTTTCCATAAGCTCTGCGCATAAATCCTCTATTTCCTGCTCAACATCCTCAGGCGCCGCTCCAATATCATCTCCCACAGCATAGTCATGAAGTTTGAATACCCCAGGTCTTTCACCTTTATTATAACGGGTTTCATCATAACAACCTTTCATCAAAGCTTCATGTAACTCCAGGATAAACTGTTTATCAATAGGTTTCTTCTCTACTATATTATCAATAATAAAATCGAATGCATCCTTCTGATTCTGTATTTCAAAAAGATTTCGAAGATCTCCCGTATAATTAATTACTTTACCATTTTCAAAAATTTCTCTTGTATTATGATATGTTGTTTCTGGATTTTCTATCTTGTTAGAATTAAATGCAAACATAATTTTGAAGTTATCAAGAATAGTTAGAAAATCATCTTTCGTTTTAGGCAGATTCTCCTGCCAATACTTTAAAACATCTTCATAAGTATGACTCATCTCAAAACCTCCGATATACAAAAACCGCACAACGCTTATTTTAACATAAAACAAACGCTGTGCGGAAAATAATTAATCACAGTAACCACGAAGACAAAAAGAAATAGCATCCCCAACGCGCAAGGTGTGATGCTATTTCTTTAAATAATATCAACTTGTGAGGTGGTCGGGAAACTGACTCCGATACCTCTGATCAGATAGTACACTAGGGTAGTTGCTTTGTCAACTGCCCTTTTTATACCAATCCTGATATTACTCTGTCTCTGCTGACTTGTTAGTTAGATGGAGAGAGACTGCTCCTATAATAGAAATAGAAAGAACAATAATCTGGTAGCTTGTTATCGTATGTCCTATATGTGATTCGCGAAGAAATTCCAGACCTATCTTTGCGATTCCCGAAAGAAGAAGGACTAAAATTGCTACGCGAGTTTTGTTCTTTGATTTTAAATAGAGAATTAGTCCGATGATAAAGATTAAAACAAAGACTATTGTTTCTGTTATTTGTATTGGAAAGTAGCTTATATTACCTTTCTCGGCGTAGGTAATTGTAAAGAAACCGTTATATGGAATCCCATTACAGCAGCCTGCTATATGACAGCCAATTTTGGAAAGACCATACATTAGTGGTGCTACGATTATCCATGCTGACATTGATTCGGATATATGGTCACGATGAATCAAAGCAGATGTAACCGCACCAACAATCAGACCAAGTGCTCCGCCGGCTCCAACAAAACCTACTTTTCTGATATCACCAGTTATTGAAATAGAAAGAATTGCTGAACATACCAAAATTGACATGAATGTAAAAATTACAGTATAAAAACAAGTAATAGATTTAACGCCTGCATTCCGCATAAGAATGCAGGCGATTATTATGCCTATTACTATCGATAGAAGAACTATCGGTCCGTAAAATGTATATTCAAGATTTGGAATATGAATATTCAAAATAAACTCCACTAAAAATATATTGTTAACCTGGACAATCCTGTAGACACTTTATACAGGAAATTATAAGTACAACAATTCCAATAACAACAAGTGCAAGGAGTGCAAGATAAACTATCATAAGAACCTTACCAAATTTGTTCTTCGGGAATCTTACACGTGTAATAATCATCAGAACCCATCCTGCAAGATGGGACAATCCACTGATGGTTGACACAGCTGATGATAATAGACTTGTTGTAGTATCATTATCCACACTCACGAAAACATTAACCAGAACTCCGGACACCATCATTGTAGCCAGTGGAATTACGAAGGTGCACAAAAGTGACGCAACGCAGTACATATTCGCCTTATGATTATCCTCAGGAGAAATCTCATTTGACATTTGCTGTGGTGGCATCTGCTGCATTTGTGGTTGTTGCATATATGACTGCTGCATTTGTGGTTGCTGCATATACATCTGATCCTGTGGTGGAACGTAATTTGGCTCTTGATCAGGATTAAAATAATCTTGGTCCATATCTATCTTCCTTGTACTACTAATTTAGTGTATACTTGTAAATGTGGTTATTAAAACCACACTACTCAGTATATACTTTTTGAATAAAGAAATAAACAATAAATTAGGTGAAGCAAATGAAAGCAGTTTATTTGGAAGAAGGGGCCGTAAACCGCGGCGATATTTCTCTCGAACCAATCACATCTATAATGGAAACGACGGTTTATTCCAACACTACTGAAGATGATAAGTATGAGCACATTGGAGATGCAGATGTGGTCTACACGAATAAGATAATCTTTGACGAGGAAACCTTCAGTCGTCTTCCTAATCTAAAATATCTTGGCGTTTGTGCTACCGGCTACAATGTTATCGACCTAGAAGCCGCAAAACGACATGGCGTAACTGTAACAAATGTTCCAGCTTATAGCACAGAGTCTGTTGCTCAGCTGGCATGGGGATTCATCCTTGAATGTGCCTGTCACATTAGTACTCACAATGAAAGCGTGCATAAAGGCGATTGGGTGAAATCGGAAACATTCTGCTATTGGCTCAGCCCGGTTACAGAGCTTGCTGAAAAAACCATTGGAATTGTTGGATACGGAAACATAGGAAAAAGAGTTGCTGAAATAGCAAATGCTTTCCACATGAATGTGCTCGTATATACAGCGCACCCGGAAAAATATATCGATGATAAATCGGTTACATTTACATCTCTTGAAGAGATTTGGAAAAACTCTGATGTAGTAACTCTTCATTGTCCAATGACAAACGAAACTGAAAAGATAATTCGTACCGAAAACATTTCCAAGATGAAGGATGGAATTATAATAATAAATGTTTCTCGTGGCGGTCTTGTGAATGAGCAGGACCTTGCAGATGCCCTAAAGAGTGGTAAGGTAGGTGGAGCTGCTGTTGATGTTGTTACCAGTGAACCAATGCTTGCAGATAACCCACTTCTAACTGCACCAAATCTTTGTATAACACCACATATGGCATGGGCAAGCGTGGAAGCAAGAACGCGACTTATAGATACAGTTGCAGCAAATGTGAAAGCATATCTTAATGGCGAATCACTTAATGTTTTATAAAACGATTATAAAATTGATAGAAAGAGAATAGAGAAATGTTAGATAAAAATACGAGAAGAAAAATAAGACGGGAAGGATTGAAGAATCTGAAGAGGCGCTACTATCTAAATGTGCTTATCATCTTCCTTGTTTCAATTATCATAAATGGAGGATACCAGCTGGCAACCAAGCGTTTTGAAACGCCGGCAGATCCAAGCATCACATCTGCGGTTGGGGTTCTGGAGGAGACAAGAAATAACAGTACTATGGGACTTGATGCCGGGCTCTCCAATTCTCAGACCATAATGACATTCTTCCTAAATCTGTTTGATATAAAGGATTACCCAAAGGTTGACGAGGCATCTACTACTTCAGCTAAATACTATGGAGGTGTTGCTTCCGTTTTCGTAAATGAAATAACTGGTAGTCAGTCCTTTGTTTTCGGAATTCTTAATGGTGTGAACGAACTTGTATTTAAAGGAAAGATTGCAACCTCGGTAGTTATTTTTATCTTCTCAGTTATTTCTATCTTCTGGTTCGTTTTTGTTAAAAATGTAATCATTGTCGGAAAGAACAGGTACTATCTGGAACAGCGCAGATACCATGCAACTGGCGCAGGCGAACTTCTTTTCCCATACAAGAATAAAAGACTTAAAAATATATCCAAGGTAATGTTCATTAAATATCTTTTCCAGACATTGTGGAACATTACTATCATCGGCGGAATCATAAAGCATTATGAATATATGATGATTCCATACATTGTAGCGGAGAATCCAAATGTATCCACAAGGGAAGCATTCAGACTTTCCAAGGATCTTATGTATGGAAATAAATACCGTGCATTCCTGATAGAACTTTCTCTGTTCCCTTGGTACATTGTCTCTTACTTCACCTTCAATCTTTCGGGTCTGTTTTTCTCAGATGCATATATTGAATGTGTTAAAGCAGAGCTGTATATGACAATAAGGGGACTCAGAAAGAACGATCTTCCTCTTGGTCTTAGAAAACTTCTAAATGATGACATGCTGGCCATTGAACATATAGAAGAAAGAGAGCATCCATCTGGGGAAGAAACTCTGGATATCCCTACAATAGATGTACACAAATTTAAATATGATTACATGAGGAAGTATTCCTTCCTTTCACTCCTTCAACTGTTCTTTACATATTCGTTATTTGGATGGTGCTGGGAGGTCATCTTCTATCTTGCCAATACTGGTCAATTTGTTAACAGAGGAACCATGCATGGACCATGGCTTCCAATATACGGAGTTGGTGGAATGCTGATAATCCTCTTACTGAGACCATTTAGAGAAAAACCAGCACTTCTGTTTACTCTAACCGTAATTGTATGTGGAGCTGTAGAATACTTTACTTCATGGATACTTGAAGTTTTATTCAACGAAAAATGGTGGGACTATACAGGATACTTCCTAAATCTTAACGGACGCATCTGCTTCGAGGGACTTCTGGTCTTCGGCATGGCGGGATGGGCATTCACCTACATCATATCGCCGTTCCTGGATGACCTTTATGGAAAGGCCGCTAAGAAATATAGATGGATAATATGTATAGTCCTTTCGATTCTGTTTATTATTGATTTGATTTGGTCAATTGTTTCTCCAAATGTTGGAAACGGAGTAACATCTGGATTGGTATAAAAAAAGTAACGAGCCCGAGGGCTCGCTACTTTTTTATTGTGTCTTTTTCTTCTTTTTTCTAAACATATATTTTCTTGCCACATTGATTCCTATCTTATATCCAAGTGGACGAAGATCCTTATCTGCTTTCTTAAGCATTTCCCTGATTGGAATACTCTGAGGACAATGCTGCTCGCATTTACCACACTCAACACACTGTGTAGCAAAGGCTGGTTCTTTTGTAAGACCAACTGTCTGAGCATACTGGAACCTGCCTTCTTTTTTCTTTTCTGTATACATTGTGTTCCAGCAGGCAAAAGTTCCAGGAATATCCACGCCCTTAGGACAAGGCATACAATAGCGGCATCCCGTACAGCCTACCTTTTCTTTTTCTTTTATTGCTTTCTTTACTTCTTCAAGAAGTTCAAAGTCTTTATCAGTAAGAGTTCCAGCCTGCATATCACTGGCTGTTTTACAATTTTCCTGAACCATCTCGAGAGAATTCATTCCTGAAAGAACAACTGTTACTTCCGACTGATTATAAAGCCATCTGAAAGCCCACTCTGCAGGAGTCCATCCTCTGTCGCTGTCAGCAAATATCTTCTTTGCTTTTTCTGGAAGCATCCCCACAAGCTTACCACCACGAAGTGGCTCCATAATAACTACTGGAACGCCCTTCTCAGCCGCAGCCTTAACTCCTTTAACACCAGCCTGTGTAACCTCGTCCAGATAGTTGTACTGGACCTGACAAAAATCCCAGTCGAAGTCATTTAATATGGTTATAAAATTATCTGTGTTTCCATGATATGAAAAACCGATATTTCTTACCTGACCGGATTTCTTCTTTTCTTCTATCCACTCAAGAATTCCTACCGCCTTGAGTTTCTCCCACATCTCCACATCTGTAAGATGATGCATCAGGTAATAATCAACATGATCTGTTCTAAGACGTGAAAGCTCTTCATCAAAATATTTATCAAGGCCTTTGCGATTCTTAATTAAATACTGAGGAAGCTTTGTCGCGATATTAATCTTATCTCTGATTCCATTTCGCTCTACTATTTCTCCAAGAGCCGCCTCACTTCCTGGGTAAATATAGGCTGTATCATAATAATTTACACCTGCTTCAAAGGCTGCCATGATTTCTTTTTCAGCCTTATCAATATCAATGCTATTGCCCTTCTTTGTGAAGCGCATACAGCCATAACCCAACATGGAAAGTTCATTTCCATTTTTATCTTTTCTGTATTGCATACTAAAACTCCTTAACCCATGCACTCAGATCCGATTCTGAAACTCCTTTTGCTAATCTTTTTCCTTCTACAACAGTTGCACCAGGTGCAAGTTCCTGAAGGTTTTTATATGTATCACCGATTCCGCTGCTTCCTGATGTACAGAAAGGAACAACTTTCTTTCCACTGAAATCATAAGCTTCCATAAATGTATCTATTATGGATGGTTCTCTGTACCACCATACTGGGAAGCCTACAAATACCGTATCATACTGATCCATATTTTCAACTTTTGTTGCAATAGCCGGACGCGCTGAGCGGTCATTCATCTCCACTGAACTTCTGCTCTCCTTATCCATCCAGTTAAGGTCTGCCTTTGTATAAACCTGCTCCGGTGCTATTTCATAAAGATCAGCGCCAGCCGCATCTGCCAATTTCTTGGCAACCCCTGAAGTAACTCCGCTCGCACTAAAATATGCCACTAATACATTGCCCATTTTCATCGCCTCCTAATTTTTCTTCTATAAACCTATGTCACGTTTTTAGGATAAATGCTTTCTCACCAGTTCATATTCTTCGGGTGTGTTGCAGCCTCTGATCAATATTTCGTCACCATCAAAAGTCTCTTCACCGCATCCTACTCTGTCAATCAATGCCCTTACAGTAGCCTTGTCTCCCTGAAGAATATCATCGCACTCAGAAATCAGACTCTTGTCATAAATACCAAGTAATGGCTGAAGTCTATCGCCACTTCTGGTAACTGTAATAGAAGAATCATTTTCCTCATGTTCCTGCATCAATTGTTTCATAAAATCTATCGGAACCAACGGTGCGTCTTCCGTGACAATCAGAACAGAATTATGATCCGCAGCTTCCAGCCCTGCATGAATTCCGGCAAGCGGTCCCTTATTTTGATAAATATCTTTCACGGTTTTAAAAACACACTCGGTATCCCTATATTTTTCCAGATTATATTCATAACCGGAAATCAGTATTTCTCTAATGCCAATATCAATGAGCTTATCAATTATGATTTCAATAAATGTTTTCCCTTGAAGAAGCAAAGTGGATTTCTTTTGTCCCATTCGTTTGCTTTCTCCACCAGCCAGGATAATCGCAGAATACTCTGTCATTTAACCTCTATCCTCACTACATTTTTTACATTTCTCTTTGAATTTGTATCGCTAAATACATAGAGTCTTGCTGAACCATCTTCTATCTCCAGCCAGGCCTCACCCATTTCTTCCTTCTTTACATCCGCTGAGTAAGCATCATCTGATGTAACAGTAACTTCTGAATAATCTGATGAATCAATTACATCTTCAAGTCGAATGCCTTCTGCCTCGATATCTTTCTGTTCTCCCTTTCCGTTCACAGCAGTTCCGCTAAAACTAACAAGGTCAAGCTTATCAATATCAACAACCTTTTCTTCTCCGCCAGTTACAACCACAAGTGAATGCTCTGGAGTTTTATTAAGGCTTTGGTTATACCAGATAGCCGCTCCAGCTGTTATAGCAAGCAGTATGATAATAGTTACAAGAAGCCCTTTCCAGCCACTCTTTTTCTCACCTGTTTTTTCTGCATTAACATCTTCAGTATTAATTACCTCTGTATCACTCATCTTTTCCATCCCCCTCATTTTCTTCATTTTTCTTTTTATCTATCGAAGAACTAACTGCCCCCGCAATAAATCCACATATCGCGCCACTTACCGTAGCAAGACATAAATAAACCACAAGTGGTTTAACAGGTAAATGGAAAACAACTATATCAGCAAAAAGAGCCGCAGAAACTGAGCTGGCTATATTTGCAATAAAAGATTTTCCCATTAAAGAAATAATTCTATTCTCAGGAATAAGCATAACAAGATCAATCACAACTCCAGGAATAAGATAAGCAAGCGGCATCAGAAGCCCCATACTTCCCATGGACCCAAGAGCAAGTGCCATAACCACCTGAGCAAGACCCATGGCACTGGCACACCATTTTCTTCCTGTTATACCAGATGCAACCACCAGGAACATCAAAGCAATAGCAGTAGAAATTCCTCCTGGAACATGAAGCGAATCTGTAACAGTATTTGCAAATGGATTGATCATCTTCTTGCAGAAAACACCTGCAAAACATAAGACCAGCATAATAAAAATATCAGATTTTAAGCTGCCATCAAAAAGAGTAGTGACAAGCGCCCTCTTCTTTTTGACTGTATTATTCTCCTGCATTACAACTACCTACCTTTATAAAAATCAATATTAGTTTAATTCTCTTCTAGCTTTCCTATATTAACTGCGCACACCTTATACTCCGGAATTCTCGCAATATCATCAAGCGCCGCATTAGTGATTACATTTACTGGCGAATCTTCAAAGTGGAATGGCATCCATGTTTCACCTTCTGAAACCTTTCTGCCTACATGTGCTGTCGCAGTGATTTCACCTCTTCTGCTCCAGACTTTTATTCTCTCCCCATTCTTGATTCCCAGTCTATCCGCATCTTTATAATTCACTTCTATAAACCCTTCACCAGCCAGGTCTATAAGTCCTTCAGAACGGGCTGTCATAGCGGTGGCATTATAATGATATAAAATGCGTCCTGTTGAAAGAATAAATGGATAATCATCATCAGGAAGTTCCTGGGATGGCTTATAAGCCGCAGGATAAAGAAGTACCTTTCCTCTTACAGGTTTTCCAACATGTAATATCGGCGTTCCCGGATGATCTTTTTCAGGACATGGCCACTGAATGCCTCCCTCTCTATCAAGTCTCTCATGACTGATACCATGGAAGCTAGGAGTAACAGATGCAATCTCGTCCATTATCTGTGCAGGTGTCATAAATTCCTGCCTGTATCCCATTGCATTCATAAGATCTATGATGATATCTGTATCAGGTCTCATATCACCACGAAGGCTTGCAGCCTTACGGATACGCTGAACTCTTCTTTCAGTATTTGTGAATGTACCTTCCTTCTCAGCATAGCTTATACCAGGAAGAACTACATCCGCATATTCAGCTGTCTTTGTCATGAAGAGATCCTGAACAACAAAGAAGTCCAGACTCTTAAGAGCATTCTCAATATGATGGGTATCCGGATCAGTAACTATTGGATCCTCACCGCAGATATAGAGACCCTTTATCTTGCCTTCTATTGCAGCTGGGAAAACATCTGTTGCTTTAAGTCCAGGTTTTGAACTAAGCTTAACGCCCCAGGCCTCCTCAAACTTCTTTTGAACCTCTGGGTTATCAACTTTCTGATATCCTGGATAGTCAGTAGGCAGAGCTCCCATATCACAAGCACCCTGAACATTGTTCTGTCCACGAAGCGGATTAACACCGCATCCACTCTTTCCAATCTTTCCACAAATAGCCGCCATATCAGCCAGGCACATTACACCTTCAGAACCGCTTGAATGTTCTGTAACTCCAAGGCAATAAATAATAGGCGCCTTCTCCGCAGTAGCATACATCCTTGCAGCCTCAACAAGCTGGTCTGGATCAATATGGCATATCTCCGCCACCTTCTCAGGCGTATAATCCTCAACCAGTTTCTTAAGTTCCTCATAGCCTTCTGTGAAATTCTCTAAATAATCATGATCCACAAGGTCTTCTTTAATGATAACGTGCATCAAACCATTCACAAATGCAACATTTGTTCCAGGGCGAAGCTTCAGATGAATATCCGCTGACTTTGTAAGTCCTATATCACGTGGATCAACTACAATAAGGCGAGTTCCATTTTTAACCGCTTTTCTTATTCTCATTCCAATAACAGGATGTGCCTCTTCCGGATTAGAACCCATAAGGAAAATGCAATCTACACCCTTAGTTATATCAGCAATCGGATTTGTCATAGCACCTGAACCAAGAGTCTTTGCAAGTCCGGCAACAGTCGCCGAATGACAAACACGGGCACAGTTGTCTGTATTATTTGACCCAAAGCATGTTCTTACCATCTTCTGGACCATATAAATATCTTCATTAGCGGATCTGGAGCATGCAAAACCAGCCAGTGCTTCTCCGCCATACTTTTCTTTTATTTCCATGAAACGTCTTGCAGTATAAGAAATAGCCTCATACCAGGAAGCTTCTCTAAACTCTCCAGTGGCCTCATCACGGATAAGAGGCTTTGTCAGTCTGTCCTTTGAATAAACAAAGTCATAACTTCCCGAACGTCCCTTAACACAGAGTCTTCTGTGGTTTGCTGGTCCATCAACCGTCTCTACATCAACTATCTTTCCGTCCTTCATTACAAAGTTGAACTGACATCCAGTTGCACAATGTGGACATGTAGTAAGTACGCGGGATGTTTCCCAGCTTCTATATGTTTTCTTCCTCTTTAAATACAGAGCACCCGTTGGACAAACGCTGGTACAGTTTCCACAGGACTCACATCCATTTGTTTTATAGTCCTTTCCAAAAACAGGGAGGATGGTAGTCTTATTTCCGCATCTCTCACCAGCAAGAACACCGTTAACGGATATGTTGTGACAAACATTTACACAGCGCTGGCACTGAATACATTTCTCTGAATCAAATGCAATATAAGGATTGTCATCTGAAACTGAAATGGCCGGATCTCCGGTAATAACTCTGGAACCCTGATAGGTATTTTTGTCCGCCTTATAAAGATTCGAAAATCTCTGAAGCTTACATGTACCATTGGCAGGGCAGTTCATACAGTTCAGGTTATGATTAGCCAGGATAAGATTCAGAATCTCTCTTCTGTACGAAGTAAGAGTTTCACTCTCAGTTGTAATGACCATGCCATCTATACATTTTGTACGACATGCAGGAAGGAAGCTGTC
Source organism: uncultured Lachnospiraceae bacterium (assembly GCA_902774915.1). Lineage (GTDB taxonomy): Bacteria > Bacillota > Clostridia > Lachnospirales > Lachnospiraceae > Eubacterium_Q. Next base: position 40,847 of record CACYKH010000008.1, on the reverse strand, counting down.
ATAGCCCTCCACTTCCACCATACAAAGACGGCACATACCAACATCAGATACACCAACAAGATAACAGAGAGTAGGAATTTCAATTTCATTCGCCGTAGCTGCATTCAGGATGGTCGTACCCTTTTCAACTTCTATATCAATATCATTTATTTTTACTTTAACAATATCACTCATCTCCACGACCTCCTTTCAGAACACCACAACCATGGTGGTCGCATCTAAGGCAACGACCTGCTTCTCTCATTGCCTCCTCATAGGTCATTGGAAGTTCCACCGGATCAAATCCCTCTTTTCTTTCATAAGGGTCTCTCATTTCAATCTCAGCCCTTCCAGTAGGAGTACATGGATTTGGAAGTGCAACCGGAATATCCACAAACGTATTAACCTTGTGATGATATCCCAGATACTCATCTATGTTATATGCAGCCACCTGTCCAGCTGCAACAGCATTTATTACTGTTGATGGTCCTGTTACACAGTCACCACCTGAGAAAATGCCATCTGAATCTGCAACTTTACATTCTTCGTCTGCTTTGATCCTTCCTCTTTCAGTTGGAACCCCTGCTACTTCAAAGGTCGCAACATCACTCTTCTGACCAACTGCAAGGATTAAGTAATCACATTTGAAACGATATGGATAATTTGAAGAATGCTCAGTAGTCATCATTCCATTCTGATCATATTCTCCAACAATCTCAGGTTGGAGCCATACAGCTACTGCCTCTCCAGTTTCTTTATCTGTTTCAATATTTAAAAAGCTCAGGAGTGTACGGAAACGCACTCCTTCCTGCATAGCATCAACTATCTCTTCCTGGACAGCTGTATAATCATCTCTTTTTCGGGTGAATACATGTACTGTTTCAGATTTAAGTCTTACTGCTGTTCTGGCTGCGTCCATCGCTACATTTCCGCCGCCAATAATCGCCACTCTTTTTCCTGTAAGGTCAGGGTTATCTCCTCTTGAAACCTGCTGAAGAAAATCTGCAGCAGGGATAACATTGGAAGCATCTGCTCCATCAACTGGCATTCGGTTTCCAATCTGTGCACCTATAGCCAGATACGTAGCATCTGATTCACCTTTGATTTCATCAAAAGTTATGTCCTTTCCTACTTTGGTATTTCCACGGAAATCAATATCTCCTGCAGACATAACTGCCTTCAGGTCATGCTCAAGTTCCTCTTTTGGAAGACGATATTCAGGTATACCATATCTAAGCATTCCACCAGGAAGTTCATGCTCATCGTAAATAGTAACAGCATGTCCCATAAGCGCAAGATAATAAGCTGCAGTAAGTCCAGATGGACCTGCACCTATAATAGAAATCTTTTTACCAGTGGAAACATTCTTCTTTGGATTTTCTACTGTATCAGCTTTAACTGAATCTACAGCATACTTTTTGAGACCACGAATATTGATAGGATCATCTATGATAGCACGGCGACATCTCTTCTCGCACGGATGCTCACACACATAGGCGCAAGCAGTTGGAAAAGGATTGCGTGCACGGATGAGCTTTATAGCACCAGCATAGTCCTCCTCTTTAATCAGCGCAATATATCCCGGAACATCAACATGAGCAGGACACTTAGTTACGCAGGGAATTGTCTGCTTTACATCTGTTATGCAATGATGCTCTTTAACATGACTTTCATATTCATCAGGGAACTGTTCAAGACTATCTAAGATAAGCTGAGCGGCAGAAATACCAATAGCACAATCAGATGTTTTCGCAATCATCTGACACATATCTGTAAGTTTTTCAACTACAGTTTCATCGGCTGAACCTGCCATTATACTTTGCAGCATTCTATCTACTTCGACAAGACCGTCTCTACATGGAATACATTTTCCACAGGACTGATTCATTGAAATTTGAAGAAGTGAACGATAAAGAGAAATTGGACACATTCCAGGCGGATAGGCCCTCATTCTCGAACGGAATTTATATAGAACTGTATCAATTCTATCGTTCATACTCCCCTTAGGTGATAGCTTTTTCAAAATAAACTCCTCCATTAAATACCCCATAGTACTACTAAGTTATAATATACCACATTGCAGAGACTTATAACAGAATAAAAGACGCCATAAGCAAAGCTTATGACGTCCATATTTTATTCTACACGCAGTCTGTCAACTACGCTTCTCTTACAAAGCTTGTTGTAAGCAACTATAGGTATAACAATGACCATCACACAGATAAATGGGAGTGTTACTCCGATTGGAAGAAGTGTGAAGTTCCAATTGAACATTGGCACATTTGCTACAAGCATTTTTACAAGTGTAAAGCTCATCAGAGTAGAAATACCAGTTGAACAGATGGCTGTCCAGATCAGATAAACTACTGCTTCTTTCATCAGCTTTATCTTCTGCTGCTTACCTGTCATTCCTACAGCTTCAAGCATTGCAAGTTCTCTGCTTCTTACAATTATTGATGTGATCATAGTATTAGCAAAGTTCATAAGACCGATAAGTCCAAGGATTGCTGCTACCACAATACCTACTGTCTTTATCATGCTGCCAAATGAAGCATACTCTTCTTCGATGCTCTCTTTGGAATTATAATCCATATTAGAATTTACCTTATTTGTATAGTTCTTCAGCCAATCATTTACAGATGCTTCTTTGGAATCCTCAACATTCATAAGAACTCTCATAGCGCCCCAGTCAGAACCATTAAGAGCAAGGAACTCATCCTCTGGAAGCACATAGTTACATTCGAAAAGGTTATAAACTCCAAGATCCATAGCTATTGGCATTTCCACTATACCGTAGATCTCGTACTCCTTCATAGGTGCATTTTCATAGCTGACGCACTCGATTTCTTTTCCATTTTCATCGACATCCTTCACAGTCTCCTGATACTTAGGATTGTAGCTTCTAATCTGAACCTTGTCTCCCGGCTTAAGGAAATCCGCCTCATCATTATCCGTCATAAATCTTGTCATAAGAACATAGTTTCCACTGTTAAATGTATCCCAGTCGATACTATCTTTTCCATCTATTGTCTCCAGAACCTTCAGCTTATCAAAAGCAAGCTTTCCAACACCATATGTCTTTCCTTCCAGAGTTTTTGATGTTCTCGTATCCTCGTCTGTACTTTTTATATCTGCTTCTGAATAGCCAAGACTAGCATACTTCTCCTTCATCAAATCTGTGTTAATTACATTTTCCTCAATCTTAGCCCAGTTTTCATCACCGAACTCCTGGAATGTATCATTCACATAAACCGCTCCAACCTCTTCAACTCCATCCAGTCCTTTTAAGTTCTCCAAAAGAGTTGAATCAATCGCCTGAGTTTCTTTATACGATGCACCTGGGTCATCCACTGTAACATCCTGTACGCTGAAATCTGCTATGATCAGATTCTCAACATAACCATCCATACTGAAACCACTTACAAATCCATAAACTGAATTAAGTACAACAAGTGCAAGTGAAAGTGAAAGGATTACTGTGATCAGCTTCTTCTTAGGCTTTCCATTCTTATCTGTTTCCTCAGTATATTTAACTGTCTCAACTGGTGAAACCTTTGCAGCCTTACGGCAAGGCTTCATAGCGCTGATAATTACTGTGATATAAGAAAATGCCGCTGCACCGAGAAGCATCCATACATTTAGGTGAAGCTCACCCTTTCCAACATTAACAGTACTGAACTGTCCTGAAATGATTGGAAGAAGTACTACTGCAACCAGAACTCCAAGGGCTGTTCCAACTGGAATACCAATAAGAGAAATGATGTTTGCTCTCTTCATAACTATCTTTCTAAGTTGCTTCTCTGTTGTTCCGATTGTCTTAAGAAGACCGAACTCCTGAATATCTGAGATGATATTTATATCAAATATATTAAATATGATCAGGTAACCTGCCAACATAAATACTACAGCAAGTGCAAGGCATATGATGATCATAGATGGATCAAGACTGCTTGCTGCATAAGCCCAGTTAACACCGTAATCAACATCTTCTCTGATTCCGGTTCTGGCTATAAGTTCCTGAACCTTACCTTCAATATTTATACTATTACTGAAATTAAAATCTACTGAATATCTACCAATATAATCATTTGTATCTGATTCTGGAAGTGGTACTGTCTTAGCAGGAGCATACTTTTCCTGAAAGCCCTTTGAGAAATATGTCATCTGCGCTGGACTTATAGGATCTCCCTCATAGATTCCGCACACTGTAAATTCTTTCTCTATCACTTCATCTTCTAATTCTATATCAAGAGTAACCTTACTTCCCAATTCACATGGGACACCTAAAGCCTCAAGTGTAACATTACTGAGAACAACCTCATCTTCAGCTTCAGGCATTCTACCTTCTGTAGGAGCGCTAAATCCATTCTTCGCATTTTCAAGTTCAGCGAAATAACACTCTGAATGGATTTTCTTCAGTTCCTCATTTGCAAGGTTACCTACCATGATTCTATAATTGACAGATTTAAGCTTTGGATCATCTTTTATCTGATTATACTCAGCCTCTGTAAGATACTTAAAACTACCATGGCTACTTCCGCCGGCCTGTCTCATGGAACCTTCCTGCATCTCATTTATCATGCTTCCACCTACAGAGAAAAGTGACGAGAAAAGAAGACTTGTTAGTATTACCGCCATAACAAGTATTACATACTTACTAAACTTCGCCTTGATTCCACTTGTTGCTATATTGTTGATTGCCTTTTTATTATTAACGTTCTTCATGATTTGTTCCTTTATTCAAGTTATTTTAATTTCATTTACTTTTTTGATTTTTCTTACGCAAATACATGTCCATCTTCGATTCGAATTGTTCTGTCAGCCATCTGAGCTATCTCATCATTATGTGTGATCATAACGATTGTCTGATTGAACTTGTTTCCTGTAGTTTTCAGAAGTCCAAGTACATCCTGACTCGTCTTTGTATCAAGGTTTCCTGTTGGCTCATCCGCGAGGATAATAGCTGGCTTTGATGCAAGCGCTCTTGCTATGGCTACTCTCTGCTGCTGTCCACCAGACAGTTTAGAAGGAAGTACATTTAACTTCTTTTCGATACCAAGAGTTTCGATTACATTTTGTATGTATTCCTTATCGACCTTTTTGCCATCCAGCTGAAGCGGAAGGACGATGTTGTCATAAACGCTAATTGATGGAACCAGGTTGAAGCTCTGGAAGATAAATCCAATCTTTCTTCTTCTGAAGATGCAAAGCTCGTCGCCCTTAAGTCCTGAGATGTCCTTGTCATCTATAATTACTTTTCCTTCGGTTGGATTATCAAGTCCGCCAAGCATGTGAAGCAATGTTGACTTACCACTTCCGCTTGTTCCGATGATACTTAGGAACTCGCCTCTTTCAACCTTCAGGCTTACATCATCTAATGCCTTAACAAGTGTTTCCCCCTCGCCGTAATATTTCTTTAAATGTTCTGCAATTAAAATACTCATTTTTATTCCTCCATTATCGAGAACTTTGTCTCTCTTTTTTTTACTGTCCTAATACTATCATATGTTTCTTTCCAGATTATTTCTCAAATCTTTCACTTTTGAAAGAATTCAAAAAAGGAGCAATTCCATGATTGAATCGCTCCTGATTTACTTCATTTTACTAATTTTTCCGATGTTTACTTCCTAAGATAGAGAACGAATTCCCCGCCCTCTCTTTTATCATTTGATATAACTTTAATATAGCCATCCTCCTTAGATAGAATCTCTCTCGTCAGATAGAGTCCAATTCCAACGCCGTCATCCTGCTGAACTTCACTGCTGCGGAAGAATCTTCCAAAAATCTTCGTGGCATCTTCTTCAGAAATACCTTGTCCTTCATCAATTACATGGATGGACGCATACATTTCTGTTTCCGACAACTTCACTTCAATGGTTCCACCATCCGGAGAATATTTGACCGCATTATCAAGTACATTTATCAATGCTTCCAATGTCCACTTCATGTCAAAGGCAGCTGTTACGGCTGTATCCTCTTCTGTGGCAGTTGTAATGATCTTAATCTCTTTCTTACTGGCTTTTGCTTTAACGGCAGCTATGCCGGAATGGACAAGCTCATTTACGCTGGACTGATTCGCTACCACTTCCAGGGTGCCGCTTTCAAGTCTGGAGAGCTTCGTAAGAGAATCGATGAGGAATTCAAGTCGTTCATTCTGTCTTCCTATCTCCTCTGTATACTTCTGTATCTTCTTTATCGAAGCTTTTACCGCCTCAGCATCTGCCTCGTTTTTCTGAAGGGCATTTACCTCTTCACTCAGCAGCTCAGTGTACATCTTGATGTTAGTCATAGGGGTTTTAGTCTGATGAGATATGTCTGATATAAATTGTTCCAGTCTATGTCTCTCTTCTTCCAGATTCTGATTTGATAGGACCGATGTTCCGAGAAACTCTTTCCACTTAGATTCAAGTCTGGAAAGTTTCGTCTCATCATAACTGCTCTCTGAAAATGTGCCATTCATTGCATCATCGAGCATCTGGTCTAATCTTTCAATTACTTTATTATTAAACAATTAAATAATCCTCTTTTGTATAATTCTAATTCCAATCTTCTTTTGTTATTCGAATCTATAGCCCTGTCCATATACTGTATTAATGTGCTTAGTTCCTCCAGAGCTTTCTATCTTACTTCTAAGACGATTAACGGTTACAGACAATGCATTTTCTTCAACATATTCACCACTGTCGCCCCATAATCTTTCAATAAGAGTATCTCTTGTAAGAATCATCCCCTTATTATCCAGGAATACCTTGAGGAGTCTTTGTTCATTCACACTAAGGAATATTTCCTCCTCGTCTTTCTTAAAGATGAGCTTGTCAAAATCAAATACCATGTCATCAATTTCATATATTGCAGACTTGTCATTTACTGTGTCTGCATGTGTATCTCCTGAAGTCGTATTTCCTGTCATCTGACTGCGACGAATCAGTGCAGTTACCCTTGCCCTAAGAACTGCAAGACTAAATGGTTTTGTAAGGAAATCATCAGCACCCATTGTAAGACCTGTAACTTCATCCATCTCCAAATCATTCGCTGTAAGGATAAGAACAGGAACAGAACTTCTTTCTCTTACATATTTTAAATAATCATAGCCTATTCCATCCGGAAGATTGAGATCAAGTATTATCAAACTAATCTCTTCGCCATATTTATCAAAGCCTGCTTTCGCATCCCCTATCTTATATTCCTTATGAAAACTATCCGCGAAGTCACCAAGAGATATGGATATTCCTTCGCTCAGTGTTTTATCATCTTCTACTATTTGTATTACCAAAACCTTTCACCTCACATACTTAAGTAGACATCTAAATGCCACTGCATTACTATACCACAAAATTTTCTCTATGACATAAAAAACGCCTACAAGTATTTCTACTCATAGGCGCCAGTTATCTTTTTTGCCCATTTTTCCAGGACATCATACAATTCATCAAATGAAGATGCGCAGTAGTTGATATCGTATCTAGTCACAGCTTCTTCTATATTTCCAGATGGCATGAACCATACCGAATCCATAGAAGCATTTTGTGCACCAAGCATATCTGATGTAAGTGAATCTCCTATCATGATGCATAGTTCTCTTGGTTCACCAATACGTTCTATACATATATCAAAGAAAGCAGGATCAGGCTTTGCCACTCCCAGGTCTTCACTTATGAATACCTCATCTATATACTTATCAAGTCCCGTTGAAGCTATTCTTCCCATTGCATTTATGGTTGCTCCATTAGAAGCGATAAAGATTCGGGAATCTGGGATATTTTCTTTTAACTTCTTTATGAAGTCATCTGCCCCTTCCATCAGAATTCCATTTACAGACATTGTTTTGATAAAATCATCATTGATTGTAAGCGGATTCAGGGAAGATGCATCTCCATCACATAGATCTAACACATACTGAAATCTTTTTGTAAAAAGCTCTGTTCTTGTGATAGTTCCTTTTTCTAATTCCTGCCAAAGAGATTTATTGTAGGTTTTAAACGCCTGATAAATCTCATCTGAAAACGAGAGGCCATTTGACTTCAGCACTATACCAAGCGCTTTATATTCTGTTGCGTGAAAGTCTAGTAATGTCTGATCAAGATCAAAGATAAAGTTCATTTGCAACACCTCACAAATGACTATTTTACTAAGCTTACTTCTTCTCGCTCTTCAGTGTCGGGATTACTTCTCGGTGATACTTATTATCACTCATTATCCCGTACATTGCTATTTCGAAAAAAATAAGCAAAAGTATTATTCCTTATTATCAACACTTATATAACCGAAGCACTTTCCTTAAAATACTGAAACATTATTTGCGAGTGTCTCAAATACTTCGTGCTTCTTTCCTTCAGCACCCTCTGCATAGATAATATGATTCCTCCTTATCTTTCAAGAAGGAAAGCGGAAGTGAACACTAACTACCTCTGCTGATCATTCCAGGACTGTCTTAATAACTCCAGCCCTTGAAGGACAGCTTCACTTATGGTTATGTCATGGGAAGCAACATCATTTTTTAATTTTTCATAATCTTCAACCGTAAGCCTTACTCCTATTGCTATACTTTTCGGATTGTCAGCCTTCGGTCTTCCTACCTTAGCCAAATCAATTACCTCCTACTGACATTTCAATTATAATTTATGTTGAACGATAATACAATCTCAAATAATTCACTTCCGGCATTTCCCCATTTCATTTCTTACGAATAATTTGTAATGATATGAAATGTTTCCAGATAATCATCAAGGATATCAGTATTTACAAGGACAAGCTTATCAACCTTGTAAACGGCATTGGCATCCTTAGCAAGTCTCTCAAACTTTGTCTGGCACATACTATATAACGCAGCACCCTCTTTATATCTTACAAAGCGAGTTTTCTTCTTATCATCTCTATCACGCTTCATGTCCCTAGCCTCCTTAATCTGTATTAATACTTATGTATCATGATTAATATATTACAGATTAAAAATCGGACATGCATTAGGGCAACCGTCGGAAATTTGTCGGGAATATAAAAATTATTCTAATCATTTAGTCCTTGCTCTATTTCTTCAATAGTAGGCATAGAGCTCTTGAAGTTTTCCGGAATAATATTACTAAGTTGATATTCTGATATACCAATAGGCGTTTTCATACTATTTACTGCATATTGAGCGAGAATATTGTCTTTACCCTTACAAATCAATAATCCAACAGTTTGGTTATCCCCATCTTTTTTCAGTATTCCGTCCGTAGCCGAGATATACGTACCAAGTTGTCCCATATCACCAGGTTCAAAGTCTCTGGTCTTTACTTCTACTACAACATAACAATGGTTATTGATATTATAAAAAAGCATATCGATGAACTGCTCTGTTTCACCTACAACAAGTCGATACTCTCTTCCTACGAATGCAAATCCCATTCCTAACTCTAGAAGAAACTTTTGCACATTATTCATCAGTGCATCTTTAAACTCTTTTTCATCGTAATTCTCTCGCAATGTAAGGAAATCAAAATTATAAGGATCTTTTGTCATCGCCTGTGCTAAATCACTTTGTGGTTCTGGAAGCGCTAGTTCAAAATTAGAGATAGCTTTTCCTTCTCTTTCAAACAGATTCGTATCCAAAAAGTTCATCAGAACTGCTCGTGACCAATTATTTTCCAGGGTTTTCCTAACAAAGAATAAAGCTTTCTCTTTATCGTTCTTGCATTTGTCAATTATTATTTTATTATGTCCCCAAGGAATATAAAAAATCGCTTGGTTCAAATTTACCCCAACTTGGGGTAAATTCTTTCCATACTCCAAATCTACCCCAGCTTGGGGTAAATTTGAATATGCATCAGGATACATTTCATAGAACCATTTCATATAATGTAAGTTAGTAACAGAAAATGATTTAACATCAGGAAGTACATCCTTTAAATCAGCGCTTAAGTTCTTGAAAAAAGACTTGCCATACTTATTTTCCATTTCTCTATGAGAAATATCGGATCCCAATCCCCAATAGAATCGCAACATTTCATCATTAACTTTAACCGCTGCCTTTATCTGACTGCGCCTGAATCTTTGGCTGATTCCTTTTATCCATGCAGCATATTCTTCATTTATTTTTATCAGTTCACTCATGCAGCACACCTCTACTTTTAATTAAACATAAGACTTAGTATACAATCTCATATTAATGATTCTCCAAAACTATTTATTACTTCTTCACTATCTTTACCAGCGATAGACTTACCCGTTGCATTTTCAATTGCCGCAAGCAGCATTTTAGCTCTACTAATAATATGTCCATGGAAATCATCATTTCGACAACATGAAACATCTATCCAGTGAGTGCCTATATACTTATCAAGGACATCTCCTGCCACTTGACCTTTATTCTCTATTTTCGAAAGATATGCACTTGGTGCAACACCTCCGATTTCTCGGTTTGTCGAATATGTAATTGGTGTTTTATTCACAACCGAATTCCAAAGTGTCTTGTCATACTTCTTACTTTCACAATATGCTCTTGGGAAAATATGATGTATATCTATATTCTCTGCCTTATACACAGTAAAGTCCATTTCTCTTCCGGAGATAAAATCCTGGCAATGATTCTTTAAGACAAGTGCCATTATACCCTTATATGCAGCAGATAATCTTGATTGTAATCCCAAAAGACGTGTAGGATTGAAGAAGGATTCCTGAACAGTACGCGGAACCTTAGTATCATCAGAGATCCAATCCATAACACCTACAACATCATAGACATATCTTGTTTCATTAGCACCGCCATACATCTCGCCAAATACTCCACACCAATACCATTGCTTAATCTTATTCTTTATATTGGTTACTTTTATTTTGTTTCCATCCGCTAAAAGGGTGCAAAGAACCGCCAAAGGTATAAACTGAGTAGTATATGGAAGATCCTTACTAGAAAAGATTCTTTCTTCTTGCAAGATTTTCTCCGCTTCAACAAAACCTGCTGTCAAATCGTCAACGTATTTTTTATATTCTTCGAGAGATAGATTTAAAACATCTTTCTTCTTACAACTAACCGTACCACCCTTCTTATATGTTGATAAAAGTGTACATGCAGTCAAAAAATCTGTGGCTGTTATCACAGAAAGCAAATCTCCTTCAAAATATTTTTTCTGCCTTTCTTCCCAATCTTTTCTAAGCTCAAAATCATCCATTGCAAAAATAGCAGTAACCAATTCGAATACAGTTAGTGATACACCTCCAGTATTTACATTTTCAAACACTTGGCAAACTGCTTCTTTCGGTGTATTCTTATCCAACAAAATGACTGGCATTTTATATTGAATCACTGGCATAATAATCTTAGTTTGGAAATCCATATATTCTGTAACAACAGTATTATTATGGTATTTAAGATATTCCTGCTGCCATAGAAAAGTTTTTGGAGTATCCAATATGATATTCAAAGGAAACATTTTATGTTCAAATTCTTTTTCCTGTGATGAAAGATCTAAGTCTATATCTCTACCAAAATTTGATGTTATCATTCTTGTTTCCGGAACTGAGATAATAGCATCAACTCGGTCAACACTCGTATCAAGAGCTTTCTCAATATCGATATAGTAATATCTTTGAATATCCTTACCTTTATCAGTTCTTGTATGAACAGGATTCGGGCTAAAAAGCGAAGCGTAAATTGATGTAAGCCTCTGCTGTCCATCAAGAATCAACTCTGACGGAACCACATTTTGAGCTGGAGATCCTTCAATCACTCTATACTTAAATCTGATATTTGCATTTCCGTATTCCAAAAACATTGCTGCACCAACCGGATATCCATTTGTGATACTTGCAATTAATGCTTTAATTCTATTATCATCCCATACCCATCCTCGCTGAAAATCCGGAAGCTGAGCATTTCCATTTTCAACTGATTGCATTAATTCTGAAATCGGTCTATCGTTAGTTTGCATATAACAAAATCTCCTTCATTTTTTATTTTACAGCTGATTCATCAAGTACCAAATCCAAGAACACTACTAATAGATTTTTCAGAGAAAAACGTCACAGCACAAAGTAATAATTTACATTATTGGCTGCCAGTGCGAAACTTGCTCTAATAAAAGATATAAAGGCTAAGAGCAAGTTTCGCACTGTATGACAAAAATGCCATCTTTGAAAAATGTGCTATATCAACTTGATGGGGATTCCCCATACCCAATAAGCCTTGAATCCTCAATATTCTCCAAAGCATGTCTGTGAAATGAACTAGCTATATTTCTCAAAGTTACCGCAAACCTAAAGTATCCTTCTTTATCAGCCTCATCTGCATAGTCTTTATATTTTTCCTCTAATTCAAATTCAGGTTTACCGGTCGGATCAACAAAATGTACCCCTCTTGAATTATATGCTTCTAGTTCATATCCCATTCTAGCCGAATCCATTTCTTCCTTTTGCAAATAAGCAGCAACAATCCTTGATATAAAGAATCCGTCTTTATCCTTCGGCGCGTAATAAAATGTCTTTCCAAGATATTCCATAGCCATCCGGTCTAAATCATATTCTTTTAGTTTATTTGAAACATGAAAGATCCACTCATTCAAAGCAGCTGAATTAATTATTCCATCTTTTTCAGAGCCCGGAATGGTTTTCCACGAAGATAACAATTCAAAACTGTGTTCTGATATTTTAGCTTCACTCTTCGAATCTATTTTTTCTCTTCCAGTCATAAGCTTCAAAATATAAATAAAGAAATCGGGATTATTGGCTAGTTCATTCCATAAACAAATCGGAGAAACACCATCTGTCTCGTTTAGTAAATCAAGATACTTCCATTCTATTAGTATCATTTTATCTTTATTTACTTTTTGATTATGAAGCCATTTTATTATCTGTTTTACTGCGTACGACTCATTTTGATTCATTTTTTCTTCAGTCGGATAATTATCAAGTGTCTCAATTACCAATTCGCTATCAAGTGATTTATTACCATTTAATAGAAAATGGATAAACTCTACACTATCACAATATTTATTATTACGATTAAATCCATTGATCGCGAACTTGATATTGTTTTCCTCAGATAAATGAATCCTCCACACATTACTCATTCGCCAAAATATATCCGCCGAATCATTATCTAATAGTTTTATCTCCCCAATTTTATTATCATCAATAACTACTTTTGATAAAATATTCGCTTTTGTTGTATCGTCAAAACTGTATAATATTAATTTTAATTGTTCATACGCCAATCCATTTGAAATACCTGAAACAATTTCATCTTCTTTATTAATTATTCCTTCTTCTAAGCTCTCAGTAAGTTCCTCATTTGAAAAAACAGAAGCTATAATCACCCCATATAGGTATTTATTTTCAATCAGCCCTGAAAAATCATCACAGGACTTTTTCCCACCAGTCTGATATATTTCTAAAATGGCATCCTTCTGCTTATTTCTTAATTTCTTCTCTTCTTCCTCAAATGTGTCTATTCTGTCATATAGTTCAAATTGATCTTTTCTAAATAAGCGAATATTAAAAAGCTTCTTAGCATCAACATCTAGGCCATTAATAAAATCTTCAATTTCTTTTAGCCGTTCTTCGTTTAATGCCCATTGAGCGTCCTTAAATCTTCTATGATTACTTACAAAATCTTGTCCTTTTTTCCATAGTCTTTCTTTATCATTTCGAGAAATATTCTTACAGTTTTCTTCTATTACATTCAATATTTCATTTTGTACACCATGCGGAACATCATCTATAACGCTAAACATATCTTCGATTCTATCAATATTATCATCCATTTTACTCAATGCTAAATGAATATATTCCAAACTGATTCTTTGATAATCTGCGACAGATACATTCTCTGGGATGTCTTGTATTTTTATATATTTAGGATTATTAATCACATTACCAGTAGTGGTTTTCCTTGGCATTAATTTCATTAACACATCCCACGCCAACATATCATCATCAGTAAATAATCCTTTAACAATTCCTAATCTGAGTTCAATCGATGCATGCGTTTGAGGATACCAAGGTAATATAACGCCAACCAAGGCATCAATAAATCTACTTTGTATTTTCCCTAATTCAAATAGTAAATGAATAGCCCTAGAAAAATAGTCTTGTATTTTAGCTAATGTACATAATATCCAAATCAACTGATAACCATAATAATCTGTAACTATAGCATTTTCTTTCTCGTTAAAATACTCAATAAAAGCTTTATCCTTATTTTTTATAACCCTGTCTAATTCTTGCAAAAATGCTTCTGGACATGCCTCCCCTAAGCATTCAAACTCATTTGCAGCTGTGGCATAAACTTTCCAATCACTCGTATGAAACAAGCCTCTAATAAAGTCATATAATAAATTCTTTATTAACGAATTAGAGCAATTCTTAAATGTATCTATGTTGTTTCCTAATACAGCAATTGCTTCAGCCAAGCCATGTTTAAAAGATTTTGAATATTTATTTTTATCTTTATGAATACCTGACATATATCTTTTATCTTGAGGCAATTCATATTTTTTATCAATTTCAAAAAAGGCTTTCTTCGCTATACGAAATAACGTCTTAACATTATCGTCATAAACCTTATGTGCAATACTTATTAAAGCATCTTGGTGATTCTTACATTTCCAACATCCATTTCTTAACTCAAAAAACCCAGGTATTGATTCATAACTTCTCCTAATAGCACCAATAAACTCGTGGTAATCCTTTTGGGCCATATCACTTATATCATTGATATCTCCCTCGTAGCTTTCACACCATGATCCTATCATTGAGGCAATCACAACATCTGAATCATCCATATAATCTGGTCCAATTGAGTTTTTATTCAAAATATACATATTGGAATTGAACAACATATTTGATTTTCTTATTAATCTGCGTCTTCCCGCCTCTTCTAGAATTCTATTACTACTCCCATATCTAGTAAATGCTTGTCCTCTAAACACCCCTTTTTTTTCTTTCAATGGAGCACTAGGATCGCCTATACATGTATCCTTCACCTCATATGGCTGATCCATATTGTCCTGTGCTCTCATATAAATATATCCAAAGCATTTATCTTTAAAATCGACAATTCCAGTTTGAACATGGGGTCTTGGATTTATTTTATCTAACAAATTTTGCCATTCATTATCATCTCTCCATTCCTCTTTAACTATCCCCCTTAGACTTAGAGTCTTATCCTCCACCCCAATAATTATATATTTATCCTCTTCCATTAATTCTTCTGAATTTAACATAGCAATAATATCACGTATAAATTCATGACTCTTGGATTTTTCATAAGGAATAACTTTATAATCAATATATGAACATTCAGATGGTAATTCCATTAGAACATCTATTATTTTGTCACTGATAGTATTCATAATTCAGAAATCACCTTTCCTATCACTAGATAACCAAACTCATGCCACTGCACCTATCCAGCCATATCCTTGAACAGCCATATCCACAAAATGATTCATCAAAAGATCGATTTTAGACTGGAATGATTCTTTATCATAGCTCTCCGGAAGATCTTCGTTTAAAGACTCCTCTATTGCAGACTTCACTTTTGCTTTTGGTTGATCATCCTTGTACCAATCAACCACAAGTAGATTCTTTCGATTTTCACTAAGCTTTTTAAACAGATTCTTCGCTGATAGCTTAACCCTCTGTTCATCTGCTTGTGAAAGTTTTTTACCAGCGGTTAGCAAATCATATATTTCAAGCTCTTCTTCTGTTAGCCCTTCTGTATCAGCTCTTTCATTTTCTTTTTTCAAAGCTTCAATAAGAGCAACTAGCTGTTCATAATAATCTTCATTTTCGGAGCCTCCAGCGTTATATCTATCAATAATGCTTTTGTATCTCTGCGAAAATTGAATTCGTGTTATATTTTTATTAATCATTCGCTCAAGTGCTGCTTCTAAGTACTCTTTCAGACTATCTATTTCGATAGCTTTGTATTCTGCCTTTTTTATCTCCTTTCGCAGTTCGTCTACATCGACTTTTGAAAGATCGATCACTTTCGTTCCATGAATCACATATTGACTATCTTCATGAAATTCATCTGAAAATGACTCGTCAGTTGTGACACTACCATCCAACACCTGTGACATTCTAAGTCTAGCTCTGGCAATTTTATAATCATCTATAGTATTATGAAAAAGACCGTACAAATAAACCAAAGGAGAAAACTTGTCATTAGTCCAATGCTTTTCAAATATTTCTGGCTTTGAAGCATCATAAAGATTTATCAAAGTATTTAGTATAACTTTAAATTTTTCTTTGCTTTCGTCATTTGCAATTATTATATTGTATGAATCTCTCAATTCTTCTAAACGGTCAAATGTAGATGTGTTATCTACTATTTTTCCAATATCTATGCCCATAGAAAGCAAAAATGAATCTGCTTCTTCTATAGTTTCATTTATATATCCTATTAACCTATCTATATTTTTAGCAGGAAATTCTTTTTCATCATCACCAGTTGCGTATTCTGTAAGAGCCTTCTGCATGTATTTGAAGACATTCACATAGTCCACAATGATACCGCAGGATTTTCCCGGAAACACACGGTTTGCACGCGCTATTGCCTGCATCAAGGTATGCCCCTTCATTGGCTTATCCAGATACAGAGTAGACAGACTCTTTACATCGAAACCCGTGAGCCACATTGCACAAACAAATACCAATTGCAATGGATCATTTGGATCCTTGAATCGATCCTCGATATCATATCCTTCCGGAGTGATTTCATTCATCTTTTGGCGATGCTTTGTGATATCCAGGCCCTGCTTGCTGAACTTATCATTCTCATCAGCTTCTTCAGAAATGATAACCGCCATTTCAACTGTGTTCATATAGTTCAGGATCTTTGTCAGCTCATCACGTCTTTCTTTTGTCTGAACCTGATTACGTTCCTGCATAATCTTTTGTTTCTCAATACCCCAGTAATGCTGAACCTTGTCGTACATCTTTACTGCGGTATATTTATCAACAGAAACAACCATACCCTTACCCAGAAATCCTCTCCTTGGGAAATGATGGGCAATATCCTGAGCTATCTTATCCAGACGGTCATCACGCTTGATGACTTCAAGAATTCGAGAAGCGGAATTCTCCAACAGTCTGGTCTCATCCTCATTAAGATTCTCATCTTCAATAATATCTACAACATCATCGTCCAGGAAATCATTCTGAAGCCCGACCTCCGGTACACGACGCGAATAAAACAGCGGTACCGTCGATCCATCTTCAACAGATTGCGCGAAGTTATACTCGGATACATAATCACCAAACCACTGATTGGTCAGTCTTTTAGAGCCCAGCAGCGGTGTTCCTGTAAATGCGATGTAGTTGGCATTTGGCAGAGCTGTTCTCATATTCTCAGCAAGATCTTTGTATTGTGTTCTATGGGCTTCGTCAACCAAGACGATTATGTCATTCCTTGTAGATAAAACCGGGTACTTCTTCCCCTTGTCATAACGGAACTTGTGTATCAGAGTAAATATGAAAGCCTTATTAGTCGTAAGGAATTCACGAAGCTGAGCCCCATTCTTAGGCTGGCATTCTTCCTTGACACCAATAACCTCGGTACGAACAAAGTTCTTATGAATCTGAGTATCGAGATCATCACGGTCTGTTATGATCAGAAACGTAAAGTTACCGGTTATCTTCCTCTTCACCTTACGCGCAAACATAACCATCGAGTATGATTTTCCGGAACCCTGAGTATGCCAGAAGACACCAAGCTTACCATTAAGCTCTTTACGGTTCTTCACAGATTCCATAAGATTATTTACACCAAGATACTGATGGTTCTTCGCAATGATCTTTATGGACTGATTCTCAAAGAGTATGAAGTTCTCAATATAATCAATGAGTCGCTCTTTATTCAGAAGTCCCTCTACAAAGTAACGGACAGAACTGTCATCAACAGTCTCTGCGGAGCCGATTAGCTTACGATTCAGTTTTTCCTTCTCAGAATGTACCTTCAGCCACTCAAAGAAGAAATCATAGGTAGCATTAAAGGCCCCCAGCCTTGTTTCGAGGCCATTTGAAAGCACGCAGATCTGATTGAAAGCAAACAGATTTGGAATATCCTTCAGATAATCCTTTAGGTTCTTGTTGTAGGCTTCCTCCACCTTAACAATACTGTTCTTCAATTCAATAAAGACCATCGGCAAACCATTGATGAATATCAAGACATCCGGCCTTCGATAATACACCTTACCCTGGATCCACATCTGAGACACTGCCGTAAAAGTGTTATTCTCCGGATGTTCAAAGTCTACCAGCTTAATGAAATCAAAATCTTCCTTACCATTCCTGCGAACTGTGATTTTGATATTGTTCCGGATCTGCTGATACAGCTTGTAATTCGTCGCAACGATATCTGTTCCAGTGAAATCCTGTCGAAGTGTTTTAACGATGCGGTCAATATGCTCCAGAGCAATGTTCGGATTAATTTTTTTCAGAGACTTTTCAAGCACAGCTGGGAGGACGCACTCCTTCTTTGAAGCCCGCCCGGTTCCGTCATTCAAATCATCTCTCTTGCTGGGATCAGCGTCGCAGATGATTATGTCATATTTGTATGGTTCCTCTTTTAACTCTGAGAGGATGGCCTGTTCAATATCATCTTCTGATATGAAATTACGCATATTGACGCACCTACCTTCCCACTATTCTTCAAAAACAATATCTTTGTATATTAAGTGTTTTGCCAACCTATCTCTTTGTCGTATCAGTTCTTGGTTCTCTTTCTGAAGAATCAAGATTCTTCCAAGAATATCATTCACTTCCTCATGAAATCTTATTATTAAATCTTCACTCGGAGTTATTATCTTCAGCCTTGAGAACTTACCTTTGCTCAAATTTGTCATAGTTGTTCCTGTAGCACCAAATAACTCTATCGTCGGCTTTAAACGCTTACAGGAAAAAAACAGCCATTCCAAATAGCGATCGTCTTTTAAAACGATAGAATTAATCTGCTGATTAGTGTGAGCCCTATCAGCATTTAATGCTACAACCCCTCCTGTTCCTATACAAGTAACCATGATTGAACGGGCTGGTAACAATTTCTTGGGTTGCGAATCACTACCTAACTGCGAAAGCATTTCTTCAGTATTTAATACAAATGTATTCCCATGCATATCTGGCGTTTTAATAAACATAATCTCATCGCCATAGTATTGTTCAATCTCCATTGAAGGTGTCTTTCCAGTTTCAATTCTTCCAAAATCCTCAATTCGCTGTATACACCATGATGTAGGAATCCCATCATGGAAGTGTTCTCTTTCATGACCAGGAAATCTAAAACGAATAAACCACTCTCTGAAGATTTCTTCAGATGCATGTTCTAACAGAGCAATTCTCTCCAGATTCTTTTCAATCAAGTCATCGTATACATTTAACACCTTAGAAATCTCAATCTGTTTATCGTAACTTGGAAATGGCCATTTGATTCTTTTAATAAAACCAATATCTGCACGTTGCCTTCCGCTTGCACCAGTCATGCTATTTACTGCCATATGCTTCATATAATCAGTATTTAGCAAATAGTATATGTAGTCCGTATCAGTGACACCCTTCATTCCTCTGAAGACGAAAAACTCTGTCGACCCATATCCGCTTTTACAATCATCAGGCAATTTAGCACGCGAAATCTTGCCGTTTTCAAGGCATGGGGTAATCCTTGCCATTAAAACATCTCCGTCAGAAAATTTGGCACCGCTTTGGCCATTGAAAACTTCGGCTTCGCCACTTACGTGCTTATATCCTGGTTTTATCATCTCCATACTAATAAAACCGCATTTCTTTTCTTTTGTAAGCTTAGTTGTTGGATTGCATACCACTTTTTCTCCAAATCTATCCATCGATTAGTCCTCAAAAAACTTCTTAAGATTGTCAGCAATTGCTGCCTCTAACCCCTTGGCATCCTCGTTCAATTTAACAAATTGATCGCTGATCATTTTCATTTCTACTTTAAACTCTTCGGCGGATGTATCATCATCTTCAAAAACGACTCCAACATATCGTCCAGGGTTTAAAGAATAATCTTGATCTTTAATTCCATCTTCTTCGTCCAATGTTGCAACTTTACATAAACCAATCACATCTCTATATATTCCTTCTGGGAACCTATCGGTAAGCCAATCGATCTGGGCTTGCCAATACTCTTTTGTCATCGGCTCACTGTCTCCGGATTCAACTGGAGCATTTTGCAAGTTCTCTTTATATTCTTGAAGCAATTGTTCAAAGGCTTCTGTGTTTCCGTTATATAGTTTTGTTATTATACCAAGATTCTTTATCTGCTCTTCACTAAACTTTCTATGAGCACGATCAACTTTTGTGTATATACCTCTTGCATCAATAAATAGTATCTCGTTTTTCCTTTCTGTCTTAGCTTTGGCTTTATCAAAAAACCATAGAGTTGCAGGTAATGTAACTGAGGAAAACATATTCGAAGGTAGTGTTACCATCTGACAAATTATTCCCTCCTCAATCAGTTTTTTACGGATATCAAGTTCAGAACTAGAGGCGTCGGAAGCCTGATTTGCCATTACAAGAGCAGCCTTTCCTGTATTATTTAAGGCAGCTGCAAACAATCCAATCCATAAATAATTTGCGTTTGGTACAGTTTCCTTTTTATCTGATTCCTTTTTTGATGATTTTGACTTATTTCTCGGAACCCCATATTCAGTAAACCTATCATCTTTTGATACTCTTTCATAATTAACTTCATCCACGTTAAAAGGAGGATTTGCCATAACATAATCGAATTGACCAATAGAATTATAAGGATCTGAATAAAATGTATTTGCTTCCGTAATCTCTCCACGCACATTATTCAAAAGCAGATTCATCTTCGCCAGTTTCACCGTATCCGGTTCTTTCTCCACG
This sequence comes from uncultured Lachnospiraceae bacterium, assembly GCA_902774915.1. Classification (GTDB taxonomy): domain Bacteria; phylum Bacillota; class Clostridia; order Lachnospirales; family Lachnospiraceae; genus Eubacterium_Q. Next base: position 20,021 of record CACYKH010000008.1, on the reverse strand, counting down.
CCATAGCAACGGAACTTCATCTGCTCCGCTTCACTAGCATTATGATTGTGCATATAACGCGCGGCCTGAACAAACATGCCACCCGAACCGCAGGCAGGATCCAGAAACTTTTTGTCACCTGGTTCCGGATTAAGGACTTCCACCATGTAACGCACTACTGTTGCCGGCGTGTAGAATGTCCCTCCATCCTTACCCTCTGCCAATGCAAAGTTTCCAAGGAAGTATTCATAGATTTCTCCAAAAATGTCCACTGTGCAGTTTTCAGGGATATCCTTGAATATCCTGACAATGTTAGACAACAGCTCAGGCTCTTCTTCCGGTACCAGTTGTGCATACACTTCCTTCGGAAGAACGCCAAACATCTTCGGATTCTCATCTTCAATGGCTTCCATCGCCTTCTTAACGATAGTTGCTTTATTGGCATCATCCGGAGCGTCATTAATATAGTCGTAATAAGCGCATTCCGGTAGGAAAAACCCACACTTCTCTATAGCGATCTCTTTGATGGATTTCTCCATACGTCCGCCCTTATACTTGCTATACTCCGCCTCTATCTCATCCTTATGTTGCTTAAATAAAATATCAGCATAACGAAGGAAGATCAGTCCCAGTATCGGTTGACCATATTTATTTGCAGCAAGATGAGCTCCGGCACGAAGCACATCTGCTGAATGCCACAGATTATCTTTTAATTGTTTTAACTCTTTATCCGTCAATGTTATCTCTCCATTTCTCAAAAATAATTGTTCAACATATATTTTATCACAAGCATTTAATTCTATAAAGAAAAAGAACCAACTATAATTGATAATATAGTTGGTTCCATAATATTTGTATGCTATTCACCCATACAAATCATGATTCAACTTCTGCTGATAATATACAGGAGCTTTGCATCATTTGATAAGCCCTTAAAATGTTCATCTGTGAATAGCAGCTTCGGTATTCTGTAAAAGCTGAATTGATCCGCTTCCTTTCCGTAATAATAATCAAACTTTATATTCTTCCCCATTATAAAACCTCCAAATTAAACCATAAGAAAAGCACTTTCCAAAACAATTTGTTTCGGAAAGTGCTTAGTAATCAGTGTTCACTATCTCGGTTTTATAAGTGTTTCAAAACCATATTATCGGGTATATACCCATACTGAATTTATTTCTTCTCTGACTTAAGTGTCGGGAAGAGTAAAACGTCTCTGATGGCTGGTGAATCAGTCATGATCATTACAAGACGATCTATACCATATCCGATACCGCCTGTAGGTGGCATACCAACTTCAAGCGCATTAAGGAAGTCCTCATCTGTATGCTCTGCCTCGTCATCACCTGCCTCTGCAAGTGCATCCTGTGCAGCAAATCTCTCACGCTGATCAATAGGATCGTTCAGCTCGGAATAAGCATTTGCCATCTCCCATCCATTCATGAAGAACTCGAATCTTTCAACATATTCTGGATTCTCTGGCTTCTTCTTTGTAAGTGGAGAAATCTCAATTGGATGATCCATAACAAATGTTGGCTGGATCAGATGCTCCTCTACATATGTTTCAAAGAAAAGATTAAGAATATCACCCTTCTTATGGAAATCTTCGAATTCAATATGATGTTCCTTAGCAAGTGCACGTGCTGCTTCAAGATCAGGAACTTCGTTCCAATCTACATTTGCATACTTCTTAACAGCGTCAACCATTGTAATTCTCTCAAATGGCTTACCAAGATCCATCTCTACACCGTTATAAGTAATTGTTGTTGTTCCAAGAACTTCCTGAGCAATATGACGATACATATTTTCTGTAAGGTCCATCATTCCGTGATAATCTGTATATGCCTGATAGAGCTCCATAAGTGTGAACTCTGGATTATGACGTGTATCAACACCTTCGTTACGGAAAACTCGGCCAATTTCATAAACTCTTTCAAGACCACCAACGATAAGTCTCTTAAGATAAAGCTCAAGTGAAATTCGAAGCTTCAGGTCTTCATCAAGTGCATTGAAATGTGTCTCGAATGGACGTGCTGCAGCTCCACCTGGATTAGCAACGAGCATTGGAGTTTCAACCTCCATAAAGCCCTGAACGAGCATTGGAGTTTCAACCTCCATAAAGCCCTGCTCATCAAGGAATCTACGAATGCATGAAATAATCTGTGATCTCTTGATAAATGTATCCTTAACATCTGGATTCATTACAAGGTCAACATATCTCTGACGATATCTGATATCTGTATTTGTAAGTCCATGGAACTTCTCAGGAAGAATCTGAAGTGACTTTGTAAGAAGAGTTACTGTATCAGCGTGAACTGAAATCTCTCCCATCATTGTACGGAATACATAACCTGTTACACCAACAATATCACCTACATCAAGCTTCTTGAAATCAGCATATTCATCTGTTCCAAGCTCATCTCTTGAAACGAATACCTGAATATTTCCACTCTTATCCTGAACGTTACAGAATGAAGCCTTACCCATAACACGCTTAGACATAAGACGTCCTGCAATACTTACCTTAATAGGATTAGCATCCATGATAGCGCGTCTCTCATTGTAAGCTTCAGTCTTAACAGCCTTAGCTTCTTCTGGCTCCATGCCTTCTGTGTCTGGCATATCCTTTCCTACAAGAAGCTTTGCCTCAAGCTCTTCATACTCAGCTCGTGCCTGAGCTGCATGGTATGACTGATCAAACTTTGTTATTACAAATGGGTCCTTTCCAGCTTCCTGGAGATTAGCCAGCTTCTCACGACGAACCTTGAGGAGCTGATTAAGATCCTGCTGCTGTCCCTGTCCCTTATTCTTATTCTGATTATTCTGTTCTGACATATTCTTTTTCCTCTCAATTATAAATCCTTCGCCACAATGCTAAGGATAGTATTTCTAATCAATAAAAACCGCTGGAAAAACACTCCAGCGGTTAATCGTTTCCTATAAGAGATTATTTTTTATCTTTTTCTCTCTTGAAATCAAGAATCTTATAACTGTGTCTTCCGTTTGGAGCATCTACTGTTATAACCTGTCCAACTTTAGAACCAATGAGTTTTGAACCAATTGGTGATTCATTAGATATCTTGCCTTTCAGGATGTTTGCACCTGTTGAACTGGAGATCTTGTAAGTGAACTCCTCTTTTGATTCCATATCAACGAAATGTACTTTACATCCAATATATACAGACTCTGTATCAAGGCTGTCTTCATCGATAACTTCGACATTCTTGAGGATTTTCTCAAGTTCAGCTATACGAGTCTCGATATCTCTCTGCTCATCTTTGGCAGCGTCATACTCAGCGTTCTCTGATAAGTCGCCCTGCTCACGAGCTTCTTTAATTTTCTGAGCTATCTCTTTACGACGATTAACTTTAAGATCAGAAAGTTCGTCTTCAAGATTTTTTAACTCCTCATATGTAACTATGTGCTTCTTCTCTTCTGACATGGAATCTCTCCTTCTATATGGATTTTTATCATCTTATACAAGTTTAATTATATTTTCCACACTATTTGCGTAATCCCAAAAACTGCATTCATAGGCACGCGCTATCGCGCTCCTTGCCTCCTTCGGAGGCGGCCTATTTCATGAGTTTTTGATTCCTGCTTCGCAGGAATTCCGCGCTTGGGATAAGTTGACCCAGCAAGCGAGCTTGCGGTCAACTTATTTCAAGCGCGGGATTACTGCAAATAGTAATCTAGTTTTGCAGATGACGGGACTCGAACCCGAACCCACGTAATGTGGACATGAACCTGAATCATGCGCGTATACCAATTCCGCCACATCTGCCTATAAGTAGCCACTCGGAAAGTTTAACATCATTCTAATAGAGTGTCAACCGAAGAGTGGCTACGTATTTACATCATTATATTGTTTTGAACAGTTCGATTACTCTTCTGTTGTTCCGTAATCATCAACCATTCCAGCATCATCGCTAGTAGCATCTGTTTCTGTTGCCTTAACAGCTACAGCGTTCTCAAAAATGAGGTCAACTACCTTTTGATAAAGAACCTCATAGTAATAATCTTCATCCTTGAAACCATACTGCTTGCTAAGTGTTTCTTTATCTGAAAGACCAGACATCTCAAGAAGCTCTTTTACTTTGTTATCAGCTTCTTCTTCTGTTACTGTAATGCCTTCCTTCTCAGAAATAGCAACCACGATCATCTTCTCTCTGATGTATGTTTCAACTGACTGCTTAACATTATCCTTGAATGTATCAAGGTCATATCCATAGTTTGCAAGGTAACCATTAATGTCTACGCCATTAGCTTCTGCCTCTTGCTCAACATTTCCCATTACCATCTCAACTCTCTCGTTAACCTCAGCCTCTGGGTACTCACTAACAGTACATTTATCAATTGCAGCCTGGAATGCCTGATTCTTGTTTGTACTGAGATCACTGTCATCAGCGCTCTTCTGCTTCTCTTCAATAAGAGCAGCTTCGTACTCATCTACTGTTGAGTAATCTGTAGCACTTGCAACAAGTACATCGTTGTACTTAGGCTCAATCTTCTCTACTATATAGTTAAGAGTTGTAGCAAATACAGCATCTTTACCAGCAAGGTCTGCGTTACCATAGTCATCTGGGAATGTAACCTTTACATCAAATGCATCTCCAGGGCTATGTCCTGCAACCTGTTCATCGAAGTTATCGATGTATCCACTTTCACCAAGTGTGATTTCTGTACCCATACCCTGAGTACTTCCACCATCGAACTCTTCTCCATCAATAGAACCAACATAGTCTATATTTACAGCATCGCCAAATGTTGCGATACCTTCCTTGATCTGGTTCTCCTTTGTATTCTGAGCGATCAGATTATCAATATCGTACTCCAGATCATCACTTGTTATAACCGTTTTCTGTTCGGTATACTCAACGCCTTTGTACTCTCCGAGAGTAACAAATTTGCTGTACTCTTTCTGCATGTCTTCGATAACACCTTTTGACTTCTTGCCACATCCAGACAATAAAGAAAGAATCATTACAGCAACCAAAACGGCACTTATCTTTCTGAATTTCATAATTCGCATCCTTTCCTCTTTATAAACTAAAGCAAACCTTTTCGCTTTCAACTGTACGATAATAACACACCACTGTTTAAAAAACAACCGAAAAATGCTATAATTGGTAAGTCTTCACACACTTTTTACAATCAAAATGGGGGTTATAAAATGGTTCAAACAGCAAATATCAATATTAAAAAACTAAATCCGGATGCTACTATTCCGACTTATGGTTCTGACTTTGCCGCAGGCGCAGACCTCTATGCATGTCTTTTTGCACCTATTACAATAGAACCAGGCGAGACATTTATGGTTAAAACTGGCATCTCATTAGAGATTCCTGAAGGATATGCCGGACTTATCTACGCAAGAAGCGGTCTTGCTTCAAAGAGAGGCCTGGCACCAGCAAATAAGGTTGGTGTAATTGATTCTGATTATCGTGGTGAGATTATTGTTGCTCTACACAATCATTCAATGAATCCACAAAAAATAGAGCCGAACGAAAGAATCGCTCAGCTCGTTATTACTCCTTATGTTCAGGCTGTTTTTAACGAAACTGCCGACCTGTCTGATACAGACCGTGGTGCTGGCGGCTTCGGTTCAACCGGAACTAAATAATTAGAATTTTATTTGTTTATATACATCGAAATTAACTGACTTCTCATAGGTGAAGTTGTAATTTTCATCCTTCATCCAATCAGCATATAAGGTTTCCATATATTCGTTCTTTTTGACTCTGATGATATCTTCCTTACGGGCATCCGTAGCATCTCTGTCAGTAAGAGATTTCATATAGAATATATGGTAACCGAAGTCAGATTCTGTAACCAGACTGTAGGAACCATCCTCCAGTCCATATAGCATTTCGCTTATTTCTTCACCATAAACACCTTTTATCTCAGATGGCGTCATAGTATAGTATGAGCTATTCTGCAGTCCATAATATTCAGCAAGGCCTTCTATATTAGTACTGTTGGAATTCGTTGAAGAAGTTCCATTATTTGTGGTGCTCTCAATAGGATTGATAAGAGTATTATAAGCCTGCACTGCTCTGTCGTACTGAGCTGCCTTCTCATCCTCAGAGAAGTTTGTTACATCACCACTTGAAGCCACTGCGTAGCATTCAAAATATAGATCGTAGAAGGTGGTCTCTCTGGCTTCCTCATCAGAAACCTCAATATCCGCTCCATCAATAATTTCATCATAAACCTTACGGGCCAATGCATTCTCCTGAAGGACCTCATTTATCAGGTCATAGGAAAGTTGCATATCATTTATCTGCTCATCCGTAAGCTTGCTGTAAAATGTCTCTGTATCACGTTTAACCTGCTCCATGTCACTTTCATCCAGCGCAACCTTATATTCAGCCGCCTTACGTGTGAGAAGCTTTACATGAACAATATCTTCTATAATATCGCGTCTGGTCAGGTCTTCCATATTTGCACTGTCATCCTTGGAAACAGAAACATCTGTCTGCCAGATTTCGCCACCATAAATAGCTTCGTAATCCTGAATCACAGTATTTGCATACAGATAAACCTCGCCAAGGGTAATCTCTTCACCACCAAAGGTGAGGACTACATCTTCACTGTTAAAGGTTTCCTCTTTCTGTCCACAGCCAGTCATAAGCACGAACATCATAGCAAGCAGCAAAGCTACCAGAGATTTAGTTTTCTTCTTTAATAATGAGATTGTCATAAATATCCTCTATAACTTTTTCTATACTACTCAGCATGCTGTCCTGAACCAGACTGGAAGTCTTAACAGCAAATCCAGACTCCTTAGCATTTATCAACCGCATAGTACCTTTATACTTCTTTATAAAAGATGTTATCTTCGCAACATCTATTGGAGCACCATCTTTTATAATGTATTCCACACTGTCATTTCTGTATCTCAGGAAGGTAATGTAGGCTTTATGTGCCAACTCCTTAATATATGCAACCCGCATAAGCCTCTGCATAGTCTTTGGAACCTCGCCAAACCTATCTTCAGCCTCACGCATAATGTCATCTATATCATCCTGTGATTCAATATGCGAAATTCTCTTATACATCTCCAGCTTAAGATATTCATTTCGAACATATTCATCTGGGATATATGCATCTACCGGTATATCCACCGAAGTATCAAAGTCCTCTTCTACCTTGTCACCCATCTTAGAACGAATGGCCTGACCCAGAAGTTTTACATAGAGGTCATAACCTATTTCCTCCATATGTCCCGACTGGCTGCTTCCAAGAACATTACCAGCACCACGTATCTCCAAATCTTTCATTGATATTTTATATCCTGATCCCAGTTCTGTAAACTCCCTAATTGCAGAAAGTCTCTTTTCAGCCACTTCCTTAATCACCTTATCTCTTCTATACATAAGGAACGCAAAACTGGATCTGTCAGACCTTCCAACACGGCCTCTGAGCTGATAAAGCTGCGCCAGTCCAAAGTTATCTGCGTTATGAATGATGATGGTATTTACATTTGGAATATCAAGTCCTGTTTCAATAATGGTAGTGGAAACGAGTACATCTATCTCCTTATTGATAAATGCATGCATGATGTTTTCCAGTTCTCGTTCCTTCATCTTGCCATGTCCGAATTCAATCCTGGCATTTGGAAGAAGAGCCCTGAGTTCCAGAGTTACTCTTTCAATGTCATCTACCCTGTTATAAACATAGTAAACCTGACCATTTCTTCCCAGCTCCCTGGAAATAGCCTCTTTTACTATCTCTTTATCATACTCCATTACGTAGGTCTGGATAGGACGTCTGTCCACCGGAGGCTCCTCCAGAAGACTCATATCTCTTATTCCAATAAGACTCATATGAAGAGTACGAGGAATAGGTGTTGCAGTAAGTGTAAGAACATCTACTGTATTCTTTAAATGCTTGATAGTCTCTTTATGCTTAACACCAAAGCGTTGTTCCTCATCTATTATGAGAAGTCCCAAAGCCTTATAGCCCACATCCTTGGAAAGAAGTCTATGAGTACCTATTACTATGTCCACGCTTCCATTCTTCAGACCTTCAAGAATCTCTTTAGTTTCCTTGGCGGTACAGAATCTGGAAAGCACCTTTATATTAATAGGATAATTCTTCATCCTCTCTTCGAAGGTAGTAAAATGCTGTTCAGCCAGAATTGTAGTAGGAACCAGATATGCCACCTGTTTTCCATCCTGCACAGCCTTAAATGCTGCCCTGATAGCAACCTCGGTCTTACCAAAGCCAACGTCACCACAGATAAGACGGTCCATTATCTTATCACTTTCCATATCCTTCTTTGTATCAAGGATGGCATTATACTGATCTGGTGTTTCTTCATATGGGAACAGTTCCTCGAATTCCTTCTGCCAAACTGTATCCTCCGAAAAAGCGAAGCCCTTTTTATTCTGTCTTATTGCATAGAGTTCAATAAGTTCGTCCGCTATATCATCAACATGATTTCTAACACGTTCTCTTGTCTTGTTCCATTCATTTCCACCCAGCTTATTCAGTCTAGGTTTACGTGAATCCTTGCTGGCATATTTTCCAATAAGACTCAGCTGTTCAACAGGAATAAAGAGCTTACCACTATCTGCATAATCTATATGGATATAATCTCTCTCCCTGCCGTCGGCAGTTCTTACCTTTTCTATTCCCTTATATATACCAATACCATGGCGTTCATGAACCACATAGTCGCCAACGCCTATCTCGTCTATACTGGCAACTCTCTCGCCTTCATGCTTCTGAGGGAGCTTTCTTCTTCTCTTCTGGTCATGACGAACTCCGAAGATTTCTCCCTCAGTTATAACTACAAGATGAGCATCAGGAATTCTGAGACTTTCCTCCAGACTTCCTACAGTGACCATAACCTCTCTTGGCTGTAGCACTCTGCTTCTGCTCGCCGAGAAAAATGCAGGAACCTCCTCATTAACAAATGATTCAACCAGTCTCTTAGCTCTTGTCTGTGACGGCGAAACTATAATGATCCTATAATCATCCTTCCTCCAGCTTCTGATATCAGCCAGAAGTCTTGAGGTGTCTCCTCTATATGGCTCAACACCCTTTGTCTCAAGATGACATGAGGCCTTACTCTTTATTATTCCTTCCTGTTTATAGAATTCAGATAGGGTAACTGTTCTGGACTTAGCAAGTCTTTCAATTATCTCTTTATCACTAAAAAGAACTCCTGCCTGACCTGGAAGGATATAACCACTTTCCAATCTTGCCTTCATCGAAATGGCAAATTCATTAGCGTGAGCCGCAGCTCTTTCCTCCACCTTTACAGCCTCATCAATAAAGATCGGAGTATCCTTTGGGAGATAATCCAGGAAAGAAACTGTATCACTAAAGAAATAAGTAACCAGGCTATCAAGACCAGAAGTAGAATTGTATTCCACAACCTGATCCTTTACATGCTGGATATAAGACTTAAGTCGTGCATAAGACTCTGTTTCAAAATTCTTCTTGAAAACTTCAGCGGTCTTAAGACCCTCTTCCTCTATAGCATCTATTCCTCGTCTTATCCTTGCCTGACTCAGAACATACTCACTACTTGGAAGAATATCAAAGCTCTCTATTGATTCGATGGACCTCTGTGTACTCTCATCAAAATATCTGATGGATTCCACCTCATCACCGAAAAACTCAACTCGACAAGGGCACTCTTCTGCAAGGGGGTATATATCAATTATTCCTCCTCGTGCAGAAAACTGCCCTCTGGACTCAACTACTGCAACATTCTCATAACCCAGCATGATAAGTCGGCGTTTAACATCCTCCATATCAATTTCCTGTCCAACAGAAAGGCTAAATGCATGCCTCCGGAAATATTTCATATCCGGCAGCCTGTCCATCAAGCCGTCGATTGTGGTTATGATGACTGTTCTTTCGTTAAGATATATTCTTTTTAAAATTTCCAGTCGTTTTGCTGATGTAAGATTACCGTGGACATCTGCATAATAAAACAGAGCATCCTTTGCAGGATATAAATAAACATCTCTGTCGAGAAATTTATAATCCTGATACAGTTTATCTGCTCTGGCACTATCAACGGTTACAACCAGTGTAAAAAGGCTGTCACCACGCATCGCTTCCATAATAAGAGGCTCAGCGGCTCTGGTGAGACCCCATATGCTAAGGGGATAACCTTTTCCCTGCATCTTACTTAGCTCAGCGCATTCACGGACTGGGCTAACAAGTGCTTCCATTCTTACACCTTGTCCTAAGATCCTAAAGATCTTTAATTATATAAATTCATGGCTTTATCAGCGCCATCTTCTATTATAGTTACAACTGCATCTGCAGCTTTACTAACACTTTCACGAATAGCAGGGAGATCCTCCTTTGGGAATCTGGACAAAACATAGTCTGCCAGGTCCCAGCCTTCAGGCTTACTACCTACTCCCAACTTAATTCTGTCGAACTCTTCCGTACCCAGATGTTCAATAATATTCTTAATACCATTATGACCACCGGCACTACCATGAGTTCTGATACGAAGCTTTCCAACATCCAGGTCAATGTCATCATAAATAATGATAAGGTCAGAAACTTCGCACTTATAAAAACTAAGCAGCTCGCTTACCGCTTCGCCACTTAGATTCATAAAGGTCTGAGGCATTGCCAGGACAACCTTTTCGCCAGATATAAAGCCATGACCTGTGACAGCTTTGCATTCCTTCTTATTAAATGGAATATCAAACTTATCAGAAAGTTCTGTCGCAACAGAGAATCCCATGTTGTGACGGCTTCCGGCATATTTAATTCCTGGATTACCCAGTCCAACGATTATCTTCATACTACTCCTGATTTCTTTCCTTCATTATCTTTTCAGCTGTCATAAGCTGAGAAATAGTATTTACTCCAAGTATCTCATCGTTATCTTCAACAGGAAGTGCGTTTATCTTAAGACCTGCATTCTTAATTATTGCAACAGTATCTGTAAGATAATATTCTCCCTGAGCATTGTCATTATTAAGAAGTGACAGACTTGCATTCAGAGCCTCTGCATTAAAGACATACATTCCTGAATTGATCTCATTTACCTTAAGCTCATCATCTGTACAATCCTTATGTTCTACTATCTTTACAAAGTGACCTTCTGCATCTCTGATGATCCTACCATAACCAGTTGGATCATCCATAATAGCCGAAAGAACTGTAACTCCATTAGATTCATGCTTATGCTTATCATAGAGCTTTTTAATAGTATCTGCGGTAATAAGTGGGGTGTCTCCGCAAAGAACTACTACATCTCCTTCTGTACCTAAAAGAGGCTGAGCACATTTAACTGCATGTCCTGTTCCTAACTGTTCTCTCTGTTCAGCATACTCGACAAAATCAATGATTTCTTTTTTTACCAGCTGACCCTGATAACCTACTATTACTATTACATCTGTAGCTCCTGCATCCTTTGCCGCCTGGATTGCATAATGAACCATAGGTTTGCCATCTACCTTGTGTAAAACCTTAGGCAGATCAGACTTCATACGAGTTCCTTTTCCTGCAGCAAGAATAACAGCTTTGAACTTATCCATTGCGTTTATCATACTCCTCTCAAACTACAATTGTCTTATAGCTCGTGCCATTATATCACAAGTGATTTTGCCTTGCAAACTTAAAAGGAGAACAGCTTTTTAGGCTGTTCTCCTGTAATCTTTATTCTGTTGTTATGCAGTTTTATTCAGGAATCTCCTCATCAGCTGACTCCTCATACTTAGTCAGAATTAAATCCTGAATACGCTTTCTTGTATCGGAATTAATTGGATGAGCAATGTCTCTGTACTCGCCGTCTGCTGACTTGCGACTTGGCATTGCTATAAATAATCCCTTTTCTCCCTCTATAACCTTGATGTCATGAATTACAAACTCATTATCAATTGTTATAGAAACGACTGCCTTCATTTTGCCCTCTTTGGCAACTCGTCTTACTCTTACATCTGTGATTTCCATATCCGTAACCTCCCAAAAATACTACAGTGTATATCTAAAGCTCTTCTCTATAACTATCTTTGGATTACCTGCCTCACCGGTGTGAACTGTGTTGGCTTTGATAGTATCTCTACTCTCAACTATGCAGTTCTCGATGTAACAGTTATCACCGATATGTACATCATTCAAAATGATAGAGTTCTTGATAACACAATTATTACCTACATATACCTTCTTAAACAGAACTGAGTTCTCAACTGAGCCATTGATGATACAACCACTTGCAATAAGTGAATTTGTAGTAACAGCATCGCCATTGAACTTAGCTGGTGGAAGATCCTCCACCTTGGTATAGACGCCTGGCGCTGTACGGAAGAAGTGAGTTCTTACTTCCGGATCAAGAAAGTCCATATTCGTCTTGTAGTATGATTCTATGGAGCCAATATTTCTCCAATATGAATCAAGGCTGTAAGCATTGATTCTCTTGACATTCTTATATCTGATAAGAATATCCTTTACAAAGTCTGTCCTGCCTTCTGCAGCACATGTCTCTAAGAGTTCTATGAGCTGACGTCTTCTTACAACATAAACTCCTATAGAAGCTGTTGAAGTTTCAGCTACCAGTGGCTTCTCCTCAAAGTCCAGAACTCTTCCATTATCTCCTACCTTAACAACTCCAAATCTGGAAATGTCATCTTCGTCTGCCTTAATCTCCTTGGTAACGATAGTGATGTCAGCGTTCTTTGCTATATGATCCTCCAGAACCTTATTGTAATCCATCTTGTAAACGCCATCACCAGATGCAATAACTACATATGGCTCATGTGCATCCTTCAGGAATCCAATGTTCTGATAGAGGGCATCTGCTGTTCCCTTATACCAATAGCTATTTGTAGCAGTGATAGTAGGTGTGAATATATAGAGTCCACCCTGCTTTCTTCCGAAATCCCACCATTTTGATGAATTAAGATGTTCATTCAGAGATCTCGAATTGTACTGAGTATAAACAGCAACCTTCTGAATATGTGAATTAGACATATTCGACAGTGAAAAGTCTATCGCTCTGTAGCATCCTGCCATAGGCATGGCAGCTGTTGCACGCTTAGCTGACAGCTCTCCCATTCGACTACTGTTTCCACCTGCAAGAATTATTCCTATAGCTCTCATATTATTCACCTGCCTCTCTAATTATTGAACCGCCACCAGGAAGTAATCCATCAGGATAATCCTCAGCAGTGGTCTCACCGAGAATAGCAGTATTCTTTCCAATCTTTACATTGTCAGGAATAATTGAATTCTCTCCAATAGTTACGAGGTCAAATGCATAAACCGAAGGCTTATAGTCATTCTCTGCAGGCTCGCCAACTCCGAGCTCGCAAGATTTACCAATCTTTACTCCCTCAGCAAGGATAGCCTTGTCAATGATAGCACCATCGCCAATCTCAACATTGTTCATGATGATGGAATCCTTAATGACAGCTCCCTTACCAATCTTTACTGCAGAACCGATAACAGACTTTTCAACGTTTCCATATATTTCAGTACCTTCTCCAATGATACTCTTTGTTACGCTGCTGCCCGGTGCAATATACTGAGGTGGTAGATTGTCACTCTTAGTATATATTCTCCAGAACTCCTCATAGAGGTTAAATTCTGGGATGATATCAACAAGTTCCATGTTAGCCTCCCAGTAAGAACCAAGAGTACCAACATCCTTCCAATATCCCTTGTAATCATAAGCAACAATTTTCTTTCCCTCTTCATGGCAGGAAGGAATAACGTGCTTACCAAAGTCACATGAAGGAACGTCCTTCATTTCAATCAACTTATCTTTCAGAAGCTTCCAATTGAAGATGTAGATACCCATTGAAGCTTTGTTGCTACGTGGGTGCTCTGGTTTCTCTTCAAACTCCTGAATAACGTTATTGTCATCGGTAATAACTACACCGAATCTGCTGGCTTCTTCCATTGGAACCTGATATGTTGCCAGCGTAACGTCTGCATGAGAGCTCTTATGAAAATCAAGCATTACCTCATAATCCATCTTATAGATATGATCACCTGATAATATAAGTACGTAATCTGGATCATAGTACTCCATAAATTCGAGGTTCTGATAGATGGCATTGGCGGTACCAGTGTACCAGGATGCATTATCTGAACTCTCATATGGTGGAAGAACCGTAACGCCTCCAAAATTCCTGTCTAAATCCCAAGGCATACCAATACCGATATGCTGGTTCAGGCGAAGAGGTCTGTACTGTGTAAGTACACCAACGGTATCAATCCCCGAGTTGATACAGTTACTTAGCGGGAAGTCGATGATTTTATACTTTCCACCGAAAGCAACTGCAGGCTTTGCAAGCTTTGAGGTGAGAACACCAAGACGAGAGCCCTGGCCACCAGCAAGAAGCATTGCGATCATTTCCTTCTTTACCATTTTGTCACTCCTTTTAAGTAAAAACTTGTGTCTAAATAAAAAAATATCTAGTCACACCCAACAAGTTAGAATAATTATAACACTTTTGTCAGAATATTGAAACTTTTTTTTGGGTATTTTTACCCTTTTATTTAGATTTTTTCGCCCCTTGTTATGTAAAGTGCACAACAGTTCATGAACATGCTTTGCGCACTATGCTCATCATAACAGTGAACATTTATAGTTTATCACCAAAAGGGTAACAAAAGCGCAACAAAAAAAGCTCTTTGCTGAAAAAAATCAGCAAAGAGCTAAGATTTTTTTAATTAGTTCTCTTTTCCTGTCTTAATAGCCTCTGTAACTGCTGTTGCAAGACCTGTAATACCTGCAAGATCAGCTGGAACAATAAGCTTGTTAGCAGGACCTGCTGCAGCTCTTTCAAATGCTGCAAGACCCTTAACAGCAATTGTATTCTGTGTAGGAGCAGCCTCATTCATCATCTTGATAGCATCTGCTTCAGCCTGCTGTACCTGACGAATAGCCTCAGCATTACCCTGAGCTCTCTGGATAGCTGCTTCGCGCTGTGCCTGAGCTTCAAGGATAGCAGCCTGCTTCTTAGCCTCAGCAGCAAGGATTGTAGCTTCCTTATCAGCTGTTGCACGGAGGATCTTAGCCTCCTTCTCACCTTCAGATACTGTGATAGCTGCCTGCTTCTCACCTTCTGCACGGATAATCTGCTCACGTCTCTCACGCTCTGCCTTCATCTGCTTCTCCATTGATTCCTGGATAGCTGCAGGTGGCATGATATTCTTAAGCTCTACACGGTTAACCTTGATTCCCCAAGGATCTGTTGCTTCATCAAGTGTAGCTCTCATCTTAGAGTTGATTGTCTCACGAGATGTAAGTGTCTGGTCAAGCTCAAGATCACCGATGATGTTACGAAGTGTTGTAGCTGTAAGGTTTTCAATAGCTGCGATTGGATTCTCAACACCATAGCAGTAAAGCTTAGGATCTGTTATCTGGAAGAAAATGACTGTATCAATTCTCATTGTAACATTATCCTTTGTGATAACTGGCTGTGGTGGGAAATCAGCAACCTGCTCTTTAAGGGATACCCTGCGGGCTACCTTATCAATGATTGGAACCATCATGTGAATACCAACTCCCCAAGTTGCTGTGTAAGTTCCAAGTCTCTCGATTACATATGCATTTGCCTGTCTAACAACGCGGAGTGCGCTGCAAAGAAGTACAATTGCTAAAACTAAAATAATAATTAATACTGGCATAATACTTAAAACCTCCTTTTATGCACTTTATATTGTATCTATTTCTCTTTGAACAAATAGTTTAGTTCCTTCGATACGTTTAATTACAACAAGTGTCCCCTCTGGTATAATGCTGCCGTCTTCGGAGACCGCTCTCCATTCAACGTCTGCGATTTTTATCATACCTGTCTTGGCATTATTGTCTACAGTCGTAAGAACTTTCTCTGTTCTTCCGATAAAGCTATCTGCGTTGGTTTTCTCCTTGCCAAGTCCAAGCTTCTTCTTTGCGATTGGACGCATTGCGAGGAGCAGTACAGTAGAGACAATTATGAATGCCGCTATCTGTAGCCATAATGGACCGTTTAGATATCCGATTATGGCTGCGACTATACCGCCGCCTGTAAACCATATGGAAGATAATCCCATAGTGATTATCTCAACCACCAGAGCCACCGCAGCAACTATTACCCAAAATGTGCCATAGCTCATACCCTTCACCTTCTTTCTGAATTATGTAAACTTAGTGGTCACGATAGTAATTGATGAGACATCCACTTGTTATAATTGTACGCTCATCATCTGTAAGTTCTCCAAGCTTAAGAGAAATCTCTTTCATTCCCTTATTTACAATATAAGCTTTGATAACTTCAGCCTTCTCTTCTACAGCCTTACGAACATCAGGTACGAAGATGTAATCTCCGTTCTCAAATCCATATGGATTATCCGATGTTATGTCAACCGATGATTCATCCATAACAAATGGAAGCATTCCCCAGTTGATAAGGTTTGATCTATATCTCTTAGTAGCATATTCACGAGCTATGTTTGCCCAGCCACCAAGAACCTTCTGACAGGAAGCAGCCTGCTCACGAGCAGAACCGTCACCTGGCTTAACTGCATATATTGTGCTACCAAATCCTGTATTCTTGTGATTTACACTGTTGAACTTCTCTTTGATAACAGGCATAACTTCTTTAATCTCAGGATAAACTTCACAAGGATGTCCGCCCTCTTCACGAACAACCTCAAGCTGATGGAACTCTTTAGCACGTCCAACATACTCTGGATCCTTACGTGAAAGTGTGAACTCAGCAAGTCCGATTGGGTTTGATCTGAATGATGATGTTTCTCCTGAAGGAATAAGCTCATCTGTAGTAGTTACAGGGTCTGTAATTACTGAACAAACCTTAAGTACCAGATTCTCTGTAAGTTCAGGCATTGCTGGCCAAGGCTTGATGTTTGGTCCCTGCTTAAGCTCTTCCTCTGGTCTTGCCTTCTTCCATCCATCATAAACTCTGTTCTCATAGATAGATTTATCGAAGAAGTACTTAGGTCCTGTATATTCAACATCAATATCTGTTGCTGGTGTAAGGAATCCCTTATTAACAGCTGTAGCTGCGATTGAACGAGCATCCATAAGTGCAACAGAACTGATCTGACCATTCTGAATCTTTGATCCCTCTCTGTTAGGGAAGTTACGTGTTGAATGTCTGATTGAAAGTGCATTGTTTGCAGGTGTATCACCAGCACCGAAGCAAGGTCCGCAGAATGCAGTCTTAATGATTGCACCTGTCTTCATAATATCTGCAGCCTTACCATTATTAACAAGTTCCATCATAATTGGCATACTTGCAGGATATACATCAAGTGTGAACTCATCGTTACCAATATATGAACCCTTCAGGATATCTGCCGCATCGCAGATATTCTCGAATCCACCACCGGCACAACCAGCGATGATTCCCTGCTCAACATAGAGCTTTCCATCACGAATCTTATCTGTAAGTTTAAATTCAACATCACCTGTAAGCTGCTTCTTACCATTCTCTTCACACTCATGAAGAATATCCTTTAAGTTTGCATTTAACTCTTCAATAGTGAATGTATTTGATGGGTGGAATGGAAGTGCAATCATAGGACGAACCTTTGAAAGATCTACATATACAACTCCATCATAGTAAGCAACATCTGCAGGATTCATTTCTTTATAAGCTTCTGGTCTGTAATGAGTTTCGAACCACTCCTTAGTCTTCTCATCTGTCTTCCAGATTGAGCTGAGGCATGTAGTCTCTGTTGTCATTACATCAACGCCGATACGGAAGTCTGTTGAAAGCTTATCAACACCTGGTCCAACGAACTCCATTACGCTGTTCTTAACATATCCATTTTTAAATGTAGCTCCGATAAGTGCAAGGGCAACGTCCTGAGGACCAACTCCCTTAACTGGCTCACCATCAAGATAGATAGCGATAACCTTTGGAGACTTAACATCATAAGTTCTACCAAGAAGCTGTTTAGCAAGCTCTCCACCACCTTCACCGATTGCCATTGTACCAAGGGCACCGTAACGTGTGTGGCTATCTGATCCAAGTATCATGGCACCGCACTCAGCAAGCTCTTCACGAGCATACTGATGGATAACTGCCTGATGAGGAGGAACGTAAATTCCGCCGTACTTCTTAGCAGCAGAAAGACCAAACATATGGTCATCTTCATTTATAGTTCCACCAACTGCACAAAGTGAGTTGTGGCAATTTGTAAGAACATATGGGATTAAGTCCTGATGCTCTAGCAGTCTGAATAATTCCTACAAATGTAATATCATGAGAAGTCATCTTATCAAACTTAATCTTCAGATTCTCCTCATCTCCTGATGTATTATGGCTTGTTAGAATACCATGTGCTATAGTACCCTTTCTTGCCTCTTCCTTGCTGGTGTTCACACCCTTAGCAGCAAGCTCTGCAGAATCTGTAACGAGCTCAGTACCCTTAACAAGGTATGCACCTGTTTCATACAACTTAACCATCTTTTTCCTCCTAGAATTTTATGTAAACCTTAATGGTCTTTACCTTAAAATATAATTTAGCCCTTTTCTTTTTTCTTATTTGTAAAGAAGCTAAATATAAATGCAATCGCATATAGTATTATTGTCGCAAATAGAAGAAGATCATAGCATCTAGTTGCAACGCTTGGGCTAGTAGCTTTCAGTATTACTTCAGACATATTGTTACCTGTAAGTCCAGCAACTGCCCAGGCAGAAAGTGTTATACCATGTATCTTAGATATATTATTCATTCCAAAACGAGAGGAAAGAAGCGCTGGAAGTGTTGAGAAACCACCTCCATATCCAAGATTAATAACCATTAGTAACGCTATAATACTTACCTTATATAATCCACTTCCCTCAGAAAGAAGCCACATAAGTAAAGTAAATCCTGTAAACAGAACAGAGCTTGCAAATATGATTTTATATACAAGAACTCTGTCCTTCATTTTATCTGAAATAGTCGAATAACCTATACGACCAAGTGCATTACAAGCTGCTGTAATTGATGGAACTACAGCCACTATAGTAATCACAAGATCTGTCGCATTAAATGTGGACTGAAGTATCTGCTTTTCATAAGTTATAAGCATAAGTCCACAGTGTATATTGATGTAGAACATAAGCCAGATGAAGATAAATATAGGATTCTTCAAAAGCTCTGATAACTTGAAATCGCTATGTTTATCATCACTTTCAACCCAGCCCTCAGGTTTTCTGAGAAGTATATGTCCTGCAAACATCATAATGAAATATATAGTTCCCAGTATATAGAACATAGCCGATATTCCATATGCCGTTTGAAGTCTCTCCATAATTGGAGTTGCAATAGCCTTGGCAAGTCCAAAGCCCATGATGGAAATTCCTGTAGCCAGTCCCTTCTGATCAGAGAACCATAGCATAAGAGTTTTAACCGGAGTAAGATATCCCACTCCAAGTCCTATTCCCATTATGCATCCATAAAATATATATATACCAATTAATGCAGGAACACCCTTCATAAACTGAATTACTAGTCCAGTACCAATCATACCGACAGTAAAACATATACATGAAATAAGAGAAGACTTATGAATATCCTTCTCTACTATCTTTCCTGCAAAGGCAGCAGACATTCCCAGGAAAAATATAGCCAGTGAAAATGCCCAGCCGGTCCCGAATGTGCTGACTCCTATTTGGTTTGCAATTGCTTCCTTAAATGTACTCCAGCAATAAACTGTTCCTATAGAACAATGTATAAGCAATGCTGGAATTGCTGCCCTAACCCATCTGTTATTCATACCAACCCCTATTTTATAACCCAATAACTATCTACTGTTCCTGTTTGTTATGAGTTTTCTTAAACTCATCCATTTCCCTATACAGCAAATATGAACTCTTCTCGCTAGTATGCTTAACTGTGTAGAGCGCATCATCCGCCTTCTTATAAAGGTCTTCTATATCATTTGTATCTGATGGTATCTCTGCGATACCGATACTTGCAGATATATTAAAAGTATGACTCATCATTTTGCCATCTTCAGTATTAAGGGTTGCATCGATTGGTTCATCCATAGCCTTACATATCAGATCAGCTATTCCACGAACAGCAACCTCATTGGTAGCATTCTTAAA
>CACYKH010000007.1 GCA_902774915.1 uncultured Lachnospiraceae bacterium | reverse complement strand
TGTAGTTGCCTCTGTTGTTTCCTCTGCCTTATCGCCACATGCTACAAGTGAAAGACCCATAGCGAGTGCAAGTGATAAAGCCATTGCCTTTTTGAACTTTTTCACAAAAAAACCCTCCTTTATGTATTTGTGTGTGTCCTCGATACATCCTACAACTCATAATTCGCTTCCTTTTAATCAAGAGTCCGAAACTCTTAAAGCCAATTCCGAGAAATACTCGTTATATTTTGTATCTTTTTGGCATACTCTCAAGGCTCGAAAACCTTGAAAGATTATTGTCGTCGCAGTATTATAGCCACAACATAGGTGTATTATAGGTCATAATGAACAATAGTGCAAGCATTTTTTTTATTTTTTATGTATGATTTTGTACATATTAACCAAGTTTGCAAATAAATAGCAATTTATGTTAAAATTCCCATTGAATAAATGTACCAAAAACTAGCAGAAAAGGTGGACTTTTTATGAGACAAATGACCAAAGACCTGGAAGAAAAACCAATCGAAAAGGAAGAGGACGACCGTTTAGACCTACGTTCCATGTCCAGAAAAGATAGAAGGAAGCGTAAAAAGGAGAAGCTGGAAGAAACCATTAAGGATATGACTCCTAAAGAAAAAAGAAGCTATCTCCTCTACTACTACAAGGAAGCGATCATTATAACCATCATCGCTATCATAGCAGTATCTTACATAGGTTATAACGTATATAGAGGAACAAGACCAATCACCATTTCTTACGTTGTACTAAATTGTAAAGACGCACTTAACTTTAATTCAAAAGCTATAGATGATTATGCAAAAGCAATCGACAAATACGACGGCTATCAGATTAAAGCAGATACTAGTATCGAGATAAAGAAAGATGAATATACTAAAGACTACGAACACAATGCTAACAGTCAGAAGTATATAAACTTCACTACCATGGCAACAGCACATTATTACGATGTAGTCTTCACCGATATGGAGGGCGGCATCTACTGTAGCTCCACAGATGTCTTCTATCCACTTGATAAATACTTAGATCAGGATCGCTACAACAGAGTTAAAGATAGGATTGTTACCGCCGAAGGAATGGATGGTAAGACAGGCGAATACATGATAGATATATCAGATACTGAACTTGCCAAAGCACTTAACGTTGGATATGACAAAGTATATGTAGGATTCGCTGGAGACCAGCAGGACAACCACGACCGCGTAAACGACTTTATTGATTACCTGTTTCCAGCTAAATAATAAGAAGGACGCAATGTGTCTCTCACACATTTGCGTCCCGCGTTCTAGTTGGTTGTATCGTAATTCATAACCTGTCTCTTACGAGCAAGCTCATCGTTCTCCAGGTATTCATCGTATGTACACTGCTTATCGATGAGTCCTGTATCTGTAAGCTCCATGATACGATTTGCTGTAGTCTGGATAAACTGATGATCCTGACATGCAAAGAGTACAACACCAGGGAACTTTATAAGTCCATTGTTGAGGGAAGTGATAGCTTCCATATCCAGGTGGTTTGTAGGCTCATCAAGTATAAGAACATTTGTTCCCATTATCATAAGCTTTGAAAGAAGACATCTAACCTTCTCTCCTCCAGAAAGAACCTTAACCTTTTTAATTCCGTCCTCTCCTCTAAAGAGCATTCTTCCAAGGAAGCCACGAACGTATGTAGCATCCTTCTCTTCAGAAAACTGTGTAAGCCAGTCTACGATAACAAGATCGTTATCAAACTCTTTAGTATTATCCTTAGGGAAGTAACCCTGAGATGTTGTTACGCCCCACTTGTAGTCACCTTCATCCGGTTCTTCTTCACCGGCAAGTATCTTGAACAGCATTGTTGTAGCCTGTGTCTTAGGCCCTACAAATGCTATCTTGTCTTCTCTACCAACTGTAAATGAAATATCATCAAGTATCTTTACACCATCAACTGTCTTTGAGATATGTGAAACAGTAAGAACCTCATTTCCAATTTCTCGATTAGGTCTAAAGTCGATAAATGGATATTTACGGCTTGATGGTTTAATTTCTTCAAGCTCTATTTTTTCAAGAGCCTTCTTACGAGATGTAGCCTGCTTTGACTTTGAAGCATTTGCAGAGAAACGAGCAATGAATTCTTTAAGCTCTTTAATCTGCTCTTCCTTCTTCTTGTTAGCTTCCTGCTTCTGACGAATCATCAGCTGACTGGATTCATACCAGAAGTCATAGTTTCCTGCATATATCTGAATCTTACCATAATCAAGATCGGCAGTATGTGTACATACCTGATTA
The DNA here is from genome assembly GCA_902774915.1 of uncultured Lachnospiraceae bacterium. GTDB lineage: Bacteria > Bacillota > Clostridia > Lachnospirales > Lachnospiraceae > Eubacterium_Q. The sequence continues at coordinate 142,531 of CACYKH010000007.1, read as the reverse complement.
AGGAAATATCTATCGTGGCTGACAACAATTACAGTATTTTCAAAGTTGATAAGGAATTCTTCAAGCCATGCTATAGCATCCATATCCAAGTGGTTAGTAGGCTCGTCGAGAAGAAGGACATCTGGATTACCAAAGAGAGCCTTAGCAAGAAGTACCTTGACCTTCAGGCTGTCCTCAAGCTCGCCCATCATCATGTAGTGATACTCTGTTTCAACACCAAGTCCATTAAGGAGTGTTGCAGCATCAACCTCTGCATTCCAACCATCCATCTCTGCAAATTCAGCCTCAAGCTCTGCAGCCTTTTCTCCATCAGCATCGTTGAAATCTTCTTTTGCATAGATTGCATCTTTTTCTTTCATGATATCGTACAGTCTCTGATTACCCATGATTACTGTATCGATAACGCTGAACTCATCATACTTGAAGTGATCCTGTTCCAGAACTGAAAGTCTTTCACCTGGATCCATTGTTACATCACCAGTTGTAGATTCAAGTTCACCAGAAAGAATCTTTAAGAATGTTGATTTACCAGCACCGTTTGCTCCGATGAGGCCATAGCAGTTACCTGGGGTAAAGGTAATATTAACCTCTTCAAAGAGTGCCTTCTTTCCAAAACGAAGTGACACATTGTTTGCGCTTATCATAATTTTTCTCCTTTAATCTAATTCATCGATTAGTTTTTCTATCAGTCGCTTCTTGCTGTAAATATCATAGCCCAACATAAAGATGTAAAGCATCTTGTTCAGATATTCATCTTCTGATTCAGGAAGCTTCTTCTCTGTAATAGCTTTTGTTTTTGCTACGCTCTGCTCAATATTAAAGTACTGAGCTTTTTCCATCTCAAATGTCTTCTCATAAAGCTCATAGAGTTTCTCTTCTGTCATTTCTTCACTAAGCAGCGGTTCCATCATCTTCTGAATATCATTTATAGAAAGCACGCTCTTCATATAGTAAATGTATATGAGGAAAATCAAATGCTCTCTGGAATATCTTTTCTTTACTGGAGGAGGCATAAGTTTATTCTTGGTGTAATTATTGATCATTGCCTTCGTAAGAGTTTTTTCATCTTCGTTTCTGAGGTTGTTACGAAGATGTTCCTCCATAAAAGTAGTTACCTGCTCCATGAACATTTCTTCATCAGGTATATCTTCCGGCACTATAAAATCCAGCTTCAGTTTTTCACGAATCTCTCGTCTCAGTTCCTGTAGACTCTTCTCCATAGTTTTCTCCCGATAGTTCTACTCTTTCAACTCTGTTCTTTTCAACATGAGTACATTTAAGTTTAATGTCTCCAGCCATAACCTCGTCGCCTTCTTCTGGAAGTCTGTCCAGAAGTTCGATCATAAGACCACCTATTGAATCGTAATCATCTGATTCGAGGTTGCATCCTATTGCGTCATTGATGTCATCCAGCTTCATGGAGCCATCTATATCATAAATGCCATCACCCTTATCAATGAGAAGCTCGTCTTCGTACTCATCATACTCATCTCTTATCTCACCAACAATTTCCTCAACAAGGTCTTCCATGGTGATGAGACCTGCAGCCACACCGTACTCATCCAGCACGATGCTCATAGCTACCGAAGAGCTTTTCATCTCAGCAAAGATCTCGGCACTTCTCTGATATTCATATACAAAATGAGGTTCTCTCATTATTTCTTTGATGGAGAATTTTTCTTTCTCATCATTTATTCCAGCAAAAAGAAGATCCTTTACATTAAGTATTCCGACTATATGGTCTTTTGACTCATCATAGATTGGAACTCTTGTGTAGTTCTCTTCTCTTATGATATCAAGCATTTCATCATAGCTTGCATTTTGTTCAACGCAGACCATGTCTGCTCTTGGAACCATTACATCCTTGGCAACCGCATCTCCGAAGTCCACCACGTTATTGATCATTTCTTTTTCAGAGTTTTCTATAACACCTTCTTCGCTACTCACATCAACTATCTTGAGCAGCTCACTTTCGGTTATCTGATTTGGATCCTTATCGGGATCGACTCTCAGTATAAAGAAGATACCTCTGCATATTTTATTCAGTATCCAGATAATCGGAGTAAGAATGATCATCAGGATGTAGATTGGTCCTGAGAATAAAAGCGACATGCTCAGATTATTCAGAGCAGCCAGTGATTTTGGTGTGATCTCACCAAATATCAAAACAAAAAATGTAAGTAGACCTGTGGCTAGTCCAACAAACCTACTTCCAAATACATTAGTAACTATAACTGTGGCCAGTGCAGACGCAGATATATTTACCACATTATTTCCAATCAGAATAGTAGAAAGAAGCTTTGAAGAATCCTCTTTCATTTTGAGAACTCTGGCCGCAACCTTCGCCTTCTTTCCACCTTCATCAACTAAAGTTTTTAGCTTATTAACGCTGACTGTTGTCAGCGCAGTTTCTGCCGACGAGAAAAAGCCGGACAACAAAAGTAAAATAACTAGTATAGCAAACTCTAATATGTCACTCGGGTCCACTATTTTATCACTCCTTATCTTTCTTTACACCCATACGTTCAAATATAAAATCACAGCTGCCATTTCCATTTCCAAGGAATCTGTTAACTCTGCTGATAGTAGCTGTAGAAGCACCTGTCTTCTTAGCTATCTCAATATATGTATTATTCTGGTATAGCAGCTTGGCAACTTCGAATCTTTCAGCAATTGAAAGAATTTCATTTGTTGTGCATATATCCTCAAAGAAGCTATAGAATTCTTCTTTGTTCTCAAGTGTCATTATTGCAGCAAACAGATCATCTACCGCTTCAGTATTAATGGATTTCGCCATTTGGTACTCCCCCTTATCTTGAAGATGGTTCCTTTCGAACCCATACAGCAACCGCTCCTCTATTTACATAGAACTCACCGAAGCCATATTCATCAATCTTAATATTGTATTTTGCATTACCCATAACATCAGAGAAATGTGCTCCAGCAAAATGCGTTCCCACATACATTCTCTTTGTTCCACCTTCACCATCAGAAATTACTACTGCAAGTCCGGAATCCTTATGATCCGCATCTCCTTCTCTTGTCCAACCTATGCAGTTTGGATGATCAAAGTAATCATGCTGCTCACCATAAGCTTTATCCTTACGAAGCTTCATAAGCTTATCAAGCATCTGCTTTTTCGATTTTATCTTATCGTGAGATATACCCTTATAATCTCCATAGAATACACATGGATATCCTTCCTGTCTAAGAAGAATGATTGCATAGGCCATTGGCTTAAACCAATCCTCAACAAAGGACTCCAGAGCCTGACCAGGCTGTGTATCATGATTATCTACAAATGTAACCGCCTTAACAGGATTTGTCTTCATTAAAGTATTATCAAGAATTGTTCTAAGGTCATAAGCACCACCAGACTTAGAACAATGATAAAGATTATAATGAAGTGGTACATCAAAGAGAGAAGCCTCAGAATGGATGTCTTCAAGATACTTTCCAAGTCTGTTAACATCTCCGCTCCAATACTCTCCAACTGTGAAGAGCTCCTTACCAGTCTGCTCTCTTACCATATAGAGGAAATCTCTATAGAAAGATGCAGGTATGTGCTTAATGGCATCCAGTCTAAGTCCATCTACACCTGTTATATCAACATACCATACTGCCCACTTAACCAGCTCTTCAAATACTTCTCTATTATCAAAGTCAATGTCAGCACCCATAAGATAATCATAATTATCGTACTGTTCATCAACTCCCTGATTCCATTCTTTACCAGCAAACTTATATAATGACTTTTTGAAATGTTCCTGGTCCCAATCTATTCCATCAAAATGTGTCCAGTTCCATGTAAAGTCAGAATACTTTCCCTTTCTGCCAGGGAATGTAAATTTAGTCCAAGCTCCGATAGTTTTGCCTTCACCAACCATCTGATATCTGTTTACTTCATTAAACTCCTGAGCTGGAACTTCTTCCACTTCATCAGCACCCATCTTATGATTAAGTACTATATCAGCGTAAGCATTTATACCAGCCTTCTGAAGAGCCTCGATAGCTTCCAGATATTCCTTCTTGGTTCCATACTTTGTTCTTACTGAACCCTTCTGATTAAACTCACCAAGATCATAAAGGTCGTAAACAGCATATCCAACATCCTGAGCTCCATTTGCACCCTTATATGCAGGTGGCAGCCACATGGATGTAACACCAAGCTTTTTAAGTTTTTCTGCTTCCTTCTTAACAACAGTCCATAGTGCAGGATCTTCTTTCATGTACCACTCGAAGTACTGCATCATTATTCCATTATCAATCATATATGCCTCCGCTATGTATTTCTGAACACAGTTGCTTGATATTATAACAAAATCAACTTTTTTCTTCAACTTTATATCAGACGTATCCGAGAACTCCTCTTACCGAAACTTCGCCACTTATAATGCGTTTAATCTCACCCTCAGAATCCTCTACCAGAAGAGCTCCGGTTTCATCAATTCCTCTGGAGATAAATGTCTCTTCTCCACGCTCTCCATTTTCCACAAGAACAACCTCCTTATCTAAACTAACAAGCAGGTTATTATATTCATCCTTTATGAACCCCAGACTCTTTTCTGTTTCATATCGACGAATGAAAGATGTAAGTTCAGAGATAACAGAAGCTACTATGGATTCTCTGTCCCACTCAACTCCAGATTCACTCTGAAGTGATGCAGCCTTATCTCTGATCTCATTTGGGAAATATGTAGTATTGACATTAATTCCTATTCCGCATACCACATATCCGCCGCCCTTCGGATCAGTTATGAGCTCCGTAAGAATGCCGCATACTTTCTTCTTGTTTATCACAATATCATTTGGCCATTTAATCTTTACATCAAGATTATGAATTCCAATCTGAAGCGCAATACCGTTTATTGCGCGTGCCACACACATAGCAGCAAGTAAAGTGATTCCTGGGATCTTATCTCCGTCAAGGTTCACTCTGGTTGCAAGAGACATCCATATTCCAGTACCTGCCGGAGAAGTCCAGCTTCTACCAAGTCTGCCTTTTCCAGAAGACTGCAGTTCAGCTATAAAAAGTTCATTTATCTGAGAGCCATCTTCCTTAGCCAGGCAGTTCTTCGCAAACTCTCTGGCCATATCATTTGTCGAACCCACCTCTTCATATAAATGGAGGTCAGTTATGATTCCATTTTCCTTAAGTCCATTAAGCTTATTAATGTTCACTTTGATCGTTCTCCATGTTTTCTAATTTTTCTGCCATAACTCTGTCGTTAACATAGGTATAAATTTTGTCAGCAACTTCCTTCTTATACGAGAATGGTAATACATAGTCCGCCCTTTTTACGCTTATATGTATCAGGCTGTATATATTTTCATTTTCAGGTATGACCTGAGAAATGTCATTAACATCACCATAGGTATAATGCCTGTCGCCCCACTTAGTATGAACTATAAAATCATCATCACGGAATTCATAATCTATATCATAAGCTCCAGCTCTAAAGGAATTGATGAATAAATAAAATCCATAAAGAGCAAAGCCAAATGCAAGTATGGTTCCAATCTTATATGCATGGCCATATCCCATCACAAACATAACAACCTGGGATATGCAGACCATCATGATAACTATTCCGGCAAATCTATAAGTATATCTTGTTCTTCTTCTTTTTCTAACGTGATAATTATACATATACAAACCTCTAAGAAATCTAGGGCAACGCGGAAACACGCACCACACTTAATGATAACACATATATTTATAGCCTGCATAAGATTTTTGTGTTATAATTCTGCGAGGTTATATTGTATTTCTGCAGGGCAGAAAGGATTTTATTATGATTAAACTTATAGCCAGCGACATCGATGGAACTCTGGTTCCAGATGGCACAGCTGAAATTGACAAAAGAATATTTGATGTTATCCGCAGACTTAAGGAACACGGCATAATATTTGTCGGAGCCAGTGGCAGACAGTTTGCCAGCATGGCCAGACTCTTTGCTCCTGTCAGCGAAGATATCTACTACATTACTGAAGGTGGAACAGTTGTTCGCGATACCCGTCATATTTATGATATGCACGTTATCGATAGAGAACAGCTCTTCGAAATGATTGCTGATGTTAAGAAGCTGAAGGATTGTGATATCATGCTTAGCGGTCTTGATACAGCATATTGCGAAGATAAAAGCGAAATGTTCTACTGGATGCGAGATTCATATAGATTCAACATTGAAGTAGTTGGAGATTTTGAAACTCACATCACAGATGAAATAGTTAAGTTATCTATTTATCATAAAGATAATGCAGAGGCTATCGTCAATGAATGGTTCACTGATAAGTGGAAGGATAAATTCAAGATAGCAAGCGCCGGAATTATGTGGATGGATGTAACAGGGCTTACTGCTGATAAAGGTAGTTCTCTTCAGGCGCTTCAAAAACAGCTTGGTATCACTAAAGAAGAGACTATGGCATTTGGCGATAATCTGAATGACCTCGGACTTCTTGCCGCCGCTGAAGAAAGCTATGCTATCGGAAGCGCAAGAGATGAAGTAAAGGCTGCTGCAAAGCACGTTGCTCCACCTCTTAAAGAAAACGGAGAAACAGAAGTTCTTCTTAAGCTTTTGGAAGAGCTTGATGCAAATAAGTAAATAATTAAATCATCATAGATAAATCCAAGGAGGAAACATTATGGATAAGATTAAAATGACTACCCCACTTGTTGAGATGGATGGAGATGAGATGACAAGAATTCTGTGGCAGCTCATCAAGGATGAACTCCTGAATCCATTTATCGAGCTTAACACAGAATACTATGATCTCGGACTTGAGCATCGTAACGAGACTGACGATCAGGTTACAAAGGACTCAGCTTATGCTACAGAGAAGTACAAGGTAGCTGTTAAGTGCGCTACTATCACTCCTAACGCAGCAAGAGTTGAGGAATACAATCTTAAGGAAATGTGGAAGAGTCCTAACGGAACTATCAGAGCAATCCTTGATGGTACAGTTTTCAGAGCACCTATTCAGGTTAAGGGAATCACTCCATGTGTAAGAAACTGGGAGCAGCCAATCACTATCGCAAGACATGCATATGGCGATGTGTATAAGGCAAGTGAAATGAAGATTCCTGGACCAGGAAAGGTTGAGCTTGTTTATACAGCAGCGGATGGAACAAAGGAATCAGTTGTTGTTCATGAGTTTGATGAACCAGGAGTTGTTCAGGGAATGCACAACCTCAACCCATCTATCGAAAGCTTTGCAAGAAGCTGCTTCACTTATGCACTTGATACAAAGCAGAGCATCTGGTTTGCAACAAAGGATACTATCTCAAAGAAGTATGACCACACATTCAAGGATATCTTCCAGGAGATATTCGATGCAGAATATAAAGAAAAATTTGATGCAGCAGGCATTGAATACTTCTATACACTTATTGATGACGCAGTAGCACGTGTTATGAAGTCAAAGGGTGGATTCATCTGGGCTTGCAAGAACTACGATGGAGACGTAATGAGCGATATGCTTTCTTCTGCATTCGGTTCACTTGCAATGATGACTTCAGTTCTTGTTTCTCCAAAGGGAGTATACGAATACGAAGCTGCTCACGGAACAGTTCAGAGACATTACTACAAGCATCTTAAGGGCGAGGAAACATCTACAAACCCTGTAGCAACAATCTTCGCTTGGACAGGAGCTCTTAGAAAGCGTGGAGAGCTGGATGGAAATGCTGATCTTATGGCATTCGCAGATAAGCTTGAGAAAGCAACTATCGCTACTATTGAGAGTGGAACAATGACTAAGGACTTAGCACTTATTACAGAGCTTGAGAATGTAACAACACTTAATACTCAGGACTTCATTAAGGCTATCCGTACAACTCTTGAATCTATGTAAATAAAAAATCAGGGACTTGCTTTTGCAAGTCCCTTTTTTTATCTTTCATTGATTGGTACATATTCAGTATTTTCTGCCACTGACATATATGCAGGTCTTATTATCTTGTTAGCGCATGTCAGTTCCTCAATTCTGTGAGCACTCCATCCTGCTATTCTTCCGATTGCAAATAGAGGTGTAATAAACTCTTCAGGAATATTAAGCATATCATATGCAAATCCACTGTAAAAATCTATGTTTGTACAAACACCCTTATAAATCTTTCTATGCTCGGCAATAACCTGTGGAGCCAGTCTTTCAACCGTCTTATAAAGATGAGCCTCGGACTCGCGTCCCTTTCTCTCAGCCAGGTCCAAAGTATATTTCTTAAGAATAACTGCTCTAGGATCTGAAAGAGAATAAACCGCATGACCCATTCCATAAATAAGACCTGATTTATCAAATGCTTTCTTATCAAGAATTTTATTAAGGTACTTAGCTATCTCGTCATCATCATACCAATCCTTGACGTTTGCTTTTATTTCATCAAACATCTTGATAACCTTAATGTTTGCGCCACCATGCTTTGGTCCCTTAAGAGAACAAAGAGATGCAGCCATTGAGGAATATGTGTCTGTACCGGATGATGTAACAACATGAGTTGTGAAAGTAGAATTGTTACCACCACCATGCTCCGCATGAAGTACAAGTGCAAGGTCCAGAACTCTGGCCTCAGCCTCATCATACTTTTTATCCTGTCTCAGCATTCTGAGAATATTTTCAGCTGTAGAAAGCTCAGGTTTTGGATTATGCAGATACAGTCCTCGTCTCTGCATATAGTGTCTATATGCAAGATAAGAATATGCAGCTATCATCGGAAGTGTTGCTATGAGGCTGATACTCTGACGAAGTACATTTGGTATATCTATATCATCTGAACGCTTATCGTATGCATTTAATGCAAGGATAGACTGAGCCATAGCATTCATTACATCTTTATTTGGAGCCTTGAGGATTACATCTTCAACAAAGTCAGCTGGCAGCTTCCTGTTAAAGCCCATGAGCTTGTTAAAGCGCTCCATCTCCTGTGCGTTTGGAAGTGTGCCAAAAAGCAGTAAATAAACTGTTTCTTCGTATCCAAACCTGTGGCCATTCATAAAACCATTTACAAGATCATTTATATCAATTCCGCGGTAACTGAGCTGTCCTTCGATAGGAGTGATAACTCCATCTATTTCCTTTGAACCATTAACAGTTGATATCTCTGTCAGTCCAGTAAGGACACCTTTTCCGTTTTGTTCTCTCAGTCCTCTTTTAACCTGATATTTATCGTAAAGATCTGCCTCTATGTGATTGTGTTCTTCGCACAGCTTTGCCAGCTTATGAATTTCTCTGGCCGCTGTAGTTGCTGTCATTTCAGACATCTATTTACTCCTATACTGTAGCGCCTGCCATAGCACGGCTGTATTTCATAATCATGATAGTTTCGCTTCCTGCCACAAGCTTGTCAGCTATGCAGACAATCCTGGCCTCTTTTGAATGAGGAAACCTGCTAAGATTTAGCGGAAACATATGGCAGTATATAATTTCAGCTTCTTTTGAAGTGATACCGAAATCGCGATGAGCATTCACCATAGCACGTTTTGCATGGGTGTAGCCATGAGCTCTGTGGAACTCATTTTTTTCATGCCAGTCATAAAGAAAATAATCATGAAGAAGTGCGCCTCTTACTACGCTTCTCATGTTTACTTCTTTTCTACTCTTAAGAGCCATCCAGACACTCATATACGTTACACAAAGCGAATGAGCATATGTGGTAGTTGTACCATGCTGAATATGCTGCTTTTCTATCTGGAAGCTTTCGCTCTCTATAATATCCTTGCCATGCTCGTATATTATATCTACTATTTTCTGATCGTAACCAATTTTAACTAGATTCGGCAATGCCTCATCCTCCTAGTTTTATTGTCCCCTGAAAAAACCCTCAACTATTTAATTATACCAAATTTACTGCATATTGGAAAGATTCTTCTGTTCATTAGAACCAGCAGCAAGCTTTTTATCAGCAATGCTGTACAGTGCACTGATACCGAAACAGATAAGTCCACTGATAAAGAAGCTGAGTGCATTTCCAAGAACATTATCATAAGTTATATCAATCATTACCAGCTTGACCGCAAAGATCATGGTAGTCACAAGGCCATAAACTCTGAGACTCTTCAGTTTCAGCTTGAAGCCAAGCAGGATAAGAAGAATAGCCATTATAAATACTGAAATACTTATTACATAGTTTACAGCATCGAAGGATGCAAGTATGCATATAAGCAGTATCGTAAATTTTAGTCCAACATAAATAACCTTTGGAACGTTCTCCGACTTAAGCAGTGTAAAGGAATTAATTGTAAAGAGCAGAATTGCAACCAAAACAATCAGCACATGTGTTACTGCGTAATCAGAATCATTCATCATAAGTAATGATACAAACATAAGGAATGCATTTATCACGTAAGATGTAATCGTTATAAATTTTTCTTCGTCCTCTGTCAGCCAGTTCCTTCCGAAAGGAGTTTTAACCGCTGCAAAGTTGAGACCACCGTTTACCATAAGTAGTATTGTAGAAGTGACCTCTGGGTCCCAGTCATTTTCGCTCATCAGATAAATGGTCCAAACATTAATGCCGATCATAAACACTATATAGGCAACCATCTTTATTATTCCGCTATATGAATTCTTGTTTACACACATCATAATGACGAATAATGCAAACACCAGAATTATATAGAACAGTCCTGCCCATGGATTAATAGTTATCTCTACCGCCGCAATGAAATAGAGAACAACTGCACTTATCTGGGACTGCCTGTCTTCACAGATAAAGCCATAAACAACAAGCGGTATAATAAGGGCCACAACTCCAATATATTCATTAAGTGGTTCATGCATGATCAGACACATTGTAGCCGCAAAGAGAATCACAATCTCCCATGCAATAAGTCCACCACTCTTGGAGGTTATTCCTGGTAAATTACCTTGTATTTCTTTTTTATAATAAACTTCTATTCCTACGTAAAGTATGACTGAGACTAAAAGCGTAAGCAAAAGCTCAGTACTTGATTCTGTTCTTGACTCCGCAATCATTGATGCGATTCCTATGGTCATAATAATAAAATATACCGCACCAAATATCGGAAGATAATGATAATTCTTTTCGTTGATAAGCATTAAGCATACAATCATAAGGCCGATAGCAAATAGCACCATCACTCCCGCAGGGAAATAACCATTACCGTTAAAAGAGCTAGCACCACATACTATGATAAATGCACCAAATGCAGCAGCTAAATTGGAAACAACAAAATGAATATTATCTTTTATTCTAAAGATCATAAATGCCAGGATACCAATAACCATATAGATTGAAAGAATACCGAGCAATAATGAATCTTTATCTGATACACATTGTATAGTTCCGAAAAGTATTGAAATAACTATTCCAGTAAGTCCGATTATTTCAAAAAGAAGTGGCTTAATCTTTGATAGAAACAGAACACATGCCGCCCAAACAAGAAGCAGGATGTAAAGTGGTATCTGATCTATCATATGGAAATATATATTACTTACAAATAGGGATATGTATATAGCACCTATTCCGCAGGCTCCGAGAGCAAGAAGGAATATGTTATCTCTTTTCTTCGACCAAAGTCCAAGGCCAATACCTGTAAGTGCAAAACTCACTATGAACATAAGCGCCATCTTAATCTCATCTGTAAGACCAGGGATTAAGTACATCGCAAAAAGAACAAAGCTGATGAATACAAGGACTGAAGCCACAATAGCCATAACCTTGATTCCTACTATTGTCTCTGTATCCTTTGCAGATTTCTGACGCTGAGGCACCGGCCTGTTCTGCGTAGACTGTTGTGGCATGTACTGATTCTGAACAGCCTGTTGTGGAACGTACTGATTCTGAACTGGCTGTCCCTGTGCGTATGGTTGTTGTTGCACTGGACGCTGTTGCTGTACTGGTTGATTCTGAACAGGCTGCCCCTGCGCATATGGTTGTTGCTGCACTGGACGCTGTTGCTGTACAGGTTGTTGCTGTACTGGACGTTGCTGTTGTACAGGCTGCTGCTGAAGAGCCTGTCTATATGGCGATACCTGTTGTTGATTCTGAGCCGGTGTATATGCGCCCTTCATCTTAACCATTTCCATTTTTATGGAATTAATCTCATATTGAAGTTCACTAAGTTTCTTTTGACTCTCTTCTAGTTTTACTTCTAACTCACTAATTTCTGACATATCATTTCCCCTTATATATTTTACACTTATGACCCTTATTTCTTAGAGGTCTGCAAATACATCTTCCATCTCGTAATAGAGTTTACTGAGTCTCTCTGTAGAAAGATCTGTTTCATTAAGAATTGTATATCTATCAGCGCGTGTTGCCGCAGCACTCTGCCAAGCACCAATAAAGATTTCTTCAGTGATGTTCCAGCTTGATGGAGCAACCGGAATTTTATACTCCTTAATAATGCGAGTAATCTTCGCAATATTTCTCTCCTGGAACTTGCAGGCGCCGTAGCTGCCCATTGCAACCGCAATACCATGAGGCACATTTACATACTCCGCAAAATTCTCCTCAAGCGCATGACAAAAAAGATGTTCTGAACCACTACTTGGACGTGATGTTCCAGCAATCTCCATTGCAAGTCCGCCCATAACAAGAGCCTGAGTAAGACGTTTAATAAAGTCCACACTCTTCAGCTCCTTCATATCGTTATAAGCAATAGAGTTAAATGCCATCTTCGATATCATATATGCAAAATCGTCAACATAGTCTTTTCCAGCTATATGCGCAATCTTCCAGTCATTAAGTGCTGTATACTTACTAACTGTATCACCTATTCCAGCAAGAAGCTGTCTTTCAGGAGCACTCATTATAACGGATGCATCCACAAGGATTGCATGTGGAATAGTACATTTAAATGTCTTACGAGCCTTGCCCTCAGTACCAAGAACTGAAACTGGTGAAGCAAGACTGTCGTTACTGATAGTTGTAGGAAGCGAAATTAATTTTGCCTTGCTGACAAATGCTGCAAACTTTGCAAGATCAAGAACCGTTCCACCACCAAATCCAATAACAGTCTGGATGTCATTCATTGTTATGTACTTTGCCAGAGCTACTGCATTATCATAGCTTGCTGACTGAATCAGATAGAGTTCGCTGTTTGGAAAACTCTTCTCTATCCCTTCAATTATCCCACCGAAGATTCCCTTCAGATTCTCTTCAGTAACTATTATTGTTTTCTTCTCTTCTATTCCAGGAAGAACATCCTCCATAACAGCTGGGATTCTTCCAAATATTCCGTCATCCACGATGAGGTGATATGGTAATTTAAATTGATGCATGAGCATAGCCTCCAAATAATAAGTATCATTTTATTAGCGAGCTGTTGCATAAAAACAACCCATATATAAATATACAAAAAAGACCCCGCAACTGCAAGCAGTCACGGGGATAAATATTATCTATAGATTATTTCGTGTCTTCCTGGTCCGTTAGAAACCATTGTGATTGGGAAGCCGATTTCTTTCTCAATGAATTCAATATAATTACGGCAGTTCTCTGGGAGATCTTCGTACTTTGTAATTCCTCTGATATCGCTCTTCCAACCTGGAAGTACTTTATAAACTGGCTTAGCCTTCTTAAGCTTTGTTGTTACAGGGAAGTCTGTTGTAACTTCACCATCTATTTCGTATCCAACACATACTGGAATTTCATCAAGATATCCGAGTGCATCCAGAACTGTAAATGCAACATCTGTTGTTCCCTGAAGTCTGCATCCATACTTAGAAGCAACACAGTCAAACCAACCCATACGACGTGGACGACCTGTTGTAGCACCGAATTCACCCTTATCACCACCGTGAGTTCTGAGTGTATCTGCCTCTTCTCCCTCAATCTCACTTACGAACTCTCCAGCACCAACGGCACTTGAGTAAGCCTTGCAAACAGTAACTATCTTCTTAATCTCATATGGAGGAATTCCAGCACCGATAGCACCGTATCCAGCAAGAGTAGATGAAGATGTAACCATTGGGTAAATACCATGATCAGGGTCCTTCATAGAACCAAGCTGACCCTCAAGAAGAATGTTCTTTCCTTCCTTGATTGCATTATAAAGGAAAGCAGATACATCACAAACAAATGGCTCAACCATCTCTTTGTATTCCATAAGAGTTTCATAAACACCTTCTACTGTAAGAAGTGGCTTATGATAAAGATTCTCAAGGAGTGCATTTTTCTGAACAATAACTCTTGCAATCTTCTCTTTAAGAGACTGCTCATCATCAAAAAGCTCTGAAACCTGGAATCCAATCTTTGCATATTTATCTGAATAGAATGGAGCGATACCTGACTTTGTAGAACCGAAGGATGCACCAGCCAGTCTCTCCTCTTCATATGTATCAAAAAGCACATGGTATGGCATTACCATCTGAGCTCTATCAGAAACGAGGATCTTTGGAGTTGGAACTCCACCCTCCTCAATAGCCTTTACTTCTTTGAAAAGCTTAGGAATATCAAGAGCCACACCATTACCAATGATACTTGTTGTATGATCATAGAAAACACCAGAAGGAAGTGTATGAAGCGCAAATCTACCATAGTCATTTATAATTGTATGACCAGCGTTTGCTCCTCCCTGGAATCTAATAATGATATCGGCCTTTTCAGCCAGCATATCGGTAATTTTTCCTTTACCTTCGTCTCCCCAGTTAGCACCTACTACTGCAGTTACCATTTATTGCCTCCCATAAATTCTTTCTCATTTAATAAGCTGTCTCAAAACAGCCAAAGGCTATTCTACCACAACTCCTCTGATAATAAAAGCATTACATTATAATTCTTTTTTCTGTAATGATAGCATCCGGCTTTAGATCATGTCCTTCAGAAGGAACCTCATCCACTATCTGAAGCTCATAAGCTACAGCAACTTTGCTTATGCCAGCGCCCTTTAGTCCGCCTAGAAAACTATCGTAGAATCCTCCGCCGTATCCCAGTCTGTTTCTATTCTTATCAAATGCAACTCCTGGTATTATCACCAAGGTATTCGATTTTTCTTTATAAGTATATAGTGTTTCCTCGTTACATTTCTCTGGCTCCAGAATTCCAAAGGAGCCTTCTGTAAATGATCCGTCATACTGATAGAACTTCATTTCTGTTTTGGAAACTACCTTAGGAATATAAACCTTTTTCCCTGATTCCAGGGCATTATCAATTACACCCTTAAGATTAACCTCATTGTTAATACTCATATAAGCCAGGATGTTTTCAGCCTGTTTATACTCCTGAAGACTTTGGATTTTTTCGCAAATCTGATTTGAAAGAAAATGTGCCTCCTCAGATTGCATTTCACTTCTACGCGCTATTATTCTTTTTCTAAGTTCTCTCTTTTCCAGCATTATTCTTCCTTAGCCATAAAAAGAGACCTTTGCAGTCTTCGCCACAAAGGTCCCTTATAATCTTAGTTACAAGTTTTTAGTAATTCCAACTCCAGCAATACCACTCAATGCCTGTAACACCCTTTGAGTAATCAACTGTCAGACACAGCTCATCGCCTTTATCGAAGTAATAGTATACGTAGATGTACTCGCCATCATATCCTTCATATACACTGTCTGCTTCGCCATATTTATCATAAACATCCTGAAGTGATGATCCCCATGTAATTCCCTGTGGAAGGATAATCTCTGGATAGTCTTCTGAATCGCACCAAGCAATATCAGCATCAAGAGATCTTATTGAAGAATCATCATATGCAACTGTTTCATCGCCAGGATTACATGTACCAATGTACATATAGAAGTAATCGTCCATAGAATCATTTGTAAACTCATAAATAGAAGATGTTTCCTTAGACTCAATTTCCTGATCATCTACATAAAAACGATCTGCATCATATGTCCAGTCATCACCAAGCTCAGTTACCTTACAAGGAATTGTAAGTACCTTTCCATCGAATGAGAATGTCATATCTGAAATCTCTTCTGGAACTCCACTTGGGACATCTGCGAGCTTAGATGAAGCTGTTGACTTATCAAGAACTTCTTCGATGCTTGCAATCTTATCGCCTTCATCCTCGCCTTCGCCGTCACCTTCGTCTTCATCTTCTTCATCAGCTTCGTCTACAGATGCCTCATCATCATCTTCTTCTTCGACTTCTTCCTCAGTATCCTCTTCAATCATTTCCTCTTCATCATCAAGGCCTTCGCCGTGATCATCAAGATCGATAATATACCACTTACCCTTAATCTTTCCGCAAGTAAATGTGTAATCAAGGTCTTCTGATTCTTCTTCACCTAAAATAGACATAGACATTTTAGCTGTAACATCTACTGAAGCAGCATTCTTAAGTTTAATATCTGTATCATGCTCAGAATTAAACTCTTCTGCAACTTCCTTAGGATTAAGTCTCTCAGAGCTTACTACTTCAATATCTTCTATCTTGAAATTGAAGCCTTGCATCATTTCGATAGTTTCAGCATCTTCTTCTACAAAATCAAAATCATCCTCATCAAGAAGGACTTCAGGAATGCATTCCTTCATTGTATCGAAATCAAGTTCACCGAATGACTCCATAAACTTAACTGATACTTCTTCAGCACCCTTAATGTTCTTTCCACCAAGCATAACAATTGCTGTAATAATAAGTCCAATAAGAACAACTGCACCAGCAACTATTCCGATGATAAGACCAGTTTTGCTTCCGCCTTCCTTTGGTGGCTTAGGTAGCTGCTTTGGTCCACCCATTCCAGGTCCGCCTGGCTGCTGTGCTGGCTGATCATTATAAACCATACCTGGCTGAGCGCCCATCTGTGGCTGACCATACTGGTTCTGTGGCTGACCACCAAACTGCTGTGGCTGTCCGCCGAACTGCTGCTGTGGCTGACCACCAAACTGCTGCTGTGGCTGTCCGCCAAACTGCTGCTGTGGCTGTCCACCAAACTGCTGCTGTGGCTGTCCGCCAAACTGCTGCTGTGGCTGTCCGCCAAACTGCTGCTGTGGCTGTCCACCGAACTGCTGCTGTGGCTGTCCACCGAACTGCTGCTGTGGCTGTCCACCGAACTGCTGCTGTGGCTGTCCACCAAACTGCTGTGGTGCCTGTGGCTGCTGGCCAAAATCCTGCTGTGGTGCCTGTGGCTGTTGAGGACCTGACATCATACTAGGATCTGGACCCATTTGATTAGGATTCATGTTATTATCCATAAAAAAACTCCCCTTCTTTAAAATTATTTATTTACTTAAAAACCTTTTGCATCCTATAAATTATAACGAGGAAACGCCGAAAATGCAATCATTTTAGGTGTTTCCTCGCTTATTAACTAATTCTGTTCTTCTAATACTTTTAGATATCTCGAAAGAGCATCCTGCCATGTTGGAAGTGGTTCAAAACCTGCTTCCACTAACTTTGATTTATCAAGTCTCGAATTGAAAGGTCTGGTTGCTTTTGAAATTCCATACTCAGCCGTTGTAACCGGTACAACCTCTGTAGTGAGTCCCGCCTGCTTATATATCTCACAAGTGAAATCATACCATGAAATATAACCGCCTTCATTTGTTGCATGATAGTAACCATATTTATCAGTTTCACTCATGTCCACAAGAAGTCTTGCAAGATCGTATGTATAAGTAGGTGTACCTATCTGGTCACTTACTACTGTTACTCTGTCATGAGTTTTTCCAACGTTCAGCATTGTCTTTATAAAGTTCTTTCCGTTTGTTCCAAACACCCAGGCTATACGAACTATGAAATACTTATCCAATGTATTTGCTACTGCAAGCTCGCCGTCCAGCTTTGTCTGACCATAAACGCAAAGTGGAGCATAATCCTTGCAATCAGGTTCCCAAGGCTTTTCACCCTGACCATTAAATACATAGTCTGTAGAGATATAGAACATCTTACAATCCAGCTCTTTACATGCATCAGCTATGTTCTGAGTACCGTCTACATTAATAGCTCTAACTTTTGGCTGATTCTCTTCGTCCTCAGCCGCATCTACTGCTGTCCATGCTGCGCAGTGGATAACAACATCTGGCTGAACAACTCTAATTACTCTTTTTACCGCTTCGGCATCTGTAATATCCATAGGGATGTAAGGCATTTTCGTTACAGCTGTTCCATCATCAGCTCCGCTGTACTGTGGCTGGATATCACTTCCAACTCCATCGTAGCCTCTCTCTGCAAGATTATTCATTACGTCGTGACCAAGCTGGCCACAAACTCCCGTTACGAAATATTTCATATTCGTTTGCTTCCTTTCTAAAACTTTGTGCCTGACTTACTAAACATTAATTTCAGCAGTAAGACCAAGTTCGGATGCGTTTGCATCAAGTACTGGCTTGATTACTTCGTTTATATATTCTTCTGTCTGCTGTGGAGCGCGTCCTACGTAGAGGCTTGGCTCCATAAGAGCTTTAAGCTCGTCGAGAGTTTTACCAAATGCTGGGTCAGCTGCAATAAGATCAAGGAGGTTATTTTCCTTACCCTCTTTCTTAACGTTTGCACCTGCTTCCATGGAGTACTGACGAATCTTCTCATGAAGCTCCTGACGGTCTCCACCAGCCTTAGTAGCGTCCATCATAATATTTTCTGTAGCCATAAATGGAATCTCTTCCATAAACTTCTTCCCTATAACCTTGTCATATACAACTAAGCCGTCTACAACATTAAGGCAAAGATCAAGAATTCCATCTACTGCAAGGAATGCTTCTGGAACTGAGATTCTCTTGTTAGCTGAATCATCAAGAGTTCTTTCAAACCACTGTGTTGAAGCTACGATGGCTGGGTTAAGTGCATCGCAGATTACATAGTTTGCAAGTGAAGCTATTCTCTCACTTCTCATAGGATTTCTCTTGTATGCCATAGCTGATGAACCAATCTGGTTCTTCTCGAATGGCTCTTCAATCTGCTTCAGATGCTGAAGAAGACGGATGTCATTTGAGAACTTGTGAGCTGACTGAGCAATACCTGAGAGGACATTCAGAACACGTGAATCTACCTTACGTGAATATGTCTGTCCTGATACTGGATAAACATCATCGAAGCCCATCTTTTCAGCTATCATCTTATCTAACTTCTTAACCTTATCATGGTCTCCATTAAAGAGCTCAAGAAATGAAGCCTGAGTTCCTGTTGTTCCTTTGGAACCAAGGAGCTTCTGCTGAGAGATCATATAATCTATATCCTGAAGATCCATGAAGAACTCATTCATCCAGAGAGTAGCTCTCTTACCAACAGTAGTTGGCTGAGCTGGCTGAAAATGAGTAAATGCTATAGTTGGAAGATCTTTATATTCCATAGCAAATTTTGAAAGCTCATTTAAAACATTAAGGAGCTTTTTACGAACCAGCTTAAGACCTTCTGTCATAATGATTACATCTGTATTATCACCTACGTAGCAGCTTGTTGCTCCCAGGTGGATAATTCCTGCAGCCTTAGGACAAGAAGCGCCGTATGTATGAACGTGAGCCATAACATCGTGGCGA
Organism: uncultured Lachnospiraceae bacterium; assembly: GCA_902774915.1. GTDB lineage: Bacteria > Bacillota > Clostridia > Lachnospirales > Lachnospiraceae > Eubacterium_Q. Next base: position 123,153 of record CACYKH010000007.1, on the reverse strand, counting down.
ACCTTTGCCTCTTCAGCTTTTGCCATATCATAATCTATATAGTCAGCATTTGCCTTTAATTCATCAATCATTTCCTGGTTGATACGTGGCTGACCATCTTCTCCAAGAAGATTCAGCTCCATCTCTGTTTCAGCAAGTGCAATCCAGAGTTTTCTCCATGTCTTGAATTTCTTATCAGGTGAGAAGATATACTGCATTTCCTTGCTGGCATATCTTTGTGATAAAGGACTTTCATACTTATCGTGACTCATTTCATTTTTCCTCTTTTCATAATATTCATAATAAAAGCACCGCCCATATTCTAACACTAAAACCTGGACAGTGCTATATTTATTTAATCTTGTTTCAAAGTAAGTGTATCGAAATCATATACTTTAGTTTTATTATAATCTCGTTCTAAGTAAGATATTGGTTCTCCATCACTTGCTGTTGCAGTTGACGTTTTCTTATAGTAATACCAAACCTCTATTGTATCTGGCGCATCATTCTCATTATTATAACCCACCTTAAGCATGATACTACTATCCATCCTCCTATTATAGATTTCAAAACTGTCAAAGAATGGATGGTCCCTCAAATATTGCAAAGCTGAATATTGTACCGTAAGAGTATCCGTATCGAGAACATACTCACATCCAGAGCCATGGAACCTGCTACATCTTTTACTTTCTGTTTCTAAAAAATCCTCTAACTCATATTCAGTCAGATCATATGGTAAGTACCTGTAAAAACCATTCTCATCTGACACCTCAAAATTACCATCACCTTTTTTATCTGCATACTTCTTATATTCCACATAAAATGAAACGTCATAAGAATCCTCTGTATGTTTAATGCTGTAGTTTTTCAGTCCAAAACCCTTAGCATACATTTCAGCAACCGCATCATCTGCTGTATGGTACATTTCGTTTGTATACATGTCCTCGCTTCCGCGAACAAACATAAAGCTCTTAGTTTCACCATCTAGTATATATTCCCCAAAGACTAAATCATCAAGTCCGAAAGCATCATAGGAAATGGTAACTGAACTTTCATCCAGCTCGGCATCTGGAATGTTCTTTTCCAGCCATTTAGAAACTTCTGTTTTCCCTTCTCTTTCAAACTTTGCTATGTCGGCATCTGTGTACCACTGAGGCATACATGATGTAAGACTTAGAAGCATTACTATGATGAGTAACGCCGCAAATAGCTCTCTTTTAAAAATAAATCTTTTACCCTTTTTTATCATAATTCCTTTTAACCCATAATTTCTTTTATAACTTTTATAATCTTTTATAACTCTTTATAACTTTTTATAACTTTTGTCAATGCACATTAAAAACCTCTCCTATCTTTCAATAGGAGAGGTCTCTCGCTTAAATGTTTTTTAATGCCTCAGATTCTTTAGGTATAAATGTTACATTCAACACCATATCCATACCATCAGCAAGTCGTTGAAGAAGTTTTATTGATGGATTCCTAGTTCCATTTTCCAGTTTACTTATTTCGGTTTGAGCAATACCCGTTCTCTCGGACAGTTCTTTCTGAGTGAGATTTCTTGAAACTCTTGCATCAATCATTGCACGAATAATATTCATCTCAGGAAGAATATCATAATATGCTGCCGCAAACTCTGGATCTTGCATTCTTTTTTCTTTATACTCTTTTAACGTCATATCAATCACCTCTTAATTCATCAATTTCGTGTCTTCTGATCCAGTCATTTCTTCTGTTTTTTGCATGTTTAATATCATTTCCGAATATACATCTTAACTCAAATATACCATCCTCCAAATGTTTAGTATATGAGATATATCTCATCTTGTCAATTTATTTTTTCACAAGAAAAGCACCATCCACATTCCAGTGTGGATAGTGCCTTTCATTTTTTTACATATTTATAAACTGAGCTATAATTGCATATCCACAAGCTATTATTGTTAGTACAATTCCTAACCCATAGCAAATGGAGTTGTCATTGAATAATATTGATAGACCGAAGAATGTGCAGGCAAGCCCCATAAAGAAGAACGAAACAGCAGTCTGCTGGTACCATGGACGTTTATCCATGTGTTCTCTTTCATACTTTGATGCAAAGATATAATTGTTATTAAACAAAAATCCTTTCTCGTTAAATGAGAAAAATGAAATAACTAATAATACTGCAGCAATCAGAAACAGTATAATCATATCTCTTAATGACTCTGTTGCCATATAAACACTAAACCTCTATTACATCTGTGAATTAAACAGACTCTTAATCTTATAAACGATATCTTCGCTGTCGGCGTTGATTGTAGCAGCTTCGTTTACTTCTGAAAGCTTTCTCATAGCATCTGTATCAGCATCAGCTGTGTAGCTGATTGTATAAACAGGAATCTGAGATTCTTTAAGTGCTGGCTCTACAGTACTAAGACTGTAACCAACGTTCTGATAACCATCACTAAGGAGGAAGATCATAGCCTTTGCATCTGGATGATCTTTCTTTGCTTTCTCTATCATATCCATTGCAACTACAACAGCATCATAACTTGCTGTTGATCCGTTAGCTGTAAGTCCATTGATACCACCCTGGAAGTAAGCCTTCTGGTTCATATCGAACTTAGCTATAGGAACTTCTATAGTTACATCGTCGCTGTAGCTTACAAGTCCAACATAGTTATTCTCATTGATATACTGCATACCATTTGAAAGAGATTCCTTAAGCTGGATAATTGGATCACCATACATACTTCCGCTGCAGTCTGCAACAAATACTGCAATGATATCCTGACCATTATCCTTGTTAGCCTTGTACATCTCAAGTGCCTTGTTTACCTCAGCACCAGTAAACTGCATATCTGTCTTATAATCATCGTTTGCGTTGAAACCATACTTTGTTGCAACTGACTGGCTGCTAGAACTCATGCAGTAATCATTAATCTGCTTGATAGCTTCCATCTCGTCATCTGAAAGGTAATCCTCATTTACAACATAAAGTGGATTATCATGACGAATACCAAATGGAACAAAGTTGTACATCTTATTAATATTTGGCTCGTTGATATATGTCTGATACTCAAGAATCATTCCATCAAGAGTACCCTTCTGAGCACTATCTCTCATCTGCATAGTATTATATGCAACGAAAGGAATGTTGTTCTGGAACTTAGTGAATGACTCGATTGCCTGATCACTAAACATGTTCTCAGCATCACCATTGTGAAGGATTGTAAGAAGCAGGTTCATACCGGATGAACTTGTCTGTGGGTTTGTATAACCGATGTTGATCTTACCTTCCTGAACTGCAGCGATTATTTCTTCAGCAGTTTTATATTCACTATTCTTATCTATAAGAAGACCAGCTGTATTTCCAACAAGTCTCTCGTTATAAACTGTAACGTTACCACCATTAGCATTGATGTACTCACCCCAAAGAGCATTTGATGGGGTGAAGAGCTGTGGTGTGTGCTTATTTGAAATAATGTAATCTGCAGCAAGACCTGATGAAACTGATCTTACTGATAATCCTATAGTCTTACCATTTTCTGTAGTAGCTCCTGATGCATTGAAATCACGAGCAACATCGATAAGCCATGACTCATAATTCTCTCCAGCTTTCTCTGGAGATGTCATTATCTCGATATTGATATCAGCATTACCTGTTACTGCAAGAGGATACTTTGAAATCTCTGGCAGCTCATCATACAGAGTATTATCATCAAGGGAAATTGACGCCTTAACTGGGTCACTCTCATAAACCTTGATATGCTTGAGCATAGAATCTTTAGTCTTACCACCTTTAAAGTTTCTAAAGATAGCAATTATACCTAAAAGAAAAACAATTACTACTGCAAAAACAATTCCAATTACTATTGCTACATTACTTTTTTTCATGAACCTAACCTTGCCTTTCCTGTATCTCTCATCTCTTGAAGTGCTTCAATCATGTCATCAATTTCTCTTGTATCATAATCAAGTGTCGTATCATCATACGTAACCGTAAGTTCAACTAACTTATTAAACTTATTAAGCAATTCCTGTGAATTATCACACATTTCTTTAGCATAACCAGAATCTTGTCCAGATATATAATCGAAAGTCTCAATATATTCGGAAACGTTTGTCGCATTTCTTATCATCTGACTTCTCGTCATATAATAAAGATCCTTAAGCTTTCCATCGTCAAGATTGCTAAAATATTTCTTTCTACTTTCCAGACTGTCCAACATATTCAATAGATGTGTTCGTTCTTTTACAAAAAAACGTTTATTTCCAGCTCTAATAAGTCTGTTCCTCACTTCAGTAATACTTTCTGTATCACTTTCCTTAAGAACTACAACATTAGAAATAATCGAATAAGCTAACCACCCAAGTCCAAATAATCCAGTAAGAACAGTTGTTCCAGTATTCTCATCACCTGATTCGGCAGCTCCAGACAAAAAATAGAAAGCAACTATTAGCCCCAGTATACCAAGATTTATTAAATTGACTTTCAATAATTTCTTAAAGTCCATACATTGTTACCCAAAATCAATTATTATCAAAATCTCCAACCCCATTTGTTAAAGAATACAACCAGTGATTTCAGGAATCTGATCACACCTTTTATATTCCCTGTATTATCCCTCTGCCAGTTATGATAAGCTGTGTAGTCAGGATAAAAGATTATCTTCTTACCCTCATCTCTCACTCTCTTTGAAAGATCAGAGTCTTCACAATACATAAAATATCTATTACTAAATCCCTTCTTGGATTTGAGATATTTTGTTCTCGCTCCGAAGAAGCAACCTGTACAGAATTCAATTTCTGTAGGTTCTGACAGGTTTTCATCCTGCCTTGTATATCTTCTTCTTAAATATTTAAATCCCGGAAATTTACTGATGATTACATATCTGATAGTTGGACAATATTTTGGAAGGAACTGTTCTGTTCCATCGTTATTAAGAATCCTTGGAGTGATGAGTCCAGCCTCTCTATGTTCCTCCAGATAAGCTGTAAGTCCACCAATGGTATCCATATCAAGATAAATGTCAGGATTAATAACAAAGTGATAATCCGACTTTACTCTTTTTATGATGGCATTGTGTCCCGCTCCAAAGCCTTTATTCTCAGTATCCTTAACTAGGTTAACCTGAGGGAACTGTTCCTCGATTATGCTGACTGTCTTATCAGAAGAACCATTGTCATAAACATAGAGTTCAAACTCATAATCCTTATCAGCCGTTTCCTTGAGAACTGAACGAAGGCATCTTTCAATTGTCTTATCGTTATTGTATGTAACAACGCTTCCGGTTATCTTCATAAAATCTCCACGGCGCCAGCCACTAAACTAGCACCAAATCATCTGAACCATCTTTTTAATGGCTCCATTTTTATATACCCCGTATTTCTGGAAGAATTCAATCTTCTCAATCTTGCCGGCCATAACGAGATTAGAGTATTCCTTCATCATCTCGTAAACTTCCTCACCCTTAGTCTTCTTTATCAGATCACCATATCTTTTGAGGATAAAACCAACCTGTCTATAGCTAAGGTCCATATCTTTCAGGAACTTATCACGTCCCATATTGAAACGCATCTTGTATTCATCCTTGCTTCCAGCGGCATGCGCCCCAACCTGGTTGCCACTATGCTGTCTGTATCTGATAAGTGGATCATCAACAAATCCAATGTGACCTGTAGCAGCAACAAGTATAGCTGCGTAGTGGTCATACATAAGAAGCATCTCAGAAGCAGGCGCCTGGGATACAAGGTCTGCCGCAGCTCTGTTCATCATCACAGTACATCCTGTAACTGTATTCTGGATCATGAGGCTGCTGAGCTTATCTTTTTTAGGAAGATTCTGATACTCATAGAATGACTCAGTTATCTTCTTTCCATTTTCATCCATAAGTGAAAGATCCGAATGAACCATGAGCGGTTTATCAGTTCCGTAAATCCTCTCAAGCTTCTTCATCTTTCTGTAAGTTTCTTCAGTCTTGCGGCGATACCACATATCGTCCTGATCAGAAAACATAATGTAATCTGCCTTGGAAACTGTAAGAAGCTTCATAAAATTCGCTGAAGGAGAACCTGTGTTGTTATCATCCTCGATGATATGAACCTCCATTGGGTCCTCTCTCTTAGCCCTGTAGTATTCAAGTCTCTTCTTGATGATATTTACAGTATTATCTGTGGATCCATCATCTCTTATAACAAGTCTCAGGTCATCATCCAGTTCATCTCTGCCCTGAGTCAGAAGAGATTTAAGCTGTTTATCAATAAACTTTTCTCCGTTATAAGTCGCAAGTAAAATATCTATCATTCGTATTCCCCCGGATAAACACTTTCATAATACTTTTCATATGTGGATTCTGTTTCAGCTGAGAACCCCTCAGTCGAATCCTTTTTAAAGATAACGATCAAGGTCTGGAAGATAAGCTTAATATCAAGCCAGAAGCTGTACTCCTCTATGTACATCAGGTCAAGCACCAGCTTGTCCTTTGGAGAAGTATTATACTTACCGGCTATCTGAGCATATCCAGTAATACCAGCCTTAACTCTGAGTCTGTACTCAAACTCAGGAAGATCGTTTGTGTAGTTAAATATATTCGCCAGCATTTCAGGTCTTGGACCTACTACTGACATTTCGCCCCTGATTACATTTAGGAACTGAGGAATCTCATCAATTCTGAATCGTCTCAAAATCCTACCCACAGGAGTAACTCTGTCATCATCAATAACCGAAAGATAATTATCTACATTCTCTTTCATGGTTCTCAGCTTATAAACCGAGAATATCTTTCCGCCTCGTGTCGCTCTGTTCTGCTTAAAGAAGATTGAACCATGATCATAACTCTTAATTGCAATTGCAGAGATAAGAAGTAATGGAGATGTTATCACCAGTGCCAGTACTGAAATAATAATATCAAATGTCCTCTTCAGGAATCTCTGTTCAGCTGTGAGTCCCAGTGATGAAAGCTCGAAGAGAGAAACATCGTCCAGCATTACGTGATGAGAATTCAGCTCAACCACATCTGCCATCTCAGGATTGATGTAAACATTCTTCATATTCTGATAGCAGAACTCTACTATCTGAGTTCTCTCTTTAATAGGAACGTCGTAAATAAAAATCGTATCATACTTCTGAATGATATCTCGAAGAGTCTCGTTACGGTAATCTATATTTCTGCATATCTTATACTGCAGCCTATACTTACGCACACTCTTGCTGATTTCATTTAGAGACCTCTGTGACGAGGTGACTATCAGACATCTTTCAGGATCATAAATCTTGAAGAATATCCAGTTACCACCATAAACAGAAATATCTATAATCAAAATCTGTAACGCAAAAATAATCAAAAGGAGCCATGGTTGTTCCAGCGTAAATGTTTTATTATTAGCATCGTTGGTGTTCATGACGCAGAGCATGATGTACGCTACAAGATCAGTCATTACAGCTGCAAGACTTATAGAAATGATAATCGGTTTACTCTTTCTCTTACCAATATCATAACCACCATAAATCTTGAGAAAAAGGTAACCCGAAATAAGGTAACTAAGAATAGTTACCGCAGCAGTTCTGGATATACTCAGCAGCTGCCAGTTCTCGATGGCATATAGTCTGTAGAATGTCCAGAAGACGAGAAAATATAAAATTATTTTAAACAGCAGAACTATTAAATTCTCACACTGTCTCAGCTGTTCCTTTAGCTGCTTCTTCATCTTTTTCACTCCATTATCAATGTGCTTATTATTTCAGCCCATAGATATTGATACTATAGCATATTTCCGTATTATTTTAAAGTATTTCATTACCAAAGGAGAAACTGTGAAAAAGCCCTAAAAATAAAGATTCCTGGGATATTATCCCAGGAATGCACTCTTATCTTTTAGCGTCATAGAAACCGCTTTTCTTATATTAGAAACTCTCGTGGTCTTAAAGCTTCCACCATATTCTCCGTCTACAGTCCAAGGAACCTCTTCCTTAGACTTTATAACTACTCGGGAAGATTCTCTAAAGACTATCATTTCATCTGAAAGGTCATCCATCAGAAGACTGTTAATTATTCTTTGAAGCTCCAGAGGATTCTCTGGCGTCTTTATCAGAACCGTTTCAAACTTACCATCTGAGAAAGACATATTCTTCGAACCAAAATTCTTAAAGCCACCGATTGAAAGTGAATTAGTAATCTGTCCATAAACAAAATTACCTTCCACCTCATCATCATCAAAAAGAACCTTCATGTTATAGCTCTTCATATTCAGCACGGATTTACCAGCCTCCATAACATAGGCCGCATGTCCCAATGCATTCTTAAGGTTCTGTGGTGTAGAATAAGAAATTTCTGTAAATGCACCGAATGCTGCAACATAAATGAAAAATGTATTCTCCAGCTTTCCTACATCCACATGGCAGATATCGCCTTCAACTATATCCTTTGCAGCCTGAACTGGATCCAGACTTATCTTCAGGCTTCGGGCATAATCATTTGTGCTGCCGCAAGGAATATATCCCATATGGATACGCTTCTTAATCTTGCGCTCCAGCATCATTATTCCTCCAACCGTATTATCCAGGGTACCATCACCACCTGCACATACCACCAGGTCAAAACGTTCAGCATTTTCGTAAACATACTGCTCTGTTTGTTCCTGACCCTTGGTTGGATAAACCTCAACCGCATAGCCTGCATTTGAAAATATCTCTATTATATTTATAAGATCCGACTTGATGACCGTTCTACCTGCCTTCGGATTTACAACGAATAAAAGATTTTTCATTCTTTAGTTTCACCTCTTCTTGCCAGATAATTATCTAGTCCTCTTTTTCTGAGTTTACAGGATGGGCAGTCGCCACATCCATCACCGACAATACCATTATAGCACGTTAATGTCTTTTCGCGTACTAAATCAAATGCACCCAGGCTGTCCGCCAGCTCCCATGTCTCTTCCTTATCAATCCACATAAGTGGTGTGATAAGACAGAAGGTATAATCCATAGCCAGATCCAGCGTTGAATTGAGAGACTTGATGAATACATCTCTACAATCTGGGTAACCTGAGAAATCACTCTGCGAAACGCCAGTGATTATATCTGTCACCCCGTGAGTCTTCGCAAAAATAGCAGCATATGTGAGGAACAAAAGATTTCTTCCCTCTACAAATGAATTTGGAGGTCCCTGCTCTGGTGCATCCTTATCAACCTCAATATCCTCCCTTGTAAGAGAATTTGGGGCGAGGGCATTTAACTCCTTGAGATCCAGAACAACATGTTCAACTCCAAGTTCCTTCGCTATATCAGCTGCACATTCCAGCTCCTTCTTGTGTCTCTGACCATAATCAAATGACACAGCATAAACCTTTTCATATATCTTGGTTGCCCATACGAGGCAGGTTGTACTATCCTGTCCGCCACTAAAAACAACAACCGCTTCCTTCTTATTCTTCATATTACCTCCAAATAAGTCAACGAGACCCGGTCCCACTGACTCCTAGATCTGTCCCTCTGACTTAATATTATGTAAACTAAAAATCCTCTCTGGAAACTCTCAGGTCAATCAGTCTTAATACTCTTTCTTGTAAATCTAAATCATCCTTAAATGCACCTCTAAACGTTGTAGTCAGGGTGACTGCAGGGGTGTTTTTGATTCCACGAGCTGTCATGCAGCTATGTTTTCCAGTGATGACAACAGCCACATCTGGTGAAAGGGTTGCCTTCTCCATGATGTAAGCTATGTCGCTTCCAATCTTCTCCTGAAGCTGAAGTCTCTTTCCAACCATATCCGCAATACGAGCAATCTTACTAAGTCCAAGCACTCTGTCGCGTGGAATGTAAGCAACAGAAACCTTCATATCGTACATCAGTGCCATATGATGCTCGCAATAACTAAATATCTCAATATCCTTAACAAGCACCATGTCATTATTTATAGGTGCCTCGAAGGTTTTATTGAACATATTTGCAATCTCATCATTAGTATAACCAATTCCTTCGAAGATTTCGCCATACATTCTTGCAACTCTGTCTGGAGTTTCTCTAAGTCCCTCTCTATCTGGGTCCTCTCCAATTGCTTCGAGTATTCCTCTTATATGCTCTCTGATTTTTGCCTGATCTACTGCCATCTAAATTCTCCTTATTCTAATTACATTCATTGTATCCTTAAACAAACTTTCATGTTTGATCTAAATACTAAGATTACACGCCTCTCATTTCAGGGGGCCAGATGAATTTATGTTGTTGCAACTGGTTCGTCACACCATTCATCTTATGTTCCATCATATATTCAACTATAGTTTTAGGTTCTATCCTTCCGAATACCGGACTTAGATAAACCGCAACTTTTCTTTCAACCAGCTTCTGACTCTCAATAATTTCACGTGCCCTGTCCAGATCATCTTCATCTGAAACAACAAACTTCACCGTATCATATTCACGTAGGAGATCATAATTCTCCATGACCATGAATTCTTTCATTCCACTGCCTGGGCACTTGTAATCAAGTGTAACAGAAACCTCATCCCTTAATGAAAGCTTTTGAATTTCCTCATACAAGTCCTCTAGCGAAACCGCTCCATTAGTCTCTATCTCAACCCTCTTATTAAGTGAAATGCAATCGACTATCAGATCATTTATTTCTGACTGAAGCATTGGCTCCCCACCAGTAAGGGTAATGTTATCTACCCCAGTGGATTTAATATATTCTATTATTTCTTCCTTTGTCAGTTCTTCATGGGGCGAATCCTCTGGTATTGCCCATGCCGTATCACAATAGCTACAATTCAGATTGCATCCGGTGAAGCGGATGAATACTGCCAGCTCACCAGCCCGTCTACTCTCACCATTGATACTGACAAACTTTTCGGCTACTCTAAACATTAGATTATCCTCTAGGCTCTATATTCCGCACAATTTTCTGGAGTTTCCCAGACTTTTGCAAGTATCACGTCATATCCTTTAGTTGACATAACATCATAGAAGTATTTTGCCAGATTCTCTGCTGTAGGGCGAAAATCCAGCTCAAACATGCTAAAGCCTTCAGCTTCCAGTGCAGCCTTGGTAGTATCCTTAATACTTCCCTTCTCTATAATAAAAGTATGATCAAGCTTAGCAGTCTCTTCTTTAAGATCATCCTTCAGTTTTCCAAAGTCCACAACCATTCCACGGTTTGGGCCTTCCTCAAGAACTGTTTCGGAACCAACCTCAATGGCAACTACCCATCTATGTCCATGGATATTTGCGCATCTGCCATTATAATCCTTTAAAAAATGCGCGCTATCAAATTCTGATTTTGTTTTTAATATATACATTGTAACACCTCTTTAGCTGACCTCATCGACAGCACTCCCCTTGGGAAGCCATAAAAAAACGGATTCTGAACATGGTACATCCAGAATCCGCGTTAAAAACATCTTAACGGTCCTAGTTTTGATCAGCTGGATGGTACCAATGAACAGCTATGATTAAAATTGATTAATATAATACTACAAATACTTATTAGATACCAAGAAAGTTTTTAACAACCTTCTCCATATCCTCTTTGTCACAAACAGTATCGTGAACTACAGGAGCAGTTCTAATTTCTTCGATTGCCTGTGGAACCTTAACCTGAGAAATCTTCTCAAGCTCATCTACAAGTTCAAAATCCTCTTTAGAATCAAGCTCTGGCTCGATAGCTGTGATAACACTTCTAGTAAACTTATATGGACTTGCTGTAGATGCAATGATTGTTGGAGCACTGTCGCCAGTCTCCTCCTTATACTTATCATAAACAGCAACTGCAACAGATGTATGTGTATCAAGCACATAACCGTCCTCATCGTATACCTTTCTGATGGTTTCGGCAACTTCATCTGTAGTTGCATAGTTTCCATAGAACTGATAAAGATTCTTCTTCATCTCTTCTGTAATCTCGTACTTACCAGTCTCATTAAGACTCTTCATAAGCTCTGCATTCTTAGCAGCATCATTTCCAGCGATTCTATAGATAAGTCTCTCAAGGTTACTTGAAATAAGAATATCCATAGATGGAGAAGTTGTAAGTATGAACTCACGGTTTCTATCGTACTCTCCTGTTGTGAAGAAATCATAGAGAACCTTGTTATCATTTGAAGCACAGATAAACTTATGAACTGGAAGTCCCATAACTGATGCATAATATGCAGCCAGAATATTTCCAAAGTTACCTGTTGGAACTACAATATTAATCTCATCTCCAGCCTTAATCGTTCCTGCAGCAACAAGTCTTGTATAAGAATAAACATAATAAACCATCTGAGGAACAAGACGTCCAATATTGATTGAATTTGCAGATGAGAACTGGAATCCCTTTTCATCCAGGTACTCAGCCAATGCCTTATCAGAGAACATCTTCTTAACGCCTGTCTGCGCATCATCAAAGTTACCTGTAATACCGGCTACAAATGTATTCTTGCCCTTTTCTGTTACCATCTGCTTTTCCTGAATTGGACTTACACCATTCTTTGGATAGAACACTGCAATCTTTGTTCCAGGAACATCAGCAAAACCTGCAAGAGCAGCCTTACCTGTATCTCCAGATGTAGCAGTAAGGATTACTATTTCTTTATCTATGTTATTTTTCTTTGCAGCTGTTGTAAGAAGATAAGGCAGAATTGAAAGTGCCATATCCTTAAATGCAATGGTCTTACCATGGAACAGCTCTAAGATGTATGCTCCATGATGATACTTAACTGGAGCAATAAGTTCTGTATCAAACTTGCTGTCATAAGCACCGTTAATACAAGCCTTAAGCTCATCCTCTGTAAAGTCTGTAAGCATACGGCTCATTACTTCGTAAGCCACCTCTTTGTAGTCCATCTTTGCAAGCTCTTCAAAAGGTACATCCAGCTCAGGTATCTCGTCTGGTACAAAGAGTCCACCGTTCTCGGCAAGTCCCTTTAAGATAGCCTCACTGGCTGTTGCTGTTTCATTTTCATTTCTAGTACTTCTATATAAGAATCCCATTTCTATATCCTTTCCTCAGGACTACGTCCCGGTTTAATCATTATTTTCCTCATCGTCTTCTGAATCATCGTCATCTTCACTGGACTCACTGGATGAATCATTTGAAGAATCAGAATTATCAGTACCGTTTGTTCCATCATACAGATAAACATCGGCATATTTCTTACCAAATGCAAGCGCCTCTGAATGTGTATTAAAGAATATATCTATATGGTTACCAGTAATGGCACCACCACGGTCCTCAACTGTATAAACCTGTCCATTGATAACCATCTGTGTACCAAATGAATATCTGCTATCAGCGGCAATAGTATGGTTTGAGGTAGCCAGCTTACCACTGGCAGTAATACCATTAGTCTTACCACAACAGATAGCACAAGGACAATAACCAGTCAGAAGGAACTGTCCAAGATAATTTCCGCTTGAACCTGTTGCATACTGAGCTGTACCTACAGCTGAATTACCACTTGATCCCGAACTTCCTGAAATAGTAACAGAAATATTGTTATTAACCTCAACAATATTATTGAGCTTATACTTTTTCTTTCTATTCTCAGAAGTAGTTCTGGCATCATCACCTCTGTCATTACTTGCCAGAAGTGCTTCAAGAGCAGCCTTATCTTTCTTCTGCTGTTCCGTCAGGTTCTTTTCATCACTATAAGCACCAACCTCATCACGAATGACACCGCTGCCATCGTCAACGGCTGTGCTATTAATAGTAGAATAGTTAGTCTTGGTATAACTTGGTGTAAGTGGTGGCTCGTCATAAAGTGGATTGATGGAAACAAGTCGCCCCATATCCTTGGTCTTGTGGAAATTCTGCTGTATCAAAGTAGAAACACAAGCCACTAATAGCGCAGCCACAACAAATATATAACCAATCAGTTTGAAGTTGTCTTTAAAGATATTTATTATCTTCTTAAACATAATCTCTCCAAATGTCTATAAACTTAGTTAAACACTGGCGCATAGATAAGCGTAACTATAACACCAAGCGACTTTATGGTCAAGGTTATTCCTCCTCGAACTTCAGTCCCTTACTCTGTGCAAAACTCTCTGCAACTGAACCTTTCTTACCATAAATTGTAGCTTCTCCTGCGTCAATAAATGAACGTTCTGAGATATAATTCACACTCTCAGGAATATGTACTTCTCCTGAAACAGTATAGAAGTTTCCGGAACGGATGGTTGTCATACCATCAGGAAGAGTAATCGAATTTATATTCTTCAGACTCTGAACCGCACCCTTACCTATTATCTTAGCACTGGATCTGATCTTTACATCTCCCTTAATGGCAGCTGGGATAGCTACTACCTCGTCACCATCCTTGGTATAGAGAATGCCATCTGCAGATGTATACTTCTTATTCTTCTTGCTTACAGTTATCTTTGTAAGTGTAGTAATCTCACTGAGTGCATTTGCCTCATAAGAACCAACACGCTGACCAACATCCTTAAGTGTTGATGGAAGCTTGATGCTTGTCATGTAGGTATTGTCGCTGAAAACTCCCATTTCCAGCTTCTCAACTCCCTCAGGCACCTCGAACTTCTTATCCTTCTTTTCCTGAGGATAAATGTAGAGCTCCTTCATATCATGAGAATAAAGAACATCATCCTTAATAGTAAAGTACTTATTCTTCTCATTGATAGTCAACTTCTGAATGCTGCCCATCATATTCATGGAAAGAATGAATCTCAGCTTCTTTCCAATATGAAGTTCCTTAACTGAGTACATTGAATCGGCATTAAGCACTCTGACTGAGTCAGAAAGTGTAACCTTTTCAACGCCCTCATTTTGTGACATAAAATCATCTGAATAAACACTGATTATTCCATCTGGAATCTTCACTTCATTATCAGATGTAGTAGGTGCAAGTATGAGGCCGTCCTTTGACTTATTAGTCAGAAATCCGTCAACTGTACTGAAGTACTGGTTATCTTTTGATACCTCAAAGCTTCCTACTTCAAATCCTCTGAACACTTTATTACCAAGCTTGGTAAGCTTTGAACCAAAGCTTATTTTATCTATCTTCTTCTTTTCTGTGAATACTATGCATCCAAATGCAGAGTCACCAATCTCTTCAACTGAATCCGGCAATTTTATATCAGAAAGATTTTCAGCCTGGAAGAAAGCGCCATCATCAATAAGTCGTACTCCCTCAGGGATATCAACTGTCTTAATATCAAGATTATCTCTGAAGGAATATGCTCCTATCACTTCAGTTCCACTTGGTATAGAGTAATTTTCCTCTGTCGAGAAGCATTGAACAAGTGTCTTACCATCGGCAGTAAAGATTGAATCTGCCAGATACTGGTAATTCTCATTTCCTTCCAATGTAATTTTAGTAGTATATGCAAATGCCCCAGGTCCATAATAGTCAACAGTAGAAGGAATTGTCACCTCTGTGAGACTAGAACATTGATCAAATGCAAAATCATCTATTGTCTTCAGCCCCTCAGGCAGATTAATCGAACTAAGCTTTTCTGAGTAAGCAAATGAGTCCATACCTATATACTCAACAGTTGAAGGCAGCTCAACTGTTTCAAGATTTTCGCACCTATTAAAGGCTTCCGGACCAATATTTGTTACGCCCTCAGGAATTACTACACTTGTCATCCCTGCATTCTTGAAAGCCTCCTGTCCTATAGCAGTTACTGGAACACCTTGAACAGAATCAGGTATAACAAGCTCTGTGTCCGTTCCTTCATAGGAATTAATAACTACATGGTCTGAGAAAACAGAAACATCTATCTTTCCTTCCTCAGTTCCGATACTCGTATTTGTTCTTGCATTTCTTGTGAAATCTACAAGGCTTGTGGCGTGTACATTTCCCTTTACATCCTTGATAGTAATCTGAACCGCAAACTCTGCGTCAATTTCAGAAAGCTTTTTAGTAGCAAATGTAAAGTTTTCTCCAAGTGAAATGTATACCATATGGAAAATGCCATCTCTATCCCACTCTGAGTAAGGAAGCATCTTACCATCTACACTGGTAACAGGAAGATATGTAGGTGCATAGTATGCCATATAGCCCCAGCCCTCTGGAGTCATATCATTCTTTCCTACAAGCTCTGAATCTGAAACTGCGTCAAAGCTGAGAATCTTAGGCTGTTCTCCGTCTTGCATGGACACATTACAAACAACCTGCTCTGTTGATGTATCTGGGAAGTCCTTGATTGAACTTATAAGATACTGACCATTTGAACGGTAAATAGTTTTTCCAGCCAGGTTATCCTCTACCTGTTTGAAAGGCCATGGTGTATCTCCATCATAGGATGAAGCAACAAGAATCTCTGGATCATAAGGAACTGAAAGTTCTCCGTTCTCATCAGGTTTTATCTTTATATTTGTAAATATTGGAAGATATGCCTCAGTTGTATCGTCACTTGAATTCTTCATAAATACAGAATAAGTTGCCTGAGCCATATTCTTCTGCTGTTCCTTGGAAAGCTTTACACTAAGTGTCTTCTTTGAACCGATATATTCAGCATCTGTAGAAGATGCATCCTCAACTGGTTCTGTAGGCTCCTCAGTAGTTTCCTCTGTTGTTTCTTCTGTGGTAGCTTCTGTAGCTTCCTCAGTAGAAGCTTCTGTGGACTCCTCAGTCGTCTCTTCTGTTGTTTCTTCTTCAGTAGATTCCTCTTCATCAGTATCGAGCTCTGTGTAAAAGTCCGATACATTCTGTCCATCACTTTCCCATGCTGTTGCGAAGGACTCAACGAAAGTTGAATACTCTTCACCAATAGAAATGCTTTCTATACTTTTCTCACCATAGTACTGATAGAACATCTGGTTATTATATGGGAAGTAAATGGATATACCTGATGTACCATCAACATTTGATGCCTGTTTAATTACGAGGTCATCAATTGCGTCACTCAGATCCTTGGAGGATCCTTTATAAAGATTACCAAACTCATCAGCGACAGAACCAAGGTCAACCTCATCGATTGCATCTCCCTTTGAACCATATGCAGTAGAACCAAGGTTGACTGTATTATCTCTTGCCTTTACTATCTCGGCATAATCTTCTTTTCCGAGTCCTTTATACATATCTTCAAAGAGGTCATTGCTCGCCTCTATAACCTTATTTGTTTTTGAAAGATCCATAACAGAAAGTGTGTAAAGAGGGTTACTCATCATACTTATGTGACTTGAATAGAAATCACCAAAAGCATCTACCACTGCTGTTCCTATCTTCTTTGGATCACTTGTTGAATTATATGTATTCAGGAATGAATAATCCCATCCAAGTCCTGGCTCAACCTCCTGAGATGCAACCATGTAATCAGCATATGATGAGAAAAGATCTGCATACTCAATAGAAGCCATAAGACAGGCATCGAAACCAACAAGGTCTATCTTGTTCTTACTGTCAAAATCAGAAGCAACAAGGGCTGCCTCCATCTCTGGATAGGTAAGTGTATCGTTACTATGAAGCTCATCTACTCCGTATCCATAAACAGGACCACAACCATGATCCCAGAAGATAAGCGTATAGTGATCAGACTTATAATTATCTGTACAGAAATTCAGGAATCCAAGAAGTGTATTTGGATCACCCATGTTATTAATGCTATTTGTGGCACCATCCTCTATAAGACCGCTCTTATCAAGTCTCATAACATAGTTCTTATCGCTGGAAATGTCAGACATCCACTGACTGCAACCACCTGTAAAGATGACTACATTTGTCTTAGATGTGTCCACTCCACTAGCCATCATTTCTGCAATATCAAAGGTAGCAGCTCCGGCCTTACTCTCAAGGTCCGAACCTACCATGTAGATCATGACTGTGTTATCATCAGCGACTTTTCCAAAAGAATCACTCTTTTCAATCTCAACTCCGTCCCCCGTAAGAGCTGAACCTACGCTGCTGTTAACATCCTTTACTTCATTTCCATCTTTGGCTCTGTCCGTGTTCCTTCCACGAATTAACAGAACAGTACCAACGCTTGCGCCTATAATAAGTAGACACATTGCAACGATTCCGGCGATTATTAAACCTATTCTTTTTTTACTCATTTCCCTAATTCCTTTATAATACTTATTAACTCTTCCTCGTGCTCGATCTCGCAAACCTGTTTACGAAGTCTTGCACTATTATATATTCCTTCGGTGTACCATGCAACATGCTTACGCATTTCGCGGACGCCGATGTACTCCCCTTTTTCCTTGATCATCAGGTCTATATGCCTCAGCATCATATCTCTGATTTCATCCAGCTCTGGTCGAGGTGGAACCTGATCCAGACCCTTTTCAAGCCCAGCCTTGATTTCCCTGAATACCCATGGATTACCCTTGGCAGCTCTCGCCACCATAAAGCTGTCACATCCAGTCTCCTCTTTCATACAGAGAATGTCCTCTGCCGACTTAAGATCACCATTTCCTATTACCGGAATACTGACTGCATCTTTAACCTTCTTTATAATAGACCAGTCAGCCTTTCCACTGTAATACTGTTCTCTGGTTCTTGCATGAACTGCAACCGCAGCCGCCCCTCCACGTTCAGCTGCCTCAGCAATTTCAGGCGCGTTAATAGAATCAGCGCTGAAACCAGCCCTTATCTTTATAGTTACAGGAATAGGCACAGCTGTTGCAATAGCATGCACAATTTCTTCAACTAATTTTGGATTTTTCATAAGAGCTGAACCTTCACCGTTATTTACGATCTTTGGAACAGGACATCCCATATTGATATCTATAAAGTCAAAGCCTCTATCCAGAAGCTTCACTGCCTCGCCAGCCATTATTTCCGGCTCACTTCCGAAAAGCTGAAGTCCCACTGGTTTTTCTCTTTCATCTGTACTAAGCAGTATCGGTGTCTTTGGACTCTTATAGAAAAGTCCCTTAGCGGATACCATTTCCGTTACCATTACATCCGCTCCCTGCTCCTTACATAAAATGCGAAAAGGCAGGTCTGTTACACCTGCCATTGGTCCAAGGAATATTTTGTTTTTAAACATTTCTTTAGACATATATTTCACATCATAAATTTATAAACTATTATTGCTTATCGTAGATAATTCTAAGTCCGTGAAGAGTAAGCTCTGGATTGTAGATATCAATCTCGTCTGTTGCTTCAGATATCATCTTTCCAAGACCACCTGTTGCAACAACCTTTATATCTGAAAGACCAGATTCCTTTTTCATAGTCTTTACTATGTATTCTGTCTGTCCGATGTATCCATAGTAAATACCCGCCTGCATACTTGAAACAGTATCTTTTCCAAGAACAGTATCAACCTTACGAATTTCAACCTCAGGCAGTTTTGCAGTTCCTGTCCAGAGTGCATTTGCCGCTAGCCTGATTCCAGGAGATGTAACTCCTGCTGAAAATGTTCCATCTGCAAGAACGAGATCGTGAGTTGTTGCTGTTCCGAAATCAACTACGATAACCGGACCGCCATACATCTCATAAGCTGCAACTGCATCTACAAGTCTGTCAGCACCAAGCTCCTTTGGATTAGGAATTGCCAGTCGGATTCCTGACTTAATTCCTGGTGCAACAATAAGTGGATTAACATCAAAATATTTGATGATCGCACTTGTAAGAGAATGCATTATATTAGGAACAACTGATGAAATGATAACTGCATCAATCTTTGTTTCTGGTGATGCATTGATATCCAGCCACTGTCTGAGGAATACGCCGTACTCATCAGATGTACGTGATGTCTGTGTTATCATACGGAACTGTTTTAACAGCTTCTCTCCATCAAAAAGTCCAACAGTAATATTTGTATTTCCAACGTCTATTGCAAATAACATTTCCTATCTCCTTAATAAGTCACCAGATCTGGTCCCACTGACTTATTTTTTGTTTAACATGTCCAGTAACTCGTAATACTCTTCAAGCTGTTCAAAGAGTTCGCGTTTCTCATTCCTAAGCTGATTAACTTTAAGACCGCTTCCAATCTCATCATAGAGAAAATCGTTTTCTTTATAATCAGTTGCAATTGAGAGTCCACCTTCATCATCGAAGTAGAGGAAAATCTCTCCGCCAATCTCCTCTGTAAAGATTACAAGAGCAATCTTAAGCTCGTCCTGAATCTTCTTAGGAAGGTTTGAGTATTTAGGATTGAGGTAGAACTTCTCAGTATACTTTGAAGCACTACAGAGTATTTGTTCTTCAGTCATAAATAAACTCCGATAAATCTTTTCGTTAATTCAGGATAGCATTAATTATTTCCAAGCTGAGCTGCAATAACATCCTTCATGCCGTACATTCCTGCAGGCTTACCAGCAAGGAACTTAGCCGCGCTTATTGCACCATTTCCAAATACAGCTCTTGAATAAACTGTATGCTTGATTTCTATAACTTCATCAGGTCCAGCGAAGATGACATCGTGAATACCAGGTATTGAGCCAGCTCTCACTGCTGAAATACCAAGCTCCTTGGCATCTCTCTTCTCTCTCTTCTGACTTCTGTCATAAACATATTCATACTTACCATCTGCAGCTTCATTGATAGCATCTGCAAGAGCAAGAGCTGTTCCCGAAGGAGCATCCAGCTTGTTATGATGATGCTGCTCAACAATCTCAATATCGAAACCAGCCTCACCAAATACATTAGTAGCTGTCTTAAGAAGCTCCATAATAGTATTGATACCAAGACTCATATTAGCAGACTTGAGAAGTGCAACCTTCTCACTTGCTGCATTTATCTGAGCAAGCTGCTCATCAGAATAACCTGTAGTACAAAGCACTACTGGAACATTTTTCTCTATCGCATACTCAAGAGTAGCATCCAAAGTTGCAGGATTTGAAAAATCGATTATGGCATCGACCTCCTCCTGCACCTCAGTAATACTCTTATATACAGGATAACCAAGAGTACCATCATCAAACACATCAACTCCGGCAACTATCTCAGCACCCTCACCATCCTTCACGAGTCCCGTAATCATCCGACCCATACGACCACTACAACCACTCATAATTATCCTAGTCATTCTCTTTATCTCCTTACGAAAACGTATATGCCGCTAGGGCATAATATCTTTTTTCGAGACCGTTGCGGGTCTCGGTGCTTAGCGATTCACGAGCACAAAGTGCGAAGTGAGAGCTTAGCATCCGCTAGGGGTAGCCCGCACCGAGCGAAAGCGATGTCGAGAAAAACATATATTATGCCCTAGCGGCTATATTACTTTCTTAAAAATCGATTCCATAATCCTTCATTGCTTTGATAAGCATCTCAGTATGTTCAGGCTCCATCTCAGTAAGTGGCAGTCTCACAACTCCATTAGTAAGTCCCATAAGCTCTGTTGCCTTCTTAACTGGAATAGGATTAACCTCACAGAAAAGTGCCTTGCAAAGATCAATAGCCTTCAGCTGAAGCTCTCTTGCACCTTCAAAGTCTCCATCGAAGAACTTCTGGCAAAGATCATGTGTATCATCAGGAATAATGTTAGCTGTTACAGAAATAACACCAATTCCGCCGAGTGACATGAGTGGAAGAATCTGATCATCATTTCCTGAATAGATGTCGATGCATCCATCTGCAAGATGTGCAAGCTCAGCAACCTGTGAAATGTTTCCTGAAGCTTCCTTTATAGCAACGATGCTCTCAACTTCCTTTGCAAGCTTAACTGCTGTAGCAGGAAGAATGTTGCATCCTGTTCTACTTGGAACATTGTACATGATAATAGGTGTACTTACCTTCTCAGCAACTGTTGAATAATGCTTGATAAGACCATTCTGTGTACACTTGTTATAGTAAGGTGTTACCATAAGAAGTCCATCAACTCCACACTTAGCAGCCTCCTGTGAAAGCTCTACTGCAGTAACAGTATCATTTGAGCCTGTACCTGCAATTACAGGAATACGTCCATTTGCCTGCTCAGCAACTACGCTGATGCACTCAAGATGTTCCTCAACTGTCTGTGTAGCAGATTCACCAGATGTACCACAAACGATGATAGCATCTGTCTTATGCTCTACATGATAATCAACCAGCTTTCTAAGCTGTTCGTAATCCACCTCCATGCTCTCTGTGAAAGGTGTAACTAATGCAACTCCTGATCCTTTGAAAATAGCCATTTTTTAATCCTCCCTTTGACTAATCGTTTAGTCCATTTCGAATTTTCGATATACAAGAAAATGGACCAAAACGGAGTTTCGGTCCATAGAATATCCTCTATACCGTAGCACTCCATCCTGAATTCAAGATGACAGTCCTTAGACTCTTAATCTAAGTCCCAGACCACATAGCCGCTGGTACTACATGACTTCGGCGATTCATCCTTTCACATATCAT
This sequence comes from uncultured Lachnospiraceae bacterium, assembly GCA_902774915.1. Classification (GTDB taxonomy): domain Bacteria; phylum Bacillota; class Clostridia; order Lachnospirales; family Lachnospiraceae; genus Eubacterium_Q. The sequence continues at coordinate 100,965 of CACYKH010000007.1, read as the reverse complement.
CATCTGATCCAGCCTCATCAGATACGCTACTGATAATCATCGCGTCCTCTACAAATCTAAACCACTATAACACTTATACATATATAATTCAAGTAAATAATAACCTTGCAAACCCTTATTTTTATAAGAAGAACATTTCGCTGCTGGCGATTCTCTGACGCAATGCTTCGTAAGAAACAATGGTTGCAGATGCAGCCGCATTCAGACTCTCAACTTTACCCAGCATTGGAATTCTAAGAAGCTTGTCTGTCTGAGCGCTTGTCTCCTCTGTAAGTCCGGCACCTTCATTTCCAATAAGGAATGCACATGCAGCTGTAAGATCTTCATCATAGATAGAACGTCCATCCAAATGCATTCCGAAAATAGTAATGCCTGCCTTCTTCAGTTTTTCTATATCACCCTTAAGGTCATAAGTAATACATATCTTACTGCGGAAGATGGAGCCCATAGTTGATCTGACAACCTTAGGACTGTAAATATCAACCGAATCGTAGCTCACAAGAATACCGGTAACACCAGCGCCCTCAGCTGTTCTGATGATAGTACCCATATTGCCTGGATCCTGCAATCTCTCAACTATCAGAATGAGTGGCTTACCATCCTTTACCTTGATAATGTCATCCAGCGTGTACTCTTTCATATTTACAAGAGCAACTACACCCTGTGGATTCTCGGTGTCAGCCAGCTTTCTAAGAACCAGTTCAGAAACTATAAAGCTCTTCTGATTATCCACAGCTTTATTTACAAGCTTAAGGAGAGCTGGATCCTTGACTACATATTTATCAAAGAATTGCTGAGTCATGAATAGCGTATCAAGTCGGTCTATCTTGACTTCTCTCACCATTCTGAGACCTTCAACCATGTACTTACCTGAGTACTTCCTCTCCTTTGGACTACTCATTATCTTTACTACACGTTTAACCCTGTCGTTATTAACAGATGTAATCTTCTCCATAAAAACATCCTCCACTAAATGATCTTACACTTAGAGCAACATTACTTCTTATCTCTAACTAACACTCTATCTCTACCGTATTCCAAAACCAGCGCTTCTTCAACACCGGATTTAACATCAACCTTAATGCTATTCATCATAGCTTTGTTTTCTTTCATCAGCTGCACATAAACCGGTGTATAACCCCTATGCTCACTAAGGACTGAATTGAAGTCCTTCATGTGACTGTTCAGATCGTCCATATCATCGAAGAGAACCCAGAGTTCCTTCTTCTCTGCCTCATCCTGCTCCACATATGAATTCATGGAATAGATGTCAGATGCAATAAATTTGCTCTCATCATCTGAAACCTGAGCTCGGCCGCTTATGATGATCGGCTCATTAACCTCGAGCAACGATCTGTATTTTTCAAACGACTTAGGGAAGACTATAACTTCTACTGTTCCGTAAAGATCCTCCACTGTCATCGTTGCCATATTTTCACCTCGCTTAGTCACGCGAGGAGTAATGCTTTCTATAATTCCACCAAGAGAATATTTTTTGCCATCAACAGCACTTGCAAGTCCGGTCTCCTCATCCAGTTCAAAGTCAGTAGACTTGATATCTGTTCTCTTCTCTATGATATCTCTCATGCTGTCCAGCGGATGACCACTGATATAAAGACCAAGCATCTGCTTTTCACCACTGAGAATTATATCCTTTGAGAACTCCGGCACATCCGGATAATCCGCTGTGAACTGTGCTGTATCCTCTTCGCCCATAAAGTCGATAAGTGACATCTGGCCGCTGGCATTTTTCTTCTTCTCATTGTTAACTGCTGTAGCAATGTCCGAATAAGCTGTCATCATCTGCTTACGGTTAAGTCCGAAGCAGTCAAATGCGCCCGTCATGATAAAGCTTTCTATAGTACGCTTATTCGCCTCTTTTCCGGATAGGCGGGTAATGTAATCCTGAAGATCCTTGAAAGGACCGTTCTTCTCACGTTCCTCTATGATTGCATCTACCACTGCATCACCAACGGACTTGATAGCTGACATTCCATATCTTATTCCGCCGTCAGCCACTGTAAATTTGCCGTAGCCTTCATTGATATCTGGAGGCAGAATCTTAATGCCCATTCTCCTTACAGCCTCAATGTATGTTCTAAGCTTTGGCGCCTTATCTCGAACAGAAGTAAGAAGTGCTGCCATATAATCAAGTGGGTAGTAGCGTTTCAGATATGCCGTCTGATATGTAACCACACAGTATGCAGCCGCGTGAGATTTGTTAAATGCATAGCTGGCGAAGTCAGTCATCTCATCGAATATCTTATTGGCCACATCTTCCTTGATTCCATTTTTGATACATCCAGGAACACCCAGCTCTTCATTTCCATAAACGAAGTACTCACGTTCCTTCTCCATTACTCCGGCTTTCTTCTTGGACATGGCACGACGAACCTCGTCAGACTTACCCATGCTATATCCAGCCAGAGACATAACTATCTGCATAACCTGTTCCTGGTAAACAATACATCCATATGTTGGCTCCAGGATAGGTTCAAGTTCTGGCGTATCGTACTGAATAGGACCGGTGCTGTTCTTTCCCTTAATATATTGAGGAATGAAATCCATAGGACCCGGTCTGTAAAGCGAGATACCGGCTACCACATCCTCGAGGCTGTTTGGTTTCAATTCCTTCATAAAGGACTGCATTCCAGTACTCTCCAACTGGAACACACCAGCACATTCGCCAGAAGAAATGAGTTCGAATACATTTGGATCCGCCATATCTATATTATCGATGTCAATCTCTTCACCAGTTCTCTCTTTGATGTTCTTCAGCGCATCCTCGATAACCGTCAGGTTTCTAAGACCCAAGAAGTCCATCTTGAGAAGTCCAAGCTGCTCCAGAGTATCCTTCTCAAACTGAGTGGAGATTGCATCTTCACCACTGTTCTTGCAAAGTGGAACATATTCAACAATTGGCTCACGGCCGATAACTACGCCAGCGGCATGCTTGGATGGGTGACTTGGTACACCCTCAAGCTTGATGGCCATATCTACCATGTATTTAACATCACTATTTGTGTTGTAATATTCTATAAAATCAGGGCTCTCTTTAAGGGCCTGCTTAAGTGTCATTGAATTGGCACCGTTTGGAATGGACTTTGCAACCTTGTCCACAAGCCCACGATTAATATCCAGAACGCGGCCCACATTTCGCACAGCATTTCTTGCAGCGAGCGTACCAAAAGAAATGATCTGAACAACCTTATCATGACCATACTTTTCAGATACGTAACGGATCATTTCCTGGCGACCTTCTGGCGCGAAGTCAATATCGATATCAGGCATGCTTACTCTTTCAGGGTTAAGGAAACGCTCAAAGATAAGGCTGTATCTGATAGGATCTATATTTGTGATCTTGAGTGCATATGAAACTATACTACCTGCTGCAGAACCACGACCAGGTCCAACTGCTATTCCATGGCTCTTGGCGTAGTTTACATAATCCCAGACAATCAAGAAGTAATCTACGAATCCCATATCCCTGATAACGCCCAGCTCATAGTCCAGTCTATCCTTTAATTCCTGCGGTGTATTAGGATATCTTTCCTTAAGTCCTTCCTCACAAAGATATGTGAGATAAGAAAATGCGTCCGGATATTCTGATGGCACATCATACTTAGGAAGCTTCTGCTCTCCAAAGATTATCTCAACATTACAACGCTCAGCAATCTTGTGAGTGTTTTCCAGCGCTTGCCTTGCGTATGGGAAAAGATCTGCCATTTCCTGCTCAGACTTAAGATAATACTGACCGCCATCATAACGCATTCTGTTTTCGTCATTTATAGTTGTTCCAGTCTGCATACATAGAAGGATATCATGTGCCTCCCAATCCTCCGCGCAAACGTAGTGAGAATCATTTGTGCAGACCAGTTCTATTCCAGTTTCCTGAGACATGCGAAGAAGGTCCGTATTAACGATAGTATCGTCACTCAGACCATGATCCTGCATTTCCAGGAAGTAATTTCCTTCACCGAAAATATCTCTGTATTCCAGTGCAACCTTCTTTGCCTCATCATAAAGACGTCTTCTCAGATAAAATGCCACCTCACCCTGAAGACAGGCTGAAAGGCAGATTATACCTTCATGATGTTCTCTAAGAACTTCCTTATCAACACGAGGCTTATAATAAAATCCCTCGGTAAATCCCTGAGATACAATCTTCGTAAGATTCTTGTATCCTGTCTCGTTTTCAGCCAGGAGGATCAGATGATAATACCTCTCATCATTTGCTCCAACCTCTCTGTCAAAACGACTTTCAGGAGCCACATAAACCTCACATCCAAGGATAGGCTTAACACCCTGGGCTTTGCACTCTTTATAAAATTCAATTACGCCATACATAACGCCGTGATCAGTTATTGCAAGACTATCAAAGCCAAGTTCCTTTGCACGACCTACAAGGTCAGGAATCTTAGCAAAGCCATCCAGCAAGCTGTATACGGTATGTACGTGTAAATGTGTGAATGCCATTTGTTTCTCCAGGTAATAACTTTTATTTCTGTCTCAAATATTTATCTTTTTGAATATGATTTCTTTTAATGTCGTGTTTACGTTTTCTGTTATATTTCTTGTCTAAACTAGAAATGAGTCTATCTGAATATTTCTTTTCAAGTTTCTTCTCCAGTTTCTTTTTATATTTCTGTCTCTTAAGGTATCTTTTATAGCCATCCATATACCTTCTGGCATAGGCGAAGGTCTCATCTTCTCCCTTCTCTGCCAGCATTCTAAGAAGCATCTCCAGACGCTTTCTTGAATATGGATGCATAATACCCTTCGCTTTACCATTTAAGAAATATCCGAGAGCTGTGCTGTCCGTGTAGTCACCCTTCTCCTCATGATAAATCTTGCTGGCAGCAACCCTATCGCAGAACATTTCTACGATATAGTTATCAGGCATCTTCATTCCGATCATGCTTCCATCACGCTTCACAAGGTCATAATCTATCCAGTACTCAAGATGGTGCTTGTTACGACCCTTGTGATGAAGCCAGGACGAGGTATAACCCTTATCTTCTCTTTCAGCATCGTTAGGGCTTCTGTTTCCCTGGAAGTACTTTGCACCAACAGAAAATTCTGTCCATGAATACTTAGAAAGATCATGGAGGATTCCCTGCTTATAAAGACCGCATCTAAAACAATTCTTTCCCACCTCAAGCTTATGCTTGTTTATGGTGCAAAGATGCTTATACCATTTCTCCTGTTTGATTCTGTTTAGTAAATCGTTAATAGTTTCTTTGATCATTAAATAAGTCCTACAATAATTACGGCTATTCCAAGAACAATCATAATTATTCCGTTTCTTCTAATTTTCTTTACCTGATCCTCATCATCCCTGAATTCTTTCTTTGCTGCACTCTTTGGAGCGATAGCCATAAATAGTCCAAGAATAAGAATAACAGCCCCTAAAAATACTGGTATTTTGTCGTACATAATAATAACTCCCTTCACTAATTAAAAAACTGCACATACAAAGTTATTATAACACTTTGTGGGGGTTCTTTCATTCTAAATATTTTATGAAAATCAAAAAAAGACATATTACAATGTCTCTTTTTGATAAAGGAATTTTATTTAACGTTTTTTTGAAGATTTTATGATAACTCATCCAGTGTCTTTCCATAAGCCGGAAGGAACTCTTCTACAAAATCACTCACTTCAGGGAGTTCTTCCTGAAGCTTTTTGATTGCATTTCCAACTGACTGCTTTGCAGTTGAGAATTCAGTATTACCCGCCTTTTCTTCTTCAATACATTTGATGTATGCTGATAGTTTGTCAGCAGCCTTTACCAGTCGGCGCATGTATTTATCATCAGTCGAATTATCTGATTTATAAATTTCTTCAAATGCAGGTCTAAGGTCAGATGGGAGCTTCTCAAGAAGCTTATACTCAGCAATAGTCTCAACCTGCTTATATGCATCCTTGATCTCTGGATTGTAGTACTTAACGGGAGTAGGCATATCTCCAGTTATGATTTCTGATGAGTCGTGATAGAGGCCGATCAGTGCCGCTCTATCTGCATTAAGATTTTTCTCGTAGCGCACATTTCCTATAACACAAAGAGCATGTGCGATCATTGCAACCTCGAGGCTATGCTCGCTCAGATTCTCATTACGAGAGTTACGCATAAGTGCCCACCTATCTATATATTTCATTAAAAAGCCTAAGATCGGACTCGAACCGACGACCTACTGATTACGAATCAGTTGCGCTACCAACTGCGCCACTTAGGCATACAAGCGATACTATACCATATCACACAGATTTCCTCAATAATTTTAGTTCTATTTTGTGTTTCCTAAAAAGCCATTATTATGTTACAATTACCAATGTAGTTATTATGTTTTTAAATGTGTTTATAGCATATATAACAAGATGATTTTTTACTCAAAGGAGGATTACAAATGAAGGTATTTAAGTGTACAAAGTGCGGTAATATGATCACATATCTTAACAAGGATGCTTGCGATGTTAAGTGCTGTGGCGAGACAATGATTGAAATTGTTCCTAATACAACTGATGCAGCAGGCGAGAAACATGTTCCTGTAATCGAGATAGATGGCAACATCGTTACAGTTAAGGTTGGTTCAGTTGCTCATCCAATGCTTGAAGAGCATTCTATCCAGTGGATTGCTCTTGAGACAGAGCAGGGAAGACAGAGAAAAGTCCTTTCTCCTGGAGAAGAGCCAGTTGCTAAGTTCGCTATCGTTGATGGCGACAAGGTTACAGCTGCTTACGAGTATTGCAACCTTCACGGACTTTGGAAAGCAGAAGTATAGTTAGAGATTTAAAGACGAATATCGAAAAAGGAGAGGCTAAAACCTCTCCTTTTTTAAAAGTGTTTAGATAGTATTATCGTTGTAATGACCATTGCAGTTCCCATTACTACAAAGACAATAAAAGCTATAAACAAAACAACTATATCGTGTTTTAGTTTTTCTTTACTAACTGTGATATCAACACATGTATTCTTTATGTTGTATTTCTGATAATCTATTTTCGAGTTATCATTTGCATTTTCGTAAGCTGACAGATTATGACTGATAACAACATACCGTCCGGACACTTCTATTTCCGAAAGATTGCCAGTATCTTTCCCACTATTTATATAGTTCACAGATTCATCAACATAGTTTAATGATTCAATGACATTTGTTCCATCTATATCTCTTCTTATGGCGATGACGCAGGGTTTTTCTCCCGAATCATTTAGAACTACAGGATAAAACATAGTGCTATTATCATCTGAATAGAACGCTTCTCCCACAAGGCTGAAATTTGCAGTCACATATGTTCCTGCCTCAGGTTCATTTTCGTTCTTAATAGCATCATTCAGATTTACTGTTACATCTCTGAAAACAAAGTCCCCATCTTCTTTATAAAGCCTGAAACACATAAACCCACATATTATTGCACACAGAAAAAGAAAACCTGTTCCTGCATATAGACCGGTTTTTACGGTACTCTTAAAGTTATCAATTATAACTTTCTCTTTTTGTACCTCATTTAGTTTTGATAATTGTCGCCTCTTGTATGACACTGCAATTCCGGCAAGTATTCCAAATGAAACGGCAATAATAACAGGTACTTTTATGTCCATTTTTAACCTCACACTTATACTCTTTTTATTAGAGCTTATATTTTTTACTTTTTTATAGCATTTATCCAAAATACACTTTGTATATACTATCATAAAGTTCTTACATATCAAAATTGTTTTCTTCTTTCGGAAGTTTTATTAAATTGTGAATGCTTTTATAATCTTATGGGCTGATAGTTACTTTTAGACAATTGAAGTCACCCGTTATTGTGATAATATGCATCATTATTATTCTTAAGAGTGTCGTTTTGGGCTCATTTGGAGTAATAAGCAAAACAGTCACCCGTTATTTCTAGAATAAAGGGTGACTCCTCATTCATTTTTATTGACATACCCCAAATAACGTCAAATAGGAACTATTTCCGCTAAATAATATGAAGAACGGGTGACCGTTTATAAATTATTGATTATAGAGCCCACCTCACCGCTTCTTTCTAAACAATAAAACCAAATTCATATAACCAAAACCATATAACCTATAACCTAAATCATATAACCGCCAATAACTAAAAATGACAGCCAAGATAATATGGATATCCACTCTTTATCTTGACTGTCATCATTCATTAACCTAAATCTATTCTAAATCCGCTCTGAATCTACTCTGAATCTGTTGTTTCCCAAGGCTTAGGAGGTTCTGTAGATTTTTCTTCATTCACCTCTGAAGCTGATTCCGGTTTTGTTTCTCCAACAGTCTTTGTTTCTGCCTCAACCTCTTCTTTAGCTTCAGCTTTAACCTCAGATTTAACTTCTTCTTTTACTTCTGTTTTAACCTCTTCGTCAATTTCTTCCAGCAAATCATCTTCTGCTTCCTGGAGAAGCTGATCACGGCGAGCTTCGAATTCAGGACTGGCAAATACTCTGTATTTATCCTTATCCTTCTTCTTTTTCTCCTTTGCATCAGCTGACGAAGCTGTCTTATCTTTATTCTTGCTCTTATCTTTAAGCTTCTTAGCTTTAATCTTTTCCTTACCCTTAGCGATAAGTGGCTTAATCTTAAGTCCCTTTGTTATATCGCCAGATGTAAGCGAGCCATAGTCAGGAGTCTTAGGGCGAATGCCACCTGTAACCTGATCAAAGATTTCCATAAACTCTTTACCAGTAATAGACTCATGATCAATCAGATAAGTAGCAACTGCATCCAGTATAGCCACATTGTCTGAAAGAAGCTTATATGCTACAGCGTAAGCATTGTTGATGATCATCTTAACTTCTTCATCAACTATAGTAGCTGTCTCATCTGAGCACTCAAGCACTCTTCTTCTATCAAGGTACTCACCTGTAATACCTTCCAGCTGAACCATACCAAGTCTGTCTGACATTCCGTACATAGTAACCATGGTTCTTGCCTTCTGAGTAGCCTGCTGTATATCGTTAGATGCACCATTTGTAACTGATGGGAACTTAATAGCCTCTGCGGCACGTCCACCAACTGCAATTACAATGTCTGCTTCCATCTCAGCCTTAGTTTCAAGATTCTTCTCCTCTTCAGGAGCCTGCCATACATATCCAAGAGAACCCTTGGTTCTTGGAATGATTGTAATCTTCTGAACTGGCATTGTGTTCTTCTGGAGCATTGTAAGAAGTGCATGTCCGGCTTCGTGATAAGCAACAACACTCTTTTCATCAGCTGAAAGAATGTTATTCTTCTTCTCTTTACCTGCAAATACAACCTCTATAGATTCAAGTATATCAGTCTGACAAACCAGGCTTCTTCCTTTTCTTACAGCTGTAAGAGCAGCCTCGTTGATGATATTCTCAAGGTCAGCACCAACCGAACCGCTGGTAACATTTGCAATCTCATGAAGATCTACTGTCTCATCTAGTTTAACTTCCTTAGAATGAACCTTAAGTATATCTTCACGACCCTTAAGGTCAGGACGTTCAACTACTACACGTCTGTCAAAACGACCTGGTCTGAGAAGCGCCTTATCAAGTACTTCTGGTCTGTTAGTAGCAGCCAGAATGATAATACCCTTTTCGGAATCAAATCCGTCCATCTCTGAAAGCAGCTGGTTAAGAGTCTGCTCACGCTCAGAGTCGCCACCCATATGTCTTGTATCACGGCTTCTACCAATAGCATCTATCTCATCAATGAATATGATACATGGTGCCTTTGCAGTAGCCTGCTTGAAAAGATCTCTAACACGTGATGCACCAACACCAACGTACATTTCTACGAATTCTGAACCTGACATTGAGAAGAATGGAACTCCAGCCTCACCTGCAACAGCCTTGGCAAGAAGTGTTTTACCTGTTCCCGGAGGTCCAACGAGAAGCGCACCTTTAGGAAGTCTCGCACCGATCTCCAAATACTTCTTAGGCTCTTTCAGGAAGTCTACCATTTCTGTAAGAGATTCCTTTGCCTCTTCCTCACCGGCAACATCAGCAAATGTAACACCGGTATTCTTTGTCATATCATACAGCTTGGCATTTGACTTACCTACGTTCATAATGCCGCCTGAACCACCTGCTATTCTTCTCATAATGAGCATAGTCAGGAAGTACATTACAGCTATAAGAACAACATAGTAAAGAATCTGACTGAGGATTGCATTGCCACCCTCATCGATTGCAGTGAACTTAACATCTGCTTTTTCAAGTCTGTCTACCAGCTGATAATCGTCTGTTCGAATTACATAGTAAGTAACATTTTCTACATTCTTATCTTTGAATGTAGGTGTGAACTTAATCTTCTTTTCGTAAATCTCAACATCTTTTACTTCGCCGTCTTCCAGCATCTGTATGAACTCGTCGTAGGTTCTTTCCTCTTCCCCAGCAGATCTGTAATTATTGAATGCCATAATAAATACGATGGAAAGAATTACCGCTACAACGATTGCGCCCAGGATGCTATTTGGGCCTCCCGGACGTTTTTTGTTGTCATTATTATTTTGATTATTCTGATTGTTATTATTTTCTTCCATTTCACTAATAGTCCGTAAACTTAAAACCTAATTATTTATAAAGTGGATACTTGTCTGTAATACTCTTAACAAGCTCCTCAGCCTTAGCACTGTCCTTGTCAAGGATTGCAGCCTTAAATGCATCTGCAATAGTGAACATATCTTCCTTAACAGCGCCACGTGTTGTAACTGCAGGTGTACCAACTCTGATACCACTTGTTACGAATGGTGACTGTGGATCGTTAGGAACTGTGTTCTTATTAACTGTGATGCGAACTTCATCAAGAGCCTTCTCAACTTCCTTACCTGTAAGACCAAGTTTCTTAAGATCAACAAGCATAAGGTGATTGTCTGTACCGCCAGAAACAATGTCGAATCCTCTGTCCTGAAGAGCTGCAGCAAGTGTAGCTGCATTCTCTACTACTCTGCCCATGTAATCCTTGTAATCCTGTGAAAGTGCTTCCTTGAAGCAAACAGCCTTACCAGCGATAACATGCATAAGAGGGCCACCCTGAATTCCAGGGAAAATAGCCTTATTGAAGTTATACTTAGCATTAACTTCTTCGCTGCAGAGGATCATACCACCTCTTGGTCCACGAAGTGTCTTATGTGTTGTAGTTGTTGTGATGTCAGCATATGGAATTGGGCTCATATGATATCCTGCAGCAACAAGACCAGCAATGTGAGCCATATCTACCATGAGTACAGCGCCAACTTCATCAGCAATCTCACGCATCTTCTTGAAATCTATCTCTCTTGCATATGCAGAAGCACCAGCTACGATAAGCTTTGGACGAGCTTCCTTAGCAATCGCAAGAACGTTATCATAATCAATGCGTCCCTCATCATTAACACCATAAGGAACACAGTTGAAATATTTACCAGACATATTTACAGGTGAACCATGTGTAAGGTGTCCGCCGTGATCAAGGTTCATTCCCATGAATGTATCGCCAGGGTTCATTACTGCAAAGAATACAGCCATATTAGCCTGAGCTCCTGAATGAGGCTGAACGTTTGCATACTCAGCACCGAAAAGCTCTTTTGCTCTTTCTCTTGCAAGATCTTCAACAACGTCAACATACTGACATCCGCCGTAGTATCTCTTGCCTGGATATCCCTCAGCATACTTATTTGTAAGGTGGCTTCCCATTGCAGACATAACTGCTTTAGAAGCAATATTCTCTGAAGCAATAAGCTCCAGATTGTCGTTCTGACGATTCCACTCGTCAGTCATGGCTGCTGCCACTTCAGGGTCAACTTTTACGATTTCTTCAAAATCAAACATTTATATTTCCTCCATAAAATAATTTATACTGTTATTTGAGACAGGACCTGTCCTATCTTGTCATGGATAACTATATCCGCCTGTGAATCTCTTCCTGTAGATGCCATATTAAGCACTGCAAGATGCTTTCCGTTAAAGTAATTAACGAAGCTGGCTGCAGGATAAACCACAAGGGAAGTTCCACCGATGATAAGCATATCTGCTTTAGAAATATGCTCAATGGCACGACTGATAACATAGTTATCCAGTCCCTCTTCATAGAGGACTACATCTGGTCTTACTGTGCCACCACATTCATCACACTTTGGAACGCCATCAGATGCAAGGATGTATTTAACACCTGCATGAACATCTTCCGCAGTACTGCTGAACTCTTTACCACAATTAGTGCAATAATTCCTAAGCACTGAACCGTGAAGCTCAAGCACTTCTTTACTTCCAGCTGCCTGATGAAGACCGTCAATATTCTGTGTTATAACAGCCTTCAGCTTACCAGCCTTCTCAAGCTCAGCTAACTTATAGTGAGCAGCATTTGGCTCAGCATCTGGAGCAAGCATTTTGTCTTTATAAAACTCATAAAATTCCTCAGTCTTATGAACCAGGAATGTATGACTTACTATCTCTTCTGGTGGATATTTGTATTTCTGATTATAAAGACCGTCCTGACTTCTGAAATCAGGTATTCCACTTTCAGTAGAAACACCGGCGCCACCAAAGAAAACTATATAGTTCGATTCATTTATAGCTGCCTGCAGCTTTTCTATCATCTCTGTCATTCTGTCTTTTTCACCTCTACTTTTACCGAATACGAATCCTTAATGGTGTAAACATCTGACTCATTGAATGATACTTCTACATCACGTTCTCCAGGCCCGATCTCGCTAACATTTACCTTTGCATCAAGATCGCTTGCGCTCTTTCCGTCTATATCCTCTGAGAATCCACTAATCTTAACCTTAAGTGAATCTGGAGAAATGATAGTATAACTGTAATCCTTATTTTGACCAAAAATCTTAATATCTGATTTGTTAATTGTAATCTCACTCTCAGACATCTGCTCAATAGTAACACTTACAGCAATATCTACAGTATCATCTGCAACTATTACATCTGCAGGAAGATAACCTGCAATCTCAACATTCTTCTCAAGACTTTCTGTTGCATCTGTGATGACAACATCAGAAATATCTATAGACTCTACGTCTTCAAGTAATTTTGCATCTCCAGCAATCGTTATAGTAGATGGCTCAAAGTTAACTTCCTTAACACCGTAGCCATCTCTTACCGCGCCAGCCGTAGACACATTAACAGGAACTTCCTTTGTTTTATAAACCGGAATACTCACGCTTACAGTTCCAGCAGAAAGGGTAATATTATCCTTTTCGACAGCTGAACCATATCCGTCAATACATCCTACATTTGCGACTTTAACAACCTCTTTATCAGCCCCTGAAATATCAACTACAGCTCTTGCCTCCACGATTGTAGAGAGCACTGATTCAGGTCCCTTCACAGTAATCATATTTGGAGTTGAAACTCCAGCACCTGGTGCATAGCCCTCAGCAACCTCGCCGGTTGTAATGACTCTTACTGGTACACTCTTCTCAGCCTCTTCTTCGATACTGAGTGTCACATACTGATTAATAGGTGTTATTGTAATCTTCTTTGCTTTAGAAGCAGTAACGTTTGAATTTGTAACTACCTTAATGGTGGTTGAATTTGTAACTGAAAGGTGTGATAAATCAGCTGTTGCCTCAAAATCATAGCTTTCAAGATCCTCAACTATTGATCTAGGTCCTCTTACAACAATATCAACCTTGTCACCGTCAGTTACATTATAAAGATTTCCATTTTCCAGGATTGTCTCTCCGTTGATCATTTCAACTGGGATGTCAGTAATGGTCTTAGATACAATGCTATCTTCCATGTTCATGACAACAAACCACATAAGAAATGCAATCATCAGAGCAAGGAGTTTAAAATGGAAATTATCAAAAAGAACACTCTTTATCTTTTTACCCATTTGTCTGGTCCCCCTTCTTCAGAATCTTTGTCATGGAAGACCTTTCATTTCTGGCAACCTGGAACTTTGATAACTGTTTTCTAAGAGCATCCTCATCAAGATTCTGATAAAGCTTACCCTTGGATGCAACAGAAATACCACCAGTTTCTTCAGAAATAATAATTGTAAGACTGTCAGAAACCTCACTGATACCAATACCGGCTCTGTGCCTTGTACCAAGTTCCTTGGTAATGTCTTTAGCATCTGTAAGTGGCAGATAGCATGTTGCAGCTACAACTCTGTCCTTACGGATTATTACAGCACCATCATGAAGTGGTGTATTTTTCTCAAATATATTTACAAGAAGCTGCTGTGAAACAACAGCATCAATGCTGATACCTGTATTAATGTACTCTCCCAGTGGAGTATCGCGCTCTATTACCATAAGCGCGCCTGTCTTATCCTTTGAAAGCTGTATGGATGTTTTAACCAGCTCATAGATAGTTCTATCATCCAGGCTCTTCTCTTCCATAGCCTTTGGATTAAATGACTTGAAGAAGTTTGAAATATAGTTCTTTCTTCCCAGTTCATCAAGGGCACGCCTCAGCTCTGGCTGGAACAGGATTACTATTGCCAGCATGATTACATTTATCAAGTTCTTGGCAATCCACAGGATGGTATTCAGTCTGGCAATTACCGCAAAAAGTAGAAAAAGAGCCACAACAATTATACCCCTTATCAGGGTCTTTGCTCGACTCGAATTCACCCACACAATAATGTGATAAACAATATATGCAATTATAAGTATGTCCAGAATGTCAGTCCACTTCAGGTCTGGAAAATAAAACCTGTTAAGGGTGGACTGAATGAAGGTCCATATTACATCCATGGAAATTCACCGTTCCCTTTTGTGAGTTACTCTGCTACGTGTTTCTTCTTTTCTGAATCAATCTTTGGAACCGCTTTTACATAGTAATAATAGTCGTCGTCCTCGAACTGAACCCTCTCGGTATGCTTATAATCCAGAATACCCTGTCCAAATCTAAGGATGAAAGCAAGTACAAGACCAACTATACTTCCGATAACTACCATATCCATAGGAACATCCTCGCTCATAATAAAACCAGCAAGGATTGCTCCGATAATATTTACAACAATGCCCGCTCCCATAGCAACATAGATAGCATAGTTAAATGTAAGCTTTGCCAGAAGCGCAATTGTAAGAACTGTTACAGCAAATGCAATCATTGTAGTGTACATATCCCTATTTCCGATAAGTACAGATGAAAGCTGCTTTACAGCCTCAATTTCATTTTCGTTTGACTTAGTAGCAAGGAGATGATTAATCTCAGCTGCACATTGAGAGAAGTAATATAAAGCCACTCCACAAACAGCTGGAACAACTCCACCAAGACCTGCTACAAGTGCAATCACTATAGGTGCAGCAAATGGAATGTGCAGTACATAGAATACTGGAACCATTAAGACTGCATATGCATACTTAGGGAAAAATCTGATGTAAACACAATAAATGATTACGAACAGAACTATAAAGACCGCTCCAACCTCGAGTGAAACTGAGAATGAATGAAGGGCCATAACCACTCCTGCCATGAAGAACATAAATCCATCAGGAAGAAGCGCTGCCATAACGGCAAGAAGGATAGTAACCTCTGGCTTACTAGCCAGATCGTTATATCCATATATTTTCTGTATTGACATGAAAACTATAAGTGACCAGATGAATCTGAGAATAGGAGTAATAATTTCATCCTGTTTTCTACAAATGTCACGAATTGAATTCTTCAGCTTGAGTATCGACTCCATTCTCTAAACTCCTTTCCTCCTGAATCAACATATCAGTCTTCTGCTCTGGTGGTGGAAGAAAATCATCTTCAAAATCTCCACCAATTCCTGAATATACTTTAACCTTTCCTGTAAGCACATCATTGTGACTTTCATCTGCCTCATAAAGCTTTATAAGCTTTTTAAGCATTCTGTTGTACTTAACCAGGCCTCTACGTTTTTTACTGTACTTGTAGTTATAAACGATAAATGCATAGATGTAGAAAAGAGCCATGACGGAAACATATCCCAGCATCAATACTCTTATCATCTTGAAGTAATCAACATGATTCAGATCACCAAGAATCTTCTCAAAGTTAATTACCGCATAGACGGCAACACAAAGCCAATACGCGAAGGTTGTAGCAACCAGAGTTTTAAGACAGCCATACTTAACATAGTCCTCTTTATAGAACTGGCTAAGTGAAAGACCATCAAATTCCTCATTCTTCTCGTATATGGAAATCTTGGTCATAAGTTTTACTTTTTCTTCATCTATCATCTAAATGACTCCACTTTTGACACTTAATAACAACATATTTGTGCACTTTAAAAATCACTAGCACAATCACTGTCTATGATATAATAATTTCCCTTAAAATTCAAGGGATATACCGCTCATTTAAAGCACACCAAAACTACTGAACACTATCAATAAGCTCCAGTGTATGTTCTTCAATCTGTATCTTACAAAGATTTACAAAATCATCTAACTTAATACCATTCATCTGCTTGTTTCCGCGAACATTTACAGATACAGTTCCTTCCTCAGCTTCCTTATCACCAAGGATCAGAATGTATGGTTCTTTATACTTCTTGAAACCTTTAATCTTTGTCTTCATATTTTCGTCGGAATAATCAGCCTCAACTCTGACTCCAGCCTTTCTGAGAGTCTTCTCAACCTTCTTCGCATATTCATTATGCTCAGGTCTGATTGGCACAATACCTACCTGATATGGTGACATCCAGAATGGGAATACACCCTTGAAGTTCTCAATAAGGATTCCGATGAATCTCTCAAATGATCCGAAGATTGCTCTATGGATCATAACAGGTCTCTTCTGAGTTCCGTCAGCTGCTACATATCTAAGGTCGAAGTTAAGTGGGAGCTGGAAGTCAAGCTGAATAGTACCCATCTGCCACTCACGACCAATGCAGTCCTTCATCTTAAGGTCGATCTTTGGTCCGTAGAACGCACCATCACCTTCGTTTATCTCGTATCCACCTTCGCCATACTTCTTATCAAGTATTCTCTTAAGAGAAGCCTCTGCAGCATCCCAGAGCTCTGGTGCACCCATAAAGTCATCTGGTCTTGTTGAAAGCTCAGCCTCATATGTAAGACCAAATGTCTCATAAATATACTTAGCAATATCCATGATATCGCCAATCTCGTCCTCAATCATTTCCTCTGTAAGGAATGTATGATCATCATCCTGATGGAACATCTGAACACGGAAGAGTCCATTTAACTCACCACTCTTCTCACGGCGATGAATAACCTGAGTCTCGCTATAACGAATTGGAAGCTCCTTGTAACTGTGAAGTCCATTCTTATATACGTTGATAGCATTTGGACAGTTCATAGGCTTAATAGCATACTGGATATCTGTATCTATAACCTCTTCACCTGTCTCTTCATCAGAAGATGCATTCGTAACGAGGAACATGTTCTCTTTGTAATGTCCCCAGTGACCTGATGTCTCCCAAAGGTTCTTGTGATTTATAACTGGAGCAAGGATTTCCTGATATCCATACTCATCATGAAGTTTACGCCAGAAATCAAGGATAGCATTGTACATCTTGAATCCACGTGGAAGCCAGTATGGCATACCAGGTGCAGACTCATCGAACATAAAGAGCTCTTGCTCTGGTCCTATCTTCTTGTGGTCACGCTCCATGGCTTCCTTAACAAAATCAAGGTGAGCCTTCATCTCCTGCTTTGATGGGAAGCAGTACATATAAATACGTTGGAGCTGGTCGTTCTTCTCGTTACCTCTCCAGTATGAACCAGATACAGACTTAACCTTGTAGGAAACATTCATAAGTTCCTGAGAATTTGAGATATGTGGTCCACGACAAAGATCCACAAAATCATCACCTGTATAGTAGATAGTGATCTTCTCATCAGAAGGAAGGTCGTTAATGAGTTCAACCTTATACTTCTGATCCTTGAAAATCTCAAGAGCCTCATCCTTTGTAACTTCCTTACATGTCCAATCCTCACGACGCTTAAGGATCTCGCGCATCTTATCCTCGATAGTCTTGTGGTCCTCATTTGTGATTGTTCTTGGAAGCATGAAATCATAATAGAATCCATCGTCAATCTGTGGGCCGATGGCAATCTGAACATTTTCCTTTCCAAAAATCTCCATAACAGCCTTAGCCATTACGTGTGCCATTGAGTGTCTGTATACACTCAGAAAATATTCTCTCTTTTCATCTTTATCGCTCATTATCGTTCCTCCTAAAAATAGTTTTATAACGTTTCTTTATTGGTAATAAAAAATCCCTGCACTACATAAGTAGTACAGGGACGTAGTATCTACGCGGTTCCACCCTTATTGCCGTACAATCTGCACGACCTCTCAAATGATTATTTCGTGATCAACGTATTCCTTTCAAGCAGTCACCCAGGCCTTTGCTCCCGTAACTTCCTTACTAAGAATCCCTCCGAGGTAGTATCCGAAACTTAAAGTCTAAGGTGTTCTCAGCCATGACACCTCTCTCTGTCGACTCCTTCTTAGTCAACGAACATGTCCTCTTCAACAGTTCTTTATATGATACAACTTAATACTTTTAAAGTAAAGATTTATTTTATTTATAAGTCTCGTTTTTTCTTTTGCTGATCAGCTGTCAATGCAACAACCTGATCTCTAGAAAGAAATCTTGTTCCAAGTACTGCCAGTTTCATTCTGAGCGTTGGAACAATTAATACTTTTCGTCTGTCAAACATCTGCTTTAGTGCATAGGATACACAGTATCCGGCAGATATTCCTTTAAGTGCAAATTCCACATTTGCTACATCGTTAAATTCAGTATCTACAGGTCCAGGGCAAAGAGCTCCGACATATATCTCACTATCCTCTTCTTTTAACTCTCTTGCTATAGCCTGGGTAATACTTGTGACGTAGGCCTTAGTTGCATAGTAAGTCGCCATATAAGGACCTGCAGGAAAAAGTCCTGCAGAGGATGCAACGTTCAAAATATAACCGCCAGTAACCTTGGAGGATTTCATCCTCTGAAGCATCATCTTCAGAAGAAGATGCATGGCAGTTACATTTACATCTATCATTTGAAGATCTTTGTTTGCATCTGTTTCATAGAACCTTCCACAGTCGCCAAAGCCTGCATTGTTTATAAATACATCTATATTAAGTCCAAGGGTTTCGGTGATAACCCTAACGCATTCATCACGCTCACTTAAATCTGCTGCTATAATGATGCTTTCTGTTTTTATTGACTTCTGAACCTGCTCAAGCTTATCCCGTCTTCTTGCTACAAGTATCAGTTTATATCCTCTTGCCGACAACTGCTTCGCAAACTCAAAGCCGAGTCCACTGCTGGCGCCTGTCACTAATGCATATGAATCATTCACGAATGTTCACCTCCAACATTCTTCATTATAACATAAAACCACCAGCTTACATACAGCAAGCTGGTGGTAAATAGCATTTATAAACTTATCTTGTAAAGATTATTCAGCATCTGAACCTGATGCATCTTCCTCTGTATCAACATCAAGATACTTAGCTGAAAGCTCTGATACTGTACCGTTATCAAGCATCTTCTGGATTGAAGCGTTGATCTCGTTAAGAAGCTCTGTGTTACCCTTCTTAACTGCGATAGCATATTCCTCAGCTTCGAATGTATCTGGATCCTCAACGATCTTAAGACCTTCGTTATCACCAACGAACTTCTCAGCTGTAGCTGAATCGATAACTACAACATCACACTTACCGTTAACAAGCTCCATAACAGCCTCTGTACCCTTCTTGAATGCCTCATACTCATATCCAAGATCCTGTACACATGTCTCACCTGTATAACCCTGGATTACAACGATCTTCTTATCCTTCATATCTGAAGCCTTCTGGATGTCGCTGTCTTCCTTAACGATCATAACCTGTGTAGCTGTGTAGTATGGAGTTGAGAAGTCATAAGACTCTTTTCTCTCATCAGTTACTGTCATACCAGCGATAACTGCATCAACCTGTCCATTATCAAGTGCAAGAAGCAGTGAATCGAACTCCATGTTGTTGATCTTTGCTTCCTTACCCATGTCATCACCAATCTGCTTAGCAATAGCCATATCAATACCATCAAACTCACCGATTGTACCACTTGATGTTACATACTCAAATGGAGGGAATTCTGCATTTGTACCAAATGTAATTGTTTCCTTTGAGCTTGAATCCTTTGCTGTTTCATCCTTACTTCCACATGCTGCAAATGAAAGCACCATAGCTCCTGCAAGTGCGAGTGCAAGTATCTTTTTCATCTTCTTCATAATTTTTACTCCTTTATACTTTTTGATAGTGTATGTAAATATTTTTTATAGTACTTTACTTAAGAATTCTCTCGTACGGTCATTCTGAGGATTATCGAAAATATCTGAAGGTGTGCCCTTTTCGAGTATCACTCCTCCATCCATGAAAAGTATCCTCGTTCCAACCTCGCGGGCAAATCCCATCTCATGTGTTACAACAACCATGGTCATACCACTCTTTGCCAGGCTCTTCATAACCTCAAGAACCTCTCCAACCATCTCTGGATCAAGAGCAGATGTAGGCTCATCAAAGAGCATTATTTCAGGCTCCATAGCCAGTGCTCTGGCTATTGCTATTCTCTGCTGCTGTCCACCAGAAAGAGATCTTGGATACTCATCAGCCTTATCCTCAAGACCTACGATCTTAAGAAGTTCCATAGCCTTCTTATCAGCCTCTTCCTTAGTCATCTTCTTTAGCTTAACTGGAGCAAGAGTAATATTCTTCTTAACAGTCAGATGAGGGAAAAGATTAAAATGCTGAAATACCATTCCCATCTTCTGTCTAACCTGGTTTTTATTCACGCCGTGTGCATTGATCTGCTGGTCATCTACCCACACTTCACCTGAATCAGGCTTCTCCAGCAGATTCAGGCATCTTAAGAATGTGCTCTTACCGGAACCTGATGGACCGATAACAACAACAACCTCGCCCTCCTCAACGCTTTCATCTATTCCTTTAAGAACTTCAACTCCGTTGAAACTCTTATGAAGGTCTTTAACATTAATCATATCTATTCTCCGCTTAACGCTTATCAGACTTTCTTAATCTCTTCTCAACTTTTCCAAGGAGAAGTGTGAGAACCTTGATCATAATAAAGTAAATAATAGCAGTTGCAATAAGTGGCATAAATGCCTCATATGTAGCACTCTTTATGAAGTCACCGGCCTTCTGAATATCAACAAGGCCAACGTAACCTACAATAGCCGTCTCCTTGATAAGTGTAATAAACTCATTACACATAGCAGGGAAGATATTCTTAACAGCCTGAGGTACAATAATGTACATCATAGTCTGTGCTTTACTAAGTCCAAGAGAACGACCAGCCTCCGACTGCCCCTTCTCTATAGAAAGTATACCCGCTCTGATGATCTCAGAAACATAAGCACCAGAGTTAATGGAAAATGCTATCGCAGCGATAATCCATTTTGGCCAGTCTACTGTTCTAAATACAACAAAGTATATAATCATCAGCTGTGTAACAGAAGGTGTACCTCTGATGATATCCGTATAAATCTTTCCAAATAAATTAAGACCTTTTTTCTTTGACAGATTACAAAGCGCTATAAGAAATCCTATAACAAGTCCCATAAGGGCTGCCAGTATAGAAACCTTAATTGTCACTCCCACACCACTGATAAGGAGCTTGTACCTGTCATCTCTCAGAAAACATTTTTCAAATATTTCCCATTGATGTTGAAACCATGATTCATTAAGTATCATATTCAAAACCTACTCTTATTCACACGCACCGCTGCTATTTACCCAATAGCCGTCGATGTACTTATTAGAAGCCATGTAACCATCACCTTCAAAATAATACCACTTGCCATTGATCTTCTGCCACTTGTTTACTGGGTACCATCCCGATGTGTCTGTAAACCACCAGCCCTTGGAATTTGACTTCCATGAACCAGTATACTTATATCTTCCTGAGTAACCACTTCCGTTGATCCACTTACCGTCTATCCACTCGTTAGCTGCCATATATCCGTCAGAACCAAAGTAGTATAACTCACCATTTATCTTCTGCCAGCAAGACTTTGGATACCATCCAGATGCATCCTCATACCACCAGCCCTTAGAATTTGACTTCCATGAGCCCTTGTACTGGTATGACCAAACACCGTTTGAACCAATCCAATAATTATCAATCCACTGACTAGTCACCATCTTACCACTGGATTCAGTATAATACCACTTATTATTACTCTGAAGCCAGCCACTGTGTGCTTTACCGTTTGAATCGAAGTAATAATTATTACCACCAGATGTCTGCCATCCGCTCTTCATCTTACCATCTGACCCAAAGAAATAATTAACACCACTGATATTCTTAAGTCCACCTGTGTACATTAAACCATTTTCAATCCAATACCAATCAGCATTGTTCTGCATCCAGCCTTCATGTCCCTTACCGTCAGCATCGAAATAGTACCATGTACCATTTATCTGCTCCCAGCCAGTAGCCAGTGATCCCTGTGGACCATTACTGTTATCAGCTGTACGAAGGTAAGCTCTCTTACCACCGATAGTAGTCCATCCCATCTTCATTATTCCGTCTGTACCGAAATAATATGTATAACTCTTTCCACGAGGAGAACTGTAAATCTGCTGCCAGCCCTTCTTATGAGTACCGTTACCATTAAGGTGAACCCAATCATAATCACTAGAACTCTTGTACCACTTCTGCCAATCATTAGTACCTGCACCACTAGGCGTCCACTGAGATGGAGTTGCACCAAGATTGAGCTTTGTAGTCTGATTGATTACCTTTGTTTCTGTTACATGTTTTGTTTCCGTTAATGTCTTAACAGCTCTTACAACCTCTGCAGTATTAGTAGCTTCGTCACCTTTTGTTCCGTAATACTTATTTTGAGTAGTCGTAACATTATAAACTGTTGTAATTGTTACAACTGGTGTTTCAGCACAATTCGAAATAGAACTGGATTTAATGCTCATTGCACCAGTAACATCCTGTACAATAGCTTTTCCATTCACATCCATGGTTCTATAAACAGACATTCCCTTATCCTTCATATAACCATAGAAAGGTGAATAACCTGAGATAGAAACATTCGATGTACATATAATCGCTGTCTGTGCACCTAATGTATCAACAAGCTGCTTGCTTGTTGATGCAGGTGTATCAGTCTGAGTGTTACCATGATGGGCAACCTTCATTACATTAACCTTACCATGCTGAGCAACAATAGAATTTGCAATCTTGTTTTCAAGATTGTCATATAAATCTAAGTCAGCAAGAAGTACTGTTTTATTTCCACTCTTTTCTATATATGTGATTATAGAATTTGCATTCTCATCTGTATTAGCACGAGAATAAAGATTATATAATGAAATATTAAAATCACCAAACTTGAAGCTAATAGTATCGTCATAGGTATCAGAACCATGTGCAGCATATGAAGCACCAAGCTGATTCATTCCTTCATCTGTACGAACATCCACCTTAAGCTTCTTCGCTTTCAACATAGCCGTCTCTGCATCGCTATAGTAAACTCCATTAGCCCATCCCCATGAATCTTCTCTATAGTTTGATGTATAACTCTTATAAATGTAGGTTGTATTTTCATCAACTAATGAAAATGTACCTGGTGTAGGTTGTGGATCCTGACCATCATCCTTTTTTTCTGGATCAACACTAGCTGCATCGATTGCATTTTTTATTGACTCATCAACAATTTCATCACCCTTAGTATCTATATACGACTTGTCCATAGTGTAATTCCATGAATTAAGTGTTTCGCTATTCATACTTGCAACTGTCTTCACTATATCAGGAACACCACCTAAATGATCTGAATGCGAATGTGTAGCAAGAACAAAATCAAGATGATCTACACCTATAGCAGCCAGGTACTTAAGAACAGCCGCTCCTGAAGCAGATGAATCATTACCGATACCAAATCTAGAATCACCGTCTTTATTTGACGCATCTATAAGACCATAATGACCATTACTCTCTATAACTATCGCATCACTAGTATGACTAGGATTTCCATCATTCAGATTTAAATAATGAATCCTGTCAGCAGTCGCTCTATCCTCATTCACATAATCGTATTTAGGATTAGGACTTATTGTTGTATCTAATTCTGTAACAGGATCACTTGCTTTATCTTCTCTGATAAAATCATAAGGATCAGTTGGAACAGTATCCAATGAATCCAAATTTCCTTTTGTCTGATTACGCTCCTCAGTAGTAACCTCCTGAGTATCGTCTTCTATATCCTCAGCATCAGTCACTGATGCTTCTACTATAACCCCATTATCCTCCACATAATTCGAACCACTATTAATCGATGCGGCCTGGACATTAGATGCCCCAAATGTGCTCATCATCATTGCAATGACTAAAACACTTGAAATTGCTTTTCTCATAATATCACGCTCCATTTATGTTTTGATTTATGCTTTGATTTGTTGTTTTTCAATTTATGTAAACACAACTGAAAATATTATGATACCTTAAATTCACCAGCTTTTCAACCTTTTATTATTATTAGACAGCCTTTGCGGGCATATCAAATGGCGCATGAGAATATTTGGGGCTGAGAAAGCATTTTCATCCAATGCGTCACCCGTTTGTATGAAAACACGGCTTATTTTCATGCATAAATTAGTGCCCCTGGGCTAAAAGAAGTATTTCAAATAGGATAGTCACCCGTCAAATGCAATCAAACGGGTGACTTATGCTTTATATAGCCCTATATAACCCATAAGCTCTCATTTAGTGCCAATATAGCATTAAAAACAATCAAAAATGGGATTCAAGGGGTGACTCACACTTTATAAAAATGCTGTATAGCCCACAATTTCTCATTCGTGACACTTTCCTCTTTAAAACCGGCCAAAAATTCATTTTTCGTAAAAAAATGAAATATGGCAGATGCCAAATGTATTTGATATAATAGCTGTTGTAATAAGCAAATAAAAAAAATCATTATACGGAGAACTAGGTTATGAAAGTTGTATTTGCTATTGATTCAATGAAAGGCTCACTCACATCTCTTGAATGTGGCGAGGCCGCAGCAAAAGGCCTTATGAGAGCCATTCCGGATGCCGAATACGAGGTACGCCCTCTGGCAGATGGAGGAGAAGGAACTGTCGAAGCAGTAACCGTTGGATGTGGCGGAACATTCGAAGAGATATCGGTCACAGGACCACTTGGAAAGAAAGTAAAAGCCAAATATGGCATAATAGAAAACCCAAATAAAACAGCTATTATTGAAATGTCAGCTGCAGCAGGGCTCACTCTTGTATCTCCTGTGGAAATGGATCCTTTCAAAACAACAACATATGGCGTAGGTGAAATGATCATAGACGCTATTAATAAAGGATGCAGGCACTTTATTATAGGACTGGGCGGAAGCGCTACAAACGATGCGGGAATCGGAATGCTTCAGGCATTAGGCGCTATATTCTATGACTCACGCGGTGCAATATTAAAGGGAGAAAATGGTTATCTTACTGGAGGCGACCTGGAATTCATAAATAAGATTACTCCAGAAAACTTCAACCCTGCTCTTTCAGAATGCACATTCCGTGTAGCCTGTGATGTAAATAATCCTTTGTATGGTCCAACCGGAGCATCAAGAATCTTCGGTCCACAAAAAGGACTATTTGATTCAGAAATAGAACTTGCTGATGAATGGATGAAACATTTCGTTGCTGTAGCAAGCGAGGCTATGGGCGAGAAAATAGATCCGACCTTCCCTGGTTCAGGGGCAGCCGGCGGTCTCGGATTCGCATTCAAAAACTTCCTTGCAGGCCAGCTTGAAGCAGGTAACAAGATAGTTATTGAAGAAACAAATCTGAAGAACTATATCAGTGATGCAGATCTGGTTGTAACTGGCGAAGGGCTTCTTGATATTCAGACTAAGATGGGTAAAGCCCCTATGGGAATCGCTCATATAGCTAAAGTATTCGACAAACCAGTCATTGCACTTGTCGGCTCCGTTGCACCGGGATTTGATGGCGATGAACTTCCTGACGTAGATGCATACTTCCCTGTCATCAGACGAGTAAGCACATTAAAGGAAGCTATGGATCCAGCCACAGCGAGAGTTAATATATCTTCCACAAGTGAGCAGTTATTTAGAATGATCAAAGCCTTTAATATATTTAATAAGTCAAAGTAATATAAATAAAGCTTAGTAATATAATACAAACGCGTAAAAAAAGGTCGGTTCGTAAGAACCGACCTTTGTCATTTCATCAGATATATGACTATCTAATTTCTATTACTCAGCCTGTGACTGACCTGAGAACTTGATTGGGTTAAGCTTGATACCAGGGCCCATTGTAGAAGTGATTGTAACACTCTTAAGGTATGTACCCTTAGCACTTGATGGCTTAGCCTTAACTACTGCATCCATAAGAGCCTTGTAGTTGTCTGCAATCTGCTCAGCTGTAAATGAAGCCTTACCAACTGGAACGTGGATAATGTTAGCTTTATCAAGTCTGTACTCAATCTTACCAGCCTTAACATCCTCAATAGCCTTAACTACATCAGGTGTAACTGTACCAGCCTTTGGATTTGGCATGAGACCCTTAGGTCCAAGTACACGACCAAGACGTCCAACAACACCCATCATATCAGGTGTAGCGATAACTACATCGAAATCAAGCCATCCTTCGTTCTGGATCTTTGGTACTAACTCATCACCACCAGCATAATCAGCGCCTGCTGCAAGTGCCTCGTCTACCTTGTCACCCTTAGCAAAAACAAGAACCTTTACAGTCTTACCTGTTCCGTGTGGAAGTACAACCGCACCACGAACCTGCTGATCTGCATGACGTCCATCAACACCAAGCTTAAGGTGAGCTTCGATAGTCTCATCAAACTTAGAGTTTGCTGTCTTCTTAATTAACTCAGCTGCTTCAGCAAGATCATAGAGCTTTGTCTTGTCTACAAGCTTTGCAGCCTCTTCATATCTCTTACCTTTTTTCATCTTCATTACCTCCGAAATTAGTCAACTACTTCAATGCCCATTGAGCGTGCTGTACCAGCGATCATGCTCATTGCAGCTTCAAGTGATGCAGCATTCAGGTCTGGCATCTTTGTATTAGCGATTTCCTCAACCTGTGCCTTTGTGATCTTTCCAACCTTCTTCTTGTTAGGCTCACCAGAAGCCTTAGCAAGACCAGCTGCCTTCTTAATAAGAACTGCTGCAGGTGGAGTCTTAGTAATAAAGCTGAAACTACTGTCTGCGTAAACTGTGATAACTACAGGGATGATCATATCTCCCTTATCAGCTGTTCTATCGTTAAACTGCTTTGTGAAGTCTACGATATTAACACCGTGCTGACCAAGTGCTGGTCCAACAGGTGGTGCTGGAGTTGCCTTTCCTGCAGGTATCTGTAACTTAATGTAACCTTTGACTTTCTTAGCCATTTTGATTTCCTCCTCTCGTGGTATATCGCGGGGATTTTCCCCTTCCACTATATATAACGCCCAGGTTTAAGGCGGTTATATCATTAATTACATCTTCTGGATTTCAGCGAGGCTGATTTCCACATCTGTTGATCTTCCAAAAAGATCTATATCGATTGTAACTGTCTGCTTAGTACGATTTATAGTCTTGATGTTTCCAACTGTTCCATCCCAAGGACCAGCGATAACCTTAATAGCATCGCCAACTTCAACGTCAATCTCAATGTCATTAACTCTGACACCAAGTCTTACCATCTCAGCATCTGTAAGTGGAACAGGCTCAGATCCAGGACCTACGAAACCAGTAACACCACGTGTATTTCTTACAACGTACCATGTTACATCGTTCTTTATCATATGCACCAGAACATAGCCAGGGAACATCTTCTTAGAAACTGTTTTCTTAACGCCCTTCTTGATATCTGTAACATCCTGAACAGGTACCATTACTTCGAACATCTGATCCTCTAATCTACGATTTTCGATGGTCTTCATGATATCCTTCTTAACCTTCTCTTCGTAGCCAGAATATGTATGAACTACATACCAGTGAGGTTCATCGTCACCCTGTTGCTTGATGTTGGCAGACTTCTGACGTACAGGCTCTTCAGTTGCAGTCTCTTCTACTGCAGTTTCTTCTACAGTCTCCTCTGTAACCTCTGCTGTGTTTTCAGCTTCTGTCACCTCTGGAGTTTCTTCTATATCTAAATTCTTTTCTTCTGCCATATTATCACCGCCTACCACAAATATTGAAGACCAAGGTTAAGTAACCAATCAACAACTACAATAATACCGCCCAGCACAATCGCTGAAACGAGAACAACTGCTGTTTCTCTTGCAAGCTGTGACTTTCCAGGCCATGTTATCTTACTGAACTCAGCCTTTAACTCCTGGAACCAACTTCTCTTAAGAGCAGGTGATGTATCCTTTTTCTCTGACATAATATCTACCTCTCTAAACGAACTAAATTACTTAGTCTCCTTGTGCATTGTATGCTTCTTGCAGAACTTACAATACTTCTTTGTCTCCATTCTATCTGGATGAAGCTTCTTTTCTTTCATCATATTATAATTACGTTGCTTGCATTCTGTACAAGCAAGAGTTATCTTGACACGCATAATGTCACCTCCGTAAAAATATTCACAATTAGGTACCATTTCCATACGTAGATAGGGTAAACTTTCGGGTGCCAGCTGGGATGACTGAAAAATGCACACCAAAAGAAGTGCGTACAGAAACGCAATGGTTAGAATAACATAGTATATAGTTACAAGTCAAGGGGTTTTTACATACTCATTACTGCAGTTTTTTTACATGTTCATCCCTGCAGGCTTAGTTGCTTTTCGAACCACGATAGCCTGTTCCTTAACATTAACAGACTCAGCCTTTTTTGTGTTATCCTTTTTTGTGTTTTCCTTTTTAAGTGGATCCAGCCCCATAGCGGTTTTTATACCAGTTATCAGAAGAAGATTTACATCCTTATAATTCTTTTCAGTAATGAGCGGTAAAGAGTATTCATCTTCATTCGATTCAACCATAGTAATTCGATAATTAACTGCTTTGTCGAGACCTATTGCATTTGATACTTTCTCTACGTTAGTAGGTGTACACTCAACTCCAAAAACCTCTTTAAACTTTTTCGCAGCATTATCCTGCATCTTCTTATATGCTTCCTGACCTATCCTATAAGCATACGGCTTTGAAGAACTGGAAAAACTTACTTTTTGATGTTTTTTTACTTTTTCACCTAATTCATTTGCTTTTTCAGGATCAAGGCAGCCAATTATACTATGAGCCAGAGCAAACTCAGTTTCTTCAGGTACTTTACTCATAGTCTTATGATTAATCATTTCCATCATTTTATAAGTAGCATTCTTACCAAGGGTTCCGATCTCCGGATCATCCAAAAACTTATTTTTAACCTCTGGATTTCTTAATAATCTATTGATAGAATCTGCATCTAATTCTTTCTTCTCCTGCACCGGAGGCTTTACTATCTGCTTTAGTATAGCTTCTGACGCCTTTTTATAATTACTTTTAAATGTATTGAATGTCGCTTTAGCCTTATCAATATCTGAAATAGCACCGAAAATAGTCTCCTGACGATTCTTTTTCTCATCCTTAATTCTCTCAGCCGCTACAACCCTATCCTTATACTGTTTAGCATATTTTTTTAGATTCGCAACATTTTTCTCCATTTTAGGTTTTTCTACCTTGATATGATCACTTACTGCTTTTTTCGCATCCTCAATGATTTTCTTTCGATCTGCATCCTCCTTGGCACGTAGTTCAGCGCCAGATGGTATCTTCTCAACATCCATCTCTATCTTAGCGCGCTCTTCTCTCTTCATATCTTCAATCTGCTTTGTTAGTTCATCCACGCTATTCTTATAAGATATCTGATTATTCTTAAGATGATCTAATTCAGATTCCCAGATCTGGTGATCGTTTATTCTCTGATTACGAATATTTTCACTATCCTTATATTGTTTAGAATGTCCTCCACCCAAAGCCACCCATATCTTACGGAAGATATTAGTTTCAACTGGTGGATCCGGAATACGTGGTTCATTATTTGTTTTTCTATCAATTGCTTCCTGGTTTGAAGTTACTAGTTTTCTTCTCTCATTAAACTCATCCTCATATGTATTATTAACTTCTTCTTCCCATTTTTTATACTTTTCTTCCAGTTTTGCTCTTTCGGAAGCTTTGTATTCTTCTCTGATAGTATTATCTGATACAATATTCCTGTCCTTCTTCCAAGTATCATATGCTGTTTCCTGGAGTTTTACCTTATCTTCCAATTCCTTAAGTTTTTCATTATATTCTTTTTCATTTCTATCTGCAGCAGCGAGGCAACTCATTGCCTCCTTATTCCAATCAAATATTTTATTGTCATACTCAAGAAGTTCTCTATCTATCTTATTAAGCGTTACTTGTGGTTGATCAAGATCCTTCTCTGTATTAAAAAAATTCGAGCCTACAACAGCAATCGGAGCTTCATTAGGCATCGTAATAAACACTCTAGGTGGCTGGTCTGCTCTTGAAACGCCTGGAGTTATTTTATTAGCCAGAAATGCAGTCTTATAACTATCCATTTCATTCATACTTTTCATAGATAAGAATGATCCCATATGAACAGCCAGTAGACTACCATAATACTTACCTGATTTCTCATTGTCGAGCAAAACATCAATTGTACTATTATCGAAATACTTCTCAGCATAGGTAACCACCTTGCCGTCAGGCTCAACAATATTTATATTATTAGCTATATCCATCATCTCTTTAACTGATGGTCTGATTGTAGAGTCTATTCCCAAAGCATCTAAAAATGGCTTTGCCATAACATCTATATAAGATTTACTGCCTATCTTGTTAGAATATAAATTACTAATCTCCTTGATGGCAGCTCCATTTCCACGTATATTACCATGAAAATTAAGCATTATATTGTTATAAGATTCTAATGCTTTGTTAAACTCCCAGCTATTTAAATGGAATCCAACTAATGGTGATTCAAAATTGACAAACTTAACTGCTTTTCCCTTTACAGGTGGCATATTCTTTCCTCCCATATATATGATATGTATTCTTATTATAATCCTCTAATAATAACAAAAGCGCAACAAATATATTATAATTACTCCAGCCGATTACAGAAACAGATTCGGGCTTTACCAAAGAGCGAACCTCGCTCCTGGTGCCAAATCCCGAATCTGCTAAAAACTTATCTATTCTAATCATCTTTATCACATATTAAAAGGTGTCAAAAGCCTACATCACAATCTGCTTTATTGTAAAAATCAAAATTACCAGAACACCTAAGGCTATTCTATAATAACCAAATATCTTAAAGTCATGTTTCTTGATGTACCCTATCAGGAATTTTATTACAAGCACTGACACAACAAATGCAACCACCATTCCAAACAGCAGTTCAAAGAATTCCAGGGCTGAGTAATGGAACCCATATTTAATCAACTTTACCAGGCTCCACCCAAACATAATAGGAATACTCATAAAGAAAGAAAACTCAGTAGCAAGTCTTCTGGATACTCCCATAGTCAGTCCACCAACTATTGTGGCACCTGATCTAGAAGTACCAGGGACTATAGCGAGCGACTGAAAAAGTCCCAGTTTAAGAGCATCAAGATATGTCAATTGTCCAAGCCTCTTTATTTTGACAGGCCTTTTCTTATTCCTATTCTCAACTAGGATAAAAAGAACACCATAGACTATCAGTGCAACAGCTATAACCGCAGGTGTTTTCGCATATTTATCCATCCAGTCATCAAGGAGAAGTCCCAGTATACCAGCAGGTATTGTAGCAACAATAACCTTTACCCACATAAGGAAAACAGGTCTGCTTATACCAATTCCAGCTATTACGTATTCATTTTTCCACTTTGGATCTGGACGTCCGTTTGCATCTACTGCAACATCACGGCTGGCAAGTCTGAATGGCCACAGCTTTGTCCAATACATGTAAATAACCGCGATAATTGCGCCAAGCTGAATAACAACAAAAAACATTTCCTTGAACTCAGCATCTGCCTGAAGCTTAAGGAACTGATCTACTAAGAGCATATGTCCTGTACTACTAATAGGAAGCCACTCTGTTATTCCTTCTATTATACCTATAAATATAACCTTTAATAATTCGATAAAAGCCATTTTATCCCCCTTTTACTTACCGGTTAACTCCTCATAATGGTCTGATACCTTTTTAACATCACCATAATCGATCATCTTACCCTTATCAAGAATGATTGCCTTGTTACATAATCTTCTAACCTGATCTATATTATGTGATACGAAGAGAACTGTTACATCCTTCTCAAGGAGTGACATCAGCTTCGCCTCACTCTTCTTTTTAAACTTAGCATCGCCAACAGATAAAACTTCATCTAGTATTAGTATATCTGGTTCTACGATAGTTGCAATAGCAAATCCTAGTCTGGCACGCATTCCTGAAGAATAATTTTTGAGTGGCACGTCAATAAATTCCTTAAGCTCTGAGAAATCTATTATATCCTGAAGCTTCTCATCGATAAACTTATGACTATAACCCAAGCATGCACCATAAAGGTAAATGTTTTCTAATCCGGTATACTGAGGATCAAAACCTGCGCCAAGCTCAATAAGAGGAGCCAGCACACCTGTCCTGTCAACGCTACCCTTTGTAGGTTTAAATACACCAGCTATTACTTTCAGAAGTGTAGACTTTCCAGCGCCATTAAATCCAAGTATTCCCAGTCTGTCTCCCTTCTCAAGTTCGAAGGAAACATCTGAAAGAGCCCAGAACTCATTAAAAACAAGCTCGTGTCTTGCAAGTGCAATAAAATACTCTTTGAGTGAATCGTGCTTTTCTTTACTTAGGTTAAAGCGCATGCTTACATCTTCAACCCTAAGAACTGTTTCGCTCATTAATTATATCTCCAAAATAAACTTATCTTCATTCTTTTTAAATGCAATCACACCGATTATGATTGCAACAACACTAAATCCAACCGAGTACGCAAGGTACTTCAGGTTCATCATTTCTCCAAACACTGCACTTCGGAATGTTTCAATGACACAGAATAATGGATTCAGCTTCAGCACAAAGCTCCACTTACTTCCAAGAAGCTTTGATGCACGGTAGAAAATTGCGCATGTATACATGATGAGCATAAGTGCAACATTCCACAGATACTCCATATCTCTAAAGAAAACACCTACTGTAGAAAGAATAAGTCCACAGCCAAGGCTAAGCATAAGCAGCACAAGAAGGCTCACAAATGCCTGCAGGAGATAAAGAGTTGGATATACTCCAAGTACTACTGATACAAGTGCCAGTACTATTAACGATATTAAAAAGATAATAAAGTTGAAAAGTATGGATGAAAGAGGGTACAGGATTTTTGGTACATATACCTTCTTTATTATAGAACTGTTTGCTCTAATTGATTTAAGAGCTGCAGTTGTTGATTGTGAGTAGAAAGTATAAAGAAGTCTACCCGACAATATATAGACAGGAAAATCTCTGGTCTTTTCACCCATAAGAGTACCAAATACAATAGTAAGAACTATCATAGTCAGTAATGGTTCCAAAAGTGACCAGAGAATTCCAAGATACGATCTTCTATATTTTAAGCGTATACCTTTTTTTACAAGTTCAGATAAAATGAATCTATTCTGAAGAAATCTATCTTTATTCATAAGGTAAATTTTTCCTAATTAATATTATTCATCATCTTCGACAAATGTTACTGAATCAGCAGATTCAAAGAAATCTTTTTCGTATTCACTGTAAAGTTCCTTATAACAAGCGAAGTTTACAAGCCAGTATTCATCATCGTGATCATAGATGCAGGTCAGATAAGAATAATCCGTACCTGAAACTTTGTGGTTATATTTGAAATAAACATAGTCACCCTTCTTAGTGACCTTTGGAGAACCAGGAATATTATTTGCCTTGATGTATGCTGCCGCATAATCCTGAGCTGAATTACATTCCAAACCACTCTTCTCCACATCATCCTTAAGAGACCTGATACCCATAGCCAGTCCATCAGGGCTGGTATAATACCAGGTTGCATTTGCCAGAGTACTTTCTTTATATTCTCTTGAAAGAGTTATTTTCATATCCTCTGACTTTATTGTTTTAGTTGTGGCACCACAAGAAGTGAGGGTGCTTATCATAAGCACACCCAAAACCGTAAGTGCCACTCTCTTAATACTTTTTCTTAAAAACGATTTCATAAAAACTAATTACCAATCGGAATTATTTGATAACGTGAACCCATCCCTCAGGTGCTTCGATCTTGCACATCTGGATTCCTGTAAGTGTATCATAAAGCTTCTTGATAGTAGGTCCAACATTACCATCAGCACTACCAGGGAATACAATTTCCTTACCGTGATCATTAATTGCTCTAACTGGTGAAATAACAGCTGCTGTACCACAGAGACCGCACTCCTCAAACTCTGGAACTTCATCAAGGAATACTTCTCTCTCTTCAACTTCCATACCAAGATAATCCTTAGCAACAACTTCAAGAGATCTTCTTGTAACTGATGGAAGGATACTTCCTGACTTAGGTGTGATGAACTTGTTACCCTTAACGAAGATAACATTTGCTCCACCTGTCTCTTCAATCTTTGTTCTTGATGCAGGATCAAGATAAAGGTTCTCATCGAATCCCTTCTTATGAGCATCAACTATTGCATGAAGTGACATAGCATAGTTAAGTCCAGCCTTGATGTGTCCTGTTCCGTGAGGTGCTGCTCTATCGAAATCACTTATACGGATTGTGATAGCCTTTGCGCCACCCTTGAAGTAAGGACCAACAGGTGTAACAAGAATTCTGAACTGATAATCATCAGCAGGCTTAACACCAATAACTTCATTTGAACCAAACATAAATGGTCTTATATATAATGTAGCTCCGCTTCCAAATGGAGGAACCCAGTCCTCGTTTGCAAGAACTACCTTGTCAACAGCGTCCAGGAATCTCTCCTTAGGGAAAACAGCCATCTCAAGTCTCTCGCATGTATCCATCATTCTCTGAGCGTTAAGGTCAGGGCGGAATGTTACAATGTGTCCGTCCTCTGTCTCATATGCTTTAAGTCCCTCAAAGCATGACTGAGAGTAATGAAGTACGCATGCGCACTCACTCATACTAATTGTGTGGTCTGGAGTAATCACTCCATCATCCCATTTTCCATCCTTGAAATTTGATACATAGCTTGCATCAGTTTCCATATATCCGAAACCGAGGCTGCCCCAATCGATATCCTTTTTAGCCATAATTATTTCTCCTTTGCATTCCTATATAATATAGGATAATAAAACAACTTCTTTAATTTTACCCCTAGCGATTAGATTGTCAAGATTTTTTACGTAGAAAAATGTATTTGATAGTAATGATTTTTGTGATAAAATAACTGCTTGAAGTTTTGTTTTATTATAAATAGGATATTTTAATCCAGAAAAAAGAGGACATTTAACATGTATAAAGTGGATTTTGAAAAACCATGCCACGCACATTTTATTGGAATAGGCGGAGTCAGCATGAGCGGACTTGCCGAGATACTTAAGAAGGAAGGCTTTACTGTTTCAGGTTCTGACATGAGAGAATCTGATACAACTAAAGCTTTGGAAGCAAACGGAATCAAAGTATACATAGGACAGGTTGCTTCTAATATAACGGATGATATTGACTTCGTAGTTTATACTGCAGCTATTCATCCTGATAACGAAGAATATCAAATGGTTGTTTCCAAGAACATTCCTCTTCTGACCAGAGCTCAGTTCCTGGGACAGGTTATGGAGAACTACAAGTACAGTGTAGCTGTTGCAGGAACACACGGAAAGACAACTACAACTTCCATGATGGCTCACATCATGCTGAAGGCAAGTACAGATCCAACCATTTCAATTGGAGGACATCTAAATGTAATCGATGGAAATATCCGTGTTGGCTCATCTGATTATTTTGTAACAGAGGCTTGCGAGTATACAAACAGCTACCATGAATTTAAGGCCTATGCCAGCATTATCCTTAACATTGATAATGATCACCTGGATTTCTTTAAGAACATTGAAAACATCGCCGCATCATTTGCAACTTTCGCAACTAAAACTCAGGACGGCGGAACACTCATCGTAAATGGTGATATGAAATACAGAGATCAGGTAATCGACGCTGTTAAGGGACGCGACATCAAGGTTGTTACCTTTGGTAAGAATGACGGAAATAATTATCAGGCTAAGAACATCAGACTTAACGAACTTGGACAGCCTACTTATGACCTTTATATTGACGGCGAAAGCAAGGGTGAGATCAGCCTTTCAGTTATGGGAGAGCACAATGCTATCAACTCCCTTTCTGCTATCGCCGCTTCATTCTACATTGGAATATCTATGGATGATATCCGCGAAGGACTGAAGCTCTGTCATAGTGCAGATCGTAGATTCCAATACAAAGGAACTACTGAAAAAGGCGCAACTATTATTGATGACTACGCTCATCATCCAACAGAGATCAGTGCATCACTTGCCGTTGCTACAAGCGTTAAGAAAAATGATCTGTGGGTTGCATTCCAGCCACACACTTATTCCAGAACAAAGGCGCATCTTACCGATTTTGCAAAAGCACTTTCAGTTTCAGACCACGTTCTTCTTGCTGACATCTATGCCGCAAGGGAAAAAGATGATGGAACAGTTTCATCAAAAGATCTCGAAAACGAACTGAAAAAACTGGGTTGTGATGCAGTATATTTAGGTGATTTTGACAGCATAAAAAATTATTTTGAAAAAAATTCAAAAAACAATGATATGTTAATAACTATGGGTGCAGGAAACATAGATTCTGTGGGCGTTATGCTCCTTTAAAACAAGTTATCAACAAAATCCACAAAATGAAACACGGTTTTATGTAAACCAAAATGATTATATTATCAACATTGATATAGGACATTCCACATGGATGGAATGTCCTATTTGGGTTATTCCTGATTTTACACTCCCACTAGTCCACATTATCAACAATTTCAACACACCCTAAAACACCCGCATTTAGGCGGTTCGGGTGTTTGCAATTAACATTTTGTTCTGATACAATTCAATTCGACTAAAAAAAGAGAGAAAAAATTGAGTGAAAAAGGGTTACTAAAATGGGTGAAATAAGTATCACTTCCGAGAAGGAAGCGTTTACAAATATAAGCAACAATTTTATCAAATATTATATGGCTGATGCCAATGGAGATTTCGTAAAATTATACATTTATCTGGCTATGCTTTGTTCAACTAAAAGCCAGATATCTGTTAGTGATATAGCAGATCATCTTAGCTGTACTGAGAATGATATTTGCAGAGGAATCAGATACTGGATAAAGGCAGATGTTCTGAGTCTTAGCTACAATACTGATAAAGAAGTTACTGGCATTCTTCTTAAGGATCTTAAAAAGATGGATGTTGAACTTTCTGACCTCAAGATTGTAGATTCAAAACTTTCACTTGGCTCTGATGAAGAGAAAGCAAAATCCTCTAAGAAAGCATCTAACTATGAAGAGGAAGAAATCCAGGACGACGATGAAGCTCAGAAGAAAGCTCCTAAAAAGAAGCAGCCAACTCCTGATAATCTTAAAGTTTTTCAAAAGGATCCAGAGATTGCAAATCTTATCAGTGAAGCAACTGCTTATTGCAACAGAGACCTTGGACCAAAAGAGCTTAATTCTTTGATTTATATTAAAGACCAATTGGGATTTTCATTCGACCTTTGTGAGTATCTGCTGGAGTATTGTGCTGCTGTTAAGAAGACAAGCTTTTCCTATATAGAAAAGGTAGCGCGTGACTGGTACGAAAAAGATATTACTAATAGAGAAGATGCCGAAGAATACTCAGCAAGATATATTACACTTTATGGTAGAATTCTGAAGTCTTTAGGTATAAAGGAAAGATTATCACCAACTCCTGTTGAAAAACAGATCATCGACAAATGGAAGGATGAGTACGGTTTTTCTACAGAGATAATTATTGAAGCATGCAATACTGCAATCCTCAAAAAGCCAAATAATGCGACTCTAAACTATGTTAATGGAATACTTAATAATTGGCATGAGAAAGGCGTAAAAAGCTTTAGTGATATAGTTTCCGAGAAAGAAGAATATAAGAAGACTATGAGGGATACTACTCCGATCAAATCTCAGTCAGATGATTCTTCAAAAAAGAAAAAAGGTAACCGACTTAAAGACTTAGAAAAATATTACCTTGAGAAAGTTGAAGCCTAATGATTATACAAGAATATGAAAAAATAGATACAAGCGCTCAATTAAGTCGAATCAGACTCCAGAATACCACTGAGCATCAAAGAAGACTAAACGAGATATATGATAAGATTCCTGAAATAAAGAATTTAGATAATCAAGTATCTTCTATTGCGCTTGAAGAGGTTAAAAAGAGACTTAGGCAGGATAAAGCAAACTATTCAGGCAACTATGAATCAAGCATACTAGAAATATCAAATAAAAAAGCTGAATTGCTTGAATCTAATGGCTATCCAAAAGACTATCTTGATCCTATATACAACTGCCCTATTTGTCAGGATTGGGGCGAGCATAACGGTAAAATTTGCGAATGTGTTAAAAAAATACGTATAAAAGAGCTATATAACCGTTCAAATTTATCCAATATACTTAGCAAAGAAAACTTTGATAGTTATACGCTGGATTATTATAGCAACGAAGCATATGAGGATAACAAACTGACTCCATATGAAAATGCCGAAAAGCAATACAATGTAGCGCAAAATTTTGTTAAGAATTTTGATACAAAGCATGATAACCTTTTAATATACGGTGGAACAGGTTTGGGAAAAACATTTCTGTCCAACTGTATTGCTAAGGAATTACTTGATAGTGGTCACTCAGTACTCTACCTTTCAAGTAATGAACTTTTCAGAGACATATTGGTCAACTATACAACATTTAATGATTTATATGACCAAAAAGTTCTCGAAGAAATATACGAATATATTTTCAGCAGCGATTTACTTATAATAGATGACCTTGGTTCAGAAGTAATAAGTGCTTTCGTTGTATCTCACTTATTTGAGATCATCAACAGACGTATGTTACTGGATCACTCAACACTTATCACAACAAATTTTGATCTTGATACTATCCAAGACAGATACAGTGATCGTGTTTCATCAAGAATCGCTGAGAAATATATACTATGTCCACTTTATGGTGACGATATAAGATATCGGAGGAAAAAATAATGCCTGATCAAAGCAAACTCATTACAGTACCTGCTGGAAAGCTTGGTATTGTAGCTCTGCAGAGCAGCGCGAAACTGGGACAAAAGGTTGATGAATACCTGGTTAAATGGCGCAAAGAAAGAGAGCACCTTGATTCTGAGCATCTCATGTTCAACGGTTATACCAGGGATACTTATCTGCTGGAATCCTGTTGTCCACGTTTTGCATCGGGAGAAGCAAAGGGTACTCTTTCGGATTCAGTCAGAGGCTCAGACCTTTATATCCTGGCTGATGTAACCAATACTGGAATCGAGTACAATCTCGGTGGTCGTATGGTTCCTATGACACCTGATGAGCATTATGCAGACATCAAACGTGTTATTGCAGCAAGTGCTGGTAAAGCACACAGGATTAATGTAATCATGCCATTCCTGTATGAATCCAGACAGCATAAGCGTACACGCCGCGAGTCCCTCGATTGTGCTATGGCACTTCAGGAGCTTGTATCAATGGGAGTTTCAAACATTATTACATTTGACGCTCACGACCCAAGAGTTCAAAATGCTATTCCAACAGTCGGTTTTGAAAATCTCATGCCAACATACCAGTTTATCAAGTGTATCCTGAAAACTACCCCTGATCTGGAGCTTGACAATGAACATATGATGGTTATAAGCCCAGACGAAGGTGCTATGCACAGAGCTATCTACTTTGCAAACCACTTTGGTGTTGATGTAGGTATGTTCTACAAGAGAAGGGATTATTCAAAGGTTGTTAATGGAAAGAACCCTATCGTTGCACATGAGTTCCTTGGTGACTCAGTTGAGGGTAAGGATGTATTTATCATTGACGATATGATTGCATCTGGCGAAAGTATGCTGGATGTTTGTCGCAAGCTTAAGGCACGTAAGGCAAGACGAGTATTCTGTGTTTCAACATTTGGTCTCTTTACTGCCGGACTCGAAGTATTCGATAAAGCATATGAAGAGGGAGTATTTGACAGAGTAATTTCAACAAATGTTACTTATCAGAAGCC
Organism: uncultured Lachnospiraceae bacterium; assembly: GCA_902774915.1. Classification (GTDB taxonomy): domain Bacteria; phylum Bacillota; class Clostridia; order Lachnospirales; family Lachnospiraceae; genus Eubacterium_Q. Next base: position 60,814 of record CACYKH010000007.1, on the reverse strand, counting down.
AGAGCTCTTTGAAAGAGAATGGTACAGTTCAACAGATCTTAGCAAGTATATTGCTATTATCATTGATCACCTGAATCATGATTCTTCAATCAGCGAGCTGCTTGATCCTGTTATGAGAATTCAGACAAGAATTAACGAATACAAGGAAAAAGGCACAATTTCTGATAACTACGACAGACCTTCGATATCATAAGTATCTTACAAGTGAGAGAGTTATGAAAAGAAAAGGCGAATACCAATTGGTATCCGCCTTTTTCTTTTATATCCTAATTATCATTTTTATTGAAATGCCAGATATTCTTCAAGACACTGGCCACTCTCATGCATTGCAACTGAAGCTTCTTTACCTACATATCTTAGATGCCATGGCTCATTTGATACACCAGTAATATCTTCTTTACCTTCTGGATATCTAATTACAAATCCATAGCTGTAGCAGTTCTCATTTAACCACGTCCAGAGTGCATTCTGCTGTTCCTCTCCTACATCTGAACCAACATCTATAGCAAGTCCAGTTTCATGTTCACTCTTACCTGGTTCCATAACCAGCGTAGCTGCCTCAGCCTTTGCCTGTTCCTGAGTCTTGCCCTGTTCTAACAGTTCATTTACCTTAGAATCTATCTCGGCCTGCTGTTCTTCCTTTGTTCTATAAGAAGAAGTTATATATGGGGAGTAACCCTGGGCTCTAGCATCATCAAACATAGCCTGAAGATCAGGATATATTCTGCTATCAACCTTTTGATTATTTCTAAGTTCAGTAAATTCTGGAACTTCGAAATTTGCTGGGAGTGCATTATCCTTATTTACAAGAATAAGCATCCAAGAATCTGCATCTGTAGCAGAAGCATCTGTAACGGTGGCGTCACCAACAGTTGCGAGTTCTTCTTCTATAGTTACTTCTTGCTTAGCTTTTTTCTTTTCTTCTGCTTTTGCCTTCTTGTTAGCCTTCGCGGTAACACCAGCACTGATCAGAACGGTGACGAGAGTTATAGCAATAGCTGTTATCCAGATAAATCTGAAAAACTTTGTATCGCTGACTCTTATCATCTTCCATCGGTATTCCAGCCAATCTAAAAGATTACCATCTTCCCTCATTTTTTACCCCCAAGATTATTTAATCAACATTTGTTACATTAAACCAGGCGCTTTATATTTATTGTCCATCTTCTTTTCTAACTTTTTATCGTTAGTCTTTGCCTTTGCAAGTTCTTTCTGTTTTCTCTCTTCACTAGCTTTCAGAGCACGCTGCTCCCCAAATTTTGCAAGATCAACATAGTACTCATCATTTTTTCCAACCTTGCGAACCTCATTAGTTCTATCTACTATATCATCAATCATTTCGCCAGTACCAGGAACACATTTCTTCATTATCGCAAGTGCATCCATAGAATTGTTAAATCTATCTCTTCCTGCTGGTCTTAATCGAACACTCTTTTTACCCTTCGCATATCCTTCGGTGTTTCTCATAAGATCAAATGTATACATATAAAGCTTTGCTCGAAAATGAGGCTCACCGACCTTTAATTTTGCGATTTTTCCAACACTATTATGAAAAGCCTTATACTCATCACTTCTGCCCTGTTTTGGCATTAAGTTATCATATAAAGTCTTCATCTTTTCGATATATTCTTCAGGTTTATCAACTTTATATATTTTAAGGATTTGATCATACATTAGGTTCTTAGCAGCCTGATGATTCTCCACGGCTTCACCTAATTGATCAAAATTTGCATGTTTTAGATCAAGTGCTTTATCAACTCTCTGAGCAACAAATGTTATAAGTCTTGGACTGTACTCATAGGTGACAGGTGAGTCAAGAAGTAACTGCGCAGCAAGTGCCTTAGATACCATTTCCTTACGCTCGTTCCTTCCATCCTCAGCAGGAATTAGTGGTCTATGGTGTCTATCTATATAGTCCTTATAAGCCTGCTTATTTTCTTCTTCAATGCTCTTGTAATAATCCTCTATAACAGGATTGGAAGAATATTTATATCCATTATCTTTCTTAAGGGCTTCTCTGCTTTCTTTAGCAAGCTCTTCAAAACCTATAAAGCTCCAATCTTCATCTTCTTTATAGCCATTCTGTCCAACATTATCATCATTATATTCTTTCATTTTAACAACCTCCGTTTAATTGATAGCATCATTATCAGTTGTTATTGTAACATGAAAAGTATAACAAAAGAGCAACACACTACTGATCTTCTGTACTTACAGAGTCAGCCCCATCTCCATTAAGCATTTCTTCAAGGGTATGCCAACCCAAAACCGCACATTTAACACGGGATGGCATATGAGAAATATCCTGAAGAGAACCTGCCTCCTCCAGCATTTCTAACTCCTCTTCTGTAACCTTATCCTTAATCATCTTAAGGAATGTATCCTTGAGAGTCATAGCCTCTTCAATGCTTCTTCCAATTACCAGATCAAGCATCATATCCGCACTTGCCTGAGATATTGCACATCCATCTCCAAAGAACGCTCCATCCTCAATTATTCCGTCATCTGAAACATTAAGTTGAAGTGTAATGTCATCTCCACAGGATGGATTTACACCACGAAGAGACTTCTGTGGTTCAATCATTTTTGTCTTATGGATTGGATGAATATTATGCTCTGTTAGTATTTCATTGTAGAATGTTCTGTTTTGCATTTCACTACCTTTCATTGTGCCATACTAAATATAATAAGTCAACGGAACCCAGGGCTCGATTACTGCGTAATCGAGCCGTAGCCCATCATATTCCTAATTTTTTTCATTACTTCGAGGAGTCGTTCAACCTCTTCTTCTGTATTATAGAACATTAGGCTTGCTCTTGTTGTTGAAGGAATTCCGATAAAGTGATGCAATGGTTCTGCACAGTGATGTCCTGCTCTGACGGCCACATTCGAATCAGCTATTATAGCAGCGATATCATGTGGATGTACTCCATCTATTTTGAAAGTCAGAATTCCATGATGTTCCTCAGCCTTATCTGAACCAAGGACAGTGATATGAGGAATAGCCTGCATACCTTCAAGAGCCATACGGGTAAGTTCAAGTTCACGCTCTTCAATAGCTTCTATTCCAATCTGTTCTATATAATCAATAGCGGCCGCAAGTCCTACTGCACCGCCGGCATTTACTGTTCCAGCCTCAAATTTATGAGGTAATTCAGCGTACGTTATATCTTCAAAGGTTACGTACTCAATCATTTCACCACCTGATAAGAATGGTGGCATTTTTTTTAAAAGCTCCTCTTTTCCATAAAGAACACCTATTCCCATAGGAGCAAGCATCTTATGTCCTGAGAATGCAAGGAAATCAACATCCAGATTCTGTACATCAGTCTTGCTATGTGGAACACTCTGAGCTCCATCAGCAACAAAGTATGCACCAACCTCGTGAGCCGCTGCAGCAAAAGACTTAATATCTATTATACGTCCAAAGATATTGGACATAGCTGTCATAGCTACGATTTTCGTTTTATCGGTAAGGAGTGATTTGAACTTCTCAAGAGAAAAGCTTCCATCCTCTTCACACTCCAGATATTTAACCGTTGCGCCATATCTCTTTGCAGCAAGTCTCCAAGGGAGCATGTTACTGTGGTGTTCTACAACAGTTGTAATTACCTCATCACCTTCTTTTAAGCACATTTCTCCGAGAGAATATGCAACTAAGTTAAGGCTTTCTGAAGCATTACGCGTGAAAATTATCTCCTTATCAGACTTTGCATTAATGAACTTTGCAACCTTGGCACGAGCAGCCTCGTATCTTTCAGTCGCATCTATTGATAGTTCATAAAGTCCTCTGAAAGGATTTGAGTTGTGATGATACTCGTAATCAGCCACTGCTTCTACAACCTGGCGTGGGCGCTGGGTTGTTGCTGAATTATCAAGATATGCGAGATCCGATTTATCAAAGAACGGAAAATCGCTTCTAATTTTCTGAATGTCTAAACTCATTATAGTTTCCTTGGTTTACATAAAATTTATTGCTATCGAACTAGAAAATAAGCATAAGGAGTCCTATTGCTCCTAAAACTATACTTACCATGAATGTTAAGCATCCTGGCAAACATCCACATCCGCAGCCCTTTGGTCTTGGTCCACGAGGTGGTCCAGGTACTGGTCCAATTGGTGGCATAACTACCTCCTATACATTAAACAACCCCCTAGTTTCCTAAGCAAGTAACATTTCTCTAGTCTTTTCGTCAGGAATTCTTCCTGCTACTGCATCTATTCTTGACTTCGCCATCAGCTCGGTAACCTCTGCTTCTGGAATACCGCGGCTTGCGAAGTATGTAAGAATCTCATCTGAGAGCTTACCAATTGATGCTCCATGAGCACCTTCAACATCCTCTTCAGCACAGAGAATAAGTGGAACTGTGTTATTATGAACTCCCTCATCCATAAGGAGTACATCTTCTCTCTCATCTCCTGTTGCTGTTTTGCAACCCTTTATGAAATCAATTGTTCCACGGAATGTTTTATCAGCTGTATCACGAAGAACACCTCTTACATTTATCTTTGTATCTGTCTTGGCTCCGCGATGTCTGGATACATAGTTGATATCCAGCTTGTCTTCGCCTCGAACAAGATATCCTGTATCAATATCAAGTGTACTCTTATAGCCATCAAGATCTGCACAACAGCTGAGAGCTACATTTCCATCTCCAGCTTTTATCTGAATAAGCTTAAGGCCACCCTTTTCCATGTACCTTCCACCAATGCTGTCAACGAAGTTGGAACCTTCCTCAAACTGGAAAATCTCAACTAAAGTGAGCTTAGCAGTTTTGGCTGCCTTTATACGAATATCGTTTGCTCCAAAATTTGGACGGCCCTTGAAGGTCATGATCACTGTCAGCTCTGCATCCTCGCCTAATACAATAGCTGTACGTGAAAGCATTCCCTCACCATCATAATCATATGTAAGCCTAATAGGTTCTGAAACTTTCACACCAGCAGAAACAGTATATGAAGCTCCACCAGTCTTAGCCGCATGCGATATTTTTCTAAACTCATCACCAGCCCCAAGTTCCACATCACCTAAAGCAAGACTAGCAAAATCAACCGCTCCAACCTTTACCTCTTCAGGCATTGTTTCAACATCACACTTTGCTCGCTCTAACTTCTCAGGAACTGCAACTGTATACTCATTTACCTTCAACCAAGTCCATGTTGGTACTGGTAATTTGTTAATATTTATATTACTCATTTTTATCCTCTTCTGTCTTTAAACTCAAAGTTTTATGAATAGTCAAATTATATAATTTATTTAAAAACTCTTCTTCCGTACAATCCATTATTTGTCCATCACGATAATAGTTCCATTTATTTATCGTACCGATTCCAAACAATCCCTTTTCTTGTATTTGGAAGAAACGTCTCTGTTCTAATTCGCCAGTAAAATTTTTCATAAATGAGAAACATTGATTAAATGTTAATCTTTTTGCCAAAACACCCTTAACTTCATATTCTTTTCCAAGCGTCTCACATTCAAGGACCCTACAATTTCTAACAGGTTTCTTTAACATGGCACCATATGTAAAACCGAATGCATATATTTGTAGTCTAAGAAGAATTGAAAAAGCAATTCCTCTAACAACAGAAAAGAATATAAAATCAAAATCTGTTCCACTTGAAGCAAAATGCTTTCTTACCTGCTCAAGCGTAATTACCAATAGATAATCATGGATGATTCTATCAATAAAAATCATCAAAAACCGAGCAAATGGAATGGCAACAATAACTGTAACGATTATATACAACAATGCTGTTAAAACTTTTAAACTTTTTGAATTAGCAAATGTTCTTAGAATCTCTGTAACCAGAATACCTATAAGAAGAAGGATTATAATAACCACTAGAGCATATGACCACCAAGGTAACATTTGCAGAAAATCATTATCGATTTTCTTAATCATCCCATCGATAAATCCCACAATATTTCTATCTAGTGTATCTTCTTTTTCAATTATGTATAGATATAATAATTCGCCAAACCCAAGCACAAATCCTAGAATAAAAATAAACAGTTCACCAAGAAATCGTTTCATCTTTGTTCTCACCTAAAATCTTTAACCGATAGAACCCTTCATTTCCAAACGGATGAGATTGTTCATCTCTACGGCGTATTCCAGTGGAAGCTCCTTGGATACGTTATCTGCGAAACCACTTACTATCATTGCACGAGCATCTTCTTCTGAGATACCACGGCTCATAAGATAGAAAATAGCCTCATCGGAAATACGTCCAATCTTTGCCTCATGTCCTACATCGCAGTCATCACATCTAACATCCATTGCAGGAACTGTATCAGAACGTGAAATGTCATCCAGCATAAGAGATGCACAGTCAACAGCTGACTTAGCCCCCTTAGCCTTTGGTCCAATAACAACCGCACTTCGGAATGTACTAATACCACCGCTCTTAGAAATAGACTTTGTATTAACAGTTGAAAGTGTTCTTTCACCTGTATGAACCACCTTCATACCTGTATCCAGGTTCTGTCCTTCACCAGCAAAAGTAATACCAGTGAACTCTACCTTTGAATCATCACCCTTAAGAATAGTCATAGGGTAAAGATAAGACGTATGCGATCCGAAAGATCCTGATACCCATTCCATCTTACCGCCTTCTTCAACGGTAGCTCTCTTTGTATTCAGGTTATACATGTTTTTGGACCAGTTCTCGATTGTAGAATAACGAAGTCTCGCATTCTTTCCAACAAACAGTTCAACCGCTCCAGCATGTAGGTTTGCAACGTTATATTTAGGTGCTGAACATCCTTCTATGAAATGAAGGTCTGCTCCCTCATCAACGATAATAAGAGTGTGCTCAAACTGACCAGCACCAGGAGCATTAAGTCTGAAATAAGACTGAAGAGGAATCTCTACAGTAACTCCAGGCGGAACATAAACAAAGCTTCCTCCTGACCAGACTGCTCCATGAAGAGCAGCAAACTTATGATCCTGTGGTGTGATGAGTTTCATAAAATGACTCTTAATCATATCGCCATATTCACCATGCATCGCTGACTCAAGGTCTGTATAGATAACACCCTGTGCAGCAACCTCATCACGAACGTTGTGGTAAACAAGCTCTGAATCATACTGAGCACCAACACCAGCAAGTGACTCTCTCTCTGCCTGTGGGATACCAAGTCTTTCAAATGTGTCCTTAATCTCTTCTGGAACCTCGTCCCAGTCAGCACTCATCTTGTTATCCTTAGGCTTAATGTAAGTAACAATATTATCCATGTGAAGTCCATCGATTGGAGGTCCCCATGGTTTCATTTCCATTTGATTATAAATCTCTAATGATTTCAGACGTAGTTCTAACATCCATTCAGGGTCGTTTTTCTCTTTAGAAATCTGTCTAACGATTTCAGGAGTAAGACCCTCGGCAACCTTGTACACATCTTCGTCTTCATTACGAAAATCATACAAGCTTCTGTCCACGTCCTCTACATATGTCTTCTCTTTATCTGCCATTTCCTTATCCTTATTTTACAAATCTTTCAAAACCGTTAGCATTAATTTCGTCTACGAGTGAAGCATCTCCAGTCTCTACAATCTTTCCATCCACAAGAATATGAGTGTAATCAACCTTAAGCGCTTCAAGAATACGTGTACTATGAGTGATGATAATAAGAGCTCCATCACCATTTTCATGGAAGGCCTTAACACCATCAGATACAGTTCTAACTGCATCAACGTCAAGTCCTGAATCTGTCTCATCAAGAATAGCGAGATCAGGCTTCATCATCAGCATCTGAAGAATCTCAGCCTTCTTTTTCTCACCACCTGAGAAACCTACATTCAGGTCTCTGTCTGCGTAAGACTTATCCATGTTGAGAAGTTCCATCTGCTTCTCAAGACTCTTACGGAAATCCCAGAGTCTAGCTCTTGTACCAGTCTTGGTATCAACAGCATTTCTGATAAAGTTTGAAAGGGAAATGCCAGGCACCTCAATAGGATTCTGGAATGAAAGGAAAATACCTGCCTTCGCTCTGTCAGATGTTTCCTCATCAGTGATATCCTCACCCTTGAAGAAGATGCTTCCCTTACCAACTTCATAATTTGGGTTACCCATGATGGAGTAGCCAAGTGTTGACTTACCAGCGCCATTAGGTCCCATGATAACGTGTGTTTCGCCAGGGTTTACTACAAGGTTTACACCATGAAGTATTTCTGTCTCAGCCACACTAACGTGTAAATCTGTAACTTTTAATAATTCAGCCATTTCTTTCCTCCGTTTTTTTATATGGCAATCGAAGAAAAACTCCGATAAATACAAAATAGATGGCGGCGATTACCTATCAATTAAATAGGTCTAACGCACCATCTACTTAGTATACTTTAAATCACATATAAAATCAAGCAATCGAAAGGCAAAAAATGGCTAAAAATAAAGGTGAATTACCGCTTGGATAACACTCTCTCGGCATTTTTATAATATATCTGTTCTAGCATCTCTTCACCATCTTCAAATGAGCCAAGAATCATGGACTTAATTCTGTCCACATAGTCTTTCTGATCAGCCCACGGACTGTCCGTCGCAAAGAGGATTCTGTCCGCTCCAAATGCACTCACCATCTTTATAAACTGTTCATCTGACATCTGATGATAGTCCCTATGCATATCAGCTACAAGCCAGTCGATCTCACCTATAGAAAAGGCAGTATCTAAGAAAATACCCTTTCCCTTTTCTCCAGCATCATCATATTTTTTATTATATTCTTTGAACTTAGGAGCAAGAACTTCAGTAACCTCTTCCCAGTTCATCCATCCACCCATATGTGCCAGAACAAGAGTTTCAGGTTTAACATCCTCCATCACATCAAGAATGGAATCCAGGGTACAGCATATAGGTGGATAAAGGCCAATGTCCATTCCCGCATGGGTGATAACAAACAGGCCAAGCTCCGACGCTGTATCGATAATCCTCTTCATCTTGATATCATTGAACATCACACCATAATAATCCGGATGCAGCTTAACTCCCTTTAAGCCCATGTTCTTAATATCTTTAAGCACATTCTTTATATTCGGCGTTTCCGGATGAATACCGCCGATAGAAAAAACTCCTGTTTCCTCAAAGGATTCATTGACTTTAGCGGCATAACTATTCATTGAAAATGCCTTATCCGGATTTGTTACAACAGGAAGCACAATAGACTGCTCAATCCCTGCAATCTCCATTGATTCTCTCAGTCCATCTATAGTTCCGTCTGTATGAGCTCTGCTCTCGCTAGAATTCTGAAGTGATTCAAGCGCTGCCTCCGCTAGTTTATCTGGAAATGTATGCGTGTGAAAATCTATAATTCTCATTCTTTATCAGTCCTCAAAAAAATTCTAACCTGATCTTGCTTTACAGCTTGATCAGGTTAGTCTCAATTCCTCTACCCTTAAATACTGAGTCCATTCCCCAGTCATCTGTCAGGATTATAATCTGTTCTTCATTCATATCTGCGAGGCAGTCAACCAGCGACTTAACCTCAGAAGCACTCTCCAGCATTGAAGTACCATCAATTATAAGTGGCAGCTTTTCTTTTGCCAGATACTTTGAAATACTAAGTCTTACAGCAAGGAATACCTTTCCCGCATCCATATCTGTAAGATTATTAATTGGTACATAACCATAGTCAGCGCGAAGGATTATATTTCCCTTTTCGTCAAATGTAAGCTCGCTGAACTGTCCCTGTGTCAGACTCTTTATATATCTTGAAACATTACTGAGAAGATTCTTGAATGCATCTTCTCTAAACTTCTCTGAAAGAGAATTAATCTTTGCTATTGCAAAATCAATAGCCTTGATCTCGTCCTCAAGTTCGCTCTTCTTCTTGAATACAGAATCAAATTCATGACGAAGCTGATTTCTTTCATTACGTCTCTGAAGGAGTGCATCTTCCTTCTCTTTGAGAGCAGCCTTCTTTTCCTGATATTCCTTAGCAAAGGTCATATCAAATTCTATCTCTTCCTGCTCCTCGGCCTCTTCCTTCAGCTCTTCGAGAACCTTATTAAACTCATCTTCATCAGGCGTTTCTTCTTCCTGATTCGAATCAAAGAAGCCTTTGGATTTAAAGCCATCGATGATAGTTATCGCAACAAATATTGCAGTAAATACAACGAACAGCTTTCTGATCAAATCCTCAAATGGAAGAATATACACGATAGCTGCAATAATAAGGATTACTGCAACACCACTAAGAAGAATTACTGGGATACGGTCTGTAAACTTAACATCCGCTTTTTCTTTCTTAATCTTTTCTTTACGAGCCTTTTCTTCTCTATCGATATCCTGATCGGTAGGAGCATAGTTTGTTTCACGCTCTGTAATTCGGTCTATCTTCTCATCTATGGTGGCATCATTTTCGTAAGTTACCGTTCCATCTTCATTCTCTACAAGACGTCTCGCAACTCTCTTACGTCTTTCTGCCTCCATAACAAACTCTTCGTTAAGAGTCTTTATTTCAGTTTCAACTGCCTCAATCTCGTCATCGACAGTATCGTACTCGGAAATTCTTTCATCAAGCTCATCCAGTCTTCTGATAAGTGGCTTTGGAATGTGCGCCTTTTTCTCTTCTTCCAAATACTTGATAGCCTTAACTTTATCAATGTTGGATGTACCTGTAAGAGTAATATTTGTAAGATACTCCTTAAGGTTCTTCTTACCACTTGCTTCCTCGTCACCAATAATACACTTGGTATCAAGATAAGTATTCTTATCTGTTTCGCAAAGAGTTCCACAAATAGTATCTGTATTTACAAGACGAACATCTCTACCTGAATTTACATCTAGAACAGAAGCTTTTTTTGCACCTGCAAGGAATGTTCTATCTACAAGGTAAGTCTTATCATCATCTCTCAGATAAGCAGTTCCTGAATAACCCGAACCATTATTTGGTTTACGAAGTTCATAGTTGGACCTTACTCTTGTAATTCCTTCTCTACGAGGAATACCATACATAAGACCAATCAGGAAGTCTCTAACTGTGGACTTGCCGGATTCCTCAGCACCATAAATGATATTCACACCCTGCTGGAGATCCATGCTTTTATTATGAAATTTTCCAAAGTCTCTAATTAAAAGCTTTGTAAGATACATTTATCTTTCTTCTCCTGCCATAATGAGCGCTTCCATACCATACCTAAGAGCCTTGCTGCGGATTCTTTCATCTACAGTGTAGCTTCCGTTTACTTCACGGATAAAGCTTCCCATCATATTTTTCTCATTCTCAACTCTGAGCATCTTCTCGTCATCATCTGAAATAGTCATATTCAGAATCTCATAGATGTTATATCTATTCTTTATACGAGAAAGATCGAAGCTCATATTATCCTTAGAAAAACCTCTAAGAATAATTCTATATATATTTGCATTACCCAGCTTAAGGAGCTTATCCTCAAGATTTTTTGTAATCTCCTCAGATGTAAGCTCTGGGCTCATGGTAATGCTGATATCCACATAATTTCTCTGGGCTATTGGGCACCATGTAATCTTTGTGCCACTGTCATTTATCTCACCAAGTACATAACCATGGCGGCCTGTTTCCTTTGGTCCAAGTGGCTCAGGAGAACCAGCATAAGCCATACGGTTCTTCAGGATATGAACTGGTCTGCGGATGTAACCCATAGCCACATAATCAAATCCCTTGGATGCAAGCTTTTCCTTCTTGAATGGCATATGATTCTTATCACCACCATGACCAAGAAGAATGTTGATGGCATCTTCACGACCCGGATCAATGTTTTCTAAAATATGTTCTCTGTATTCAGACTTGCCGTAGCTATAGCCTGTAACACATGTGTTTATTCCACGAAGATAAGCATTTGTAGTTTTGTCAGCTGGAAGCATTACTGTTCTTGATCTGAATTTATATGCAGCGCTTTCACTCTCTGGTTTAATGTAATCATCAGAGCCAGAAAGAATTACAGTTCTTGTCTTCTCAAGTCTTGCCAGCTTCTCATCTACAAATATAAGGTCTTCAACCGATGGAGATCTATCAAAAAGATTTCCTGCTATCAGCAAAAGATCGATGTCCTTTTCGTTACAGGCATCGATGACCTTTTCAAATGTCTCTTCTATTTCCTTTGGTCTGTTCTCTCCCCACTCAAACTCCGCATCAGGAGTAGCAAAAAGATGAACATCCGCAATATGAATAAACTTCATAATACTTTCCTTTTTCAGCCACGATAAGCAGCTGTTAATCGTTCTAAATCACTAACCACCTAATTATACTAGCAACTTAAAACGATTGCAAGAATTAAGAAAAAAGAGTGCACTTCATTCATAATATGCACTCTTTTTCCATCTTATTCAGTTTGTTCTGCTGTTTCAGTTTTTACTGTCACTCCAGCTATTATACAGACAACCAATGCCACAACTGCTATGCCTGCATGTATAAATGCAAAGAATTTTATTTCTGCATTCTCATTTGATATCACACTAATTATAGATATTATGAAAATCAATGTTTGTAGTATTGCTGGTATAAATGCCGTCTTTCTAGCCGGTGTCCAGATCATTATAATAACAACCACAGCAAATATCCAGACTAACCCTGTAGCAAGATAGTCAGAACCAAATAGTTCCACCGCATCTATAAAATTGAAATCAAAATAATTACCAGTTTGATCAGTATAGACTGTTGCCCAACTGTCAACTATACAACACGGAATAATTATTATCTGAAGTATAGTTACAATTATCTTTAATATTAACCCCTTTTTCATACACCTACCTCCTACAAAAAAACTAACTAATTTTATTATATACCCAAAATCGCAACAAAAGGACAACAAAAATAGTACCGTATTAATCGGTGCTATTTTCATCTTTTTTCGAACGAATATTAATTCGATTTATAATAGCTATCACAACTGCTATAAGCAGGAAGTAGGCAATAGTTGTCGCCACAAGAGGAATCATTGTCTCCTTACTTTCCAAACGAATAACATCAAATATCCTCGTCATATCCTGAGTAGTAACATAGCCAACAACTGCTGTCATTTTGATCAAAGTAACAACTCTTTCTCTAAAATCTTCCACAATCTCTTCCTTATCCTTAAATAGAATATGGAAGAATTCTTTAGTATCTATAAATTCAAGTCTGTATTTATCCTGCAGGTTATACTTGTCTTCCTCATCATCTTTCCTTTTTATTGCATGCCTTTCAATCATCATATAAATCTCATCAGCAAAATAAAGGATAAATGCAATCTGTGAAGCAAGCATTCCGCCAACAGCCATATGATTATAGAAACTGTAGTATACAAGCATCACAATCATAACAACAGGTATGCAATGTATTAATCCTGTTATTATCCTGATTATAAGCCTTACAAGTGGATAACCTCTCTTACCATACATATACATGATTATTCCGAGAATAATTCCACCCACCAGCGCTGAAAGAACTATAATAATAGTTATAAGAATTCCATTAAGGAAAAGTTTATATCTGCCATTATTCACGAAGGTATTCTTGAAGCTATTAGAAATAGTATCACTTTTCTGTAATTCTTCAGCCCCATCAACTACAGCTTTAACATAAATGCAAGTTCCGCCATTATAATCTGGAGCGCCAAAATTGAAGCTTTCCTTACGGGACTCTGTAATGGTAATACCATTACATGCCGCATCATACTCTCCGGACGAAACCCCGCTAAATAGATTAACAAAACTGTCATTAACTAATTCAAGAGCATATCCATATTTTTCGCAAAAACCAATTATAATATCGATTTCATAACCCGTAGGCTTTCCGCCTGAACTGTACGCAAATGGAATTTCTGAATCGTAAGCAACTTTTAGCTTTCCATTAGTATTTGGAAGAGAACTTGCATCATCGCTTATTTTATTATCCGTTTCTTCTCCAAACCATTTGTCATCCAGAGAATCCAGTTTCCCACTTGATCTAAGTTCGGAAACATAATCACTAAACTCACCGCTAAGCTTCTCACCATTTTCACTCTTCTGGAATATAAAAGAATAATCTGCCTTTTTTACATATCCAGGAACAAGTTTTATGGCATCATCATTTCTCAGTCTGGACCTGACAACCGGCTCATCATCCGCAATTCCATCTATCTCTCCAGCCATCAATCCCTTATATGCATCTTCACGATTGGCATATATCTTTACATTCGCATTTGGAAGATTTTCCTTAACCTCCTCAGCGAAAATAAAACCAGTAACAACACCTATGGTGTAATCTTCACTATTAAAATCCTGGACTGATTCAACATCCAGAGCTTTTTCTTTCTTCTCATCGCAGGCACTTAAAATCAGTAAAGAAGTAAGAACCAAAAGAATCATATATAAAGTTTTTATAAAATATTTCTTTCGATATTTCATAACGAAATCCATTCTAACCCAATCTATATTATTTCTCTCTATCACAAGCAGCCTTTATAATATCAGCCGCAGCAGCCCTATCAAAAGCGAGCGTATAGTACCCATCATTATAAGGGTCATATGGTATCTCATACATTTTCAACCAATAATAGCAGGAATCTACCACACTCTGAGAATTTCTTATCATATAATCCATGTCTTTATACTCATCAGATTCAAGTAGATATACTATAAAATGCGCCTGCATTTCCGGATCACCGATATTGAACTTATAATCCTCTCCTTCACCGCCTGGGCCAAACCATGTTTCTGCAAATTGGTAAAGCTGCATTTTCTTATCAAAAGAAGTATATTGAGCGTAGCCATATCCACCATCCTTATTAACCCACTCATTATACTTGTTATAATAGCCATTGGAGATGTTATTTATTCTGGACTGCATAAAGTCATTCTTATCTATAGTCTTTCTATTAACCTTCTCAGTATAGTTTTCATCATCTATACCCCAAAGTTCATTATTATAATCCTCAAGGTTTTTTGAATGGAGCTCTGACTCAGAATTCAGATTACACATTACTCCAAGAACCGCTGTTTTATTTCCATCAAAGTGCTCCATCAGAAGATCCCATAGCAACTGTTCTTCAGTAGTACCTTTCAGCGTTGCATATTCTTTTTCATCCACAACTTCTATTTTCTCTTCGATAGGAGTATCATCCATAACTCCTTCTTTTTTTAGTTTTGAAGAAGGAACAATTCTTTCAACCATCAGGATGACAAAGAACAAAAGAATAACCGTAATAAAAAACACTCTTTTTCGTATTCTTATTATACGTTTACCATTCTTACCTTGAATTCTCTTTAAACGGTTATCGTTCTTAATTCTTTCTTCTTCAAAATACTTATTAACTTTGTCATCATGTTTTTTTCTTCTGTCATCAACTAAGTCACGATGCATTGTTCTTGCTTTATCGTGTCTCTCTCTATGTTTCGCAAGATTTTGATCCGTTTTATCCTTCCACTTCTGAAGCCTTTCCCTTCTCTCAGGAGGTAAATCTTTATATCTTTCATCTATCCTTTTTCTATTACTGGCAATACGCTCATCCGTTCGTTTTCTCCTTTTTTGCAGACTCTCATCATTTCTCTCACGAACATTAGAAAGTTTCTTATCGTTAGTCTCTAGAAAACTATCCCTGTTAGCAAGCATCTTTTCATAAGCTTCAGACTTTTTTTGAATAGACCTTCTGATTCTTTCAAGTTCTTTATCCTGTATTGAATTGTTCACTTCGTTAGATGAATCACCCATAGATAGTGCTTTCCTTTAGTTTATTTGAACTTCATATTTTTTAGAATAATAGCCATAACATCTTTCATTGTAACTTTCTGACCAGAATTTAGCTTGTCAGTATATTCCTTGATGATCACATTCATATTACCAGCAAGACCTGCTGCAACCTTTGAATCCAGGAATCTTTTAACCCACTCAGTATCAGAAACGGATTTCTGTCCTGTATAAATCTGTTCGAAAATGTAGATGCTTCCTTCACCAAGCGCAGCAACAATAACTCCTGCAACTATTCCATTAAGAACATCTGCCGCAATATTAACTGCTGGAATTGCTTTGATGGCATTTAGCGCTGTCTTTGCAACTATACCCGCTGTTCCTGCATTAATGATGGTCTGAATAAGTTCAGTATCCTTATCAAACTCCACACCATATATCTTGGAAAGGCTCTTAATCTCACCAATCTCAAGAGGAGTCAATATGGTTCCATCAGGAAATGGAATTGGGACAAGTCCCACCGTAAGTCCTGCAATAGCAGAAGCTCCAACAACAGAGTGAGCCATAGCCCTTTTCTGATTCAGATAAAAATAATTCTTATCAACAATAGATGCATTAACTCCTTCAGGAAGATACTTAACAGTTTCTGTTAAAAGTTCACCCAGTCCATCAGGAGTAACATTTATATTCAGATCATTATCAATCTTATATGTTGTCGCAACGACAGGAACAATTGCCTTCAAGTTTTCACTCAGCTTCTTGTGGTTCTTGAAAGCATTGTAAACCATCCTGATGTTCTCATCTCTCTCAGGTTTTGAATAAGACTTCGTGATTACAACTATAATTGGAACACTCTTCCAAACAGAAGTTGCATGAGCGAGCATATCAATGTTCTTTCTGAACATCTTGCGGGATGTACCATCGATACAATACCAGATCATATTGATCTGATGTGTTGTATCATCATTTTTTATGCTATCCTTCGACCATTTTCTTATAGCTGTTATAGCCTTGCTTTGATTCAGGAGTCCAGGTTCAAATCCAATAGTATCTATTATTCTAAATCCGAGTGCATCGTTCTCATAAACGCGCATCTGCTTAGTGGTCGCCTCGCCAATACTTGTTTCAGCCACATAAGACTGGAACAGCGAATTAATGAGCGTGGACTTACCAACACCTGAATTACCAATAACAACTACGTTCGGCTTTTCTATTACACCTGTATACACAGGTGGCGCCTGATTTTGCTGAATCGGCGTCTGTCTATAAATAGATTGGTTATTTTGATTATTCTCCATATAAATACCCCAACTAATTAGAAAACCTTAGCCCTCGTAAACAATCTTTCCATTACAAATTGTATAATGTACTTTTCCTGGAAGTGTCCATCCAATAAACGGACTATTCTCAGCCTTTGAAGCAAAGCTTTCAACCTTCCATTCTTCATTCTCACCAAATATAACTACATCTGCCGGTCTTCCAACCTGGAAACTGCCAGGGATCATTCTATATAACTCAGCAGGATTTTTACTCATAAGCTCCATCAATTTAAGAAGCGAAATGTGTCCTGGCTGAACCAGGGATTTTATTCCCAGACCAAGTGAAGTTTCAAGTCCTATAATTCCGCTTGGCGCAGATGCTAAATCTCTATCTTTTTCTTCTTTCGAATGAGGAGCATGATCAGTAACGATCATATCAATAGTTCCATCTTTAATTCCTTCTATAATGGCCTGTCTATCTTCCTCAGTACGAACAGGTGGGTTCATTCTCGCATTGGTTCCATACTTCAAAACAGCATCCTCAGTTAATGTAAAATGATGAGGGGTTGCCTCTGCATGTATATCTCCACCCTGTTTCTTTGCTGCACGTACAAATTCAACACTGTTCTTTGAACTAATATGCTGAATAACAAGTGTTGCATCTGTTTCAAGAGCAAGAGCCACATCTCTCGCAACCATCACATCTTCCGCTTTTCTGGATGCACCGCCGTATCCAAGTTTTTCAGATACCGCTCCCATATTTACACCGGCCTGTTTAACAAACTCTGGATCCTCTTCGTGAAGACTGACCGGAAGATCCAGCTCTGCCGCTTTTTTAAGAGCCTGAACCAGAATCTTTTCATCCATTATTGGAAGGCCATCATCTGTAAAGCCTGCTGCTCCAGCCTCTTCCAGAGCCTCCATATCCACCAGTTCCTTTCCTGCCATACCCTTTGTAACTGTAGCAGTCTGAAGAACATGGATTGGAGTTTTTTCACCTTTCTCCTGAATATATTTGAGAGTATCAATGTTATCTACAACTGGCTTGGTATTTGCCATACAAACAACAGTTGTAAAACCACCTCTTGCAGCTGCAGCCGCTCCACTCTCTATATCTTCTTTATACGTCTGTCCCGGATCTCTGAAATGTACATGAGTATCCACCAGTCCTGGTGCTACAACAAGACCTGTAGCATCGATTGTCTGAATTTCACTTTCAGTTACATCGTATCTGGCTTTTATCTCTTCAATGTCAAGATCTTTACCAGCACCAGCGATAAAATTGTCGACGATGGCCACATCGCCAATCTCATCCATTCCAGTTACCGCATCAATAATGCGGGCATTTTTAATATATATCATCAGGTTCTCCTATCAAAAAATTCTTCTCAACAGTTATATAATACCATAAAAATCAACATACTCCCACCACTTTCGCATCACTTAATAGTTTTTGTTTCTCGAATATTTTTTATCGTTTTACGATAAATTTTTCTTGACATTCGATTTTGGACAATATATACTCACATCATCAAGGAAAGAAAAATCCAGAAATAAGAAAACGCAAAAAAACACGAAATGAGGGAAGTATCATGAAACATAAAGCTATTACTTATTGGCTTAAGGCAGTAACTATAGCCATTGGGCTGCTTGGCCTGACATTCTTTGGCAGTGCCACAGTCTATGGATTCTTTTTTAGACCAGATTACAACGATCCAATTCCAGATTATCTGCGACGAAATATCGTATTCATATGGATAACTGCCATTCTATGTTTCGCCATCTTATTCTTCTTCTGGAAAATCGTTTGTGAGATTGCAAAAGATAACTCATTTTCAATGGAGAACGCTAAGAGCTTTAAATGCATGGGAATATGCGGTGTACTTATTATTATCGAATACCTGGCACGTATTCTTATATGGTTCATCAAAGGGGAAATATATCTTGTGCCTATCTCATATACTCTATTAAAGATATTTGTTTTCATTATTTTCGTCATCCTGTGCTATGCAATGTCTAAGCTGGTTCAAAACGCTTATGAGATCAAGCAGGAAAACGAGCTTACAATATAGGGGGTGTCAGCATGATAATTATAAATCTCGACGTTATGCTGGCTAAACGCAAAATGAAAGTCTCCGATCTTGCAGAGCAGGTAGGAATCACGCTAGCAAATATATCTATTCTAAAAAATGGAAAAGCCAAGGCAGTTCGCCTTGAAACTCTTGATAAAATATGCGAAGTCCTGGAGTGTCAGCCAGGGGATATACTGGAATACCAAAAATCATAATGCATATTAAAGATACCATTTATCTTTTTATGGAGGAAAATTATGGATAATATTAATAATCAGTCTTTTACAAATCAAAATTATAATTACAATAACGCATATCCTGCTTATGCACCTTACCAGAAAAGAGTTGTAGTTGAGGCACCTGAAGTTCTTGACTTCAGAGAGAAAATGGGACGCAAACTGTTACCTGCCACATTAATATATGCTTTATTCTCAACATTCTGTATATATAATAATTTTTCTGGCGTTACAATGCCTTTCTTTGGCATCGCCACCTTGATTTATATGTGCTACGGACTACAGCAATACGATGTGAAGATCAAAAAATTCAGTTGGTTTTATGCAACGATAATGATTACTCTTTCAATATCGAACTTCTTAACGGGTAATCTTGCCATGCTCTTCTTCAATAACTTTGGAATAATTCTGATGCTATTTGTGTTCCTGATTCATAACGTTTATGACGACAGTCGCTGGAACTTTTCGAAGACAGCCATTGCTATATGTGAATCTTTCTTTTACTCTTTTGGAGCACTGGAGGATTTTGCAAAGGATATGAAGGTATTAAAAGAAAGAGGTGCTTCAGATGAGTCATCCTCACAGAAAAAAAGAACTGTGCGTTATGTCCTGATCGGTCTTCTCATATCAGTACCGCTAGTTTGCATTTTACTTCTTCTATTATCTGCTGCTGATGCAGTATTTAGTAACCTGATGACTAACTACTTATTGATTAATTTCTCATTCGTTGATACCTTCGGAATATTAATAACATTTGGATTTATCTTCTTTGCAGCATACTCGCTTATGAGATGTTTTTCAAAGAAACCTGTTAGCGAAGACGTTGTATCACACAGAAACCTGGAGCCAATAATTGCCATTACAGTTCTTTCTCTTGTATCAGTTATCTACCTTGTCTTCTCAGTGATCCAGATAGTCTACCTGTTCCTGGGAGGCGGACAGCTTCCAGATGGTTATTCATATTCTGATTATGCCAGAGAAGGATTCTTCCAGCTGCTTGCTGTAAGCATTATCAACTTCCTTATGGTTCTATTTGTTAACGGACATTTCAAGGAAAGCCGCGTACTTAAAGTACTTATGACAATCATCTCACTTTGCACATATATTATGATTGCTTCCAGCTTTGTGAGAATTATGATGTATATAGAAGTTGCTCTTCTTACAGAACTTAGAGTATGGGTTCTTTGGGGACTGACTCTACTATCAATCCTCTTTATAGCTGTTATAATCTCTATATTTAAAGAAAAGTTCCCTCTATTCAGATATAGTATCATCGTGGTTAGTGTACTGTATGCTATTATAAGCTTCGCACATATAGATTATATAATTGCAGATTATGATATTACATACATGGATACGATTGATCCAGAAATCGCCGAGCAGGATTACTATTACATCCAGGGGTTATCTACCGACGCCGCACCTGCAATAGCAAAATCTGAAGATGACACTTTAATAGACGGTTATTTATCTAACTGTAAATACTTCTACAAAAATAGAAGCTGGAGAAAATTTAATTTATCAGCTTATAACGCAGAGTTATTATCTGGCGATCATTAGATTAACATTTTATCAATGGATATAAGATAAAAAAGTGGCAAAATGCGAAATGCATTTTGCCACTTTTCTAATTTCTAATAAGTTAGTTCGATTTAGTAATTCTCTGCATTTACCTCAAAGAAGCTCTGTGGATGAGCACATGCTGGGCAAACTTCAGGAGCCTTTGTACCAACTACGATATGTCCGCAGTTACGGCACTCCCAAACCTTAACCTCGCTCTTCTCAAATACCTGCTTTGTCTCAACATTATTGAGAAGTGCTCTATATCTTTCTTCATGATGCTTCTCGATTGCAGCAACAAGACGGAACTTCTCAGCAAGCTCTGGGAATCCCTCCTCATCAGCTGTCTTTGCGAATCCATCATACATATCTGTCCACTCATAGTTCTCACCATCAGCTGCAGCATTCAGGTTTGCGATAGTATCTCCAAGCTCTCCAAGCTCTTTGAACCACATCTTAGCATGCTCTTTCTCATTATCTGCTGTCTTAAGGAACAGAGCTGCGATCTGCTCATAACCTTCCTTCTTTGCAACAGAAGCGAAATATGTATACTTATTTCTTGCCTGTGACTCACCAGCAAATGCAGTCTGAAGGTTCTTCTCTGTCTGAGTACCAGCGTACTTACTGGAACCTGCAGGAGCTGCCTCTTCGATAAGCTCAAGGTTATCTCCGTCTACTCCACAAACTGGACAAACAGGTGATGTAGCACCATCTGC
The DNA here is from genome assembly GCA_902774915.1 of uncultured Lachnospiraceae bacterium. Taxonomy (GTDB): domain Bacteria; phylum Bacillota; class Clostridia; order Lachnospirales; family Lachnospiraceae; genus Eubacterium_Q. The sequence goes on along the minus strand of CACYKH010000007.1, from coordinate 39,349 downwards.
CGCCTCAAATATCTCTCCACAAACTTTACATCTGTATTTAGCCATTCTTGTAACCTCCTTAATAATATATCTAAGCGAATGTCTCAGATGAAATCAGTATAACTTAAAGTTTTGCACTTAGTCTACACTAATCACTGTTCTAATATCCATTATTTTATCTAACCCAATCTCTGCTTGAAATTAGCCTATCTTGGTACCACATCCTGCGCAGAATATAGCACCTTCTTCTATAGGTGTTCCACAGTTTGGACAAACAGCTGGTGTAGCCTGAGCTGGTGCTTCTGGCTGAACGTATGTCTGCTGTGCTTCAGGTTGAACATATGTCTGTTCTGGCTGTGCATATGTCTGCTGAGGTGCTGCCTGTGCATACTGTGTAGCGCCAAATCCAGCTGATGGTTTTTTATCAAACTTAGGGAATCCACCATCAAAACTATTTTCACCACTTCCATTTTTATCTTCAAGCTTGTTATTAATTTCAATAGTATTCTTAACAAGCAAAATTATAAGCATAATTGATTCATAGCTAAGTCTGTGAATGATTGGTCCAAGGATGATCATTAACAGTCCTAAGAAGAATGTTCTTCCAAAGAGAAGGAAAAATCCTACACAAATTGTAGTCATAGTATTAAGTACATAGAAGAATTTAAGTATCTTCTCAATAATCAAATATTTGATACCAAAGAAGTTTCTGACGAATGTGAAAAATGAATTTAATGTATTCTTTCTTTTTTCTGGAAATACAAGAACATAAAGTAGAATCGTCAGAACCAGGGCTACTACAAGTCCCAGTATGATTTCAACCAACGCCGCAACTCCCATTGAAGCAGCGCTCGCCATTTGGTGTCCTCCTCCATATGGATTTCCTCCATAATAATCATCTCCGCCACCAAATAAGCCTAATAAATTTAGTAACATTTTCAACACCTCCATGTTATGAAAAATTTGCATTTATTTTATCACAATTCGCCTAGATATACCAAGATAATAGGTTGAAAAATTTCCTATAAATGTTAAAATCATATACGTTATGAATACGACTTTAGAGAACTATAAAAGAGGACTTCTGGCAGGTATCCCCATTGCTCTTGGCTACTTGTCTGTCTCCTTTACTTTCGGAATAATTGCAATCACATATGGACTGACAATCTGGGAAGCAACACTCATTTCCATGACCACACTGACATCTGCAGGACAATTTGCAGGAGTTCAGATAATGACTATTCCCGGACTATGGCTGGATATGCTGATATCACAGCTGACCATAAATGTCAGATATTCTTTTATGTCTATCGCTTTATCACAAAAGTTGGATAAACGCTTCAGTGGCATTTGGAGATGGATTCTTGGTTTCTTTATTACAGATGAAATCTTCGCTGTAGCTATATCAGAAAAGAGGATCACCCGTTCATTCTGGCTGGGTCTTTCAACTCTGCCTTGGATTGGCTGGGCTCTTGGAACTTTTTTAGGAGCACTACTTGGAAATGTACTCCCTGCCAGTGTCATGAGCGCTCTGGGACTTGCCATTTACGGAATGTTCGTTGCGATAGTTGTTCCTGTTATGAAAGAAGAAAAAGCAGTCATAATCGCCGTTGTAATTGCGGCCGCATTATCAACTGCATTTAAATATGTTCCTGTTATTAATAAGGTATCTATTGGAATATCTATAAGCATTTGTGCTATTGTCAGCGCTGCAATCGTTGCAATTCTTTATCCTGTAGAAGACGAGGATGATAATAACAATGATGCTGCAAAAACGCCTGAAATAGCAGAAGGAGGTGCAGCATGAAACTAAGCACCTACTTCATTTATCTCGCAATAATAGTTATTTCAACTTATCTGATACGTGTCATTCCATTTGTTCTGGTAAGGCACCAAATAGAAAATAGATTCATCAAATCATTCCTGCACTACATTCCATATGCAGTGCTTACGGCTATGACAATTCCTGCCATCTTTACAGCTACATCAAGCATAATCTCTGCTTGTGTAGGATTTATTGTTGCGGTTGTATTGGCACTAAAAGGAAAGAGCCTCACTGTTGTTGCTCTTATTTCCTGTGCAGGAGTTTATCTGACAGAGTTAATTCTTACACTATTATAAAAGAGGATATAATGAATAAACTACTAATCTTGCTCTTTCTGTTTTCTTCAGGAAGTGTGACAGGGTGGGTTATCGAGCTTTTCTTTAGAAGATATCTTGACCCAGTCGAAAGAAAAAAACATAAATGGGTTAATCCAGGTTTCTTTGTAGGTCCATATCTTCCAATTTATGGTACTGGACTGATTGTCCTTTACATGTTGGGACACATACAAATACCATCGCTGGGCGCAGATCACCCAATAATTGAGAAGCTAGTGATTTTCGTTATTATGGCAGCATGCATGACCCTGCTGGAATTTATAACCGGAATGATTTTTATTAATCATCTGCATCTTCAGCTATGGGATTATTCTTCATACTGGGGAAATATTAAAGGTGTTATCTGTCCACTGTTTTCATGTTTCTGGTATGCGCTGGCCGCTTTCTATTACCTGGTGCTTCACCCACAGGTTCTGGATGCGCTAGAATGGCTGTCACGTAACCTTGCATTTTCTTTCTTTATCGGATTCTTTTATGGAATCTTTATACTGGATGTGGTTTATTCCTTCCAGCTCATGGTTAAGATCAAGAAACTCGCAGATGAGTATGATGTAGTCGTTAAATATAACGCTTACAAAAACAAACTTATCGATATCAGAGAGGAGGCAAAGGAGCGAAGCTACTTCTTCTTCTCATCAAGACTTAGTTCAATATCACCACGAGAAGTATTCGATAAATATCGAGATAACTTCTCCTTTAGAAAAACATTATCAAGGCCTATCAAGGCTGTTGCTAAAAAAGTAAAAAAGGATTAGTGATCTTAATCACTAATCCTTTTGATTTATGTAGCATTCAAATTATAAGCAATTTCTAAGTTCTTCCAGTATCTTTTGAATCTTTTCATTGTCAAGATCACCAAATGACCTAAGTGTTCTGATTGGCATGTACTCCAGCATAGCACGAGTCATTTCATCCATATCCTCTGCATTTGCTTCCCCACCAAACTGAGTTGATGCATTTGCAAAACACTGCTTAGTAAACTGAGCTGTCTTTTTGTATGAAAGAAGCTCACCTAACTGAACATCCTGATCAATGCGAGGTGGAAGCTGGAAGCTGCCAGAAATCTCAACATCCTGCTCGAGCTGTATATCTCTGGATGATTTTCCAATTTCTATCGTATATTTTCCGTCTGCTGCATACCAATCTGAAATATCTTCGCAGTACCATGCAAAGCTTCTCTTATCCAGTTTAAATTCAACAGTCTTTGTTTCACCTGGCTCGAGTTCAACTTTTTCAAAGCCCTTCAGCTCATGCACTGGTCGATTTGTAACACCAGTCTTATCTGCAACATAAAGCTGAACTATTTCTTTTCCTGCTCTGTTTCCAACATTCTTAACATCTACAGAAACTGTTGCTCCACTATTAATTCCGATTATATCAAACTTTGCATCGTCAAAACCTTCAAGTGGAGTCACTTGCATATTGCTGTATTCGAACTCAGTATAGGATAGACCATGACCGAATGGGAAGAGGACATCCATCTTCTTGGTATCATAATATCTATAACCAACAAACACTCCCTCGGCATAATTAACCTTATGGTTTGCAACTGGGAAGTTAAGGAAACTTGGATTATCTTCAAGCTTGATTGGGAATGTCTCCGCAAGCTTTCCAGATGGATTAACCTTGCCATAGAGTACATTCATCACTGCCTCTCCTACACCTTCACCACCAAGGTAAGCTTCAACTATTCCTGCTGCATAATCTGCCCATGGCATCTCAACTGGTGAACCATTGTGAAGAACAACAATAACTGGCTTTCCAAGTTCAAGCAATCGGTCTATCAGTTCATTCTGACAATCAGGGAGTCGCATATGCTTTCTATCATAAGCCTCCGACTCGAATACATCTGGCAGACCAGCAAATACAACTATCTTATCAGCGTCTTTAGAAATATTGATTGCCTCTTCAAACTTAGATTCATCAGTTTCATCAGCATCAAATGGAAATCCTTCTGCATAGGAAATGTTTTCTGAATAATTATTCATAACAGAAACAGCAGATACAATGTTGTGAGCATTTATATGGCTGCTTCCACCACCCTGGAAACGAGGAGTCTTGGCAAAGCCACCAACGATAGCAATCTTCTCATCAGGTGAAAGTGGAAGAACCGGAGTCTCTTTTATATCAGAACCAACAAGCTCGCCCTCTTCATTTATTTCTGTAGCACCTTCAACAATTACATCATTAGCGAGGAGTACAATGCACTCTTCTTCAGCACGAACTGCTTTCTCATGATCCATGTCTCTATCGAAAACTTCTTCCTGTCTATTCTCAACAAATTTCTCAATCCACTTAAGGATGTTTTCAACTGCTTTATCTAAATCAGCCTCAGCAAGTTTTCCAGACTTTACAGCTTCTATTATTGTAGAGTCATTTACGTGTCTGCTACCAGGCATCTCCAAGTCCAGTCCTGCAGCTACACCTTTTACTCTGTCGGAAACAGCGCCCCAGTCTGACATTACTACTCCATCAAAGCCCCATTCATCACGAAGGATATCTGTAAGAAGCTTTTTATTCTCAGAAGAATACTCACCATTTACTCTATTATAGGAAGCCATGACTGTCCAAGGCTTTGACTTCTTAACTGCCGTCTCAAAAGCTGAAAGATAAATCTCACGAAGAGTTCTCTCATCCATTACGCTGTCAGCATACATTCTCTCTGTTTCCTGAGAGTTTGCAGCAAAATGCTTGAGTGATGTTCCAACGTTCTGTGACTGAACACCATTAATATATGATGCTGACATTTCACCAGCCAGATAAGGATCCTCGGAAACATATTCAAAGTTACGACCACAAAGTGGTGATCTCTTGATATTTATCGCAGGTCCAAGAATGGTAGATACATTCTCTGCCTGGCACTCCTTACCAAGATCAACACCCATGTTATACATCAGATCTTTATCAAAAGAAGAAGCTGTTGCGCAGGCTGTTGGAAAACATACCGCATCTATAGAATCATAAATTCCATTTGTGCCTACCTCTCTATGTTCCTGTTTTCTAAGTCCGTGAGGACCATCACACATAAAAATGCCAGGAATTCCAACTCTTTCGATTGCCTCTGTATTCCACATATTCTTTCCAGAAACAAGAAAAGCCTTCTCTTCAAGTGTCATTTCACTCATTATTTTCTTAATATCCATTTGGTAACCTCCCAGTGACTTATGTCCTATAGGCTTAATTCTAACATAACAAAAGAGCAATAAATATAATAAAGTTGCGCTATTTATACCATTATTTGTTATATGTCAGGAGTAATCTTATATACGCCTCTTCCCAGGTTCCACCATATATACATTTTGCACCTTCTTCAATTAAAGGGGCTGTGCTGCTATAACGGAAGGATCCTTCTTTACAAGGAAAGATGTAGAAATCTATTCCTAGTTCGTTACATCTTTGAAGTAAAGAAAGTGCAGACGTTGGTCCATCCCCTTCTGTATTTATAGTGCTGGAATGGTACATGTTATGAAAAACCGCTTTTACACCATCCAGGTTAATTCTGTCATAATTAATTCCAACATATGGCTTAATATAAAGCACATTATCGGTTAATTCACCAATCTCTTTAAATGATAAGTGATTGGAATAATATGAATTATGTAAACCACTATTATCTATTTTATTTTTGAATATGGTGTACTCTGAATCCCAGTTTTTCATCAATTTTTCATATTCAATCATGTCCCCACTATAGAAGTCTTCTGAATAATCTCCACACTCTTCGAGGTGAGTTGCATGATGAATAAATGAAATCCCATCAGTATTTCTATAAACGACAAATACTCCACCTTCATTCATCTCATTCAGTTTTCTGATAAAACGAACTGACTTCAGGAAGTTATCTGGGCCATTACTTTCGGGATCATCCAGGATCCTATGAGCACTGACCATCATAACAGGGCATCCTACATTTCTAAGAAGAACTCCCATTAGCGCTGATGTGAGATGCAGTGTATCCGTACCATGCAGCATTATCACACCATCATACTGGCCAAAATCCACTTCCTTCAAAGCACCGATAAGAGTATTCCATTTTGTAATTGTCATGTTCTCGCTAAGAGTATTGATTGGAGCTATTGTTTCAAACTCCACATCCTTCTCACTCTCATCTATCAATTCCTCATACATTGAAACAAGGGATGGCACTGCCATCCCTGTACTCAGCTCATTTAATCCATTTTCATTTTTTGAAGAACAGATTGTTCCTCCCGTTAGTACTAGTAATATTTTCATCATTGTACCCATTCAAATTAATTATATTTAGAACTCAACCACCTCAGGCGCACCTGTAAATGAATAGAATGTTGCTGTCGCATTCTGGAAATAGAAAACCTCTGTGTTTCCATCATCTTCAGAATACATATTTCTAAAGCCATGTTCCATCTTTGAAAACACAAGCCTCAGCTTTAGGATTAGCTGTATACTTCTAATGCTGATTATACATTAACCCCCAAACTTCAATCAATAAAAAATAACCTCTTGGAATTACATCCAAGAGGTCGATATTTTCTTTAAATAAGAGATATTATTAACATCGGAATTCCTATCAGGAGAAGCAGTGCCGATACTGAAAAGAAAATAATATATAAAATCTTAGCAGTATTATCACCAGCAATCTTTATCTTCTGTGGATTATTCTCATCATAAAGAACTGTCACAGTCTGACCCACCTGATATTTACAAGGATATGTAAATATAACTGGATGCGATACAACCTCAACTCCCATAGAAGTGAAGAACCTTACTTCAGGAGAATACGAGCTTCTAGTCCTAAAATCTGAAAATGAGGGGTTTCTGAACGAATCAGTAAGCAATCTTAAAACCTCACCGTATGCCTTCCCGGTATACCTTCTATCTGAACTCTTTTTGTTAAAATAAATAATACAGGCAACCATGAGAAAGATCAGGCCAACTCCTGAAAAAATCAACCCAACAATTAATAAAGCTTCCATGATAATTTCCCTATTTGTCCTATCTTTTATTATTTAACTTCGATTGTCATTGTATCAAGAATGTTTGCACCATCTGTACCATCAGCAATATCTACATCACTGATCTGGATTCTGATATACTCATCACCAGAAATCTTTCCATAGTACTCTGTCCATTCCATACCAACATATGAGTATGTTTTACCCTGAAGATCAACACCACCGATTGTCTTATTCTCGATGTCGACTACATTTTCCTGCTTTTCTACATAGTAATCAAAGTTTTCCTGATCTGCAAGGCAAACCTGGATTCTAGGTGAATTTGAATAAGCATCATCCTTTGAAGCTACATTGTAGAAATAAACTGTAAATGTTGTAGCATCTACATACCATGTACCCTTTGATGTATCAGCGTTAACTTCGATAGTAACATCGTTATCTGATAACTCTCCACCTGTAGCTGAAGCCTCATCTGCTGATGCCTCATCCTCTGTAGCGTCTGCTACTGTTGCTTCTTCTGTTGTCTCTTCTTCAGTAGTCACTTCCTCTGTTGTTGTCTCAGCCTCTGTTGTAGCCTCAGTTGTGTCTTCACTACCACAAGCTGTAAGTGCTCCAAGACAAAGAACTGCTGCGATTGTCATAGCGACAACCTTCTTACCATACTTTTTCATTCTAATTTTCCCTCCTTATGAATGAAATATATTACACTTCTAAATTCCAGTATCCGTCCAGAGTTGCGAAGTAATCATCCAACGTCTGAGCTCTTCTGATACATAGGATAGAACTGTCTTCACGAAGCAGAAGCTCTGATGACCAGAGTCTTCCGTTGTAATTGTAACCCATGGAAAAACCGTGGGCACCCGTATCATGAATACATATGTAATCCCCCATATCAATCTTTGGAAGTTTTCTATCTATTGCAAATTTATCATTGTTCTCGCAAAGCGAACCAACAACATCATAAACTTCAGTTGCAGGAGCATCTTCCTTACCAAGAACTGTAACATGATGATAAGAACCATACATAGCAGGTCTCATAAGGTTTGCTGCACATGCATCTACTCCAATGTACTCTTTATAAATATGCTTCTCATGAATTGCTTTTGTAATAAGATGTCCATAAGGTGCAAGCATGAACCTTCCGAGCTCTGTGAATATAGCCACATCACCCATTCCTGCAGGTACAAGAACCTCGTCGTAAGCCTTGTGAACTCCTTCACCTATTACAGCTATATCATTCTGTGGTGCATCTGGTGTATAAGAAATACCAACTCCACCAGAAAGATTTATAAATTTAAGGCTAATGCCTGTAACCTCTTTAATCTCAACAGCAAGTTCAAAAAGAATCTTAGCAAGTGCAGGATAATAATCATTTGAAAGTGTATTACTTGCAAGGAAGCTGTGGATACCAAGCTCCTCAACACCAAGATCAGCAAGTCTCTTATACGCCTCAATAATCTGTTCTTTTGTCATTCCGTACTTAGCATCTCCAGGATTATCCATAACCTGAACTGCCTCGCCAGTTTCACCAAGTTTAAATACTCCACCTGGGTTATAACGGCATGACATACGCTTAGGAAGCTTTCCACCAAGAGCCTCAAGAACAAAATCAATATGTGTAATGTCATCCAGATTGATAATACCACCTATCTCAGCGCACTTAACGAACTCCTCTGCTGGAGTTTCATTTGATGAGAACATTACATCATATCCTGTAATACCAGACTTTTCAGAAAGGATAAGCTCTGCCATAGATGAGCAGTCTGTTCCACATCCTTCCTCATGAAGTATCTTCAATATAGTTGGGTTTGGGGTAGCCTTTACTGCGAAATACTCCTTGAATCCAGGGTTCCATGAAAATGCCTTGTTCATAGCTCTGGCATTCTCCCTAATCCCCTTCTCATCATAAATATGAAATGGGGTTGGATATGTTTTTACAATCTCTTCAACTTGTTCTTTAGTGATAAATGGTACTTTCATAATAAATCCTCATTTTAAAACTTTGCTTCGTTACATTTTATTCTTTCGAATCCTACCAGGAAATAACCTCGTGTCCATCCTCTGTTACAAGAACCTGTATTTCCCACTGGGCTGACATTGAACCATCTTCTGTATATACAGTCCAGTCATTTTCTTCATCTACAAAGACATCTGGCGCACCCATGTTAACCATAGGCTCAATAGTAAACATCATTCCAGGAGCCATAAGCATATCAGTTCCTCGTTTAGTTACATAGCTTACCCATGGATCCTCATGGAATTCAATTCCTACTCCATGTCCACCAATCTCGCGGACAACACTATAACCTGCAGCCTTGCAGTAATCATTAATAGCCTGTCCCATGTCTCCAAGGAAGCCCCAAGGCTTAACCTCTTTAAGACCAAGTTCAACACTTTCCTTAACCGTCTGAACCAGCTTCTGATTTTCCTCAGAAACATTTCCCAGCATAAACATACGGGATGAATCCGAGAAATAACCATTCAGAATCGTTGAACAGTCTACATTTATAATATCTCCATCCTGAAGTATCTCATCAGGACTTGGAATACCGTGGCAAACCGCATCATTGATTGATGTACAAACACTCTTTGGAAATCCTTCATAATTAAGAGGTGCTGGGATAGCCCCATGCTTTTCACAAACCTCATTGATAATGCGGTTAATGTCCTCTGTGCTCATACCAACACAAATCTTGTCTGCAACTACGTCCAGGCATTCCACATTAACCTTTGCGCTCTCCTTAATAAGAGCTATCTGTTCTGGAGTTTTAATCATCTTCTGTGTAGGAACTCTGTGTCCCTGATTCTTGAACATTTCAATCTTTCGATCAAATGCCTCATGGCAGGTCTTATACTTCTTTCCACTACCACACCAGCATGGATCATTTCTACCTATTTTCTTTGCCACTGTTTTTTCCTCTTTATCAATAATATATTTATATATAAACTTCCTTTGATAACAAAAAATAAAACTACTGGTTCAAAAAAGACGAACCAGTAGTTAAGTATATATAACCTAATTTATCTTGTCAAGAAAGCGGCCCTTGTAAATACGCCGAAATTCTTACTTCTTTGTAGGGTCTTTATGGGTAAATGCACCATTATGATTTCTAAGGAAATATAATAAGGAAATAAATGAAGTCTTATAAAGAACAAATTCCTTCTCATGGAGCATCTCCAGAATTTCCTCTTCTGTTGCCCATTTTACCTGTTCCACTTCTGCAGTCTGAAGCTCCAGACTATCAATGTCCACATCCATATTTATAGTATAGATGTCATTGAACCCGCCATCAAAATAGATAGTCATTGCAGGTCTTACCCCTGTGAGATCATAATCAATTCCCACTTCTTCCTTCAGCTCGCGAGATGCTGCCTGCTGACTGGTATCTCCTGCCTGTGCACTGCCGCCTGCGGTCACATCCCACATGCCAGCCCAGCCACTTTTGAACGGCTGTCTCTTCTGAATAAGCATCCTGCCATCACTTCCGAAAATGCAAACATGAACCACTAATCTGTAATAACCCTCTGGAACCTTATTACCCCTCTCCAGAGTCTTACCTGTCCTGTTTCTATTCACATCATAAAGATCAAAACGCTCTGCCATAACACCCCTCCTCCAAGATCTGTCCCCAGTGACTCCTTCTGACATTATAGCAAATATGCGTTGCAAAATGAAGAACTGAGATTTATAATACTGAGTTGAGTTTTATACAATATTTTAATAAAGAACGGGGTAAAAAAAATGGCAGAATTTGGTTTTGGTAAATTAATCAATACTCTTAAAGAAAGCAATCAGACAATTGTTTTCACAGAAGGAAATGACCCTCGTATCCTTGAAGCATCTTCAAGACTTCTGGCAAGTAACTTCCTGGAGCCAATCCTTTTAGGTAACGAAGACGAAATTCACAAGGTTGCTGAGGAAAGTGGTTTCAATATTCGCGGAGCTAAGATCATTGATCCAGCAAACTTCGAAGACTTCGATAAAATGGTAGATGAATTTGTAGAGCTTCGTAAATCAAAGGGCGTTACAAGAGAGGACGCTATAAAGATTCTTGCTCAGCCTAACTACTTCGGTACAATGCTTGTAAAGATGGGATATGCAGACTGCCTCCTTGGTGGTGCTACATATTCAACTGCTGATACAGTTAGACCTGCATTCCAGCTTGTTAAAACAAAGCCAGGCAACCGTATAGTAACTTCTTGTTTCGTAATGGTGCGTCCAAGAGCTACTGGCGATAACGAAGTAATTGCAATGGGTGACTGCGCTATCACAATCGATCCTTCAGAGGACGATCTTGTAGAAATTGCAACAGAGACTGTAAGATGTGCTAAGATCTTCGGTATGGATCCAAAGGTTGCATTCCTTAGCTACTCAACAAAGGGTTCAGGTAAGGGTGAAAGCGTTGACAAGATGCGTAACGCTATGGAAAGAGCAAAGGCAGCTATGCCTGATGTTCCAATCGACGGAGAGCTTCAGTTCGATGCAGCTGTTTCACCAAAGGTTGCAGCTAAGAAAGCTCCTGGTTCAGAAGTTGCAGGACATGCAAATACATTTATCTTCCCTGACATCAACGCTGGTAACATTGGTTACAAGATTGCTCAGAGAATTGGTAACTTCGAAGCATTTGGTCCTATTCTTCTCGGACTTAATTCTCCTATCAACGATCTTTCTCGTGGATGTACAGCTCAGGAGGTTTACTCAATGGCTATCATCACAGCAGCATTTGCAGCTGAGGAGAAAAAAGCTAAAGCTAATAGCTAAATATAAGCATACTAAAAGGCGCTTCATTACGAAGCGCCTTATTTTTATACCTGCCACATTTGAGATGTTCCACCATTACATCTGGTGTCTTACAACCTTGTATTCATCTCCATCCTTGAAATAAGGACATTCCTTGAAATGACTACTCATAAGTCGGCTGTAATCATCCTCATCCATATTTACATCACAAACATACTCTTCCATATCTTCATCATATGCAAAGTATGCACAATAATCGCATGAAGCATTTCCTGCCATGTCTATCTCCTCTTATGAACTTCTTCTCTTATTTCTGCATAATCATCTTCAGTAGACTCAGTTTCTTCGTCTTCTTCAGAATTTTTCTTACGTTTCCTCTTTTTCTTCTTAGGTACTTCCTCTTCTTTTGGGAACATATCCATCAGTTCCTTTTTCTCAAGTCGTCCATAAATATATCTTCTGAACAGAGCATACATTATAGAAACCATTGGGATAAATGTAATCATTCCCACAACACCAAAGAGGCTTCCACCTACAGTAACAGATACCAGAACCCAAATACCTGGAAGTCCAACAGAATCTCCAACAACCTTTGGATAAATGAAATTGCCTTCAATCTGCTGAAGTATCAGGAACAGAACAAGGAATAGAATTGCCTTCATTGGGTCTTCAATAAGTATCAGCAAAACACCAATAGCACATCCGATAAATGTACCAACTATAGGTATAAGTGACGTAGCACCAATCAAAACACTTATAAGTAAGGCATATGGAATCCTGAATAGTATCAAAGTCAGACTGAACATTCCACATAATATGATGGCCTCAGTACACTGACCTGAAATGAAGTTAGCAAATGTGGTTCCAGCGAGTTTTGTAACTTCCACCATCTCATCTGCTGTCTTCTTCTCGAAAAGTCCGTAAGTAACCTTCTTAAGATTCTCGCTCAGCTTTTCCTTCTGAACAAGTACATACATTGCAAAGATAAAACCAAGTATGAAATTGAAGATTCCGGATACAATACCCGTAATGGTATTGATTCCACCTTCAACCAAAGTATTCAGATATGACTTTATAAATCCTGTAATTCCTTCAAGTACCTTTTCCCAATTATCTATTACAGCCTGAATAACCTGCAATAAAATTGGTTCTCTGGAGAATACTCCGTCAGCCCACTTGGTTATATTATTAACTCCCGCAGGAATCTGTTTAACCAATTGCGTAATGGTATCTGCCAGCTGTGGCACAACCATGTAAATAAGAAATGTGATTATAAGGAAAGCCAGAAACAATGTGATGATCAGCGCAAGCGCCCTTCTAAATCCATCCCATCCTTTTCCAGAATACTTTTCACGATTCTTAAAAAGTCCGCTCTCTATCCATCTCATTGGTACATTGAGGACAAATGCAATCGCAAGACCAACTATAAATGGAAGCATAATACCTGTAATCTTGATAATGAATTTCCAAATATAACTTATATTGTAGATCAAGAAAAACAATATTATCAGGGATGCACCGAGATAAAACTTCTTTCTTGTATCATCATCCTTAAATAACTTCAAATGCGTTCTCCTTCACTAAAAAGCTCTTACCTCTTCAAGTCTCAAATGTAATCTATTATATTTATCCTTTGGTCTTCCATCAGGAACAATACGTCCAGACTCCAAGTAGGTAACATTTGCATCTGCAAAATTCACAAATGATGTTTCATTTATTTCAAGCCCCAGCCTCTCAGCCAGATGCTTGATAGTACCAACATTTCCGTCAATCATTTCGATGGTCTGTTTTGTAGCACCATCAAAGGCCGCCTTGATAGCCGGCTTAAAATAATTGAAATGCGTGCACCCTAGCACAACCTCACTATATAATGACCTGTCGAAAATAGCAAGTTGTTCATCTATATAAGCTTCAACCTCAGGTCCGTCAAAAGTCTCTGACTCGGCGAACCTTACTAGTCCAGGCATCGGAAGAAGATCCACCATATGATCTGTATCCACCTTCTGCAAAAGACTGCGAAGCTTGTTCTCTCTAATAGTAACAGGAGTCGCCATCACAAGAACTCTTCCACTACTTTTACTAGCCTCAACAGCTGGCTTTACAGCCGGCTCCATTCCTATTATTGGAATATCATATTTATCCCTAAGATAATCTGCTGCAACAGATGTGGCCGTATTGCATGCAATCACAAGTGCATCCACACCTTGAGAAAGAAGTTCCTGAACAATACTGTCAGTGAATCCAATTATCTCTTCAGGTGTTTTCAGTCCATATGGAACATGATCCACATCTGCATAGAATATGTAATTTTCATTTGGGAGTTTATGAAGCGCTTCATTTAAAACTGAAACTCCACCTATTCCCGAATCAAATATACCTATTTTCATATCTACCTCTTATCCGAAAAGTAAAAGCCCAGAAGTCATACCCCACTTGACTTCTGGACTTTTGGAGGAAAAATTATGATAAAACACTAAAATTCTTAAATAGATTAGAAAGGAGAACTTTTATCTCTTAACTGAGTATATTTTAACATAGAGTTTATAAAAAAACAACATAAAATATACAAAATAACCAAAAAAATATCATTTTTTGTCTAATAAGTCCAAGAAGTACGTTATCTTATGTAAACTTTAAGGCTGGAATTCCCCGAATTCTCTACCTTCAGGTCTTTTATACCATATATAAACTTTGATAAGGTGGCATATCCAAATTCCTTTGCATTAAAACTTGGGAATTCATCATGTATTTTCTGTCCCAGAAGACCAAGTTCAATTCCCTTTGTTCCCGCGCTTGCCACAGTATCAATAGTGAATCTTTTAACCTTCTTCTTCATATCCTTATCGGAATGAATACCTACAAATACCGTACTATCTTTTTTCTTAATATCAAAACCTGCAGTTTCATCGATAAAGGTTGAAAGAGAACTATATCCATAATTTCTGACATCGAAGTCGGAATACTTTTTCTGAAGACGACTACCAATCTCGCCCAGGCCTGTTTCACGTCCCTTATTATCATTCTCAGTAATGATCTCAATGATATCATTTTCAATAGTTTTCTGAGGGATAACATTTTCAGCTTTCTTTCTTCGCTTAGCCTTTCCGTCGCCCTTGGTATCTGCTGCCTCATCAAGACTCTGATCAAGCAGGAGCTCAAGGTCTGTAAATACTGTACATGCAGCTCTGAAGGAACGAGGTGTTTTATTCTCTCCCATTCCGATTACATGCATTCCTGATTCCCGAAGTCGACTGGCCAGCCTTGTAAAATCTCCATCACTGGAAACTATGCAAAAGCCATCTACACTCTCAGTATAAAGAATATCCATAGCATCTATTATAAGCGTCGAGTCCGTTGCATTCTTTCCAACTGTATTTCTGAACTGCTGAATAGGAGTAATAGAATTCTCCATCAATTCCTTTTTCCACTTATTAGCCTGAGTAGATGTCCAGTCTCCATAAATTCTCTTGTATGTCACAACACCATACTTAGTCATCTCATCAAGTATGCTGGATATATACTTAGAAGAAATATTATCCGAGTCAATTAACACAGCATATCTCTTATCTTCCATTCGTATCCCCTTTCACTTTAGCTTCTTCACTCTAATTATAATAAAGGTTCATCATCAAATGTATTCTCAATAACAGGATGTCCAAATCCACCTGGATTCATTATCCTTGTCATATTATCCTGAAGTTCCTCTATAAGTCTTCTCTCCAGATCTATCTCAGCCTTTGTAGTAACCACAGTATCCACATCACGAAGAGCCTCAATCGCCTGATTAAGTGTTATAGATGCCTGCTGAGACTGGTTTAGAACATAGAATTCATAATATGCTTTAACCCTACGTCCATTTGCATCCTTATCTGCATCCAGCTTAGGTTTTATCAAATTGTAAATCCTAATAGCATGATTATGATTTTGATTCACATAGCTGGAATAAAACAGAATATCGTAGTAACCATAAACATCCAATGTTGTTTCAATATAGTCACTATTAGGTCCATGTTTTCTTAGCGCCAGATCCAACTGCCTTACAATACCATTTAATGCATTGAAGTTTCTCATCCATAAAGACTTCAAATAACACATATGGTAATAAAAGATCTTACTATGTTGATCAGCCTTATCCAGCATAGTATCTGGAACGGACATATTTAGCTGTTCAAGAGATAATCCATTTTTTAGTTCTTCGAATCTGTCGAGACAAAAATTACCAAGTGAATTTCCCTTCTTTATCTTGCTAACAATCATCTTTAAACATGAAAGTACTATTTCTATTACAGCAAAAATCGCACTATATTTAAACATAGTAGCAACAAAGGCGGTGTTCTTCCAAGTCAGGAAAATACCAACAAAGGCATAAATGCCAGCCATCGAAAAGGTTAATATAGCATTAACTATGTTCATCTTCTTCAGATCCTCTCTGAAGTCCCCTTCCATGGTAGCATTTAGAATAACCACTGGGAGAAGTACAAACTTGTCTTTATGCCATTCTCTATTTTCATCTGTTCTGCCTTTTTTTCCTGTCTTTCCAAATATCCTTATTTGGGATATCCATGCACCGGTCAGCTTTGCTGTCAATAAGGATGACACAACAATAACAGCACTCGTTACCAATATTCCTAGTATCACCCCGAGAAATAATGCTATAAAACTTTTAAACGATGCAAATAACTGAAGAAAAATCATTCAAATACTCCTGCAACCTTCGTAAGATTCTCAATAATAGGTAAATGCTGTGGACAAACCCCCTCACACTGACCACAACCAATACAATCACTTGCCTTACCAAATTCCTTAGTAAGATTATCATAATATTCACCCTGTGGTGTCCATCCCTTAGATTCAACCTCCTGCATCTCTGCATTATAAAGAGAGAAGTATCTAGGAATATTAATATTCATTGGACATCCTGGCTGACAATAAGCACAGCCTGTACAAGGAATAGCGATATTTCCATTTATTATATCGGTAGCCTTTTTAATTATGGCCTGTTCTTCATCATTAAGTGGTTTAAAGTCCTGCATGTAGCTGGTATTATCATCAACCTGCTCTATATTACTCATACCACTCAGAACCTTGAATACATTATCCAGGCTGGCAACATATCTGATTGCCCATGAAGGAATAGATGCATCTGGTGCATAATCCTTAAAGAGCTTTTCAACCTCAGGAGGTACATTTGCCAATGTTCCGCCCTTTACAGGTTCCATAACGATAACCGGTTTACCATGCTTAGTTGCAACTTCGTAGCATTCTCTTGAACGCACGCCCTGACTATCCCAATCAAGATAATTAATCTGAAGCTGAACGTATTCTACTTCTGGATGGTCTGTCAGAACCTTATCCAAAAGTTCAGGACCATCATGGAAAGAAAATCCAATGTGTCTTACGTCTCCAGCCTTCTTCTTATCCTGGAGCCATGTCCAGCAATCAAGCTTATTATAAACTTCTACAGAATGAGTGTTGACATCATGGAGCCAATAATAATCAAAAAACTCAGCACCAGTCTTTTCACGCTGTGTATTAAAAATCTTATCTCTATCAGCTTCTGTCTGAATAAATCCAGAATGCAGCTTTGTAGTAAGCGTGAACTTATCTCTTGGAACCCTTGTCATAAGGAAATCCTTTGTCGCATCCTCACTCTTAAAGTTACAATACATCCATGCAGTATCAAAATATGTAAATCCTCTATCAAGGAACATATCCACCATCTTACAAACCTGTGGGATATCAATTTTTCCAGCATCATTTGGATCCAGTGATGGAAGACGCATCAGACCAAAACCTAATTTTTTTGCCATAGTAATACCTCCAAAAACAAAACCTACTCATCTGCCTCAGCAAGAGGAATATCCTGTAAAAGCGAAACCTTTTCCTTTAACTTTTTCCTCATAGGTTCATCATCACTTTCCTTTATCTCATTAATCTTATGAGCTTCCTCTTCACCATTTTTTGAAGAAGAACGTACACCGATATTCTTATACTGCCTATAAACATCAAGTGTAGTCTCTTCTAATGATTTATGCATCTGATAACGACGCATTTCCTCATTATCCCCAAGAAGCACGCTTCTGACAGCAGACTTATAAACGGCTTTTGCAGCCTGTTCCTCTGTCAGTTGATACTTTTCCTTTAATTCCTGTTTGATTATCTTTAAATAATCTTCAATATATTCTGGTGTTTGTGACATATCTTAACCCTCAAAATCAAACTTATAATCCAGACCAAGAGCATCTCTTACGGTTATGATGTCTTTCTGGACTGCCTCTCCAACAGGAACACCCTTGTCCTTTCTGAAGAGCCACATATCATATTCCTTTTCTCCAGCAGTATAAATTCTGCTTTCACCCGGAGCTTTCTTTGAAGCCCTGAGTGCTCTACAAATATCACCTGCTATCTTCTTAAATTCCTCCTGACCCATAAATGCATCTGGATCAACAACAAAGAAGAAATGTCCAAGATGATACATCTGAGGCTTTCCATCCTCAGAAACTCCAGTCAGTGCTTTCATAAACTGACCACCTGAAAGTGCAGCCGAAAGAATTTCAACAACCGCTGCATATCCATATCCCTTGTATCCTGCCAGTTCTTCACCTATTCCACCAAGTGGAGCAAGCGCTGCTGTTCCAGATACAAGATCCTTAAGGATCTGTTCACTATCTGTTAAAGCCTCTCCATTTTCTGATATAACTGTTCCTGCAGGAGTTGCCTTTCCTTCTCTTGCATAGTATTCAATTCTTCCCCTCTGAACTATGGATGTAGCACAATCCAGACAGAATGGAAATTCTTCGTCCGTTGGAAGTGAGAAAGTAAGTGGATTTGTTCCCATCATATTTTCCACTCCGAAGGTTGGAGCTATAGACGGTCTGGCATTTGTTCCAGTTATTCCCACCATACCTTCCTTGCTGGCCATGGATGTCCAATAACCGGCAATTCCATAATGGGTTGAATTACGGATAGCGCCACCAGCCATACCATACTGCTTAGCTTTTTCAATAAGCTTTTCCATCATTTTGTAGCTGGCAACCATGCCCATTCCATCATGGGCATCCATAACTACAGTAGTAGGTGTTTCCTTAAGTATCTCAATCTCAGTAACAGGAAGCAAAGTTCCTTTTACAATTCTGTCTATATAAATTGGTTTAAATCTGTTGCATCCGTGGCTTTCTATTCCTCTTCTATCTGATTCAAGAAGTACATCAGCACAAATCTTTGCATCCTCTTCAGGAACCCCATATCCTTTGAATGCATCTATCATGAAGCTATTCATTACATCCCATGGCACAAAAGGTCTAGTCTCTTTAATCTCTCCCATAAGTCTTCTCCTTCATAATATCATTATTCCAAAAAGGGAACTGAGTTATCAGTTCCCTTCTTTATGATTAATCATTTTTTGTAAGCGCTGCGGTTTCAGTACCTTCTATCATATCTTCTCTAACAAGAGTTACAAGATCGTCGTCGTTGATGTTTTCATCAGCAATGATTCTTGTTGCCTGTCTATCAACGCATCGCTCGAAATAGTTACGTACCAGACGAGCATTTGCGAAGTTATCTATCTTCTGCTCTGTCATTCCTCTCAGATAAGCCTCAGCAACTGAAGCAGCACTCTGAGTCAGTACATAATCGTTGTTCTCGCACATATACTTGAAGATTTCCATCAGCTCTGCATGATTATAATCAGGGAAGTAAATGTACTTATTAAATCTGGACTTAAGACCAGGGTTGGATTCGATAAACTCTGTCATCTCGTTTGTATATCCGGCAACGATAACGATGAAGTCATCACGATCGTCCTCCATACGTTTCAGCAGAGTATCAATAGCCTCCTGACCATAGTCTCCTGAATCCTTATTATGTGTAAGTGTATATGCCTCATCGATGAAGAGGATACCACCTATCGCTCTATTAATAACGTTTGTAGTTTTAAGAGCAGTACCACCGGCAAAGTGATCAACAAGTCCTGATCTATCTACCTCTATGAACTGTCCCTTACTAACGAGACCTAACTGCTTATAAATCTTAGCAAGAAGTCTTGCGATAGTTGTTTTACCAGTACCAGGGTTTCCAGTAAATACAAGGTGGAATGACATCTCAACTCGCTTGAGGTTTCTCATTTCACGAAGCTTACGTACCTTGATGATATTGATCAGGTGCATAACATCTTCTTTAACGGAACCCAGACCAATAAGCGCCTGCAGTTCATGGATCAGTTCATCCAGAGACTTATCTATCTCTTCAGCCTCATCCTTACGTCCTCTACGTCCACCTACACGACCCTCGCCGCGCTTAAATACTTTATCTTCAGAATCCTCTTCCTTCTTGAAGTTAAGGAACTCAGATACATCAGTAGCTGCCTTCTTCTGAATGTTACGACCACCAATATTGATGGCTTTCTTTGTAACGAACTCACCAGTCTTCTCATCGAAAGATGTGATTGTTTCAAGGTCTGGATCTGCTGAGTTAGAGAAGGTTGCTGTTCCCTTCATATGCTCAGGCATATCCTGTGATCTAAGTACGCTTGTCTGCTGAGATGTAACAATACCTGCACTATTAAGAGTCGCATTCAGTACTGCTATATAGTCCTTCAGAGCCTGCTTTGTAGCATCCTTACATTTGTCATATGCTATAAAGCCTTCACCAAGCTTTCTAAAAGTATCTACAACGAACTTTGATCTGGTAACACCAGAGTTCATCATTTTCATTTCAGGATCTCTATCGGCCTGAATAAAGAAAGAAAGTGATTTTGGAGCCTCAGAAAGGAATCTTGTATCACTACACTTCTGCTCCACAAGAGTGAGGAATTTCTCCTCAGAGAGTATCATTCTTAGATTTGTCTTAATATACTCGATCTGATCAACAAATTCATCGTTGCCAGGTTCGTAAAGGAAGCCCAGAAATACCATCATATCGTATCTAAGCAGATCCTTTAATGGCATCCTCTGATCCTCTGGATAGATTTTAGGATTCGCAGTTATCTCATCAGCATATGCGATACACTCCGAAATCATGTTTTGAACGTTTTTTATTACCATTTTGCCCACCACACCTGTACATTATAATATCGCCAATTTAGCTTTCCCCCATTATTGAATCTAAAATGACGTAGAACAATTATAACATAAAAATAGCACTATGTCATCACGAGATAGTGCTATTTTTTAATCATAATTATACTTAAGGGGGAGATTATAATTATGATGAAAGCTAATTAATTTTTATTACGTTTAATAGGACTTATAATCACTGTCACTCAGGGATCCTTCCCACTCAGAAAGGTCATCTGAAGAGCCGCTATAATCCTCATCTCCGTAGCTTGTATATGGGTTCATTCCAGGACCCATACCAGGTCCCATTCCGCCCATTCCAGGGCCACCCATACCAGGACCCATTCCGCCTCCGTAGCCATAGCTACCGGAGCCTCCGCTTGAACCACCAAACATACCAAATGGATCCATGAAATAACTATAGTCATCGCTGCCGCCATAGTTACTGCCACCCTGGCCGCCATAACCTGGCATTTGTCCACCAGGGCCCTGCTGCTGTCCGCCTGGCATCTGTTGCTGTCCGCCTGGCTGGTTGCTAGCAATATTGCCGCCACTTGGCTGAGACTTTCTAAGCTTTGAGAGTGCTTCCAGGACATCCTGAATTTTCTGATCCAGTTTTCCATTATCTGCGCCAATGGCTTTCTTTACTATATTATCTGAATCCGAAAATGCTTTAACCACATTTTCAGAACCAAGAGACTTAACATCTGTATCAGCTGATAACGAAAGATCACCTGATGCTTCAAGCATTGTTTCGCCTGACTTAACAAGCTCTGCTTCGAAACAAGCAGTTTCCTCTGACTTCTGATCAAGGCTCACCTTAATCTCCGCCTCACTCTGAGCTGACTCTAAGGCCAGTTTCAAGTCCATGCTGGAAGTAACAACCTTACTTCCTGTATTTCTATTTGTAATAGTAATATCTGTTCCTGCTTCATCATCTATAGAGAATTTTAATGATAACCCTCTAACCTGATTCTTTGAGATGTAAACTACAAGCTTCACATCCTGATCCACACCAGACTCTATGAAACTCTGAATTCCAGGTTTCTGCTGATTACCCTGTTGCTGACCGCCCTGCATACCCGGCATTTGCTGTTGGCCACCCTGCATACCTGGCATTTGCTGCTGGCCATTAGCTGTCTGGTTTTGAAGCAGCTGACTTATGAGGCCGATGGCAGAGGATGGACGTTCCTGTTTGGAACTCTTCTCTCCCTCTTTTGATTTAGACATCATCTCAAGGGTTTTGTTAACATCACTCTTTTTGATAGTTGCAACATACTTTTTGCATCTAACTTCTGAGCCATCAACCGTTATCTTACCGTTTCCGGCAGACTTGACTTTTGCATTTCTAAAGAGTTTCTCAACTATCTGCATAAGCTGTCCATCAGCACCCTGCTGAGGAGCTTTCTTTGTATCACTCTTTGAAGAGAATCTATCAATATTGTAGCCCTGAATCTGACCAAGTGAATCGGCCAGTACTGAGTTATTGAACTTCTCAGAGAAATCATCATTATCAAATTCCAGATAGCCGTCTGTGAGATCATCTACTGCAAGATAAGTTTTTTCATCATTGCCTAAATAATCTACACTCAGAACACTCTTTCCATCCGACAGAAGCTCTGCATTTCCAGACATCTCCTTATCAGATTTATTAACTGTATCAGATATCTTCACTTCAAGATTTCCATCTGAGGAAGCTCCAGATACTTTTATATCAAGGTCCGTTGTACCACCATTTTCTTTTACATCTGCATACTTACCAAGGAGACTCAGGCACGAATACTCATCCAGGAGGTTGCCCTTCGAAAGAGCAGAATTACTATATGTATTCTTGATTGCCCTCATCACTCTTCTCTTTGGGGAAAAGAAGAAGCCTGCAACTAATGCAAGAGAAACAAGTACGCCAAGACCTATCCCACCGATCAAAAAGAACTTTTTCATACTACGTGTCTTTTTTTCTTCCATGACTTTTCCTCCTCTCATACCACTTACAACACACATTTTATAAAAAGAGGAATTTAATTTCTCACATTGAAATGTAAAAAAAATGTCAAAAAAAAGTCAACGTCCCGAAAGACGTTGACTTATGTGCGTGCTAGAGGATTCGAACCCCCGACCTTTTGGTCCGTAGCCAAACGCTCTATCCAGCTGAGCTAAGCACGCAAGGTCAAGATTTGTTTTACAAATCACAGCAACAGCTATACTAACACTTCAACCCTTCTTATGTCAAGGGTTAAGTTAGGATTATTGGAACATAATGTAAGACTATATGCATCCTCATCCAGCCTCATGGTTCTTAGATAATAGTCCCCCTTTAGTTCATATCCCCTGGATACTATGCTTCCAATCCCATTTTCTTCTATATAAGAATAATCCGTAGTAAAGGAAGAAAGAGGAACGCTAATCCCTTCACCAGTGCATTTCAGGAAAGCTTCTTTCACTGTCCAGACATCTCTAAACCGTTTCTGCTCCTTACCTATATAATCTATATCTTCCGCAGCAAACATACGGTTCGTAACCTTGAAATCCTTATCAGTCTTATATTCTATATCTATCCCAACCCTGGAATCAGAAACTACAACAGCCACATATTCCCCAGAGTGAGAAATGCTGAATTCATTTAGTTCCGGATTTTCCTCCTGAGCAAGCATTAAAACCCTTCCTGCAGAAATACTCTGGAGCCGGGCCTCTTCATTCTTAAGCTTTTCTGCTTTTTCCTGGCGCCACTTAGGAAGGAGTCTGAAAATCTCAGACTCCTTTTCTAGTAGCATCTCTTTATCAAGTTTATATAAATAAACAATTTCCTTCATTTATGAATTACCCAGAACAATTTTAACATCTACAATTTCTGCATATTGGTCCCCAGGATATTTATCCGTCACAAGTAGTACACCACTGAAATCTGAAAATGTAACCGCTGACGAAAGACCAAACTTATCATGATCCGCAAGAACAAATCTCTGTCCTGCCTGTGTATTCTCAATAGCCACTCTTTTAATAAGTGCCTCGCGAACATCTGGAGTTGTAAAACCCAGTTTAATGTTAACTCCATTTGTTCCAAAGAAGCCTTTAGTAAAATGATATTTCTGAATATGCAAAATGGCATCCGCTCCAACTACAGCTTCTGTATTCTCCTTAAGCTCACCACCGATAAGTAAAACCTTAAATCCTTTTCTCACAAGATCTTTAGCGTGAGAAACCGCATTAGTTACATAGGTAGCTCTTTTTTCAGTAATAAAATCCAGCATGAAATGAGTTGTAGTTCCTGCATCGATGAAGACTACATCTCCTGACTGTATGAGCGATGCAGCATAGCGCGCTATTCTGATTTTCTCATCCTTATTAATTGTTTCCTTCTGAAGCACAGAAGGTTCATCATCCTTAGTTCTTTCCTCCAGTTTTACGGCGCCGCCGTGAACCTTAAGAATCTTCCCCTCTCTACTAAGTGAAGTGATGTCTCTTCTTATTGTAGATTCAGATACACCGAACTTTTTTATTAAGTCGGGTACGCTAACACTATTTTTCTTGTTTACTATTTCAAGAATCTTGGCTTTACGCTCTTCTGTTAACATATAGTTTTCTCCTCATAACCCCAAAAACTAATCTTCAATCTTCTTCTTAAGAAGTCCGAGCATTCCGCAGGTAATTCCTGCGCCTACTAACCAGGCAACAATGAATAATCCAGGATTACCTACTGCACCTATTACAAATATACCACCAAATGGTGCTTTAAGAGAGCATTTTGCAAGCACAACTATCATGCTGGCCACTGCTGCTCCAACAGCTGAACATGGAATAACGCGAAGTGGATCTGCCGCAGCTACAGGCATTGCACCCTCAGGTATGAAAGATGCACCCATGATGGCATTTGCTACTGCAGCACCTTTTTCCTTCTTAGTGAATCTATTAGGGAAGATCCAGCATGCAAGAGCAATTCCTAAAGGAGGAACCATTCCTGCAACCATTATAGCCGCCATAGAAATGTAGCATGCATCAGCACTAAAATCTGCTGATGGAAGCTCTGCTGTCGCGTAACTTGTGGCTGTCGAAAGAAGTATTATTCCGAATGAATATGCAGCCTTTTTAAAGAGTCCATTTATATCAACGGCCACCATTATGCCAAGTAAAATACCAAGAACAGTGATCATTCCTGATTCAAATAAAAACTGAAGTAAAACTGTAAGCTCTTTGCTGGCAAGTCCTACGAGAGGATTGATAACAAAGCACATACAAATACTTAAAAGTAAAATTCCAACAAATGGGATGATTATCATATCCCTTGCGCCCTCTAATACTTCAGGGAAGTTTTCGCAAAGATTCTTAATTCCAAGAACTATAAATCCTGCCAAAATACCCGCTGCTATAGCACCTAAGAATCCGGACGATGTGAAGCCATTTCCGTATCCGGTAAATGCAATCGTAGAAACAAAATCATCTAATCCATTAAATGAATCCTTTGAAAACAGTGCACTCTCGCTAAATGAAGTATTACCCAGATTTGCGAGTAGGCCACCAACAAAACCAACTATTAATCCATGTTTGTCAGCTATTGCATAAGCAATATATGCTGCAAGAATTGGAACAGCCAGCTGCATAGCAAGACTACCAATATATGTAAAGATTGTTGCAAGTGGTGTTATGGTTCCAAAGTAAAAAGCACCAGATGAACTAAAACCTGCAATGGTATCCATAAGATATGCAATAGCCATCATAATTCCGCCGACAACAACGAGCGGGAACATATGGGATACTCCACTCTCCATCCATGTGTAGAATGGTTTTTGTGGAAGATCTTCTGCAGTTACCACAACAGGAGGCAGATCTTCTATCTTAATCTCCTCAGCAGGAGTTTCTTCCTTATTTTCATCTGCAGAATTCTCTTCCTTTTTCTCTTCTGCTGGAGTGTCCTCTTCTGGTTTCTTCTCTTCTGATGATGTTTCACTATTCTCTGAAACTTCTTCTTTATTTTCCTCGGCAGGTGTCCCCTCATCCGACTTTGCTTCTTCTGCCGGTGTTTCGTCCTCAGTCTTGTTCTCTTCTACAGAACTATCTTCCGCCTGATTGTTTTCTTTATCAGAAGTTTCTTCCTCAGCTGAAACCTCTTCCTTCTCCTCTTTCGTTTCCGCAACCGCCTCGTCTTTCGCCTCTTCTACAACTTCCTCGGCAGTTTTTTCAGCACCTTCGTCAACTCCTTCAACCGCCTCTTCAGTTGCCTCTTTAACAACTTCTTCAGCGGCCTCGTTCTTGTTTAATTCTTCGCTCATAAAACTTCACTCCCACAATTTAATACTTTATTATATAAAACCATATTTTCAGATTTATTTCTTCAAATATTTTTTCAGATATTGACCTGTATAGGATTTACGTTTCTTAGCCACCTCTTCAGGAGTACCCTGAGCGACAACTGTTCCGCCGCCATTTCCTCCTTCTGGTCCCATATCAATAATATAGTCAGCCTGCTTAATAACATCCATATTGTGTTCAATAACAACAACTGTATTACCATTATCAGCAAACTTCTGTAGTATCTGAAGTAATTTTTTTACATCATCAAAATGTAGTCCTGTAGTAGGCTCATCCAGAATATAAATAGTATTTCCTGTACTACGTTTACTCAGCTCAGTTGCCAGCTTAATACGCTGCGCCTCTCCACCCGAAAGAGTGGTTGATGGCTGACCAAGCTTAATGTAACCAAGACCAACGTCCTGAAGAGTTTTTATCTTTCTATAGATAGGTGGAACCGCCTCAAAGAAATCGCAGGCCTCATCCACTGTCATATCAAGAACTTCAAAAATATTCTTTCCTTTGTATCTTACCTCAAGAGTTTCTCTGTTATATCTCTTTCCATCACAGACCTCACAAGGCACATAAATATCAGGAAGGAAATGCATCTCTATCTTGTTAATACCATCACCCTTACAAGCTTCGCATCTACCACCAGGAACGTTGAAGGAAAATCTTCCCTTGTTATAACCCATTGTCTTTGCATCTTTTGTTTCAGCAAAGATGCCTCGTATCAGATCAAAAACTCCTGTATAAGTTGCAGGGTTTGAACGAGGTGTTCTACCAATAGGAGACTGGTCGATATCGATTACTTTATCAAGAGTATCATAGCCAATCAGATCGTCGTGTTTTCCAGGTTTAATTCGAGCGCGGTTCAGATCACGAAGAAGTCTCTTCTTCACAACCTCGTTAATAAGAGAACTCTTTCCCGAACCGGAAACGCCGGTAACAACTGTGAGAACTCCAAGAGGAATTTTTACATCTATTTTTTTCAGATTATTCTCTCTTGCACCCTTAACAGTCATCCAGCCTGTAGGTTCTCTTCTTTCTGACGGAACCGGAATTATTAAGTCGCCTTTCAGGTACTGACCTGTTATAGATTCCTTACATTTAATTATATCTTCCGCTTTTCCTACAGCCACAACCTCACCACCGTGAACACCGGCGCGAGGTCCAATATCAACTATATAGTCAGCGGCACGCATTGTATCCTCATCATGTTCAACCACAATAAGAGTATTTCCGAGACTCTGAAGTCTCTTCAAAGATTTAATAAGCTTATCATTATCTCTCTGGTGCAGACCAATAGAAGGTTCATCTAAAATATAAGTAACTCCAACCAGTCCGGAACCTATCTGTGTTGCCAGTCTTATACGCTGAGCCTCACCACCCGAAAGAGATGCAGTAGCACGACTGAGAGTAAGATAATTAAGACCAACATCTACCATGAATTTAAGTCTGGATCTAATTTCTTTTAAGATGTCCCGACCTATCATTTCCTGTCTTTTTGTCAGCTCAAGATTTTCAACATAATCCGCCAGTTCATCTATTGGCATCTCGGTCATATCAAATATATTTTTATCACCAATTGTCACCGCAAGTGATGACTTTTTAAGTCTCTTTCCACCACAGGTTTTACAAGGAGTAAATGTCATGAAAGACTCATATTCAGATCGCATTTCCTCAGAGCCTGTATACTTATATCTTTCTTCAACATTCGCAATAAGTCCCTCGAAAGGATGGGTAAATGTACTCCTTCTGGTTCTCTGACTGTGGTAATGGATTGAAATCCTGCGTCCTCTTGTTCCGTTGATGATCACATCCTTTGCCTCATCTGGAAGCTCACGATAAGGAACATCCATTGAAAAGCCATAGGTTTCTGAAAGGGCAACTAAAAGAGCATGGGTGAAGGAATTCTTGTCACCACTGGATGCCCAGCCTGGAACTGAGATAGCACCTTCATTCAAAGTTCTGGATTTATCAGGGATCATAAGGTCCGGATCCAGTTCACGTTCCCATCCAATACCTGTACAATCAGGACAGGCACCAAATGGATTGTTGAAAGAAAATGATCTTGGCTCAATCTCATCTATCGAAACATTACAATATGGGCAGGCAAAGCTATCTGAAAACGTGTAAGTTTCGCCATCAATAACTTCAACCTTTACAGTTCCCTCGGCCTGCTTAAGAGCAACCTCCAGAGAATCTGCGAGTCTCTTTGTAATGCCCTCTTTTATCACAAGTCTGTCCACCACAATATCAATGTTGTGTTTTATATTCTTCTCAAGAGTAATCTCTTCATCTAATGTATACAGATTTCCATCAACTATTACTCTGACAAATCCACTCTTCTTTGCACGCTGAAGAAGCTTTTCATGAGTACCTTTTCTACCACGAACAACTGGTGCAAGAATCTGGAACTTGGTTTTTTCAGGAAAATCCATAACCTGATCAACCATCTGATCAACTGTCTGTCTCTCGATTATGCGGCCACAATTAGGGCAATGTGGTACACCAATTCTTGCATAGAGAAGACGAAGGTAATCATAAATCTCAGTTACAGTTCCTACAGTTGAACGAGGGTTCTTATTTGTGGATTTCTGATCAATAGAGATTGCAGGCGAAAGACCTTCAATCTTGTCCACATCAGGTTTTTCAGCCTGACCCAGAAACTGTCTTGCATAAGACGAAAGGGACTCCATATACCTTCTCTGTCCCTCTGCGTAGATAGTATCAAATGCAAGCGAAGATTTACCTGAACCTGATAGTCCGGTAAATACTATAAATTTATTTCTTGGCAGGGTCACATCCACATTTTTAAGGTTATGCTCTCTTGCACCCTGCACTGTTATATATTTTATCTCACTCATTTCTTTTCCTATTTATCATAATCTCTTAGTTTTATTTTTAGTTCGATAAGTTCGTCACGAAGAACTGCAGCCATCTCGAAGTTGAGATCTGCAGCTGCTTTATTCATCTTCTTAGTCAGTCTGTCGATTTCTTTTCCAAGTTCTTTCTTGTTCATAAGATCCGGATCTTTTCCGACTCTGGACTTACGTTCTTGTGACTCTTCTTCAGCAGCCTTAAGACTTGTAGAAATAAGTTCTCGCACAGCTTTACGTATAGTCTGAGGTGTAATGCCATGCTCCTCATTGTATTTCTGCTGAATCTCACGACGACGGTTAGTCTCATCAATGGCGCGTCTCATAGAATCCGTAATAGTATCTGCGTACATGATTACATGTCCATCCACATTTCTCGCTGCACGACCGATGGTCTGAATGAGAGATGTTTCTGAACGAAGGAAGCCTTCTTTATCTGCATCAAGAATCGCAACAAGTGTTATCTCCGGAATATCAAGACCCTCTCGAAGAAGGTTGATTCCTACAAGAACATCGAAAACGCCAAGTCTGAGATCTCGAACAATTTCCATACGTTCAAGAGTATCAATATCCGAATGAAGATATTTTACCTTTATATCCAGACCACGAAGATAGTCTGTAAGTTCCTCTGCCATTCTCTTAGTAAGAGTTGTGACAAGAACCTTGTTCCCCTTCGAAACTTCTGCATTTATTTCACTAAAGAGGTCATCTACCTGACCCGCTACAGGTCTTACATCAATAGGTGGATCCAGAAGGCCGGTAGGTCTTATAATCTGCTCAGTTCTTGCTTCTTCATGTTCATCTTCATATGGACCAGGAGTCGCAGAAACATAAAGTATCTTATCAACTCTCTCTTCAAATTCTTCGAAATTCAGTGGTCGGTTATCCATGGCAGAAGGAAGTCTGAAACCAAATTCGATCAAGGTTTCTTTCCTCTTTTTGTTTCCGCCAAACATACCTCTGATCTGAGGAAGAGTCTGATGGGACTCATCTATTATCAGAAGATAATCATCGCCAAAGAAATCCACAAGAGTATCCGGAGGGTCTCCAGGCTTACCGCCTGCAAGTATACGAGTATAGTTTTCTATTCCAGAACAAAAACCGGCTTCGCGGAGCATTTCCATATCGAACTCTGTTCTTTCCTGGATTCGCTGCGCCTCCAGAAGCTTGTCATGGGACTTAAAATAAACTATTCGTTCTCTAAGCTCATCGTCTATTTCCTTAAGTGCTCTCTCCATTTTACTTGGAGCGATAACATAATAAGATGCAGGGAAGATGCATGTAAATGTAACATCCCTTTTTATCTCTCCTGTTATAGGATCAAACTCAGAGAGCCTGTCTATCTCGTCACCGAAAAATTCTATTCTTATTGCGTCACTATCTTTATTGGCTGGGATTATATCTACAACATCACCTTTAACTCTGAAGGTGCTACGTTTAAAGTCCATCTCATTTCGGGTATATTGCATATCCACAAGTTCCCGGATGAGCACATCTCTATCGAGAGCCATGCCTGGTCTCAAACCTAACATCATAGACTTATAATCTTCAGGGTTACCAATACCATATATACACGAAACTGATGAAACAACAATAACATCATCTCTCTCCACAAGAGCTGATGTGGCGCTGTGTCTCAGCATATCTATCTCATCATTAACAGAGGAGTCCTTGGCTATATAAGTATCCGACGAAGGCACATATGCTTCCGGCTGATAATAATCATAATAAGAAACAAAATACTCAACTGCATTCTCTGGAAAGAAAGCCTTCATCTCTCCATAGAGCTGGGCAGCAAGTGTTTTGTTATGTGACATGATAAGAGTCTTTTTACCTAGAGCCTTGATTACATTTGCCATGGTAAAGGTTTTACCTGAACCAGTTACACCAAGAAGCGTCTGATGTTTTTTACCAGACTTATATCCTTCAACAATCGCCTGGATAGCTTCCGGCTGATCACCAGTTGGGGCATATTCCGAACATAGTTTAAACTCTGCCATAGTTCTTCCTTATAGTAGATAAAGAGGAGCCATGCTGTGCATGACTCCGAATTAATATTTACTGTGCCTGTAACTTGCAAACAAAGATGGAAGCTGAACACTTTGGAACCACAACAGTCAGAACATTATTCTGAACCATTGCAAATTCTTCTTCCATGGTGTAGCCATCTTCAGTTGTGAGCATAACTCGTCTCATAGTTCTATTGTTGTGGACTCCAAGCTCTCTAACATGAAGCTTAACTTCCTTCTCAACGAAGTCACTATTAATAATAACAGCAACTGCTTCTTTATAGTTAAACCTTCCATAAGAGATCAGCCTGTAATCTCCATTAAGGAACTTAAGTGATCCTGTTCTGAGAGATTTATATCTATTATGTATCTTGATGATATCTCTGTGGAACTTTATCAGTTCTTTATCCTCATGTCCCCAAGGATAAGTTCTTCTTGAATCAGGGTCTGTCCATCCGCAAACTCCAGCCTCATCTCCATAATAAATTGTTGGAGCTCCCGGCCATGTCATCTGGAATGCAACCGCCATTCTCATTATGCCCTTGTTTACATTTTCATTTGCTGTCTCCGCTCCCAAAGTCTGAATACGTCCAACTCTGTGGTTGGTTCTTGTCAGGAATCTGGAATGGTCATGATTTGATAATTCGTTCATTGCAACATAAAGCGAATTATACATAAAGTATGACATATAATTTCTGATGGAGCCCTTGAAGAAATCTGCATTTCCAAGGAAGTCTCCACGGAACTCATCACTATGCTTTTCAACACCTGTCAGGAACCAGGTGATAGGCTCCATAAATGCACCGTAGTTCATTATGGTATCCCACTGATCACCTTCCAGCCAGGACTTAGGATTTCCATAATGCTCTGCAAGTATGATTGCATCTGGATTTGCCTTCTTAACTGCACTTCTGAAGTCCTTCCAGAATCTATGGTTATAATCCTCTGAATAACCAAGATCAGCCGCAACGTCAAGTCTCCATCCATCTGCATTGTATGGAGGAGAAACCCATTTCTGTCCAATCTTCATAATATAATCATGAAGCTTAATGGACTCCTCATAATTAAGCTTTGGCAGAGTATCATGCCCCCACCATCCGTTATATGTACCGTTATATGGCCAGTCATTCTCATCTCTGAACTTAAAGAACGATCTATATGGACTATCCGCATCAACATATGCACCCTTCTTGTAGGAAGGATTCTGATCATAAATGCATTCCTTATCCAGCCACTTATTAAATGAACCACAATGGTTGAACACGCCATCAAGGATGACTTTAATACCTCTCTCATGAGCTTCTTCAACAAGCTTTGCAAAGAGTTTATTTGAAGCCTCAAGATTTGCTTTGTCTGTAACACGATGGATGTACCTTGTTGCCTCTGTATTATCATTATTACCTTCTGGAAGAAGGTCACCATAGTCTTTAACAATTTTTCCGTAATGAGGATCTATATAATCATAATCCTGAATATCGTATTTATGATTTGAAGGAGAAACAAAAATAGGATTCAGATAAATTGCCTCAACTCCAAGATCCTTCAGGTAATCCAGTTTGTCCATTACGCCCTGAAGATCACCACCGTAGAAATTACCTACATCCATATTATCAGGAACCTTGTTCCAATCTTCTATTCTCCTAACGTGACTACCAACATAACTGTACTCACCTGTAAGAACATCGTTGGACTTATCACCATTGCAGAATCGATCAACAAATATCTGATAGAAAACTGCACCCTTAGCCCAGTCAGGTGTTTTGAATCCAGGTACTATTCTAAAATCATAATCATGATTAACATCTCTAAGAATTCCAAGACGATTGTAGATGACATTTAACCTGTCAGAATGAACCTCGAAATAATACTGAACAGGAGATGAAACGCTGTGCAGCTTAACCACGTAGTAATCGAAGATGCCACCGTTCTCTGTCAGCTTCATAGGAATATGCTGATCACCAATTACAATATCAACTCCGTCTACATTGCTGCGCGCAGTTCTGAACTTGATCGTAATATCATCTCCAATTTCCGGCTCGGCAGGTTTTACAAAGTTAGGTGTAACGTCTGTAAAAAGCGCACCAAAATTAAGGATGGTAGTCGAATTATATATTCTGTTTATCATGTCCAAAACCGAATTATCCGACATGGTTTGCCTCCACATTTTCTTATTGGGATTTATAACCCCATAGATGTACGGAATTATACCACATTTTGTGGCTATTTACAAAAATTGACAGCATAAACTACACTATACTATAATGGGTGCGGTGTCGAAGTAGAGTTTGATACCGCATTTCATACAACAAAATAAAGGAAAGGAAGGTTTTTAGTATGAAAAAGAATCCAATTGGAGCTATTTTAGTGCTGATTGCTGCTGTAGTTGCAGCCTTAGGAGTATTCTTACCATTTTACAAAGTAGATGCTCTTGGACAGGAATTAACTGTTAGTCTTATCAACGCTGATGGAGTTAACATTTTTGGAGTTATCATTTTAGTATTCCTTGGTTTAACTCTTATTTTTGCACTTGCAGGTGTGAAGGTTGCAGAGCTTATCTTCGGAATAATCACTGCACTCCTTATGTTCCTCGGCTATTTCCTCAACAACGCTGCACTCAAGGAGTATGAGGCATATAGCGAGTATATCGATAAGGGTATTGGTAATACTCTTTGTCTCGTAGGAGCTATCTTAGTTCTTGTTACATCAATCATCTATATAGCTACAACAAAGTCAGCTAAGAAGGATGCTTAATTTAAACAAATTTAACGTTTAAAGCCGAGGGATTAACCCTCGGCTTTTATTCTTGGATTCTCTTCTCACCCTATATTACTTAACAGCTCCAACTATTGCTTCAACATCATCTCTTTCGAGTCCCTTATCAGCAACGATTGAATAAGCATATCCATCGCTATTCCATGTTACATTGAATATCTTATCATCATTGCCCTTGAGTGTTACATTCTTTCCACTCATCTCTGCTGACTCTGTTTGCGAATACTCATTATAGTCGCCGGAAATGTCATCTGTCCCAGCACCTTTTCTGACCAGCACATCACTTCTGTCTTCCGCATCCATATCTTTATCACTAAAGAACACCTGGATCATTTTATCCTGCATAGCCTGAACAAATGTATTTGGATAACCATCCACACTTTCAGGTACGGTCATTTCAAATCCAGCAATCTTAGATGCATCCTCAAGTGATCCACAATCAGTCCAAGGATTTGCCACATTCATATTCGTCTCTGATGAAGCCTCAGTTGTTACCTCAGTAACCACATCAGTTGTTTCGTTCTTATGTGTTCCACACGCTGAAAGGGTTACACACATAAGAAAAACTAAAAATATAATCAATTCTTTCATATCTCTACACCTATTCTTACTAATTTTTAAACCTAGACAAAATATAACATAAAATGAGCAACAAAAGAGCAACAAAAAACAGAACCCTTTTGGGGTTCTGTCTATATGGAATCCGGAATATAAATATCAAATTCCATTTCATTTTCATCTTCATTTGCCTTAACGTATATATCGCCATAAAGACTTTGCGCAATTTTCCTGGACTCAAATAGTCCTATTCCGTTACCTCCGGTTTTTTCAGCATTTGAACCACGCCAAAAGCTATTGAAAATATAAGGAAGTTCCTTTTCGCTAAGAACCTTTCCTTTATTTCTGATAACGAAATAATATCCATCTTCTTCCTTACTTAGATTTACTGTTATCCCTTCTCCATTTCCGTACTTAATTGCATTATCCATAATCTGAGAAAGGATTCTGCAAATACCACTCTTATCACTTTTTACCATTGCATTATGGTTCATTTCAAATACATAAGGGATATTCAACACATTCAATCTATTACTATATTCTTCTTCAAGAAAATCCACCAGTTCTTTCAAATAGAATGACTGAACATTCGGTTCAAAATCAACTACCGTGCCAGAAGCTTTATCAATCAGATCCTTAACAATATCAGTAATATCATCTGCATTCTTGCTGATCTTGCCCGCTATTTCTGCATCACTCTTATTAACCTCACCATTCTCCTGATAAAGACCAGTGCTGATTGCATCTGCATACAGCTTTATATTTGCAACCGGAGTCTTTATGCCATGAGCAATTGTAGTAAGCATGGTCATATGATCCCGGCTAAGCTCATCTACCTTCTTCTGCTTATTCTGTATATTATCGCTGAGCATATTAACACCCCAGATAAATCTCCCAAATAGTCTATTCTTGGTTTCTGGAAGCTTTTCAGTTATCTCATTCTTCGAGAGCTTTACAGGATAGTCGGACAACTTCTCAAACGGCCTTAAAACAGCCTTACTGATATAAATGCAGATAGCTATTGCAATGATAAATGCTATCGCAAGACATACATTTAGCAGAAGCTGTAATTCCTTAGAATTCTCATCCTTATATCTAAATACAACAAAGCCTATCAGCGTAGTTTCGTCACTGCCGTAAAATGCCCAGACCTTTTCCCTATTGCTGTCCGTATTAAGAAGACTAGCACTGTCCGCACCACTTCCATGACTTATTGATATGTATGAAACCTCATCAGGAAATGCCCTTTTCCCATAATCCTTCTCAAAAGCAGCCCTGTTTTCTTCCATATAAGAATCGATAATCTTTTGAATTCCCACACTAGATATAGGATCAATGTAGTCATAACGAATAGTACTCATCTTGTACTTTTCCCGTATTCCATCCACCGCTCGATTCATAAGTATATTACTTGACTCATTACTCTTTTTTACAGAGGACGCAAAGAGCAGATTTGCCGCCACAAAAAGTGCCACAAAAAGAAGCACCACAAGAATATAAAGTTTCGCTAGCTTTTTCATTCCTTAGTGCCTCCAAATTTATAACCTACTCTCCAGACGGTTTGTATCAATGTAGGATTCTTTGGATCATCCTCCAGCTTTTCTCTAAGCCATCTAATATGCACATTAAGACTTCCCTGCTCGCTGAAGCAGTCGAAACCCCAAACCTCATCGAAGAGTTTTTCTTTTCTTATAACCTGTTCAGGATGGCGCATCATGTATTCCAGAAGTTCAAATTCTTTACCAGTGATTGAAATTTCTTTATCATCCTTATAAACAGTTCTGGTCGTGACATCCATTGTAATACTATCATATGTAAGAAGCTGTCTATCCTCAGACATATCATAGGCACGGCGCATCAGAGCTTTGATCTTAAAGCCAAGAACATTTACAGAAAATGGTTTATCTATATAGTCGTCCGCTCCAAGATCCAGTCCAAGAATCTTGCTTTGATCATCTGTCCTTGCACTCATCATAAGAACAGGAAGCTTCTGGCTTTGTCTGATTTCCTGAAGAGCTTCATATCCATCCATTCCTGGAAGCATAACGTCAAGAAGCAGCAGCTTGAAAGCTGCTGTTTTAACAAGGGCTAGTCCTTCTTCTGCGTTAAGTTTCCACTCCACTGAGTAGCCTTCACGACGTAGGAAGTCCTGGATTAATGTCCCAAGTTCTTCGTTGTCTTCGATTACAAGAATGTCTGTCATATTCAACTCCACATTCAATTTGCTATGAATCGTTACTCACATAGATAAATCATAACACTTTACGCCTATCATTTGTAGCAATTTGTTGAAGGCCCCTTACACTTATAAGATGAATCACAGACTCTCTTCTAAAACACGCTAAGCATTTTTTAGATTTATAGTCGGTCGTTTCAGTTTGTAATGCAGCTCGCTTTAACTCGCAAAAATGCCTTTCATAAGATTGAAGGAAGGCATTTTTGCTCAAACAGGCGTCGCTCGCTGCTTACAAATTATGAAACTCCCTCCTTAAATCTATGAAAATCACGCTATCATTTTCGAAGAGAGTCTGTGCTTCATCTTTTATAAGTGAGGGGCCATTTAAATAATTGCTAAATTTAATAGTTGCCAACATCGAGGAATTTAGGGATGTTGTCTGCGCAGTCTCCTTTGGTGAAGGATACATGTATTATTCCTGTATTGTAATCGACGATTACGGTATGCACATTTCCACTGTTATGTACGTTGGAAACTATGTACTCATCAACAACTTCCTTTGCCATAAGTCCTTTTGCATCTGCAACGGAGAACTTGTCCTTTTCGCTCACCCATTGGTTGTATTTTACAAAACGGGTTATATTGAATTCCTCTCCAGTAAAGGTATCCTGATTGCCTTCGGTAGCAAATGTATTAACTATACAGAGTGCATCTGGTGTATCCCACTCGAGTCCTTCCATGAGTTCTGAGTCTTTAGTTCTGAGAACTGACTTCGCCTTTCCGGTAGCTGCAACTTCTTTAGTTGCATTCTCACAGCAGAACGCATCCTTTTCGTCAGTACATAGCAGGTTGTTACACCATGTAAAGTCTCCACTTTCGCCTACTAGGTATTCGCCTGCTTCTTTAGCCGTTTCGAAACGTTCAAGTGCGTATCTGATTTCAAAGGTGTAACACTTTTTACCTTTGTAAACAAATGGCAGTCCTTCTTTGGAACCTACGTCAAGGATTGCAATCATGACGCCATTATCATTCACAGCAGTTATTATATCGAGAACTCCCAGAAATCCGATACTTGTTATCGAACTATCACCCTTCTTCATATGAGTTACTGCATGAATTTCTGTTATCTGATTTTCGCTTCCGGCACTCCATTCAAGATTTCTAATGGATATTCTCTTTCCGCTGACGGTTTTTTCTCCTCCAAGAGAAAGTGCACTACAGGCTGTAGGTCTAAGAGCGTCAGGGATAATCTGCATGGTAAGTGCTTCTATATAGCTAAGCTTTCCGTCTTCTGCATAGCCCTCTTCGCCTTGAGATATAGTCTCGGCAAAGCTTGTAACTTCATCCTTATATTCCTTAGGCAATGAATCAACCATTGTTTCTATTCTTTCTTTAAGTGCTTCCTCATTTATCTTACGTCCATTAAAAGCATTTCTTATATTCTCATGAAGATATGGCTCAAAGTTATTCACAAAACCAGGAACAGCTTCTAGGATGGTCTCCGCATAAGCTTTTCCTACTTCGGCTGGTTCACCTTTTTCATAGTCCAGTGTTACGTCATAATAGGTTGGATACTTCTCGATAACGCACAGTCCATCTGCAGAAGAAAAGGTTTCTATAACCTCTTCTTTCTCACTGTCATCTGTGTAGGTTACCTCTTCTTCCACATTCAGAGAAGCAGCATTCCAAGCGTTAAAGAACAGCTTATTATTTTTTTATATATTTTATTCATCTCTGACTCTCCATATCTTTATACTATCAATAGGTTTAAAGGCTAATAATAAACTGATTGAAACAAGTACTAGCAGTCCCAGTGGAATAACTATCATTGAGAAAGGCGTCGGTGATGCAAGCGCAAATTTTCCAACTCCGAGCACTGCCCTTCCCACTTGGTTAAAGAGTGCTTTAGATACTGTGAATGACAGAAGAAAACCAAGTATCATCGAACATACGACCAGAATAAGTATTCTGAGATAGTGCCATCCTCTTATGCTGCTCCTATCAACACCAATACTCTTCAGCATTGCTATATCAGCTGTTTCTTCCTCAATAAATATCTGCTGATACAGGAAGGTCATTGCAAATATAGTTACCGACATAATAATTGCTATTACCGCAAAGAGCATATCAAATATTGTTCCATACTCTCTTCCAAGATCATATTCCAGAACCTGATCGAAGTCCCATATCATTATGTCTTTATTGACATTTCTCATTTTTTCAATTGTTGCATCATACTCTTCGTCAGGTACATCTATAGCTTCGTTGAAAAGATCCCAGTCATCTACAAAATAGTTTTCATCCGGTTCAGCCATGATAAATTCCGGTATGCCACCATTCAACATAGATTCGTAGTAAGCCGTTACAATAAAATCCTTCTTTACATATTTAAGAGTAAAGCCATCATCCTGATATACTCTATAAACCAGTGTAACTGTATCACCTAGATTTAATCCCCTTGATTCCTTTAAGCTGTGGGATACAGCAACTTCATTTTTAAGTGTTGGAACCTTCCCACCTTTTACAAATCTAAGTCTCTCCAGTTCCACATCTTCGTTATCAAAATAAAGCTTAATACCAACATCTTCACCTGGCGCTTTCCATGTAGCTTCCTGTGAATCAATAATCTGAATATTCAGTGGAATCCCATTCTCGTTATAGTATTTTTCATAATATTCAAATACATTTCTATAACTACCTTCTTGAGCCACAAGTTTATCTCTAAGATTATCTTCAGGTCTTATAAATACTTCTCTATCAACAATCAGCCAATAGTTTTTTCTGAAATTGTCACTCACTACGGTT